>NZ_LYUZ01000114.1 GCF_001679925.1 Leisingera sp. JC1 | reverse complement strand
CCACCTTCATCTTTGAACAAAAAAACTCCCGCCGGAGGCGTTCCGGCGGGAGCAGATCTGTTCGGACCTCAGCGGTCTGCGCTTCAGGCAGTGAGGCCCTCGGGCTCTGCCAGGTTGTTGGCGCGGCAGGCGGCGGTGACGGTGTTGGCGAGCAGGCAGGCGATGGTCATCGGGCCGACGCCGCCGGGGACCGGGGTGATGGCGCCGGCGCGTTCCGCGGCGGAGGCGAAATCGACGTCGCCGACCAGCACGTTCTTGCCGTCGCGCTCGATCCGGTTGATGCCGACATCAATGACGGTGGCGCCTTCCTTGATCCAGTCGCCCGGCACCATTTCCGGGCGGCCAACAGCAGCAACCACGATGTCGGCGCGGCGCACCACGTCCGGCAGATCCTTGGTGCGGCTGTGCGCGATGGTCACGGTGCAGCTGTCGCCCAGCAGGAGCTGCGCCATCGGCTTGCCGACGATGTTGGAGCGGCCAATGACAACCGCGTCCATGCCCGAGAGGCTGCCGTGGTGGTCGCGCAGCATCATCAGGCAGCCCAAGGGCGTGCAGGGCACCATCGATTTCTGCCCCGTTCCCAGCAGGCCGACGTTGGAGATGTGGAARCCGTCGACGTCCTTCTCCGGCGCGATCGAGTTGATCACCAGATCCTCGTCCAGATGCCCCGGCAGCGGCAGCTGCACCARGATGCCATGCACGGAAGCGTCGTTGTTCAGCTGATCGATCAGCGCCAGCAGATCCGCTTCCGAGGTGTCCGCCTCCAGCTTGTGCTCATAGGAGTTCATGCCAACCTCGACGGTCTGCTTGCCCTTGGAGCGCACATAGACCTGGGAGGCCGGGTCCTCGCCCACCAGCACCACCGCYAGGCCGGGGGTGATGCCGTGCTCTTCCTTCAGCCGGGCGACGTGCTCCGCCACCTGGCCGCGCACCTTGGCCGCAAAGGCCTTGCCGTCAATCAGAGTTGCTGCCATTGCTCTCTTCCTTTTCTGCGCAGGCATTCGGCCCGCCTAATCCTCACGAATGACCCGCGCCTCGCGGGCAATCGACCAGTCCACCAGCTGCCGCCACAGGCGCTCGACCAGATCGGGGTCCAGCCCCTCCCTTTGCGCGGCGGCGCGGGCATTCATGACCACTTCCTCAACCCGTTCCGGGATCCGCGCGGGCCAGCCGTTGGCTTGCTTCAGCTGGATCGCCCGGTCGATATAGCCTGCCCGGGCGGCCAGCATCTGCACCAGCTCACGATCGAGCCTGTCAATCTGGGCCCGCACCTCTGCCATCGACTGGCAGTCCTGCGGCGGTGTCTCTGTGCTCATGCGTCAGAACCTCGGCTTTCATTGCTTTGGGCCATGTGAGGTTCTGACCATTTTTTGTGGTCGCGCAATTGATTCCGAAAACCGGTTCCCGTCTTCGTCCCCTCGGACCGGTGGCGGTGCCTCAGACTTCGGATTGCGCTTGAAACTCCAGCGGCCCGGGGTGTCCCGGGCCGCTGAATGTCGCATATCGCAGCTTAGAACAAGCCTTCGATCTGGCCGTCCGCATTCAGGCGGATGGTTTCCGCCGCAGGGGTGCGCGGCAGGCCCGGCATGGTCATGATCTCGCCGCAGACCGCAACGATGAAGCCCGCACCGGCCGACAGGCGCACTTCGCGCACCGGCACCGAGTGGCCCACCGGCGCCCCGCGCAAGCTCGGGTCGGTCGAGAAGGAGTACTGGGTCTTCGCCATGCAGACCGGCAGGTTGCCGTAGCCCGCTTCTTCCCATTCCTTCAGCTGGTTGCGGATCTTGTTGTCCGCCAGCACCTCGTCGGCGCGGTAGATGCGCTTGGCGATGGTCTCGATCTTCTCGAACAGCGGCATGTCGTCGGGGTAGATCGGCGAGAAGTTGGCGGAACCGGCGTCGACGATCTCGACAACCTTCTCGGCCAGCGGCGCGGAGCCCTCGGAGCCCAGCTCCCAATGGCGCGACAGCACTGCCTCGACGCCGTGGGTGGCGCAGTAGGCCTTGACCGCGTCAACTTCGGCATCGGTGTCGGTGACGAAGTGGTTGATCGCAACCACAACCGGCACGCCGAAGGATTTGACGTTCTCGATGTGGCGGCCGAGGTTGGCGCAGCCGGAGTTCACCGCGGCAACGTTTTCCGCGCCCAGGTCTGCCTTGGCAACGCCGCCGTTCATCTTCATCGCGCGCACGGTGGCCACCAGCACCACTGCGGAGGGTGCGATGCCTGCCTTGCGGCACTTGATGTTCATGAACTTCTCGGCACCCAGGTCAGCGCCGAAGCCGGCCTCAGTCACGACATAGTCGGCAACCTTCAGCGCGGTTTTGGTGGCGATCACCGAGTTGCAGCCGTGCGCGATGTTGGCGAACGGGCCGCCGTGCACGAAGGCCGGGTTGTTTTCCAGGGTCTGCACCAGGTTCGGCTGCATCGCGTCTTTCAGCAGCACGGTCATTGCGCCCTCTGCCTTGATGTCGCGGCAGTAGACCGGGGTCTTGTCGCGGCGGTAGGCCACGATGATGTCGCCCAGGCGCTTTTCCAGGTCCTTGAGGTCGTTGGCGAGGCACAGGATCGCCATCACTTCCGACGCCACGGTGATGTCAAAGCCGGCTTCGCGCGGGAAGCCGTTGGAGACGCCGCCGAGCGACGCGGTGATCTGGCGCAGGGCGCGGTCGTTCATGTCGACCACACGGCGCCAGGCGACGCGGCGGGTGTCGATGTCGCACTCGTTGCCCCAGTAGATGTGGTTGTCGATCATCGCCGACAGCAGCGAGTGGGCCGAGGTGATGGCGTGGAAGTCGCCGGTGAAGTGGAGGTTCATCTCCTCCATCGGCACCACTTGCGCGTAACCGCCGCCTGCAGCGCCGCCCTTCATGCCGAAGTTCGGGCCCAGCGAGGCTTCGCGGATACAGATCATCGCGTTCTTGCCGATCCGGTTCAACCCGTCGCCCAGACCCACGGTGGTGGTGGTCTTGCCTTCGCCCGCAGGCGTCGGGTTGATCGCGGTCACCAGGATCAGCTTGCCGTCTTCCTTCGACTGCACAGAGTCGATGAACCCCTGGCTCACCTTCGCCTTGTCATGGCCGTAGGGCAGCAGGTCATCGCTGGAAATCCCGATCTTCGCGCCAATCTCCTGGATCGGCTTCTTCTGCGCCTCACGCGCAATCTCGATGTCACTCTTGTAGCTCATGGCNGTCGCCCAGACCCACGGTGGTGGTGGTCTTGCCTTCGCCCGCAGGCGTCGGGTTGATCGCGGTCACCAGGATCAGCTTGCCGTCTTCCTTCGACTGCACAGAGTCGATGAACCCCTGGCTCACCTTCGCCTTGTCATGGCCGTAGGGCAGCAGGTCATCGCTGGAAATCCCGATCTTCGCGCCAATCTCCTGGATCGGCTTCTTCTGCGCCTCACGCGCAATCTCGATGTCACTCTTGTAGCTCATGGCCATCTCCCTGCTGCCATCCGTTCCGGTTCACTCCCCGCGGCACATGTTGAGTGCGAGGCAAGATATATTCCTATTACTCAATTTATTTTCCTGACCGTCAACACCCTCCTGCCAGGTTTTCAGTGCAAGAGCGGGCATTTTCCCCATTTCTGCCGCCGATAGGAAACAGGCGGTTTTTCACCCGGGGTGAAAACGGCGCATATGCGGCAGGTGCTGCCGCAAACAAAAAGGACCCGGGCAGAACCCGGGCCGTGCGAGGTCCGGCCCGAAGGCCGGACAGGGGAATCAGTGCCTAGATGTCCAGCGTGTTGTCCTTCTCCCAGCGGGAGAAGTGATTGACGAAGGAGTTCCACTCCTGCTGCTTCATCTTCAGGTAGGCGGCAGAGAACTCCTCGCCCATCATTGCCTTCAAACCGTCGTCCTTGTCGTAGAAGCGCAGCGCGTCCAGCATGTTCAGCGGCAGCTTCGGCGCATCGGTGATCTTGTGGCCCTCGGCATACATGTCGATGTCGTGGCGCGGGCCGGGGTCGGCCTTGGAGCGGACACCGGAAAGGCCCGCCGCAATGATCACCGCCTGCAGCAGGTAGGGGTTCACCGCCCCGTCCGGCAGGCGCAGCTCGAACCGGCCGGGCCCGGGGACGCGCACCATATGGGTGCGGTTGTTGCCGGTCCAGGTCACGGTGTTCGGCGCCCAGGTCGCGCCCGACATGGTGCGCGGCGCATTGATGCGCTTGTAGGAGTTCACCGTCGGGTTGGTGATCGCCGCCAGCGCCGAGGCGTGCTTCATGATGCCGCCCAGGAACCAGCCGCCCTGCTCCGACAGGCCCAGCTCGGCAATCTGGCCGGTGCCTTTTTCACCGGCAAAGACGTTGGTGCGGGAATCCTTGCCCGGCGCGTCCCAGACCGAGATATGGGCGTGGCAGCCGTTGCCGGTGAGGCCCTCGACCGGTTTCGGCATGAAGGTTGCCCGGTAGCCGTGCTTTTCCGCCACCGACTTGGTCATGAACTTGAAGAAGCTGTGCTTGTCGGCAGTCGACAGCGCGTCGTCGAACTCCCAGTTCATCTCGAACTGGCCGTTGGCGTCTTCATGGTCGTTCTGGTACGGGCCCCAGCCCAGCTCCAGCATGTAGTCGCAGATCTCGCGCACCACGTCATAGCGGCGCATCACAGCCTGCTGGTCGTAGCAGGGTTTTTCAGCGGTATCGAAGGGGTCGGAGATCTGCTCCCCGTCCGGCGACAGCAGGAAGAACTCGGCCTCGATGCCGGTCTTCACGTGCAGGCCTTCGTCCGCGGCCTCCTTGATCAGGCGGCGCAGCACGTTGCGCGGCGCCTGGGCCACGTCTTCGCCCTCCATCACGCAGTCCGCCGCCACCCAGGCGACCTCCGGCTTCCACGGCAGCTGGATCACCGAGGACGGATCCGGTACCGCCAGCATGTCCGGGTGCGCCGGCGTCAGGTCAAGCCAGGTGGCAAACCCGGCAAAGCCGGCCCCGTCTTCCTGCATGTCCGCGATCGCCTCTGCCGGCACCAGTTTGGCGCGCTGCCCGCCGAACAAGTCGGTGAAGGAGATCATGAAGTATTTGACGCCTTTTTCTTTTGCGAAAGCAGCCAGATCTGTGGTCATGGTCCTACTTCCTTTCCCTGTTGAACGTATTTCGGAAATGGGGCGCGAACCGTTGCCGGCCGCGCCCCGCCAATCATCAGAACCCTGCTTTGCCCGGGTACCAGTCGGTACCGGCCAGCGGCACCCGCGCCATGGCAGCGGCCTCCATGGTCAGGGCGCACAGGTCCTCAGGCTCGAGGTTGTGCAGGTGGTTGTGGCCGCAGGCGCGGGCAATGGTCTGGGCCTCCAGCGTCATCACCTTGAGGTAGTTGCGCAGGCGGCGGCCTGCCTCAACCGGATCCAGGCGCTTCATCAGTTCCGCGTCCTGAGTGGTAATGCCGGCCGGGTCCTTGCCCTCGTGCCAGTCGTCATAGGCGCCGGTGGTGGTGCCCAGCTTCTGGTATTCGCTTTCCCATTTCGGGTCGTTGTCGCCCAATGCAACCAGTGCCGCGGTGCCGATCGCGACCGCATCTGCGCCCAGCGCCAGCGCCTTGGCAACGTCAGCCCCGGTGCGGATGCCGCCGGAGACCACCAGCTGGACCTCGCGGTGCACGCCCAGGTCCTGCAGCGCCTGCACGGCGGGGCGGATACAGGCGAGCGTCGGCAGGCCGACATGTTCGATGAACACATCCTGGGTGGCAGCGGTGCCGCCCTGCATGCCGTCCAGCACCACGACATCGGCGCCGGCCTTAACTGCCAGTGCAGTGTCGTAATAGGGGCGTGTGCCGCCGACCTTGATGTAGATCGGCACCTGCCAGTCGGTGATCTCGCGCAGCTCCAGGATCTTGATCTCCAGATCGTCCGGGCCGGTCCAGTCCGGGTGGCGGCAGGCAGAACGCTGATCGATGCCTTTCGGCAGAGTGCGCATTTCCGCAACCCGGTCAGAGATCTTCTGCCCCAGCAGCATGCCGCCGCCGCCGGGTTTGGCGCCCTGGCCGACCACGACCTCAATCGCGTCCGCCTTGCGCAGGTCATCCGGGTTCATGCCGTAACGGGACGGCAGATACTGGTAGACCAGCTTGGTGGAATGGCCGCGCTCTTCCGGGGTCATGCCGCCGTCGCCTGTGGTGGTCGAGGTGCCCGCAGCGGATGCGCCGCGGCCCAGGGCCTCCTTGGCAGGCCCCGACAGCGCGCCAAAGCTCATGCCCGCGATGGTGATCGGGATATCCAGCTCAATCGGCTTCTTGGCGAAGCGGGTGCCCAGCGTCACCTTGGTCTCGCATTTCTCACGGTAGCCTTCCAGCGGGTAGCGCGAGATCGAGGCGCCAAGGAACAGCAGGTCGTCGAAATGCGGCACCTTCCGCTTGGCGCCGCCGCCGCGGATGTCATAGATCCCGGTGGCCGAGGCACGGCGGATTTCAGCGTTGATGGGGTTGGAGAAAGTCGCCGACTGGATCGGGACCGTACGGGGGATGTTATTGCTATCCATGTCTTTTGATCCCTGTCCTTAGTACGCTTGCGCGTTGTCGACGTCGAAGTTGTAGAGCTTGCGGGCGGAGCCGTAGCGCTTAAACTCTTCCGGCTTGGCGTCGGCGCCGGAACGGGCCAGCAGATCCTTCAGGATCTCGATGTGCTCGGGGCGCATTTCCTTCTCGATGCAGTCCGCGCCCAGGCTCTTGACCGAGCCGCGCACAAAGAAGCGCGCCTCGTAGCAGCTGTCACCCAGCGCATCGCCGGCATTGCCCAGCACCACCAGGTTGCCGGCCTGGCCCATGAAGGCGCACATGTGGCCGATGTTGCCGTGCACGACGATGTCGATGCCCTTCATCGAGATGCCGCAGCGCGACGAGGCATTGCCTTTGATCACCAGGAGGCCGCCATGGCCGGTGGCCCCGGCGTACTGGCTGGCGTCGCCCTCGACGATCACGGTGCCGGACATCATGTTTTCCGCCACACCCGGCCCGACCGAGCCCTCGACCCGGACCGTCGCCTGCTGGTTCATGCCGGCGCAATAGTAACCGGTGGACCCCTTGACGGTCACGTCGACAGGCGAGTTCAGGCCAACGGCAATCGCATGGCTGCCCTTGGGGTTGACGATTTCCCAGGCAGTCTTGTTGGAGCTGCCGTTCAGTTCCTGCAGGGTGGAGTTCAGACCGCGCAGGCCATTTGCTTCAAGATCATATGTCTGCATCTTAGTGGTTCCAGAAGTAAACGGTTGCGGGTTCGGGTTCCCAGACGCGGGCGTCTTCGATGCCCGGCAGGTTCACCAGCGCGCGGTATTCGGACCCGAAGGCCACATACTGGTCGGTCTCTGCCATCACGGCCGGCTTGCAGGCGATCGGGTCGCGGACCACGCCGAAGCCGTCCTTGGTGCCGACGACGAAGTTGAAGAAACCGTCCAGGTCCTCCAGCGTGCCCTCCAGCGCTTCGCCAAGGGTGGCGCCGTGCTGCATCTTCCAGGTCAGATAGGCCGCGCCCACTTCGGTGTCGTTCTGGCTTTCGATCCGCACACCGTCACGCTGCAGCTTGCGGCGCAGGGAGTTGTGGTTCGACAGCGAGCCGTTGTGCACCAGGCATTGGTCCGAGCCGGTGGAGAACGGGTGCGCGCCCTCGGTGGTCACGGCGGATTCGGTGGCCATGCGGGTGTGGCCGATGCCATGGGTGCCGCTCATGCCGCGCACGTTGAAACGCTCGGCAACTTTCTCGGGCAGACCCACTTCCTTGTAGATCTCGATGGTGTCGCCCGCGCTCATGACACGCATGCCTGGGCGCAGCTCAGCCAGCGCAGCGCGGGCCTCCTCGCCCTTGCCCGCGGGCACATCCAGCACCGCGTGGGTATCGATCACCCGGATCGACACATCGGTGCTCAGCGCCTCGGCCAGGGCCCCGTCCAGCCCGTCAAAGGCCTCTTCAGGCGCGTCCGACTGAACGGTCAGCTTGGTGCGCCCGCCCGCCTCGGATCCGTAGATTGCAATGCCCGCACTGTCGGGACCGCGGTCCGTCATAGTGATGAGCATATCGGTGAGCATATCGCCCAGTTTTGGCTCTAGTGATTTGTCTTTCAGAAAAAGACCGACAATCCCGCACATGGGTGTGCCTCCTGCTTTTCATCTCGAATCAACGCTAGCAGTTTGCGCTCACTCGTTCAACTCTTAAGAAACTTATTTTCCTCAGAAGGAAACAGGGGCGCACCAGTCCGGCGCGCCCCTGCAGGTATCCACATCAGTATTTTTCAAGCAGAGCGCTTATTTTCTCCTTGTCACCCATCTCCTTAGCCTTCTCCAGATGGGCACCCTCGCGGACAAACTGGATCCTGTGCCAGCCGATCCAGAAGATCACCCCGAGGACAACCATCAGGCCTTCTGATCCCTGGAACGGGTAGACCGCCCCAACCTCCGCCAGGTCCACGGCCCAGCTGTCGTATCCGATCGTAGACATTTCAATTCTCCTTATTCAGCTGGAACACCGCCGCCGTTCAGCGCAGCCTTGTCGGCAGCGATGATTTCGGCCTTGGCATCTTCGTAGGCATGGTGTTCGGCGTAATCGAGACCTTGCAGCTCAACCTCCACCGGGATCCGCAGCACGCCGGCCGCGGCCTGCATCTTGGAGATCACAAAGGCCGGCAGGAAACCGAGCACGAAGAACATGATCACCGCGCCGATGGTCTGGCCGACCGGGTTGACGGCGGCATAGCCCTCATACGGCGAGCTCGGAGCGCCCCACAGCAGGAAGCCCGCGATGATCAGGCCCACGATGCCGGAGTAGCCGTGCACCGCAACCGCACCAACCGCATCGTCGATCTTGAAGGTGCGCTCGACCCAGTAGTGCAGCTTGTAGACGATCACGACACCAACCGCGCCGACCAGCATCGCCTGGATCGGGTGGTACAGGTCGTTGCCCGCAGAGGCGGTGATGATGCCCGCCAGACCGCCGGAGAAAGTCCAGAACGCATCGCCCTTGGACACCACATAGGCTGCCATCAGGCCGCCGGACAGCGACATCAGGAAGTTGAAGGTGATTGCGGACAGCGAGGTCGGCGCCAGGTAGATATTGGTGGCCGTCCAGGTCTCGCCGGTCAGCAGACCGCCGATGCCTTCGGGCGAAATCGCTGGGATGTTGCAGGCTGCGTAGAAACCCCAGAAACCAGAATAGATCAGGAAGATCCCGATGGTCAGCATCCAGGGGTTATGCGGCGGGATGTCCCGCGGAGTGCCATCGGCGGCAAACTTGCCCAGACGCGGGCCCAGCACCATGATCACGCCCAGCGCATACCCGCCGGCAATCGCGTGGATCACGCCGGACGCGTAAGCATCGTGATAGCCCAGGTATTTGACCATCCAGCCCTCGGCGTGCCAGCCCCAGGCCGCGTCGATGATCCAGAACACCGAGCCGATCATGACCGCATGCACCCACAGAGCGGAAGAGCGGATCCGCTCAATGACTGCACCGGACACGATCGAGGCCGCGGTCCAGGAAAACAGCAGGAACGCCGCCCAGAACACACCGGTGATCCGGTCCGACAGGTTGGTGCCCATGTTTTCCGACCACGGCAGGTTCGCCGCCCCTGCGTCGTGGTTCAGCCCGCCGAAGAACGGGAAGTTCGGGAAGGACCAGTAGATCCACCAGCCGAAGAAGAAGAAAGTCACCGTGACCAGCGGAATGATCATGATGTTCTTCATCAGTGTGTGCATGTGGTTGCGGTGGCGGCTGGCGCCGACCTCATACATGCAGAACCCCACGTGAATGAGGAACATGAAGACGACGGTCACCCAGTAATAGAACTCGGTGAACACCGTCGTTAACGCGTTCAGATTTCCATCCAATGTTTTGCCCTCCTGTTGGCAGTATCCCGGGCTTTTTGCCTCTTGGGAAAATTATTTTCCTATATTATTGGGTCTCAGGGGGGCGAGCTGTCAATAATCATGTGAAAAATTGTTACCTTTGGGGAAATCATCGCAACCCAGAAACGGCACTTGCCACTCCCGATGCGACCCCTAAGCCTTGGACTTTCAAGGGCTAAACATCTGCCGCGGCGCAACAGTTTCCGGCAGGACACTGCGGAAGGCAGGGCCATCCAATCCAAGGGCGCATCGCCAATTTGCGACGGAATCACGCGAATCTCCGGCGCAGCCGCACAGCGATTCTCACTCTCAGCGGGCCGCCAAAGGCCCGCCGCAACCCAAAGCCGAAGACCAAAAAGACCGTTTCAGGCCAATTCATGCCGCAAACACGTTCAAAAACCGCCTTTTAAGAGAAATCTTTTTCCTGTTAGGAATAATCGTTGACATGAACCCTCCTCCCTTGGCTAACTGGACCGGACCAAAGGAACCAAATCAAGAGTTTTGGTCCGCACCAATAGGGAGACGCAAACAATGGCCATCATCTGGCGGACTTCAGCACTGGCCCAGCGCCACAAGGAAATCGGCGGCGAGCTGGAAGATTGGAATGGCATGGGAACCGCCTGGTTCTATGACCACACCCCCGAGCGCGCCAAGGCCGACTATGAGGCGGTCCGCACCAAGGCGGGCCTCATGGACGTGTCCGGCCTCAAGAAAGTCCACGTCGTGGGCGAGCACGCTGCCCAGGTCATCGACCGGGTCACCACCCGCAACGTCGAAAAGATCATGCCGGGCCGCTCCACCTATGCCTCGATCCTGAATGAACAGGGCAAGTTCGTGGATGACTGCATCATCTACCGCCTGTCGGTGAACAGCTGGATGGTGGTCCACGGCACCGGCACCGGAATGGAACAGCTCAGCAGCGTTGCGGCCGGCAAGAATTGTTCAGTTGTGTTCGACGACAACCTGCACGACATGTCGCTGCAGGGCCCTGTCGCCGTGGACTTCCTGGCCGAATATGTGCCCGGCATCCGCGATCTGGCCTATTTCGGCATCATCCAGACCAAACTGTTCGGCTGCCCGGTGATGATCTCGCGCACCGGTTACACCGGTGAGCGCGGCTATGAGATCTTCTGCCAGGCCAAAGACGCGGTGCACCTCTGGGACAGCATCCTGGACAAGGGCGCGGGCCTGGGCATCGTACCGGTGCAATTCTCCACCCTCGACCTGCTGCGCACCGAAAGCTACCTGCTGTTCTATCCGGGCGACAACTCCGAGACCTACCCGTTCGACGATGAGCCCTGCGGCGACACGCTGTGGGAACTGGGCCTCGAATTCACCGTTTCCCCCGGCAAGACCGGCTTCATCGGTGCCGAGAACCACTATGCTGCCGAAGGCAAGGAACGCTTCAAGATCTACGGCGTCATGCTGGAGGGCAAGACCCCCGCGGACGAAGGTGCGGACCTCTTGCAGAACGGTGAAAAGGTCGGCGTGGTCACCTACGGCATGTACTCCGAGGTGAACAACCACAACGTGGGCATCGCCCGGATGCCGGTCGCCTGCGCCAAGCCGGGCACCAAGCTGACCGTCCGCAACGGCGACGGCACAGAGATTGCCGCCACCGCCGAAGAGATGCCCTTCTACGACAAGGACAAATCGATCCGCACCGCAAAGGGCTGATCCGGATCCCGGGCGTCCCCGTTCGGGGGCGCCCGCTTTCGTTCACCCGGACTGCAGGAAAAGCGACCCACATGTCTAAGACCGAATTCCCCCCCTCCATCACCAGCCGCCCGGTTTACGGCGAGCTTGAGGCCCGCTCCGGCAGCGGCCATCTGATGATTGCCGACGCCGAAGGCGCCGAGGCAATCCTTGATCTGGCTAAATCCGTGGACACGGGCTTTTGGGCCAAGGCCCATATCATCTACATCCCCAAGAAGACCGGCACCAAATTCAGCGGCCAGCTGGAGGAACTGGGTGCGAGCCAGTACTACGCGGGCCCCTCCTATGAGGCCGCCCAGGGCCGCATCCGCCGCGCCTTGCAGGACTGCCACATGGGCACACAGGTGTACCTCTCGGGCACTGAAAGCCTGATGGGCCAGGCCATGGCCGAGGCCACAGCCGCCGGCATCCCGCACACCGCGATCCAGACCGAACACCGCGGCTCCACCGCGCGGCGCATGCAATGCGTGCACTGCAAGGGAATCACCGAAGACGTCACCACCGACCCGTTTGAGTGCAGCCACTGCGGCCTGAGCCTGTTCGTGCGCGATCACTACTCGCGCCGCCTCGCGGCCTTCCAGGGCGTGCGGGTGGACGCCGAGGATCCGGGCAACATCCCCGAGAAAGTGGAGCTGTTCAAATGAGTGCTGGCACCGCAAAACTGAATGTCACCGTGGCCGAGGTCAAACCGATCAACGACCTGGTCACCCGTTTCAAGTTCGTCCGCACCGGCGGCGGCGACCTGCCCACCTTCTCGGGCGGCGCCCATACCGTCGTGGAAATGCAGGACGGCGATATCACCCGGCTCAATGCTTACTCGCTGATGTCAAACCCGGCCGACCGCGGCGCCTATACGATCTCAGTGCGGCGCGACGATCAGGGCCGCGGCGGCTCCAAGTTCATGCACAGCAAGGTCAAAGAGGGCATGGAGATGGTGATCTCCAACCCGGTGAACCTGTTCTCGCTGGACCTGCGCGCGAAGAAACACCTGATGCTGGCCGGCGGCATCGGTATCACCCCCTTCATGGCCCAGATGCACCAGCTGTCGATGATGGGCGGCAACTTCGAGCTGCATTATTCGGTCCGCACCGCCTCGCTCGGCACCTACGCCAAGGAACTGGCTGAGCGCTACCCGGGCAAGGTGCACATCTATCACGACGACCAGAAAGAAGCGATCGACCTCAAGACTCTGCTCGCCAACCAGCCGCTGGGCACCCATATCTATGTCTGCGGCCCCAAGGGCATGATCAACTGGGTGCATTCCACTGCCGAAGACATGGGCTGGCCGCGCGAGGCAGTGCATTCCGAGGAATTCCTGGCACCCGCCTCCGGCAAGCCCTTCGAGGTCAAATGCGCGGTCTCCAACAAGGTCGTCCAGGTCGGCGAGCATCAATCGCTGCTGGAAGCGCTGGAAGCGGCCGGCATCGACGCTCCCTACCTCTGCCGCGGCGGCGCCTGCGGCCAGTGCGAAACCAATGTCATCGGCTACGACGGCAAGTTCCTGCACTACGACCACTGGCTGACCGACGAGCAAAAGGCCGGCGGCAAACACATCATGCCCTGCGTGTCGCGCTTTGAAGGCAAGACACTGGTTCTGGACCGCTGAGGAAGAGAGAGATGACCATTCAATTCAACGACGAAACCTTCTACGGCGACTTCACCTTCAAGAACTCGGACTGGGCAATCAAACGCTTCCCCTTCCCGTTCCACGAAGACAGCTACATGTACTCAGTCAACATGGAGCCGCATAAATCCTACCGCCCCGGCTCGGTGTTCGAACGCACCTTTGACGTGGACGAGCACTACGTCTCTGAGATGAAGGACCGCGCCCGGGTGCTGGCCAATGACCCGCTGCGCTGCCAGTCGCTGCCGCATATGACGCTGGCGGGCTGGGACCTGGTCGAACTGATCATGGAGGCCAAGGCAGCCGAATACCCGGACCTGTTCGAACTGCACAAGGACGGCAACCGCTGGCGCTGGATCAACAAGCCGCTGGGCATCGACGACACCTTCACCTTCCTTGATGAAAGCACACTGCCCTACGGGCCGATGGAATACATCACCCGCCAGACCCAGGGCGACTTTGCGGTGCTCGACCAGCGCGACGACAACCTGTGGATGGACGCCGGCATGGTCACCACCCAGGCCGACTGGTCGCTGGACTTCGACATCGGCATGAACTTCTTCGAATGGCACGCGCCGGTGCCGAAGGCGCATGAGATGGGCATCTTCGTGCGCGCGCTGAAGTTCCTTCTGAACATCCAGCAGGGCCAGCCAGCCCGCCGCCTGAACTGGACCATGACGGTCAATCCGCTGCTCGACACCAGCCCCGAGAACTACCACAAATGGGGCGTGATGAAGCAGGGGCTGGCGATGGAGAACATCGGCGAGAAACAGCACCTGCGGGTCGAACTGCAGACCTTCTTCCGCCTGCCGCGCTCCAACGCGCTGGTGTTCCCGATCCGCTGCTACCTGATCAGCTTCAACGATCTGGTAACAGTGCCTAAATGGGCGCGCCGCCTCCACCGGGTGATCCGCGACCTGCCGGAGGAGCTGGCGACCTACAAGGGCTTCATCGACAACCGCCCGCTGATGGTGGAATGGCTGTCGCAGTTTGACGACGGCACCCCGACCTCAGACGGCATCTGGCCCGACGACGACTGATCCCGAGCGGACTTGCGGGCCGTCCCTACCCCTGTCACTTGGGCCCGCTTCACTGACTGCCGCTGCCTCTGGCTCCGGCAGTTTCTTTTTTGCCTGCGGTTCGGAAACGGCGCACTCCCGCCCCCGCATCCAGCCGCAGGCTGCGCCTGCACCCGGTGCGGCGTTGGACCGGGCAGCGCGCCTTGCGCGCTGCGAGCGGCAACCGGCAAGGCAGCAGCATAACGCAACAGCGCCGCGCATCGCGCGGCGCCTGGCCCAACGGCGAGGGGCATCTTCTGATGCCACGGAACCGGCGGGAGCACCGCCGCCGCGCGTCAGCTCGATTGCGGGTAGGAAATGATCGACAGGTAGCGGGCCGGCAGCTTGACCAGCTCCTCCGGCCCGTGCGGCGCATCCGCATCGAAAAACAGCGTGTCCCCCGGCTTCAGCGGAAACACCTTGTCGCCATGGCGGTAGTCCACTTCGCCCTCCAGCATATAGAGCATTTCCACTCCGTCATGCTGGAAGGTCGGGAACACATCCGACTCCTCCGTCAGAGTGATCATGTAAGGCTCCACCATCACACCGGACGCATTGGCGCCCAGGTGCCCCAGAAGCTGGTACTGATGGCCTGCGCGCGTACCGGCACGCTCGGTTTCCGCGCCTTCGCCGGACTTGGTGTGCACCGCCTCGCGGCTTTCCTCGAAGCGGCGGAAAAACGACGTGATCGGCACGCTCAGCGCATGGGCCAGCAGCTGTAGTGTGGTCAGCGACGGCGAGGTGTTGCCGTTCTCGATCTTCGACAGCATGCCGATCGACAACCCGGTCAGATTGGCCAGATCCGCCACCGTGATCCCCTGCTGCCGCCGGAACGACCGCACTTCGCGGCCGATCGCCACTTCCAGAACTTTTTCTGCACCATCGCGGACCCGGTGCGGGTCTTGGGAAAGGTTATTTGCCACTGCGTCACTATCGTCTTTGAGTTTAGCCACTGTGTTATCTTCCTTATGGATGGCGTCTGACAAGCGCGCAGCAGCCGATATGTAAAAACTTTCCCAAGCGCAAGGAATGATGCGAATATTATTTTACTGCCATTACTCATTTTTCCCAACCCCTTACCGCCACAGGAAAGAAAATTGTTGCCTCTGCGCTGCGCCCCGCCAGCCGGTGTGCGGCATCCGGCATCGCGGCCCGTTTCCGCGCCGCCATCCTGCGCCATCCGGGCTGGCGGGCACATACTGCCATCGCCACGGAAACCCAGCCCGCGCAGCACCTGCCGCCTGGGAACCAAAAAGGCACCAATTCTGCAGCCTGCCAACGCAAGGCACCGGCATGAGAACCCAAAACGGCGTAAATACAGCGGTCTAGGGCGGTTTTCACCTGCCCGTGAAAACACCGCGGCACAGGACCAGTTCGCTTGAGCATCCTTGCTGACCCGCACCGGAACCGCTAATCTGAACCCCAGCCACCGCTGTGAAAAACACCTGCCGCACCGCCGCCCGCAACGGCATGCGCAGCAAGCGAACAGCACTCAGGAGCAGGGTTTCCCGCTCATACAGCCCGGAACAAAGACACATCATGAGCTCAGCGGAAGACACCACCTCGCAGATCCTGACCACCCACTCCGTCGGCGCCACCGTGCAGGTGGTGATCGACACGCTGTTTGCCCGGATCAAATCCGGGACTTACCCGGTGGATACGCGGCTGCCCTCGGAACGCACGCTGGCCTCCGAGCTGGGCGTGGCCCGCAACACCGTGCGGGAGGCGCTGGATGTTCTGGCCAGCCAGAACGTGATCCACCGCCGCGCCGGCTCCGGCAGCTTTGTGAAATTCCGCTCCGACCCCAAGCCCGCAGCTGCTTCCTACAGCTCGCTGGCGAACGAAGTCTCGCCGCTCGACCACCTTGTGGTGCGCGGCATTCTGGAACCGGAGATGGTGCGCCTGGCTGTGATCAACATGACACCGCGCCAGATCGAGGAGCTGGATCAGATCCTGTCCCGGGTAGAGGCCGTTCGCACCGACCCAGGTGAATTCATCGATGCGGAAGAGGATCTCTACCGCAAGATCGCCGAGGGCACCGGCAACCCGCTGCTGCACTCCTGCTATGAACTGACGATCGAGGCCTGCCGCCTGTCCTACCGCACTGCGCTGCGCCGCCGCCACCTGACGCCGCAGCGGATTCAGGACTACCAGAAGCGATACAACACGCTGTTCAATGCCATCGCCTCGCGCGATGTGGAATCGGCGGTCGAGTTCATCAAGCTGCACCTGATCGACGAGCAGAAGCTGCTGCTGCAGGAGGTCTGAACCCGCTCAGCCCTCCACCGCGCGCGAGCTGACCTCACTGCCCGGCGCATCGCTTTCCAGACGCTGATGCCACAGCTGCCCCAGCGTCTCCATCTCCGCCTTCAGCAATCCGGAATGCTGCGCCAGCCAGGCGGGGATCGACTTGAAATCCGCAATCCGCGCCTTGCCGTCCTGGATCGTCACCACCGGCCAATCCCCCACCAAGGCGTTGGAAATACCGAATATTTCCTCGCCCCACCATTCCGCGTGACCAAAAGCATGGGTGACATGGCCCAGCTGTTTCATCGCTGCCAGCACTGATGGCGGAGCAACTGATCCCGCCTTCTCCACCGCGCTGTGCCAGATATCCAGGATCGCCACATATTCCCAGCTCACCGCAGACCAGCTGCCGGGAAAACGCCGGTTGTACTCCTCGAAGAACACATGCGGCCGGTTAAAGAAAAACGCCTTCTCCCGCAGCATCGGATCGTCGAAATCCGGGAACTGGAACACCACACCTTCCATGAATTCCGGCGACGTCCGCTCCACCAGCCGGTCATAGCCGTCCATGGTGCAACTGATGATCTGCCCCTTGAAGCCCTTGGTATGGGCATACTCTGTCATCGCATGCACCATCGGCGCGTAGGATGAACACCAGCACAGGATATCGGCCCCGCTTTCCAGCATCGGATCCACCACCGGCGCCGGATCGCTGGCGCCCGGATCATATTGCACCTCGCGCAGGATATGCTTGCCCTCGGCCTTGAACGCGGCCCGGTAGACCGCCTGCGCCGGCAGCCCCAAAAGGTCTGACTGGCTGCACAGCGCAACCGTCTTAAGCTCCGGCCGGTTTTCCGCCAGCCAGGCCACACCAGTCACGTTCTGGATCGGATGCGCCTCGCTCGGCGCAATCAGATAGGGCGTGTCGGGTGACAGATCGCTGGGCAGCAGGGTGGAGGTCAGCACCTTGTTGCGCATCAGGAAGTCGCGCACCGGCGCGAAGGTATCGCCGCCCAGCATCAGCATCAGCTTGACGTTGTGCTGCTGAACCAGTTCAACCGCACCCTCCAGCGCGCGTTCGGGATCGTAGCCGCAATCGTAAGAGTGGATCCGGATCGGATAACGGCGGCCTCCGATCAACACCCCGCCAGCCTTGTTCAGCCCGTCTTCCCAGATCCGGCAGCCGTTCAATCCGGGCAGTCCCCAGCTCTCCACCGGGCCCGAAAGCGGGCCGAGGAATCCGATATTCACTGATTCTGCCATCCCCACGGACAGCCGCGGCAGCGCCGCGCGGGCGGTCAACTGGTGCACAAAACTGGTCGTCTTCATGATTGAAATCCTACCAGTAAAACAACGTGTTTCCAGTCCAATTGCGCCCAAAAACATTCCGCATGTGAAAAAATGTTGACTTATTGGTGCAAGTTTGGACCTAATTGGACCAGACCAAATGATCCAAATTAGAATATTGGTCCGAACCAACGGGAGAACCAGATGACCAAGAAACGTATTGCCATTATCGGCGCCGGCCCCTCCGGCCTCGCCCAGCTGCGCGCCTTCCAGTCGGCGGCCAACAAGGGCGAGGAGATCCCGGAGATTGTCTGCTTTGAAAAGCAGGACGACTGGGGCGGCCTCTGGAACTACACTTGGCGTACCGGCCTGGACGAAAACGGCGAACCGGTGCACTGCTCGATGTACCGCTATCTGTGGTCCAACGGACCCAAGGAGGGCCTGGAGTTTGCCGACTATTCGTTCGAGGAGCATTTCGGCAAGCAGATCGCCTCCTACCCGCCGCGCGCGGTGCTGTTCGACTATATCGAGGGCCGGGTGAAAAAGGCGGACGTGCGCAAGTGGATCCGCTTTAATTCCCCGATCCGCTGGGTCGAATACAACAAGGACAAGGGCAACTTCACCGTCACCGTGCATGACCACGCCAAGGACAGCACCTACAAGGAAGACTTCGACCATGTGATCTGCGCCTCGGGCCACTTCTCGACCCCGAATGTGCCGTTCTACCCCGGTTTCGACACCTTCAACGGCCGTGTTCTGCATGCCCATGACTTCCGCGATGCCCGTGAATTCGCCGGCAAGGATATCCTGCTGCTCGGTTCATCCTACTCCGCCGAAGACATCGGCTCCCAATGCTGGAAGTACGGCGCCAAGTCGATCACCACCTCCTACCGCTCGGCGCCGATGGGCTTCAAATGGCCGGACAATTGGGAAGAAAAACCTGCGCTGGAAAGCGTCGAGGGCAACACCGCTACCTTCGTGGACGGCACCCGGAAGGAGGTTGACGCGATCATCCTCTGCACCGGCTACAAGCACTTCTTCAGCTTCCTGCCGGACGACCTGCGCCTGAAGACCGCCAATCGCCTGGCCACCGCCGACCTCTACAAGGGCGTGGTCTATGCCCATAACCCCAAGATGTTCTATCTGGGCATGCAGGATCAGTGGTTCACCTTCAACATGTTCGACGCCCAGGCCTGGTGGGTCCGCGACGCGATCATGGGCAAGATCGAGATCCCTTCGGACAAGGCAGCCCTTCTGGCCGACGTCAAGGAGCGCGAAGCGCGCGAGGAAGCCTCGCCGGACGTCAAATACGCGATCAAATACCAGGGCGACTATGTGCTGGAACTGATCGAGGAAACCGACTACCCGACCTTCGACGTGGCCGGCGCCTGCCAGGCCTTCTATGAATGGAAGGGCCACAAGGCACAGGACATTATGGCCTTCCGCAACAACTCCTACAAATCAGTGATCACCGGCACCATGGCCCCCGTGCACCACACTCCGTGGAAAGACGCACTGGACGACTCGCTGGAAGCATATCTGCAAAACTAGGGACTCGTCCCCGGCAGATACGCCTGCGCCGTTTTCCCCTTCCTGTACGGCGCAGGCACCCCTTCGCCGCTGTGCGAATCTCTCTTCGCAAGCTATAATTCACCTCATGCAGCGCGATAACACCATGACACTCGGCTTTCTGATTTTTCCCGGCTTTCCAATGGCCTGCCTGACTTCGGCCATCGAACCCCTGCGTGCGGCAAATGAAATTGCCGGCTCTGAAACCTTCCGATGGAAACTGGTGTCCGAAAATGGCAGCAGCGTGAACGCTTCTGCCAATGTGGCGTTCCAGCCCGACTGCGCCCTGGACGAGGCCGATGGCGTCGACACCCTGTTCCTGCTGTCCAGCCCGCAGGGCAAATTCGAGGACCCCAAGGCCTCCAACGGCAAGCTGCGCCACCTGGCCCGGCACGGAACCACCATGGGCGCGGTTTCCGGCGGGGTGTTCCCGCTGGCCCGCTCCGGCCTGCTCGACGGTCACAGTTGCTCAGTGCACTGGTGCTACAAGGCGGCCTTCACCGCCGAATTCCCGTCCCTCGCCACCGTCGACGACGTGATCGTGCTGGACCGCCGCCGGTTCACCGCCAGCGGCGCCGCGGCGATGTTCGACCTGTCGCTGAAACTGATCGAGCGCGCCATGGGCGACGCCGTGATGACAGAGGTCGCCTGCTGGTTCCAGCACCCGATGGTCCGGGCCGAGGGCGTGCGCCAGAAAATCCCCGCCTTCAAGACCGACAGCACCGCCGACAGCCTGCCGCCGCCGGTTGCCAAGGCAGTCGAGCTGTTTGCCGACAACCTGGAGCACCCGGTGTCGATCCGCGATGCCGCCAGCGAAATCGGCGTTTCGCCGCGCCAGCTGGAACGCAGCTTCAAGGCCGCCACCGGCCAGAGCCCGGCGATCTATTACCGCACCCTGCGGATGAATGCGGCCCGCCAGCTGGTGATGTATTCGCGCGACTCGATCACTTCGATCGCCAATGCGGTGGGCTACGCCACCTCCTCCACCCTGTCGCAGCACTACCGCGAAAGCTTCGGCGTCACCCCGCAGGAGGAACGCCGCAAGGTGAACCTGTTTAGGGTTCAGGACAACCGGCCGATCCCTTCGGCCTGACCCTCCCAGGCAGGAAAGACCAGACACAAAAAGGCCGGTGGATTTCTTTGGAACCACCGGCCTTTTTCTTTTTCAGATCACAGACTTCGCAGCCGCCACCAGCGCGTGATGCAGCGATGCTGCCGAGGACCTCGGGCCGACGATCGAATAACCCTGCCCGGGCGTCTGGCACAGCAGGAACACGCCCAGATGCTCCATCGAGGTTCGGGTCGCATCACCTGCCTTGCCTGAACGGACATTGGCGTTGCACAACCGCTCCAGCACGTCAAAACAACGCGGGCCCTCCATGTCGAAGCGGCACCAGCCGTCGGTCTGCTCCACCACGGAACCCGCGTCGCCTACAGCTTGCTTCAGATCCGCCGCCATCAGCTCGTGGCTGTCATGCGGGGCAGAAACCATCCACAGGTCCGGCCCCATCCACCAAGCGGCGAAAACACCGTTTGCATTCCAACTGGCAGGTTCCGGCAGGGAACCGCCCAGGTAAGACGCAGCCGTAGATTTCACCGCCTCCGCCTGCCCCTGCCGCGCCGCCAAGGAGGCCAGCGCCCGGTCCGTCACCTCGCGGATCAGCAGCCCGGTAAAGGTGTCCGCCCGCGGCTCATGCCCGCCCAGCGGCGAAATGGCTTTGAGCCCATGATTATCAAACTTACCCACGGAGACGCTCCCCTTCCGGATCCACAAAATGCGCGCTGACAACTTCGACCTGGATTTCGCGGCCTTCGAGCGGGTTGACCGCGCGGATCACCTCACCCTTGCGGCTGTCGCCGCGCTTCAGGAAACCGATCCCGATCGAACAGCCCAGCACCGGCGAATAGGCCGCTGAGGTGATGTAGCCCTGATCGGTGGCCGCGCTGACCTCGCCCGAGGCGTTCATCAGATGCGCCCCGGCCTGCACCGGATCAGCGGCATTCACCGGCTTGAAGCCCACCAGCTTCAGCGCATCCTCCCGGTTCATGCCTTCGCGTTCGCTCAGGGTGTTGCCGATACAGTCCTTCTTCTTGCTGACCATACCGCCCATGCCAAGGTTCAGCGCCGAGGTGGTGCCGTTCAGCTCATTGCCTGCCGCATGGCCCTTCTCGATCCGCATGACGCCCAGCGCCTCGGTGCCGTAAGGAACAGCGCCGAACTCCTCGCCCGCTTCCATCAGCTTGCGGATCATCGCATCCCCGTAACGTGTCGGCACCGCGATCTCATAGGCCAGCTCGCCCGAGAAGGAGATCCGGAACAGCCGCGCCCGGCAGCCGCCCGCCACGGTGATCTCACCGCAGCCCATAAAGGGGAACGCCTCGTTCGAGATGTCGAATTCAGGATCCACGACCTTCTGCAGCAGCTTGCGGGCATTCGGACCCGCCACCGCGAACTGTGCCCAGGCCTCGGTGGTCGAGATCAGCTGCACATCCATGTCAGGGAACAGGCACTGGCGCGCAAATTCCATGTTGCGGTAGACCAGAACTGCGTTGGCGGTGGTGGTGGTCACCACGAAATGATCCTCGGCAAAGCGCGCCGCGGTGCCGTCGTCATAGGCAATGCCATCCTCGCGCAGCATCAGCCCGTAGCGGACCTTGCCCACCGGCAGCTTGGCAAAGGCATTGGCATACATCTTGTTCAGGAACTCGGCGGCATCCTTGCCCTGCACGTCGATCTTGCCCAGCGTGGTCACATCGCAGATACCGACTGAATTGCGGGTCTGCAGCACCTCGCGGTCCACCGACTGGCGCCAATGGGTTTCGCCCGCCCTGGGGAACCACTGCGCCCGCAGCCACTGGCCGACCTCGACAAACACCGCGCCCTGCTCCTCAGCCCACTTGTGGCTGGGGGTCTTGCGGGTGGGGCGGAAGTCCTCGCCCACCGAGCGGCCTGCCATCACGCCAAAGGAGACCGGCGTATAAGGCGGGCGGAACATGGTGGTGCCGACCTCGGGGATCTGCTTGCCTGCCAGTTCGGCCATGATCGCCAGGCCGCCCATGTTGGAGGTCTTGCCCTGATCCGTCGCCATGCCAAGGGTGGTGTAGCGCTTCAGGTGCTCGACAGAGCGGAAGTTTTCCTGATGCGCCAGTTTCACGTCCTTGACGGTGACGTCGTTCTGCTGGTCCAGCCAGGCGCGGCCCTTGCCTTCCTTCACATACCAGAAGGGGGTCACGTTGATGGGCGCGTCCTCGGCCTCCGGCAGATCAGAGATCTTCGCCTCAATCCCCAATTCCGACAGCGCGGCCACGGCTCCCTCGGCACCGGCCCGCAATGCGGCAGCGGTGGAGAAATCGCCATTGGCGGCACCGGCAACCGACATGTGCTGCGGCAGATCCCCAGCAGGGACAAAGGCCGCAATATCCTCGCGCCATGCCGGACGGCCGCGCTGATGGCAGGTCAGATGCACGTTCGGGTTCCAGCCGCCGGAGACCGCCAGCGCACCGCAGGGCACGTCTCGGGTGGTGCCGCTGGCAAGGCGCACCCTCGCCCATTCCAGCCCCAGCCGGCCCTTGGTGTCGACCACCTGGGCACCGGCAAACAGCTCAGCCCCCTCGACCTTGGGCGCGGCCGCGCGGGTGTCGATCACCGCCGTCACCTTCACACCCTTGGCGATCAGGTCCGCCGCGGTACGGTGGCCGTCGTCGTTGTTGGTGAAGACCGCAACCGTCTGGTCCGGCGTCACCGCCCAGCGGTTGGCATAGGCACGCACGGCACCGGCCAGCATCACGCCGGGACGATCGTTGTTCTCAAACGCAATCGGACGTTCCGTTGCGCCCGCCGCCAGCATCGCCCGCTTGGAATAGATCCGCCACAGGATCTGCCGCGGCTTGCCCGCCTCCGGCGCCAGCACGTGGTCGGAAACCCGTTCCACCGCGCCATAGATACCGTGATCAAAGGCGCCGATGATCGTGGTGCGCGGCATCACCCGCACGTTCGGCATCGACGCCAGCTCCGCCTGCGCCTGCTCAACCCAGGCCGCGCCGGTCAGATCGCCGATACCAAAGGTTTCCGCATTCAGACGCCCGCCCAGCAGGAAATCCTCATCGGCAATGATCACTTGCGCACCAGCCCGGCCCGCAGTCAGCGCTGCCATCAGGCCGGTGGGGCCAGCCCCGATCACCAAGAGATCGCAATGCAGGAAGCCCTTGTCATAGGCATCCGGGTCAGCCTCGAAACTGATGCTGCCCAGACCCGCCGCCTTGCGGATGATCGGCTCGTACAGTTTCTCCCAGAACGCAGCCGGCCACATGAAGGTCTTGTAATAGAAACCCGCGGTCAGGAAGTTCGAGAACCGGTCGTTGATCGCCATGAAGTCATGCTGCAGCGACGGCCAGCGGTTCTGCGAATTCGCCTCCAGCCCATCATACAGCTCCGCCACGGTGGCGCGGGTATTCGGCTCCTGCCGCCCGCCGCTGCGCAGCTCGACCAGCGCGTTGGGCTCCTCGGAACCCGAAGTCAGCACGCCCCGCGGACGGTGGTACTTGAACGAGCGGCCCATCAGCCGCACGCCGTTGGCCAGCAGGGCAGAGGCCAATGTGTCGCCCTCGAACCCTTTGAAGCGCTTGCCATCAAAGGTGAAATTCAGCGGCTTGCCGCCCTTGATCAGCCCCCCGTCCAGGCGGTTGACCTGCACCCCTTTGCGGGCGCCGGTGCTGCCATCGGCCTGAAAGGCCACGCGGCCGGCATTCATCACTGCGTCAGTCATTTGCTGCGCCCCCTTGCCCGGGCCACATCACGGGCCAGTTCGACATTCAGGATTTCATGGGTCACGGTGTTGCGGGTCACCACCAGCCAAGACCGGTCGCCCTGCTCATGGAACCACAGCTCACGGTGCTCGCCTGCCGGGTTGTCGCGCAGGTACAGGTAGTCGTGGAACTGATCCGCCGCATTGTCAGCCTGCCAGTCCGGCCGGTCGATCAGGCTGGCATCACCCAGGTAGGTGAACTCCTGGAAATCCCGCGGCCCGAGGATCGGATGGTTGATAATCATCGCTTCTGTCCTTTCCTCAGTGCAGATTCGGCTGGGCGCCCTGGCCCTTTTCGTCGATCATGCAGCCGCGGCGGAACCGGTCGAGCCGGTAGGCCGTGGCCACCTTATGCGGCGTGTCCGTTGCCAGCAGATGCGCATAACACCAGCCCGAGGCCGGGGTCGCCTTGAACCCGCCGTAGCACCAGCCGCCGTTGAAATAGAGGCCGTCAATATGGGTCTTGTCGATGAAGGGGGAGCCGTCCATCGACATATCCATGATACCGCCCCAGCTGCGCAGCATCCGCACCCGGCCCAGCGCCGGGATCAGCGCCATTCCGCCTTCCATCACATCCTCGACCACCGGCAGGTTGCCGCGCTGCGCGTAGGAGTTGTACATGTCCAGATCGCCGCCAAAGACCAGCCCGCCCTTGTCCGATTGGCTGCAATAGAAATGGCCCGCGCCAAAGGTGATGACCCCGTCCAGCACCGGCTTCAGACCCTCGGAGACAAAGGCCTGCAGCACATGGCTTTCGATCGGCAGGCGCATCCCCGCCTTCTCCATCACCCGGCTCGACGACCCGGCAACGCAGCTCGCCACCTTGTTGGCGCCGATGAAGCCCTTGGTGGTTTCCACACCCAGGCATTTGCCGTTCTCAATCTTGAATCCGGTGACCTCACAGTTCTGGATGATGTCCACCCCGCGCAGGTCGGCGCCGCGGGCATAGCCCCAGGCCACCGCATCATGGCGCACGGTCCCGCCGCGGCGGTGCAAGAGCCCGCCCTTGATCGGGAAGCGTGCATCGTTGAAATTCAGGAACGGGTACATCGCCCGCACGCCATCGGTATCCAGCAGCTCCGCGTCGGAGCCGTTCAGGATCATCGCATTGCCCCGGCGCCGCGCTGCGTCGCGCTGCGCGTCCGTATGCACCAGGTTCAGAATGCCGCGCTGGCTGACCATGGCGTTGTAGTTGAAATCCTGCTCCAGCCCTTCCCACAGCTGCAGCGACAGCTCATAAAACGGCTCGTTGCCGTCCAGCAGGTAGTTGGAGCGGATGATAGTGGTGTTGCGGCCCACGTTGCCGCCGCCGATCCAGCCCTTCTCGATAACCGCGACATTGGTGATGCCATGGTTTTTGGCCAGGTAATAGGCTGTCGCCAGCCCGTGCCCGCCGCCACCGATGATCACCACATCGTAGCTTTTCTTGGGTTCCGGATCGCGCCAGGTCGGGCGCCATCCCTTGTGGCCCGTCAGGGCCTCCTTGATCACTTTCAGGCCGGAGTACCGCATGATGTCCTCATCAACTGTCCCCGGCAGAATCGTTTAGGAATGCGTCATTTCACAGGGGGATTTCGGACATCAGCCGCGCCATTTGCGTCACAGGCAGGAAATCACCAATGCAGACGCAGCATTGCGCGCCACAACCCAGCGGACGGAACACAAGGGCAAAATATTGATTTTAAATACAAAAAATACTGTCCGCCCAGTATTCCGCCGAAATGAGCGGTCAGCCCCATTTGCGTCACGCACCCAGCCATCCGCGCCAAATGCGGCAAATCCGACTCACTCGGACAATTCGATCCGGTCCAGTTCGTTCAGCAGATCCAGCAGCGCCTCATAGCGCTCCACCCCCATCTTCCGGCGGGTCTGCTCCATCAGCTCCAGGCTTGCTTCCAGGTTGTCGGCAATGATCTTCTCCCCAGCCGGGGAAATCCGCACCACCTGACGGCGGCGGTCTTGCTTATCGCGCTCCCGGCTGATCAGCTGCTTTTCCTCCAGCTTCTGCAGGATCCGCGTCAGGCTGGGCAGCAGCAGGCAGGCCTTGTCCGCAATCTGGGTCGGATCAATCGGCCCGCTCTCCTGCACCACCCGCAGCACGCGCCATTGCTGCTCGGTCAGCCCCGCGCCGCTCAGCAGGGCACGGATCGGACCCATCACGCGCTCCCGCGCCCTCAAAAGGGCAATGGGCAGCGAACGGTCGGTGGAGGGCATCATCCTGGTCATGCGCGATTATCACCCCGCTTCCGGCTAAACGCAATTGCCGCTTGGGTTTCTTCCGCTTGACTCATCGCCGCACAATTGCTAAACATGTTAAGTAATTCAGGAGAGGTAACGCAGATGCCGCACATCACGCTGGACTACTCGGCCAATATGGAGGCGCGCACCGATATCGCCGCCCTGTGCCGCCACCTGCGGCAGGCCGCAGCAGCGACCGGCGCGTTCCCCTTGGCAGGCATCCGGGTGCGCGCCTTTGCGGCAAATCATGTCTCGATTGCCGACGGCGATGACCGGCACGGCTATATCGACATCTCCATCCGGCTGCGCGCGGGCCGCGACCTGGACACCCGCAAACGCGCCGCGCAGGCGGTGTTCGACGCGGCGCAAACCTTCCTTGAACCGGCCATGCAGCAGCATTCTATCGCCCTGTCGCTGGAGATGCGCGACATCGACCCGGAACTTTCCCCGAAATGCGGCACCATCCGCGACCATATGCAAAAGGCGGACCAGTGATGAGCGATCTGACCACCAACATCGAAACGCTGAACAGCCACCTGACCCGTTTCCGCGAGACAGGCATTCTGAACCTGATCGGCGGCGAAAGCCGCCCAGCCGCCTCCGGTGCCACCTTTGAAACATCGTCACCGGTGGATGAAAGCATAATCTGCGCGGTTGCCAAGGGCGGCAGCGACGACATCGACGCCGCGGCTGCCGCCGCCAAGGCCGCCTTCCCCGCCTGGCGCGACATGCCTGCGCTGGAGCGTAAGAAGATCCTGCACCGCATTGCCGACCTGATCGTCGAACGCGCCGAGGAAATCGCGCTTTGCGAATGCTGGGACACCGGCCAAGCCCTGCGCTTCATGTCCAAGGCGGCCCTGCGCGGCGCCGAGAACTTCCGCTTTTTTGCGGACAAGGCCACCTCCGCCCGCGACGGCCAGCAGCTGCAATCGCCGACGCTGATGAATTTGACCACCCGGGTCCCGATCGGCCCGGTCGGCGTCATCACCCCCTGGAACACGCCCTTCATGCTGTCCACTTGGAAAATCGCACCCGCGCTGGCCGCCGGCTGCACCGTGGTCCACAAACCGGCCGAGTTCTCCCCCCTCACCGCCCGCATCCTGGCCGAGATCGCCCACGAGGCGGGCCTTCCGCAGGGCGTCTGGAACCTCGTGAACGGCTTTGGCGAGGACGCAGGCAAAGCCCTCACCGAACACCCGGACATCAAGGCCATTGCCTTTGTCGGCGAGAGCAAGACCGGCTCGATGATCATGAAACAGGGCGCCGACACCCTGAAGCGCGTGCACTTCGAACTGGGCGGTAAGAACCCGGTGGTGGTGTTTGACGACGCCGACCTGGACCGCGCGCTCGATGCCGCGATCTTCATGATCTATTCGCTCAATGGCGAGCGCTGCACCTCCTCCTCGCGCCTCTTGGTGCAGGAGAGCATCGCGGGGGAATTCGAAGCCAAGCTGATTGAGCGCGTGAACAACATCAAGGTCGGCCACCCGCTGGACCCGGCCACCGAAGTCGGCCCGCTGATCCACAAGGTGCATTTCGACAAGGTCACCTCCTACTTCGAGACCGCCAAACAGGACGGCGCCACCATCGCCGCCGGCGGCACCCGCGCCGGCGATCAGGGCTGGTTCGTCCGCCCGACCCTTTTCACAAATGCCACCAACGACATGACCATCGCGCAGGAGGAAATCTTCGGCCCGGTCCTCACCGCGATCCGTTTCAAAGACGAGGATGAGGCCCTGACACTGGCCAATGACACGCAATACGGCCTCACAGGCTATGTCTGGACCAACAACCTCACCCGCGCCCTGCGGTTCACAAACGCGCTGGAGGCCGGCATGATCTGGGTGAACTCGGAAAACGTCCGCCACCTGCCCACCCCCTTTGGCGGCGTCAAGGCCAGCGGCATCGGCCGCGACGGCGGCGACTGGTCTTTCGAGTTCTACATGGAACAGAAACACGTCGGCTTTGCCCTGGGCCAGCACAAGATCCCGCGCCTCGGCGCCTGACCTCAAGGAAACGCGCAACCAGTCTTTGAGGAGAAGACCATGGGAGAAATCGTTCTCGCCGCCAAATGCACCCACGTGCCCACCATGCTGATGTCGGAACAGCCCGGCCGGCTGGAGGGCGCCCGCAAACCCGCAATCGACGGCCACCGGGAAATCGCCCGCCGCGCCAAGGCGCTCGGTGCCGATACCATCGTGATCTGCGACACCCACTGGGTAATTAACGCGGGCTACCACATCAACGCCAACAGCCGGTTCAAGGGGCTGTTCACCTCCAACGAATTCCCGCAGTTCATCCAGAACCTGCCCTATGAATACGAAGGCAACCCCGCACTGGGCGATGCCATCGCAGCGGCGGCCTCGGACAAGGGCGTCTACACCCTGTCGCACCAGCTCGACTCGCTGGAACTGGAATACGGCACCCTGGTCCCGATGCGTTTCATGAGCCGCAAAGGCGATTTCAAGGTGGTCTCCGTCGCCGCCTGGTGCACCGTCCACGATCACGACGAAAGCCGGGTTATCGGCGAGGCCATCCGCGCGGCGGTCGAGGCCTCGGACAGCAGGGTGCTGCTGGTCGCCTCCGGTTCGCTCAGCCACAAGATCTGGGCGAACAAGGACTATGCCGCCAACAACGGCACCTTCACCATCAGCTCCGAGTTCAACCGCCAGATGGACCTGCGGGTGCTTGAGCTGTGGCAGAAGGGCGACCACGCCACCTTCCTGAAAATGCTCGGCGAATACGCAGAGTTCTGCTGCGGCGAAGGCTCCATGCACGACACCGCCATGCTCTACGGCGCGCTTGGCTGGGACAGCTACACCGCCCCATGCGAAGTGATCACAGAGTATTTTCCCAGTTCCGGCACCGGTCAGACCAACGTGATCTTCCCGGTTCAGTAAAAGGAGACCCCCGAATGCCCGTCCCCGCCCCGAACCTCTATCCGCCCTTCAACATCGTGCGGCTCAGCCACGTTGAATACGCCGTGACCGACCTCGCCGCCTCCCGCGCCTTCTATGTGGATACGCTCGGCCTGCAGGTGACGCATGAGGACGACAGCCGCATTTACTTGCGCGCGATGGAGGAACGCGGCCACCACTGCATCGTGCTGGTACAGGCGGACACGGCCTCGGTCGGGGTACTGGGCTTCAAGCTCTATGACGAGCCCGACCTGGACAAGGCCGCCGAGTTCTTCGCCTCCAAGGACCTGCCGGTGGAATGGGTAGAGCGCCCGCACATAGGCCGCACTTTGCGCACCCGCGACCCCTGGGGCATCCCGCTGGAGTTCTATGTCAAGATGGACCGGCTGGCGCCGATCCACCAGGAATACAGGCTCTATAACGGGGTAAAACCGCTGCGCATCGACCATTTCAACATGTTCAGCGCAGATGTGGACGGCGCGGTTGCCTTCTATAACGAGATGGGTTTCCGGACCACCGAGTTCACCGAGGATGACGAGAGCGGCAAGGTCTGGGCGGCCTGGATGCACCGCAAGGGGGGCGTGCATGACGTGGCCTTCACCAACGGGCTTGGCCCGCGCCTGCACCACACCGCCTTCTGGGTGCCGAACCCCTTGAATATTATTGACCTCTTGGACCTGATGTCGACGACTGGCTATGTCGACAACATCGAGCGCGGCCCCGGCCGCCACGGCATCTCCAATGCCTTCTTCCTGTATGTGCGCGACCCGGACGGCCACCGGATCGAGATCTATTGCTCCGATTACCAGACCGTCGACCCGGATCTGGAGCCGATCAAATGGTCGCTCACCGACCCGCAGCGTCAGACCCTATGGGGTGCCCCGGCACCGCGCAGCTGGTTTGAGGAAGGCTCGGTGTTCGAAGGCACCACTCCGAAACCCAGCGCCTTGAACGCGCAGCCGATTATTGCACCCTAGCGAAACCTAAGGACGGCGCCCGGACCGAGGGGTGGGCGTGAAGCGCCTTCCCCGTGGGGTCGGTCCGGGCGCTGTCCGTGCCTCCGGCACAGGCTTAAGGAATACGAGATGAAATGGGATGAATTCTCCGAATGGGGCCGCCGGGTCGCGGATTGGACCCAGGACTACCACCTGACCGTCGGCGACCGCCCGGTGCGCGCCGGAACAAAACCCGGCGAAGTGCTGAACGCCCTGCCCCAAACCCCGCCCGAGGATGGCGAGGGGATGGAGGCCATCTTCCGTGATTTCGAGAACATCGTGATGCCGGGGATCACTCATTGGCAGCACCCGCGCTTCTTTGCCTATTTCACCTCCAACGCCGCCGCGCCTTCGGTGCTGGCCGAATTCCTGACCTCCGCCATCGCCCCGCAATGCATGCTGTGGCAGACCTCGCCGGCGGCGACCGAGATGGAAACCCGGATGATGGACTGGCTGCGCCAGGCGCTGGACCTGCCCGACCAGTTCCAGGGTGTCATCCAGGACTCGGCCTCCTCCGCCACCCTCGCCGCCGTCCTGACGATGCGGGAAAAGGCGTTGAACTGGCAGGGCAACAGCCACGGGCTGTTCGGCCAGAAGGCGCTGCGCATTTACTGTTCGTCCGAGGTTCACACCTCAATCGACCGCGCCATCTGGGTCGCGGGTATCGGCCAGCAGAACCTGATCCGGGTGCCGATCAAGGGCGACTGGCGCGGCATGGACCCCGACGCGCTGGAGGCCGCAATTCAGGCCGACCTCGCCGCAGGCCACCAGCCCGCGGGTGTGATCCTCTGCGTCGGCGGCACCGGCGTTGGCGCCACCGACCCGGTGGACAAGGTGCTGGACGTCGCTGAAAAGTACGGCCTCTACACCCATGTTGACGCCGCCTGGGCCGGTTCTGCGATGATCTGCCCGGAATACCGCCACTACTGGCCGGGGGTGGAGCGCGCCGACAGCATCGTCTTCAACCCGCACAAATGGCTCGGCGTGCAGTTCGACTGCTCTGCGCATTTCCTGAAGAACCCGGATGATCTGGTGCAAACCCTTGCGATCAGCCCGGAATACCTCAAGACCCACGGCCATGACGGCATCATCAACTATTCCGAATGGTCGGTGCCGCTGGGTCGCCGCTTCCGCGCGCTCAAGATCTGGTTCCTGATCCGCACCTACGGGCTGGAGGGCCTGCGCCAGCGGTTGCGCAATCACATCAACTGGTCAAACCAGCTGCACGAAAAGCTCCAGTCAGAGCCTGATTTCGCGATCACCAGCGCGCCGATGTGGTCGCTTTGGTCGTTCCGCTATGCGCCTGAGGGCGCCGCGGATCTCGACAAGCTGAACCTGCGGCTGGTCAACGCCATCAACAACGACGGCCGCATCTACCTGACCCAGMCCCGCCTCGACGGTGAGCTGGTGATCCGCTTCCAGGCAGGCCAGTTCGAGACCACCGAAGCCGATGTAATGATGGCCTTCGACGTCATCACCGGAATCGCAAGGAGCCTGACCTGATGCGCTTTGCAACCTGCACCGCCAATGGCGAGACCTTCTACGGCGCCGCGACGGACGCCGGCATGATCGCCCTGTCGCCGCAGTTCCCGCACTGGCCCTCCCTGCGCGACGTGATCGCGGCAGGCGGCCTGCCCGCACTGGCTCAGGCTGCCGAGGGCCAACCCGTCACCCACAAGGATTTTACCTACGAAATCCCGATCCCCAACCCGGAAAAGATCATCTGCGTCGGCGTCAACTTCCCGGACCGCAACGCGGAGTACAAGGACGGCTCTGCCCAGCCCAAGCACATGTCCCTGTTCCCCCGCTTCCCGCGCTCCTTCACCGGGGCAGAGCGCCCGCTGATCCGCCCGCCGGAAAACCACACGCTGGATTACGAGGGCGAGGTCGCCGTGGTGATCGGCAAGGCAGGCCGCCGGATCAAACCGGAGGACGCTTACGATCATATCGCGGCACTAACACTGGCGAATGAGGGCACCATCCGCGACTGGGTCCGCCACGCCAAGTTCAACGTGACGCAAGGCAAGAACTGGGACAATTCCGGCGCCATCGGCCCTTGGCTTGTGCCCTTCACCGACGCCGCCCAGCTGGATGACGCCCGCATTGTCACCCGCGTGAACGGAGAGATCCGTCAGGATGACACCCTGGCCCGCATGATGTTCCCGATCCGCGAGGAGATCGCCTATATCTCCACCTTCACGACCTTGCAGCCCGGCGACGTGATCATCACAGGCACGCCGACAGGCGCAGGCGCACGGTTTGATCCGCCGAAATACCTGGTCCCCGGCGACGTGGTGGAGGTTGAGGTTGAGGGCATCGGAACCTTACGCAACACGGTTGAGGATGAGGCATGACCCCGGAACAGCACCAGGAAGCCGCTGACCGGCTGTTCAAAGCCGAGCAAACCGGCCAGCAATGCGGCCTGCTCTCCTTGGCCTATCCTGGCATGACGCTGGACGACGCCTATGCAGTGCAACAGGCTCTAATCAGGCAAAAACTGGCCTCCGGCCGCAGGAAAATCGGCTGGAAAATCGGCCTCACCAGCCGCGCCATGCAGCAGGCGCTGAACATCACCACCCCCGACAGCGGCGTATTGCTGGACGATATGGCGTTTGAAAACGGCAGCACCATCCCCGCCGGCCGCTTCATTCAGCCGCGGGTGGAAGCAGAGATCGCCTTTGTGATGAAATCCCCCCTCGCAGGCGCCCACTGCACCCGCGCAGACGTGCTGGCTGCGACGGATTATGTGGCCCCATCGCTGGAAATCCTCGACACCCGCATCCTGCGCGCCGACCCGGATACCGGCCAGGCCCGCATCATCACCGACACCATCAGCGACAACGCCGCAAATGCCGGCGTCGTGCTTGGGGCGGAGCGCCACGCCGTGGATGCTCATGACCTGCGCTGGGTGGGGGCCATCGTGGCCCGGGACGGCACGGTGGAGGAAACCGGCCTAGGCGCCGGCGTTCTGAATGATCCTGTCACCTCGGTCCTGTGGCTGGCGCGGCGGATGGCGGAATATGGACAACAGATCGAGGCCGGGGATATCGTGCTCTCGGGCTCCTTCATCCGCCCCATCGAATGCCCGCCGGGCACGGAAATCGCCGCCGATTTCGGCCCCTTCGGTTCCGTGTCTATCAATTTCGCCTGACAGGAGGCCCCCATGCCCGCACCCAAGAACCCCTTCAAACAGGCTCTATCACAGGGCAATCGCCAAATCGGCTGCTGGATGAGCTTTGCCGACGGCCAGATCGCCGAGATCATGGGCACCTGCGGTTTCGATTGGCTGGTGATCGACGGCGAGCATGCGCCCAACGACATCCGCTCGATCCGCGACCAGCTGATCGCGCTTGCGGCCTCCCCCAGCCACCCGGTGGTGCGGGTGCCGGTGGGGGAGACCTGGATGATCAAACAGGTGCTGGATGCCGGCGCGCAAACCGTGCTGGTGCCGATCGTGGAAAGCGCCGAACAGGCCCGCGAGCTGGTTCGCGCCTGCCACTACCCGCCCAAGGGCGTGAGGGGTGTCGGCGCCACGGCAGCCCGCGCCACCATGTTCGGAACTGTTTCCGAGTACATCCAGACCGCCGATCAGGAGGTCTGCCTGCTGGTGCAGGTGGAAAACCGCGCCGGGATGGCTGCGCTGGACGAAATCCTGCAGGTCGAAGGCATCGACGGCGTCTTCATTGGCCCTGCGGATCTGTCCACCGACATGGGCCACCAGGGCAACTCGGCCCACCCGGAGGTGCGCGCGGCAATTGCTGATGCCATCACCCGCATCAAGGCGGCTGGTATCGCCCCCGGTATCCTCGGCACAACCGATGAGGCTACTCATGCCTATGCGGACATGGGCGCGCAGTTCCTGGCGGTTGGCATCGACGTCATGGTGCTGGCCCGCAACGCCCGCGACCTGGCCGCCAAGTGGAAGGCAGACTAACCGCCTGCCGTAAATCACAAAGGAAGCTCTCCCGCGCCTGCCCGCTGCCCTGGCAAAGCCAGAGCAACGGCAGCAGCCTTGGGCGTGGCACCGCGCGATGCGCGGTGCCACGCCCAACGGGAGGAAGGCATTTTCAATGCCCGACGACGGGCGGGAGCCACCTGCCCGTTGCCTGACACCAAACCAGCGTCAGCGCAGCACCATGCCCTCGGGCCAGCTGAGCGTGGTGTCCAATTGGATGGTCTCGCTCCCGCCAGCACCCAGCTCCAGATCCCAAGCCAGAATGCCGCGCTGCTTCTCCACATTTTCCTCCGCGGGCTGCGGCTTTGCATTCCACTCGATTTCCAGATCGTCCTGCTGCGAATAGGGCACCCGGTCCAGCACCCGCACCGCCCAGTCCTGCGCAGTCAGGTTTTCAACCGTGATTTCCACTTTCTGCACTTGCGCGTTGCTGCGCGAGATCAGCCCCTGCTCGCCTTCGCTCTGCCCCAGCACATCGCGGCGCAGCTGCAACCCCTCGATGGGGCCGAACCCTGCGTCCGTCTCTGCCCCTGGCGCCAGCCCGGCGAAGTCCTCCACCGTGACCAGCTTGCCATCGACGAACCGCGGCACCTCATCCGAGGCCAGAAGCTGCTCACCGAAGCTGTTGGTGAAGGTCGCCACACGGTAGGCAGTCTCATCCCGCGACGGCACCGCCACCGCCAGCACTTTTGCCTCGGCCGTCAGGCTGTCCATCTCCAGCCGCAGCAGATCGGCGCCGGAGGCAATCGACACCGGCAATCCGAAGCGGTAGGTCGCCGCCGCACCGCCCAGATCCGCGCCCCAGCCACCCCTGGCCTCTTCAATGACGGCAGGCGCTTCCAGCACCGGCTCTGCCAGCGCAGACATTTCCGCCACATCCTGCCCCATGGACTTCAGCGCCCGCGGCGGCTGCGGTTTTTCAATCCGGCGCAGCCAAGGGTACAGCGCAGACGGGCTGCCCTGTTCACCGGGCACCGCCGTCGACAGGGTCAGCGCCACATCCTGCCAGTTCTCGCCGGTGTCCTGCACCAGCATCACCGCCCGCTTCAGGATCACCTGCTGCTCCGTAACGGTATTCAAGTGCATCTCATAAGACGGCTGCCAGCCGATATTGCCCGCGCCCGCAGTGTAGTAGCTTACCTTGACGGCACCCTCACCCACCTGCTCCGCCTCGATATCCACCGCGATGTACAGCCGGTCATCATCCTCCAGCGTGATCGCCGCCAGCGCTGCCTGCGCTTCTGCCAGCTCCTCTTCCAAGTCCTCCAGCTGCAGTTCTATCCGGCGCGCCTCAGCCTCTGCCGACACCGCCGCCTGGCTGGCCCCCGCCGCCTCCGCAGAGATCATCCGGGCAATTTCACTCAGCGCAGCGGCATCCGCCTCCGCCAGCCCCTCGTTTGCGCCCAGCTGCTGCAGGAACCCGATTGAGGCCTCCGCCGCCCGTACCCCGGCGCGTGCCTGCGCGGCCTCGTCCCGCACCACGGCAATCCGCGCCTCGACCTCGCGCACCCGCGCTTCGGCGGCTTCCACCTCGGGGTCATCCGCATCGCGCGGCGGCACGTAATTCTCGCGCAGCAGGGTGGCGACGCGGCGGGCGCCGGCGATCTCCACCTGCAGCGTCTCCAGCGCAGCCGTTCTGGGCACGTTCTGCAGAATCAGCCGGTGGCGCCCCTCCGGCAGGGTCAGCGCCGCGCTGCGGGTGACTTCCGCCAGACCGGGATACAGCGTCACTTCCGACACCGTGCTGCTGACGGGGATGGTGTCCGCAGCCGCCGCCGCGGCAATTGAAGAAAAGGCAAAAGCCATCAAAGGAAATCGCATTGGCATCTCTCAATCAAAAATCACGGCGGTGGTCCCGCCTGATGCCATGCTACTCCCGCGAGTGAGGTCCGGCCAGCCCGGCCGTTGCCTGCCTCAGGCCCGCGGCAGAAGGCTGCCCAAACGCTGCTCCAGCGCCGTCGCAGGAAACCCCAGAAACCGGCAAGAGCAGATCTCCACATGGCTGTGCATATCGCAGAGCAGCAGGCGCAGCCCTTTCCGGCGCAGGTAAAACCCGTGCTGCTTCAGCCCCTTGCGCAGCTCCAGCCAGCTGGGGGCGGTCTGAAAGATCCCCGCCAGCAGCATCCGCAGCTGCGCCGCCATCTCCGAATCCAGCCGCTTGTGGATGCGCGCGCTGGCCCAGGCGGTCTGGGCCGGGGCAGCGTTCCGGTTCACGAAAACTGCGGGAAGTTCCTTGTGCGCCAGCATGGCCTGTCCTCCTTCACATCTCTGTTCAGGATCAGAGTAGGCCCGGCCGCCGCCCTCCGGCAGGGGCGCAAAAGCAAAGGGGCCGCCTCTTTCGAAGCGGCCCCCTCCCCAAAAGGATATAAGCCTCAGCCCTTCTTCAGGACCTCGCGGCCCAGCAGTTCGGCGATCTGCACCGCGTTCAGGGCAGCGCCCTTGCGCAGGTTGTCCGAAACGCACCACAGGTTCAGGCCGTTCTCGATGGTCGGGTCCTGGCGGATGCGGCTGATGAAGGTTGCAAAATCGCCCGCGCATTCCACCGGCGAGACGTAGCCGCCCGGCTCACGCTTGTCGATCACCATGATGCCCGGCGCCTCGCGCAGGATATCGCGGGCCTCGTCCTCGTCCAGGAACTCCTCGAACTCGATGTTCACGGCCTCGGAATGGCCGACAAACACCGGCACGCGAACACAGGTCGCGGTGACCTTGATCTTCGGGTCGACGATCTTCTTGGTTTCCACAACCATCTTCCACTCTTCCTTAGTCGAGCCGTCTTCCATGAAGACGTCGATCTGCGGAATCACGTTGAAGGCGATCTGCTTCTGGAACTTGTTCGGCGGCACGTCGGTGGTGGGGTTGTAAACCGCCTTGGTCTGCTCCCACAGCTCATCCATGCCGTCCTTGCCCGCACCGGACACCGACTGATAGGTCGAGACTACAACACGCTTGATCTTCGCACGGTCATGCAGCGGCTTCAGCGCCACCACCATCTGCGCGGTGGAGCAGTTGGGGTTGGCGATGATGTTCTTGTTCTTGTAGCCGTGGATCGCTTCCGGGTTGCACTCCGGCACGATCAGAGGGATCTCCGGGTCATAGCGGTAGAGCGAGGAGTTATCGATCACCACGCAGCCCGCGGCCGCGGCCTTGGGGGCATACACTTTGGTCGCCTCGGAACCGACGGCAAACAGCGCCATGTCCCAGCCGGCGAAATCAAAGGTGTCCAGATCCTTGGTAGTGAGTGTCTTATCGCCAAAGCTGACTTCGGTGCCGAGAGAGCGGCGGCTTGCCAGCGCAGCGATCTCATCCACAGGGAACTGGCGCTCGGCCAGGATGTTCAGCATTTCGCGGCCCACGTTGCCAGTGGCGCCAACGACGACGATGCGGTAACCCATTTATCTGTTTCTCCAGTCTTGCCCGGCCCCATGGCCGGCGCCGGTGTGATAATGGTTCCGCGGCCAAGTTTAAAGTCCCTGATCAGTCCATGCTGTCGCGGCTGAACAGATAAATTGCGCAGCCGAGCCCCAGAAGCACCAAAAAGAAGCTGAAAATGCCAATATAGGGCAAGGAAAGGTCCGCACCGGCCATTTTCGCGTGAATGCGGCCAGTGGCAAACTGCATGATTCCCACCCCGCCGATGCCAAAGAGGTTGAGCAGCGTGACCCCCCGCCCGGCCAGATGCGGCGGCACAAAGGCGCGCCCGTGCGCCATGATCACCGGGAAGGATGCCCCGAAGAAACCCACCGCCGCCATCATCGCAACCGGCATCCAGACCGGCGCGCCGGTGGCCAGGATCAGCCCGCCCAGGGCCGCGCAACCCAACAGGTTGCCGCCCAGGATCAGCCATTTGCGGGTGCCCAGCACCCGGTCCAGCGGCCCGTAGGCAAAAGTCCCCGCAATCATCGCCGCCCCCATCACCAAGGTCGCCAGGCCGACGGCCTGGGTGCTGAGCCCGTAAACATCACTCAGGTAGGGTCCGATCCACAGCCCCCTGAGCGCGCCGGAGGGTGCATAGGCCACCAGCATCAACGGAAAGATCGCCCACATCACCGGCATCTTCAGCAGGTCCAGCACCGATCCCTTGTGCTCCCCTTCCGGCTTGTCCGGATCGCTCACCGTCAGGAAAATCCCCGCCGCCACCGCAACCGACACCGCCGCCAGCCCGGCCAGCGTGCCGCGCCAGCCGAACAGATCCACCGCCAGGGCGGTCGGGTAAGACGCCACCAGATTGCCCGCGGACCCCACCCCCAGCATCACCGCCGCCAGCGTTGCAAAGCGCGCGGGCGAATACTGGCGGGCAAAGATGTAATAGGAGGCCATCAGAACCGGCGAACAGCCAATGCCGATCAGGAACATCGCCGCGCCCACGTGCCAGGGCGCAGTTGCCGCGGCAAACAGCGCTGCACCGCCGCCACCGCCCAGCAACAGCAGCAGCGACGCCGTCTTGCGGGGCCCCACGTGATCCAGCGCCCAGCCCACCGGCAGCTGCATGGCGGCAAAGGACAGGAACCACAGGCTGGAGGCAAAGGCCAGATCATCCGGTGCCGCACCGATATCCTGCCCCAGCACGCCGGACAATACCGCCAGAAAGGTGCGGAAAAACTGGCTCAGCACATAGGCCAGGCACAATAAGATCAGTCCTGCCTGCATGTTCTGCCCCCTGCATTTTTGTTACTAGCGCACAGCTTGCATGTTTGGCGCCGACGCACAATTTGTTTAGAAGTAGACAGCAGGCCGCGGGAGCGCGTCAGGGGGCTGAAAGTCATGACAACGGATTCGTTCTACGCCAGCCTCCCCAGGGTCCGCGATTTCAGCGATCTCTCCGACCCGTCGGTCTTTGCCCCTCTGCCCGGCGACTGGCTTCTTTGCTGCACCGACATCGTGAATTCCACCGGGCTGGTGAAGGAAGGCCGCTACAAAACGGTGAACATGGTCGGCGCCGCAGTGATCGCCGCGATGCGCAACGCGCTGGAAGGGGAGGCGTTTCCCTATGTCTTCGGCGGCGACGGCGCCTCCTTTGCTGTGCCGCCCCGCCATCAGGCCACGGCGCAGCGCGTGCTGGGTGCCTTGCGCAGCTGGACAGAGGCGGAATACGGCATCTCCCTGCGCGCCGCGGTTCTGCCGGCCGCCGCCATACGGGAGGAGGGCCTGGAGGTGCAGGTTGCCCGCTACGCGGTGTCGGACCACGCCGATTTCGCCATGTTCAGCGGCGGCGGCCTGGCCTGGGCCGAAGCGCAGATGAAGGCCGGCGCCTTTGCAGTGGCCCCTGACCCGCAAGCAGACCCGCCCGACCTCGCAGGCCTTTCCTGCCGCTGGAGCAATACGCCCGCCCGCCACGGCATCATCCTGTCGGTGGTGGCCCAGCCCGCACCCGGCGCCAGCCCGCAGGATTTTGCCCGCTTCGCCGCCGAAGTGCTGGATCTGGCGGCAGAGCTTGAAGACAGCGGCCACCCGGTTCCCGAAGCCGGCCCGCGGCTGCAGTTTCCGCCTGCCGGGCTGACGCTTGAAGCCAAAGCCTCCGGCGGTCGGCTGCCCTTGTTTTTGCGGCAGCTCTACCTGCTGGGCCATTGCGCCTTTGCCGCGCTGCTGCTGATCAGCAAACGGCCTGCAGGGGCCTTCGACCCGGTGCATTACCTGTCAATGCTGCGGGCGCATTCCGATTTCCGAAAATTCGACGACGGGCTAAAGATGACGCTGGACTGCACGCCCGGGATCAGCCGCCGTATCCGCCAGCATCTGCAACAGGCGGCCGATGCAGGCCTCGTCCGCTTCGGCCTGCACGAACAGGATGCCGCCATGGTCACCTGCATCGTGCCCTCGCCGGTGCAGGACGATCACATCCACTTCGTCGACGGCGCCGCGGGGGGCTATACGCAAGCAGCCGCCAATCTGGCGGCTGCATTCGGGTCCGGCAAGAAAACGGCCTGACGTCAGACCGGGGCGAAAGTGCCCGCCTTGGGGTCATAGCATTCCAGCCCGCCCTCGCCGATGTCAGTCCACAGCCCGTGCAGGCTCAGCTCGCCCGCCTTCACCGCCGATTCGATGAACGGGAAGGTCATCAGGTTCTCCAGCGAGGCGACAACCGCCTGACGCTCGAACTGGCGCGCCTGCTCGACCGGATCCTGGATATCCTCGACACCGCTGAACTTGGGTTTCAGGATGTCCATCCAGCGCCCGACAAAGCTGGTCTTCTCTTCCAGCTGCGGCGCGTGGCCCTTGCACATGTCGATACAGCCCTGCACGCCGCCGCACTGCGAATGGCCCAGCACGATCAGATGCGAGACTTTCAGCGCGGTGACCGCATACTCCACTGCCGCCGAGGTGCCGTGGTGGTCGCCATCAGGCGCAAACGGCGGCACCAGGTTGGCGATGTTGCGGTGAATGAAGAACTCGCCCTGGTCAGCACCGAAAATCGAGGTCACATGCACCCGGCTGTCGCAGCAGGAGATCACCATCGCCCGCGGCCGCTGGCCTTCGGTTGCCAGGCGGCGGTACCAGCCCTGGTTCTCCTCGTATGAAGTGGCCTTCCAGCCGTGATAACGGGTCACCAGATAACTGGGGAGAGGCTTGGCAAATTCCATTGTCGAATCCTCGGTTCGTTTCGCGTTGCCGGCCGTATTAGCCTGCATTGTCTCAAAATTCGAGGGATTTGATCCGCCCGCGGAAACCTTTTGAAAACTTATGGCTTCCAAATTGGCAGACGTGCCGTGGGGGTACAAAGAATTGGGTGAATGTGGTGGCCAATATACTGACAGTGATGCACTCTGAGACTGTGCGCTTGGATCCTGACAAACTTTCCGAACTCTACGAACAGCTCGGCGAAGCCGGTGCTGAGGACGTCGTGTGCCGCGCGATTGAGGAAATGGCGGTGCGCCTGACGCATTGCGAGCGTCTGTGGCGGCAGAACGATATGATGAACCTGCGCAAGAGCGCCCGGTCGCTGATTGCCATGGCCGAACAGATCGGAATGACCGCGCTGGCAAACATTGCCAGGGACGTGACCGTCGCAATCGACGCCGAGGACGCGCCGGCCGTGGCCGCCATCCTGTTCCGGCTGATGCGGGTGGGCGAACGCTCGCTGACGGCAGTCTGGGATCAGCAGGACATGACGATCTGACATTTGTGCAGCCCGCAGGGCTTGCAGGCCGCGCCGCGGCGGCTACTCTGGCGCATCAGAAGTGATTGCAACCGGAGTTTTTTCGATGCCGCGAGTCTTTGCCGAACCCGGCCCTGACGCCTGCCCTGTGCATGTTATTGCAAGCGATGAATTGAACAGCTGGCTTTCAGGCCAGCCGCAGCGCGTTCAGGCCTGGGCATCGGCGCAGGGCTTCACCGGCGCCTGCGGCCAGGCGCTGACGGTGCCGGATGCCGAGGGCCGGATTGAATTGGCCCTGGCGGGCTACGGCAGCGCTGCCCAGCGTGCGCGCCGCCGCTTTGTGCTGGCCGAAGCGGCGCAGAAACTGCCCGCAGGCACCTACCGCATCGCCTCCGGCCTGCCCGCGGAAGACGCCGCCAGCGAGACCCTTGGCTGGCTGCTGACCGCCTACCGCTTCGACCGCTACAAGGACGCCACGGGCGAAACCGCCGCGCTGCAGGCCCCCGAAGGCGTGGATGCCGCCGCGGTTGAATCACTGGCCGCTGCCGAATGCCTCACCCGCGACCTGATCAACACGCCCGCCTCCGACATGGGCCCGGCGGAACTTCAGGCAGCAGCCGAGGCCCTGGCGCAGGAGTTCGGCGCAGAGGCCTCCGTTACCCTGGGTGAAGACCTGCTGGAACAGAACTTCCCGCTGATCCACACCGTCGGCCGCGCCTCTCCCCGCGCGCCGCGGCTCATCGACCTACGCTGGGGCAGCTCCGGCCCCAAGCTGACCCTGGTGGGCAAGGGCGTCTGTTTCGACACCGGCGGGCTGAACCTGAAGCCCGGTAACAGCATGGCGCTGATGAAAAAGGACATGGGCGGCGCGGCCAACGTGCTGGGCCTGGCCCGGATGATCATGGACGCCGGGTTGGACCTGCAGCTGCGCGTGCTGATCCCGGCGGTGGAAAATGCCGTCTCCGGCGCCGCCTTCCGGCCCGGCGACGTGCTGATGTCGCGCAAAGGGCTGACGGTGGAAAACAACAACACCGACGCCGAGGGGCGCCTAGTGCTGGCCGACGCGCTGGCGCTGGCGGCTGAGGACACGCCGGACCTGCTGATCTCGATGGCCACTCTCACCGGCGCGGCGCGGGTGGCCGTCGGCCCGGACCTGTCACCCTTCTATACCGATCATCAGGGCGACGCCGCAGCGCTTGCCGCCAGCGCAGTCCGCACCGCCGACCCGGTCTGGCGGATGCCCTTCCACGAGCCATATGAGACGATGATCGAACCCGGCATCGCCGATCTGGACAACGCGCCCTCGGGCGGGTTCGCAGGCTCTATCACCGCCGCCCTGTTCCTGCGCCGCTTTGCCGGGGACACCCGCTACATGCATTTCGACATCTACGGCTGGACCCCCAGCGCGGCACCCGGCCGGTCTAAGGGCGGTGCCCTCCAAGGCGCCCGCGCGCTGTTTGCCGCGCTGCCGGACATGCTGGAGCTCTGATCCCATGGCTGACCGCCGCCGCACCCCGGTGAATGACCGCATCGCCGCCGCACATCTGACGGACGCGCCCGAGGGGCTGATGCGGGTGGACGGCACTGCCGCCCGCATCGGCGTCCCTGTCGCGGACCTGCTGCGCGCGCCGGACGGCGCCCGCGACCGCCAGCTGGTCTACGGCGAGGCGGTCACGGTCTATGAGGACCGCGACGGCTGGGCGTTTTTGCAGGCGGCCAAGGATTTCTATGCGGGCTATGTCCCCGGCACCGCCCTGGCCACGCCGTTCGAGGCCACTCATTGGGTCAGCGCCCCGGCCACCCATGCCTATTCCGCAGATGACTTCAAATCGCCGGAAACCCATGCGCTCAGCCACGGCAGCCGGGTGCAGGTCCTGGGTGGTGAGGGACGGTTCGCGGACACCAACCTCGGCTATATCCCCGCCCGCCACCTGTCGCCTTTGGGCGATTATGCCAATGATCCTGTGGCAGTGGCAGAGCTGTTCCTCGGCACACCCTACCTCTGGGGCGGCAACAGCCGCTTTGGCATCGACTGCTCCGGCCTGGTGCAGGCGGCGCTCCTGGCCTGCGGAACTGCCTGCCCCGGCGACAGCGACATGCAAGAGACGGAGCTGGGAGAAGACGCCCCCGCCGGTGACTGCCAGCGCGGCGACCTCCTGTTCTGGAAGGGCCATGTCGCACTGGTGCGGGACGCAGAAACCCTGATCCACGCCAATGCCCACGATATGGCAGTGGCGATTGAACCTATCACCGCAGCAATTGAGCGTATCCAAACGCAGGGCGACGGTCCGGTCACCGCGCACAAACGGCTGGCGTAACCCGCGCCCGCCGCCACCGGCGGTAAAAATCTTGCGAAGATTTTTGGCCGGAAAATCCGAATTTTCCGGTTCCCGCTCCGCCGCAAACCCTGCGGCTACTCCACGGAGCGGATCAGCTTGCGCTCCAGCACCCTCAGCACGGTCTTCAGATCCGCCCCGCGCTTCAGGATATGCCCGTCCATGCCGACCACCGAATACTGCCCCTGCCGCTGCCGCAGCTTGGGGCGCTTTTCGATCCGGTAGAGCGGATGCTCTGCCGTGCGCCGGAAAACGGAGAAAACTGCCAGATCGCGCAAGGAAGAAATCCCGTAATCGCGCCATTCCCCAGCCGCCACCATGCGGCCGTACAACGTCATGATGACCGACAGTTCCCGGCGGTCAAAGGCGACTTGCTGAGGTATGGGAGATCCGGGAAAAGGCTGCACCTGATCAAAGCTCATAGATAACAGGTTGCGCCGTTTCCCCGGCAAATCAAGGGTTTTAACGTTCGATTTTTCGTGTGGTGCAGGATGCGCACAGGCGCAACTAGCGCGTTTCCGCCTGTATCAGAGCCTTTTCAGGCCCACTCAGGCCGCCGCCAGCTCCCCGCATTGCACCCCCAGGATCTGCTCCAGCGCCACCCGTCCGGGCGCGGTCAGCAGCAGCCCGCGCTTGTGCCGGTGCCGCTTGACCCAGCCTCTCTCCAAGGCGTGCTCCAGGATTTGCCGCCCCATCGGACCGGCCACATGCAGCTTGCGCTCGGTCCAGTCCAGACAGGGCCGGGCAAAGGGCTGGCGGCTTGTCTTTTCCGGCAGAACCACCCCCAGTTTCAGCCACTCCCCGGCTGGCACCGCGCGAAAGGCGCCCTGTTCCTCCACCAGCATGCCGCGGTCCAGGAAGGCGCGGGTCATCGCCACCGCCAGCGGCCCGGCCAGATGGTCGTAACAGCTGCGCAGCTGCGCCAGCCCGCCCGCCTTGCGCTGCTGGGCGCGGTGCAGGCTGTCGGCCGGCGCAATCGCCGCCAGCTGCTCCAGCGCATGGGCCACCTCTGCGCCGGCCAGCCGGTGATAGACACAGCGCCCGCGCTTTTCCGCCACCACAAGGCCTGCGTCCTGCAGCAGCCGCAAATGCGCCGAGGCGGTCTGCGGCGTCACCCCAGCCGCCGCCGCCAGTTCCTTGTTAGTATAGGCGCGCCCCTCCATCAGCTCGCACAGCATCTGCGTGCGGCTGGCGTCGCTGATGGCCTGGCCCAGAATGTCGAAACGCGGTGTGATCATGCCCCTACCTTATGCGGTTTGCACAGGGACACCCAAGCAAAACCCTTCGCCGCGCGCCGAACTGTCCAAGCACACACTCACGCAAACGACCCATGGCAGAACCAGCCGGGCGACAGCGCGCCGCCATGGGCAAAGAACAGCCACAGCCGCGTGCCGCAGCCCGTCACCACCACCCAGTAATCGCGCACGCCGCTGCGCCACGCCGGGTCCTCCAGCCACCACTCGGGCGCGATCCGCTCCGGCCCCTCCGCCGCTGCCAGCTGCCAGTCCCGGCCGCGCCACCTGAACTGCTCCGGCACCTGCGGCACATCCGGCGCATGCACCAGCTCGGGCCGCCACAACAGCAGCGGCCGCGGGCGCGGCGGCAGTGGCCAGTCGCCGGACGCAGGCTCCGACCAGGCCGCCGCCTGCACGGTGAAGTTTTTTTCCGGAATGTGGCTCTCCGCCGGGTGATAGCGGGTGATCGCCTCCATCCCCAGCCGCGCACCCAGCCGGCCGATCAGATCCTCCAGCGCGGCGCCATCCTCCTGCCGCGCCCGCGCCGCGGCACTTGCCTGCATGTGGCCCGCCGGGGTGCGGGCGTGAATGGCTTCCGCCTGCAAGACCTCCAGCCGCAGCATGTCGATGCCATAGCCCGCGTCGATCTGCTCCAGCTTCATCTCCAGCAGCGGCCGGATGCGGGCGGGATCGCGGCTGGCACGGGCCAGGCCCAGGGTCACCGCCTCCATTTCCTGATCGCAGCGGTGCGCCTCCAGCCGCAAAACCCGCGCCCCCTTTCCGCGCGCCTCCAGCCGGGCACACAGCCGCGGCAGCATCCGGTCAATGCCTGCCAGCAGGTCCTCCATCAGCCCGATCGGCTCCGGCAGGGTCAGCCGCACCGCAAAATGGTCCGGGCTGCGCGCGGGCGAGACCGGCTCCGGCGCGCTGCCCATCGCCTGGTCCAGCCGCAGCACCAGCCCCTGGCCGAAGCGGCGCGCCAGGCTGGCCCGCGGCTGGCCCAGCAGGTCGCCGATCCGCCGAAGCCCCAGCCGGTTCAGCTGCGCCACCGTGGCGCTGTCCAGCCGCAAGGCCGCCACCGGCAAGGGCGCCAGCGCGCCATAGGCCTGGCCGGCTTCGGCAATCCGCCCCAGCTGCGGCACCGCCGCCTGCAGCTGCGGCGCCGCGCCGCCCCGGGTCCAATGGCGCCGCTTGACGCCTTGGCGTTTCTGCGCCCGGGCACGGGTTGCGCGCGCCTCCTGGTCGATGGCGTCACCCGACCGTTCCGGCGCCGCCTCCTCGCCCGCGTAGCGCGCCAGCGCCCAGGCCGCGCCCAGGGTATCGGCCAGCCCCATCCGCACGCTCAGCCCCATCTCCGCGCAATCCTGCCCCGCCGTCTCCATCAGCGCCGCCTCGCTGCCGAACAGATGCGCGCAGCCGGTGAGATCGATGGTCAGCCCGTCCTCCCCGGCCTCAGCCACCCAGGGGCTGAACTTGCCCGCCCAGCGCCTGAGTGCGGCCAGAAACGCCGCCTCCGCCGCGCGGTTGCGCGGCCGCACCACCAGGCCCGCGCACATCGCATGGGCATCGCGCAACGGCTGGCCGGCCTGCAGCCCCTCTGCCGAGGCCGCCAAGTTTAACGCGGAAATAACCTGGGTGTTGGACACTTCCTCGGCAACGGCCAGCGGCCCGGCAATGCCGCCGCGCTCCGCCCGCAGAATGCGTTCGGCGCCAAGGCGCGGAAACCACAGCGACAGAATGCGGCGATGGGGCATGGGCAGATCACGCAGCAGGGGCCGGCAGACGGCAGGTGCAGACGGCAGGTTACAGGAGTTCCAGTGCAGATGTTCCCATTTTGTTCCATTTATTCGATTCGGTCAATCCGGCCCGGGACCGCGCCATGACCCTGCGCCTGCTCAAACCGCTCGCCTGCCTTGCGCTCCTCGCGGCCCTTGCCGCCGGGCCCTCTGCCCCGGTCACCGCCAGTGACGGGGTCAGCAAGCATGTGACCCGCCGCATCACCCTGATGACCACGCAAAAGGCCGCCATGGATGTGCTCACTGCCATGATGGCCGGGCGCGCGGTCTTCGATCAGAGCAAGGCACGCGCTGCCCGGCGGCAGCTGATCACATCCACCAGCAGCATCCGCAAGCACTTCAGGAAACACCGGATGGACCCGCGCAGTCACGCCCGGCCGCAGATCTGGACATCCTGGGATGATTTCGAAGCCCGGGCCAAATCAGCCGAAATTGCGGCCAGAGCCCTAAGCACCCGCTCCCTGCCCGCCCTGCGCCGCACCCTGCCAGGGCTGATGCAAGGCTGCCTCAGCTGCCACGAGACCTACCGCAGGACCCCCAACAGCTTCACCACGCACTAATCGGGAAAGACCGGTTCAAGCCCCGAACCGCGCCAGGAAGGTGTCAATCGCGCCGCTGATCACATGCTCGCGCTCGGCGTCCGAGAACTCGGTGTCGATCTTGAACAGGAAGCGCAGGAAAATATCGGCCTTGCACAGCTCGATGAACTGCGCCGCGGCCAGATTGGCATCCGCCACATTCAGCTCGCCCCGTCCTGCAGCGGCCTCAATATACGCCTGAATCTCGCCATGCAGCACCATCGGGCCGCTTTCATAGAACATCGGCCCCAGCTCCGGGAACCGGTCGGCCTCTGCTACGAAAATACGGAACAGCTGCAGGCTGAAACCGCCCAGCAGCACCCCGTGCACCCGCTCCGCCGCCGCCCGCAGCACATCCCGCGGCCCGCAACTGCCCGGTGCCAGATCCAGCGAGGCGTCCGCCTGCTGCACGCAGGCAGAGCGCACCACCTCCATGAACAGGACCCGCTTGTCGGGGAAATAGCTGTAGAGCGTCGCCTTGGAGACCCCCGCCGCCTTGGCGATCTTGTCGACGCTCGCGCCCTCGAACCCGTCCGCCAGGAACACCTCGCGCGCGCCTTCCAGGACCTGGTCGAATTTCCGGCCGGTGCGCAGGACGCTGGCTTGCTGGTTCATGCGGGCTCCAATGGCTGCGTAGGGGTCTGGGCCTAATGTAGCCTGCGCCGCTCCATTGCAACAGCAGAACCCGCATCATCTTGCGCTCCCTCGCGGAACAGTTATATTTAGAATTATTCTAAACTGAGGGGCAGCAGATGCGTTTTTTCACCCAGCGCAAACGGTTTACGGAACTGACCGGGCAAGAGATTCTGGCCCTTGCGATCTCCTCCGAGGAGGACGATGCGCGCATCTACCGCGGCTACGCCGAGCGGCTGCGCGGTGAATACCCGGCCTCTGCCGCGATGTTTGACGGTATGGCGGAGGAGGAGGACGAGCACCGCGCCCAGCTGATTGCCCTGCACGAGGCGCGGTTCGGCCCGGCGATCCCGCTGATCCGGCGCGAGCATGTGGCGGGATACTACGCCCGCCGCCCGGTCTGGCTGATGGAGAACCTCAGCCTCGACCGCATCCGCGACGAGGCCCGTGCGATGGAACGCGACGCCGAGCGGTTTTACACCGCTGCCGCCGCCCGCACCCAGGATGCTGCCACCCGAAAACTGCTGGGCGACCTGGCCGCCGCCGAGGCAGGCCACCAGGCCCGCGCCGGCGAGCTGCAGGAGGCGCATCTGGACGAAGACACCCGCGCCGACGAGGACCGCGCCGCCCACCGCCAGTTCGTGCTGACCTGGGTGCAGCCGGGACTGGCCGGGCTGATGGACGGCTCGGTCTCCACCCTGGCGCCAATCTTTGCCACTGCCTTTGCCACCCAGGACACCTGGACCACCTTCCTGGTCGGCATGGCGGCCTCGGTCGGGGCCGGCATCTCGATGGGCTTCACCGAAGCCGCCTCGGATGATGGTGAACTCTCCGGCCGCGGCTCACCGCTGAAACGCGGCCTCGCCTCTGGCATCATGACCACCGTCGGCGGCCTCGGCCACGCCCTGCCCTATCTGATCCCGGAGTTCTGGACCGCCACCACGCTGGCGCTGCTGATCGTCTTTGTCGAGCTTTGGGCCATCGCCTGGATCCAGAACAAGTTCATGGAGACTCCGTTCTGGCGCGCCACCATGCAGGTAGTGCTGGGCGGCGCCTTGGTGCTCGGCGCCGGCGCGCTGATCGGCAGCGGTTAGAAGCGCTGCGAGCTGCTCCGCTTGGCCAAGACAGGGTCAAGGGCGGCACAGCCGCCGCGCGCCAGCGCGGTTTACCCTTGAGGCTGTCTTGGACGATATCACAATGGACCAGGCGCTCTCAGGGCAGACCTGCCCTTAGAGCGCGTCTCAGCAGAATTCCCTCCCCGCCCTGTGCGCAGCACAGGGCCACGCCCAACTGTGAAGGGCATTCTTCGAATGACCATGAACAGGCAGGAGCACGCCCCTGCCCGTGCAAAACCTGCCCGTTCAACACCTGCCCAAAAAACAGCCTTTGCCAATTGGTCAGCTCTTGTTACCAATCCAACCATGGCCGAGATCTTTTTCCGCACCCTGCCCTTCTTTGCAATCATCGGCCTTGGCTACTGGGCCGGGCGCAGCCGGTTCTTCACCGAGGAAGCCACCGCCTATCTCACTCGCTTCGTGTTCTACTTCCCGCTGTCGGCGATGATCTTCGGCTTTGCGGCCAACCTCTCTTTTGCCGAGGTCTTCGACCCCACCCTGATCCTTGGCTATCTGGCAGGAACCCTGGCGGTCTACCTGCTGGTAACAGTTGTCGCCATGATCCGCGGCCTGGACGTGCCCACCGCCGCGGTGGAGGCGCAGTGCGCGGCGATCGGCAATGTGGGCTTCCTTGGCCTTCCGATGATGGCGATCCTGTTCGGCCCGGCCTCGGTGGCGCCGATGATGGTGGTGCTCAGCGTCGATCTAGTGGTGTTTTCCTCGCTGATCGTAATTCTGATCAACGCAGGCCGCGGCCAGGGGCTTGGTCTTGCCACGCTCCGGCTGGTGGGCCTGGGCCTGCTGAAAAACCCGATGATCCTGTCCATTGTCGCGGGCCTTGCCTGGTCGGCTTCCGCCCTGCCGATCCCGGAGCCTGCCAACAATTTCCTCACCATCCTCGGCGGTGCTGCCACCCCCGGCGCCCTCTTTGCCATCGGTGCCTCGCTCGCCTCTAAATCCGCAGAACGGGTGCATATCTCCGGCTGGCTCAGCTTTGCCAAGCTGGTGCTGCACCCGGCCTGCGTCGCCCTATCTGTGCTGTGGCTGATTCCGGCGGCACCGTTCTCCGCCGCCGTTGCCATCGCCGCCGCCTCGCTGCCGGTGGCCGGCAATGTCTACATGCTGGCGCAGCACTACGGCGTGGCCCCGCACCGGGCCTCCGCCGCCATTTTCATCTCCACAGTGGTGTCGATTGTCACCGTGCCGGCGGTGATCGCCTGGGTCTCCTGACCCGCAGCCCCTACAGCCGGATCACGTAATCCTTGCGGGTGGTCTCGATCACCTCCCAGGTGCCGCTGAAGCCCGGGCGCAGGATGAAGCTGTCGCCCGCCGCCAGCGGGTACGCGGTGCCGTCATCGCTGGTGATCACCGACCGCCCCTCCAGGATCCGGCAGTATTCCCACTCGTCATAGGAAATCCGCCACTTGCCCGGTGTCGACTGCCAGATGCCGCAATACAGCCCGTCCCGCTCTTCGGCGTTCCAAGTAGTAAAGACCGGATCGCCTGCCAGCACCTTCTCTGCTGCCGGGCGCTCCACCTCCGCCTCCGCGGCCTCCGGTGTCAGTCTCAGAAAATCGTTCATGGCCCTGTGCCTCCCTCTTGCCTTGGCCGCGGACTGTCCCGGTTTTCGCGCCGGCTGTCCAGCACCCCCTTGCGCAAATGCGGCACCCTCCCGGCGGCCAAAGCCCCGATTGTTTGCGGATTCGCAATCCTTGTGCCGCAAAAACCGGCATTGCTGCCGCCCATCCGCTGGACCCTGAGGCCAACTGCGGATAGCGATAGGGCTAACAGATTTTGAGGAGCCTCACCCATGGAAACCGTTTCCGAGAACCGCGCCTTTGGCGGCACCCAGGGCGTCTACAAGCACGCCAGCACCGCCACCGGCGGCGACATGACCTTTGGCCTGTTCCTGCCCGAGGAAGCCAAGGACGGCCCGGTGCCGGTGCTGTGGTATCTGTCGGGCCTCACCTGCACCCATGAAAACGCCATGACCAAGGCGGGTGCCCAGGCCTGGTGCGCCGAGCAGGGCATCGCCATCGTCTTCCCCGACACCTCCCCCCGCGGCGAAGGCGTGGCCGATGATGACGCCTATGACCTGGGCCAGGGCGCGGGCTTCTACGTGAACGCCACGCAACAGCCCTGGGCACCGCATTTCCGCATGTGGGATTATGTGGCCGAGGAACTGCCCGCGCTCTTGGGCGAGAACTTCGCCATCGACCTGGACCGCCAGGCGATCACCGGCCATTCCATGGGCGGCCACGGCGCGCTGACGCTGGCGATGAACCTGCCGGGCCGCTACAAGTCCGTCTCCGCCTTTGCACCGATCTCCAACCCGACTGCATCGGACTGGGGCCGCAAGCAGCTGAGCGCCTACCTGGGCGACGACGAGTCAACCTGGGCCAAGCATGACGCCACCCTTCTGATGCGCGAGAAAGGCTTCGACGGCCCGGTTCTGATCGACACCGGCACTTCCGACCAGTTCATCGACCTGCTGAAACCCGAGGCGCTGGCCCACGCGGTCGCCGAACACCGCCAGCAGGCCACCCTGCGGATGCAGCCGGGCTATGACCATAGCTATTTCTTCGTGTCGACCTTCATGGAGGAGCACGTCTCCTTCCACGCCGACGCGCTGTACCAGAACTAAATCGAAAAGGACGCGGCCATGAGTGACGAATTTGATTATGACCTGATCATCATCGGTTCCGGCCCCTCGGGCCGCGCCGCCGCCATCCAGGCAGGCAAGCTGCACCGCCGGGTGCTGGTGATCGACCGCAAGGACCGGCTGGGGGGCGTGTCGGTGCACACCGGCACCATCCCGTCAAAGACCCTGCGCGAAACCGTGCTGAACCTTTCCGGCTGGCGCGAGCGCTCGTTCTACGGCCGCTCCTACCGGGTGAAGGACCAGATCGAGGCCAACGACCTGAAGGCGCGCCTGCACATGACCCTCGACTACGAGGTCGACGTGCTGGAGCACCAGTTCAACCGCAACCACGTGGACACCCTGCTGGGACTGGCGAAATTCATCGGCCCGAATGAGGTCGAGGTCGCCACCGAAGCAGGCGAGACCACCCGGCTGACGGCAGAGAAATTCCTGATCTCCACCGGCACCAAGACCTACCGCCCGGAATATGTGCCCTTCAACGGCAGGACCGTTGTGGACGGCGACGAGTTCCTGGAGATGGCCGAGATCCCGCGCTCCCTCACCGTGATCGGCGCCGGCGTGATCGGTGTGGAATATGCCACCATGTTCTCGGCGCTGGACGTGCGCGTCACCCTGATCGAGCCGCGTGAGACCTTCCTTGATTTCATCGACAAGACCCTGATCCAGGACTTCACCCATCAGATCCGCGAAAACGGCGTCGACCTGCGGCTCGGCTCCGCCGTCGAAAGCATCGAGGACCGCGGCGAGCATGTCGAGGTGATCCTCGAAAACGGCCGCCATGTGCGCTCTGAAATGCTGCTGTTTGCGGCCGGCCGCATGGGCGCCACCGCCTCGCTGAACCTCGATGCCGTCGGCCTCAAGACCGACCACCGCGGCCGCCTCAGCGTCGACCGCAAGACCTACCAGACCGAGGTGCCTCATATCTACGCCGCGGGTGACGTGATCGGCCACCCGTCGCTGGCCTCGACCTCGCTGCAGCAGGGCCGCGTCGCCGCCTGCCACGCGCTGGAAACCCCGACCCTGCCGGAAAGCCCCTGGTACCCCTACGGCATCTACTCGGTGCCGGAAATGTCCACCTGCGGCATGTCCGAGGAAGAGCTGAAAGAGCGCGGCATCCCTTACGAGGTCGGCGTCGCCCGCTTCCGCGAAACCTCGCGCGGCCACATCATGGGGCTGGAGCACGGCATGCTGAAGATGCTGTTCTCGCTGAAAACCCGCCGGGTTCTGGGCGTGCAGATCGTCGGCGAAGGCGCGACCGAGCTGATCCACATTGCCCAGGCGGTGCTGAACCTCAAGGGCACGGTGGACTACTTCGTGCAGAACACCTTCAACTACCCGACCCTGGCTGAGGCCTACAAGATCGCGGGTCTCGACGCCTTCAACCGGATGCCGATCCCGGAAGAGTTCAAGGTCAGGAAACCCGCCCGCAAGGCCAAGGCCAAGCCTGAGCCCAAGGCGGAGAAAGCCCCCGCGGCAGAGAAGAAGGCGGCAGAGTGACCGCCCTCTACATCGACGCCGACGCCTGCCCTGTGAAGCAGGAGGCCGAGCGGGTCGCCACCCGCCATGGCCTGCGCATGTTCGTGGTCTCCAACGGCGGGCTGCGGCCCTCGCAGAACCAGCTGGTGGAAACCGTGATCGTGGCCGAGGGCGCCGATGTGGCCGACATGTGGATCGCGGAACGCTGCGGGCCGGGCGACGTGGTGGTGACGGGCGACATCCCGCTCGCCGCCAAATGCATCGAAGCCGGCGCCCGCGTCCTGCGCCACAACGGCGAGCGGTTTACGGAAGGAAACATCGGCCAGCAGCTGGCGATGCGCGACCTGATGGCCGACCTGCGCGCCGCCAACCCGCTTGGCATGCAGGGCGGCGGCAAGGGCTTCACCAAGGCCGACCGCTCCCGCTTCCTGGATGCGCTGGAGCGCGAACTGCGCGCTGCCAAGGCAGGCCGCTAAGCCTGCCCATTTTGCAGGCTCACAGCTCCGCTTCTAAACGGGCACAAATTCGATCCAGCCAAATTGCATGGCGGCAACCAGGTAGCCGGCAAACAAGACCACAGCAGTCACCCAATGCCCAAACGCCTTCAGTCGGCTGCCTTCTTTGGGAAACCAGCTGAACCGCCGTAGAAACCCCAGCAAGATATCCATAACCATAAGAACAAACATCAGGTGCCTGAAAAACAGGTAGAGGAACAAGACAGCTAGCGCTATTCCGGCCACCCCGCTTTGCGGCAGCAATTGCCAGGCAGCACCATTGCCGTGCGCTGTAATTTCTGCTTCCATATCAATACTCTGATTAAAATTTCCAGCTTGTCAGTCTTCGCGGCATGGCGCCGTTAAGCCAGTAGCACCGGCCTGCTTATTACCCCACAGGCCTGCGCCCGGGTCAAGGCGCTGCGCCACACTCGAACAGGCGCGTTCAGGGGCAGACCTGACCCTGAACCGCTTCTCAGCAGGAAATCCCCCCCCTCCCCAATCACCTAACCCCAGCGTTCCGCGGCCTAAAATTCCGGCCCGGAATTTTGCCCGGAAAAATTGCATTTTTCCGCCCCGGCCCATTGCCCGGTCAGATCAAATCCGCCACTGATCAAGGGCAGGAGACGGGAGGGCAACGGCATGAGCGCAGAGATGAAGGTCAGCGTCCCCGGCCTGGTTGCCGCCGCCGGGGCGGGCATCGCTTTTTCCGTCATCGACATGATCTTCAAGTTCCTGTCGGGCGACTACCCGCTTTATGAAATGGTGCTGTTCCGCTCCGTCATCGCGGTGGCCGTCATGCTCGCCCTCATCATGCCGCTGGAGGGCGGCTATCACCTGCTGCGCACCCATCAGCCCAAGCTGCACCTGTTGCGCTGCCTGGTGGTGTTCTTCGCCAACATCTGCTTCTTCACCGGCCTCACCCTGCTGCCGCTGGCCGAAGCCGTCGCCATCGCCTTTGCCACGCCCCTCATCGTCACCGCCCTATCAGCCCTGTTCCTCGGTGAACGCCCCGGCCCCTGGCGCTGGGGCGCGGTGTTTGCGGGTTTTCTCGGCGTGCTGATCATCATGCGCCCCGGTGCGGACACCTTCCAGCCCGCCGCCATCCTGCCGCTGCTGGGCGCCTGCGGCTATGCCACCCTGCATGTGCTGACCCGCCGCGCCGGCGGGTCCGAGGCCGGGGCAACGCTGGCCTTCTACCCGATGCTGGGCTTCCTGGTGCTCAGCGCGTTGGCCGGTCTGATCTTTGGCGACGGCCGTTTTGCCACCGGCGACAGCCCGGCCTTCGACTTCATCCTGCGCGCCTGGATCTGGCCAAACCCTCAAGACTGGCCCTATCTGATCGGTGTCGGCATCGCGGGCTCAGCCGGCGGCTATCTGGTCAGCCAGGCCTACCGCATGAACGAGGCCGCGCTGGCAGCCCCTTTCGAATATATCGCCATGCCGATGTCGGTCCTCTGGGGCGTGCTGATCTTCAACGAATGGCCCGACCTGCAGGTCTGGCTCGGCAGCGCCCTGATCATCGCCTCGGGCCTGGTCTCTGTCTGGCGCGAAACCCGCCGTAACCGCCCCGCCCCGCGACCCCGCCCGCGCGCAGAAGGATAAGCCTCCATGCCCATTGATGCCGTCGTCTTTGACATTGGCCGCGTGCTGATCGAGTGGGAGCCGGAACGCTTCTACGACAGCCGCATCGGCGCCACCCGCCGCAAGCAGCTGTTTGAACAGGTGCCGCTGCACGGGATGAACCTGAACGTCGACCGCGGCCACCCCTTCCGCGGCAGCGTCTATGCCCTGGCGGAGCAGCACCCGGAGTGGGCTGAGGAAATCCGCTGGTGGCACAATTGCTGGCTCCAGATGGTCCCGCGCGACATCCCCCATACCGTCCGCCTGATGCAAGCCCTGCAGGCCAAGGGCACGCCGGTCTTTGCCCTCAGCAACTTCGGTGCCGAAACCTTTCAAATCGCCTGCGCCGCCTACCCCTTCCTGCAGGGCTTTGACCGCACATTTGTCTCCGCGCATCTGAAATGCATCAAGCCGGAACCGGAAATCTATGCCATTCTTGAACGCGAAACCGGGGTGGCGCCGGACCGGCTGCTGTTCACTGACGACCGCCCTGAAAATATCGAAGCCGCCGAAGCGCGCGGCTGGCAGACCCATCTGTTCACCGCCCCCGCAGCTTTCGCGGCGCGGCTGGTGCAGGCGGGCCTGCTGACAGAACAAGACGCCGCCTGAGACGGCCCGCAACAGGAGGACAACCCGCCCATGACCATCCCGATCATAGGCTTTGACGAGGGCGAGGCGCTGCTCGATTGGGTCAGCTTTGCCGAGGCGCTGGCCGCCAGCCACAATCTGCCCAAGGCAGAGATCGGCGATACTTTCCTCTACCGCGGGTCCGACACGCTGCTGAGCCGCTCCGCCTGGATCGACGGCATGGGCCTGGCAGTGAAGACCGCCAATGTCTTCCCCGGCAACCCGGATGCGGGCAAGCCGATGATCAACGGCTCCGTCTGCCTCTACTCCGACACGGACGGCACCCTCGAAGCCCTCGTGGACTTCCATCTGGTCACCAAGTGGAAGACCGCCGGCGACAGCCTTCTGGGCGCGCTGCGGCTGGCCAACCCGCAAGCGCAGGAGGTGCTGATTGTCGGTGCCGGCACCGTCGGCGGCTCCCTGATCGAGGCCTTCGGGGCCGGTTTCCCGCAGGCGCAGATCCGGGTCTGGAACCGCACCGGGTCCAAAGCCCAGGATCTCTGTGCCCAATACCCCGGCACCCTTCACGCGCCTGATCTGGAACCCGCCGTCAGGGCCGCGGACATCATCGTCACCTGCACCATGTCCTCCGACCCGGTTATCAAGGGCGAATGGCTGCGCCCCGGCCAGCACCTCAACCTGATCGGCGCCTACCGCCCCGACATGCGGGAGGCCGATGACGAAGCCCTGAAGCGCGCGCAGATCTTCTGCGACAGCTTCGACACCACGCTGGACCATATCGGCGAATTCAAAACACCGCTGGCCGCAGGCACCATCCGGCGCAGCGACGTGCTGGCGGATTTCTACAGCCTCAGCCGGTTTCCCGCCTATGACCCTGACCAAATCACCCTGTTCAAGAACGGCGGCGGCGCCCATCTGGATCTGATGACCAGCCACCACATCCTGAAGAAGTGGAAGGCCCGCGCATGATCTGGCTGCTGCTCCTTGCTGCCGTTGCCATCGCCCTGGCACCCTTCCTGCGCGAGCGCCTGCGCAAACCGATGAACGCCCAGGTACGCCAGACCGCCCCCGGCGCGCTGGCGCAGCTGCCCGGCGGCTGCACCCACTACCGCTGGACCGGCCCGCTGCGCGGCCCCGTCGCGGTCTGCGTGCACGGGCTCACCACCCCCTCCTTCGTGTGGAACGGCATTGCCAAGGGGCTGGGCGCCATGGGCTATAGGGTGCTGACCTACGACCTCTACGGCCGCGGCTACTCGGACCGCCCCTCCGGCCCTCAGGACCGCGCCTTCTTCCTCAGCCAGCTGGAGGAGCTGCTGCAGGACCAGGAGGTCAGCGATGATTTCACCCTGATCGGCTATTCCATGGGCGGCGCTATCGCCACCGCCTTTGCCGCCGCTCATCCTGAACGCCTGCGCGAACTGATCCTGCTGGCACCCGCCGGTTTCGGGCGCAGCCCGGACCGGGTGACGCAGGTCATCCGGCACATCCCGCTGATCGGCGGCTGGCTGATGCACGCGATCTACCCGTCCCTGCACATCCGCGGCACCGAGGCTGAGCGCAAACTGCCCTCCTCGGTTCCCGGCATCGTCGACCTGCAACAGCAGGAATTGCGGTACCGCGGCTTCATCCCCGCGGTGCTCGCCTCGCTCCGCGGCATCCTGAACGAGGATTTCACCGGAGAGTTGCGCAGCCTGCACAGCAAAGGCGTGCCCGCACTGGCAATCTGGGGACAGGACGACGCTGTGATCCCGCACACCTCAGCCGGCCGCCTGGCAGAGCGCGCCCGCTCCGTCCGGCAGGAGGAGATCGCAGGCGCCGGCCACGGGCTGCCCTATACCCACACCGAGGACGTGCTGGAGATCATCGCGGCAAACCACCGCCGCGGGTTGCTTTGACAGCGGCGCCAGCGGCCGGTCTGCGTCTTCTTTGGAAAGTGCTCCGGGGCCGGCCCGCCGGCGTTACGCCGCCGCCGGCACCGCCGCTGCCTGACCCAGCGGCCGCTCCTTCACCGGCAGGTGCACAATCGCGCTGAACGCACCGACACCGACACCGATCCACCAGACCAGGGTGTAATCGCCATAGGCGTCATACATCCGCCCGCCCAGCCACACGCCCAGGAAGCTGCCCAGTTGGTGGCTGAAGAACACGATGCCGTACAGCGTCCCCATGTAGCGCAACCCGTAAATATGCGCGACCAGGCCGGAGGTCAGCGGCACTGTCGCCAGCCACAGCGAGCCCATGGCGACCGAGAAGATGATGACACTTAGGGGCGTGATCGGGAACATGATGAACGCCGCCGCGGCAATGGTCCGCCCGGTATAGATCGCCGCCAGCAGGTATTTCTTGGAATAGCGCTTGCCCAGGTAGCCCGCCAGCAGGGTGCCACCGACATTGGCCGCGCCGATCAGCGAAATCGCCGCCGCGCCCAGCGCCGAGGTGGTGGTGATGCCGATGGAATGCAGCGCTCCGCCCGGCAGGATCGGCCCGCACATCTCAGTGACGAAGGCCGGGAAATGCGCAGTGACAAAGGCCAGCTGATAGCCGCAGCTGAAGAAGCCGAGGAAGATCAGCGTATAGGACGGATCCTTGAGCGCCTTCTTCAGGATCGCACCCATGCTCTCTTCCAGCTCCATCCTGGAGGCCGCCTCCGGTGCGCGCATCAAGGGCAGCAGTGCAATCAGCGCCAGCACCACGCCGGCAAACATCAGGAAAATCGTCTGCCAAGGCAGGAAACCCAGCAGCCACTCCGCCGTCGGCGCGCCGAAGATCTGCCCGGCGGACCCGGCCGCGGTGACAATCGCCAGCGACATCGAGCGGTTCTCGTCAGAGCTCGCCCGCCCCACAACCGCCAGCACCACACCAAAGCCGGTGCCCGCAATGCCAAAGCCCACCAGCCATTCATAGGATTGCATCTCAAACGGCGTTGCCGACATGGCGCTCAGCACGAGGCCCGCGGCATAAACAACCGCCCCCATGATGATCGCCTTGCGGTCGCCGATCTTCTCGGCAACGGCACCGAAAATCGGCTGCCCGATGCCCCAGGCCAGATTCTGGATCGCAATCGCCAGCGAAAACTCCGAGCGCAGCCAGCCGAACTCCTCCGCAATCGGGATCTGAAAGACCCCGAAGGAGGCGCGCACCGCAAAGCTCACCATGATGATGATGCAGCCGACGATCAGAACGGGGGTAAACAGCGGCGCAGAACGGTCCATAAGCTCTCTCCTGATAAGCCGGTGAACCCTCAGGGAAATTTGCCGCCCGGTCAAATCAGGATTTTTGAGCGCATCCTTAAGAATTTTTGATGTGAGGCGGCATCAGGGGTTTTTGCTTCATTGTAGCAACTCGCAAAGCTGCATAGCCAAAACCCCCGCTTCCCATCCCCCGCGCCCCGCGCTATCCCTGTGCCATGACCCATCTGACCACGCTGTACCGGCAGAAGATTGACGCAGGCGAATTGAAGCCCGATCCGGCCCAGGAGGCCGTGCTTCCCCATTTCGACCGCATCGCCGAAGGGCTGATGGCGCCGCCGGTGAAACGCGGCTTCTTCCGCAAGGCGGAGTATGAACCGGTGCAGGGGCTTTACCTCTGGGGCGGGGTCGGGCGCGGCAAGTCGATGCTGATGGACCTGTTTGTCGACAGCCTCGACGGCATCCCGTCGCGCCGGGTGCATTTCCACGCCTTCATGCAGGAAATCCACGCCAGGATGCACCAGGCCCGCCAGGACGGTGTCGAGGACGCGCTGGCCCCGGCAGCGGCAGAGGTCGCGGAGTCCGTGCGGCTGCTGGCCTTTGACGAGATGCAGATCACCGACATCACCGACGCAATGATCGTCGGGCGCCTGTTCGAGGCGCTGTTTGCCGCCGGTGTCACCGTCATCACCACCTCCAACCGGGTGCCGGACGATCTGTATAAAAACGGCCTCAACCGCCAGCTGTTCCTGCCCTTCATCGATCTGATCAAGGAGCATATGGCGGTGCATGAAATGGTCAGCGCCACCGATTACCGGCAGGACCGGCTGACCGGGGCGCAGGTCTATTTTGCGCCCGTGGACGGCGAGGCCCGCGCTTTGATCCGGGCGATCTGGCAGGATCTGTCGGGCGGCGGCGCAGCGCAGCCGCTGACGCTGGAGGTGACGGGGCGCGAAGTCACCCTGCCCGCCTTCCGCAACGGCGTGGCGCGCGCCACCTTCTATGACCTCTGCGGCAAGATGCTGGGGCCGGGCGACTACCTCGCCATCGCCGAAGAGGTGAAGGTGCTGGTTCTGGAGGACATCCCGCGCCTTTCCCGCAACAACTTCAACGAGGCCAAGCGGTTTGTGACCCTGATCGACGCCTTGTACGAGGCCAAGGTGCGGCTGATCTGCTCGGCGGCGGCGCAGCCCGAGATGCTCTATGTCGAGGGCGAAGGCACGTTTGAATTCGAACGCACCGCCTCCCGCCTGCGCGAGATGCAGGACAAGGACTGGGGAGCGGACAGCCGATGATCGTCCGCGATACGCCCCGGCGGCGGGAGATCTTCCTGATCCTGAACGGATCGGTGGTGCCGCGCATCCTGCCCAATATCATCGGCGCCGCGCTCTGGGCGCTCTTGGTGCTGGTGCTGGACCGCTACGTTATCGCGATGCCGCAGATTTCCATCGCCGCGATGGGAGTTTTCGGCCTGTCGCTGTCGCTGTTCCTCAGCTTCCGCAACAACGCCGCCTATGACCGCTGGTGGGAGGCGCGGCGGATCTGGGGACGCATGGTCTCCGACGTGCGCAGCCTGGCGCAGGAACTCAGGATCTTCGCGGGCAAAGGCCCCGACGAGGACTTCATCCTGACTCGCATCCTTGCCTTCCACCACCTGCACCGCGCCCAGCTGCGCGGCGATGAGGTGCGGGAGACGGTGGAGCATTGGGTCGGCCCGGAGGCGGCAGAGACGCTGATGCGGGACCCCAACGGCCCCAACGCCGCGCTGCGGGACATCGCCGCCCGCCTGCGCGAGATGGCAGAGGACGGCCGCATCGACGGCTTCGGCCAGCGCGCCCTGGCGGAACGCCTGGCCGCCTTCCCCGCCGCCCAGGCCGGGAACGAGCGGCTGCTGACCACGCCCTTGCCCTTCGTTTATTCGCTGCTGGTCTGGCGCACCACCTATCTCTACTGCCTGCTGCTGCCCTTTGCCCTCTTGGACAGCGCCGGCTGGTTCGAACCGCTGGTGGCTGCAGTGGTGGCTTATGTGTTCTTCGGCCTCGCCGAGGTCACCCATGAGCTGGAACACCCGTTCCGCAAGCAGGCCAATTCGGTGCCGCTCAGCGCCATGTGCCGGGTGATGGAAATCTCGGTCTGCAACGCCCTCGGCCGCGAGGCGCCGCCCCGGCTGGAGCCGGTTGACTACGTTCTGGACTAGGGGGCGGAGGGAAGAAGGGGGCGCTGGCCCCCTCGGCCTCACCCCCGGAGTACTTCCGGAAAGATGAAGAATGGCCACGCCGCGCCAGCGGCGCCGTGCCCAACGGGATGAGACCGGCAGGCCGAAGCCGGGCGGGAGAACCTCCCCCGCCGCAGCCGTAAGCCTCAGCCGTTTTCGCGCAGGATATGGCCCGCCAGATAGAGCGAACCGCAAATCAGCACCCGCGCCTGCGGGTCCTTGGCGGTGATCGCTTTCAGCGCTGCCATCGTGCTTTCCGCCTTGCCGGCCTCGATGCCCACAGACTTGGCCGCGGCCTCGGTTTCTTCGGCGCTCAGCGTGTTGATCTCATCCGGGATCGAAATCGCGGTCAGGCTGGCAACATGCGGTGCCAGCGGGGCCATGTAGCCGCTCACGTCCTTGGTGTTCAGCATGCCGCAGATCAGATGCGTGGGGCGCGCCGGCAGTTTCGCCAGCACGTCCGCCAGCGCAATGCCCGCCGCGGCGTTGTGGCCGCCGTCCAGCCACAGCTCGGCCTGCGGTGCGGCCTCCACCAGCGGGCCGGTTTTCAGCTTCTGCATACGCGCGGGCCATTCTGCGTTCGTCATCGCCGCCTCGCAGGCCGCCTCATCCGCGCCCAGGTGGCGCAGCGCTGCCAGCGCCGCACCAGCGTTCTGGATCTGATGCGCGCCCAAGAGGGCCGGCAAAGGCAGATCCAAGAGGCCGTTTTCGTCCTGGAACACCAGCCGGCCGCGCTCTTCGTAGACATGCCAGTGCTGGCCGTATGCAATCAACGGCGCGCTAAGACGGGCAGCGGTGGCTTCGATCACCTCCATTGCCTCCTCGGGCTGCGGGCCAACCACAACCGGCACACCGCGCTTGATGATGCCGGCCTTCTCGGCCGCGATCTTGGTCAGCGTGTTGCCCAGGAACTGCTCATGATCGATCGAGATCGGGGTGATCACCGACACCTCCGGCGTGATCACGTTGGTCGCGTCCAGGCGCCCGCCCAGGCCAACCTCCAGCAGGGTGAAATCCGCAGGGGTGCGGGAAAACGCCAAGAGGCCGGCCACCGTGGTGATCTCGAAATAGGTGATGTTCTCGCCGCCGTTCCTAGCATAGCACTCATCCAGAACCTCAGTCAGATGCGCCTCCGAGATCAGCTCCCCCGCCAGCCGGATCCGCTCATGAAACCGCGCCAGATGCGGCGAGGTATAGGCGTGCACGCTTTTGCCCATGCCCTCAAGCCCCGCCCGGATCATCGCCTGGGTCGAGCCCTTGCCGTTGGTGCCGGCCAGGTGGATCACCGGCGGCAGGTTTTCCTGCGGGTTGTCCAGCGCCGCCAGCAGCCGCCAGACCCGGTCCAGCGTCAGGTCGATGATCTTGGGGTGCAGCGCCATCATGCGGGCGAGGATCGCGTCGGAGGTCTGGGTCATCAGCCTGGGTCCTGTCAGGTCGGAAAGTCGTGTGTGGCAAAGAACAGCGCCCGCCCTGGAAGGGACGGGCGCTGACCGGCCTTCTCGGCCAGGCGTATCTATCTAAACCGGTTTACTCGGCAGCTTCTTCGCTGACTGCGCCATCCGCCGGCGCGTTTGCGGCCTTGGCAGCGGCTTCTTCTTCCGCCGGCGCGGGCAGATCGCCCGCCACCTGCGGCGGCAGACCCATCAGCATGCGGATGATGGTGATCAGCTCTTCGCGCATCTCGGTGCGCGGGGTCACCCGGTCCAGCATGCCGTGGTCCAGCAGGTACTCGGCGCGCTGGAAGCCCTCGGGCAGCTTCTCGCGGATGGTCTGCTCGATCACGCGGGGGCCGGCAAAGCAAATGAGCGCGTTCGGTTCGGCGATATGCACATCGCCCAGCATCGCATAAGACGCGGTGACGCCGCCGGTGGTCGGATGGGTCAGCACCACGATATAGGGCAGTCCCGCCTCTTTCAGCATCTCCACCGCAACGGTGGTGCGCGGCATCTGCATCAGCGACAGGATGCCTTCCTGCATCCGGGCGCCGCCAGCGGCGGAGAACAGCACCAGCGGGCGGCCCAGCTTCACGGCTTCCTCAGCCGCGGCGATGATCGCGTTGCCCACATACATGCCCATGGACCCGCCCATATAGGAGAAGTCCTGCGCGGCAGCGATGATCGGCGTGCGGCCGATTTCACCGGCAGCCACCAGCATCGCGTCTTTCTCGCCGGTCTTCTTCTGCGCCGCCTTGATCCGCTCCGGGTATTTTTTCTGGTCCTTGAACTTCAAGGGGTCGGTCAGCGGCTCCGGCACCGCGACCTCGGTGAAGACACCGCCGTCGAACAGCGCGATGAAACGGTCGCGCGGAGTGATGTTCATGTGATGGCCGCAGCTGGTGCAGACGTTCTGATTGTCGCTCAGCTCGCGGTGAAACAGCATGGTGCCGCATTCATCGCATTTCTGCCAAAGGTTCTCGGGCACTTCGCGGCGCGAAAAGATCGAGTTGATCTTGGGCCGGACGTAGTTGGTGATCCAGTTCATATTGCTTGCCTCTCCGGGGGCGCGGTTTGTCCCCCAGATAAGGCGCATTTGCCGCAATTGCAATCAGCGGCGTATGGCAAGCCTTGCGCAGAGCCAGCTGACACCCATCAGAAGGAAATCCACCGCCATCCACGGCCGCAGCGCCTGCACGTCGGCGAGATCAAAGGGGATCAGATAGAGCGCCAGCCCATTGAGGCTGGTGGGCGAGCCGAACAGCAACAGGGCAGTGACGTTGTTGAAGAAATGCACCGCCATTGCCGGGCCGAGGGTTCCGGCCCGTGCGGTCAGGTCCGCCATCAGCACCCCGAACAGCCCGGCCCAGGCAGTGATCACCAATGCATTGTCCCCGGCCTCGGCCGGCAGGTAATGTCCCAGTGCAAACAGAGCCGAGGGCCCCAGCAGCCAGACAGCCGGGTGGCGGAACCGTGCCGCCAGCCCCTGCTGGATATAGCCGCGGAACAGGATCTCCTCCGATCCGGTCTGCACCAGCACCGCCGCGATGGACAGCGGCAGCAGGCCGAACCAGGTCCAGAACGGCAGGTTCCGGGTCATCGGCGGCCCCATGTCATAGGGCGGCAGGGCCATCAGCAGCAGGCTGAGCCCCAGGAGATACAGGCTGACCCGCCCGAACTGATGCACAAGCGGACGCAGATGGCCTGTCACGGTGGCAAAGCCGCGCTGGTGGAACAGCCGCGCCGCCATCGCCACCCCCAGCGACAGAAAGGCAAAGCTGCCCAAGAGCACCAGCATCGCGCCCGGCGTGCTGCCATCCGCCAGCCCCAGCAGCCAGTCGCCCGGGAACATCCCTGCCACGACCACCTGCAGCGCCGCCGTCAGGGCAAAGCTGACCGCGGCCACTAGCACCAGCCCCAGCATCAGGCGCCACAGCGCCGGCTGATGCCGGGCGTAGCGCACCAGCGCCTCATGCGCCCTGTAGCTGTGCCTGTCGTGCATAGGTCCTCCGCGCCGCTTCGGGATCAGGCGGCAATCCGGCCCACGTTATGCATTGCTGCAACGCCAAGGCAAGGCAGGCACGTCAGACGGCGGTTCAGGCTTGCCGCCCTGCACCCCGCTCCGTAATGATTCCCGTAAAAAAACAAGACCGGCAGGACCAGCAGTGATCAGAACAAGCAACGGGAAACCCGTGCCTTTTGCCGCGCCCGGCGGAAAGGCGCCCATGCGGCGCGGCGCGGCGGCAGCGATTGTGCTCGCCGCCCTCGCAGTGGCGGGATGCAGCCCGGCGCCCCAAGGCATGCCCTTTGCCTCCCGCACCGCCAGCCAGGCGCCGCAGGCCGGGGTGCAGGTGATGTCCTTCGGCGGCGGCGATGTGCTGCTGGCCGCACCCGGCGCCTATTGTTTCGACCGGCGCAGCAGCCAGACCGACAAGGACGGCGGCTTTGCCCTTCTTGCCCATTGCAGCCGGATGGGCCGCCAGAACTGGTTCGGCGCCCGCAAGTCCGCCGTGCTCACCGCCTCGATCGGCCCGGCCAAACCCGCCGCTGCCGCACCGCAGGCCGCCGACATCGCCGCCATGTTCCCGGACGCCAAGGTGCTTGAAACCCGCGAGGACCAGCTCCTGCCGCTGGTCAAGCTGGAGTTCCCCGGCGCCGTCGCCGACAGCGCCAGCCCGGTGCACTGGCGCGGTGCCTTCGTGCTTGACCGCCACCTGATCGCACTGGCGCTTTATGCGCCCGAGGGCAGCCGGGCGCTTGGCAGCCACGGCGCCGCCCTGCTGAACGAGATGACCCACCGCACCCTGGAGGCCTCCACACTGCCATCGCTGGAAACCGCCGCGGTCCCGCAGCGCAATGTCTCCGCAGCGCCCGCACCGGGCCTGCGCCCGCAGCCGCGCCCGGCTGAGCTGCAGGCACTGGCAGCAGACAGCCCGGAGGAGACAGGCAAAAAACGCGGGCTGCGCCAGCGGATTGCCGGTTTATTTCAATAGCCCCGCCCGGTTACACTGCCGCCAGCCCCGCWGCGGGGCAGGACGGGCAAGCAAGACCTTTTAACAGGCAAGAGAGAGCACGATGGGCAGGATCATGGACCGGTTGTTTCACCTGCGCAGCCTGCGCCGCTGGCGCGCCGCGGCTGAAGAATCCTCGCGCGCGCCGCTGTCCGAGCTGCGCCGCCAGCGCAACCAGGCCCGCCAGCTGCGCACCCATCTGGACCGGCTCATCCACACTGCCGATGGCCGCCTGGCACTGCCGCAGATCGGCTCTTCCTTCTTTCCGCGCCCGCATGGCACCGACTGGTCATGGCGGCCTCAGATGTGGCGCGGCCCCTTGCCCGAACGCGGTCTTGCCGAAGTCCCGCCCAAGGCCCGCATGGGCGATGAGGTGCAGCTGTTCCACGACTGCAGCGTTTCCGAACTGACCCTGCGCCAGCTCCGCAACACCCGCGAGGAGGACCTCGCCCCCTTCGGCCTGCGCATGGATGTGTTCAAGTTCGACGGTTCTTTCCTGTCGCTGGTGATCGACCTGCCGCCCGAGGCCGTGCAGGGCATCACCCGCCAGCATCTGCTGCGCATCGACAGCATCATCGAATCCGAGAAGCCGATCGAGATCTTCGCCCGCCTCAACATCCAACACGGCCCCAACACCGAACAGCTGGTGCGCGAGCTGCCGCAGGACGACAAGAACATCGTGGTCGAATTCGACTTGGCCTATTCCAAGCTGAACGAAAAACGGATCGAGAAGATCTGGCTCGACCTGATTTTTGAAGCCCCCGACCTGAACCAGGTGGTCCTGCGCGACCTGACCTTCTCGCGCCACCGCCGCGCGGCGATCTGAGGAACCCTGCCCCATGAGTGACCTGACATGAGCAGCCTGACACTGACCAAGATCCGCTTCCGCAACGGCATATGGGAGGGCAAGATCAGCAATGCCCCCGTCACCGGCGCGCGGCCCGATATCACCGTGATGTTCCAGGATCAGCCGGTCAGGGACGTGGTTCTGACCGAAGGCCAGAAAGACGGCGACTGGCTGGTGGCCGTTCCTGTGCCGCCAGAGGCCGTGGCCGACGGGGTGCAGACCTTCGTGATCTTCGATGCCGCAGACAGCACCCGGCTGGGCGATTTCACCCTGATCGCAGGCGAAGCAGTGGCGGACGACCTGCGCGCCGAGGTGGAACTGCTGCGCGCCGAGCTCGACATGCTGAAACGCGCCTTCCGCCGCCACTGCCTGGAAACGATGTAACCGCCAGTTATTCCAGCGCCTGGAAATGCTCTGCCAGCACCTGCATCAGCTTTGCATGCGGGATCGGGCCATAGCTGCAGCGCGCCACACCCGCCTGCCGTGCGGTCGCCAGCGTGATGCCGCGCATCATCGTATTGACCGGCAGCGAACAGCCCTCGCAGACCTGCGCAATCAGATCGGGATCACTCAGCCCCGGCACAAAGAACCCGTTGCCGCCGGCCTCGGCATAAGCCGCCGCGCGCTCCAGCGCTTCCGGCAGCAGCCCCGCGTGTTTTGAGACATCTTTTTCCTTCAGAAACAGATCGGTGCGCGCATTCACAAAGATATCCGCATGGGCCGCCCGCACCGCGGCCACCCGCCGCGCCTGCTCTTCGATGCCGTACAGCCCGTCACCGCCGACCACCTGATCCTCGAAGTTGAGGCCCACCGCGCCGGTCTCTGCCAGCCGCTTCACATTGGCGGTCAGCTGCTCCGGCTCGCGCGCGTATCCGCCCTCGAAGTCAATCGTCACCGGCAGGTCTGTAGCGGCCACGATGCGCTCCGCATTGCCCAGCACAAATTCCAGCGGCACCTGTTCGCCGTCTGCAAACCCCTGCGCCGCCGCCACCGGGAAGCTGCCGGTCGCCAGCGCCTTGGCCCCTGCTCCGGCAATCGCCTTGGCGCTGCCTGCGTCCCAGATGTTGTAAAGCACAACCGGATCACCCGGCTGGTGCAGCGCCGCAAATGCCTTGGCGCGGTCGGAATATGTCATGCTGAAATCCTCTGTCTGTAGCTTGTTTCAATCTCAATCAGCCGCTGCTTGCGCCACAATCCACCGCCATAGCCGGTCAGCGATCCGTCCGCCGACAGCACCCGGTGGCAGGGCACCACCAGCGCCAGCTGGTTGCTGCCGTTGGCGCGCGCCACTGCGCGGGTGGCCGAGGCCCGGCCCAGCTCCCGCGCGATCTGCGAATAGCTTCGGGTCTCGCCTGCCGGGATGGTCAGCAGATACCGCCAGACATCGCGCTCGAACCCGGTGCCGTGCAGCGCTAGCGGGGTTTTAAAATCCGCACCCTCACCGGCAAAGAAGTGGCGCAGCTCCTCTGCAATCTGCTCGGTCGGCGCCGGGCGGCCAAAGCCCAGGCCGCCGGGCTGCGCCTTTTGCAGCTTGGCCACCTCGCGCGGCAGCGCCTTGCGGTCGGCAAACTCCAGAAGATGCAGCTGATGGGCGCAGCTGATCGCAATCATCGCGCCCAAGGGGGTGTCGATCCAGTCCGCCAAGAGCAGCGCATCCTTGCGGAACGCCCCCGGCGCAATCCCCACCAGCTTGGCAAAGGCCGCGCGGAAGGCGCTGGCGCTTTCGAAACCGGCATCAATCTGCGCCGCAATCACCGGCTCGCCGGCCTTCAGCGCAGTGAACCCCTCACGCAAGCGGCGCTGCCGTGCCATCTCCAGGAAAGTCATGCCGAAATGCCGCTTGAACGCGCGCCGCACGGTCGACGCATCCAGTCCCAGCCGCACCAGATCCCCCTCGCCCCAGCGGTAGGCGGGGCGTTCCTCCAGCCGCGCCAGCAGGTCCTGCACCATCGGATCATCACCGGCGGCGGCGGCCAAGGGCTTGCAGCGCTTGCAGGCGCGGAAGCCCGCCTCGATGCACTCGCCCGGCGTGGCAAAAAACCGGCAGTTCTCATACTTCGGTTTGCGCGCCGGGCAGGTCAGCCGGCAGAAGATGCCGGTGGAGGTCACGCCAACATAGGCGCGCCCTTCATAGGCGGCATCACGGTCGAGCAGCGCTTGGTACAGCGTGCGGGAATCAGGCAGGTCAAACATCATGCGCCGACCATAGACCAGCCCGCCCCGTCAGTACGCCGGATATCGGGCGTTGATTTTCAAATCCCGTTGATCTGCCCGGACGTCACGCGCGGCGGACAACCGCCGTCGCCGCCTGGCCAAGGATGAAAACCCCGGCGCCGCCAATGATGGCGCCCGCCAGCCGGTTCAGCTTTTGCAGGGCTTCCGCCCGCGTCATCATCGTCCGTGCGCCCGAGGCCAGCAGCGCATAGGGCAGCAGCGTCACAAACAGAACCGCGACGGTCAGCACGCTCAGCGCGGCCCATTGCGACAGGCCGACAGCCTCCAGATCAATGACGGTAGGCAGCAGCGCAAGATAAAAGATAATCGTCTTGGGATTGCCCAGCGTCAGCGCAAACCCCGACAGGAACGTCTTCAGCCCGCGGCGGCTGCCGGCCTTGCGCACATGGGTCAGCCCGGCCTCGTTGCGCCAGAACTTGCTGGCCAGGTAAACCAGATACAGACCGCCCAGCACCTTGATCGCCAGCAGCGCGCCGGAGAACAGCTGCGCGATCGCGGCCAGGCCCGCAATTGCGATGGTCAGATAGACCACATCGCCCAGCGCAATGCCCGCCAGAAAGTACAGCGACACCTGCAGGCCATTGCCAAGCGACTGCCCGACCAGACCCGCAACCCCCGGACCGGGAATGACAGCCGCGATGGACAGAGCGACGGAATAGGCGATGAGCGGGGCTAAGAGATCCATTGGAACAATCCTGAATGCAAATTTCGCGCGACCCTACCAAGGCTTTTTCAGCTTGCAAGCCGGATATCGCGTCCCGGCGGAAGATGCGGAAGCCAGACAGGCCGGAAACCGGGCATTTTTTCACGAAGGCCCAACAGACGCAGGGCTAACGAGCCCCCCCTAAGCCCGGTGTCAGTTGACATACTCAACACCGCTGCAGGACTGCGGTCCCTGGTTGCCGGCTTTGCGGTCCGCGATCCCTGCCAGCAGGTCCGCCTCGTTGGCAAAATGCAGGTCAAACGCCACCAGGGGCGCACCGTTGTCATCAACCGGCATGGCGGCAGACAGGTTTCGCACAACGGTTTCCATCGCGTGCTTCACCACCTCATCCCGGTACAGGATCATGTCCCGGCTGCAGGTGTCGGCAGCTCCCCTGCGCGCATTGGCTGCGCCGCCCAGGACCGTTTCCTCGTCGAAATTCACGATCCGGCTGGCGACTTCATTCTTCTCGCTGCCTTTGACAACGTATTCATGCAGCACCTTCAGTTCCGGAATGGTCCCGCTGACAGTGTTGCCGCCCTGTTTCAGCTCTTCCCCGATACCGCTGAGGGTTTTCCAGTCAAATCCGGTGAAATCGACGCCGATGACCACCTTCTGCTGCCACTGAGAGACATAGACCGCGTTGTTTTCCCGACCCAGCAGCCTGCGTTCCTTGACCAGAACCAGGGCATTTGCCGAATAGGCTTCGGTGGTTTCCAGCGCATTGATCAGCCGCGGCTCGGAAATGACCGGCGTCGTAACGACCACGTCCGGCTGCTTGCTTTGCAGGTAGAAATACACCCCCGCGGCGCCGGCAAAGGCGCATACGATCATCAGCAGAATTCTGTCCATGAATGTCTCCGTCCCTTTGGACAGGAACGGCCTGCAGCCTGCTCCCGCGAAATACATTGCTCTAAATCTGACTGTACGTTGGTTCGGCGCAGGCTCTGCAGTCAACAGGTTTGCCGCCTGCACAGGGAACACTTCCGCCAGGGTGTTGCGTACCCACCGTACGGTGCCTTCACGCGATCCTCATTTCCCTCTGCCAGACTGCCCCCTGATCGATCCCCCGCCATGGCTCAGCGCACGGGCCATGATACAAGGCGCAGGCATCTGTGGAGCTGCCTGCGTAACACCCCGGAGACCGGCCCTGATAAAAAGGGGGTCGTCCAGGATATCCTGTCCGAGCAGGCCCCCGGCGGGGTCTGTCCACCTCCATCCGGCGGCGCCGCCCCCTTAACCGGGACACAGCGCTTAAACGGCACAGCACTCAAACCCCGCCCAACCCGGCGGCACAGCAAAAATGAAAAAGGCCGCCCAACCGGACGGCCCCTTCCTGATGCGTGTTTGCGCGGGCCTTACTTCGGCCCCAGCGCCACCATACCCTTCAGGATGTCGATGGCATAGGCCAGCTGGTAGTCCTGCTCGCGCAGCTCCGCGGCTTTCTCGGCCTTCTCGCGCTCTTCCTCGATCTGGCGGATTTCGTCCTCGGACAGGCTGTCGTTGTTCAGGCTGCCGCGCAGGTCGGCTTCCGAGCGGGAGCGGCGGGCGGGCGAGTCATCCTCTTCCTCAGCCGCCGCGGTCCGGCGCGGCTGCGCCACCACGATGTCGGGGGAGACGCCCAGCGCCTGGATCGAGCGGCCCGACGGTGTGTAATAGCGCGCGGTGGTCAGGCGCATCGCGCCTTCGCCCTTCAGCGGCATCACGGTCTGGACCGAGCCCTTGCCGAAGGATTTGGTACCGATCACAATGGCGCGGCGGTGATCCTGCAGCGCGCCCGCAACGATTTCCGACGCCGAGGCCGAACCGCCGTTGATCAGCACCACGATCGGCTTGCCCTCTGCCAGGTCGCCCGGGGTCGCGTTGAAGCGCTCGCCGTCTTCCGGGTCGCGGCCACGGGTGGAGACGATCTCACCGGACTCCAGGAAGCTGTCGGCCACCTTGATCGCCTGGGTCAGCAGCCCGCCCGGGTTGTTGCGCAGGTCCAGCACGATGCCGTTGACGTTGTCCATGCCGCCGGCTTCCTCGATCTGCTTCTTGAGGTTTTCCTCGAGGTTCGGCGTGGTCTGGTCGTTGAAGGTGGTGATCCGCATCACCACGGTGTCGCCCTCGGTGCGGCCGCGCACTGCGGTCAGCTTGATGGTGTCGCGGATGATCGAGACATCAAACGGCTCCGCCTCGCCCTCGCGCACCACGGTGATCACGATTTCCGATCCGACCGGCCCGCGCATCAGCTCCACCGCGTCGTCCAGAGACAGGCCCAGAACGCTTTCGCCGTCCACATGGGTGATGAAATCGCCGGCTTCCATCCCGGCCTCATCCGCCGGGGTGCCGTCGATGGGGGAGACAACTTTGACAAAGCCCTCTTCCTGGGTGACTTCGATACCCAGGCCGCCGAACTCGCCGCGGGTCTGCACCCGCATGCTGGCGGCGTCATCCGGCGACAGATAGCTGGAATGCGGGTCCAGCGAGGCCAGCATGCCGCTGATCGCCGCCTCGATCAGCTCCTTCTCGTCAACCTCCTCGACATATTGCGCACGGATACGCTCGAAGATGTCGCCGAACAGGTCCAGCTGCTCATAGACGTTTGCCTCCCGCACGCCTTCCTGCGCCAGCAAGGGGCCTGCCACATAGGTTGTCGCCACGATCCCTGCCAGCGTGCCGCCGACGGCGGCCATCGCAAATTTTTTCATCAAGCCTTCATCCACCTTTTCCAGTGCGGAACCACGTTTCGGGGTCCACCGGGCTGTTGTCCATTCTCACTTCTATATAGAGCGTTTCTGTCCGGTCAGTTCCACCCCCTTCACCGCTTGTTGACAGAATTGCGTCCGGTTTCGGGTTTTCTCCGCTCATCAATCCGACCGGTGTGCCCTCGGGGATCACCTGCCCCGCCTCGCCGAACACCTCGGCCAGGCCCGACAGCACAAACAGCGTCTCCGGCTGCGGTTCCAGAATCACCACGTTGCCCAGGTCCAGCAGCGGCCCGCGATAGCGGATGGTGGCCGCGGTGGGCGATGTGACCAGCGCCCGCGGGCGGGCGGCAATCAGCCAGCCGGGCCGGGCAATGCCCGCGGCATCGCGTTCGCCGTAACCGCGCAGCACCAGCCCCTCCACCGGCAACGGCAGCGTGCCGCGCAAACCGCTGATGTCGGCCTCGCTGGCAGAGATTTCTCCGCCGGCAATCTCGGCCAGCCCGTCGGCAAAACCCGACAGCGTCTCGGTCGAGGAGATCAGGATCGCGGTGCGCACCGGGTCCTCGGTGAACCGTTTCGGCAGGGTGGTGCGGTCGGCAATCGCGGTGGACAGCTGCACCCGCGCGCTCTGCACGCCGGCCAGCCCCTCCTCCAGCGTCCTGGCCGCATTCTGCTGCAGCAGGCGCAAGGATTGCACCTCGTCCAGATCCGCCTTCAGCATCTGCGCCCGCGCCTGCAGCGCCGGCGTCACCTCTGCCAGCATCATCGCAGACCGTGCCGCGCCCAGCGGTCCGGAGGGATGCACCATCAGCACCGGCGGCGGCGAGGTTTCAATGGTCTGGATGATGCCCAGAAGGCCCGAGACCTCCTCCTGCCGCGCCGCCAACTGCGCGCTCAGCTGCCCCTCGCGCCGCGCCACCCGGCGCAAACCGTCGCGCATCGCCGCCAGCCCCGCCTCATAGGCCTGCACGGTGGAGGTCAGCGCCTTCACCCGGTCGCGGGAACTGTCGGCATCCTGCAGCTGGACAGAGGCCGCTTCCAGCTGCTCCGCCGCGTCCCGCGCAGCATCCGCCGGGTCCGCCGCCGCCTGCAGCGGCGCGGCCAGCAGGGCCAGCAGCACAAGGCCCGCGCGCCGGATCATGACAGCAGGCTCTCCCCGGTCATCTCAGCCGGTTTCTCCAGCCCCATCAGTTCCAGGACAGTCGGTGCCAGATCGGCCAGGCGGCCATCGCGCAAGCGCGCGCCCTCCGGCCCGCCGACCAGCGCCACCGGCACCAGATTGAGCGTATGGGCGGTATGGACGCCGCCGGTTTCCGGGTCCACCATCACCTCGCAATTGCCGTGGTCGGCGGTGACGATCATCGCACCGCCGGCCTTCTCCAGCGCCGCGACCACCTTGGCCAGCCCCTGATCCACCGCTTCGCAGGCGCGCATCGCCGCCTTCAGATCGCCGGTGTGGCCGACCATGTCGGGGTTGGCATAGTTGGTCACAATGAGGTCATAGCCCGCCTCGATCGCCTCGACGAATTTCTCCGTCACCTCCGGCGCCGACATTTCCGGCTGCAGATCATAAGTCGCCACATTGGGCGACTTCGGCATGTAGCGGTCCTCGCCTTCCTCCGGCTCTTCCTTGCCGCCGTTGAGGAAGAAGGTCACATGCGGGTATTTTTCGGTCTCGGCCAGGCGGAACTGGGTCTTGCCGTGCTTGGCGACCCAGGCGCCCAGCGTGTTGACAATCGCCGCCTTGGGATAGGCGGTGGTCATGTAATCATTGTGGGCATCGGAGTATTCCACCATGCCCATCAGCGCCGCCAGTTTCGGGCGCACGCCGGTGTCGAATTCTTCAAAACCCGGCTCACCGATGGCGCGCAGGATCTCCCGCGCGCGGTCGGCGCGGAAGTTCAGGCAGAAGAACCCGTCGCCGTCCTTCACGCCGTCATAGCCCTGCAGCACGGTGGCGCCGATGAACTCATCCGTCTCCGACTGGTTATAGGCGTGGTCCACCGCGCTGTGCGCCGTCTGGCCGGGCCGCCCCTTGGCGTGGATCATCGCGTCATAGGCCTCGCTGACGCGGCCCCAGCGGTTGTCCCGGTCCATCGCGAAATAGCGCCCGGTGACGGTGGCGATGCGCACACCTTCGGGCAGTTTTTCCTCCAGCCGGCGGAAATGGCGGAAGGCCGATTTCGGCGCCACGTCGCGGCCGTCGGTGATCGCATGCAGCCAGACCGGCACGCCGGCCTCATGAATGGCCTCCACCGCCGCCAGGATGTGGTTGATATGCCCATGCACGCCGCCGTCGGAGACCAGCCCCATCAGATGCGCCGCGCCGCCGCTTTCCTTCAGCTGCGCGATAAACGCCTGCAGCGCCTCGTTTTCAAAGAAACTGCCGTCCTCGATCGCCAGATCGATCTGGCCCAGGTCCATCGCCACCACCCGGCCCGCGCCGATGTTGGTATGCCCCACCTCGGAATTGCCCATCTGCCCGGTCGGCAGGCCCACATCCGGCCCATGGGTGATCAGCCTGGCGCTCGGCCCCTTGGCCATGATCGCATCAAAAGTTGGTGTCTGCGCCAGATAAGGCGCGTTGGCCTTGCCGGGCTCGCCGCTGCCCCAGCCATCGAGAATGCACAGGACAACGGGTTTGGGTGCGGTCATGGATCAGCTCCGGGGCAGGGCAAGGTTGGGCAATGTTCGCAAGCCTTCTAGCGCCTTGCCGCGCCGGGGTGAACCGGCTTTCCTGCCACAGTTGGCGTTATCACGGCGCTTAGCGGCAGCATTGCCCCTCCCTGCTCCTTTCATCTTGCCTCAAATACTCAACTCCCGGGTCCGCCCTCCGCACCGCCGCCCGTGTCCTGCGGCGTCAGCAGATGCCGGATCAGCGCCACCGGATGCGCCCGCAAGCTCAGCCGCATGGCGACGTAATCCTCCACCACTTCCTCGCCCAGGCCCATCTGCGGCAGGTCGGCCTCCGGCTCGTAAATCCCCTCACCCTCCAGTTCGCGGGCAAACAGCGGCAGGGGTTTTCGGGCAGTAATCGCCTTGGCGGCCCACAGGGCCTCGCGCCGGTTGAGGCCAAGGGCAGCAAAGGCGTCCGCTTCGGCCAGCCGCTCGATCACCGGCGGCGCAATGCCGGCCTTGCGCCAGACGTCCTCCACCTCGTGGTAGCCGTTGCCGCGGGCGGCGGTCAGCCAGGCGGCATCCTCGTCGCGCAGGCCCTTGATCTGCCGGAACCCCAGCCGCAGCGCCAGGCCGCCGTGGCCGTCGGGCTCCATCACGTTGTCCCAGTAGGAGTTGTTGATGCAGACCGGGCGCACATCGACGCCGTGTTCGCGGGCATCCCGCACGATCTGGGCGGGCGCGTAGAAGCCCATCGGCTGCGCATTCAAGAGCGCGCAGGCAAAGATCCCCGGATGGTGGCATTTGATCCAGGCAGAAGCATAGACCAGCAGCGCAAAACTGGCGGCATGACTTTCGGGGAAGCCGTAGGAGCCGAAGCCCTCGATCTGGGAAAAGCAGCGTTCGGAGAATTCCTGATCATAGCCGTTCTTTGCCATGCCGCGCAGAAACAGGGAGCGGAACTCGCTGACATTGCCGTGCTTCTTGAAGGTCGCCAGCGAGCGCCGCAGCCGGTCGGCCTGTTCCGGGGTGAAACCGGCGCCCACGATGGCGATCTGCATCGCCTGCTCCTGAAACAGCGGCACGCCCAGGGTCTTGCCCAGCACCTCGCCCAGCGCATCCGAGGGGAAATGCACCGGCTCCTCACCGTTCCTGCGGCGGATATAGGGGTGCACCATGTCGCCCTGTATCGGCCCGGGGCGGACGATGGCGACCTCGATCACCAGGTCATAGAAATTGCGCGGCCGCATCCGGGGCAGGAAATTCATCTGCGCCCGGCTCTCGACCTGAAAGACGCCGATGCTGTCGGCGCGGCACAGCATGTTGTAGACTGCCGGGTCCTCCGGCGGCAGGGTGGCGAGGCTGTAGTCCAGCTGGTGGTGCTGGCGCATCAGATCGAACGCCTTGCGGATGCAGGTGAGCATCCCCAGCGACAGCACATCGACCTTGAGGATGCCCAGCGTGTCGATGTCGTCCTTGTCCCAGCAGATGACCGTGCGGCCCTCCATGGTGGCATTTTCAATGGGGACCAGCTCATCCAAGCGTCCCTGGGTGATGATAAAACCGCCCACATGCTGGCTGAGGTGGCGGGGGAAGCCGATGATCTGCTCCACCAGCTGCAGGGTCAGCTGCAGGCGGCGGCTGTCCGGATCCAGGCCGATCTCGCGCATCCGCTCGGCCTCCACGCCCTTGGCGCTGAAGAAGCCCCAGAGCTGCGAGGACATGGCGGAGATGGTGTCCTCGGTCAGGCCCATGGCGCGGCCGACCTCGCGGATGGCGCGTTTGCCGCGGTAGTGGATCACCGTGGCGCAGAGGCCCGCGCGGTGGCGGCCGTAGCGTTCATAGATCCACTGGATCACCTCCTCGCGCCGCTCATGCTCGAAATCGACATCGATATCGGGCGGCTCGTCGCGGGCTTCGGAGACGAAACGCTCGAACACCATGGTGCCCAGTTCCGGGCTGACAGAAGTGACGCCCAGGCAGTAGCAGACCACCGAGTTTGCCGCCGAGCCGCGGCCCTGGCAGAGGATGCCGCGGGAGCGGGCAAAGGCAACGATGTCGCGCACGGTGAGGAAATAGGGGTCGTATTTCAGCTTGGCGATCAGGGCCAGCTCATGCTCCAGAAGCTGGCGCACCTTGTCCGGCGCGCCGCCGGGGTAGCGCCAGCTGAGGCCTTCCTCCGCCAGCCTTCGCAGCCGCTGCGGCGGGGTTTCCTGTTCGCGGCCCTCGTCCGGGTAGTCATAGCGCAGCTCATCCAAGGAGAACGTCAGCTGCTCCGCCAGATGACCCGCGTTGTCCACCGCCGTCTCATAGCCGCGGAACAGGCGGCGCATTTCCCCCTCCGAGCGCAGGCGCTGCTCCGCGTTGGCCATGGCGGCGCGGCCCAGGGTTTCGACCTTGCAGCGCAGGCGGATGGCAGTCAGCACATCACCCAGGCGGCGGCGGCTGCCGTGGTGCATTTTGGGCGCGGCGCTGGCCAAGGGGGGCAGGTTCAGACGGGCAGCCAGCTCTGCCAGCCGGGCAAAGCGCGCCCGGTCGCCGCCGTCATAGGCGGGCGCCATCAGCAGATGCATCCGTCCGGCAAAGCGGCGCGTCAGCGCATCCATATGCGGCGCCCATCCATCCGCGCCGCCGGGCAGATGCTGCGCCTGCGGCAGCAAAAGCAGGTGGAGGCCGTCCGCGAATTCCAGCAGGTCAGAGAGATGCAGGGTGCAGCTGCCCTTTTCCGCCCTGAGCCGCCCGGTGGACAAAAGCCGGGTCAGGCTGCCCCAGCCCACGCGGGTCACCGGCAGCGCGATCACCTCCGGCGCGTCGGTGAACATGAGCTTTGCGGCCGGGATCAGCCGCACGGATTCATAGACCGGGAAGGATGCGGGTTGCGGAATACCTTTGGGGCGCGGCGGGCCGATGGGAGTGTTCTGCCGGTCCCAGGCCTGCCGCTCCTGCACCCGGCGGGCAATGTCGCGGCACTGTGCATGGGCGCGCACGATGCCCGCCACCGAGTTCTCATCCGCGATGGCAAAGGCGCCAAGCCCCAGTTCCAGCGCGCGCGCCGCATACTCCTCCGGATGGGAGGCGCCGGTGAGGAAGGTGAAGTTCGAAAGGCAGGCGAATTCGGCAAACATGCCCTGTACAATATTCCCGTTTTGTTCTCATGTGGAGTCCTGCTGGATTGCGGTGCCGCGCCGCGCGCCAGCGCGGCGCCACGCCCAACCGCCGCAGGGCATTTTCAATGCCTGCACGGCGGGCGGGAGAGCACCCCCTGTTCCAATGCGGGATGCGCAAGATCCGGGTCGATTGCGGCGGGGCAGATGCGCCATGGTGCTGACAGAAAAGGAGAAACCCCATGACCAAGATCACCGCCCTGCCCACAGACATCGTCCGCGCCCTGCAGGAGGGCGGCCCCGACGCCCACGGCCAAGTGCCGGAGCGCGCGGTGGCAGAAGGCGGCCCCAACCCCTGCCGCCACTGCCTGCAATACATCCCTGAAGGAAAGGAGATGCTGATTCTGGCCCACCGCCCCTTCCCCGAAGCGCAGCCCTATGCCGAGACCGGGCCCATCTTCCTGTGTGCGGACCGCTGCGCGCGGCATGAGGGGGAGGACGTGCCGGAGGTTCTGGAGCGTGCGCCGGACTATCTGATCAAGGGCTACAGCGCCGATCACCGGATCGTTTACGGCACCGGCATTGTCATTCCGCAGGCGGAAATGATGGCACAGGCCGAAGCGATTTTCGGGGACGAGCGGGTGGACTACATCCACATCCGCTCGGCGCGCAACAACTGCTATCAGGCGCGGATTGACCGGGGGTGATAGCGCTGGGGGGCTTCTAACCCGACAAAGCTACACCATCCACAGTGACCCAGTGCATGAGACGCCGGAAGCCTTGATAGTCGTTGATCGCCTTGTGCCAGGTGGCGCGATTGTCCCACATGGTGATATCGCCTGCCTGCCAGCGGACACGGGCCTGAAATTCGGGCTGTTTGCAGTGCTCATACAGCATGTTGAGGAGGGCCGCAGATTCATCGGCCGTCAAACCCTCGATATGCGTGGTGAAAACAGGGTTTACGAACAATCCGCGGCGCCCGCTGAGCGGATGCGTGATGACGGCAGGATGGCGCGCATCCTGCGTCGCCGCTTCGGCATTGCCCAACCGCCCGCTTTTGGCCGCTTCGCTGTCCGACGCGGCCGCACCAAAGACGTGACGGGACGAATGCACAGCCGTCAGCCCATCCAGAAACCGGCGCATGGGGGCTGACAGCGCCTCATAGGCCGCGCCCATCGACACGAACAGCGTGTCACCGCCGTATGGCGGCATCTCGATAGCATGCAGTACCGATCCCATCGCCGGGATCTGGTCGTAGGAATGATCGGTGTGCCAGCCTTCGCCGACCGCTTCTTTCTGGTCCTTTTCCTTAAGGACGGTTGCGATTTCTGGATGCCCGTCGACGGGTTTGAAAAAGCGGTTCACGTTGATCGGACCGAAGCGTCGTGCAAAATCCAGGTGGTCTTCCGGGGCAATGTTTTGCCCTCTGAGCACAATGACGGAATATTGAGCGAAGGCTGCGTGGATTTCCGCGAACTGCGCAGCGTCTCTTATATCGGCTCCGAAAATTTCCGCCCCCAGGCCGCCTGTCAAAGGTCTGATGTCCATCGGTTGTCTCCCTGTTCTCTGACGGGAAGGATAGGAGATTGCCCAAGATCGAAAAAACTGAATAAATCTGGCGCAAAGGATGATTTTTCTGATGGTTCGATTTTCACTGCGGCAACTTGCCTTTCTGTCGGAAACTGCCCGTTGCGGTGGTATCGCGCCTGCGGCACGAAACCTGAACGTCTCCGCTGCGGCGGTCTCATCGGCGCTGGACAAACTCGAAGCGGTCACTGGCCTGACCTTGTTTGACCGTTTTCCCGCGCGGGGTATGCGGCTGACCCGTGCGGGGGCGGAGTTCCTTACAGATTCGGAAGCTCTGCTGACGCGGGCGAAGGCCCTGGACCGTCATGCCGCCGACCTGGCCAAGGGGGAAGCCGGCACGATCCGGATCGGGACACATTATGCCATTGCCCAGCGGATTGTGCTGCCTGCGGTTCTGACGTTCCGCGACAGCTACCCCCGCGTCCGTATCGAAGTCGTGGAAGATGATTTTCCAAGCCTGGTTGCAGCACTAGATGCGGGGGAGACCGATGCGCTTGTTGTTTTCAATCAGGGCTTAGATGACACGCGCTTCGATGTCGAAACCCTGAAGGCGTTGCCGCCCTTGGTTTTGCTGCCTGCGTCGCACCCTTTGGTAAAGGCAGACAGCGTGCAGCTTGAGGAGCTGTCCGGCCTTCCCTACATTTCCGTGTCGCGGGCTGGTCCCGGCCCCAGCTATCTTGACTTGCTTCGGGCTGCCGGTCTTGACCCGGAGGTGCCGCTGACCTCGCAATCCCGCGAAATGGTTCAAGCTTATGTGGGAAAGGGGTTGGGTTATACGCTTGTTGGCTTCCCGCCTGGCCGGAACCAGACGATTGAAGGCGATGCTGTGGTCACGCGCCCGCTCGCGCAGGAGATCGGCCGTTTCGAGGTTTCCATTGCGCTGGCAAGAGCGTCGCGGCAGACGGATCTGGTCTCAGCTTTTCTGGATATGTGCCGGACCCAGGTTTGAGCACCTGTGCCGCGCAGAGCCTAGACCTGCATTTTGGTCCGTAACAGACCTGCCCAGCGGCACGGAATGCTCAAAAACTCCCTCACTTGCAGGCAGCCCAGAACCTGCCGGTTTTGCTGCAAACTATCTGAAAGCGGGGTTCTGCACATTTGCGGAAAGCGGCAGAAGTGCCCGGCTCATACGCCGCTCGCATCCGGAATGGCCGCTGCCCGGGCTGGCGTAATCGCGCTTGCCGGCTGGATGAGACAGATGGTTTTGACTATTATCCCGCGGCCTTGGTCAGCGACAGGAAGACGTCCTCCAGATCGGCTTCCTCTGTCTTGACGTCGCGGATCGAAATACCCGCCGCATGGACCGCGGCCAGCACGTCTTCGGCGCTGGTTGCGCGGCTGCGGTAGCGCAGGCAAACGGCGCCGTCTTCGCGCAGCTCGGCCTCGATGCCGTCGCCTTGCGGCAGCACTGCCGCCGGCACCGCGGGCTGCACCACCATGGTCTTGGCATCAAGCCGGCCCAGCAGGCTGGACTTGCTGTCGCGCGCCACCACCTCGCCCTGGTTGATGATGGCGATCTCGTCGCACATCTCCTCAGCCTCCTCCAGATAGTGGGTGGTGAGGATGATGGTCATGCCTTGCGCGTTCAGTTTGCGGATGTTTTCCCACAGCATCTGGCGCAGCTCGATGTCGACGCCCGCCGTCGGCTCATCCAGCACCAGCACAGACGGGTGATGCACCAGCGCCTTGCCCAGCAGAAGCCGCCGCCGCATGCCGCCGGAGAGGGTGCGTGCATAGGCCTCTGCCTTGTCCTCAAGCCCGATCATCCGCAGGATTTCGTCGCTGTGGCGCTCGTGCTTGGGCACGCCGTAAAGCCCCGCCTGCACTTCCAGTGCGCCGCGCGGGGTGAAGAACGGGTCGAGATTCAGCTCCTGCGGCATCACCCCGATGGCGGCGCGGCTCTGGCGCGGGTTTGCGTCCTGGTCGAACCCCCAGATCGACACCGAGCCGGAGGTCTTGCGCACGAGGCCTGCGAGGATGTTGATCATCGTCGATTTGCCCGCGCCGTTCGGCCCCAGCAGGCCGAAGACAGAGCCGCGCGGCACCGTCAGGTCGACGCCCTTGAGCGCGTGTTTCTCCGGCTGGCCCTTATGGCCCTTGTAGATTTTGCGCAAAGCTTTGATCTGGATTGCGTCAGCACTCATCGCCGCACTTGCCCCCGGTTTTTCCTTGGCTCATAAAAGCGCCTAGCCGAAAAGTGAAAGGACTGCCAGCCATGAGCACCGAAGCGCCGGAAACCAGGATCGTGAACAGCCGCAAGGTGGCCTGCGACGGCAGCGAAGGCGCGCTGGGGCATCCGCGGGTCTATCTGCAAATCCCGGAGGAGCAGGGCTGGGTCGAATGCCCCTATTGCGACTGCAAGTTCATCTATGAGGACGCGGCCAAGGCGGCGGAGTGAGCGGACGCTGGATCAAGCGCGGCCTCCTTGCGCTTGCAGCAATACCCCTCGTTGCCATTGCGGCAGAAGTGACCGCCGGATTTGCTTTGAGCTATCCGCCGGCGCTGACTTTTTACCTCCACGAACTGCCGTTCCGGGGCCAAGACTTCGATCCTGAGAAGTGGGCGTCAGCCGGGGAATGTGGCGATGGCCCTGAATGGCGTTGCGTGGACCTGGCACTTTCCTGTCCTCGCGGCCCGATGGTCGGCGACCTGCTGCGCAATCACTTGTACACAGGCAGAACGGAGCGTTCAGAAGCAACCGGTCTCCTGGGAGAAGCTGACGGGCGGACCACAATTCACGGCAATAGTTGCGACCGCTACAATCTCGGCTGGTGCAGCGGTTTCAAAATGGACCCGGCCTCGCTGTTTGTTTGTTATGCGGAAGACGGCCGAGTTACCCAAAGCGGGCACATCCAGCACTGAGACCGGGAAATTCGAATTTTCCGGCCGAATTTCTTTGAGGAAAATTGCCTGCGTCCAGTAGTGTCCGGTGCGGGAACCAAGCGCGGGCAGCGGATATGGCACAGCTTCTGATCGTCTATCACAGCCGCACCGGCGGCAGCCGCCGGATGGCGGAGGCTGCGTTTGACGCCGCGCGAGGAGAGACGGACACCATTCTGAAACGCGCCGAAGACGCCGGGCCGGAGGATTTGCTGGCGGCGGACGGCTATATCTTCTGCGCGCCGGAGAACCTGGCGGCGCTGTCCGGCCAGATGAAAGAGTTTTTCGACCGCTGCTATTACCCGGTGCTGGGACAGATCGAGGGGCGGCCTTATGCGCAGATGGTCTGCGCCGGATCGGACGGCGAGAACGCGGCGCGGCAATGCGCGCGGATTGCCACCGGCTGGCGCCTGAAAGAGGTGCAGAAGCCGCTGATTATCTGCACCCATGCGCAAACGCCGGAGGCCATTCTGGCGGAGAAGGTGATCCCGGAGGATCAGCTGGAGGCCTGCCGCGAGCTGGGGCTGGCGATGGGCGCGGGGCTGATGATGGGGGTGTTTTGAGCCATCACACCCAGTCAATGCTCCACGTTATTCACGGAACTCTGCGCAGATGGCATTTGCGGTCCCGTATTTCCGTTTCAGAAGCCCTTTCAGCCCCTTTCCTGCCCAGACCTTGAATTCGCCGCCATCGCTCAATTCACCCGTCCCCCAGACGGTGTAAGCGGCCAGGTTTGCATAGGAGAACTTTGCCGTACCGGAACGGCCATCATCACAGGTGATCTGTGCGTTCCCATAATTGCCGACCGTGCTTTGTATCTTCCATTGCCCTGAGCATTCTGCCCCGGCCACGGTCCTGCCGCTGAAGGTCCCGTCAAGCCAACCGATTGCGCGCCCAGTGAAAAGATCGCCCCCTTCCAGGCAGGCGGCCACCGGCGTGCAGTTATTGGGATCGCCCGGCGAGTGCGTGCAGTTCTTGGGGAAAATGGCGTCAATCGTGCCGTCTTGGCTGACCGGAGCGGCGCAGGAGACAAGAACCGCCAGCGCGGCCGGCAGAACGGCAATTGAAGTGCGGCGGGGGATGAAGGATAAGGATTTTCGAAACATGCGGGCGCCAAATCAACGGGAGTGAATAACCATGAGCAATACCCAGTTCGGCAAAGGTTGTCACCTCCACCTGATCGACGGCTCGGCCTTCATCTTCCGCGCCTATCACGCGCTGCCGCCGCTGACGCGAAAATCTGACGGGCTGCCGATCGGCGCCGTGGCGGGTTTCTGCAACATGCTGTTTAAGCAGGTCGAGGACAACAAGGGCCCGGATGCGCCGACCCATGTGGCGGTGATTTTCGACTATTCCGGCAAATCCTTCCGCAACGAGATGTACGATTTGTACAAGGCCAACCGCCCGCCCGCGCCGGAGGACCTGGTGCCGCAGTTCCCGCTGACCCGCGACGCCACCCGCGCCTTCAACATCGCCTGCAAGGAGATCGAGGGCTTCGAGGCCGATGACATCATCGCAACGCTGGCGCATCAGGCGCGCGATGCCGGCGGGCGGGTGACCATCATCTCCTCGGACAAGGACCTGATGCAGCTGGTTGGCGGCGGCGTCGAGATGCTGGACGCGATGAAGAACAAGCGCATCGACAGCGACGGCGTGGTGGAGAAATTCGGCGTCGGCCCGGACCGGGTGGTGGATGTGCAGGCGCTGGCGGGCGACTCGGTTGACAACGTGCCAGGGGCGCCGGGGATCGGGATCAAGACCGCCGCTTTGCTGATCAACGAATTCGGCTCTCTCGAGGAACTGCTGGACCGGGCCGAGGAGATCAAACAACCCAAGCGCCGCCAAACGCTGATTGAGAAGCGGGATCAGATCGAACTGTCGAAGAAGCTGGTGCAGCTCGACTGCAATATGGAGCTGGACTTCACCCTGGACGATCTGGAGGTGAAGGAGCCGGATGCGGAGACCCTGCTGACTTTCCTGAGCGAGATGGAATTCCGCACACTGTCGAAACGCATGGCCGATCAGCTGGGCATGGAGGCGCCGGCCATTCCGGAAGCCCCCGCCGCAGCGGCTTCCACAGCGGCAGCGCCGGAGGCGGTGCCCTTTGACAAGGAGAAATACGAATGCGTCCGCGATGCGGCGGCGCTGCAGGTCTGGGTCGACCGCATCCGCGAGCGCGGCTGGGTGGCGGTGGATACCGAGACCACCGGCCTCGATGAAATGGTCGTCGATCTGGTCGGCATCTCGCTGTGCGTGGAGGCGGGCGAGGCCTGCTATATTCCGCTCACGCATAAGGCCGGGGGCGATGATCTGTTCGGCGGCGAGGGCCTGTCCGAGGGACAGATGCCGCTGGAGGAAGCGATCGCCATGCTGAAACCGGTTCTGGAAGATCCAGCGATCATGAAAATCGGCCAGAACATGAAATACGACGCCAAGATCCTGCACCGCTACGGCGTGGACGTGGCGCCCATCGACGACACCATGCTGATGTCCTACGCGCTGCATGCAGGGATGCACGGGCATGGCATGGATGCGCTGTCCGAACGCTATCTGGACCACACGCCGATCCCGATCAAGCCGCTGTTGGGCACCGGCAAGTCCGCGATCACCTTTGACCGGGTGCCAATTGATGACGCGGTACCCTATGCGGCCGAGGACGCCGACATCACCCTGCGCCTGTGGCAGCTGTTCAAGCCGCAACTGCATCAGGAACGGGTCACGACGGTTTATGAAACGCTGGAGCGGCCGCTGGTGCCGGTGCTGGCGGATATGGAGCGCAACGGCATCAAGGTGGACCGCGATACGCTCTCGCGCATGTCCAACGCCTTCGCCCAGAAAATGGCGGGCTTGGAGGCGGAGATCCATGAGCTGGCGGGGGAGACCTTCAACGTCGGCTCGCCCAAGCAGCTGGGCGAGATCCTGTTCGACAAGATGGCGCTGCCAGGCGGCAAGAAGGGCAAAACAGGCGCCTATGCCACCGGTGCGGACATCCTGGAGGATCTGGCGACCGAGCACGACCTGCCCGCGCGGGTGCTGGACTGGCGGCAGCTGTCCAAGCTGAAGTCGACCTATACGGACGCTTTGCAGGACCATATCAACCCGGACACCGGCCGGGTGCATACATCTTATGCCCAGACCGGGGCCAGCACCGGGCGCATGGCCTCCACCGATCCGAACCTGCAGAACATCCCCGTGCGCACCGAGGAAGGCCGCCGCATCCGCGAGGCGTTTGTGGCGGAAGAAGGCAATGTTCTGCTGTCGCTCGACTACAGCCAGATCGAACTGCGGATCCTCGCCCACATGGCCGGGATTGATGCGCTGAAACAGGCCTTTGCCGAAGGTGTCGACATTCACGCGATGACCGCGTCCGAGATGTTCGAGGTGCCGCTGGAGGAGATGACGCCGGAGATCCGCCGCCAGGCCAAGGCGATCAACTTCGGTGTGATCTATGGCATTTCCGGCTTTGGCCTGGCGCGCAACCTGCGCATTCCGCGCAAGGACGCGCAGGGGTTCATCGACCGCTACTTCGAGCGCTTCCCGGGCATCCGCAAGTACATGGACAGCACCGTCGAATTCGCCAAGGAGCATGGCTACGTCCAGACCCTGTTCGGGCGCAAGATCCATACCGCGGAGATCAACGCCAAGGGGCCGAAGGCGGGCTTTGCCAAGCGCGCGGCGATCAACGCGCCGATCCAGGGCACCGCGGCAGATGTGATCCGCCGGGCGATGATCCGGATGCCGGAGGCGATTGCCCATCTGCCTGCGCGGATGCTGTTGCAGGTGCATGACGAACTGCTGTTCGAGGTGCCGGAGGCGGCGGTCGAAGAGACCATCGCGACGGCCCGCGAGGTGATGGAGAACGCCGCCGATCCGGCGGTGCATCTGGACGTGAAACTGGTGGTGGACGCAGGCCGCGGTTCGAACTGGGCCGAGGCGCATTGACACACCGCTCTTGGGCTGGGATGCCTGTGCCCGGGGCTGCCGGACGCGGCTGACGCCCCGGGATTGAGACCAGCTATTTCAGGACAGGCCATTGAAAAAACTGTTTATTGCCAGCGTGCTGGCCGCCGTTGGCGGCTGCGCGCATCACATCAGGCCCGCGGCTACAGAATACAACGGCGACAGCGTGACCATCGCCACCCGGCAGCACCACCCGCGGCATTGGGCGCTGAAGGCGGCCACACGGGAGGCCGACCGGATCTGTCAGAAGGAACACGGGAAACAGGCGGAACATGCCTCTTCCCGCAAGGATTCCGCCGCGAGGACGAATTACGACCTGTTCCTCTGCCTGAACTGACGGAACCTCGCCTCACCGGGTCAAGGGAGGCGCAGCCTCCGCGCGGTCAGCGCGGCTTGCCCTTGACGCGGCCCGCCCTGAAAACAATCGGCAACGCCCCTTAAGGGCAGACCTGCCCTTAAGGGGCTTCTCAGCAAACCCCTTACGCCGCGCCAGCGGCGCCACGCCCAACGGCTGCTGCTGCATCTTTGATGCTGCTTGCGGCGGGCGGGAGTATCCCCTGCCCTTTTACCGCCCGGCCTCAGCCTCCGGCGGGCTGCTTGACCAGTTTCGCCACCAGCCTGCGCACCAGGGGCGCGGCGGTGAAGGCAACGGCAAAGGCAATCGGCCAGCTCAGGCTCCAGGCCTGCATCCAGGCGCCGCCGAAACCCGTGCCGAAGCCCAGCGCCTTCCAGGTGGCGACGCCAGTGACGATGAAGGACATCATCCCCGACAGGATCAAGCTGAACAACACGGGCGCAAAACGGGCGGGGAGCATTGGCGGGGTCCTTTTACTGTTGCGGCAGCTTATGCCGTACCGGAAAACACATTTCAATTCACGAATGTGTATTCCGGCCTGCCGCGGGCATCATGCCGCATCCGGAGGGCGGATGGCGATAGCCACGATCCGGCGCACCAGCGGCGCCACCGCCAGCACAACCGGGAAGGCCACCGGCCAGCTGTAGGCCCAGGCGGTCAGCCAGGCGGCGGCAAAGCCCTCATCCGCGCCGGCAACCCGCAGCGTGGAGATGCCCGACACGATCGAGGACATCATCAGCGACATCAGGAAACCGGACAGAAGCGGGGCAAAGCGGGCGGGGATCATGGCGGTCTCCTTGGCAGCGGGGAATGGGGTGCTGCTTCAGATATGCGGTGCCTTGACTGCGGAACAATCTGCGCCGCTGCACAGATATCTGCGCAGACGGACCGGGACGACGGTCAGCGCATCCAGCCCAGGCTGTTCTCGGTGCGCCGGGTTGAGGGGGTGTATTCTGCGCTGACCCAGCCGTCATAGCCGCTTTCGTCTATGGCTTCGAACAGCTCTTGAAAATCCACCGGCCCGGTGCCCGGCTCGCAGCGGCCAGGGGCGGCGCCGATCTGCACATGCACAGCGCGGGGGCCGAAGGTTTCCCACACTTTGAGCGCGTCGCCGTGGATCATCTGCGCGTGGTAGGCGTCGTACTGCAGGCCGACATTGGGCCGGTCCACCGCGTCCAGAACCTCCACCGCGAGGTTGTAGTCGTCGAGGAAATAGCCTGGCTGGTCGCCGCTGTTCAGCGGTTCAATGGTGAACATCTGTTCCGGCGCGCGGTCGGCGGCCCATTGCAGGTTTTCGATAAAGGTCTGCTGTGCCGTATTGCCCTTGGCATAGCCGGCCATCACGTGGATCTTGCCCGCCTTCAGCGCCTCTGCGTAGCGCAGCACCCGGCGGATGTCGCGCTGGAAGCGGTCGGTGCCTTCGGGCACCGCCGCATAGCCGGGCATGCCGCCGGTGTAATTGGGGGGCGGCGCGTTGATCAGCAGGAGCCGCAGCCCGTTGGCCATCAGCGCGCGCTGGGTTTCCTTGGCAGCGATTTCATAAGGATAGAGGATCTCCACCGCGTCAAAACCGGCAGCCGCCGCGGCCTGGAACCGGTCGAGATAGGGCAGCTCGGCAAACAGCAGCGAGATATTGGCCGCGAAGCGGGGCATAGGATTCTCCTTGTTGACTGTTGGTCTAGCGCCGCTCCGCCGGGCAGCCAAGGCGTCAAAAGTGCAGAATTTTCCTATTAAACTTTCGTTAACCGAAGGAGGGCTGGTTTTTGGCTGATTACCGCCCGCGTCCGGGTTGTTGGCGGATTGGCGGGAAGCGAAGCGCCCGCCCGTTTTACCGGAGGCAAACCTCCGGTTTGACGGGGGGGCGGTACGGGTGCTGCCCGGCCTTCGGCCAGGCGAAAATCTTACAGAGTGTCCTGCAATTATTCTGCTTCCAGCTCAGCGGAGGGAATCAGCGGGAAGAACGTGCCGCCGGACCAGACGCCGAACCAGTCCTCGTGGTGCTCGCCCAGATCCGCCAGCCGGTAAAAGCTCTTGCGGTCGATCAGAGCCTCAAGGCCAGCGCGGATCATGACATAGGGGGATGGCTCACCGCTCTCCGCATCGCGCTCCGCCCGGATCATGTGGTCAGGCCCGGCTGCGGCGGTATCGCCGATGCTGGTGGTAAAGGTGATGACCTGATCGCGCCCCTGCCCCGCCACATCGAAATCCACCGCCACGAAAGGCGCGTCCTCGACGGTGATGCCGACCTTTTCCACCGGGGTCACAAGGTAATACTTGCCGTCCTCCAGCTTGAGGATGGAGGCAAACAGCTTGACCAGCTCAAACCGGGTGAACGGCGTGCCGAGGTAGTACCACGCGCCGTCACGGGCGATGCGGATGTCCAGATCGCCGCAGAAAGGCGGGTTCCACAGGTGGACGGGCGGCAAACCCTTGCCCTTTCCGGCCGCTTTTGCCGCCGCGGCGATGCCTTCGGCATCGGGGGTCACGGGTTTTTGTCCGCTCATTGCTTTTGCCATTTCCTGTCAGCACGATAGAGTAACAGCATATATCCGGGAAACGAGGAATGTCATGCCTGAAACGGACGATCTGCTGGGGGATATCGAAGCGCTGGAAGCCAAGCTGCAAAAGGCGCGCGAATCGATCACCAAGCGCTTTATCGGACAGGAGCGGGTGGTGGACCTCACGCTCTCGGTTTTGCTGTGCGGCGGCCACGGGCTGCTGATCGGCCTGCCGGGCCTCGGCAAGACCCGGCTGGTGGAGACCCTCAGCACGGTGATGGGGCTGGCGGGCAACCGGATCCAGTTCACCCCCGACCTGATGCCTGCGGATATTCTGGGCTCGGAAGTGCTGGACACGGCAGAGGACGGCCACCGGTCGTTCCGGTTCGTGCCGGGGCCGGTGTTCTGCCAGCTCCTGATGGCGGATGAAATCAACCGGGCCAGCCCCCGGACCCAATCGGCGCTGCTGCAGGCGATGCAGGAGCGGGTGGTGACGGTGGCGGGCGAGGACCGCAGCCTTGGCGCGCCGTTCCATGTGCTGGCAACCCAGAACCCGATTGAACAAGAGGGCACCTATCCGCTGCCGGAAGCGCAGCTGGACCGGTTCCTGCTGCAGATCGACGTGAATTATCCCGACCGGGCGACCGAGCGGGATATCCTGCTGGCCACCACCGGTGTTGAGGAAGACGAAGCCTATCAGGTGTTTACCGCCGCTGAGCTGATCGCGGCGCAGACCCTGCTGCGGCGGATGCCGGTGGGCGAGTCGGTCGTCGAGATGATCCTGGATCTGGTGCGCGCCTTCCGCCCGGATGAGCCGGGTGTCTCGGACCATGTGGCGCAGACCGTGGCCTGGGGGCCAGGTCCGCGGGCGGCGCAGGCTTTGATGCTGGCAGTCAGGGCGCGGGCGCTGCTGCAGGGGCGGCTGGCACCCAACGCAGAGGATGTGCTGGACATGGCGAAACCGGTGCTGAGCCACCGGATGCAGCTGAATTTTGCCGCGCGCGCACGGGGTGAGAGTCTGGCCGCGCTCATTGAGGAAACTGCGAGCGAACTGGCCCGGACCGGGGCCGCCGCGTGACCAGGCCTGCGGCCTCTCAGACCGCAACCGGATTGCGGCACCGGGCGGAGGCAGAGGCCAGCGCCCTGCCGCCCCTGCTGGTGCAGGCGCGGCATCTGGCGGGCTCTGTCCTGATGGGCGAGCATGGCCGCCGCCGGGCGGGCACCGGCGATGATTTCTGGCAGTACCGCCCGGCGCAGGCCGGCGACAGCCGCCGGATGATCGACCACCGGCGCTCTGCCATGGGCGACGTGCAATATGTGCGCGAGCGGGAGTGGCAGATTGCCCAGACGGTGCATCTGTGGGTGGATACCGGCGCCTCTATGCGCTTTGCCTCGGCGCCCAAGCTGCCGCAGAAAGCGGACCGCGCGCGGCTGCTGGGGCTGGCGGCTGCGGTGCTAATGGTGCAGGGCGGCGAGCGGGTGGGCCTCACCGGCGGCACGCTGCCGCCCCGGCGCGGCAATGTGCAGATCCTGCGTCTGGCGGAAGCGCTGTCGGATGACGATGCGGAGGATTACGCCCCGCCCGGCCACCGGGCGCTGATCCCGCATGCGCGGGCTTTGTTCATCTCGGATTTCCTGGGGCCGTATGAGCCGGTGGAACAGGCCCTGTCCAAGGCCGCCGCGCGCGGGGTGCGGGGCGTGCTGCTGCAGGTGCTGGACCAGGCGGAGGAGGCCTTTCCCTTCTCCGGCCGCACGCTGTTTCAGAGCATTGCGGGCGGTGTCACACATGAAACACTGAAGGCCTCTGCCCTGCAGGAGCGCTACCTGGACCGGCTGGCGGAACGGCGGGACGCGCTGGAGCGGCTTTGCCGCGAGGCCGGCTGGCGGTTCGGCCAGCATCACACGGGCGACCCGGCGCAGGCGGCGCTGATGTGGCTTTACCATGCACTGGAGCGGACCGCGCCATGACCATGATTGCAGGCATCGGCTTTACCGCGCCCTGGCTTTTGCTGGGCTTGCTGGCGCTGCCGGTGCTTTGGCTGCTGCTGCGGGCGATCCCGCCTGCGCCGAAACGCCAGCCGTTCCCGGCGGTGACGCTGCTGTTGGGGTTGAAGGATGACGAGAGCCTGTCGGACCGCACGCCCTGGTGGCTGCTGCTGCTGCGCCTGCTGGCGATGGCGGCGGCGATCATCGGCCTGGCGGGGCCCGTGCTGAACCCCGCGATCGAGGATGCGGGCGGCAGCGGGCCGCTGCTGATTGTGATGGACGCCAGCTGGGGCGGCGCGGCGGGCTGGAAACAGACCAGCGCCCAGGCCGCGGTGCAATTGGACGAGGCCGGGCGGGCCGAACGCCCGGTGGCGGTGCTGCGCCTCAGCGCGCCGGAAGCGGTGCAGTTCCGCGCCGCCAGCGACTGGCAGCGGCAATTGGCCGGACTGGCGCCGCTGCCTTGGCAGCCGGGGCCGGAGCAGCTGGAGCAGGCGCTGGAGGCGATTGGCGCCGCCGAGGGCGGGTTTGACACCGTGTGGTTCAGCGACGGGCTGGACTATCCGGGCCGCGACGGGCTGATCGAGGCGCTGGGGCAGCGCGGAGAGATTGAAGTGTTTGAACAGCCGCTGCCCGTCTTGGGCCTGATGCCCGCGAGCTATACCGGCAGCGCGATTGAGCTGACAGTGCAGCGCAGCCGCGGCGGGCCTGCGCAGGAGGTGTCCGTGGTGGCGCAAGGCAAGGACCCGGGCGGCACCGAGCGCAGCCTGGCGTCGCTGCCGCTGCGGTTTGCCGATGGGGCGCGGGAGACCACTGCCGAACTGTCGCTGCCTGCGGAGTTGCGCGCGCGGCTGTCGCGGTTTGAAATCAGCGGCGTGAAATCGGCGGGCGCGGTGGCGCTGACCGATGACAGCCTGCGGCGGCGGGAGGTGGCGCTGGTCTCCTCGCAAAGCGCCGACGAGGGATTGGCGCTGCTGTCGCCGCTGCATTACCTGCGCCAGGCGCTGGCGCCCTCAGCCGAGCTGCTGGAAGGCGCGCTGCGGGATCTGCTGCCGGCCAATCCGGATGTGATCGTGCTGGCCGATGTGGCGCGGCTGGCGCCCGCGCAGGAAGAGGCCGTCATTGAATGGGTGGAAAACGGCGGCCTCCTGCTGCGCTTTGCCGGGCCGCGGCTGGCGGCCAGCGATACGGCGCGCAGCAGTGAAGAACCCTTGATGCCGGTGCGCCTGCGCATTGGCGGCCGCAGCATCGGCGGCGCCATGAGCTGGGGCGAGCCGAAGACGCTGGCCCCCTTTGGTGAGGCCTCGCCGTTCTACGGGCTTGAGGTGCCGCAGGAAGTTTCGATCAGCTCTCAGGTGGTGGCGCAGCCGGACCCGGAGCTGGCCGCGCGGGTGATCGCAGAGCTGGCGGACGGGACGCCGCTGGTGACACGCAAGACGCTGGGACAGGGCCAGGTGATTTTGTTCCACGTGACCGCCAATGCGGAGTGGAGCAGCCTGCCGCTGTCGGGCCTGTTCGTGTCGATGCTGGAGCGGCTGGCGGTGTCCTCCTCCGCTGCGCAGCCCAAGGCGGAGGATCTGGAAGGCACCACCTGGACACCGGTCGAGGTGCTGGACGGCTTTGGCCGCCTGGAGGCGGCGGAGACGCTGCCCGGCGTGGCAGGCCCGGATCTGGTGGCGGCGCCCGCGGGGCCGGAGCTGCGGCCCGGTGTCTATGACGGCGGGCGGCGGATGCTGGCGCGCAATGTGCTGCGCCCGGGTGAAGAGCTGACGGCCGCGCGCTGGCCGGCCTCGGTTGCGGTCAGCGGTTATGGCGCGCCGCAGGAGCTGCCGCTGGGCGGCGCGCTGCTGACGCTGGCGCTGGGGCTATTGGCGCTGGATGTGCTGGGAACGCTGGCGGTCTCCGGCCTGCTGGGCCGCGCCCGCACTGCCGCACTGGCGGCGGCGCTGGGTCTGGCGGCGCTGGTACCCGCGCAGGAGGTGCGGGCGCAGGACACCGCCCTGCCCGCCCCCTCGCAAGCACAATCCGAAGACGATCTGCGGGCGGCGGCCATTGCCTCGGAGCTGGTGCTGGCCCACGTGCTGACCGGCAACGCGCAGGTGGACCGGGTCGCGGCGGCGGGCCTGCGCGGGCTGACGGACACGCTGTTCTTCCGCACCTCGGTCGAGCCTGCCGCGCCGGCGGCTGTCGACCTGGAGCAGGATGAACTGGCGTTCTATCCGCTGCTTTACTGGCCCGTCACCCGCGATCAGCCGCTGCCCTCGTCTGAGGCCTATGCCAAGCTCAACACCTATCTGCGGTCGGGCGGCATGATCCTGTTTGATACCCGCGACGCGGATCTGACGGCCTCGGGCGCGACCAGCCCCGCGGCGCGGCGGCTGCAGCAGATTGCGCTGCCGCTGGACATTCCGCCGCTGGAGGTGGTGCCGGAGGACCATGTGCTGACCCGTGCCTTCTATCTGCTGCAGGCCTTTCCCGGCCGCCACGGGCGCGGCCCGGTCTGGGTCGAAGCGGCGCCGCCGGATGCGGAACAGGCCGAGGGCATTCCCTTCCGCAACCTCAACGACGGGGTGACGCCGGTGGTGATCGGCGGCAACGACTGGGCCGCGGCCTGGGCAGTTGATGAGAACGGGCGGCCCTTGCTGCCGGTCGGGCGCGGCTATGCGGGCGAGCGGCAGCGCGAACTGGCGTTCCGGTTTGGTGTCAACCTTGTGATGCATGTGCTGACCGGCAATTACAAATCCGACCAAGTGCATGTGCCGGCCCTTTTGGACCGGCTGGGTCAGTAGGAGCGCGCGATGACACAGACGATCCTGTTCGACCCGCTGGTGCCCTGGCCGGTGATCTGGGCCGCGGGGGCTGTCACTCTGGCCGCTTTGCTGCTGGGGCTGTGGAAGGGACTGTCCGGCTGGGCCTTGCGGGCGCTGGCGGCGCTGGTGCTGCTGGCTGCTTTGTCCGGGCCGGTGCATCAGAGCGAGGACCGCGCGCCGCTGAGCGACATCGTGATCGTGGCGGAAGACCAGACCGCCAGCCAGCAGCTGCGGGACCGCCCGGAACAGATCACGCGGGCGCGCAGCCAGCTGAAGGCGGCGCTGGCGGACCGGCCCGGCACCGATGTGCGCTGGGTCACCGTGCCGGATGGCGAGGGCGACGAAGGCACGCGGCTGATGGCGGCCATCGCCCAGGCGCTGGCGGATGAGCCGCGGGCGCGGGTGGCGGGGATCATAGCCCTGTCTGACGGCCAGGCGCATGACGCGGATCAGCCGGTGAACCTGCCCGCACCGATGCATTTGCTGCTGACCGGACGCGAAGACGACTGGGACCGGCGCCTTATCGTGAAAAACGCCCCCGGCTTTGCCATCATCGGCGAACCGGTGAAACTGACGCTGAGGATCGAGGATCAGGGCGCGGTGCCGGTGCAGGGCGGCTTTGCCGACATAGACGTCTCGGTCGCGGGCGGGCCGCCGCAGCGGTTTGCCCTGCCCGTGGGCGTTGATTTCGAACTGCCGCTGGTGTTGAAGCATGGCGGCCGCAACGTGATTCAGTTCTCCGTGCCGGAAGAGCCGGGTGAGCTGACCGCGCGCAACAACCAGGCGCTGGTGCAGATCAACGGGGTGCGCGACCGGCTGCGGGTCTTGCTGGTGTCGGGCGAGCCGCACGCGGGCGGGCGCACCTGGCGCAACCTCTTGAAGTCCGACAGCGCGGTGGACCTTGTGCATTTCACCATCTTGCGGCCGCCGGAAAAGCAGGACGGGGTGCCGGTGGAGGAGCTGTCGCTGATCGCCTTTCCCACCCGCGAGCTGTTCCTGGAAAAGATCGAGGACTTCGACCTGATCATCTTTGATCGCTACAAGCGGCGCGGCATCCTGCCGGCGGTCTATCTGGACAATGTGGCCAATTACGCGATGGGCGGCGGCGCGGTGCTGGTGGCAGCGGGACCGGATTTCGCCAGCGCCGACAGCATCTACCGCTCACCCCTGTCGCTGATCCTGCCCGCCGAACCCTCGGCGCGGGTGCTGGAGGAGGCCTACCGTCCGGAAGTCACAGATTTGGGCAAGCAGCACCCCGTCACTTCGGGGCTGGAGGGGGCCGCGGACTGGGGCCGCTGGCTGCGTCAGATCGAACTTCGCACACCCGAGGGCCATGTGCTGATGAGCGGCGCAGGCGAACGGCCTTTGCTGGTGCTGAACCGGGTGGGTGAGGGCCGGGTTGCCTTGCTGGCGTCGGACCATGCCTGGCTGTGGAGCCGGGGATACGAGGGCGGCGGGCCGCAGCTGGAGCTGCTGCGCCGTCTTGCGCATTGGATGATGAAGGAGCCGGAGCTGGAGGAAGAGGCGCTCTGGGCCGAGGTGACTGGCCAGCGGATGCGCATCCTGCGCCGCACGCTGGCAGGCCGGGTCGGGCCGGTGACGGTGACTGCGCCGGATGGTTCGACGGTGGATCTGGACCTGCGTCCGAGCGCACCGGGGCAATGGGAAACCCGCTATGAAGGGCCGGAACCGGGGCTGTACCGGCTGGAAGAGGGCGATGAGACCACCGTGGTCGGACTTGGGCCTGCGGCGCCCAAGGAGTTCGAGGAAACCATTGCCACCGGGTCTGTGCTGGCACCGGTGCTGGAGCCCCTGCGCGGCGGCGTCTTACGGCTGGAGGACGGGATGCCCGCCTTGCGCAGCGTGCGCGCCGGGCGGCCCGCATCGGGGCGCGGCTGGATCGGCCTGACCCCGCGGGAGGCTTATGAGACGCTTTCAGTCAGCCAAGGCCCGCTGCTGCCCGGCTGGCTGGCGCTTCTGCTGGTGTCCTTCTTCATCCTCGCAGGCTGGCTGCGCGAGGGGCGGCGGTAGGCAGTTCCCGCAGCCGGGACGCTCCCGCCCACTCCTGGCTTCCTTGCGGAATCCGTTCTGGTTGGGCCAAGCGCCGCGCCAAAAGCGCGGCGCGGATCGCTTCGGGCACAGCCCGAAGCGAAGCACCTCCTCCCGGCGGCAGCGGATTATTGCTTGAAGAACACTTCAACCACCGGATCGCCCGGCAGACCTTCGTAAGTCACACTGACCCCGCCCTTGCCTGCGCGCGGCGGGAACAGCGGGCCGAAGGACCCCACCGAGATCAGGTCGCCCGGCTTGAACTCCACCCCCTTGGAGCGCAGCCACAGCACCGCATTGACCGGATTGCCCAGAACTGCCCGGCCCGGTGCCTGCACCAGCACGCCGCCCGCCGCGTCGCGCATTGTGACGGACATTTCCTCCAGCATCCGGGCCATCTCTGCCGGGTCTTCAACCGGCACCGGCGCACCGAGGACACCGAGACGGGTGCCAACCCCCATTGCGGTGATGGTTTCCGGGGTGAAGGGCTGATCCTTGGCAAGCGTCAGGTCGGGCAGTTCAATAAACGGGCGGACGGCGGAGATGTGGGCGAGGGCTTCCGTAGGCGTTATGGCACCGTTGATCGCTTCATCCGCAACCACCAGCACGAGGTCCGCCTCCACCATCGGGATGGCACCCCAGGGGGCGTCAAGGGTGGCACCGTCCTCAAGCATCATGTTCTGGAACAGCAGGCCCCGCACCGGCTCTGTGGCGCCGAAGCGGTCCTGCGCAGGTTTGCTGGTGAGGCCGGCCTTGTAGCCGACAACTGGCCCCATAATTGGTTCCATGGCCAGAGCCAGTTTAGCCTGAGAGCAGAGCGCGTCCTGCATACTGCCACCGGGGGACAGCGCCTGCGCCGGGGCCTTGGCCAGATAGCTGTCCACGAAGGCGGTGATTTCACCGTCTGTGGCACAGGCGGCCATGGCCGCTGGAGCTGTGAAGGCAATGGTGCAGGCGGCAAGAAAGGGTCTCAGCATGACAGGGCCTCCGGGAAAAGGGATCAATCTATCCGCAGGTTAACCCGGCCGGAGCGGCCGGCGCCATCGACAATCACCAGCGAGGAAAAGCCGGGACCGGGGCTGGGCAGGGAGAACTCGCGGCGGCGCTGGCCTGTGAGCACCGGCAGCCCGTTTGCCATGACCATGAACGGCGCGGTGCCGCCGCGGAGTTTGAGGGTCAGGTCCGCGCCCTCCAGCATCAGCCGGGCGCCGTCGGGCGGGAAGATCAGTTCCGGCGCGTCAGAAGTTTCAGAGAATGCCGCGTCGCGCGGTCGGAAGCGCTGCAAAGGCGGCGGCAGGTCTGCGGAGCTGACGATCAGAGTGGCGGGCGGTGGCGGCGGCAGAGGGTCAAGTGCGGGTTTCAGGCGCCCGAAGGCCTCAAACAGCACCGGCGCGGCCAGATCACCGCCGAAGATGCCCGGCACCGGCGTGCCGTCGGCGCGGCCCATCCAGACGCCGATCACGTGGCGGCCGTCCCAGCCGATCGCCCAGGCATCGCGGTGGCCGTAAGACGTGCCGGTCTTGTAGGCAATGCTGCCTGCGCGCCCGCCCGCGGGCACCGGCAGCCCGCGCAGGATGTCCGCGACCTGCCAGGCGGCCTCGGGCGAGGTGAGGCGGCCTGCGGGCTGGCGTGCCTCGCCCTGCATCAGGCGCAGTTTTGGCCCCTGCCCGCCTGCCGCCAGCCCGGCGTAAAGCTGCACCATATCCTGCAGGCTGATGCCAAGTCCGCCCAGCGACAACGCCAGCCCCGGTGCGCCGCCGGGCAGTTCCGGATTGGCTCCGCTAGCGCGCAAGGACGCCATCACTCGGGCCGGGCCAAGCTCCTGCGTCAGTTTCACCACGGGGATGTTGAGGGACAGTTGCAGCGCCTCGCGCACGGTTATGTCGCCGCGGAATTCGCCGTCGAAGTTCTGCGGCGCGTAGCCTGCGAAATTGACCGGGCCGTCGTGGATCAGGGTTTCGGGATGCGCCAGCCCCTGGTCGAAGGCGAGGCCGTAGATCAGCGGTTTCAGGGTGGAACCGGGGGAGCGGATGGCCTGGGTCATGTCGACAAAGCCGCGGCGTGTGGCGTCGGAGTAGCCGGGTGAGCCGGCCATCACCAGCACTTCGCCGGTCTGGTGGTCAGCGGCAATGAGGGCGGCGGAGAGGTGCGGGCCAGTATTTCGGGCGGCCTCTGCCAGCAGGGTCTCCATCCGGGCCTGCACCGCGCCGTCGAGGGTCAGGCGCAGCTGGCGCTGGCCGGGGTGGCGTAACGCTACCCGGTCCGCCAGATGCGGGGCAAGGCGCGGGAAGGCGGCCATGTGGTGCGGCAACGGGGTGCGGCGGGCGGCCTCGGCCTGTTCTTCGCTCAGGAGGCCCTGGCGCTGCATCCGCGCCAGCACCCGGTCGCGGGCTTTGCTGGCGGCCTTAGGGAAACGGTCGGGGCGGCGGCGCTCCGGGCTTTGCGGCAGGGCGACCAGCAGCGCGGCTTCTGCGAGCGTCAGGCGGTTTGGTTCCTTGCCGAACCAGCTGTAGGTTGCGGCGCGGATACCCTCTGCCGCGCCGCCATAGGGAGCGTGGGTCAGGTACAGGGTGAGTATTTCGTCCTTGCTGAGGCGGCGCTCCAGCGCCAGCGCCACCCGCATCTGGCGCAGCTTGCCGGACCAGCGCCCGGTGGTGCCGTCCTCCAGGAGGCGCGCGACCTGCATGGTGAGGGTGGAGCCGCCGGAGACGGCGCGGCCGTTCCACAGCGCCTGCCCTGCGGCACGGATCAGGGCGGTGGGGTCGACGCCGGCATGGGCGCGGAAGCGCTTGTCCTCGTAGCGCAGGAGCATGTCGAGGTAGCGCGGGTCGACATCCGCAGGCTGCACGGCGAGGCGCCAAAGGCCGTCGTCCACGGGGTAGGCGCGCAGGAGCTTGCCGTTGCGGTCGAGGACTTCGGTGGAGACCTCAGTTAGGGTGAGGGGGAGGCTCGTGCTTTCTATCCAAGTGTCGAGAGTGCGCCACGCGGCGAACGTCCCCACAATCAGGACTGCTAGGACCAAGGCGCTCCATTTTTGCCACTTGCCTGGCCGATAGGCCGGGTATCGCCCGTCCGCCCCCCTGGGCGGGCGATACTCGCCCCCCCGCGGACGGGCAATGCCCTTAGGTCTGTTGAACAGGCGTCTCACCTGACTTCCACACGCCCTGCCGCCGTGCGGGCGCGGTAGGCGGGGCGGTACATGTCCTCGACCGAAGCGGCCGGGTGGTGGAACACGCCCGGTGTCACCGCGCGGACCACATAGGCCAGCGTCACCGCCGAAGCGTCGCGCACATTCAACGCCGCCAGGAAGCGGTCGCTGCGGAATTCGGCGTGTTCAGCCTCTGCCGGGTTCAGCCAGTCAAGGTCGCGCAGGTCGCCGGAGCGCAGCAAGTTGGGGTTGTCGATCTCGAACCCCGCAGGCAGCGGGTCGTTGATCATCAGCCGCGCGCCGGTCTTTTCATGCGGCTTCACCTGCAGGACTGCCACGAAGCGCGCGCCTGCGCTGACAGACTGCGCATCCAGAGGCTGGCCCTCCAGCGAGTAATAGCTGCGCTCGATCGTGTAGCCGAAGCCGCCCGCGGCGGGCGGGACCTCTGGCACGCCGAGCGTGGTGAGGGTGATTTCCGCGGTGCGGCCATTGGCGGCGGTGAGCGCCATTTCCGGCATGTCCTGACCGTCTGCGGCCTGCACGAATGGCCCCTGCACCGGTTGGCCGTTCACCAGCAGGCCGGAGTCCTCGGGATTTTGTGTGAGCGCATGGGCTGCCATCAGTGTCCAGGCAGACTCCTGGGTGGAGAGATGGCCGGATGCGTTCGCGAGCCGCGCCGAGAGGCTGGCGCGGTCCACCGCCTCCGATCCGGCCTCTGCCGCCAGCGCCAGAACGCCAGCCGTGTCACGCAGGCGGGTGCCGAAATCGGCGCGCCAGAGGCGGGCCTCATCTTGCGCCTCGGCACCAATCATCTGCGCGGCGCGGGCAAACATCCGGTCGGCGCGGCGCTGATCGCCATAGGCCGCAAGGGCCGCGCCCAGCTGGGCGGCGGCAAGGGGGGTGGCAAAGGCGTCGCCCTTCACGTCCGCATAGTAGCGCAGGTCGCCCATCTGGGCCGCGCCTTCGCGGGCCAGCACCAGGAGGGCATAGGCGATCTCCTCGCCGCCGCTGTCGAAGTCAGGGGCGTAGTTGATGCGGTTGCGCAGGTTGTCCATTGCCTGGGCAAAGGCCTGCTGCGGCACCGCGTAGCCTTGGGCGCGGGCGCGGCTGAGGAAGTCGCTGGCGTAGGCATCGAGCCAGAACTCGCCGCTGTCAGCCCGCCAGAGGCCGAAGGCGCCGGAGGGGGCCTGGCGGGTCAGCACCTGGCGGATGGCGGCGTTGATGCGTTTATCCACCGCCGGGCCGTCACCCAGCCCTGCGGCTTGGGCGACAGAACTGAGGTAAAGGAGCGGCAGCGCCTTGGACGTGACCTGCTCGGTGCAGCCGTAGGGGTACTGGTCCAGTTCCGCCAAGAGGCCCGGCACGTCGAACTTGGCGAGCGGGCCGGAGGAGATGTTGGCACGGGCAGTGCCGGGGCGCAGGCCTGCAAAGACGTCCTTGCTGAACAGGAAAGTGTCGCCGCCTGCGAGGGTGAAGCGGCGGGTCTCAGACGTTACCGGATCATTGGCGCGGACCGGCATCCGGAGGGTCTGCCGCAGGTCCTGTCCGTCCGGGGTGGTGAGGGTGAGTGCCAGTTCATGGTCACCGACGGATTCTGCCGTGACCGGCAGCTCCAGCACTGCCTTGCCCTGCTCTGCCAGGGTGACGGAGGCGGGCAGGCTGCCAAGCGTCAGGCCGCCTGCGGTGGTGGCGGTCAGTTTCATGTCACCCGCGGGGCCGTCGGCATGGACAATTTCAATCCTTGCGCCGCTTTCATCACCCGGCGCCAGGAAGCGCGGCAGGGAGGCGGTGACCACAACCGGGTCGCGCACCAGCATGTCTGCTTCAGCTTGTCCCACCGCCTTGCCCGACCAGGCAACCGCCATCAGCCGCACAGTGCCGTTGAAGGCGGGGAGCGTCAGGGGGAATTCGGCCTCGCCATTGGCGTCCACCTGCAGCGGACCGGAGAACAGCGCCACAAGGTCCTGCGTGGGCGGCGGCGATTGCATCTTCATGCCGCTGTCGGCATCACCGCCGGAACGGATGCGGCCCATGGCGCCGTTGCCGGGGTCGATCAGGCGGCCATAGACGTCGCGCAGCTCCATCCCCAGGCGGTGCTGGCCGTAGTAGTGCGCGCTGGGATCGGGGCTGGTGAAGCCGGTGAGGTTGAGGATGCCGAGGTCGACGGCGGCAACTGTCAGCCAGATTTCCTCGCCCTCCGCCGCGCCATCCACGCGGAGTTTCGCCATTTGGGTGCCGCGCGGGCGGGCCACTTCGGGGACGTCAATAGCGACTTGCAGCTGCTGGCCGGGCTGGGTGACGCTGGCGTGGGCGAGGCCCAAGGCGCGCAGAGGAGTGCGGCCACGGTCGCCTGCTACCGGCTGGATCACGGTTGCGGTCACATAGGCGCCGCTGCCCCAGTCCTGCGTCACCTCCAGCGGGATCACGGTTTCGCCGGCCGGGACCTCCACCGCCATGCGGTGGATCAGGTGGTTGGAGACCACCGAAACCAGCGCCGTGCCCGCAGCTTGCGGCACGATGCGCAGGCGGGCGGTGTCGCCGGGGGTATAAGTTTCACTGTCCAGCGACAGGTCCAGCCGGGCGGGTGTCTCGGTGCTGCCTTCGGGCGCATACCAGCCGGCGTAGAAGTCAAAAGCGGCGGAGGCATAGGCGCCATCAAGGCGTTCCACCACCAATTCATAGCGGCCCCAGTCGACGGGCTGGGAGAGCGGCAGCGGGTCGCTGCCCAGCTGCGCCTCACCGGTGGCGACGCGGGTGCGGCGGGTGATCGGCTCCCAGTTCCAGTTGCCGTAGAGCTGATACCATTGATAGCGGGTCTCGACCCGGTTCAGGGTCCATTTCACACGCATCGGCATCGGGGTCAGGTCCGGAGCCAGGGCGATGAGCTCGAAGCCGGCTTCTGAGCCTTCTGCCGCGACCTCGTCAAACATGGGTTTGATGCCAAGGACCGGACCGGACGGGCGGACCGGCAATTCCATGGAGCGCTCCACCGGGCGGGCAGATCCGTCAGCCACGCGGGTGGTGAGAGTGGCGAGCAGCGGCTTGCCCTCAGCCGGTGTGGCGGCGGGAAGGCTGGCAGCAATGACAGCGCTGCCGTCTGCGCCGGTTTCCTGGCCGCCGAAATACTCGGTCTGTGCCGAGAAAGGTTCATCATAGCGGCCGAAGCGGAAACCGGGCCATTGCTCCAGTGTGTTTGCGGCGGTGAGGCGGAGGCTGCCCTCCACCTTAAGGCCAGCGCCCGGAGCACCGAACAAGTAGTCGGCTTGCAGATTGATCTGCGCAGCGGCGCCAGGCTGGAGACTGTCCGCATTGGTGACCTGCTGAGTGAAGTCGATGCGTTCGGGCAGGAAATCCTCGACCAGGATCTGGCGGCTGGCGAGCGCGGGGGCCTTGAGGTCGCTCTTGATCTCGATCCGCCAGGTGCCGCGCGGGGCGGCGGGGCCGGTGGCGAGCGCAAAGACATGTCCGCCCTGATGACCCGCGGCGGAGGTCTGGCGGGTGTATTCCACGCCGTCGGGGCGCAAAAGGATTGCAGTCAGCGGCAGGCCGTCGATGGCTTGCGCTTTGCTGTCCCGGGCCAGTGCTGTGACATGCACGGTTTCGCCCGCGCGGAATGCGCCGCGGGTGGTGGCCAGGAACACATCCACTGGTCCCGGTGCGGGACGGCCCGAAACGCCGCGGTCCGACAGGTCAAAGGCGGCATCATTGAGGGGCAGGAAGGTGAAGTCGCCCTCCCCTGCCCGTGCGGTGATCAGCGCCGGTGCTGCACCGCCGGAACCGCGGGTGAGGCCGGGGGTGAAATGCACATAGCCGCTGGCGTCGCTGCTGGCGGTCGCCAGAACCTCGTTGGCCGCGGAAATCAGGCTGACCTCGGCCCCCGCCTGCGGTTTGGCATCACGCAGCCCCTGCACCTGAACGTGCAGGCCATCGCTGCCGGACATGGTGCTGAGGCCGAGGCCGGTCAGTACGAACCACTGGGTGGCGCCGGCATCGTCATAGGGGTCAGCCCCCGGCACCCGTGCAGTCAGCGCGTACAGCCCCGGCTTTTTTTGCCCGGTCAGCGCATCGTCCAGCGGCAGGCGGCTGGTCATCACCTGATTGATGGCGGTGTCCACCTCGGCGCTGCCGGTCCAGATTTCCTCGGCAATATTTTCGGCGAAATGCTCATCCTCCCACTGGGAGAGCGGCTTGGCGAAATAGCCCTCCTGCAGGGTGCGCAGCACGTTGCGGCTGCTGACCCGGCGCAGGCGCAGGTCCAGGTCTGTGACATTCACCGTCTCCACCGGCAGCGCGGCCTGACCGCCCGCGGGCAGCACATACGCCCGGCCCGGGAAACGGACCTGCGGGGAGCGGTCGCGGACATAGTGGGTCAGCTCCACGTCTTTCAACAGCTGCTCGCCGCTGGCGGCAGGCAGGCCGCGGCGCAGGGTGATGCGGTAGCGTTTGCCGTGCTCCACGCCGTCCACACAAAGCTGGCGGCCCTGAGCGGTAACGGCCAGGCTGCCGTCGCCCATGCGGACATAGTTTTCATAGTCAGTGCCGGCCTGTTCCAGATCCTCCGAAAACTCGGCGCAGATGCGCGGCGCGGCGCTGTCGCTTTCCACCGTGCTGGAGGTGACGCGGAAGCCGTATTTGCGGATCGCATAGTTCAGCAGTTCGGCATTGGCCTTGAGCGGAATGATCTCCTCTGCCAGATGCAGGAGCGGCAGCATGTCCCGCCCGCGGCCCAGCGTCTCCACCGCCTCTGCTGCCTGGCGCAGCGCCCGGGCTTGCGCCTCGGGCTCCGTGGCGCGCAGGTAGCCGTTCAGCGCCGCGGAAAACGCCTGCGTTCGGTGGCGGCGCTGCTGGCTGCGGCTGTTGCTGTCCTTGGCGGCGCCCAGCAGAAATCCTGAAAATTCTGTCCAATCCGCGGCCTCATCTTCCAGCACAACGGCCTGGGCCATCCAGCGCAGGGCAGCGAGGGGCGCGCCGTCCCGCCGCAGGCTGCGGGCGGCGGCGCGGGCTTCACCAGCGTCATTGGTGTCCAGCGGATAGTTCAGACCCAGGGTGCGGGAAAGGCCGACCGCGCGCTGCAGTTCCTGTTCCGGCAGAAAACCCAGCCGCGCAGCGCGGGGCGCAGCCGCCGCTGCCAGCCCGGGCGCGGCAGGCTGTTTCACCGCGGACAGAGCGCCGGCATAGGGGCTGGACTGCCCCATCGCGGACTTTGGAAAACAGGCGTTCGCCCGCTGATTGAAGACAAAACCCGCACAGTCCGCTTGTGCCGTGCAGGCGCGGGCGCAAGACTCGGTGTCTGTATCAAACAGCGGTTGCAGGTCAGAGCCGAAAAAATCGGTATCCGCGTATGAGCGGTAACCAAACTCAGGAACCGCCTGCTGCGCCTGAGCAGCCGGCAGAAACGTAACAAAAGCAATAAAATATAGAAAAGCAGAAGCAAACAGACGCGGCATGGCACCCTCCAATACTGGGGTCAGGCTGGCACGGGCTTAACGTCATAGCAAGATTCCTCAGCGTAACAAAAAGAGAGAGCAGCGCGGCTGCCCTGCGCGCAGAAATTGCTGCGCGCCTTTTTGCGGTGATGGATTGCGGAGTTCGCAGGGATGAGCCTTGCTGACAAACTGGCGGAAGAAAGGCGGGCGCGGCTCGCCGCTGAACGGCTGCTTGAGCTGAAGCAGGCTGAGCTGTCCGCTGCCAACCGCAAGCTGGGCCGCCACGCGCTGGCACTGACCAAGCAGATCGGCCAGACCCAGGCCGAGGTCGCCACCGTGCGCGACGAAAACGCCAAGGTGAAATCCGACCTGCACACCGCCAATGAGAAGATCGAAACCGCCGAGCGGCGGCTGTGGCACTCGATCCAGGCGTTTCAGGACGGCTTTGCCTTCTTTGACGCTGCGGGGCACCTGATCGGTGCCAATACCGCCTACCTCAACATCTTTGACGGGCTGGAAGAGGTCACGCCGGGAATCACCTATGAGCGGATCCTGGAGCTGCTGATCGAAGAGGGGCTGATCAGCACCGGCAGCATGAAGGCCCGCGACTGGCATGCGATGATGTCAGAGCGCTGGCAGTCCGATTCCCCGGAACCGGTGGTGGTCCAGCTCTGGGATGAGCGGTACCTGCGGCTGATCGATCAGCGCGGCCACGGCGGCGATGTGGTGACGCTGGCGCTCGATATCACCTCGACCGTGCGTTACGAGCAGGAACTGCAGGATGCCCGTGCCCGGGCCGAGGCCGCAAACCGCGCCAAATCCGCCTTCCTCGCCAACATGAGCCACGAGATCCGCACCCCGATGAACGGGGTCGTCGGCATGGCCGAGCTGCTGAACGATACCGAGCTGAACGAGGAGCAGCAGCTCTATGCCAAGACCATCAAGAACTCGGGCGAGGCGCTGCTGGTCATCATCAACGACGTGCTGGATTACTCCAAGATCGAGGCCGACAAGCTGGAGCTGCATCCGCAGGAGTTTGACCTGGAGCGCAGCCTGCATGAGGTGGTGATGCTGTTGCAGCCAACCGCCCGCGACAAGGGTCTGGCGCTGCTGGTGGATTACGACCTGTTCCTGCCGACGCGGTTCGTAGGCGACCCGGGCCGGATCCGGCAGGTGCTGACGAACCTGGCCGGCAATGCGGTGAAATTCACCAAGAAGGGCCATGTGACCCTGCGGGTGACCGGAATCACCTCGCCCGAAGACGGTCAATGCGCGGTGCATGTCACAATCGAGGACACCGGGATCGGCATTCCGGCAGAGAAGCTGGAGCATGTGTTCGGCGAATTCAATCAGGTTGAGGATGAGCGCAACCGCAAGTTCGAAGGCACCGGGCTGGGGCTGGCGATCTCCAAGCGGCTGATCGAGATGATGGGCGGCGAGATCTGGGTCGACAGCGAAGAGGGCAAGGGGTCCTGTTTCGGCTTCCGGCTGCCGCTGCCCGTGGTTGGCGGCGCGGCGGAGCAGACACTGCCGAAACTTCCCGGAAGCCTGCGCCATGTGCTGCTGGTGGACGATGTGCCGCTGAACTGCGAGATCCTGCAGAAGCATTTGCAGATGCTGGGCCTCAAGGTGACCACGGCCGGCACCGCGGCAGAAGCGCTTGCGGCCATGCAGGGCGGTATCAGCCTGGTGCTGAGCGGCCACAACCTGCCGGGGCTGGACGGCTTGCAGCTGGCCCGCGACCTCAGGTCCTACGGCTGGACCGGGGTGCCGGTCCTGCTGCTGAATTCCAGCCCGCATACCGCCATCGGGTCCGATCTGCGGCAGCTGGTCAGCGGTGTGCTGCAAAGCCCGGCCCCGCGCGATGACCTGTTCAGCCAGCTGGCCCGGCTGGGCGGCGAAACCACAAGTCCGGATGTGCGCACCGCGGCAGCCGCTCCCGCCGCCGCAGCAGCAGCGCCCGTGCCGCCGCCGCCGGTGCCCCCCGCGCCAGTGGCCGCGGTGCCTGCAGCACCGGCAGCTCCTGCCGCGCCCGCGGCCCCGGCGATCCGCAAAATGCGCGTGCTGGCAGCGGAAGACAACAAGACCAACCAGCTGGTGTTCAGCAAGATCGTGAAGGAGCTGAACATCGAGCTGCAGTTTGCCAACAACGGGCTGGAGGCGGTGGAGGCCTTCAAGACCTACCGCCCCGATCTGATCTTCATGGACATCTCGATGCCGATGATGGACGGCAAGGAAGCCACGATGGAAATCCGCAGGCTGGAAGCAGGGACCGGCAGCCGTGTGCCGGTGGTGGCGCTGACAGCGCATGCGATGGCAGGCGACTCCGAGGGTATACTGGCCGCCGGGCTGGACCACTACCTGACCAAGCCGCTGCGCAAGGCGCTGATCCACGACCAGATCCGCAGCCACGCGCCTGCGGGCATCCAGCCCGTTGAGGCGGAGAGTGCTCCCGCCCAATCCGCGGCGGCGGGCAATGCGCCCGAAGCAGGCACAGGCTAGCCTCCAGTGATTGAGGCGTTCCGGCTGCGGCTGACCCGGCGGACAAGGACCGGAGCCTGGCGCGGGACAAGCGCCGCAGCAGCCGTTGCCCTCTGACCTCCGCCTGCCCCGGCTAAGCATCCCAGCGGTTCTCCCGCGCCCGCGGGCGCCCCGGCTGCGCCGGAGACACCCTCCGTGCGGCCATGGGCCCGGCAGCGCGCGTTCCGCGCGCTGCCGGGCCCAACCGGGACGGTGCATTCTGTGAATGTGCCGGAACGGGCGGGAGCTGCCCCGCTCTCACTCAGCCTTTGCGCAGGAAGACGGGTTTGTCCGGCTCCGACATCTGCGGATGGTAGGCATAGCCGCCGGCATCGAAGTCCTTAAGGCTCTCCGCATCCGTCAGCCTGCCTTGGATGATGTAACGCGTCATCGCGCCGCGGGCGCGTTTGGCATAGAAGCTCACCACTTTGGGGGTGCCGTTCTTGTCTTCCATGAACACCGGTGTGACCACCCGCAGCTTCAGCGCCGCCAGATCCACTGCGCCGAAATATTCCTGGCTGGCGCAATTTACCAGCAACCCGGCGCCCACGGCCTCTGCCTGCGCATTCAGCGCCTCCGATATCTTGCTGCCCCAGAACTCATAGAGGTTCTTGCCGCGCGGGTTCTTGAGGCGCGAACCCATCTCCAGCCGGTAGGGCTGCATCGCGTCCAGCGGGCGCAGCACGCCGTAGAGGCCCGACAGGATGCGGAAGTGCTCCTGCGCCCAGACCATTTCATCGGCGTCCAGCGAGGCGGCCTCCAGCCCCTGGTAAGTGTCACCGGCAAAGGCCAGCGCCGCCGGGCGGGTGGCGTCTGTTTTGGGATCGGCGGCAAACTCCTGAAACCGCGCATGGTTCAGCTTGGCCAGATCCTCGCTGATGTGCATCAGCTTCATCAGATCCGCCACGGATTGTTTGCGGGCCACTTCGGCCAGTTCCACCGCGTCGTCATGCAGCGCGGGCCAGGTCATTTCCTGATCCCGTTCCGCCCAGTCCAGCTTCTTGGCCGGAGAGGTCACTACCAGCATATCTGCCCCCTTCTATCCTTGGCGCGACCCTAGCCCGCGCCGCGCAGGACGTCCAGAAACGCCGAGGCGAAACGTTCGGCGCGGCGCTCTCCTAACAGCCTTGTGATGCCGGCCTCGTCGCCTGCGCGCAGCTGCGCCACCTTGGCCAGAAGCGAGGCCGAACAGGTGAGCGGTTTCAGGGTGCCGCATTCGCCGCGGGCCAGCTGTGCCTGCACCTCCAGCAGCCCGTCGTAAACGGAGCCGGATTCACGGCCGGCAAGTTTGCGGCGCGCCGGGTGCACGTGCTCCGCCGCGCCGGTGATCACGCCCAGGAAATCATCGCCGTAGCGTTCCAGCTTCTTGGCCCCGACGCCGTTGATGCGGGCCATCTGGTCGAGGGTTCCCGGGCGCATCTCTGCCATCTCGATCAGGGTGCGGTCGGGGAAGATCACATAGGCCGGCACTTTCTGCGCCTCGGCCAGCGCCCGGCGCTTGGCCTTCAAGGCGGACAAGAGCGGCGCGTCCTCCTCGGAGACCAGCGCCTTGACCGCCGGGCGGCGGTCTGCGGATTTGATGGTGTCGCGGCGCAGGTCGATCGACTGCTCACCGCGCAGGATCGGCAGCGCGGCCTCGGTAAAACGCAGGGCGCCGTGGCGTTCGGGGTCGGGGCGCAAGAGGTCGTGGCCCATCATCTGCCGGAACACCGCTTGCCACTGGCGTTTGCCGAACTCCTTGCCGCAGCCGTAGACCGACAGTTCGTCATGGCGCTTGGCCCGGATCCGTTCGTTGTCGGCGCCCAAGAGGATGTCGATCAAATGGCCGGAGCCGAACCACTCCTCTGTGCGCAGCACGGCTGACAGCGCCTTCCTCACCACGGTGGTGCCGTCGAATACATCGGCGGGCGTGTCGCAGAGGTCGCAATTACCGCAAGGCTCTGCCTCTTCGCCGAAATAGCCGAGCAGTTTCTGGCGGCGGCAGTGCAGCGCCTCGGCCAACCCCAGCAGGGCATTCAGCCGGGCATGATCGGCGGCGCGGCGTTCCGGCGGGGCGAGGCCCTCGTCGATCTGGGCGCGGCGCAGGCGGATGTCGTCGGGGCCGAACAGGGTGAGTGTTTCGGCAGGCGCGCCATCGCGGCCCGCGCGGCCGATTTCCTGGTAGTAGGCTTCGATGCTTTTGGGCAGGTCGGCATGGGCGACCCAGCGGATGTCGGGCTTGTCGATGCCCATGCCGAAGGCGACGGTGGCGACCACGATCAGGCCATCCTCGCGCGCGAAACGGGTTTCGACGATGCGGCGGTCCTCAGCCTCCATGCCGCCATGGTAGAAACAGGCGGAATGGCCTGCTTCGCGCAGCGCAGCAGACAGCGCCTCTGTCTTGGCGCGGGTGCCGCAGTAGACGATGCCGGACTGGCCCTTGCGGGCGGCGGCGAACTCCAGGATCTGGCGGCGGGGGCTATCCTTAGCACCGAAGGCGAGGTGAATGTTGGGCCGGTCAAAGCCGCGCAGGAAGCTGCGGGGGGCCTCGCCGTCGAACAGTTTCTGGACGATTTCTTCCTGGGTTTCCTGGTCGGCGGTGGCTGTGAAGGCCGCCAGCGGCACGTCCAGGGCGCGGCGCAGCTCGCCGATGCGCAGGTAATCGGGGCGGAAATCATGGCCCCACTGGCTAACGCAGTGCGCCTCGTCCACCGCAATCAAACTGACGCCGATGCGGCGCAGCATCCCCATGGCCGCACCGGAGGCGAGGCGTTCCGGCGCCATGTAGAGGAGTTTCAGGCGGCCCGCCTCGATCGCTTCCCAGACCTGTTCGGTCTCTTCATCGGTGTTGCCGGAGGTGAGGGCGCCCGCGTTGACGCCGGCCTCCTGCAGGGCGCGGACCTGGTCGCGCATCAGCGCAATCAGGGGTGAAATGACAACTGTAATGCCGTCGCGCAGCAGCGCGGGCAGCTGGAAGCACAGAGACTTGCCGCCGCCGGTGGGCATGATCGCCAGCACGTTTTCCCCGGCGGTCACGGCGTCGACGATCTCCTCTTGCCCCGGGCGGAAGGCGTCAAAGCCGAAAATCTCGCGCAGAATGGGAGTCGCGCCGGTCAGGGCGGTCATATCCGTCATGGGGGCGGAGGGCCTCGTGGTCAGTGCTGCTCTTGCTTGGCAGGCACAATCCCACAGGCGGCATGGGGCGGCAAGGCCCGCAGATAAAAAGCCCGGCAGGAAATGCCGGGCCGGAGATTTTCAGATCAATAGAACGCCGAGACGTTGTTCACCAGGATGATGCGCAGCGCATAGACGCCGATCAGCACCGCCAGCGGTGCCAGGTCAATGCCGCCCATGTTGGGCAGGATACGGCGCACCGGCGCGTAAAGCGGCTCCAGGATCCGGTTCAGGCCGTACCAGATCTGTCCCACCAGCTGCTGGTGCAGGTTCAAGACCTGGAAGTTGATCAGCCAGCTCATGATCACATGGGCAATGATGAAGAACCAGACCACGTCCAGGATCAGCATCAGGATTTGGAACAGCGAGACCATCGGTATTTCCCTCTTTCGAACAGCCTCACAGGTAAGCAGACGCAGCGAAATGCGCAAGGCTTCCGCGAGGTTGCGGTTGACGCGCTGTAAACGGGTGGCATCACGGGCACATGCCAACATGGAGCGCGCGCCGATGTACCCGATATTCCGCCTGATCAAGGATACCGTTCTGGCCAGCCGGATGGAGCCGCTGCCGATCACCGGCATGCATGTCTCCAGCCACATCTGCTGGCCCTGGGACCTGGACATGTGGATGGAGCTGAACAACGGCCGCACCATGACGCTCTATGATCTTGGGCGCACCATGCTGGCGCAGCGGGTGGGGCTGATCCGCTGCCTGCGGCAGCAGCGCTGGGGGCTGACGGTGGCGGGGTCCTCTGTCCGCTACCGTCGCCGCATCCGCGGCTTCGAGAAGTTCGAGATGCGCAGCCGCACCGCGGGCTGGGACGAGAAATTCATTTATGTCGAGCAGTCGATGTGGAAGAAGAGCGGCGACTGCGCCAGCCATGTGATGCTGCGCACTGCGGTGACGGACCGCAACGGCATCGTGCCGCCTGAAAAAGTGCTGGCGGCGCTGGGGCAGGATGCGGAAGCCTCACCCGAGCTGCCCTGCTGGATCAAGGACTGGTGCGCGGCGGATGGCGGCCGGCCCTGGCCGCCGATGCAGGACGGGCTTGCCTAGGCCCCTGCCCGCCTGCCATACCTGAAGGCAAGAGGGTGCAGACCCGTAACTCCTGCGCCCCGATAACAAGAGGGCGGGCATGCAGCAGGTATCCATGCGCAAGCGCATCTGGGGGTGGTGGTTCTTCGACTGGGCCAGCCAGCCTTATCACACCCTGCTGGTCACCTTTGTTTTCAGCCCGTTCTTTGCCGCCGTTGCGGCTGAGCATTTCATTGGCCAGGGACTGGCGGATGAGGCCGCCAAAGCGCAGGCGCAGACCATCTGGTCGCTTTGCCTGACCGTTACCGGGTTGATCATCGGCTTCGGCGCGCCGTTCATGGGGGCACTGGCCGATATCTCCGGCCGGCGGCGGCCCTGGATCATGATGTTCTCGCTAATGTATCTGATCGGTGCTTGGGGGCTGTGGTACATGGACCCGGGCGGCAGCAACCTGTGGTGGATGCTGATCAGCTTTGGCTTCGGCTTCATCGGGGCAGAGTTTGCGCTGATCTTCGTCAACGCGCAGCTGCCGTCGCTGGCCAGCAAGGAGGATGTTGGCAATGTCTCCGGCTCCGGCTTTGCTTTTGGCTACCTCGGCGGAGTGATTTCGCTGTTCATCATGCTGTTGCTGTTTGTCGAGCAGGCCAGCGGCAAGACCCTGATCGGCCTCAGCCCGCTGTTCGGCCTGGACGCTGAGGCGCGCGAGGGCACCCGCGCGGTCGGGCCCTTCACCGCACTGTGGTTCGCCGTTTTCATGATCCCTTATTTCCTGTGGGTGCGCGAAGGCCGCGCCACCGGCCGGCGCGGCACCGTGGGACAGGCGGTGGCGCTGGTGGTGCAATCAATGAAGAATCTGCGCAACCGGGTCAGCCTCGCCAGCTATCTTGGCTCCTCCATGCTGTACCGCGATGCGCTCAACGGGCTTTACGGCTTTGGCGGGGTCTACGCCAAGCTGGTGCTGGGCTGGCAGATCACCCTCATTGGCGTCTTTGGCATCGTTGCGGCGCTGGCCGCCACGATCTTCTGCTGGGCCGGCGGCAAGGCGGACCGGAAGTACGGGCCGAAGCCGGTGATCATCCTCTCTATTCTGGTGCTGAGCCTGGTCTGCCTGACCATCGTCAGCATGTCGCGCGAGCAGATATTTGGCATCACCCTGCCCGAAGGGTCAAAACTGCCGGATGCGGTGTTCTTTGGCTGCGGCGTGCTGATTGGCGGCTTTGGCGGCATCCTGCAATCGGCCAGCCGCAGCCTGATGGTGCGCCACACCGACCCTGCCAAAGCGACCGAGAGCTTTGGACTTTACGGGCTGTCGGGGCGCGCCACCGCCTTTCTGGCGCCGATGCTGATCGGCGTTGCAACAACTGTCACCGGCAGCGCCCGGCTGGGGATCACCCCGGTCATCGGCCTGTTTCTGATCGGATTGGTACTGTTAATCTGGGTTCAAGGAGAAGGAGATCAGGGTTGAGACTGTTACTTGCCATCTGTCTGGCGGTTGCGGGATTAAGTGTTCCGGCAAGCGCGCAGACCCCCGCCAAGGCGCTGTTCGGGGCCAAGCCGAGCGCCTCGCAGCAGAAACCCGCGCCGTTCGGCTCCTATGCCAAGGGCTGCGTCGCCGGTGCTGAGCAGCTGCCCGAGACCGGCCCCACCTGGCAGGCAATGCGCCTCAGCCGCAACCGCAACTGGGGCCACCCCGCCGCGATTGATTTCGTCAAGGACCTGAGCCGCGCGGCCGCGAAACAGCGCGGCTGGAAGGGGCTGTATATCGGCGACATCAGCCAGCCGCGCGGCGGGCCGATGCTGTCGGGCCACCGCAGCCATCAGATCGGCCTGGATATCGACATCTGGATGCGGCCGCCGGACCGTCTGAACCTCAGCCGCAGCGCGCGGGAGAACATCTCTTCGATCTCCATGCGCCGGGCCAAGGGCGCCTATGTGAACGCGAGCTGGACCCGTGCCCACCACGAGATCCTGAAAGCCGCAGCGCAGGACAAGCGGGTGGCGCGGATCTTCGTCTTTCCCGGCGCCAAGGTGCAGATGTGCAATGACGAAAAGGGCGACCGCCGCTGGCTGCGTAAGATCCGGCCCTGGTGGGGGCATCACTACCACTTCCATGTGCGGCTGAATTGCCCGCGCGGCGCCCGCGGCTGTGTCGACCAGGCGGCCCCGCCCAAGGGCGACGGCTGCGCTGATGCACAGCGCTGGGTCAATGACATTTTGAACCCGCCGCCGCCGAAACCGGTTGACCCGAACGCGCCAAAGCCTAAACCGAGACGGGATTACACCCTTTCGGATCTGCCCCAGCAATGCGCCGCCGTTCTGCAATCAAACTGACCCTGGCTTTTGCCGCCGCCGCCGGGCTGGCAGCGGCGGCCTTTGCGGCCAGCCGCCCGGCACCGGTAATCAGCAAGGCGCAATTTCTGGGCAGCTACACCTGGAAGCTGAAACAGTCCTGGTTCGGCGGCTTTTCGGCGCTGAAAATCAGCGCGGGCGGACGGGAAATGACGGTTCTCAGCGACCGGGCCACACTGGTGACAACCAGTCTTCAGCGCAAGGACGGGCTTATTTCCGGCGTGACGGCACATACGGCGCACGGGCTGCGCGCCTCCTCCGGCAAGGTGCTGACAGGCTTTGCCGGCGACAGCGAGGGCCTGGCCGTCGCGCCGGACGGCAGCCGTTACATCTCCTTTGAGGGCGCCGCGCGGGTCGCCCGCTACCGCCGCCCCGACAGCCGCGCCAAGGTGCTGCCGCGGCCCAAGGCGTTCCGCAAGCTGCCGCTCAACAAGTCGCTGGAGACGCTGGCAATCGATGCCCGCGGCTATCTCTACACATTGCCGGAACGCGCCTTTGACAGACAGGGCCAGATTCCGGTCTGGCGCTGGAACGGCAGCCGCTGGAGCCGGCCCTTCAGCCTGCCGCCGCGCGGCGGCTTCCTGCCGGTGGATGCGGATTTCGGCCCAGACGGCCGGTTTTACCTGCTAGAGCGCGACCTGACACTGCTCGGCTTCCGCAGCCGGCTGCGGCGCTGGGATATCACCGCCGCCGGCCCGGTGAATGAAACCATGCTGCTGCAAACCGGCCCTGGCACCCATGACAATCTCGAAGGCCTTTCAGTCTGGGCCGACGCGGGTGGCCGGATGTTCGCCACTATGGTCTCCGACGACAATTTCCTGCCGCTGCAGCGCACCGAACTGGTGGAATACGCCCTGCCGCGCTGAAACAGCCCCTGCGCCGCGCCAGCGGCGCCACACCCAACCGCAAGGGGGTCTTCGCAGAAGGCACCCGGCGCGGGCGGGAGGCTCCCCCTGTTCCTGCCAGCCAAAACCTTGCGAAACAGGCGCGTGCAGTTTAAAGGGGCCGGTCTTTTGCCGCAGCGAAACCCTCTCTGCGGCCCCGAAACAAACGGATCCCGCGCATGACCCGCTCGCATATTCCCGGCATTCTTGCCATGGCCGCCGTGGTGGTGGCCTCCAACGTCCTCGTGCAATTCCTGTTCGGCAACTGGCTGACCTGGGGCGCCTTCACCTATCCGGTGGCTTTTCTGGTTACCGATGTGATGAACCGCGTCTATGGCGCTGCCGCCGCGCGCAAGGTTGTGGTGGCGGGCTTTATCACCGGGGTGATCTGCTCGCTGATCGGCACGCAGATCATGCTGCAGGGCGATGGCTTCACCTACCCGGCGGTGACCCTGCGCATCGCACTTGGCTCCGGCCTCGCCTTCCTGACCGCACAGATGCTGGACGTCGCCATCTTCTCCGCCCTGCGCGCAGGGAAATGGTGGCGGGCGCCGCTGGCCTCCMCCCTGATCGGCTCAACCGTGGATACTGCGATCTTCTTCACCGTCGCCTTCTCCGTCTCGCTGGTGTGGATCGAACCCGCCAATGATGTGTCCTGGGCGGGCGACATGCTGCCCCTGATCGGACAGGGGCCGGTGGTGCCCTACTGGGTCTCGCTGGCCTTCGCCGACTGGCTGGTGAAACTGTCGCTGGCATTGCTCGCGCTTGTGCCCTTCCGCATCATCGTGCGTAAGCTCTCCGCAAAGACCACATGATTTTGTTTTGACATCTGCCGAATCTGTGGCAGGCTGGGCTTACACGAAACATCAGAAAGGAGGTGCCCATTGTCTAGAGAAGCTATGGAGAGCAGTGCCGGAACAGTTCAGAAGGAGTGCGGCCGAGGCAGCCCTTGGTACGTATAGATCACTGAATTGGTGCTGACCTAACCGGTGCACCTCCTATCATCTCGAAGGGCTGTTCCCCGCGTGTGGAACAGCCCTTTCGATTTTAAGATCCCATTTAAGTACCCCGGCCGCAAACCATCGAAACCATGATCCGCATCAACGAGAAAATCACCCTGCAGGACTGGGAAATGACCGAGAGCTTCATCCGCGCCTCGGGGCCCGGCGGGCAGAATGTGAACAAGGTGGCCACCGCGGTGGAGCTGCGGTTCGAGGCCGAGCGCTCACCCGCGCTGGCGCCCGCGGTCAAATCGCGGCTGAAGCGGCTGGCAGGCCGCCGCTGGACCAAGGAAGGCGCGATCATCCTGCAATGCGACGAGACCCGCTCGCAGCAAAGAAACCGCGAGATCGTGCGCGAGCGGCTGGCAGAGCTGGTGCGCAAGGCGCTGGTGGCGCCGAAGCGGCGGATTGCCACCAAACCCACCCGCGGTTCTGTCCGGCGGCGGCTGGACGCCAAGAAGCAGCGCGGCGAACTGAAAGCGACGCGCGGTAAGATCGACCCGGATTGATCCGGCCCCTTTCCGGGGATTGCACCCGGTGCGCGCGCGGCCCATGCTGACGCAAACAACCGGGAGGATCAGATCATGCGGCTTGCTGGTAAAACCGCCATCGTGACGGGCGGCGCTTCGGGCTTTGGTGCAGGCATTGTGCGCAAATTCCTGTCTGAAGGCGCCCGGGTGATGATTGCCGATATCAACGGGGCAGCCGCGGAAGCGATGGCCGCTGAGCATGGCGGCAATGCCATCGCGCAAACCGTGGATGTTTCGGACAGCACTTCGGTAAACGCGATGGCAGAGGCAGCACTCGCAGCCTTCGGGCAGCTGGATATCCTGGTGAACAATGCCGGCGTCACCCATCTGCCCAGCCCCCTGGAGGAGATCAGCGAGGCGGATTTCGACCGGGTGCTGGGCGTCAACGTGAAATCGGTCTACCTGACCGCCCGCGCCCTGGTGCCGCATATGAAGGCCAACCGGCGTGGCGCAATCCTGAACGTGGCCTCCACCGCCGGCGTGTCGCCGCGCCCCAACCTCAACTGGTACAATGCCTCCAAGGGCTGGATGATCACCGCCACCAAGACCATGGCGGTGGAACTGGCCCCGTATGGGGTGCGGGTCAACGCGATCAACCCGGTGGCAGGGGAAACGCCGCTGCTGAAATCCTTCATGGGCGAGGACACCCCGGAAATGCGCGCCAAGTTCCTGTCCACCATTCCGATCGGCCGGTTTTCAACGCCGGAGGACATGGGCAATGCAGCCTGCTTCCTGTGCTCGGATGAGGCCAGCATGGTCACCGGCGTCGCCATGGAAGTGGACGGAGGGCGCTGCATTTAACGCTTTTTGTTTTACGCTGAGGTCACGCGATGCCGACTGACAAGATATCCATAGCTTTTACATTGGATGAGGCACTTGTCCTTTTTGAAGCTGCCGCGAAACTTAATGAAGCTGAATTATTGGCCGCCAAGCTGGACGAATGCGAACAGCAAAGTCTCTTTGATCTTGAAGCACAGCTAGAGAAGAGCCTGCCAGCAGTTCTGTCGAAAAACTATGCAGACGAATTGGTTGCCGCCAAGTTGAGGCTTGGGTCAAAATGAACGCTTCATTTCTTCTTTGAGGCAAATACTCCCGCCGGAGGCAGCACGCGCCAGCGTGCTCCCCAGGAATAAGGACATCCCGCCATGCTCCCCGGCCCCAAGAACCTGATCACCGACGTGCCCGGCCTGCGGGTCGGCAACGCCCAGGATGCAGCGCTGAAATCCGGCACCACGGTGCTGACCGCGGACAAACCTTTCACTGCCTCGGTGCATGTGATGGGCGGCGCGCCGGGCACACGGGAGACCGATCTGCTGGCGCCCGACAAATCGGTCGCCAGGATCGACGCGCTGGTGCTGTCTGGCGGCTCTGCCTTCGGGCTCGACGCCTGCTCCGGTGTGATGGATGCGCTGCATGAGGCAGACCGCGGCTTTCCGGTGGGTCCTGTTCGGGTGCCGCTGGTGCCGGGGGCCATCCTTTTTGACCTGCTGAATGGCGGGGACAAGGACTGGGAGCAGAACCCCTACCGCGCCTTGGGCCGTGCAGCGTTTGAAGCCGCGGCTGAGGATTTTGAGCTTGGCACTGCAGGCGCCGGCACTGGTGCGCTGACCGCGATGCTGAAGGGCGGTCTGGGCTCTGCTTCGCTGGTTCTGGACAACGGTGTCACGGTGGGCGCATTGGTGGCCGCCAATCCGCTGGGCGCCGTCACCACCCCGGGAGAGCGGCATTTCTGGGCCGCGCCGTTCGAAATCGGCGATGAGTTCGGCGGGATCGGCCCAGACACCGCTGGCGGCCTCGGCCGCAGCCTGCAGAGCCGCAAGATCGAGGCGATCCAGAAACTGGGCGGTGCCCCGCTGCCGCCGGAACGCGCCAATACCACCATCGCCATCGTCGCCAGTGATGCCGCACTCTCCAAGGCGCAATGCCAGCGGCTGGCAACCGCCGCCCATGATGGCATCGGGCGTGCCATCGTGCCTGCCCATTCCCCCGGCGACGGCGATCTGGTCTTTGCCGCCAGCACCGGCGCCAGAGAGCTGGAGGCACCAGACGCAGAGCTGGGGCCGCTCTGCCACGCTGCCGCGCTGTGCCTGAGCCGTGCCATCGCCCGCGCGGTCTATCACGCCCGGCCTGAACCGGATGATCTGCTGCCCTGCTGGTCAGCCCCCTGAATTACCGCAGCTTCCTGCCGGGACTTTGATGCGCGTCAAACTGCCGGTTGACACTGCCGGGTAATAAACCATGAGTCACACCTGCCAACTCAGAACTGGAGCAAGCAATATGAAACCTCTCATGACCGCCGTCATTTTCGGCCTCCTCGCAGCCCCTGCCTTTGCCGAAGGCGATCCGGCCAAGGGCGAGAAGGGGTTCAACAAGTGCAAGTCGTGCCACATGGTGGTGTCGGACGCAGGCGACGTGATCGTCAAAGGCGGCAAGACCGGCCCGAACCTGTGGGGCCTGGCAGGCCGTCAGGCAGGCACCGCCGAGGGCTTCAATTACAGCGATGACCTGGTCGCGGCAGGCGAAGCCGGCCTGGTGTGGGACGAGGAGAAGTTCATCGCCTTTGCCGCGGACCCCAAGAAGTTCCTGCAGGCTGAAACCGGCAATGCCAAGGCCAAGTCGAAAATGTCGTTCCGCCTGAAGAAGGGCGGCGAGGACATCTTTGCCTTCCTGGCCAGCCACAGCCCGGCCCCGGCCGAAGAGGCCCCGGCAGCGAAAGCCGCTGCTGAGGAAGGCGCAGAAGCCGCCACCGAATAAGCCTTCGAAACCGTCATTGACGGCTGTGAAGCCGCGGCATTTTGGCCGCGGCTTTTCGCGTAATTGCTTTCCGTGCCTGCAGACGTTAGCGGTAGTTTTCAAAGCTGTCGAAATGCGGCAGGCCGCAGAACAAGAAACCGTCACGGACACAGCATGAGCCACATGATCCCCGCCTGGGTGAACGGTGAACTGACCCCGGTCGACAAGCTGGCCGCGCACGAGCGCGGTCTGAAGCACAAGGCGGTCTCCGTCTTTGTGGTGAAAGGCGTGGAAATCCTGATGCAGCGCCGGGCGATGGGGAAATACCACACCCCCGGCCTCTGGGCGAACACCTGCTGCACCCACCCGATGTGGGACGAGCAGCCTTCTGCCTGTGCGGTGCGGCGGATGAACGAGGAGCTGGGGCTCTCTGGCCTTTACCCTGAATTCCGCCATCACCTGGAATACCGCGCCGATGTCGGCAACGGGCTGGTCGAGCATGAGGCGGTGGATGTGTTCCTGGCCCATGCCCACCGGCCGCTGCGGATTGCCGCCAACCCGGATGAGGTGATGGAAACCCGCTGGGTCGACTATCACGACCTCTTGGCCGAAGTGAGCCGCCATCCTGAGCGTTTCACCCCTTGGCTGAAAATCTACCTGCACAATTACGCCGACGTGATCTTTGGCCCCGACCTGATTATCGGCGGACGGCGCTGACCTCTTTCCCTGCCTGACGGCTTGCCCCGCCCTGCGCGCCGTGATTATCTGCGCCGCAAATAGGGAGTATACTTACCATGTCCATCCTGATCGCCGGCGGCGGCATTGCCGGGCTGACCCTGGGGCTGACGCTGCATCAGATCGGAGTGCCGTTCCGCATCTTCGAGGCGGCGCGGGAGCTGAAACCGATGGGGGTTGGCATCAACCTGCAGCCCAACGCGGTGCGGGAGCTGTTCGACCTGGGGCTGGAGGCGGAACTGGACGCCATCGGTGTCCGGACCCGGCAGCTGGGGTTTTACAGCAAGCTGGGCAAGACGATCTGGGAGGAGCCGCGCGGCCTGGGCGCGGGTTATGCCTGGCCGCAGTATTCGGTGCACCGGGGAGAGCTGCAGATGATGCTGCATCGTACATTGGTGCAACGCGCCGGACCGGGCTGCGTTGAGACCGGTGCGCGGGCCGCGGGGTTTGAAAATACCGAAGACGGTGCGGCGCTGCTGCTGGCGGATGGGCGTCGGATCGGCGGATCTCTGGTGGTTGCAGCGGACGGAATCCATTCCGCCCTGCGCGCTCAGATGGTGCCGGATGAGGGCGCCCCCATCTGGAACGGCCGCATCCTGTGGCGTGCGACAACCCGGGCCCCTGCCTTCAAGGGCGGCGCAGCCATGGCGATGATCGGCCATGACCATCTGCGCCTGGTGGCTTATCCGATCTCATCCCCGGATGCTGATGGCCGTGTCACCATGAACTGGATTGCGGAAAAGAGCTTTGATCCCTCCGCCCCCTGGCGCAAGGAAGACTGGAACCGGCCTGCGGACATCACTGAGTTCCTGCCGGATTTCGAGGACTGGCGGTTCGACTGGATCGACGTGCCGGCCCTGATCCGCGGGGCGGAGGCGGTCTATGAATACCCGATGGTGGACCGCAACCCGCTGGCGCGCTGGACATATGGCCACGTCACCCTGATGGGCGATGCCGCGCATCCGACCTACCCGGTGGGATCGAACGGCGCCAGCCAGGCAATCGTGGACGCGCGTGTGATTGGCGCGAAACTGCTGGCGCAAGGGGTGACTGCCGCAGCGCTTGAGGCCTACGAGGCAGAGGTACGCCCGGTGACGACTGCGGTGGGTCTGGCCAACCGCGCAGGCGGCGGGCCAGACGGCGTGTTGCAGCGGGTCGAGGACCTGTGCGGCGGCGGCTTTGCGGACATCACCGAGGTGATCCCGCATGCGGAACTGGCCGCCCATGCTGCCAAGTACAAATCCATTGCGGGTTTCTCCATCGAGGAGCTGAACGCCCGCCCGGCCACCATCCCTGCAGGCGCTCGCGTCAGCTAGGCTGCAAACACTTGGCTAGGCGCATGGAAGGGCAGACCTGCCCTTCCATCGCTTCTCAGCAAAAAAAGAAAACGCCGCGCAAAGCGCGGCGCCACGCCCAACTGTGAGGCGCATTCCATGAATGCGGCGGAACAGGCGGGAGCACCCCGCCCTGCCCGTTCCGCAGCGGTCAGACCCCGATCACCGCCTGCACCGCGCGCTGCCAGCGGGCATAAGCGGCCTGCCGCGCGGCGGGCTGCATCAGCGGCGAGAACTGGCGGTCGAGCTTCCAGGTGTCGGCAAAACCTGTCTGATCCGGATAGATCCCGGCCCGCATACCCGCCAGCCAGGCGGCGCCAAGCGCGGTGGTTTCCTGCATCACCGGGCGGTCGACGGCGGCGCCCAGGATGTCCGACAGGCTCTGCATGGTCCAGTCGCTGGCACTCATGCCGCCGTCGACGCGCAGGGTCACGGTGTGGTGGCTGTCGTCCTCCCAGTCGGCGCGCATCGCCTCATAGAGGTCGCGGGTCTGGTAGGCGACGCTTTGCAGCGCGGCACGGGCAAACTCCGCCGGGCCGGAGTTGCGGGTGAGGCCGAACATGCCGCCGCGGCATTCCGGCTCCCAATAGGGCGCGCCGAGGCCGGTGAAGGCGGGCACCAGGATCACATCCTGACCGGGATCAGCGCGCAGGGCGAGCTCGCCCGACTCCGATGCCTGTTCGATGATCCCCAGCCCGTCGCGCAGCCATTGCACCGCGGCGCCAGCGATGAAGATCGAGCCTTCCAGCGCATAGGTCGGCTTGCCGTCCAGCTGATAGGCAATGGTGGTCAGCATCCGGTTCTTGGAGACAACCGGCTCATCCCCGGTGTTCAAGAGCGCAAAGCAGCCCGTCCCGTAGGTCGATTTCATCATCCCCGGCTGGAAACAGGCCTGGCCGATGGTCGCCGCCTGCTGGTCGCCGGCCACACCCAGGATCGGGATTGCACCGCCCAGGATCTCCGGATCGGTGGTCCCGAAATCAGCGGCGCTGTCCTTGACCTCCGGCAGCATCTGCTGCGGCACGTCCAGCAGATCGCTGATGGTGCGGCTCCAGCGGCCCTTGCGGATGTCGTACATCAGTGTGCGCGCCGCGTTGGTGGCGTCGGTCACATGCGATGCGCCGACGGTCAGACGCCAGATCAGGAAGCTGTCCACCGTGCCGAACAGCAGATCGCCTGCCGCAGCACGATCGCGCGCACCCGGAACGGTGTCGAGAATCCATTTCACCTTGGTGCCAGAGAAATAGGGATCGAGCAGCAACCCGGTACGGTCGGCCACCATCTCTGCATGACCGGCCTCCCGCAGTTCTTCACAGATCGTGGCGGTGCGGCGGTCCTGCCAGACAATGGCATTGTGGATCGCCTTGCCGCTGGCCTTGTCCCAGACCACGGTGGTTTCGCGCTGGTTGGTGATGCCGATGCCCGCGATATCCGAAGCGGCGACATCTAAGTCCGCCATCACCTTGCGGCAGACCGCGACGGTGGTTTCCCAGATCTCCTCCGGGTCATGTTCCACCCAGCCCGCTTGCGGGTAATGCTGGGTGAACTCCTGCTGCGCGGTGCCCGCGACCTGCATCCCTGCATCAAACAGGATTGCCCGGGTCGACGTGGTGCCCTGATCAATTGCCAGAATATAGGTCATCGGCTGCCCTCCAGTCTCCTCTGACCGGGGACAATAAACGTAAAAGTGCTACCGCTACCAGCCCCTACTAAAAATTTAGTTGATGAACTGCGATATTGTCGATCAAGCGGATGCCATCCATCCAGGCCGCGGCCAGCAGGCGGGCGGGACGGGTTGGAGTCTCCAGCGCCTCCAGCGTTTCGGCGCAGCGCAGGTCGAAGTATTCCACATCACCGAAACCGGCCTCTGCCAGTGCCTGCCGCGCGGCGGCCTCCAGTGGCGCCCAGGAATCGCCCTCGGACGCCTTGGCGGCAGCTTCGCGCATCGCGGCATTAAGGGCCGCGGCCTTGGCCAAAGCCTCCTCCGACAGGCGCAGGTTGCGGGAAGACATGGCAAGGCCAGAAGGCTCGCGCACGGTCTCGCAGCCGATCACCTCAATCGGGATATCCAGATCGCGGGCCATGCGGGTCACCACCATCAGCTGCTGGTAGTCTTTCTGGCCAAAAAACGCCTTGTCCGCGCTGGTCTGCAGGAACAGCTTGGCAACCACTGTGGCGACGCCATCAAAATGGCCGGGTCGGAACGGGCCTTCCATCACCGCGGTGATGCTGCCGCCGACAGAGACGTTGGTGGCATAGCCGTCGGGGTAGATCTGATCCGGGTCCGGGACATAGATCAGGTCAACACCGTAGGGGGCGAGCTTGTCGGCATCCTCAAGTTCGGTGCGCGGGTAGTTCGCCAGATCCTCCGGGTTGTTGAACTGCTTGGGGTTCACGAAGATGGTCACGATCACGCGGTCGCAGGCCTGTTTGGCGGCCTCCACCAGCGACAGATGGCCTGCATGCAGCGCACCCATGGTCGGCACCAGGCCGATGGTTTCACCATTGCGGCGCCAGTCACCTGTCTGGGCGCGCAACTCAGACAAGCGGCGCAGGATCGGAGCAGTCATGCCAGCACTCATCCTTTGGAGGGCGCTTGGTCAGCGAACACATGCTCCGCTGCGGGGAAGGAACGCGCCCGCACTTCGGCGGCGTATTCGGCAATGCCGGCCTCCGCCAGCGGGCCAAGGTCGGCGTAGCGTTTAACGAATTTCGGCTTGAAGGCGGTGAAGAAGCCCAGCATGTCATCGACCACCAGGATCTGCCCGTCACAGCCTGCGCTGGCGCCGATGCCGATGGTGGGAATAGCCACCTCTGCGGTGATCTGGTCAGCCAGATTCTGCGGCACCTTCTCCAGCACGACGGAGAACGCCCCGGCATCCGCCACCGCGCGGGCATCTGCCAGAACCGCCTCGGCCTGCGCATCGCGGCCCTGCACCTTGTAACCGCCCAGGGTATTGATCGACTGCGGCGTCAGCCCGATATGCGCCATCACCGGAATGCCGCGCTTGACCAGGAAACGGATGGTCTCGGCCATCTCGACGCCGCCTTCCAGCTTGACCGCGGCGCAGCCGGTCTCCGCCATCAGCCGGGCGGCATTGCGGAACGCCTGCTGCGGGCCTTCCTCATAGGAGCCGAAGGGCATGTCGATAACCAGCATCGCCTTTTCCAGCCCGCGGGCGACCGCCTGGCCATGCAGGATCATCATTTCCATCGTGACGCCCAGGGTGGAGGTCAGCCCGTGCAGCACCATGCCGACACTGTCGCCGACCAGCACAAAGTCGCAGTGCTTGTCCATCAGCCGGGCCATCGGCGTGGTATAAGCCGTCAGGCTCACCAAAGGGGTGCCGCCCTTTCGGGCCCGGATGTCTTCGGCGTTGGGCGCCTGTTTCTTGGCTGTCGCGCTCATGGCTTCCTGTCCGCTGTTCGAATAGCGCCCGGATTACCAATTAACGCGGCGTGCTTCCAGTGCGCGAAATGTCCCGCGCCCTTGATTACGTTCGGGAAACAGGGAAACTCGTTTCCAATGGGCGCCATTTTGAGGCCCGCAGATTGCAAACAGGGAGATTTCCAATGGCCTTCAGATCCTTTGTTCTTGCCGCCAGTTCCACGCTGGCGCTGATGGCGGGCGGCGCCTGGGCCAAGGACAGCGTCACCATCGCCATGCAGCTGGAGCCGCCGCATCTGGACCCGACCAGCGCTGCCGCTCAGGCCATCGACTCGGTGGTCTACAGCAACATCTTCGAGGGGCTCACGCGCTTCATGGGTGATGGATCGGTGGTGCCGGGGCTGGCAGAAAGCTGGGAAATCTCCGGGGACGGCACCGTCTATACGTTCAAGCTGCGTGAGGGCGTGACCTTTCACGACAGCAGCGCGCTGGATGCGGAAGACGTGAAATTCTCGCTCGACCGCGCCCGTGCCGAGGACAGCACCAACGCGCAGAAGGCGCTGTTCGAGGGGATCGTTTCGGTGGAGGCACTGGACCCGCAGACTGTGCAGGTCACGCTGGAGGCGCCGAACGGCAGCCTCTTGTTCAACCTGGCCTGGGGCGACGCGGTGATCGTCGCACCGGAAAGCATTGAAGACATCAAGACCAATCCGGTCGGCACAGGCGCCTATACGTTCCAGGAATGGGTGCAGGGCGACCGCATCACCCTGGCGCGCAACCCGGACTACTGGGGCGACCAGCCTGCCCTGGCCTCGGCCACCTTCAAGTTCATCTCCGACCCCACCGCTGCCTTTGCCGCGATGATGGCCGAAGACATTGACGCCTTTGACAACTTCCCCGCGCCGGAGAACCTGCCGCAGTTTGACGCCGATCCGCGGTTCCAGGTGCTGGTCGGCTCGACCGAGGGCGAGACGATCCTGTCCACCAACAACAAGCAGCCGCCGTTTGATGACATCCGGGTGCGGCAAGCCCTGGCCCATGCCATCGACCGGCAGGCGATCATCGACGGTGCCATGTTCGGCTATGGCACCCCGATCGGCACCCATTTTGCGCCGCACCACCCGGCCTACAAGGACCTGACCGGCGCGTCCTCTTACGACCCGGAGCAGGCAAAGGCGCTGCTGGCGGAGGCGGGCTTCCCGGACGGGTTCGAGACCACGCTGCACCTGCCGCCTCCCTCCTACGCCCGCCGCGGCGGCGAGATTGTTGCGGCGCAGCTGGCGGAAGTGGGGATCAGGGCCGAGATCATCAACGTCGAATGGGCGCAATGGCTGGAAAGCGTGTTCCGCGGCAAGAGTTTTGGCCTGACCATCGTCAGCCACACTGAGCCGATGGACATCGGCATCTATGCCCGGCCCGAGTATTATTTCCAGTACGACAGCAAATCCTTCCAGGAACTGATGGCCAAGCTGGACACCACCACCGCCCCGGACCTCCGCACCGCACTGCTGCAAGAGGCACAGGAAATGATCGCAAAGGATTACGTGAACGGCTACCTGTTCCAGCTGGCCAAGCTGGGGGTGGCCAAGGCCGGGCTGCAGGGGCTGTGGGAGAACGCCCCCACGGCCGCCATCGACCTCAGCGCGCTCAGCTGGGCGGAGTAACAGTACTCCCGCGAAGCCCTCGCTGGCCGGGCTTCGCGGTTTCTCTTGTGAATTGGCAGCTTGAGTATGATCGTATCCGGTATCTTCCAGCCCCTCATCCGCCTTCTGGCTCTGGCTGCGGTGTGTTTTGGCTGCCTTGCCTGGCCAGCCTGGGCGCAGCAAGAGCTGTCGGGAATACTGGAAGGGGTGACCGGAAAACCCGAAACTCCGCTGGAAGTGGGCATCGGAATCAAGATCGACCAGATCGTCAACGTCGACCAGAAAGCCGAAAACTATGGCGCAGTCGCGGTCATCCGGGCCGAATGGACAGACCCGGCCCTGGCTTTCGATCCCGGCGCGTTCGGGCGGAATTACCGCATATTCCAACCTGATGCGCTGGCGGATTACGCCACATCCGCGGGTGCAGTCATTCCGGTCTTTGTGATCCAGAACCAGCAATCCAACCGCTGGATTCACCAATCCGCAGCCGGTGTCCGCTCAGATGGCCATGTGGTCTATGTTGAAAAATCCTCGCTGACGCTGCAGGCGCCGTATTTTGATTTCCGCAAGTACCCGTTCGACACCCAGCGGTTCCAGTTCGAAATCGCATCAGTGCTGCCGGCGGAATTCGTGAGCTACTATCCCTTGAACCAACACTCCGGGCTGGGCGGCATGCTGGGCGAGGAAGAGTGGATTCTTGGGAACGCACGCCTGATCAAAACCGATACCGAAGGGATTTCCGGGAATGACAGCGATCAGATCACGCTGGTGTTCGAAGGCAGCAGGCACATCACCTACTACCTGATCCGGGTATTCCTCCCCATGTTTGTGCTGATCACCGTCAGCTGGTCGGTCTTCTTCCTAGACGAGTACCGCAAGCGGATCGAAATCTCGGGTGCTAACCTGCTGGTCTTTGTGGCATTCAACTGGGCGATTTCGGCGGATCTGCCCAAGCTGGGATACCTGACATTTCTTGATTTCATCCTGCAGTGGATGTTCCTTGCCACAGGTGCGATCATCGTCTTCAACGTGGTGCTGCGCCGGCTTAAGCTGGCCGGGCGCGAGACCCTGGCCCGAAAGCTCGACAATTACGCGCTGAAGTGGATCTACCCCATCGGCTATGCGGCCATCGTCGGCTTTGCGGTGCTGAAGTTTCTGGTCACATCTTAGCGAGGCACAGTCTGCGCCTGGCATTCTGCAGATGCTGCGCTAACCCTTGAAATATCTGTCCTGCAGGTACGCCACCCGCTCTCGGATCTCCTGCCGCACTTCCCCGCCGCGCGGCTGGTCGCGCAGCGTTGTGAACCAATGCTCCGGCGGGTTGCGGCCCAGCCGGTTGCCGTTGAATTCCAGCCCGCGCAGCACCGTTTCGCCCGCAGCTGGCAGCCTCTCCGGCACCTCGAACCCGTTCAACGTGGCCCACACCCCGGTCCATAGCCGCCCGACCGACCAAGGGTTATAGCCGCCGCCGCCCAGCACCAGATACCGCGGTGCCATCCCCATCAGCGCCCGCACCACCGCCCAATGGGCGTTGTTCGACAGATCCAGATGCGGCAACGGGTCTTCAGTGACGGCATCCGCACCGCATTGCAGCACGATGGCATCCGGGCCAAAGGCCTCCACCGCCGGCAGGATCAACGCGTCGCGGATATGCGCCATTTCATCGTCATTGAAGCCGCGCGGCACCGGAAGGTTCAGCGCAGAACCGCCCGCGTCATCGGTCAGCGTGCCGGTCTTGGGCCAGAGGTTTTCCTCATGCACCGAGATCATCAGCACATCCGCATCGCCGGCAAAGCCATGCTCCACCCCGTCGGCGTGATGGGCGTCGATGTCCACATAGGCGATGCGCCGGGCGCCGTGGTGGCGCAGCGACAGCATCGCCAGCACCGGATCGTTCAGATAGCAGAAGCCGTTGGCCCGGTCCGGCATCCCGTGATGAGTGCCGCCCGCCGGGTTGTAGACGATACCGCCATCCGCCAGCAGCTCGCCCGCCAGGATCGAACCGCCCGCGGCGGTGGCCGGACGGCGGAAGATCTCCGGGAAAACCGGATTGGAAATGGTGCCCAGATGATGCCGGGCGCGGACCTCTGCACTGACCTCCTGCGCCGCCTCCGCCGCCAGCAGCGCCGCGACGTATTCGGGCGTGTGCCAGATGGTCAGCGCCGCCGGTTTGGCGCGGGGCGAATTCACATAGACCGCGTCCGGCAGCCAGCCCAGCGCGCGGGACAGGTCCATCACGGTCGAAACCCGCGGCACCCGCAAGGGATGGGTGCGGCCATAAGATGAGGCGCGGTAGATTTCCGATCCGATGAACAGGGGGCGGGACAGCATGGCATAGTCATAGCCTGCACGGCGCTCGAGGCGAAAGCCCCTGCGCACCGGCGCGGGCCCGGGACACCGTGCGATAGCCGCACGATTTACCGGTTCCAGGCGCTCAACCCGCTGAGAACGGGCGCTTATTTGCGTGCAACGCGGCCCGCCCCTCTCTCCCCTCTGGACCGCGACGCCCGGCCCTCCTAACGTGGCAGCCATGCTGCGTTATGCCCTGAAACGCCTGATTTCACTGGTCCTCAGCCTGGCCGTTGCCTCGCTGGTGATCTTCCTCGTGGTGGAGGTGGCGCCGGGCGACCCGGCCTCCTTCATGCTGGGGGTCAATGCGCAGCCCGATACAATTGCCGCGCTGCGCACGGAACTGGGGCTGGATCAGGGCAAGCTGGCGCGCTACCTCAGCTGGGCGGCAGGCATGCTGAGCGGTGATTTCGGCACCTCCTACACCTACCGCACGCCGGTTGCGGGAATGATCGCGGACCGGCTGTGGGTGTCGCTGCCGCTGGCGCTGTATGCGCTGACGCTCTCCACCCTCATTGCCTTTCCGGCCGGCATCTACGCCGCCGCCCGCCGCGGCAAGCCCGGCGATATGGCGGTGATGGGGGCCACCCAGCTAGGGGTTGCGGTGCCGAACTTCTGGTTTGCGATGATGCTGGTGCTGGTGTTTGCCATCAATCTGCGCTGGTTCGGTGCAGGCGGGTTTCCGGGCGGGGAGGCAGGGCTGTGGGCGGGGCTTCATGCGCTCACCCTGCCTGCCATCGCGCTGGCGCTGCCGCAGGCGGCGATCCTGACGCGGGTGATGCGCTCAGCGCTGCTGGACATCCTGGGCGAGGATTTCATGCGCACCGCCCGCGCCAAGGGCCTCAGCCGCCGCCAGGCGCTGTGGCGGCACGGGGTCAGGAACGCCCTGATCCCGGTGCTGACCATCATCGGGCTGCAGTTTTCCTTCCTGCTGGCGGGCGCCATCATCATCGAGCAGGTGTTCTACCTGCCTGGGCTGGGGCGGCTGGTGTTCCAGGCGATTTCGTCGCGTGATCTGATCGTGGTTGAGTCGGTTGTGATGCTGCTGGTCTTTGCCGTCATCACGGTGAATTTCCTGGTCGACCTCGCCTATGCACTGGTCGACCCGCGCCTCAGGAGCCGGACATGACCCGCAATCTGATCCTTGGCGGAGTTCTGTCCTCTCTGGTGCTGCTGGCGGCGGCGGTGTCGTTCCTGTGGACACCGTTTGACCACGCCGCGATGAACATCCCGGCCAAGCTGCAGACACCGAATACGCAGCACTGGCTGGGCACGGATCACTTCGGGCGCGACCTGATGTCGATGATCATGGTGGGCGCCCGCACCTCCATCGCCGTGGCGCTGGTGGCCGTCGGCATCGGCATGGGCGCCGGCGTGCCGCTGGGGCTGGCGGCGGCGGCGCGCAAGGGATCCTGGCTGGATGAGGGGATCATGCGCGGCAACGATCTGGTCTTCGCCTTCCCGTCGCTGGTGATCGCCATCCTGATCACCGCCGTGCTTGGCGCCGGGGCGGTCAACGCCATCATCGCCATCGGCATCTTCAACATCCCCGTCTTTGCCCGCATCACCCGCGGCGCGGCGCTGTCCCTGTGGGAACGCGAGTTCATCCTGGCCGCACGGGTGGCCGGCAAGGGCGCGGCAAGGATCTCAGCCGAGCATATCCTGCCCAACGTGATGAACCTCTTGATCGTGCAGGGCACCATCCAGTTTTCGCTCGGTATCCTGGCCGAAGCCGGCCTCAGCTATGTCGGCCTCGGCGCCCAGCCGCCCACCCCCAGCTGGGGACGGATGCTGGCCGATGCGCAGACCATGGTCAGCTTTGCCCCGCATCTGGCGCTGGTGCCGGGCCTTGCCATCATCATCACCGTTCTGGGGCTGAACCTGCTGGGCGACGGCTTGCGCGACCATCTGGACCCGAAGCTGCGGGTGGCCCGCGCATGACCCTGTTGGACGTCACCAATCTGTCGGTCAGAATCGGCGCCTTTCAGGTCCTGAAGGACGTGTCCTTCCACGTTGATCCGGGCGAGATTGTTGCCGTCACCGGCGAGAGCGGCTCCGGCAAGTCGATGACCGCGCTGGCTGTGATGCAGCTGCTGCCGGAACGGGCCGAGGCCAAGGGCTATGTCACCCTGGAGGGCACCCAGCTTCTGGAGCAGTCCGAGGCGAAGATGTGCGCCATCCGCGGCCAGTCCGTCGGCATGGTGTTCCAGGAGCCGATGACCGCGCTGAACCCGGTGAAAACCATCGGCGAACAGGTGATGGAAACGATCCTGATCCACAAGGCAATGCCGCGCGACCGGGCCGAGGCCCGCGCGCGGGAGGTGCTGGAGCGGGTCGGCCTGCCACAGGACCGCTTTCCGCTGTCGCGCTATCCGCATGAGCTGTCGGGCGGTCAGCGCCAGCGGGTGGTGATTGCCATGGCCATTGCCCTGCGCCCGAAGCTGCTGATCGCGGATGAGCCAACCACCGCGCTGGATGTGACCACGCAGGCGCAGATCCTGGAACTGCTCAAGGACCTGGTGCAGGACTATGGCATGGGCCTTTTGATCATCACCCATGACTTGGCGGTGGTGGCGGATCTGGCCGACCGGATCGGTGTCATGCGCCACGGCGAGGTGGTGGAGACCGGCCACACCGGCTGGCTGCTCCGGAACATGCGCCACCCCTACACGCGAATGCTGTTTGAGGCCTCCAGCCATCAGGTGGCTCTGCCGGAGCCGCCCGCCCCGGCGCCGCTCTTGGAGGTGAGGAACGCGGTCCGCGACTACAAGACCCCGCGCCCGTCGCTGTTTGCAAAACCCGGCAGCTTCCGCGCCGTGAACGATGTCTCCTTCACCCTGAACCGCGGCGAGCGGCTGGGGCTGGTGGGTGAGTCAGGCTGCGGAAAATCGACCCTGACACGGGCGATTCTGGGGCTGGAGCCGCTGCAAGGCGGCGAGATCCGGCTGGACGGGGAAGCCGTCACGACTCACCTTGAGCCGGCGATTCGGCGCAAGGTTCAGGTGGTGTTTCAGGACCCCTACGGCAGCTTCAACCCGCGCCACCACGTGGAGCGGCTGATCACCGAACCGTTCCATACGCTGCCCGAACCGCCAACCGGCGCCGCGCGCAGGGATCTGATTGCCGAGACCCTGAGTGCCGTCGGGCTGACGCCGGAAGATGCCGGCAAATACATCCACCAGTTCTCCGGCGGCCAGCGCCAGCGCATCGCCATCGCCCGCGCCCTGATCACAAAGCCGGAGCTGATCATCTTTGACGAGGCGGTCTCCGCCCTAGATGTCTCCGTCCGCGCCCGCATCCTCGACCTGCTGGCAGAGCTGTGCGCGGCCTATTCACTGACATACCTGTTCATCAGCCACGACCTCAGCGTGGTGCGCACGGTCACCGACCGCTGCCTGGTGATGAAACAGGGCGAAATCGTCGAGCAGGGCGGCATCGAAGCCGTGTTCAGCAATCCCCAGCACCCCTACACCCGCCAGCTGATCGCCGCAGCCCCGGTGCTGCCCGATCTCGACGGCCTCGAAAGGAGCCCCCAGCATGTCTGATCCCCTCTGGTTCAATCCCGCGCTTTGCCTCATTGGCGGCAAGTGGCTGCCCGCGGCAAGCGGCGGCGCGCTGCCGCTGGTGAACCCCTCCGACGGCAGCGAAACCTGCCGGATCGCCCGCGGCGGCGCGGCGGATATCGAGGCCGCGGTGCTGGAAGCAGAGGCGGCGCTGGACGGCGCCTGGGGCCGTATGACCGCGCTGGAGCGGGGCCGCATCCTGACCCGGATCGGCCAGTTCGTGCTGGAGCGGGTAGAGTTGCTGGCGGTGATTGAGGCGATGGACGTGGGCAAGCCGCTGACCCAGGCACGCGCAGACGCGGTGGCGCTGGCGCGGTATTGCGAGTTCTACGGCGGCGCGGCAGACAAGGTGATGGGGGAAACCATCCCCTATCTCGATGGCTACACCGTCTATACCCTGCGGGAGCCGCATGGGGTGACCGGGCATATCGTGCCCTGGAATTACCCGATGCAGATCATCGGCCGTTCCGTGGGGGCCGCACTGGCGATGGGCAATGCCTGCGTGCTGAAACCGGCGGAGGAGGCCTGCCTGACCGCCCTGGCCTTTGCCCATATCGCGATGGAAGCAGGATTGCCCGCGGGGGCGCTGAACGTGGTGCCGGGACTGGGGGCCGAGGCCGGCGCGGCGCTGGCCGGGCATCCCAGCGTGCATCATATCTCCTTCACCGGGTCAGTGCGCACGGGCGCGCTGGTGCAGCAGGCGGCGGGGGCCAATGTGGTGCCGGTGACGCTGGAGCTGGGCGGCAAATCTCCGCAGCTGGTGTTTGATGATGCTGATCTGGACGCTGCCCTGCCCTTCCTTGTGAACGCGGGCATCCAGAACGCGGGCCAGACCTGCTCCGCCTCCTCGCGCATCCTGGTGCAGCGCGGAGTGTATGAGGAGGTAAAGGCGCGGATGGCAGAGGCCTATGGCGCGCTGACCGTGGGGCCTGCGGCGGAGGACCTGCGGGTCGGGCCGCTGATCTCCGCCCGGCAGAAGCAGATTGTCGAAGACTACCTCAAACAGGGCGCGGACCTGCCGGTGGCAGCACAAGGGGCAATCGTTGCCAATGCGCCAGAAAGCGGCGCCTATGTTCGCCCCACCCTGTTTGCGGATGTGCCTGAGGACCATGTGCTGGCGCGGGAGGAAATCTTTGGCCCGGTGCAGGTGCTGATCCCGTTTGAGACCGAAGAAGACGCGCTGCGGATTGCCAATGCCACCGACTATGGCCTTGTCGCCAGCGTCTGGACACGCGACGGGGCGCGGCAGATGCGGCTTGCGAAGAAGCTGAAGGCAGGCCAGGTGTTCCTCAACAACTATGGCGCCGGCGGCGGGGTGGAGCTGCCGTTTGGCGGGGTCGGGAAATCCGGCCACGGGCGGGAGAAAGGCTTTGAAGCACTGTATGGGTTCTCGCAGCTGAAGACCGTGGCGGCGCATCACGGGTAGTATCTGAAAATAGGTCAGCCATTATGTCCAAATGTTTCGCGCGCGAAACATTTGGACAGAGACTCTGCCACTAATTGTATTGTGTCACTGAAAATCCGCCGCAAGACCGGCGAAGTGTTATCAGACGATTACCGCCTGCCGCTCCTGATCTCCGACACCGAAAACGCGCTTGTAGCGGGCGATTTCCTCTGCCGGGCCCATCGCTTTTTCCGGGTTATCGGACAGTTTCACGGTGGGCCGTCCGTTGGCAGCAACCGCCTTGCAGACCAGAGAGAACGGCGCAAGCGCGTCATCCGGCACCAGCCTGCGGAAGTCGTTGGTCAGCAGCGTGCCCCAGCCGAAAGAGACCTTGGTGCGGCCGGCAAACTGCGCGTGCAGATCCTGGATCTGCTGCACGTCGAGCCCGTCGGAGAAGATCACCCGTTTCTCTGCCGGGTCCTCGCCGCGCTCCTTCCACCAGTTGATCGCCACCTCGGCGCCCTTGGCCGGATCGCCGCTGTCGATGCGGATGCCAGTCCAGCCGGCCAGCCAGTCCGGCGCGCGGTCAAGGAACCCTTGGGTTCCATAGGTGTCCGGAAGGATGATGCGCAGGTTGCCCTCGTGCTCGTCATGCCAATCGGACAGAACGTCATAGGGCGCCTGCGCCAGTTCCGCGTCGCTGCCGGCAAGCGCGGAATAGACCATCGGCAGTTCATGGGCGTTGGTGCCGATCGCTTCCACCTCCCGGCGCATGGCAATGAGGCAGTTGGAGGTGCCGGTGAATTTGTCGCCCAGCCCCTCGATCATCGCTTGCACGCACCAGTCCTGCCAAAGGAAGGAATGGCGGCGGCGGGTGCCGAAATCGGCGATGGTCAGGCCCTCCACCTCGCGCAGGCGTTCGATCTTTTCCCAGACGCGGGTCATGGCGCGGGCATAGAGCACCTGCAGCTCAAACCGGCCCATGCTGTTGATGACAGCGCGGCTGCGCAACTCCATCAGCACCGCGAGCGCCGGGATTTCCCACAGCATCACTTCATGCCATTTGCCCTCAAACGTCAGCTCATACTGGTCGCCCTTGCGCTCCAGATGATAGGGTGGCAGGCGCAGGCCCTCGAACCACTCCATGAAATCGGGGCGGAACATCTGCCGCTTGCCATAAAAGGTGTTGCCCCGCAGCCAGGTGCTTTCGCCGCGGCTGAGAGACAGCGAGCGGATGTGATCCAGCTGCTCGCGCAGCTCGCCCTCGTCGATCAGCTTGGCCAGCGGCACATGCGCCGAACGGTTGATCAGCGAGAAGGTGACGGTGGTGTCCGGCTTGTTGCGAAACACCGACTGGCACATCAGAAGCTTATAGAAATCAGTATCAATCAGCGACCGGACGATCGGGTCGATTTTCCATTTGTGATTGTAGACGCGGGTTGCAATGTCCACCGGCGGCCTCGTGCATAAGGGTCACTGATTGATAGGACAGCGCGGCAGCCGGGGCAAGGAGATCAGCCCGCGCGGCGGCTTTGCGCCTGCGGCGCCAGCCGGGCCAGCAGCGCCAGCAGCCTGGGCTTGCTGATCGGCTTGCTCATGAAGTCGTCCATGCCGGCGGCCAGGCAGGCCTTGCGGTCGGAGTCAAAGGCATTGGCTGTCAGCGCCACGATCACTGGCTGCGGCCGTGCCAAAGCACGGATTGCTCGGGTGGCTTCCAGCCCGTCCATTTCCGGCATCGACATGTCCATCAGGACGACATCCGGACCGAAAGATTCGAATTGCGCGACCGCCTCGCGGCCATCCTGGGCAAAGGCCAGTTCGACCGGCGCGGTGTTCAGGAATTTCTCCACCAGCAGCCGGTTCACGGCGTTGTCTTCGGCGACCAGCACCCGCAGGCCGTCCAGCGCCGCAGTGTCGCCAGGGGCATCCGGCTCCGGCTGCGCAGCGGCTTCCTCCTGCGCATTCTGCAGGAGCAGCCGCACCGCAAAACAGGACCCCCTGCCCAATTCCGAGGACACCGCGATGCCGCCGCCCATGGCCTCCGCCAGGCGGCGGGAAATGGCCAGCCCCAGGCCGGTGCCGCCGAACCGGCGGCTGATGGCAGCGTCGGCCTGCGAAAACCGTTCGAATACGTCCCCCAGCTTGTCCTCGGCGATGCCAATGCCGCTATCTGTAACCGAGAACGTCAGCTCATACCCGCCCGCCGCCGGGGTACCGCCCAGCGCCACCGAAACCCGGCCCTGTTTGGTGAACTTGATCGCATTGCCGGCAAGGTTCATCAGGATCTGCCGGATCCGCCGGTCATCACCGCACAGCCGCAAGGGCAGGTCTTCCTGAATCTCCAGCGCCAGTTCCAGTGCCTTGGCATCCGCCTGGGCCTGCAGCAGGCGGATTGTGGTTTCAAAACAGGCACGGGGGTCGAAGTTTGCAGGGCTGAGCGTGATTTCCTCCGCGTCCATCTTGGAGAAGTCCAGAACGTCATTGATCAGCCCCAGCAGCATGTCGGCTGAATTCAGGATGGTATCGGCATAAAGGGCCTGCTCCTTGCTGAGGCCGCTATCGCGCAAAAGCTGTGCCATGCCGATCACCCCGTTCATCGGAGTGCGGATCTCGTGGCTCATGGTGGCAAGGAAGTCCGACTTGGCGCGGGCGCCTTCTTCTGCCGCAACGCGCGCCTGTTCCAGTTGCTCGGCGTGCTCCTTGGCGGCAGTGACATCACGCTCCACCGCAACAAAGGATTCGACCTCCCCCTGGGCGTTCAGCACTGGCACCTGGTTGGTTTCCAGCCAGAACGGCGTTCCATCCTTGCGCTGGTTGAGGATTTCAACCCGGAAGGACGCGCCGGCTGCGCGCCCCTTCTCGATAGCTTCGGCCGCGGCCGGGTCAATGTCCGGATGAAATATCAGTTCTCCCAGCGGGCGGCCTTTGGCCTCCTCCAAAGTGAAGCCTGTGACGCGGGTGAAGGTTCCATTGGCCCACAGCGTTCTGCCATCCCGGTCCAGCAGACGAACGATATCATTGGCATTTTCGGCAATCAGCGCCAGGCGCCGGGCTTCCTTCCGCTGTTCCACCAAACGAGCATTTGCCGCCTCCAGCTCCTGCTGCTGGGTTGCGGTGGCAAGATTGTACTGGCGGGTGTTTTCAAAGGTCCGGCGCCCATAGTCTGCCAGCCAGAACATGAAACCGGTCAAAGTAACGATACCGACAGCATGCAACTGCCATTCAGTGGTAAAGCCGCCGCCCGCAATCAGGTCTACTGCGAGCATGGCGGCAGGCACGGCACAGAAGAGCACCATCCAGACGACTGCGGCCGGGCGGTGATACGGCAGGGTGATTGCGGCGTTCATCGCAATGCCGGCAAGGAAGGCGAGGGTGAACAATATGTCCAGGTGATGATCGGTATCGACCCCGGCCTCCACCCAGGGCCAGTAAGGCAGGGTGGCGCAGATGCTCATCCCCAACCCATAAACCGCGGCAGAGACGGTGGACAGAAGCCGCAGCCTCCGTTCGGAGACACCCTTGGCCGCCAGGATCGGCAGCCGCCATAGGCAGTAGCTGTCGGCGCAATCCCCGATCAATGCAGCAAGGAAGCCGAAAGTGCCGATGATTATATCTGTCGCAAGGCCCAGCAAGAGGCAAACACCGAAGACAAAGACCTGGCGTGCCCAGAAAGTTTTGTACCGCCCTCTGGCATAGCGCAGCATCAGCTCAAGCGAGCTGTACTTTCTTTCATAGCTGGCCAATGGGCCGGCATGCGGCCCCTTCTCTACGTTCATCAGTCAGCCTTGCTGTCCGGACTCCCTGCCAGTGTTAACTGTAACTGGTTAATATTTGGAAACCTCAACTCATGATTGAAGCCCCACCCCTGCCTCCTCCATTTGCGTCAAAGCCGACTTGAGAGAGCCATCCAGATCGATGGCGCGGCAAGCGGACAGCTGGACCGTCACGCCGAACCCCAGGCGCGCCGCATCCAGTGCGGTGAAGGCAACGCAGAAATCGGTGGCCAGCCCGGCCAGGGTCAGATGTGTGATGCCGCGGCTGCGCAGGTACCCCTCCAGCCCTGTGGGCGTCGTCTGGTCGTTCTCGAAGAAACCGGAATAGCTGTCGATCGCCGGCCTGAAGCCCTTGCGGATGATCAGATCGCCATCGGTGCGCAATGCCGGGTGGAAGGCCGCGCCCTCAGTGCCCTGAACGCAGTGGTCCGGCCACAGTACCTGGGTGCCATAGGGCATGTCCGTGGTTTCAAACGGCGCTTTGCCCGGGTGCGAGGAGGCAAAGGAGGAATGCCCTGCCGGGTGCCAGTCCTGTGTCAGTATGACCGCATCGAAGTGGTCCATCATTGCGTTGATCGGGGCCACCACCTGGTCCCCGCCGGGCACCGCCAACGCGCCGCCGGGGCAGAAATCGTTTTGCACATCGACAACGATCAAGGCCTGCGTCATCGGCATCTCCTTTGCTGTGCACACAACATCTAGCGGTGTGTGCGGATCAAGGGAACTGTTGCTGCAGGACGGCGCAGACGCAAGGCAAAAACATGCATCCAAAGCCCTTGTTTTATTGGTGCGTCGGGGCGGGTTCTTTCACTTGAAAACCCCGGCGCATGGTTCTAAGGGCGGGGCATGTACACGATTGCTGCTCTCTATCACTTCACCCGTTTCCCTGATCCCGCCGCGATCCGGCCGGCGCTGCTGGACCTGTGCCAGGCGCAAGACGTCAAAGGCTCCTTGCTGCTGGCGCATGAAGGGATCAATGGCACCATTGCAGGCCCGCGCGCAGGCATCGACGCGGTGCTGGCGCATATCAAGTTGCTGCCGGGCTGCGCGGGGCTGGAGTGGAAAGAAGCCACCGCCGCCGAGCCGCCGTTCGGCAAGATGAAGGTGCGGCTGAAGAAAGAGATCGTGACCATGGGGCAGCCGGACGTCGATCCGCTGGCCTCTGTCGGGCATTACGTCGAGCCGGAAGAGTGGAACGACCTGATCCGGCAGGACGATGTTGTCCTGATCGACACCCGCAACGATTACGAGGTGGCAATCGGCACCTTCGAGGGCGCGATCGACCCCAAGACCGAGAGTTTCCGCGATTTCCCAGCCTGGTGGGAAGAGAACAAGGACCGCTTTCATAACAAGCGGGTTGCAATGTTCTGCACCGGCGGCATCCGCTGCGAAAAATCCACCAACTACCTGCTGGGCCAGGGGGTGGAGGATGTCTATCACCTGAAGGGCGGCATCCTGCGCTATCTGGAAGAAATGCCGGCGGACAACAGCACCTGGGAAGGCGAATGCTTTGTCTTCGACAACCGGGTGTCGGTCGGCCACGGGCTGGTGGAAGGCCCGCATGAGCTGTGCCACGGCTGCCGCCGCCCGATCCTGCCAGAGGACAAGGCGCGCCCCGAGTTCGAGCAGGGTGTCAGCTGCCATCAGTGCATCGATCAGACCTCGGAAGAGGACAAGGCGCGGTTCCGCGAGCGGCAGAAGCAGATGAAGCTGGCGCGGGAACGCGGCGCGGATCATCTGGGCAGCATCCCGCTTTAAGGCTGAGCCTGAAAACAGACACTAAAAAGGCCGCTGTCCCTATGGGCAGCGGCCTTTTTAGTGTTTTGCGGGGCTGGCAGCGTCAGTCGCTGCTCAGACCCAGATAGCTGCGGGTGCTGGCCAGCAGACCCTCACCGTGGGCCGGGGCCAGCAGGCCCGCGTGGTCCTCGCCTTCGGCCGCAGCCATGTCGGGCAGCTGGTGGGCGATGCCCTTGTGGCAGCTGATGCAGGTCTTCTCACCGGTGAACAGGAAGCGTTCATGCGCATCCGCGGCCCGCTTGGACTGCCGGGTAATGTCCATCGACTCGTCCGAGTGGCAGTTGCGGCATTCCAAGCTGTCGTTCGCCTCAAGCCGCGCCCATTCGTGCTGCGCCAGTTCCAGCCGGTGCTCCAGGAATTTCTCCCGCGTGTTGATGGTGCCGAAGATCTTGCCCCAGACCTCCTTGGAGGCCTGCATCTTGCGGGCGATCTTGTTGGTCCAGTTGTGCGGGACGTGGCAGTCCGGGCAGGACGCGCGGACACCGGAGCTGTTGGAGTAGTGAATCGTCGGCTTCAGCTCCTCGAACACGTTGTCGCGCATTTCGTGGCAGCTGGTGCAGAAGGCCTCGGTGTTGGTGACCTCAAGCGCGGTGTTGAAGCCGCCCCAGAAGATGATCCCCATCACAAAGCCGCCCATGGTCAGGAAGCCGAGCGAGAAATAGGCGCTGGGACGCCTGATGATCCACCAGAGCCGTTTGAGGAAATTCCACATCAGTCCGCCCCGCCCTGCTGTGTCTTGACGTAGTCGATCACCTTGTCAACATCGACGAACTCATTCTCAACCAGCGGCCGGGCGTTGGTCTGCACCACGTGGCACTGGGTGCAGAAATAGCGCCGCGGGCTGACCGCGCCGAGAGTCTGGCCCTCGCGGTTCATAAAGTGGGTGACCGAGATCATCGGCGCCTGGCTGACCTCCACGGCGGTGCGGCTGTGGCAGGTCAGGCATTTGTTGGAGTTCAGATCGACCTGGTAGTTGTCGGTCTTGTGCGGGATCAGCGGCGGCTGATCCGGGTAGTTGCGCACCTGGCGGATGTCGGTGTTGACGATGCCGGGGATCTGGGTGGCTTCGCCCTGTTGGTCCAGCGGCGCGGTGTTGCGCAGCGTGGCGACCTGGTTCTGGGCGAAGGCTGCGGTGGCCAGAAAAACCGGAACAGCCAGGATGGCGAGACGGAGATGTTTCATGACGGGCCTCACACTGCTTCGATACGGACTGCGCATTTTTTGAAGTCCGTCTGTTTCGAGATCGGATCGGTGGCGTCCAGCGTGACCTTGTTGATCAGCCGACGCGCATCGAACCAGGGCACAAAGACCAGGCCTTTGGGCGGCTTGTTGCGGCCGCGGGTTTCAATCCGGGTGCGGATTTCACCGCGCCGCGAGATCACCCGCACCTCAGTACCGCGCCGGAAACCCTGGGCCTTGGCATCGTCAGGGTGCATGTAGCAAAGCGCGTCCGGGACGGCCTGGTACAGCTCGGGCACCCGCTGGGTCATCGAACCGGAGTGCCAGTGCTCCAGCACGCGGCCAGTGGCCAGCCACATCGGGTATTCCTCGTCCGGGCTTTCCGCCGGCGGCTCATAAGGCAGCGCAAAGATCACCGCCTTCCCGTCGGGCTTGCCGTAGAATTCGTAATCCGCGCCCGGAGTCACATAGGGGTCGGAGCCCTCCTTGAAGCGCCACTGGGTTTCCTTGCCGTTCACCACAGGCCAGCGCAGGCCGCGCACCTCGTGGTAGGTGTCGAACGGTGCCAGATCGTGGCCGTGGTCGCGTCCGAACTCGGCGTATTCCTCGAACAGGCCCTTCTGGATGTAGAAGCCGAAGTCCTCGGATTCGTGGTTGCCGTATTCGATTGCCTTCTCGGTCAGCTCGTACTGGTCGACCTTGCCGTTGGCGAACAGCACCTCGAACAGGGTCTTGCCCTTGTATTCGGGATTGGCGTCCAGGATTTCGGCAGGCCAGACCTCATCGGTGGTGAAGCGCTTGGAGAATTCCGCCAGCTGCCACAGGTCGGATTTGGATTCACCCGGCGCGTTGACCAGCTGATACCAGAACTGGGTGCGGCGCTCGGCGTTGCCATAGGCGCCTTCCTTCTCCACCCACATAGCGGCGGGCAGGATCAGGTCGGCGGCTTCTGCCGTCACCGTCGGGTAGGCGTCCGACACCACGATGAAGTTGTCGGGGTTGCGGTAGCCCGGCAGCCCTTCCTCCATCATGTTGGGGGCGGCCTGCATGTTGTTGTTCACCTGCACCCAGTAGCAGTTGATCTTGCCGTCCTTCAGGTCGCGGTTCTGTTTCACCGCGTGGGAGCCGACCCAGCCGGGAACGGTGCCTTCGGGCAGCTTCCAGATCTTCTCTGCCTTGGCGCGGTGCTCGGGGTTCTTGACCACCATGTCGGCAGGCAGGCGGTGGGCAAAGGTGCCGACCTCGCGCGCGGTGCCGCAGGCCGACGGCTGGCCGGTCAGCGAGAACGGCGAGTTGCCGGGGGTGGAGATTTTGCCGGTCAGCAGGTGGATGTTGTAGATCATGTTGTTGACCCAGACACCGCGGGTGTGCTGGTTCACGCCCATGGTCCAGAGCGACATCACCTTGGTGTCCGGATCGGCATAAAGCTTGGCGATTTTTTCCAGCGTCTCAGCCGGTACACCGGACATTTCCGACGCTTTTTCAAGCGTGTATTCGGAAACGAACTCGGCGAATTCCTCGAACGTCATATCCGACGCACCGCCGGCCTTGCCCGCGTTCTCGGCCATCTGCTCCAGCGGGTGCTCAGGCCGCAGGCCATAGCCGATGTCCTGGTTGCCGCGCTTGAAGTTGACGTGCTTGGAGACGAAACCCTCGTTCACCGCGCCGTTCTGGATGATGTAGTTGGCGATGTAGTTCAGCATCACCAGATCCGTGTGCGGGGTGAACACCGCCGGGATGTCGGCCAGGTCGAAGCTGCGGTGGGTGAAGGTCGACAGCACCGCCACCTTGACATGCGGGTGGCTGAACCGGCGGTCGGTGATGCGGGTCCACAGGATCGGGTGCATCTCCGCCATGTTCGAGCCCCACAGCACGAAGGCGTCGGCGTTCTCGAAGTCGTCATAGCAGCCCATCGGCTCGTCGATGCCGAAGGTCCGCATGAAGCCGCCCACGGCTGAAGCCATGCAGTGGCGGGCGTTGGGGTCGATGTTGTTGGAGCGGAAGCCCGCCTTCATCAGCTTGGAAGCGGCGTAGCCCTCCCAGACGGTCCACTGGCCGGAGCCGAACATGCCGATGCCCTCGGGGCCTTTCTCGGCCAGGGTTTTCTTCCACTTCTCGGCCATGATGTCGAAGGCCTCATCCCAGGACACCGGGGTGAACTCGCCGTTCTTGTCATATTCGCCATTGGTCTTGCGCAGCAAAGGCGTGGTCAGGCGGTCGGCGCCATACATGATCTTGGACAGGAAGTAGCCCTTGACGCAGTTCAGGCCGCGGTTGACCTCTGCCTGGGTGTCGCCGTGGGTGGCAACCACGCGGCCGGCCTTGGTGGCCACCATGATCGAGCAGCCGGTGCCGCAGAAACGGCAGGGCGCCTTGGACCATTTCAGTTCAGTCACGCTGGCGTCGGTGACAAGGTTCTGCGCGGCCGCGGGAACCGGCAGGCCGGCGGCAAGCGCCGCGGCAGCGGCTGCCTGCGCCTTGATGGCGTCGCGGCGGGTCAGGCCAGTTTTGGGGCCAGTCTTGGGTCCGTTCATTGGAGGACTCCTTCTTCAATGACGAGGTCCTGCGCATCGCAGGTTTGATGGAAGACAAGCGCCGCGCTGGCGACGCCGTCGAGAAGCTGTATTTTGGCGAGCGCATCACCGATGGCCCGATCGCTGTCGGCTTCGAACAGGACCACGATCTTGCCCGAGGGGGCGGTTTGCGAAATCTCGGCGCGCGGCATGGATTGGATGGCGGCCTGAACGGCCTCCATCTGCGCCGGGTCACTGCGCACCAGCAGGCTGGAGATATGGATTTCTTCGGTCACGCGGGCGTCCTTTGCTGGCGGGGATCGCGGATGGCGATGGCGTGGTTCGGGCAGGTGGCGAGGCAAGCACCGCAACCGGTGCAGGCGCCGGTATCCACCTGAATGGCACCCACCGGGCGGACCGACAGGTCCATCCGCAAGGCGCGCGGGTCGCAGATGTCCGTGCACAGCTGGCAGGCAATTCCGGCGGCGTTCAGGCAGCTGCCGGTGATCTCTACTGTGACCGGCCAGGCCGCCGGCTGCTCCAGATCGAACACAGGTTCGGGGCAGGCTTCGGCGCAAGCCGCGCAGAAGGTGCATTCGCCGCCGCGGAAACTGATCCGCGGGCGGTTGCGGCTGTCGAACCCGATAATGTTCTCCGGGCAGCTTTCCACGCAGGCATTGCAGCTGGTGCAATACGCCTGCACCCGGGCCTCATCCGTCCAGGGCGGGCGGAATTCCGGGGCCGGGCGGGCCACCCGTCCGGTCAGGAATGCGCGCCGCGAGGGGGCTGTGCTGGCATGTGCTGGCATTGGCTTGGGCCCTTAACCTGTCGGCGGTCCCAGGAAGATCTGCGAGATCCAGATGATCAGGCCGTATCCGCCGACGATTCCCACTGCCAGAACTGGCGCCAGGACCACTGCAAGGAACAGAAAGGTGTTCCTCTCTTCGGCTTTGGTTGGCTGTTCGGACATAGGTGTCCTCCTTGGCTAAATAATCACACAATCGGTTTGCGGTCTGACCGCAGCCTGCTGTGCAAGCTTTTGCAGGTTGGTCCGGCGGTGCCCGATGGCCTTCTAACAGTGATGTCAGATCCATCTTTTCAGTCGTCCGGCTTCAGCGCTGCCAGCGCCACCATGGAAAAGCGGCGCGGCTGGCACCTTGATCTGAATCATTTCCACGGCTGCTGATTTGAAAAACGTAAATATTCAAAAATATGAAATTGAAGTGCGGGCAGCCAGGTGAGAGCTCAGGCTGCCGAACCGGAGGCATCACCGCATCAGCCGGAAGTCAGCCCCGCCCGAATCTCTTGCCGCGCTTGTGGCACCATGCCCGAGGCAGGACATATCCGGCGGCGGCGCTTACCCGTTCCCCTTGGCGGCGCGGTGCTGCAGGGACATGAAAACCGATTCGCAAATGCCCGTCCGATGCAGAATCCTGAAATGGGCTTCTGAACGCCCCGGCAGAGCCCCTGAAACGCACAAATCCAGCGCATGAAACGCAATCGGCCCAACACTTGGGTCAGGCAAAAAATTCAGCGATTTCAGTGATTAATGGTGCTGCTGGAGAGAATTGAACTCTCGACCTCTCCCTTACCAAGGGAGTGCTCTACCTCTGAGCTACAGCAGCGCCGGTGAGGGGGCTTTTAGGCATAAACGCTGGGGGGTGCAAGACCATTCTGGACGGTTTTTTCGCACTAAGTTACAGAAGTCTTATGGCAGAGAAGAAATCACCTAAAAACGACGGTTCCGCAGCATCGCGCGAAGACCGGCTGAAGGCAGCGTTGAAGGCTAACATGGCCCGGCGCAAGGCACAGGCCAAGGCGCGGGCAGACAAGCAGGACCAGGATACGGGCAAGAGTGGAGAGTAAGAGCAGATGGATTCGATTCTGGTAACCGGGAATGGCCCGCTGAACGGGCAAATTCCGATCGCAGGGGCCAAAAACGCCTGCCTTACCCTGATGCCGGCAACATTGCTGAGCGAGGAACCACTGACGCTGACCAATGCGCCGCGCCTCAGCGACATCAAGACGATGACGCTGCTGCTGCAATCGCTGGGCGCCGAAGTGTCCAGCCTGCAGGACGGCCAGGTGCTGGCGATGTCGAGCCATGACCTGACCAGCCATGTCGCCGACTATGACATCGTCCGCAAAATGCGCGCGTCGAACCTGGTGCTGGGCCCTATGCTGGCGCGGCTGGGCCAGGCCGTGGTGTCGCTGCCCGGCGGCTGTGCGATCGGCGCGCGTCCGATGGACCTGCATATCCATGGGCTGGAAGCGTTGGGTGCTGAGATTGAACTGAAGGACGGCTACCTGCACGCCAAGGCGCCGGGGGGCCTGAAAGGCGCGGTGGTGGAGCTGAGCTTTGCCTCTGTCGGGGCGACCGAAAACATCATGATGGCAGCCACGCTCGCCAAGGGCACCACCGTTATCAAGAATGCAGCGCGCGAACCGGAGATCGTCGATCTGGCCGACTGCCTGCGCAAGATGGGCGCGCAGATCGAAGGTGACGGCTCCCCCGACATCACCATTCAGGGCGTCGACCGCCTGCATGGCGCCACGCATCAGGTGGTGACTGACCGGATTGAACTGGGCACCTATATGCTGGCCCCTGCAATCTGCGGCGGTGAGGTGGAGCTGCTGGGCGGCCGCCGCAGCCTGCTGGAAAGCTTTTGCACCAAGCTGGAGGCTGCGGGCATCGAGATTACCGAAAACGAGAACAGCCTGACCGTCAGCCGCAAGAACGGCCGGGTCCGGGCTGTGGATGTGGTCACCGAGCCCTTCCCGGGCTTCCCGACCGACCTGCAGGCGCAGATGATGGCGCTGATGTGCACTGCCGAAGGGACCTCTATTCTGGAAGAGAAGATCTTTGAGAACCGTTTCATGCATGCGCCGGAACTGGTGCGTATGGGTGCCGAGATCGAGGTGCATGGCGGCCATGCCACGGTGACCGGTGTCGAGAAGCTGAAGGGCGCCCCGGTAATGGCCACCGACCTGCGAGCCTCTGTCTCGCTAATCCTGGCCGGCATGGCGGCAGAAGGCGAAACCAAGGTGAGCCGGGTCTATCACCTGGACCGCGGCTATGAACATGTGGTGCGTAAGCTGTCCGGTGTTGGCGCAAAGATCGAGCGGATCAAGGAGCAGTCATGACGGATGCCAGCTTTGAGGACGGCCGCGAAGCGCCGCTGAACCTGGGCGCGCTGGAGGAAGATGACCTCAAGGTGCTGTCCTCGCTGCTGCAGGACGCAGTGTTTCCGGTCACTGAAATGAGCTGGCGCGCGTCTGAACGCCGCTTTGCGCTTCTGGTGAACCGGTTCCGCTGGGAAGACCGCGACGCGGCGGAGCGGCGCGGCCGGTCTTTTGAGCGGGTGCAGTCGCTGCTGGTGGTGGACAATGTGCTGGGCGTTTCCTCGCAAGGTGTGGACCGCAAGGACAAGGATCTGATTCTGTCGCTGCTCTCTGTCACCTTCGAGCCGGGTGAAGACGGGGCAGGCCATGTTCTGCTCACCCTTGCCGGCGATGGTGCTGTCCGCCTGTCCGTTGAGGCGCTGGAGGTGTCCTTGCGCGACGTCACACGCCCCTACCAGGCGCCTTCGGGCAAGGCGCCTGAACACGGCGCCTGAGCCATGCAGAACAAGCGCGGTATTTCCCAGGCCTTTGCCGCCCCAGCGGCACCACTGGAGATTCGCCGCGCCACGGTTTTTGACGTCTTTGCCATGAGCCGGGTGCTCATCGCCTCGATCCAGGACCTGTGCACGGCGGACCACGGCGGCGATGCGGACCGGATTGCGGAATGGACCGCCAATAAAACGCCGGAACAGATCCGCGGCTGGATTGCTGGACCCGGGCGCTACTGGCTGGCAGACCACGGCGGAGAGACCGGAGCCGTGGGCGGGCTGTCTCCGGACGGCTCCATTTCCCTGCTGTATGTTGACCCTGCCGCTGCCGGCCGGGGCACTGGCACCGCCATGCTGGCACATTTGGAAGCGGAACTGCTGCGCGATGGCCATATCGAAGGCCGCCTTGATGCCACCCGGACAGCGCTGGAATTCTACCGAAAGCACGGCTGGCAGACGGCCGAAGAGGCCGGCGGATGCTGCGGCACCCCCTGCATCCCGATGCGCAAGTCCTTACGCTGACCTGCCGCTTCTTTCTGGTTCCAAATACCCCCGGGGTGAATTGGCCGTAAGGCCAAGAGGGGCAACGCCCCTTTTCAGTCGGACCTGCAGGGCAGTGCCCCGCCGCTTGCGTCCAATTGCACCGGCCCCGCGCATAAATCTTGAGGCTCTGCCCCCTTGCGGATATGCGGGGGCCAAAGGAGATCCCGATGCCGCAGTTTCTGAACACCTCTGATACCGGTTTTGAACAGTCCTTCACCGCCCTTCTGGGCGCCAAGCGCGAGGACAGCCCGGATGTGGACGCCATCGTGGCCGGGATCATCGCGGATGTCCGTGCCCGCGGCGATACGGCGCTGGTGGAGCTGACGGCAAAGTTCGACCGGCTGGAATTGGACGCATCGCAGCTGCGTTTCACCGAGGCCGAGGTGGATGCAGCCATCGCCGATGTTCCGCAAGAGGAAAGCAAGGCCCTGGAACTGGCGGCAGAACGCATCCGGGCCTACCACGCGCGCCAGATGCCCGAGGATGCGCAGTGGACGGACGAGAGCGGCGCAACGCTAGGCTGGCGCTGGTCGGCGGTCTCCGCCGCCGGGCTTTATGTGCCGGGCGGGCTGGCCTCCTACCCCTCCTCGGTTCTGATGAACGCGATCCCGGCCAAGGTTGCCGGTGTGGAACGGCTGGCCATCACGGTGCCGACCCCGGACGGGCAGGTGAATCCACTGGTGCTGCTGGCGGCACGGCTGGCGGGCGTGGATGAGATCTACCGCGTCGGCGGCGCGCAGGCGGTAGCGGCGTTGGCCTATGGCACCCAGAGCATCGCGCCGGTCGACAAGATCACCGGCCCCGGCAACGCCTTTGTCGCCGCAGCCAAGCGGCGGGTGTTCGGCAAGGTCGGGATCGACATGATTGCAGGGCCTTCGGAAATCCTGGTTATCGCGGACAAGGACAACAACCCGGACTGGATCGCATTGGACCTGATGAGCCAGGCCGAACACGACGAAAGCGCCCAATCGATCCTGATCACAGATGACGAAACCTTTGGCCGTGCGGTGGCTGAGGCCGTAGACAAGCGCCTGGAAACACTGGAGCGCCGCGCCATTGCTGGCACCTCCTGGCGCGACTTCGGTGCCGTCATAACGGTGCGGGATATGGATGAAGCGGCGGTGCTGTCGAACCGTATTGCACCGGAGCACCTGGAACTGTGCGTTGCCGATCCGGTTGCCCTCAGCGAAAAGACAGTTCATGCCGGCGCAATCTTCCTGGGCCAGTACACCCCCGAGGCAATCGGGGACTACGTTGGCGGCCCGAACCACGTGCTGCCGACGGCGCGCTCCGCCCGGTTCTCTTCCGGCCTGTCGGTGATGGATTTCCTCAAGCGTACCACGCTGAGCCAGATGACCCTGGATTCGCTGCGGGCCATCGGCCCGGCAGCCGAGGTGCTTGCAAAAAGCGAAAGCCTGGAAGCGCATGGTCTGTCCGTGACTGCACGTCTGGATGCGCTGAACGGGTAAGGGAGCAAGAGGCGCTGCCCCTCTGCGCGTGCCGCGCATTCACCCCGGGATATTTGGGGCAAGAAGAAGAACTGAGCACGCTTAGTAGTGCGCAGTGTATCCGCCATCCACGGCCAGAACTTGCCCGGTGATGTAAGACGCCGCCGGTGACGCGAGGAACAAAATCGCTGGCGCAAGCTCTTCCGGATCGCCCCAACGGCCCAGCGCGGTGGCAGTCTTGAGCTTCGCCGCAATCGCTGGATCCGCTGCTGCGGCCATATTGGGCGCGGTCTTGAAAAATCCCGGAGCTATGGCGTTGACGGTGATGCCCTTGGGGCCAAGCTCTGCTGCCAGTGCGCGGGTCATGCCGTTGATACCGGCCTTGGCGGTGGTGTAGGCCGCGTCGCCGGATTGTGCGATGAGGCCAGCAATCGACGAGATATTGATGATGCGGCCCCAGCCCTTGGGTACCATTTGCCCGGCGGCAAGCTGGGACAGGCGGAAGGGCGAGACCAGGTCGACCTCCCATAGCGATTGCAGATCGGCACGGGTGAATTCGGGCAGGCTGCGCCGGTCGCGCTGGCCGACGTTGTTGACCAGGATGTCCATCCCGCCATCCTGTGCGATCTCTGCCATTGCTGCCGTAGCGGCGCTTTCATCCGCGATGTCCAGCACCAGCGGGCGGGCGGTGCCGGGCATCCGGGCGAGCGCAGCAGCCACCCGCTCTTGGCTGCGTCCGTTGACCCAGACCTCAGCCCCGGCCTCTGCCAGAAGGCGGGCCGCGGCGAAGCCAAGACCATCGGTGGAGCCGGTCACCAGCGCGCGGCGGCCATAGAGGGAAAACGGTTCAAGGGCTGTCATTTCGCTGTCTCCTGCTGGCGGCAGGCTGGTCGCGGGGGCGTGGTCTGTCAAGCACTGCCGCAAACGGGCAGGAGATTGACGCCCGCTGCTGCATTGCCCCAAGCGGAGCGGTGCGATACTCATGGCCGGACGCCCCTGCGCATATCAGAGACAAAGACCAATGAGCCGCATCAGCCATATCGAACTGGACGACCGCAACCTGCCGCCCCCAACGCCCGAGATCGAGCAGGAGCGCAAGGTGGCGATCTATGACCTGATCGAGGACAACAGCTTTGCCCTGCCGCAACGGGAAGACCGCGACATTCCAGCCGGTCCCTACCATTTGGGGCTGGCGATCCGCGACAAGCGGCTGGTCTTTGACATCAACACCGAAGCCGGGGAGAAGGCCGCAGAGTTTCACCTGTCGCTGTCGCCTTTCCGGCAGGTGGTCAAGGACTACTACCAGATCTGCGAAAGCTACTTCACCGCAGTAAAGACCATGCCGCCTAGCCAGATCGAAACCATCGACATGGCCCGGCGCGGTATTCACAACGAAGGCAGCCGGGTTCTGCAGGAAAGGCTTGAGGGCAAGGCCGAGGTTGACACCGACACCGCCCGCCGCCTGTTCACCCTGATCTGCGTCCTGCACTTCGGAGGCTGACGCGTGGAGGAGCTGCCGCAGTCCGTTCTGTTCTGTTGCGACCACAATTCGGTCCGCTCTCCGATGGCGGAGGGCATCATGAAAAAATTCTACGGCACCGGCACCTATGTGCAGTCCGCCGGGGTCAAGAACGACATGGAGATCGACGGCTTCTCCATCGCGGTTTGCCAGGAGATTGATGTCGAACTGTCCCGGCACCGGTCCCGCTCCTTTGACGAGATGGAACGCTGGGGCGACGACCTGTCATCCTTTGACTTGGTGGTGGCGCTGTCGCCCGCCAGTCAGCGCCGGGCACTGGAGCTCACCCGTTTTTTTCACCTCGATGTCGAATATTGGCCGATAATGGACCCTACCGGGCTCGGCGAGACGCGTCAGGCCAAGCTAGATATTTACCGTCAAACACGGGATCAAATCATCCAGCACCTGAAAAACCGCTGGGGTGAACCGACGGAGAGAACATGACCGACACCATCGCGCGCTATTTCGCGGCCTTCAACGCCGGCGACACGGACACCATGCTGGACTGCCTGGATGAGCAGATTGCCCATCACGTGAACGAGGGCAAAATCCGGGTAGGCAAGGAGAAGTTTGCCGAGTTCTGCGCCCACATGGACCGCTGCTACAAGGAAGAGCTGACCGATATGGTGATCTTTTCCGCAGAGGGCGGCAGCCGCGCGGCGGCGGAGTTCATCGTGAATGGCACTTACCTGCAAACGGATGAGGGCCTGCCCGAGGCCAAGGGCCAGACCTACCGCCTGCCTGCGGGATCGTTCTTTGAGCTGAAGGACGGCAAGATTTCCCGCGTCACCACCTATTACAACCTTGCGGACTGGATCGCGCAGGTCTCAGCCGGATGAGCATCCAGGTCGAAGCGATGACCGGCGCGGCACTGGAGGCCGCGCTGGACGATGTGGCGCGCCTGCGGATCAAGGTGTTCCGCGCCTGGCCGTACCTGTACGACGGGGACCTAGCCTATGAGCGTGAGTATCTGCAAAGCTACCGTGACAGCACCCGCGCCGTGGTCGTGGGCGCCTTTGACGGCGAGACCCTTGTGGGCGCCTCCACCGGTGCGCCGCTGAACGACCACGCGGATGATTTCGCAGCAGCGTTTGAAGGTAAGGGAATTGAGTTGAACGACGTCTTCTATTGCGCCGAATCCGTGCTGCTGCCGGAATACCGCGGGCATGGCGTCGGTCATGGGTTCTTTGACGCGCGCGAGGCGCATGCCCGAAAGCACGGGTTCAGGAAAACCGCCTTTTGCGGCGTGCAGCGCCCGACGGACCACCCGATGAGGCCCGCAGATTACGCGCCGCTGGATCCGTTCTGGCGCAAGCGCGGCTATGCGCCGCTGGAAGGCGCCGTCGCGCATTTTTCCTGGAAAGACGTGGACCAAACGGAAGAGACCAAGAAGCCGCTGCAGTTCTGGATCCGGGATCTGTAAAGGACGCCGGCGCGTGGATACACGCCTGCGCCTGCCTGCCCTTTAAGCGGTTTCTTTCAGCGCGAAAGCCAGTTTCTTGTGTGCTTCGGCATAGATCTTGAAGCTATCCTTGGCATCCTGCAGGCTGTCCGACGCCTCCATCAGGGATGCGCGAGCGGACTTGCGCTGCTGTTTGGCGTAGTCCAGCTTGTCATAGGTCAGGAGCTGCTTGGTCATTTCCTTGAAAATCTTGGGCAGGCTGGTTTTCAGGTTCTGGCCATGCAGCGGCAGTTTGTGTTTCTTCTGGATCGACTCCAGTCCGCTTTCAAACCGCTTGGCAATTTCCGGTACAATCTTGCCGTTGCCATCGCGCTGAGTGTCGAGGCCTTTGATCAGTTTGTTCACATCGGCAGTGGCCAGCTTGATGTCCTGATCCATATCCTCGCAGGCCTTGGTCACATTCCGTGCGCGTTTATCCAGATCAGCCAGCTTGTCCAGCATCAGGTCCTGCTCTTTTTCCTGCTGCTTCTTAAACTTAGCATACTCTTTCTCGGTCTCCTGGCGTTGTTTTTCCTTTACCGCCTCGTCTTTGGCGATGCTCTTCAGCCGCTTTTCCGCTTCTTCCGCGCGCTTCAGTGCCGCTTTGATGAAAGCGTCGCAGAATTTCTTGGTATGGCTTTGTGCACCGGTGCATTTCTTTTTAGCCTTCAGCAGCGCGGCTTCGAGCTTGTAATAGTAATCAATAACAGTCTGCAGTGAACTGAGCGGCACATCGGACGGATCGCCTGAAGGCGGCACATCCCGGTCATTCAGGGCTTTCAGGCATTTCGCCACACCGCTGCCCTGCACAAAAACAGAGCGGTGATCCTGCCAGAACTTTGCGGTGAACCCTTTTTTCGGGATACTGGCGATAACGCCGCTCAGGTTCTTGTCATCAAGTTTGGTTGCCAAAGGAGTGATCCTCTTTTCCAATAAATCAAATGATCTGCTGCCTGCGCAGAATGGCCAAATTGCCGGACAGCACCAAGATGTAACGCAGCACGCGTCTGCTTCCGTTGCAAAAATGTGCAATCTCTTTGATATTTTCCCGACGCATCCGGCGGCAGCTGAATCCCGGTTGCCGCGCGGCCTTGCGCAGGGCCGCTATGCCGGGCAATCCTGTAAAAGGACCGCACCGGGATGCGGCTGCTGACTGCCGGAGAAACCGCATGAAAATCGCCACCGCCGCCTATCCGCTCGATTGGCTCGACAGCTGGGCGCAGTATGAGGACAAACTTGCCGCCTGGGTAGCAGAGGCTGTCGGCAATGGCGCCGAACTGCTGGTGTTTCCCGAGTACGGCGCGATGGAGCTGTCGACGCTGGACGGGGCTGCGGTTGCCGGCGATCTGGAGCAGTCAATTCATTCCGTGTCGGAGAAAATGGAAGATGCCGCTGCGCTGCATTTGAAACTGGCCGCCGCACACAGGGTGCATATCCTCGGAGCCTCTGCCCCGGTGAACAGCGGGCTGGACAGGCCGGTGAACCGCGCCGAACTGTACACGCCCACTGGCAAGCGGGACCATCAGGACAAGCAGATCATGACCCGGTTCGAGCGCGAGGACTGGGGCATCACGGGCGGCGGCCCGCTCAAGATCTTCGACACTTCCCTGGGGAGAATCGGGGTACTGATCTGCTATGACAGCGAGTTCCCGCTGTTGGGCCGGGCGCTGGCGGAGACGGATGTGATTCTGGTTCCCTCCTGCACCGAGGCGCTGGCCGGCTACTGGCGGGTGCGCATCGGTGCGATGTCGCGGGCGCTGGAAAACCAGTGCGTGACCGCCATGGCCTCCATTGTCGGGGCCAATGAATGGTCCCAGGCCGTGGACATGAACACCGGCACCGGCGGCATTTTCGGCCCGCCGGACAAGGGCTTCCCTGGCACCGGGGTGCTGTCTGAGGGCACGCTGAACACACCAGGCTGGACCTACGGCGAAGCGGACTTGGAGGCGATAGCCCATGTAAGGGCAGATGGCGGGGTGCTGAACCGCCTGCACTGGGAGGAGCAAACGCCGCGGGTGAAATCGGTCACAAAGGCCGCTCTTTGCTGATTGAGCCCTTGAAATATTGGAAAAATGACCCCATTTAAGCGCACGTCCCGCAGTTTGCGGGTTAACCCAATGATGGAGACAACATGGCCAAGGAAGATACGCTCGAATTTCCCGGTGTCGTGAAGGAACTCCTGCCTAACGCGACGTTTCGGGTCGAGCTTGAGAACGGCCATGAGATCATCGCACACACGGCAGGCAAGATGCGCAAGAACCGCATCCGTGTTCTGGCTGGCGACAAAGTTCAGGTGGAAATGACCCCCTACGACCTGACCAAGGGCCGGATCAACTACCGCTTCAAGTAAGCGTTTGATCTGGAGGAAATATCAAGGCCCGGCATTCTGCCGGGCTTTTGTTTTTGGCGGCCTGTTGACCGTTGCCCCCGGCAGGGATGTTTAGGGCAGGAGGAATGGACCCAGCCCGCTTTCCTGCTGGCGGATTTCGCCTTATGACAGGCGCAAAGAGATAAGAGGGGCCACGGCATGGCATTTATCCTGGGATCGGGCAGCCCGCGGCGGCTGCAATTGCTGGCGCAGCTGGGCGTGCATCCGGACGAGGTGCGCCCGCCGGAGATCGATGAGACCCCTCGGAAGGGAGAACTGCCGCGCGACTACTGCGCGCGCGTCACGCGGGAAAAGACAGAGGCCGTGCCGGCCGGCGCTGATGATGTCGTTCTCTGCGCGGATACCACCGTGGCGCTTGGCCGCCGCATCCTGGGCAAGCCGCGCGATGCAGGCGAGGCAGCGGAATTCCTCCTCGCTCTCTCCGGCCGCCGCCACCGGGTGATCACCGCTGTTGCCGTGCGCCACGGCGGCCGCGTCTGGGAAAAGGATGTGGTCAGCCAGGTGAAGATGAAGAACCTCTCCGACGAAGAACTGAACGCATATCTCGCCACCGGCGACTGGGAAGGCAAGGCCGGCGCCTATGCCATCCAGGGCCCAGCCGGCGCCTTCATTCCCTGGATCAGCGGCTCCTTCACCGGCATCGTCGGGCTGCCGCTATCCGAAACTGCAAACCTGCTGCGTGCCGCCGGGCTGCCGCTCTATCAGGAGGCCGCCGCATGAAGGGCCGCACCATCATTCTCGACCACATCCAGGACCGCGAAGCCGCTGCTCTGATGGTGGACGGCAAGCTCGAAGACTTTCTGGTAGAAAGCGACGCCCCTGCCCCCGGCACCATCTACCGCGCCCGTGCTGACCGGCCGGTCAAGGGCCAGGGCGGCATGTTCCTGAGCACGCCGGACGGCCCGGCCTTTCTGCGCCAGGTCAAAGGGCTCGCACCCGGGCAGATGATACTGGTGCAGGTGTCCGGCTACGCCGAGCCGGGCAAGGCTATACCCGTGACCCAGAAACTGTTGTTCAAAAGCCGCTACGCCATTGTCACACCGGAGGCACCGGGGCTGAACATCTCGCGCAGCATCCGCGACGAAGACGAGCGCGACCGGCTGCTGGAAATCGCCCATGAAGTAATGGACGCATCTGGTTACGGGCTGATCCTGCGCTCTGCCTGCGCCGGGGCAGACAGCGAAGAAATCGCCGAAGACGTGGCCGCGATGGAAGCCCTTGCAGCACAGGTGATGCAGGACGAAGGATCCGAGCCCGAGGTTCTGGCCGAGGGCGACACGCCGCACCTGCTGGCCTGGCGGGACTGGGTGGACCCAGCGGATATTGAGCGCGAGCCGGGCGGATTTGAGCGCCTCGGCGTGCTGGATGCGCTGGACACCGCGCAGGGCATCCGCGAACCGCTGCCAGGCGGCGCCTTCCTGTTCATCGAACCGACCCGCGCCCTGGTCGCGGTGGATGTGAACACCGGGTCCGACACTTCGCTTGCGGCAGGCATCAAGGCCAACATGGCCGCCGCCAAAGCCCTGCCCCGCGCCCTGCGGGTGCGTGGCTTGGGCGGTCAGATCGTGCTGGACCTGGCCCCTATGCCAAAGAAAGACCGCCGCGGGTTTGAAACCGCCCTCCGGGCCTCTTTCCGGGCGGATTCCGAGGAAACTGTGCTGGCGGGCTGGACCAACCTTGGACACTACGAATTGCAGCGCAAGCGCGGCCGGATTGCTCTGAGCGAGGTGCTGAAATGAGCTGTCCGGTCTGCGGCGGGGAATCGCAAAGGAGCTACCGCCCGTTCTGCTCCAAGCGCTGCGCCGATATCGACCTGGGAAAATGGCTGACCGGCGCCTATACGGTGCCCAGCCAGGACCCGGAAGACATTGAAAACGCTTTGGAAGAAGCGGAACGCGCCGTGGCGGCGAAARAAAAAGCAAAGCAAACCCGCCATTAGGGAATTTCTTTGAAAAACCCTCTGGACACCGCCGCGCCCACGGCATAGAAGGCCCCCACCCAAGGCGATCAGCCTTCCCGTGCCCGGGTAGCTCAGGGGTAGAGCAGTGGATTGAAAATCCTCGTGTCGGTGGTTCGATTCCGCCCCCGGGCACCACTTCAAATCATTGAAATGGTTTAATTTTTTGCAAGGCGAAAAATTCTTGCGAATACTGAGTGTGCCAATGGGGACGCACTGGGGACGTACTTTCTCTGGCGTAGCCACCCGGGCCGGTTTTTCCTAACTGCAGTTAAAGCCTCAGCCATAGAAGGATGAGCAATCAACTTTGAAAAAAGCCAGCGTTGAGTGATTCGGGCGTCAGTCTCTGGCACGAGGGTGACAAACTGCTTCGGCCGATCGCACTCTTCCCACTCTAGAAGATGTCGCAGGAGCAAACGCCATCTGTGCAGCCACCATTGAGTTTTGGCAACCTCAGGCGGCACAAGTTCAAGTGACCAGATCAGGGAAACCTTGCCTCGTGCGCACAACACATCAAGTGTGACGTGCTCCCTTGAGAGACCGAGTTTTTCAGTTAGATCTGTTCAGGATTTGGTCCTCTTGACCGTTGATGATATTCCCGCGGCGTGTACCCGCCGAGACTTGAATGCAGGCGGCGGTGGGGGATAGCAGTAGCCGCGCCAGGCATGGATCGGGTACCGGGTATGATCTCCCACCGCTTGAGTGTACTCGGGAGCCCTGAAAGGCAGGGCATTTGGTCTTTACCCTTTCATTCTGCTGCCGCTGGGGTCAAAAGCACAGTCGAATTGCAGGTGCGCAGCATAGCGGGTGCCGGCAATATCGACCTCGGCCTGCCCACCATCCGCGCCGTCCAGATGGACATAAGCCAACGCGATGGGCTTGCCGACTCGGTAGCCGAAACAGGCAGTAGTCGTGTGCCCCACGATCTTGCCGCCCACGTAGACCGGCTCATGCCCCAACGGCACCGCATCCTCGTCCTCAATGATCACCGTCATCAGCGAGCGCGCGGTCGTTTTGCGCCGCCCAGCGAGCGCTTCGGAGCCAATGAAGCTCTTCTTCCTGGAGGCAAGCATGTCCAGACCAGCCTCGACCGGGCTAGTATCGCTGTCGAGTTCATGCCCCATCGCGGCAAAGCCTTTCTCCACCCGCATCGAAGTCTGTGCAAACATCCCGGCAGGCACGGCACCGGCAGCGGTCAGTGCGGCATAGACCTTGGAGGCATTCTCTGCCCTCATGGTCAGCTCCCAGCCGGCCTCACCCACATAGGACATCCGCACCGCCCGCACATGACAGCCCGCCACATGCGCCGGGCCAACCTTGAAATAGCCAAGCCCGTTCAGCTCCGGCGCTCCGCATTCCGTGACGATCCGTGAGGCCTCCGGCCCCATCAAGCCCAGCACCGCATAGTCCTTGGTACTGTCGGCGAGGGTCACGTCAAAACCCTCGGCGTGCCGCTTGAACCAGGCAAAATCGCGCTTGATCGCATTGGTTCCCACAAACAGACGATAATGGTCGTCAGCAATCCGGTGCGCGGTGATGTCGCTTTCATAGGTGCCGCGCGCATTCAGCACCGCAGTATAGATTGCGCTGCCCGGCGCCTTGGCCATGTTCGACGCACAGGTCTTTTGCAGGAAGGCTTCGGCATCCGGTCCCTGCACCTCGATCTTGCCAAAAGGCGAGGCATCGAAAATAGCCGCTTTCTCATGCGCCGCCATCACCTCGGCCTTCACATTCCCGAACCAATCCGGTCTGCCGAAGGTCATCCGCGGCTCACCCGCTTTGCCGAAATACAGCGGCCGCTCCCAGCCGTAGACTTGGGTGAAATGCGCGCCTGCCGCCTTGTACTCAGCCTCCAGCGGCAAGGCGCGCAAACCCCGGGCCGTTGAGAGCTGCCGCCCCGGATACGCAATTTCGTAATGAGTTCCCAGGATCTCCGGCGCGCGCGCCATCAGATGCTCCAGGCTGTTGTAAACCGGGGCAAACCGCTTGGCATCTGCCTCCCCCAAGTCATAGGCCGTGTGGCCATGCACGATGCAATGCGCCAGGTTCATACCCGCACCGCCGCCCGACGCCAGACCAACCGAGTTCATACCGCAGCCCAGGAACAGCCCCTTGGTCTCCGCGGTTTCTCCCAGCATGAACATCCCGTCAGGCGTGAAGCTCTCCGGACCGTTCAGCAGCATCTTCACTTCCGCCGTCTCCAGCGCTGGCAGCCGGTGCAGCGCATTCATCATCATCGGCTCGAAATGCTCCCAATCCTCCGGCAGCAGACCGAATTCAAAGCTCTCGTCCAGCACGCCCGGCTTGATCGGCTTGCCCATCGGTTCGAAACAACCCACCAGCAGCCCGCCGCTGTCATCGCGGATATAAAGGTGGTTGTCGTGGTCGCTGAGCGTCGGCGTGTTGCCGGTGATCCCGTCAATCGGCTTGGTCAGCAGATAGAAATGCTCGCAGGCCAGCGCAGGCACTTCAGCTCCGGCCATGGCGCCAACTTCCCGCGACCACAGGCCGGTGCAGAGTGCAATCGCATCACACATCACGGTGCCTTGGGTGGTCTCAACCCCCACAACCTTGCCGTTCTCAGTCAAAATGCCGGTGACACCGGTGTTCTCGAAAATCTTCGCGCCCAGCCCTTTGGCCGCCTTCACCAGCGCCGCGCAGACATCCGAGGGCGACACCCGCCCGTCATCCGGCGACCAGACTGCGCCGATCACGTCTTCCGCATTCATCAGCGGCCAGCGTTCCTTGGCTTCTCCTGCACTCACCGACTGGGCGCGCACACCATAAGCCCGGGCCAATGCCTCTTGCCGCTTGATGTGGGTCAGGCGGTCGGGATTGGTCGCGATAGAGAGACTGCCCTTCTGGATCCAGCCAACCGATTGACCCGTCTCCTGTTCCAGGCGCGCATACAAATCGACCGAATACTGGATCATCCGTGTCAGGTTCTGCGAGTGCCGCAGCGCCCGCACTTGCGCAGCCGAATGCCAGGTGGTGCCGCTGGTCAGCTTGTTGCGCTCCAGCAGGATTGCGTCACCCACCCCCATCCGGGCCAGGTGGTACAGGGTCGAACACCCCATAATGCCGCCGCCGATAACAACGACCGAAGCGTGGGAAGGAAGGGACATGGGCTTATCTCTATTGTGGTCAGCTTTGGACCAAATTGCGCACTTATGAAGCGTTTTCAAATTGCAAGTTTAAGAACATTCGTTCTTAATGCAGCATGGACAGGAACCGCAAAACCCGCCTTCTCACGCAGCTCAAGAGTGCCATCGCCGACTTGCCGCCGCGCCTGAAAGTGATCGCAAAATATATTATCGATAACCCCGGAGATTTCGGCATGGACCCGATCCGGGTCTCAGCGGAGAAAATTGGCGTTAGCCCAAACTCGCTGGTGCGGATGGCGCAGAAGATGGGGTTTGATGGGTTCGAGCCGTTCCGCGACCCCTTCCGCCACGCCTTGGTAACCGAACGCGAGGATCTGATGGGCGTGGACTGGATCGCCCAATTGGACAATGGCGACAATCTGGCCCGCACTCAGGCGCAACTGGCCCGCAACGAGGTGAACATCGTCTCCCGTTCGCTACGGATGATGACGCAGGAGCGGATCGGGGACGCCCTGCGTTGCCTGACCGAAGCGCGCAATTGCTATGTGACCGCCACTCGCTCCAGCTATGCGATGGCCTATTATTTTCATTACGTCGGCCGCATGGCTCTGCCTGGCCTGCAGCTGATTCCGCGTCACATGGGCTCTGCTGTGGACGAACTGTTCGGGGCTGACGAACGTGATTGCCTGGTTGCCATAACCTTTGCCCCTTACTCCGCGGAAACCATCCAGTCCCTGCGCTATGCCCGGCGCAAGGGAACCCGGCTGATCGTCATCTCCGACAGCGAGGTGATCGCGCCGCAAATCGACCCCGATGTGGTGTTCCCGGTCACCACCCAGTCTCACCACTATTTCGGTTGCTACGGCGGCGCGATGGCGGTGCTTGAGTGTCTCCTCGGCCACCTGGTTGCGCTTGGCGGCGAAGAAGCTCAGCGGCGGATCGCTGACTACGAGGCCACCCGCGAGGACACCGGCGCCTACTACAAGGCCGCCCGCATCCCCCGCATTCGGGACTAGGCCAAAAGAACGTGGATCCGGTAGTCGTCCAGCCGGTCCTTGAGGAACGTGTAATCCCTCCGTGCCTTGGCTTGGGTCTCCCGGTCCAGCGTGATGAGGCGGAACTCCTCGGCAGTTTCAGCAAATTCCACTGGCAGAGTATTTTCATCCTGCCAAGGCAGGCAGAACAGCGATTTGCCATAGGCCGTACCGGCTCGATTCAGCGACAGGAAGAACACCTGGTTTTCCAGCGCCCGTGCAATCGCAAACGGGTGCCAGGTGTGAAAACTTTCATCGCGGTAATAAGCACCGCAATGCAGGATTGCGTCCACTCCGTGATCCACCACCAGAGTGCGGGTCAACTCGGGGATGCGGATGTCGTAGCAAATGATCGGAGCCAGACGGAAACCGTTGACCTCGAACACAAACAAATGGCGTCCGCGGTTGAAGTACTCCTTCTCCATTGATGCGCCGTACTGTGCCAAGTGCAGCTTGTCGTAGTGGCCGACCAACCCGCCATCAGGCCCAACGACGCCGATGCAAATAAAGGGGCCACCCTCTCCAGTTCGCGCAAAGCTATAGGAAATATGCACCCCAAAATCCTTTGCAACCTGCCGCCAGGTCTGGAATGAGGCGCCATCCAGCGGCTCGGCAATCTCGCCCAGCCGGGCAAAGGTGTCACGAGAGTAATCGATGCTTGACAGTTCCGGCAGCACCACCAGATCGGCCCTGCCCTCAGCCGCAGCCAGCTGCGCGCGCACTTTGGCCGCCGAGGCCTGTAAATGCGCATCGCGCTGCGTAGCGGTCGTCATAGGCGGAATGCTGATCTGGCAGGCCAGAAGGGTCAGGGTTTCATTGGCGGTCATGACTCATGCTTTCTTGTCTTTCCAGTATTCGTTCAGGCGCAGCCGGTCCGCCTCGATCCGTTCCATCCGTTCCACCGTGCGGCTCGACTGGCCAATCGTGAAGAACCCGATTAGCGCTTCGATCAAAGCGGTCGTCCCCAAATAGGATTCAAAGAACAGCGGGCTGCGGTTCGGCCCCAAGAGCACGAAGTCGGCTTCGAGCGCGATAGGCGATGCCGGGCTGTCAGTTATTGCTATGACGCTGGCGCCGCGCTCACGCGCGATGACAGCCAGTTCGATCGAAGCGCGCGCGCAAGGCTGCTGGCTGATTACAATCATGGCATCATTGGCGCCCATATCGGCAATGGGGTCGCCAAAAACACCGCCTTCACCCCGAACGAGACGGAACTTGCCGCTCGCCATACCGCCGATGTAATGCGCATAGCTTGAAAACCCCGCTGATGCCTGCATCCCAACGACGTATATCTGGTGGCTGTCGTTCAGGGCCTTGGCAACACCGGCAAAGTAGTCTGGGTCAATCGAGTCAAATATTGCCGTCAGATTGCCTATGGTTGACGATCTGAAGTTTTCCCAGATTTCCCGCGTGGCTTGGTCGCCACCGGTTTTTTGCAAGTTCTCCGCGCGCAAATGATATTCACTGATATCATTCTGCTGAACCTGCTTGCGGTAAACTTCGCGAAGATCGCTGTATGTTTCATACCCCAGGGCTTTGGCCAGGCGCGCGAAGTTCGGCAGCGAAACCCCCGCATTTGCCGCCACCTGCCGCATCGACAGCGTCGCAATATCGCCCGGATGCTCGATCATATAGGTTGCGGCGACCTTCAATGCCCGCGGGAGCTGCGGGAACAGCTCCTTCAGCTTCTCGTTAACAGCGAGATAAGCGTTCATGTCCGCTGGCTTCTCCTGAGGCATGTTTGTCTCCCTGCCGGTTTTGCAGAGCGCCATTTTGATCATTCGCCACATCCCGGTGCAACTGAAATTGCATTTGCAATCTTTGAGGCCGTAGATTTCGGATCCGGGCAGCACGGGGGAGAACGCACTGCCCGGATTGGTCTTAGTGGCTCAGGAGCATTTCCGGCAGCCACAGAGACAGCTGAGGGACAAAGGTGGTTAGGGCCAATGTCGGCAGCCAGGCACAGAAGATGAACAGCATTGTCGGGCCAAGCATTTTGCCAACCGGCGTTTCGGTCACCTGCGCACCCAGATACAGCAATGGGGCCGTGGGCGGGGTGACATTGGCCATTCCCAAATTCACGCCCAGGATTGCGGCGAAATGGATCGGATCAACCCCGACATCACGCACGATTGGCAGCAAAAGGGGCGTTGCTAGCAGAAGCCCCGAGATATCGTCCATCAGCATCCCGATAAGGATCATCACCAGGTTGACCATCAGCAGGATCACCACCGGGCTGTCCGAGACCGAATACACCAGATCCCGTGCAATGTTGGGAATGTCCTCGAAAATCAGGAACCGCGAGACGATCAGCACCATGAAGATCATCGTCATCACCACACCGATGGTGATCCCCGCACCGGTCAAGGTCTCCATCAGCCCGCGCCAGGTAAGGCCGCGGTAGACATAAATCGCAATCGGGATCGAATAGACCACTGCCACGCCTGCCGCCTCGGTCGGTGTCATGATCCCGCCATAGATCCCGCCAAGAATAATCAGCGGCATCAGAAGTGCCGGCATTGCCTGCCGGGTTTGCAACTTGAACTGCGGCGCAAATTCAACCGGTTTCACGGTTGTCTTGATGTCCTTGTATTTGCGCAGTGCAAACTGGTTGGTGGCTATCAGCAGCACAATCAGAATGATCCCGGGGAAAACCGTCGACAGGAAAGCTTTCAGAACCGATTGCTGCGCCACCCAGGCGTAGAGGATATGTGAAGAGCTGGGAGGGATCAGCAAGCCCAGCGGGCTGGCGCTGACAATCAGCGCAGCCGACAGGCCATCGGGGTAATTCGCCTTGCGTAGATGCGGCATCATGATGCCGCCGATGCAGGTGAGTGTGGCGTTGGCACTGCCGGAGATGGATCCGAACACGCCGCTTGCGACAACGGCAGCAGCCGACAGGCCGCCCTTGATATGGCCGATGAACAGTTCAGCCAGAGCCACTAGCGGGGCAGCAATTTTTCCCTTTTCCATGATCGCGCCAGAAATCATGAACAGCGGAATCGCCAGCAATACCAAGGTGTTCATCTTCCAGTAGCCCGCTGGCAGGTAGCCGGTGATGTCGTGGCCGCCGCTTAGGGCAAGGAACAAGAGAACCGCACCAAAGGCGATATAGACGCTGACGCCAAGCAGAAGCAGGCTGCAGATGATGACTATGCTGCCAAAGATGATCATGCGTCTTCCTCCTCAGGGTGGGGCGTGTGATAGGCGCTTGGTCCATCAATGAGATGCAGCACAAAGTAGATGCCGTTGAAGATGGTCATGAGGGCAAAGCCAGTCATGATTGCAGCGCGCGGGAAGATGGCAGGGATTTTCAACGCCGTCGTGCGTTCCCAAAGCGGATAAGCCAGGATCTCGCTTTCTACCGCCAGATAGCACCAATACACGATATAGGCACCGATCACGATCTCGATCAGATAGACGACAGAACCGCGCCACCAGGCCAATTTGCCGTCTCCCAGAACCACGCCCAGAATATCGGCGTTGATGTGGGACTTGCGCTCCCCTGCCAATGCGGCGCCAAAGAAGAAAGTCCAGAAGCTGATCGCCAGTAGCCATTCCTCATAAGCAAAGAGGTTGCCGGCAAATCCGTAACGGATAATCACCACCACAAAAAAGGTGACAGCCATCAAAAGCCCGCCTGCGGCCACAAACAGGCGCATGAATTTCAAAATAGCGCGCAAAGGTTTGGCGGCGCTTTCTGGCAGCCTTTCCACTAGTTCAGTCATCTGGCCTCCCTCCCGAAACTGAAAAAGGCCGGCGCTCAGCGCTGCCGGCCTTCGTCTGCTCAATCTGCTGTCAAACGGTCCAGGGTGTCTTGCCCGATGGTATCGGCCATGGTCGGCCAGATATTCTCACGCACCCAAGAAGCCATCTCGGCCTGTTCTTCGTCGTTCAAAGCCAGGATTTCATAGCCCTTCTCCTGCAGCAGCTCACCGAATTTGGCATCGTTTTCGCGGTTGTAGGCAAAGAAGTCATCCGAAGCTTTGGTGAAGGCCGCCTGTACCGCCGCGCGCTGTTCTTCGCTCAGCTTTGCCCAGGTCTTTTCCGACGCGTAGTAGGAGGTCAGCTCGGAGACCGAGTTGTACTGGACATAGTATTTGCCAACGTCAGACTGCGCAAAGATCGTGTAGGTTGCCGATTTGGTGCAGCAGATTGCGCCGTCCACGATGCCCGATTGCAACGCCGGGAAGATGTCACCCCAAGCCATTGTGGTCGCCTGGAAACCCAGGCCTTCAACCATGTCCTTCACCACAGGCGAGGACCAGACGCGGATATTCATGTCCTTGGCACCCAGGACATTCCAGTTCTCCGGCTTCTTGTTGGCAACGATGCCGGTAAAGCCTTCGGGATTGTTTGCCAGCAGTCGCAGGCCCAACTCGTTCAGGCGTTCCTGCAGGATCTGGTTAAAAGGGCTGTCCATGTTGCGCATGATGCTGTCCATCTCGTCGAAGTTGTTGACGAGGAACGGCATCGACAGGAATTCCAGCCGCGGGTCTTTGTGGCTGTAGATGAAGGCCGCTGTGAAATCGATGTTGCCGCGGATGGTGTCTTCCATCAGCGCTTCGCCGGAGCCTAGCTGGTTGGCCGGGAACAGCGATATCTTAAGGCCGACGTCGGCGGCTTCGATATCCGTCTTGATCTGCTCCATCATCTTGGTGCCCGGATGATCCACCGGAAAGGTGCCGGCAAACTTCAGCCGCATGTCTGAAGCCGATGCCATCGTTGCAACTGACATCGCCAGCGCGCCGGCCACACCGGTGCGAATAAGCGATTTTCCGAATTTGAGTGACTTGAGCATGTTTTCCTCCCTGCATTCGGTCTCTCGAGGCAGGCAGTGATTGGCGCCTGCTGCACGACGCCACTGCGTCCGGACCTCAACGGGTCGAATCGCCAGCGGTGCCTCAAGCCTACTGCGCAATTTTTGCTGTTTGCAACATTTTTTAAAAAAATATTGCAATTGATACCACCCTCAATGACTTCCGATACGGCAATCCCTGCGCCGCAAGATTAAGAACGAATGTTCTTGTTTTTACCTAGTGAGAAATTTTGATCTGCACGTACTTTCTGCCCTCGTTCAAAGTTGAGTGAGGGCGCCATGCCATACGAAACCATCATCTACCGGAAGTCCGGCCCGGTGGCCGAAATCCGGTTCAACCGGCCGCACCGCCTCAACGCGGTGGTTGCAGAGTTTTATTCTGAGATCCTCAGCGCCTTGGAGAATGCAGAAAAGGACGATGATGTCCGCACAGTTGTGTTGACGGGTGAAGGCCGGGCGTTTTGCGTTGGTGCCGACTTGAAAGAGCATAAAGCTGGCACCAGAACCGAACTGGAGAAACTTGCATACCTTCAGCTGGGCAATGATGTTTGCGAGCGCATTTATAAGCTTGGCAAGCCTGTCATCGCTGCTGTCAACGGGTTCGCGCTGGGGGCCGGCGCCGAAATGTCATGTTCGGCTGATTTCATTCTCATGAAGGCAAGCGCGCAGATCGGTTTTCCGGAGATCTCGATCGGAACACATGTCGGCGGCGGCGTGACTGATATTCTGCCCCGCCTGATCGGGCTGGCCAAGGCGCGCGAACTAATTTTTACAGGCCGCAGAATTGATGGCGCTGAAGCCGCCGAAATCGGCCTGGCAACACGGGTTTTTTCCGATGACGAATTCGAAGCGGCCGTGGCTGGATTCGCCCGGGAGATCGGCTCCAAAGCGCCTTATTCGCTGCGCTTCGCCAAAGAACATCTGAACGACGCGCACCGCGACTACAGCGCCCGGCTGGTCACCGAAATCGATGCGCTGCGCACCTGCATGCTGACGGAGGATTGGCAAGAAGGCATCGATGCATTCGCCGAGAAGCGGGCACCGGTCTTCAAAGGCAAATGAACAAGCGAGGAAGCAAGCCATGAGCGACGCACTCAACAGAATTTTCAACGCGCAATCCATCGCGGTCGTCGGCGCATCGAATGACCCCGCCAAACGCGGCAACCAGGCAATCCGCAGGCTGCGGGCCGACGGGTACAAAGGCGTAATATATCCTATCAACCCAAAAGCCACCGAGATCATGGGACTCAAGGCTTTTACTTCGGTAACTGAGATCGAAGGCGACATTGACGTCGTGCTAGTTTGCACTCCCGCCAAGACCCTGCCTAGCGTCCTGGATCAATGCGGGCAAAAGAATATCCCGGGCGCTGTTGTGCTGGCGGCCGGGTTCTCCGAAACCGGCGCCGCAGGCGCGGAAATTGCGAAAGAAACGCTTGCGGCGGCCCGCCGGAACAACGTGCGTGTCGTGGGCCCGAACACCAACGGCGTGTTCAATCTGCACAACAACATGAACATGGTCGGTGTGCAGGACGCGGATCCGGGAAACATCGGCATTTGCAGCCAATCGGGCAATATGATGCTGGCGTTTGTGACCGAAGCGAAACGCCGGGGCGGGGTCGGATTTTCATCCTATGTCGGCGTGGGCAACCAGTTGGATGTGAATCTGGCAGAGTACCTGCAATATTTTGGCGACGATGCTGACACCAAGGCTCCGGTTTTTTACGTCGAAGGGTTTCAGGACGGCCGCGCGTTTCTGGAGGCTTGCAGGCAGGTGACCCAGAAGAAGCCGGTCATTATTTACAAGTCCGGACGCACCGAGGCAGGTCAAGTTGCAGCAAGCTCTCATACCGGTTCATTGGCATCCAGTTTCGCGCTGACGCGCGGCTTGCTGAAACAAGCCGGAGCCACTGTTGTGGAACAGTCCGACAAGATTCTGTCAATCGCCGAGGGCCTGTCAAAGCTGCCCGTGCCCAAAGGCGGGCGCGTGGCAATTCTGGCCGATGGCGGCGGTCATGCAACGGTTACTGTTGATGCGCTGGTTGATGCAGGCGTGGAACTGGCCATCCTGTCAGCCGGGACAACGCAGAAACTGCGCGGCGTTTTGCCGGCCGCGGCGTCTTGCGTCAATCCAGTGGATGTGGCCGGCGGCACTGACGACGACCCTTCAGTCAGCGCGGCCTGCGCCGAAATTCTCCTGGCGGATGAAAACATCGATATCCTGATGGTTATCGGAATGTATGGCGGGTTTGCTGCTCGCTTTAACCCGGCGCTGCTCGACAACGAGGTTGAGACGTCTCAGCGTTTGGCGGCGATTGCTGAAAAACACGGGAAACCGTTGATCGTGCAAAGTGTCTACAGCGCCTTGCGCACCAAGCCGATCGAAGTTCTGAAGGAAGCCGGCGTGCCTGTATTCGTCTGGCCAGAGCCGGCGGTACGCTGCATTGCCGAGTTGGTCGGGTATGCGCAAGCGCGTGCGCGCAACGCAGCGTCCCCGCGGGTGGTGCCGGACGGCCCAGTCGCCGAAGGCACAGCGATACTGGCAAAGGTGGCGGGCAGCAACCGGGATGCGTTTTATGAACACGAGGCGAAAGCACTGCTGTCGGCCTATGGCGTGAACGTCCCCGGCCAGTACCTGGCCCGATCCGAGGACGAGCTTGCAGGGGCAATTGGCACGCTCGGGGAAGCGCCGATGGCAATGAAAGTTGTCAGCCAGGATATCCTGCATAAATCCGACGCCGGGGGCGTGAAGCTCAAAGTGACCGGAGAAAGGGCTCTCCGCGAGGCCTATCGTGAAATCATTGCCAATGCGCGCGCATACGATCCTGACGCCGACATTCACGGGGTACTGGTCGCGCCCATGGCACGATCGGGTGTCGAGATCATCATTGGCGTCGTTCACGACCCTATGTTCGGACCGGTCATGATGTTCGGGTTGGGTGGCATTTTCGTTGAAGTGCTTAAGGATGTCTCGTTCCGCGCCCTGCCGATGAGCCGGGCCGACGCACATGAAATGGTGGAAGAAATCCAGTCCAGCAAGATTCTGGACGGGGTGCGGGGCGGGCTGCCAGTCAACAAAGAAGCACTGGAAGACCTGATGATGAAAGTCTCTCAACTGGCGCTTGCTCATCCGGAGATCAAGGAAATCGACCTTAACCCTGTCATCCTTCGCAATGACGGGTACGACGTCGTCGACGCGCGGATGATCCTGAAATCGAAAGGCCATACAAGTGACTGACAAGCTTCTCTGCGAGCAGGAGGGTCACGTCGTGACGCTCACGTTCAACATGCCGGAAACCCGCAATGCATTGACTGACGCAGACCTTTGCAACGCGATTGTTGATGCGATGCACAGGATAAACCGGGACCAGACCGTGCGCTGCGCAATCGTGACCGGCGCAGGAACGGCGTTTTCTTCGGGCGGAAACCTCAAGCACATGAAAGAAAAGTCATCGATTTTCGGCGGGGATGCAGTGGATGCCAAGGACGGTTACCGGAGCGGAATTCAGCGCGTCGCCAAAGCAATGTGGGAATGCGAGGTTCCTTTGATCGCGGCGGTCAATGGCCCCGCCTATGGTGCCGGCTGCGATACCACCTGCCTTTGCGACATCCGGATCGCATCCACTCGAGCGACTTTTGCTGAAAACTTTGTTCGCGTCGGCCTGATCTCGGGTGACGGGGGCGCGTGGCTTCTTCCGCGTCAGGTTGGGCTGTCGCGGGCAGCCGAAATGACATTCACCGCTGAACCGGTGGACGCGGAAACCGCATGCTCCTGGGGCCTGGTGTCCAAGGTAGTAGACCCCGATGAGCTGCTTCCCGAGGCACAAGCTCTTGCTGCGCGCATCGCACGGAATCCACCGCGCCAGCTCCGCATGGCAAAACGCCTGCTGCGAGAAGGTCTGAACACACGGCTTGATACGGTTCTTGAATTGGCGGCTGCGTATCAAGGGGCGTGTCACCAGACCGAAGACCACGCAGAAGCCGTTGTTTCGCTTTTAGAGAAGCGGGATGCGAACTTCACTGGCCGCTAAGGACCTTCTGAAAGAAAGAGCAGCGTCAGGTATGCACTGACTTGGAGTACTGTAATGCAAAACCTGTCGCCTTTAGTATTGCTGGAACGGGTTGGTCCCGTTGCGATCATCACGCTAAACCGTCCGGATCAGCGAAACTCAGTCAACACTGGTTTGGCCGACGCCCTGCGCAAGGCCATTGTGGAGTTTGAAACCAGCCCTGAACTCCGCATTGCCGTTCTGACCGGAGCGGGAGCAGTATTTTGTGCCGGAATGGACTTAGGCGCTTTCCTTGACGGCGAGGGCGACAGCATATTGTTTGGAGAGAATCTGTTTGCCGGTTTTGTCAACGCCAAGCGCAGTAAACCGGTGATTGCCGCAATTGAGGGCGCTGCAGTTGCTGGAGGCCTCGAACTGGCTCTGGCATGCGACATGATCGTTTCCGGCAAATCCGCAAAGTTCGGTTTGCCTGAGGTTCAGGTGGGCTTGTTCCCAGTAGCGGGCGGCGCCTTTCGCCTCGCCCAAGTGATCCCTCCGGCAAAGGCGTTGGAGATGTGTTTGACAGGCGATTCCATCACGGCGACCGAGGCACAAAACCTCGGTCTGATAAATCACCTTGTTCCTGATGGTGAAGCGTTCTCAAAAGCGATTGAGCTGGCAGGCAAAATAGCATCGAACGCGCCGCTCGCCGTGCAGGCCCTCTATCAGGTCAGTAAATTTGCGAAATCGAATGAGCAAGAAGCATGGGCGGCCAGCAGGCATTGGTGGCATTGCATCAAAGACTCTGAGGACGCCCAAGAAGGTCCGGCAGCGTTCAAGGAGAAACGTTCGCCACAATGGACTGGCAAGTGAGAAAATACGCGACAAAGTGCTTCGGCTGGAGACGCGCCCGGCAGAAATTGTCAGGCTGATTATCACTTAAGTTCAGCATTTCACCAAAGGGGCCGTTTCAAGCAGGAAACTTTCGCAGGTATCGACACGATCCTGATCTGCCCCTTTACTGCCTTTGTCATCCTTCTCGGCGACGTCTACGTGCCGGATGCGGAAGGCATCCACGGTGTCGCTCTGACCCTGCAGTCAATGGTGTCCCATCTGGGCACATGGGCAAGCTATTTCCTGACCGGTGCAATTCTGCTCACCGCATTTTCATCGATCATCCACAACTATTATCTGGGTGAAAACGCGATGACCGTTCTTTCGGGAAACTCCGCTGCGGTCACAGTGCTCCATTTCGCGATTATGGGCATCGTTTTCCTCGGCGCAGTGGCACCCGGGGCAACGTCGGTCTTCTTTTCCGACCGATGATGGGCATTCTGGCTCTGGTCAACCTGCTGGTATTCATGATGCTGTTCCCAGTGGCAATGCGTCTTCTGCGGGATTTCCGGTTGCAGCTCCAGGCTGGCGTGGAGCTCCCCGTGCTCGACCCGGATGATTTTGCTGATCTGGACATCATCCGCGAGGCATGGGCAGGCAAGAAACCTGCTCTGGAGGTGTAACCGGTGCCCCCAGATTAAGTAAGGAAAGGGGCCGGGGTGAATCCCACCCCTGACAAACTGCAGACATTGCGCCAGGGTGATACTCCATCGGATCTGGGTCGATGGCACAGTATTCCAGCCGGATACCGCGCCGAACATGGCCTGACCACAGGTTCCTCCACCCTCCGCTGGCTTGATCGCAGGCCTTCGAGGTCCCGCAGGGACGTGGTTCCGATGATGCCGAGGTCAGGAGTGTTGCTGGCTTCCGTCAAGAACACCGATGAGATGGGCACATCGGAATTACTTCGAATTAGCATCATGTTGGTAGCCAATGCGTAGACCACGGGCCGAAGCATGTACGCTAAGATCCCAACCGAAAGCCGTGGAAGAAATAGGGACGGGCAAGAATAGAACCGGCGAAACCGCTTTTGCGGATCAATTTGCCTGCTAAAAACCGCTTGACTGGGACGTCCCCGTTACCGAGGCCCAGAGCCTAGCAGGCCGCACTCCGGTAGAAAAAAGCAGTTTCAGTATTGCTTCCACCTGTTTCAAGAAGCTCAACCACAGTCTGATGCCGCGGAGATTTACGGCACACGGGATCGGTTGCGCCTGCATCCCCGGTCAGGGCCAGCGCCTGGCAGCGGCAGCCGCCAAAATCGGTTTCCCTACGGTCGCAGCTGCGGCAAGGCTGCGGCAACCAATCTGTGCCCCTAAAGGCATTGAATGCCGCGCCCTCGTACCAAATCGCCGCCAGCGGTTTGCTGTGGACATTGTCAAAGTTCAGATGCGGGATAGTCTGGGCCGCATGGCAGGGCAGCACGGTGCCGTCCGGCGCAATGTTCAGCCCGGCCATGCCCCAGCCGCCCATGCAGGCTTTGGGATAATCCGCATAATAGTCAGGCGGCACGAAGTCGAAGGCCAGCACACCGCGCAGCCGCTGCTCTGCCTCTGCGACGATGCGTTTAGCGGCCTCTGTCTGCGCGCGCGTCGGCAGCAGCTGGGCCCGGTTGCGGGACGCCCAGCCGTGGAACTGCACGCAGGCCACTTCGAGCCGCCGGGCGCCCATTTCGACAGCCATTTCGATGGTGCGTTCCAGATCGTCCAGATTGTGCCGGTGCATGACTGCGTTCAGCGTCAGGGGAAATTCCCTGGCCTTGATCTCTGCCGCGATCTTCATCTTGCGGTCAAACCCGCCCTTGTAGCCGCTGATCCAGTCGGCAAGCCCGGCGCTGTTGCCCTGCAGCGACAGCTGGATATGGTCCAGCCCCGCCGCCTGCAGTGCATCCAGCCGCCTGGGTGTCAGGCCGATGCCGCTGGTGATCAGATTGGTGTACAGCCCGCAGGCATGGGCCGCCGCGGTGAGTTCCGCCAGGTCCGGGCGCGCGGCAGGCTCGCCGCCGGACAGGTGCAATTGCAGGACGCCCAGCGCCGCGGCCTGGCGGAAGGCATCCGCCCATTCGGCGGTGGTCATCTCTGCCTCGCGGCCCAGCAGGTTCTGCGGGTTGGAGCAATAGGGGCAGGCCAGCGGGCAGCGGTGGGTAAGCTCGGCCAGCATCGCGATGGGCGGCGGCACGGTCATGGCCGCACCGCCAGATACATGCGGGCCCGCAAGCCCGTCAGAAAGCGCTGCACATCCCCGGCGATCTGCTCTGCCGGGGCGTCGTAGGCTGACGCCAGACCGGCAACAATGTCCCCGAACGATGTGCTGCCATCCACCCGTGACAGGATCGCCTCGCCTATGGCGTCAAGCGCAATGGCTTTCTCCGGGCAGAGCAGCACGGTGCCGCCCCGCACCTTGTCCGCTGCCAGCCGCACGCCGCGCGGCAGAAAGGGGCGGTCCGTGGGGGCAAGCGCCAGCGTCATGCCAGTCCCTCCCCCGGCTGCCATGCGCCCGGCGGGATCCGTCCCGGCTCCACATAGGCGCCCGAAAGCGCGTCCAGCTGCGCCCACAGAACATCGGTCTTGAAGATCAGCGCCGCGCAGGCGGCGTCTTCCTTTTCTGGCGTACTGGCGTTCTCCAGCACCCAGGCCAGGCCGAATTTCACGTCCTTCGGCGCCTCGGTCAGCCGTTTGCGGAAATAGGACAGGCTGGCGGCATTGGCGAAATCATAATGCTGCAACAGGCCCTCGATCCGCTGCTCATGGATGGCCGGTGCGAACAGTTCCGTCAGTGACGAGGCCACCGCCTGCAGCAGCGGCATGTCGCGCACATAGCGGATATAGGCATCGACAGCGAACTGGGTGGCCGGCAAGACCCCGCGGCCGGAGGCCACGTAATCCGGGTCAAGCCCGACCGCTTCGGCCAGCCGCAGCCAGCGGCGGATGCCGCCGCCCTCGCTGATGCCGCCGTCATGGTCCTCGATCCGGCTGCGCCAGGCCCTGCGCATGGCGGGATCGGCGCAGCGGGACAGAAAGGCCGCATCCTTCATCGGAATCGCCGCCTGGTAGGCCCAGCGGTTGATCACCCAGGCGCGGACCTGGTCAGGGGAGCATTCGCCGCCGTGCAGCCTGTGATGGAACGGATGCTTGTCGTGGTAACGGGCGGCGCCGATGGCGCGCAAACGGGCCTCCAGGGGCTCGCTCGCAGACGTGTCCCGGGTGTGTGCATTCATAGCGCGATCTCCATTCCATCCTCTGCGATTGTCCACCCGGCGGCCAGCACCTGCGCGCGCTCGGCGCTGCCGGGCTGCCAGACGGGGTTGGTGTTGTTGATGTGAATGAACGTCTTGGCCGCATCCACGGCCCGCAAACCGGCGATCGAGCCCTCGGGTCCGCTGATGGAGATATGCCCCATCCGCTGGCCGGTCTTGCTGCCCGTCCCGCTCTGGATCATTTCCTTGTCGTGCCAGAGCGTGCCGTCAAAGAAGATGTGATCGGCATCAGCCAGCATTTCCATCAGGCCGCCCGACACGCCGGAGCAGCCGGGGATGTAATAGGCAGTTCTGACGCCGTCGCTCAGCCGGACGCCGACCGTCTGTTCTCCCATCACATCCGTCTGCACCCGCCCGTCTTCCATGAACAGCGGCACCTTGCCCGGTACCGGGAAAACCGTTGCCTGCAGCCCCGGAAGCAGCTCGAAACCCTCGCTCAGCCGCACCGGACGGTGGCCGACAGCCGCCGGAAGCGCGTTGAACACCGGGTTCGCCGACAGCAACTCCAGCAGCCCCGCCGTGGCGAACAGGCTGAAAGGCGACTGTTCCCGCAAGGACAGCAGCCCCGCGATGTGGTCAATGTCGCCATTGGTCAGCAGCACCGCGCGCAGCGGGCTGTGGCGCAGCGACTGCGGGTGCATGGACGGGCAGTTCTGCAGCTGAACACGGATGTCAGGAGAGGTGTTCAGAACCGCCCAGTTCTGCCCGTCCAGTGTCACGGCTAGCGAAGACTGGGTGGCAGAAGCGATCCTGCCGAGACGCGCGTCCCGGCAGTTCCGGCAGCCGCAATTCCATTGCGGCAGGCCGCCGCCCGCTGCTGCACCAAGAACCAGAAACCGCATGGCCGTTTTCCTTTTTCGCGATCAGAACAGATCGGGTTCGTATTCGCGGCCTTCGTCCTCGGACGGGGAGTACATGTTGATTTCCATGCCGCAGTTGATTTCTTTCAGTTTCGGTGCAGACCAGGCCATTGCATCCTCCTTTGCTGGCTTTGATCCCTTCAGCCTAGCTGCCCGCCCCTGGCCCCGGTATTGGCCTTTGGTCGTAGGGACGGCCTCAGACTTTGGTCCAATGGCACGGGACGTATATGCCCGGCAGACTGCCAGCCATGCGCGTATCCTGGTTCATACTCTGGCTTCAGGCCTGGCTGTTTGCGGCCAGCGCGCAGGCGGCGTCACCATTGTCGCGCGAGGAAATCAGCGCCCTGATCATGCCGCCGTTCTCCTTGGGGGAGCCGGTGAACGGCAAGGGCGTCTATACACTGCTCAACTCCGGCGGGGCGGAGGCGGGCTATGCCTTTGAAACCGAATCCCTGGCCCCCCTGCCTGGGTTTTCCGGCGCGCCGGTCAACGTGCTGGTGCTTCTGGACCTGGACGGCAATTTTCTGGACGTCCAGCTGATCAGCCATAACGAGCCGGTCTTTGTCTCCGGGCTTGGCCCGGCCCCGTTCCACAGGTTCTTCGAGCAGTATCCCGGCCTGTCGGTCTTTTCGGCGATTACCGTCAGCACCCCCTATGGCGAGACGGCTTCAGGCTCATCGCTGGTCTATCTCGACGGGGTGAGCAAGGCGACCGCGTCGGTGCGGATCGCGCATGACTCGGTGATGGCCGCGGCGCTGACGGTCGCGCGGGAGAAGATGCACGGCATCATCGCCGCCCTCCCGGCCCGGCCGGACCCGGACCACAGCGAGCAGCTGGACTGGGCGGCGCTGGTGGATCAGGAGCTGGCCACCCGCACCACCGTCTCCAATGCAGAGGTTGACGCGGCCTTTGCCGGCACCCTCTGGGCCGGTGACGATCCAGAGGCCCAGCAGCACCCCGAGGCACCCTATCTGGATCTCTGGATTGTCGATCTCGGCCCGCCGTCAATTGCGCAGGCAGCACTCTCGCCCGACGGTTTCAACGAGCTGCAGGATTTCCAGGCGATTTCCCCCGATGATGAGCCGCTCTTGCTAATTGAGACCGGCCGCCACGAACTGGTCAGTCCGGATTTCATCCGGAACACCGCGCCGGACAGGGTGTTTGCAACCCAGAACGGCCTACCGGTAGCGCTGCGGGACAGCGACCTGCTGGTGGAACTGTCGCCGGATCTGCCCGCCCACTTGCACGAAGGCACGGCGATGATCCTGCGGGCCGACCGGCGCCTCGGCTTTGACCCGGCCCGGGAGTGGACCCTGCACGCCCAGGTGGTGCGCGCGCACGGCATGTTCCAGCCTGAAACCGGCACCGTGGAATTTCCTGTCACGCACCGGACTCCCGAACGGTTTTTCCTGCGGGATGAGGCACCGGCGCCGGTGCAGCCCTGGCTGGCAGCGCTGCGCAGCCGCAGCACCGACCTGATCCTGCTGACGCTGCTGCTCACCGCGCTGACCGCCGCGCTGCTGCTGGCCCAGGACCGGTTCGCCACCCGCAAGACACTGACCCCGCTGCGGCTCGCAGTGCTGGCAGCTGTCACCCTGTTTGCCGGCTGGTGGGGCCAGGGCCAGCTGTCCATCGTCACCGTTCTGGGCGTTTTGCGCGCCGCGGCCGAGGGCGGCAGCTTTGCCTTTCTTGCCTATGACCCGTTTTCGCTGCTGCTCTGGGGCTTTGCCATCCTCGGGCTTGTCCTGTGGGGGCGGGCCCTGTTCTGCGGCTGGCTGTGCCCGTTCGGCGCGCTGCAGGAATTCGCGCACCATCTTGGCCGCAGGCTGGGTCTGCCGCGGACCGCCCTTCCGCCGGCCTGGGACGGGCGGCTCAGATACCTCAAGTACGGGGTGCTGGCCGGGCTGGTATCGCTGGTTTTCCTGGCGCCGGAACATGCGGACACCGCGGCCGAGGTCGAACCCTTCAAGACCGCAATCACCACCTATTTCCTGCGTGAGTGGTATTTCACCGCCTATGCGGTCTTCTGGCTGGCGGCAGGGCTGGTGCTGTTCAAGCCCTTTTGCCGCTATCTGTGCCCGCTGGGCGCGGCCATGGCGGCAGGCGGGCTGCTGCGGCAGCGCAACTGGATTGCTCGGCGCGCCGCTTGCGGCAGCCCCTGCCAGCTGTGCCGGATGAAATGCGCCTATGGCGCGATCGGGCCATCCGGCGCGGTCCACTATGACGAATGCTTCGGCTGCCTCGACTGCGTGTCGATCCACGACGATCCGGCCCGCTGCGTGCCGCTGATCCTGGCGGCGCGCCGGAAACAACATCTGGAGGCCGCGAAATGAGCGCACAACTGACCCGCCGCCGGTTCCTGGCAATCTCTGCCGCCGCGCTTGGCGCCGCGGCGTCGGCGGCGCGGGCCACGCCCGTTACCTGGTACGGGTTTGCCCTCGGCGCGGAGGCGCACCTGACTATCCACGCGCCGCCGCGCCTGGCAGACCGGGCAATTGCTGCCGCGCTGTCGCAGCTGCGGCAGGCCGAACAGCTGTTCAGCCTTTATGATCCGGCGTCTGCCCTGTCCCGGCTGAACCGGACCGGGGTTCTGAAAAACCCGCCGCCGCCGTTTTTGCATCTGGCCCGGCTCTGCACCCAGGTGCACGCTGCAACGGCAGGCGTATTCGACCCCACAGTGCAGCCGCTGTGGCAGGCCCTTGCGCGCGGAGACGGCATCAGCAGGGCTGCCCGCCTCACCGGCTGGCACAAGTTGTCCGTGACAGAACAGGCGATCCGGCTGGCACCGGGCCAGGCGCTGACCTTCAATGGCATTGCCCAGGGCTTTGCCACCGACATGGTCCGCGCAGCACTTAACCGCCTGGGGCTGGATCGGGTTCTGGTCAATGCCGGGGAGTTTGCGGCACTTGGCGGCCCGTTCCGTATCGGCCTGGCCGACCCGGCGCGCGGCGTCTTTGCCGCCCGCAGCCTGACCGGTGGCGCCATCGCCACCTCCAGCCCCGGTGCCCTGCAACTGCGGGGTGCCGCGCATATCCTGCACCCTGCCCTCGACCGCCGGCCGCAGTGGGCCACCGTCAGCACCGAGGCTGCCAGCGCGGCTCTGGCGGATGCGGCCTCCACCGCCTTCTGCCTGATGAATAAAGAGGAAATCACCGCCGCACTGGCGCGCCTTCCGGGCGGTGCCAGTGCCACCCTGCTGGCGCCGGATGGCAGCGTGAAAACACTGGGGTAGACAGGATCAGCGCAGCTCCGGCGGTCGGTGGCTCAGGCCGTGGGCCGCGAAGATGGCGGCAATCCGGCCGTCCTGCAGCCCAGCGGCAATGGCATCCTCCACCGCATAGGCCAGCGGCCGGTAGGAGAAATGCACCGCCACACCGGCGGTCCAGGTGCCTGCGGAAAAGCCGGGCAGCGGCGGCGTGTGGACGGCTGTCTGCGCGGTCAGCGCGGCCTCCAGCTGCGCCAGCGGCCCCATTGCGGCCTTGGTTTCCGACCGGTCCAGACCCGCCATGGCCGCTGCTGCCGTCGGATAGCGGCGGATATTGCCGCTCAGCTGGCCGCCGGGAAAGGCCGACAGGTAGAAATCGGCAATCGAGTCGTTCTCCACGGCGACGCTGTCGAAGCGGAAATAGGCCGGCACCGGCGCGTCTTCGGGATAGGCATCGCGGCGGTAGGCGATGGCCACCTCCTCGACATGGTACTGGCCGGTGAACACCACCTGTTCGACCCGGCAGGTAAATTCGCTGTCATAGGGCACATGCAGCATGACGTTGACCACGCTGCCGCCCACGACCGGCCCCTTCCAGATCCAGTTGCGCAGGTCCGCATCCAGCGTCTCGCCCGCCGCAACCAGGGTAAACCGGGGCTCGACCCCCAGCTCCGCCGCAATCAACCGGGCCAGATCAATGTCGGCGCCTTTGATGCGGCCCGCCTCCTCATAGGACCAAGGGGGAAAATCCTCGTAGGCCGCAAAGGTGATGAAGCCGCGTTCGAGGATAGTCTCAAGATCCTGCCCGACGATATCGCGCGCGGTGTTCTGCGGTTTGGGCTGCGGCACATGATCCGCACATCGGGCCTGCACGTCCTGCACCCAGCCACAGGCCAGCGCGGCAATCGCAAGCAGCCCGGCCAGTTGCTGTCTCATATGCCGCGCCCCTCCGTGTCAGTGCGCCGCCGAAAGGCCGACGGTCAGGGCCTCCGCGGCACCGGCAAAGTCCGGCTGCGCGCCGCCGATCAGGCTGGCCGCCCGGTAGGCCGCGCTGTCGGCTACCGGCGCGCCGGACCCGGTTTCGACCCCTTGCGCAATCTCCGACAGCTCCGCCTGCAGCGCCGCGCCATCCCCGCCGCTGCCGCCGGCCAGGGCGGTCAGCTCGTCGCGGATTTCCAGCAGCCGGCCGGTGGCCTCGTCCAGCGCGCCGTCATCGGGCCGGGTTTCCAAATAGGTGCGGATCGCCCAGGCGGCCTTCTGGCCCAGCAGTTCACCGAAGGCCGGCATCTTGGTGATGCCGTTCTGGGTGTAGCCGGTGCGGAACCGTTCCACGAACCATTCGTCGCCCATTTCCTCTGCCTCCAGGTAGCGCAGATCGGGGGCCAGCCCGCCAGAGACGCCGCCCAGCCCGTGGCAGCGGGCGCAGTTCTGGTTGTAGCCGCTGCCGCCGATGTCGATCGCCGCCTGCCAGACTTCCGCCTGCTGGCCGCGATAGGGGTTTTCGGTCAGCCACTCCTCGCCCACATCGGGCAGGGCATCGGTATTCACAGGCTGCGGCGCGACGTCTCCGTGGGCCTGCGCCGTTGTAGCAAGAGCCGCGAGCCCGAGGGCCGCAAGAGGCAATTTGAACATGAGTTCCTCCCGTAAGTTTGAGCTTGCCGCAACCATAGCCAGCCCGGGCCCTGCCCCGATACGCGACTTAAGTCGGCCACCGGCCCCGGCGGCCTACGACCTTGGTCCAATGGCCGCGGGGCTGTGGGCGGCAGTACGCTCGGCCCATGCAGCCAGAACCGGGTGCCCCGATGCGCTTTCTGATCACACTCCTGATGGCCCTCTGCCCCGCCGCGTTTGCCGCGGCCGCCGGGCTCGAGGTGCCGGTCATCTACTTGAAACAGCAGGAGCAGCAGCCCCCCACCCTCTCCAATCTCGACCCGCCGCCTGCGGACCTGGGCGAGACCGGCGCCCGGCTGGGGCTGGCGGACAACCGGACCACCGGAAGCTTCCTTGGCCACAGCTACAGCCTGGAGGCGGTGGCGGTGCCGCCTGGCGGCGATTTTGCCGCAGCGGCGCGGGCGGCGCTGACACGCAGCGCGCTGCTGATCCTGGATGCGCCCAAGCCGGCGCTGCTGGCCGCCGCCGCCCTGCCAGAGGCGCAGGAGGCGCTGCTGTTCAACGCCGCCAGCCCGGACACCGGCCTGCGCAGCGGCGACTGCCGCCGCAACCTTTTGCATACCCTGCCCTCTGACCTAATGCGGAGCGATGCGCTGATGCAGTTTGCGCTCTCCAGGCGCTGGACCGGGCTGGCACTGATCGCCGGAAAGCACGCGCAGGACCAGGCTTTTGCCGGTGCCCTGCGCCAGAGCGCCGCCAAATTCGGGCTGGAAATCACCGCCGAAAGGACCTGGGACTATGGCGCCGACATGCGCCGTAACGCCGCCCAGGAGGTGCCGCTCATGTCACAGGGCCTGGGCCGTCACGATCTGCTTCTGGTCGCTGACGAGCTGCAGGATTTCGCCCGCTACCTGCCCTACAACACCTGGCTGCCGCGGCCGGTTGCCGGATCCGAGGGCCTGGTGCCCGCCGCGTGGGCGCCGGTGGTCGAGCAATGGGGCGCCGCGCAGCTGCAGTCGCGGTTCCAGGAGCTTGCCGGGCGCAAGATGCTGGCGCGGGACTATGCCGCCTGGGCCGCGGTGCGCAGCATCGGCGAGGCGGTGACCCGCACCGGCTCGGCCGACGCGGGCGTCCTGCGCAGCTACCTGCTGTCGGACGCATTCGAGCTGGCCGGCTTCAAGGGCCGCCCGCTCAGCTACCGCAGCTGGAACGGCCAGCTGCGCCAGCCGATCCCGCTTGCCACCCCCCGCGCGCTGGCGGCGCAGGCGCCTCTGCCCGGCTTCCTGCACCAGCACAGCGAACTCGACACCCTGGGCCTTGATGCGCCCGAAAGCCGCTGCGGAGCCTTCCAATGACCCATGCTGCAAAATCCCTTGCCGCCCTCGCCCTCTCGGCGCTGCTGGCCCCGGCGGCGCCCCTTGTCGCCGCGGAAATCTGGGTGACCAACGAAAAGGACGATACCATCAGCGTGATCGACATCGCCACGCTTGAGGTGGTCCGCACCATCGCAACGGGGGAGCGGCCGCGCGGCATCACCTTCTCCAAGGATTTCTCGCGGGTCTATGTCTGCGCCTCCGACAGTGACACGGTCCAGGTTCTGGATGCCGCCACCGGCAAGATCCTGCACGACCTTCCCTCCGGCGAGGATCCCGAGCAATTCGTGCTGCATCCCAACGACCGGCATCTCTACATCGCCAACGAGGACGACGCCGTGACCACGGTGGTGGACACGGAAACCCGCAAGGTGGTTGCCCAGATCAATGTCGGGATCGAGCCCGAGGGCATGGCGGTCTCGCCCGATGGCCGGATCGCCATCACCACCTCCGAGACCACCAACATGGCGCATTGGATCGACACGCAGACGCAACAGCTGTTTGCCAACACCCTGGTCGACGCCCGCCCCCGCCACGCAGAATTCACCGCCGGCGGCAGCGCGCTGTGGGTCTCCTCCGAAATCGGCGGCACCATCACCGTCTTCGACACCGCCACTCAGGCCGAGACCGGCAAGATAACCTTTGATGTCAAGGGCGTGCATCCCGACCGGGTGCAGCCGGTGGGGTTTGCCTTCACTGAAGATGAACAGACCGCTTTTGTGGCGCTGGGGCCGTCCAACCATGTGGCGGTGGTCAATACCCAGACGCTGGAAGTGGAGGATTACATCCTTGTCGGCCGCCGGGTCTGGCACATGGCGTTTTCCCCCGACAAGTCGCTGCTGTTCACCACCAACGGCGTGTCCGGAGATGTGACCGTGATCGACACCGCCAAGCGCCAGGCGCTGAAGTCGATCAAGGTCGGCCGATTTCCCTGGGGCGCGGCGCTGCGCCCCTGAGACTTGCCGCGCCCCGGCGGCGCGGCGCATCCTGACAGGAGGATTCCCGATGCTGAAAACCTGCCTTTTCGCCACGGCGCTGTGCCTGGCGCTGCCGGCCGCCGCCCTGGCCGCTGACGATGATGATCCGGGCAAGGCCGACTTCGGCCTTGCCGGGCTGTTGTCCGCCGCCAACAAGGAGGACCTGCCGCCCATCACCCTGTCGGCGGGAATGCCGCTGGCCGATGCGCCTTGGGTACTGAACTCCGGCACGTATTACGAGTTCGAGATCCAGGGCGACGGCAGCCAGGAACTGGCGCTGACGGGGGCGGAGTTCTTCCGCGCCATCTGGATCGACGAGATCGTGGTGGAGGGTCTCGAGATCCGCCCGCTGGGGCTCGACAGCATCGAATTCGACGAGGCCGGCGAGATGGAGATCGGATTTATCGCGCTGAAACCGGGGAATTACCACCTCAAGGTGCCCAGTTCCACCGGCGACACCCAGCGGCTGGAGATCACCATCCGATGACCGGGCTGCGGGTGGAAAACCTGAGCTATGCCTACGGCGCCCGGCAGGCGCTGGACGGGGTCAGCTTCCGGGTTGAGCCCGGCACCTTCTGCGCCCTGCTCGGCCCCAACGGCGCGGGCAAGTCGACGCTGTTTGCGCTGCTCACCCGGCTGTTCACCGCGCCGCAGGGCAGGATCGAGATCGCCGGCCACGACATGGCCCGCGCCCCGCGCAAGGCGCTGCGCCGGATGGGGGTGGTGTTCCAGCAGCCGACGCTGGACCTGGACCTAACGGTACAGCGCAATCTCAGCTATTTCGCCGCCCTGCACGGTCTGCGCGGCGCCAGGGCGCAGGCCCGGATCGAGGCCGCGCTGGAGCGGCTGGAGATGCCCGGCCGGCTGGGTGAGCGGGTGCGCGACCTCAATGGCGGACACCGCCGCCGGCTGGAGATTGCCCGCAGCCTGATCCACCATCCCAAGGTGCTGCTGCTGGACGAGCCGACAGTGGGGCTGGACGCGGCAACCCGGCGCGCGATCACCGCCCATGTGCACGACTTGTCGCGGCGCAAGGGGCTGACGGTGCTCTGGGCCACCCATCTCACCGACGAGATCGAAGACGCCGACCAGTTGCTGATCTTGCACCGCGGCAAGCTGGCGCAAGACGGCACGGCCCGCCAGCTGCGCGGCGGGCTCGGGCTGGCCGATCACTTTCTCAGGCTGACAGGAGAGGCGGCATGACCGCCTGGCTCGCAGCCCTGGCGGCAATCACGCAGCGCGAGGCGCTGCGGTTCATTGGCCAGCGCGGCCGCTTCGTCGCGGCGCTGGTGCGGCCGATGCTGTGGCTGGTGGTCTTTGCCGCGGGCTTTCGCGCCGCGCTTGGCCTGTCGATCACCCCGCCCTACGCCACCTACACCACCTACGAAGTCTATATCGTTCCCGGCCTGTGCGGCATGATCCTGCTTTTCAACGGCATGCAAAGCTCGCTGTCGATGGTCTATGACCGGGAAATGGGTTCGATGCGCCTGCTGCTGACCAGTCCGCTGCCGCGCTGGTGGCTGCTGGTCTGCCGCCTGCTCGCCAGCACCGCGATCTCTATCCTGCAGGTCTATGTGTTCCTGGCGCTGGCGGTGATTTTCGGTATCCGCTTCGGCTGGGGCGGCTATGCCGCGCTGCTGCCCGCCCTTGTCCCGGCCGGGCTGATGCTGGGGGCGCTGGGGCTGGCGCTGTCCTCGGTGATCCGCCAGCTGGAGAATTTCGCCGGGGTGATGAATTTCGTGATCTTCCCGATGTTCTTCCTGTCCACCGCGCTCTACCCGTTGTGGAAAATGGCCGAAAGCTCGGCGCTGCTGCGCGATATCTGCGCCGTGAACCCCTTCAGCCAGGCGGTCGAGCTGATCCGCTTTGCGCTTTATCAGCAGCAGAACACCGCCGCGCTGGCCTGGGTGCTGCTATCCGGGCTGGTCTGGCTGGGACTGGCAGTCTGGGGCTACGACCCGGCGCGCGGGCTGATCCGCAAGGCCGCGAAATAGGACTGAACCGCCCCGCTCCTCGCCGCGGGCAGACGCAGCGCGGGCCTGCACCGCAAACCCGGGCCGCAAGGCGCCGGGCGCTGCCGTGCCGGGGCTTCCCCCCTGCCCCTGCCGCCCTCCGCTTACGACCATTGTGCAATACCGCTCTTCCGGCGCGCCTTGGATACTGTGGCAGGCCGGCAGCCCGCACCGGGCAGTGGCTGTTGATGATCCAATGAAAGGGAGGAGCCCAATGAACCGCTTCATCACGGCGGTCGCCGCAGGGACCATGATGGCGGGCGTCAGCCACGCCGGGGTCACCGAGGACGACCTCAAGAACGACCAGACAACCACCACCCAGGTGGTGACCAACGGGATGGGGCGCCACCTGCAGCGCTTCAGCCCGCTGGACACGCTGAACAAGGACAACGTCGCAAACCTGGTGCCCGCCTGGGCCTTCAGCCTTGGCGGCGAAAAGCAGCGCGGCCAGGAGACCCAGCCGCTGATCTATGACGGCATCATGTATATCACCGGTTCCTACAGCCGGGTCTATGCTATCGACGTCGAGACCGGCCGCGAGATCTGGCAGTACGACGCCCGGCTGCCAGAAGGCATCCTGCCCTGCTGCGACGTGGTGAACCGCGGCGGCGCGATCTATGGCGACACCTTCTATTTCGGCACGCTGGACGCCCGCATCGTGGCGCTGGACCTCAAGACCGGCGACGTGAAGTGGCGCAAGAAGGTGGCCGACTACAAGGCCGGCTATTCGCTGACCGCGGCGCCGCTGATCGTCAACGGGTTGGTGATCACCGGCAACTCCGGCGGCGAGTTCGGCATCGTCGGCGAGGTGCAGGCGCGCGACGCTGAAACCGGCGAGCTGGTCTGGACCCGGCCGGTGATCGAGGGCCACATGGGCACCTTCAAGGGTGAAGAAAGCACCATGACCGGCACCCTGAACGCCACCTGGCCGGGCGACATGTGGAAAATTGGCGGCGGCGCCACCTGGCTCGGCGGCTCCTATGATGCGGAGACCGACACGCTGGTCTTCGGCGCCGGCAACCCGGCGCCCTGGAACAGCCACCTGCGCAACGCCGGCACCCCGGTGGAGGGCAACGCCGGCGACAACCTCTATGCCGCCAGCCGCATCGGCATCGACCCTTCCAACGGCGAGATCAAGTGGCACTTCCAGACCACACCGCGCGAGGGCTGGGACTATGACGGCGTCAACGAGGTGGTCGCCTACACCGACCGCAGCGGCAACAAGCGCTTCGCCACCGCCGACCGCAACGGCTTTTTCTATGTCCTGAACCGCGAGGATGGCAAATTCGTCAGCGCAACCCCTTTCGTCAAGGACATCACCTGGGCCGAGCGCATCGACGACACCGGCCGCCCGGTCTTTGTCGAGGAAAACCGCCCCGGAAACCCGGCGGACGCAGCCGATGGCAACAAGGGGGAAGTGATCTTTGCCTCGCCGTCGTTCCTGGGCGGCAAGAACTGGATGCCGATGGCGTTCTCGCAAAACACCGGTAATTTCTATGTGCCCTCGAACGAATGGGGTATGGACATCTGGAACGAGCCGATCAGCTACAAGAAGGGCGCCGCCTACCTGGGTGCGGGCTTCACCATCAAGCCGAACTACGAGGACCATATCGGCAGCCTCAAGGCGATCGACCCGGACACCGGCGAGATCAAGTGGGAATACAAGAACGACGCGCCGCTCTGGGCCGGGGTGATGACCACCGCGGGCGGGCTGGTGTTCACCGGCACTCCCGAGGGCCGCTTCATCGCCTTTGACGACGAGACCGGCGAGGAGCTGTGGTCGTTCCAGACCGGCTCCGGCATCGTCGGCCAGCCCGTCACCTGGGAACAGGACGGCGTGCAGTATGTCTCGGTCGTGTCCGGCTGGGGCGGCGCGGTGCCGCTTTGGGGCGGCGAGGTCGCCAAGAAGGTCAACTACCTGAACCAGGGCGGCATGGTCTGGACGTTCCGCCTGCCCCGCCAGCTGGCGCAGGCGGACTGACCCCGCCCCGGCTGCGGGCCGCAGGCAACAAACCCGGGCGCGCCTCCTGCGGGGGCGCGTCCTCCATATGCGACTTTAGGCGTATACCGCTGCTGCCGCCGGCTTGCTAAGCTGGCAGGAAAACAACAGCTCTGGTGCAGATATGCCGACACACACGGACACGCCGACCACCCCAGGGTTCCACGCGGCGCTGCTGGTGGATGACCACCCGCTGTTCTGCGACGCCCTGGCGATGACACTGCAGGCGGTCACCGCAATCAGCAGCATGCACACCGCGCCGGCCCTGCAGGCCGCGCTCGACATGATCGCCGATGGCATCCGCATCGACCTGGTGGTGCTGGACCTGAACCTGCCCGACGTCAACGGGCTGGACGGGCTGCTGCGGCTGCGCAAGGTGACGGACTGCCCGATCCTGGTGGTCTCCTCTATGGCCGACAACCGCATCGTCAGCTCGGTGATCCATGCCGGCGCCAACGGTTTCATTCCCAAGCACAGCCAGCGCGACGTGTTCCAGAAGGCGGTGGAAGCAATCAATCAGGGCAAGGTGTTCCTGCCCGACGGCTGCGTGCTGCTCGATGACAATGCCGGCAGCAGCGACGACGTGCTGCAGCGGCTGTCGCAGCTGACCAATCAGCAGGCCCGGATCCTGCAACTGATCTGCGAAGGCAAGCTGAACAAGCAGATCGCCTACGAGCTGTCGATCGCCGAGACCACGGTCAAGGCCCATATCACCGCCATCATGCGCAAGCTGGGGGTACAAAGCCGCACCCAGGCGGTGCTGGCCGCCAAGCAGGCGAGCTTTGCAAACGTCTTGCAAGACGCGCCGCCGCCCGCCTAGTCTGACGGGCGGAATTTGGGGAGGAGAAAGAGGATGGACCCTGTCGATGGCCCGTCAGGCGCGCCCGTGGCGGAGCCGCAGGTTGTCCGGTCCGGCTCGGTCGACTGCCGGGCGCCGGACGCTGTCGAACAGCTGGCCCAGGCGCTGAACCCGAACGGCCTGTCGCTGGTGGTGCTGTTCCTGTCGCCGGACACCGACGTTGACCGGCTGATCGGCGAGGCGCAACGGCGGTTCGCCCCGGCGCAGGTTGTCGGCTGCACCACCGCGGGGGAGATTTCGGCAGCCGGCTATGTCGAGGGCGAAATCGTCGCCATCGGCTTTGCACAGTCGCATTTCCAGACCCGCACCATCCTGATCGAGGATCTCGGCAGCTTCGATCCGCACAGCGTGATCGAGCGGATGATCCGAAACCGCAGCCACATGGCACAGGAGGCCGGCGGCTGGATCTCCGACTTCACCTTCCTGCTGGTCGACGGGCTCTCCACCAAGGAGGACGCGCTGACCTCGCAACTAGCGGTGGGGCTGGGGCCGGTGGCCTTTTTCGGCGGCTCGGCGGGCGACGGCACCAACTTCGGCAAGACCTATGTGCTGCATGGCGGCCAAGCCCATTCCAACGCCGCCATTCTGATCCAGGTTCGCAGCCGCTGCCCGATCAAGGTGTTCAAGACCGACCACCTGATCCCGTCGCAGAAACGCATGGTGGTGACCGGGGCCGATCCCGCCCGCCGGGTGGTGCATGAGATCAATGCCGAACCCGCCGCCCGCGAATACGCCCGGGTGCTGGGCAAGGACCCGGAGCAGCTGACCGCCTTCACCTTTGCTGCGCATCCCGTCGCGGTGCAATTCGGCGACCAGCACCATGTGCGCGCCATCCAGCGGGTCGCCGACAATGACGAGCTGGTGTTCTTCTCCGCCATCGACGAGGGCGTGGTGCTGACCCTGGCCGAGCCGGAGGACATGGTGACCCATCTGGAGCGCGAGATGGCCGCGCTCAGCGCCAAGCGCCGCCCCGAGATCATCCTGGCCTGCGACTGCATCCTGAGGCGGCTGGAAGCGCAGCAGAAGCAGGTCTCGCAGGACATTTCCCGCATCCTGCGCGACAACAGGGTGGTCGGCTTTTCGACCTATGGCGAGCAGATCAACTCGATGCATGTCAACCAGACCCTGACCGGAGTGGCGATCTACCCGCCGGACGAGGGTTGAGCGATGGTGCATGAGCTGATCGACCCCCGCGACCCGCCGGAGCGGCAGAACCAGAAGCTGCTGAAGATCGTCGAGACCCTGATGCGCCGGGCCGAGCAGAGCTCGGAAGCCTCCGGCGAGGCCTACGCCCAGTTCCAGCGCGCGGTGATGCTTGAGGAGGAGGTGCGTCTGCGCACCCGCGAGCTGGAGCACGCGCTGGACCTGCTCAACGAGTCGAACGCCCGGCTGGCGCTGGCCAATGCCGAGACCGAGGCCGCCCGCGCCAACCTGGCCAATGCGATCGAGACGGTGCAGGAAGGCTTTGCGCTGTTTGACGCACAGGACGTGCTGGTCATGTGCAACACCCGGTTCGGCAAGCACATGGCCGATATCTACCATCTGCTGCGGCCGGGGCTGAAATTCGCCGATTACGTGAACCTGGTGGCAACCAGCGCCCATCTGGCGCTGCCGGAGGGGGAGACCGCCGCCGACTGGGAGGCCTACCGGATCGCCCGCCATAAGGACGATCACGCGGTGTTCAACGTGATGATGGCCGGCAACAGCTGGCTGCAGGTCAGCGAGCACCGCACCCCGGACGGCGGCACCGTAATCCTGCAGACCGATATCACCGACATGATGCGGCTGGAGCGGCAGGAGCGCGAGCGGCTGCTCGACGACCAGTCGCGGGTGATCAAGGCAACGCTGGAGCATCTCGACCAGGGGGTCTGCATCTTTGACGCCCAGAACCGCCTGGTCGGCTGGAACCGCCGCGCCGGAGAGCTCTTGTCGATGCCTGCGGGCAAGTTCCAGCTGGGCATGTATTTCGCCACCCTCTACCGCCAGGCAGCGGACAGCATCCGCCTGCTCGGCGGCACCCGGCCGGAAGAGGTCGAGGCCTGGGTGGCCAGCACCGCCAAGCGGGCACCCCTGTCGTTCGAGATCGGACTGGGCCGCGACCGAATCCTGGCGGTCTTTGCGCAGCAGATGCCGGACAAGGGCTTTGTCATCAGCTTTACCGATGTCACCGCTGAACGCGCCGCGGTCCGCACCATTTCCCAGGTCAACGAAACGCTGGAGCAGCGGGTGGCCGAACGGACGCTGGAGCTGGAGGACGCGCTGTCGGAGGCGGAGCGCGCCAATGCCTCCAAGTCGCGGTTCGTCGCCGCCGCCAGCCACGACCTGCTGCAGCCGCTGTCCGCCGCCAAGCTCTATGTCGGCTCGCTGGAGGACGACCTGCAGGATGCGGGCTTCAGGGACCGGGCGGCCAAGGCCGGCAACGCGCTGGTCGCGGTCGAGCGCATCCTCGGCGCCCTATTGGACATTTCCAAGCTCGACTCCGGCCTGGCGGCAATCGACCGGACCGCCATCAGCCTGGGCGGCATGCTGGACCAGCTGAAGGACGAACTGGAACCTGTCGCCCGGCTCAAGGGGCTGGAATTCCGGGTCGTGCGCAGCGGCGCGGTGGTGGAAAGCGACGCCGCCTACCTGCGCCGAATCCTGCAGAATCTCGCCTCCAACGCGGTGCGCTACACCACCAGCGGCAAGGTCCTGATCGGGGTGCGGCAACGCCGCGGCCGGGTGCTGCTCGAAGTCCGCGACACCGGCCCCGGCATCCCGCCGGAGCATCAGGACAGGGTGTTCCAGGAGTTTCAGCGGCTCAACGCCAAGGCCAGCCCGTCGGACGGCATGGGGCTGGGTCTCGCCATTGTCGAGCGGGCCTGCCGGCTGCTGGAACATCCGCTGAACCTCACCTCGGAGGTCGGCCGCGGCACCTGCTTTTCGGTGGAGCTGCCGCTGAGCACGGTTACGCGCGCGCCATCGCCGCTGCCCGGCCCCGGCACCGGCGCCGCGGTCCCGTTCGAAAACCGGATCGTGGTGCTGATCGAGAACGACGCCGGCCTCAGGGCAGCGCTGGAGATCACGCTCGACAGCTGGGGGCTGAACGTGCTGCCCTGCGCCAGCTGCGCCGACGCCCTTGCGCTGCTGCAGGAAATCGACATCGGCCCGGATGCGATCATCGCCGATTACCAGCTGGACGACGGCGCGCTGGGAACCGATGCGATTGCTGCGCTCCGGGCGCAGCACGGCCCGGTTCCGGCCTGCCTGGTGACCGCCAACCGCTCACCGGATCTGGCGGCGGCCTGCGCCGGGCTGAACGCGGCGCTGCTGCACAAGCCGATCGACACCGGCGAACTGCGCGGCTTCCTGGAGCGCGCGCTGTCCTGACCAAGGCGCGGCGCGCCTCAGCGCAGGCACACGTCGGAACGGGTCAGGAACCGCTTGCCGCTGCCGTTTTCCAGCGAGAACATTCCACCGATGCCGTCAATCGCGTCGATCACCAGATTGGTGTGCTGCCAGCGCGCGTGCTGATCGGCATTCATGTAAAACGGCACCCCGCCGATCTCCCCCACCAGCACATCGCTGCCGCCGACGATGTAGTCGCCCTGCTGAAAGCACATCGGCGCGGACCCGTCGCAGCAGCCGCCGGACTGGTGAAACAGAAGATCCGGCCCGAACCGCGCCTTCAGCTCGCCGATCAAATGCAGCGCCGCCTCTGTTGCCGTCACGGTCATGCCTGTTGCCCCGGTCATTGCACACTCCCCCGGCTGAATGAAATGGGAACGGCCCCGGGAACCCGGGGCCGCCCGTCATGCTGCTGTTCAGAAGAACCCAAGCGCATTGGGGCTGTAGCTGACCAGCAGGTTCTTGGTCTGCCGGTAGTGATCCAGCATCATCTTGTGGGTTTCCCGCCCAATGCCCGACTGCTTGTAGCCGCCAAAGGCCGCATGGGCCGGATAGGCGTGATAGCAGTTTGTCCAGACCCGGCCTGCCTGAATGTTGCGGCCAAAGCGGAAGGCGCGGTTGGTGTCGCGGGTCCACACGCCGGCACCCAGCCCGTAAAGCGTGTCATTGGCGATCTCAAGCGCCTCGGCGTCGTCCTTGAAGGTGGTGACAGACAGCACCGGGCCAAAGATTTCCTCTTGGAAAATCCGCATCTTGTTGTGGCCCTTGAACACCGTCGGCTCGATGTAATTGCCGCCTTCAAGCCCCTCCAGGACAGAGACATTGCCGCCGGTCAGCAGCTCGGCGCCCTCATCCTTGCCCAGTTGCAGGTAGGAGGCGATCTTCTCCTTCTGCTCGGTCGAGGCCTGGGCGCCGATCATCGTGTCCATCGACAGCGGGTTGCCCTGTTTCACCGCCTTCACCCGTTCAATGGCGCGGGCCATGAAGTCGTCGTAGATCGATTCCTGGATCAGCGCCCGGCTGGGGCAGGTGCAGACCTCGCCCTGGTTCAGGGCAAACATGGTGAATCCTTCCAGGCACTTGTCGAAATAGGCGTCATCGGCGGCCATCACATCCTCGAAGAAGATGTTCGGAGACTTGCCGCCCAGCTCCAGCGTCACCGGAATCAAGTTCTGGCTGGCATACTGCATGATCAACCGCCCGGTGGTGGTCTCACCAGTAAAGGCGATCTTGGCAATCCGGTTAGACGAGGCCAGCGGCTTGCCTGCCTCCAGCCCGAAGCCGTTGACGATGTTCAGGACGCCTGCCGGCAGCACCCCGGCGATCAGCTCCGCCAGCACCATGATCGAGGCTGGGGTCTGCTCTGCCGGTTTCAGCACCACGCAGTTGCCCGCCGCCAACGCCGGCGCCAGCTTCCATACTGCCATTAGCAGCGGGAAGTTCCACGGGATGATCTGCCCGACCACACCCAGCGGTTCCGGAATGTGATAGGCATAGGTGTCGGCGTCGATTTCGGAGATATGGCCTTCCTCGGCGCGGATGCAGCCCGCGAAATAGCGCCAGTGATCCACACATAGGGCGAGGTCGGCATGGATCGACTCGCGGATCGGCTTGCCGTTGTCCAGCGTCTCTGCCGCCGCCAGCAGCTGGGTGTTCGCCTCCATGATATCGGCGATCTTCAGCAGCATGTTGGCGCGCTCGGTGGTCGAGGTCTTGCCCCAGGCCGGAAACGCCGCATGGGCCGCGTCCAGGGCTGCCTCAACATCCTCGGCGTTGGACCGGGCAATCTCGCAGATCACGTCGCCGGTGATCGGGGTGGTGTTCTCGAAATACTGGCCCGAGCGGGGCTCGGTGAATTCGCCGTTGATAAAGTTGCCATAGCGCGGCTTGAACGGAAAATCGACGCCCAGATGCGCCGTGTCCAGTGCCGCGTTGGCCAGCCCGTTCGTGTGGATGTTCATGCCATTCCTCCCAAGAATTGATCCAAGAAATGCAGCGGAACTGGTGGCCATGCACCTTAGATTGCAGGCACTGGGTCCGGTGCTGCCTAAAGGCTTAGACCATCGGCAAAAGCCGCGGTATTCGACCAAAGTCCCTGTCGGCCGCTAAGTGGGGGAGATGGCACTGCCAAGTTGATCGGAGTCCGCTTCTCGGGTAGCGAGGCGCCATGACGATACCCACCACCTTGATGCCACGCCTGAAGGGCTTTCGATTTCCCCATGAAGTCGTCACCTACGCAGTGTGGACATATCATCGGCTTGCACTTAGCACGGCGGATGTCGAAGATTTGCTGGCAGAGCGTGGCGTCATCGTCAGTCGCGAGGCCATCCGTCTCTGGGTGAACCGGTTCGGTCCCCAGTTTGCGGCTTGCATCCGGCGCGATCGGCCCAGGCCAGCCGACAAATGGCATATGGACTAGGTCGTTGTGCCGATCAACGGAGTGAAACATTGGCTGTGGCGGGCCATCGATGCCAACGGAGACGTTCTCGACATTCTAATTCAGCCCCGCCGCAATGCCAAAGCCGAAAAGCGTTTTTTCGCCGGTCTGGTTGCCGTCTATGGCAAACCGCGCGTGGTGATCACCGACAAACTGCGCAGTTATACCAAGCCAATCCAGGCCATCGCGTCTGGGGCTGACCATCGAGCGCACAAGGGCCTCAACAATCGGATCGCAGGGGCACATCGGCCAACGCGGAAGCGGGAAAAGATCATGGGCCGGTTCAAGTCTCCACGCCAGGCGCAAAGGTTTCTCGCTGCCCACGACCAGATCAGCACGATCTTCCGTCCCCGCCGGTATCGCGTTTCCGCTCTTTCCTACCGACACGCTAGAGCTGATGCATTCGACCTGTGGGACGGATATGCAGCCGAACTATCGGCCTGAATGCGCGGACTACCCCAAATTGCAATCCAAATCCGGTAACTTGGCAATGCCCCTCGAGCTGCGCTCAGCCCTCAATTTGTGCAACATGTATAACCGCCCCTTGCGCAAGAGGGTTTTTGAGCAATTTGGCGCGGTGTCGGGTGCTGACATGTATCCGGCCTCGTGATGCGGCCATCGTCATGCCGCGGGCCCGCATGGTGTTCGCGGGTCGGAACCAAATCAAAGCCGCGTGCTCGATGGCACTTTGTTGCACTCTGGTTCTGCCGACCCCGTCTCACGACCGTTGCGCCAAGCTGCTCTCAGCCCTCCTCCGCTCCGTCGACCTCGCGACCGCTGGCGGACCTTACGCCGCCATGGCCGGAGCCCGGTAGATCTCTCCGCTCTTCATCAGCGCCCAGACGATCCGCGCCATTTTGTTGGCGAGGGCGACCCGGACCAGCATCGTCGGCTTCCGCTCCAGCATTCCCGCCAACCACGTGCCCGGGCGCGCCGAAGCGTGGCAGTGCCGCTTGATGATAACGCTGTTGGCGCCGATGATCAGCAACCGGCGCAAAGAGCGCTCGCCCATCTTTGTCGTGGCGCCGAGCCTCTGCTTTCCGCCTGTCGAGTGCTGCCGCGGCGTGAGGCCGAGCCATGCCGCGAAGTCTCGCCCCTTCCGGAAAGCTTCCGGCGGCGGAGCCAGAGTGGCAATGGCCGTGGCGATCAACGGGCCGATGCCGGGGATCGTCATCAGGCGCCGGGCAATCTTATCCGTCTTGGCGCGCCGGTCGATCTCGGCATCCAAGGTCTCGATCTGACCGTCGAGCTGGGCAAGCGTTGCAGTCAGGACCGTCAGGGAGGCCCGCGCCGTGGCGGGCAGGCCCGAGGCCTCGTCTGCGACAAGGGCGACCAGGCGCCGGGCATTCGTCGCACCCTGTGGCACGACCCAGCCGTACTCGGCGAGGTGTCCGCGGAGCGCGTTGATGGCCTGGGTGCGCTGCCGGATGAGCAATTCTCGGACGCGGAAGACGCTGGCCGCCCCTTGCGTTTCCTCGCTCTTCACCGGCACGAAGCGCATATTCGGTCTCTGCGCCGCCTCGCAGATTGCTTCAGCGTCCGCCGCGTCATTTTTTTGCCGCTTGATGAAGGGCTTCACATAGGCGGGCGGGATGAGCTTGATGTCGTGACCGAGCTTGGCCAGCTCCCGACCCCAGAAATGCGCGCCCCCGCAGGCCTCCATCGCCACCAGGCAGGGCGGCAACTTGTTGAAGAATTCAAGCACTTGGGCCCTTCTGAGCTTCTTGCGTAAGACAGCACTGCCTTTGCTGTCAGCACCATGGACCTGGAACACATTCTTAGCCAGATCCAGTCCGACTGTGATAATCTCCGACATGACCGCCTCCCAATATGGATTGTTGCGATCCCACCTTGGCACACCGATGCCGTCGGGGGGCGGTTACAGCATCAAAGCCGCACCAAGGCTTGACAGGCTGCGAACGATTTTTTTCGGTCACAACCGGTTTCAGGGCTATCCACCTGGCAGTTCGGCAGCCAGCAAATCTATGAAATGCCTCACCCGTGGCTCCAGAAACCTCTTGTGCGGATAAAGCGCAACTATAGGGAGCTTGCCACAATCTAGGTCCGGCAAAACCTGCACCAGGCGACCGGCATTCAGGTCGTCTTTCACCAGAACACCCGGCAGAAAAGCGATGCCCATTCCCGACATGGCCGCCTCGCGGAGTCCCTCTGCGCTGTCGAGCCGCAATCGGACGCGTCCCGGAGCGTTGCTCCAGAACCCAGACCCATCTTGCAGGGCCCAGACTTGGCGCTGTCCGAAACTTGAAAACTGCAGAAGGTCATGTGTGCTCAGTTGATCAATGTTTTTGGGTGTGCCCCAGTCTTTCAAATATGCAGAGGACGCGCACAGTACGGGCCTGTCGGTCATCAAGGTGCGGGAGATGAGGGACGTATCAGGGGAGGTGATGCCGACCCGAACAGCAAGGTCAAAACCGTCTCTGACGATACGCCTTACTGAATCCGAAAAACTGATCTCAAATCGAACATCAGGCCATTCCTTCTGGAATTTTTGAACAAGGGGCATCAAGAGCCGCCTCCCAAGCGCGTCTGGCGCAGCGATCCGAAGTGTTCCGCTCGGTATACCGTCTGTGCCCACCATGCTTGTGTCAGCAGCGGCTATCGCCGCTTGGATGGCTTGCCCCTGGAGGTATAGTTTTTGTCCATCCTCAGTCAGGCTGATGGCGCGGGTTGTGCGGTTCAGGAGCCGGACACCGTATCTGTCCTCGAGCCGCGCGACTGCTTTGCCCGCCGTAGACCGGGATAGACCGAACGCTTTTCCGGCGGAAGCGAAGTTGCCGGTCTCCACAACAGACAGGAAAACCAGAATGTCATTTACCTTTGAACCGGCCATTTTGCTCCCTATGGCGATTCTTTTTCGCCTCAGTGACGACCTCGGTTCGACTGTGTTCCAGCATATCTTGATCCTATCAAGCACAAAAAGGGAAATGACATGTCAAACGCACTCATCCGGATGAACCCGGCGGCACTTCCGGACACCAGTAAGGTCGGCCACTCCCAGATCTCTATTGCCGGTCCCAGCCGACTGGCTTTTGTCTCCGGTCAAGTCGCATGGGACGCGGCGGGATCCGCCGTGCCGAAAACGCTTGGAGCGCAAACAACGCAAGTCATTGCAAATCTCGCTGCAGCCTTGCAGGCCATCAATGCCAGCACCAGCGATATCGTTCAGATGCGCATCTACATGACGAAACTGAACGACGAGACTATTGACATCGCAATGGGCCAGATTGCAGTTTTCCTCAATGGAGAACAGCCAAGCCTGACCGGTATCGGCGTCGATGCACTGGCTGGGCCTGATCTCCAGATTGAGGTTGAAATGGTTGTTCAAATTCCGGTTTGAAGCAAGCAGAGACGCGTGATTTTAGACGAATGCAGCCATTGTGGTTTCTAACCTCAGCGTCAGTAAAGTCTGTGCATCCTGCGAGCTCACCAGTTCCAAAACCTCGCATTCGCAGCGAGCGACAGGAACGGCCGGCGGCTGAATGACAGACGCAGTCCTGTAGACTTATAATGTCCGCTTTCACAGTCGAGAGTGCTGCATCTACCATGCGGCAGGTAGCACTAAAGTCAGCTAAGCGCAGGAAGCTGACTTTGCAAAGTCGGTGCCGCCGGGAGAGATTTATGGCCAGTCCGGCCCAGTCCGGACCTTCGCCCTACCTTCAATTTGCTGCAGGCACAGCCCGCTTTCCGGTCATTCGCCGCGCGAGCAAAATCCGGAGATGATCGAACTCACAGTCTGCCGGACTTTCCAGCCGTTGCCCATAAGTATAACACTGAAACTCCTTTGTCTTCCCTTGTGATGCAGAGAGGTTTAGCGTCAAGTAACGCCTCATGAAGCATCTGAAAAAGAAACTGCCGCCGCTGACTTCGCTGGTGGCCTTTGAAGCGGCAGCCCGTCTTGGCACTTTCACAGCTGCCGCAGAAGAGCTGAACGTCTCGCGCGAGGCCGTGAGCCGTCAAATCCGCACCCTTGAGACGCATCTGGGCGTGACGCTTTTCGAGCGCGACGCCAACCGGGCTGCGATGGGTCCGCTGGGTGAGCAGTTTTTCAGCACGGTGTCTCCCAATCTCTGGGCCATCGCCTCTGTGGCGCAGGAGCTGGCCGGTGAAACCGCAAACCCGCCTACGGACGCGGAGGACCTGCTGCCGCCGGCTGACAGCGATGATCTGCCAACCCTGCTGATTGTCGATGACTCGCCGCAGAATATTCACCATTTGCATGGCCTGCTGTGTGACAGCTACCGGGTGATTGCGCAGACATCGGGGCAGGATGCGCTGTCTTACCTGTCAGGAGAAACTGCCGATCTGATCCTGCTGGATATCCGCATGCCGGGCATGGACGGCTATGAGACCTGCCGCCAGATCAAGGCAACCGCCAGCCTGGCCGGCATCCCGGTGATCTTCGTGACCAGCCTGGATGATCCCGGCGATGAAACCCGCGGGCTGGAGCTGGGCGCCTGCGACTTCATTTCCCGCCCGGTGGTGCCGGCTGTGCTGCGCGCGCGCATCCGCACCCATATCGAGCTGCGTCAATCCAGCGCTGCCCTGGCGGATCTGTTGTCGCGGCGGGCCGACCGTTTGGAGCGGGCCGAAGGCATCCTGGCCCGCCTTGCGGGCGAGATCGATCAGTTCCGGTCGTCTTGAAGGTTCTGGGCAAGTGCCGCCAGCGCTGCGCGGGCTAAAGGAAAGTCCAACCGTTCCAAAGCCTTGAGCAGTTCCTCACCGGAGCCCTCAGGGGCGTTCACGCTGGCGGCCTGCACGAATTTTTCGGCTGCCGCCATCGCCGCAACATCGTTGCTTTCAATCAGCCGGGTCAATTGGGTGAGCGAGACCGCGGCGGTCCCGCTGGCGGCCGGCCTTAGCCCCTGGTCCGGCAAGGCCTGCAAAAGCTCCTGCATGACCAGAAGCAAGTCCTTTGCCTGCGCCTGTCCAGATTCTGCCTGCCCTGCCAAACGGGCCAGCTGTTCTGCTCCGATAGTTCCGGCTGCGCCGCGGATCACATGCAGGAGTTCCGCGGTTTCCGTGCTGCTTTGGGTGTTTTCCGGCTGGGACAGGCGCGTGGTCCAATCTTCAAGGCGTTTGCGGAACCGCACCAGGTTCTGCTGATAAAGCGCCTCGTCGCCGCCCGCATAGAACCGGCCCTTGGCGTGGTTGATACCCGGCGGTGGATGGTTTCCCGGCAGAAGCTGCTGCAAAGTCTCCTTCAGCCGTGCCGGGTCAATCGGCTTAGAAAGGAAGCCGGCAAACCCCGCGGCGGTGCAGCGCCGGTGCTCTTCCGATGTGGCGTTGGCCGAGGCCGCGACCACGGGCGGCAGCTGCGTGCCATACTCGGCTTTCAGTACCTGAAAGGCCTGGTGGCCATCCATCAGGGGCATGTGCAGATCCATCAGGATCAGGTCCGGCAAGGCCTGGGCGGCCTGTTCGACCGCCTCCAGCCCGTTGCGGGCCGTGCGCACCTGCGCGCCCAAGCCTTCGACCAGAGCCACAAAGACCGACAGGTTGATACGGTCGTCTTCGACCACCAGCACGTCCCGGCCGGCCAGGGCGGCAGGCAGATCCGGCGTTTGATCCCTGCTGTGATCCAGCCCTTGCACGGCCGCCGCGAACTCCTGATGGGTCAGCGGCAGAGCAACAGGTTTGGGCGGCCGGTCCTGGCCGGGAACCGAAACACGGATAAAGCTGTCTTCGACGGCAACTTGAACCACGCTGGGATCCTGAACCACGGTGTATCCTGCGCGTTCGGCCATGATCCGGATTTGCTGCAGCGGTTTTGCCTGCCCACGGAGGCTCAGTCTGCCTGCCTGGGGCCCTTCCGGGTCCGGCATCCGGCAGGGCAGTTCGATTTCCAGCGTGAAGCAGGATCCGTTTCCCTTGTCGCTTTCGACCTTCAGCTGCCCGCCCATCTGGCCGGCGAGCCGGTGGGCAATTGACAGGCCAAGCCCAGTGCCGCCGTATTGGCGGGTGGTTGAATTGTCGGCCTGGCCAAAGGGTTTGAAGATCTCCTCAAGCTGATCGGAGGAGATACCGATCCCGGTATCCCGAACCCCAAGGGTCAGCAGGGTTTTGCCGCCCGGACGCAAGCTGCAGCCGGCCTCCAGCTGGATTTCACCCTGGCTTGTGAACTTCACCGCGTTGGAGGCGAAGTTCATCATCACCTGCCTGAGGCGCAGCGGGTCGGCGCAGATTTCTCCGGGCAGGTCAGGGGCGAATTGCCAGCCAAGCCGCACCGGCTTGTCCTGCATCAGCGCCCTTGTCTGGGTCATCACCGTGTCCAGGAACCCATCCAGCGGAAACCAGACCTGTTCGAGGTTCAGTCCGCCCGCTTCAATCTTGGAAAGATCCAGCACCGAGTCGATATTCTGCGACAGATGGGCGGCGGCGGCGCGCATGTCGGTTAGGTGGCGGCGGGTCTGGTCGGTGTAGCCGTCACGCTGGAGGATTTCCGACAGGCCGATAATGGCGTTCATCGGGGTTCTGAGCTCATGGCTCATATTGGCCAGGAAGGTGGATTTGGCCTGCGAAGCCTCAACTGCTTCGTTGCGGGCAGTAACCAGTTCGCGGGTGCGCTCATCAACCAGGCCCTGCAGATTGTCGCGGCTCTCCTCCAGCTCGCCCACGGTGCGGCGGAAGGCACGGGCAAGGCGCGAGATCTCATCGCGGCGGCTGACGTCGAACAGCTTGCGGTCGCGGCCCTTGAGCTCGAACCGGTGGCCATCGCGCACCCGCAGGGCGGCGGATTGCAGTCGTGCGATTGGGCGGATCACGGTCTGCTGCATGGCCAGGAAGATGACGGCAGTCACCAGCAGCGTCTGCAGGATGCTGGAGCCCAGCACCACAAAGCCGCGGGCTACCATTTCCGCCTGCACGCCGTGGAAGGAGAAGGTGACGTTCAGCTGGCCGATCTCGGACCCGTCACGGGGGCTGAGGAGTGCATAACGGTGGGTTTCGGCCTCGTTGCCGGGCATGCCCAGGAGGCGGGCGATCAGCGGCGGGCCGGCAGGCGGCGGATCGGCGGCTGACAGGTCGCCCAGGCCGGTGCTCTTGCGCAGCGCATCGGTTAGAAGCGGGTCTTCGATCCAGACCTTGGTGATCACCGGATCGGCCAGTAGACCGGCGAGAATGGCGCCGACGTCCGGCACGTCGACCTCCCAATAGGCGACCTCGGCCCGGGGCAGGGTGGCGCGCACGACCCGGTCGGCGTTCAGCCGGGCGGTTCCGACCCGCTGGCTGCTTTCCAGAACCAGGGTGAAAACGCCGAGGATCAGCCCCGAGAGCACCCCGAGCGCTGCCGCGGCGAGGGCAATCTTGGGGGTGATGCCCATTTTCTGGAAATGCAGCCGCCTCATCGGTTCAGCGCAGAGCGCATGATCTCCTGGATGCGGCCGCTTGCGTGCATTTCATCCAGGGCCTGCTGCAGGCGCCTTGCCTTTTCGGCGCCTTCGGCTGTGCGCGGGAAGGCGGCGTAGCGGCCCAGTTCCACCAGCGGGGTCGGCAGCACCCGCAGCTTGTCCCAGGCGTTCAGCTGCCGGGCGGTATAGGCGAGGGTGGCATGGCCGCCGACAATCACGTCCGAGCGGCCCAAGAGCAGTTTGCGGATGTTGTTGAAATCATCCTGCGACATCTCGCGCCGGATGGCCGGATTGCTGTCAAAGCTTTCCTCATAGGTGAAGCCCGCGACCAGGCCGACCACCAGCCCGTCCAGTTCCGCAGGCGAGCGGATATCCTGCAGCGGGCTGTCGGCCCGGGTCACGTAGACTGAGCGGGTGGTGCGCAGCGGGCCGGTCAGGTGCCATTTTTCAAAGCGTGCAGTGGTCGGGGTGAGCTGGAACACCCCGTCGAACTTCCCCCCCTCGAAATCCAGAAGCATCCGTTTCCAGGGCACCGGGCGGTGGTCCAGCGTAACGCCGATCAGGGCGGCGGCCTCGTCCATGATCTGGACGTCGATACCGGTGAATGTGCCGTTGTCCATGTAGTTGAAAGGGGCAAAATCCTCCATCGCGCCCATCACCCAGGTTTCGGCAGCTGTGTTTGCGGGCCGCAGGGCGGCCAGCACCGTAACACAGGTCAGCAGGAGGGCGGAGAGTAGCCGGGTCATGGTCCGGGACAGCCTTTCATTCCAGTTGCACTGCAACTTTACGCCCGGCCCTTCTGGTGCGGCAAGGCGCAGGGGGCGGCAGAAAATTTACGCTGGCAGCGGAATTTTTTCGTCTCTCACGCAGGCGGCCTTGGCGCTGCTACCCCAATGCGGCCAGCAAACCGGAGACTGCGGCGCCTGTGCGGAGTGCCTCAGACAACCGGTTGGATCAAGCAGACACGGAGGAAAACATGTCAAAATCCACGAAATTCATTGGCGCGGCCTTTGCCCTGGCGCTGAGCGGCGGCTCAGCTGCGGCGGCGGAGCAGCAGTTTGTCACCATCGGCACCGGCGGCGTGACAGGGGTCTATTACCCCACCGGCGGCGCGATCTGCCGCTTGGTCAACAAGAACCGCAAGGAACACGGCATCCGCTGCTCGGTCGAGTCGACCGGCGGCTCTGTCTACAACGCCCGCACCATCCGCTCCGGCGAGCTGGACTTTGGCGTGATCCAGTCCGACGTGCAGGTGAAATCGATCAACGGCACCGATCAGTTTGCCGAAGACGGCCCTTACGCCGGCCTGCGCTCGCTGTTCTCGGTGCATCCGGAGCCGATGCATGTGATGGCGCGTGCCGATGCCGGGATTGCCTCCACCGCCGATCTGAAGGGCAAGAAGGTCAACATCGCCAACCCCGGTTCGGGCACCCGCGTTCTGGCCGAAACACTGATGAAATACGAAGGCCTGTCGGTTGACGATTTCACCCTGGCGGCGGAGCTGAAGTCCTCCGAACAGGCGGCGGCGCTGTGCGACGGCAAGATCGACGCGACCATCTGGGCCGCGGGCCTGCCGAACGGTTCGAGCCAGGAAGCGACCTCGACCTGCGATGTGAAGATCATCCCGCTGGCCGGTGCCGGCATCGAGAAGCTCTTGAACGAGAACACTGCCTATGCCGCGGCTACCATTCCCGGCGGCATGTATCCGGGCAACCCCGACGACCTGCCGTCCTGGGGCCCCAAGGCAACCATCGTGACCTCGGCTGAAGCCTCGGACGAGGTGGTCTATGAGGTGGTGAAGGCAATCTTCGAGAACTTCGATGCCTTCAAAAAGCTGCACCCGGCGTTTGCCAATCTGAATGAGTCCGAAATGGTCTCTGACGGGCTGACCGCGGAAATCCACCCGGGCGCCCTGAAGTACTACCAGGAGCGCGGCTGGAAATAACGCCTGCGCCTTTAACTGCCCCCGCCCTGGATGCGGGGCCAGTTCGTTTCACCCCGGAAGACGACGAAGAGGGAGAGACCCGCCGTGACCGATGCAGCAACCCCGTCAAAGAAACCCGATCAGGCCAATTCCGCTGATCTTGACGGCATCGTGGCCGAAGCCGATACCGGAGCGCGCGCGCCGAAGGGCCGGTTCTCCGCCAATATGCTGTGGTCGGTGCCGCTGGTGTGGTCGATCTACCAGCTGTGGATCGCCTCGCCGCTGCCGTTCATTCTGGGGATCGGTGTCTGGAACGACACCCAGACCCGCGCCATCCACCTGGGGTTTGCAGTGTTTCTGGCCTTTGTGGCCTTTCCCGCCTTCCGTTCCAGCCCGCGGGACCGGATCCCGGCGCTGACCTGGCTGCTGGCCGTTGTCGGTGCCATCAGTGCCTCGTACCTGGCGTGGGATTACGCCGGGGTGTCTTCGCGGACCGGCATTCCCAATACGACCGATCTGGTGATGGCGGGTATCGGCATTCTGCTGCTGATGGAAGCGGCGCGCCGGTCGCTGGGCTTTCCGCTGATGGGGGTGGCGATCTTCTTTCTGGCCTATGTATTCTTCGGCTCCTGGGACGGGCTGCCGGAGATGGTGCAGTGGAAGGGGGCCTCGTTCAACAAGGCGATGAGCCACCTGATGCTGACCACCGAAGGGGTGCTTGGTGTCGCCCTTGGAGTCTCCTCGGGGTTTGTTTTTCTGTTTGTGCTGTTTGGTGCGCTGCTGAACCAGGCGGGGGCCGGCAATTACTTTCTGCAGCTGGCGTTCTCTGCCCTGGGCCACCTGCGCGGCGGGCCGGCCAAGGCGGCGGTGATCGCCTCGGCGGCGACGGGGCTGATTTCGGGGTCGGCCATTGCCAATGTGGTGACCACCGGCACCTTCACCATTCCGCTGATGAAGCGGGTCGGGTTCAGCCCGGCCAAGGCGGGTGCGGTTGAAGTGTCCTCCTCCATCAACGGTGTGCTGACGCCGCCGGTGATGGGCGCGGTGGCCTTTCTGATGACTGAATACGTCGGCATCTCTTATGTGGAGGTGGTGAAAACCGCCATCGTGCCGGCTGCGATCTCTTACATGGCGCTGGTCTATATCGTGCATCTGGAAGCGCTGAAGATGGGCATGACCGGCACCTCGCGGATGCATCCGGTGAAGTTCATGCTGGGCGCGGTTTTCATCATCGCCTCTTCGATCGTGATCGGCGGCGGCACACTGTGGCTGACCGGGCTGCTGGTGGATCTGACCGAAGGGCTGATCGGGCCGGTCTCAACCCCGGTGCTGGTGGCGGTGCTGCTGGCGGCCTATGTGGCTGCAGTGCGCTATGCCGCGGCGCGGCCGGATCTGGAGACCAGCATTGACTCGATGCTGCATCTGCCGCCGGCGCGGGTGATCCTGAAGACCGGGCTGCATTACCTGCTGCCGATTTTCCTGCTGATGTATCTGTTGATGATCGAGCGGAAGTCGCCAGGTCTGTCAGCCTTCTGGTCTTCGATCTTCATGCTGATGATCCTGCTGACGCAGGATCCGCTCAAGGCGTTCTTCCGCGGCACCGGCAGTCTGCGCGCGGCCTTTGATCATGGGTTTTCCCAGACGCTGGAAGGCATGATCACCGGGGCGCGCAACATGGTGGGGCTGGCCGCCGCAATGGGGCTGGCGGGCATCATCGTCGGCGCCGTGACGCTGACCGGGATCGGCCAGGTGATGGCGGAGTTTGTCGAGTTCCTGTCGGGCGGCAATCTGCTGGCGATGCTGTTCTTCGTCGCTCTGATTTCGATTGTGCTGGGGATGGGCCTGCCGACCACGGCGAATTACATCGTCGTTTCTTCGCTGATGGCCGGGGTTGTGGTTGAGCTGGGGGCACAGAACGGGCTGATCGTGCCGCTGGTGGCGGTGCATATGTTCTGCTTCTACTTTGGGATTATGGCGGATGTGACACCGCCGGTGGGGCTGGCCTCCTTTGCGGCGGCGGCGATTTCCAAAGGCGATCCGCTGCGCACCGGCTTCCAGGCGTTCTTTTATTCGATCCGCACAGCGCTGCTGCCGTTCCTGTTCATCTTCAACACAGACCTTCTGTTGATCGACGTTGGGCCGGTGCAGGCAGTGGTCGTCTTCGTCACCGCGCTGATTGCCATGCTGCTGTTTGCGGCCGGCACCATGGGCTACTTCCAGACCCGGTCGAAACTGTGGGAAAGCGCGGCGCTGATCCTCTGTGCCTTCATCCTGTTCAGGCCGGACTTCTTCCTGACCCAGGTGGCGGATGAGTTTGAGATCCGTCCGGCCGCGGAGATCTATGCGCTTGCCGGAGCCGCACCGGACAACGCCAGCCTGCGGGTGCGTCTGGCAGGCGAAAGCCTGGAGGGCGACATGGTCGATGCGCGTTACCTGCTGCCGCTTGGCGCTGCGGGGGAGGCCGGAGAGGCCCGTTTGGCCAATGGCGCCGGGATCGAATTCCGTGCCGAGGAAGGCAGGTATCTTGTTGAGAACCTGACCTTCGGCGGGCCGGCCGAGCAGCTGAAGATCGACTTCGACTGGGAAGTGGTGGAAATCGAGGTGGCTACAGACCGCCCGCCGCAAGAAATCTTCTACATCCCTGCGCTTCTGCTGCTGGCCGCCATCTATGGCCTGCAGCGCCGCAGGCTGAAGTCCGAACCGCAGGAGGCACCTGCGTAGCTGTCTTTGCCGCCTTTTCTCTGAGCCCCGGAGGCCCGGCTGAGCGTGCTGAAACGGCAGGAAACTTCCGCCTGACCACTCTGGACCGGGAAACCCAATCCAAAACGCGGCTGGATTACACGTTCCTGAGCCTCCCCAACTGAACTGGTCCACCCCTATGTTTAGGAAATGGAGGACCAAGAATGGCAAACAAGCGACCGAAGCCCGAAGAGATTGTCTCGAAGTTGCGGCAGGTTGAGGTTCTGATCAGGCAAGGCATGTCCCGCCACGATGCGATCAGGCAGATCGGCGTTGTTGAGCAGACCTATTACCGCTGGCGAAAGAAATACGGCGGAATGGGTGTAGATCAGTTGAAAGAGCTGAAGCGGCTTCCTGAACGCCGCGCCTGCCGCGTGCTGGGACAACACCGATCCACGCAGCGGCGTACCCCGCAAGGCCGCGCAGACGAGGATAGATTGGTGGCTGACATGATCGAACTGGCCCGGCAGTACGGCCGATATGGCTACCGCAGGATCGCAGCGCTGCTGCGAGAGGCTGGTTGGTCTGTCAGTGACGGACGCGTCGAGCGGGCGTGGCGGCGAGAGGGGCTGAAGGTTCCGGCAAAACAACCGAAGAAGGGACGGCTCTGGCTGAATGACGGATCATGCATCCGGCTGCGGCCTGATTATCGGAACCATGTCTGGAGCTATGATTTCGTTCACTGCAGGACGGACGATGGCAAGGTCTTCCGAACGCTGAATATCATCGATGAGCACAGCCGGGAATGCCTGGCGATCAAGGTGAAGCACAAGCTGAACTCGACAGACGTGATCGATGCTCTAACAGACCTGTTCATCCTGCGTGGCGCTCCTGCCTTCATCCGCTCGGACAATGGCCCTGAGTTCGTTGCACAGGCGGTTAGCCGCTTGCTTCACGCGCCAGTCCAACTCTCGGTAGGTCTTGTAGAGCATCGCGCGCGCGTCCAAGAGCGGCAGCAAAGCACGAGACAGATCCGGATCGGCTTCGATCAACGGTCTGACCCGCTCATCGAACGACCCCTGATCAACGCGGGGCGGCAAGCGGAGACCGAAGACACGGAACAGGCCCCGAACCTCATTGGCCAGATCGATACACTTGAGACTGTGCGGAATTTTGTGCCCCGGCGCCATTTCTTACGCCAATGGGAAGCGTTCCTCGAACATGATGGCGAGCTGGCTTTTCACCGCATGCCATTCGCGCACTGACCGCTTCCACTCCGCTGAGGTAGCATTCAGCGCCAGATAGATCAACTTGGCCGCCGCCTCATCGCTGGGGAAATGGCCGCGGGTTCGGACCGCGCGGCGGATTTTCGAGTTCAGCGCTTCAATGGCGCTTTGACAGATCGCTCGCTTCAAATTCAGTTAGCGCGGCTTCGGCCGCCGCGGCATCAACGGCCGTATAGACCGCTTTCAGAGCCGCAGCGACGGCCTTGCGGTCCTTGTAGCTGGCAAAGCTCATGGATTGGCGCAGCAGATGGACAATACAGGTCTGGACCTGGGTTCGGGGGAAGGCCGCCTCAATGGCCTGGGGGAAGCCCTTGAGGCCGTCCACAACGGCGATCAGGATGTCCTGAACGCCGCGGTTGCGCAGATCGCTCAGCACCTTGGCCCAGAATTTGGCCCCCTCATTGGCCTGGAACCACAAGCCCAGAACGTCCCGTGTTCCGTCCGGCAGGATCGCCAGAGCCACGAAGACCGCCTTGTTCGAGACCGCGCCGTCGCTGCGGATGTTGACCCGGATCGCATCCATGAACACCACTGGATAGCAGGGCTCAAGCGGGCGGTTCTGCCAGGCCGTCACCTCCTGCATCACGGTGTCGGTGATGGCCGAGATCAGGCTGGGCGACGCTTCGAAGCCGTAGATCTCCTCGATGTGGCCCTGGATTTCCCGGGTCGTCATGCCGCGGGCGTACATGCTGATGATCTTGGTGTCGAACTCCGGAAAGCGGCGCTGATACTTGGCGATCAGAACCGGGTCAAAGGTCCCGTTCCGGTCGCGCGGAATGTCCAGAACCACCTTGCCGGTGTCCGTGGCCACAGTCTTCCGGCTGCTGCCATTGCGTCGATTGGCGGGCTGGTTCTGGCCTTCAGGCGGCTCCTGCGCGCGCTCTTCGCTGAGATGTTCGTCCAACTCGGTGCTCAGCGCACGTTCCGCAAGCGCCTTGGTCAGTTCGGAAAGAATGCCCTCCTTGCCGAAAAGGTCGCCGGGCGAACGCCCTTCCATCAGCCGGTCCAACAGGTCTTTGTCTATGCTCATACGTGGGTCTCCTCAAAAGTGAGCTACCACGCCGGGGCACAAAATTCAGGATAGTCCC
>NZ_LYUZ01000113.1 GCF_001679925.1 Leisingera sp. JC1 | reverse complement strand
AGCCACAGCAGCTGCGCGGCACACCCCTGCACGCAGCGCAGCTGCTGTGGCTGGCGACCCAAGGCTCCGCCACAGCGCTGCGGATGGAGGCGAAGATCGGCAATACCGCACCCGGCATGGAGGCGGATCTGGTGGTGCTGGACCTTGCCTCCACTCCGGCCATTGCCCAGCGGTCCGCACGGGCAGAAGACATCTGGGAAGCGGTGTTCCCGACCCTCATGATGGGCGACGACCGGGCCATTGCCGAGGTCTGGATCGGCGGCAAGCCGGTTACGGGCAGATAGCAGCGCGGCTTCAGCAGCCCGGACGCGCCAGCACCATCACCCAGACATTGCCCGCACCGCGGGCGATGGCGAACTCGGTCACCTCGCGGCTGAGCATGTTTCTGCGGTGGCCGCGGGAAGCCTGCCAGCTGGCCATCGCCTCGGCCAGCCCGGGCTGGCCCATTGCAATGTTCTCAGCCGCCGCGCACCAGCCGTAGCCAGCGTGCGTCAGGCGGGTGCCAAGCGTGCTGCCGCTGCTGCCGGTGTGGGAAAAGAACCCTTTGCGCGCCATATCCCCGGCATGGGCCAGCGCGGCCTTCTCCAGCCCGGCGGAATAGGCCAGCGGCGGCAGCCCGGAGTCTGCACGCAAGCCGTTGATGTTGGCCTGGGCAGCGGAACGGTCCACATCTTGCGCCTGGGCCTGCATAGACCAAAGAACAAGGAACGCCGTTGCAAACCGCCCAATCGTCACGGCGTCACACCTCCATCAGCTTGTGCGCCAGTTTGCCGTGGCGTTCGATGAGACGCGGCAGGTCCAGGGTGGTCAGCTCACCGCCGCGGATGATCTGCTTGCCTTCGACAAACAGGTGTTTGACCTGAGTTGGGCCGGCCAGCAGCAGGGCTGCGGCGTCCCAGCTGCCGCTGGAAGCCACGCCCTTGGTGTCCCAGATTGCAATGTCGGCGCGCTTACCCGGCTCCAGGCGGCCGCAATCGGGGCGGCCTAGCACATCGGCACCGCCTCGGGTGGCAATTTCCAGCGCTTCATAGGCACTCATCGCATCCGCGCCGTTTGCAACCCGCTGCAGCAGCATCGCCTGGCGCGCCTCCGCCGAGAGACTGGCCATATCGTTGCTGGCAGAACCGTCCACGCCCAGCCCCACCGGCACGCCCGCATCGCGCATCGCACGCACCGGCGCAATGCCGCTGCCAAGGCGGCAGTTCGAACACGGGCAATGGGCAACCCCGGTCCGGGTTCTTGCAAAAAGATCAATCTCTTGCGCGTCTAGCTTGACACAATGCGCGTGCCAGACATCATCGCCGGTCCAGCCCAGCTCCTCGGCATATTGGCCGGGGCGGCAGCCGAAGTTGGCCTCGGAATAGGCAATGTCCTCGTCGTTCTCGGCCAGATGGGTGTGCAGCATCACGCCTTTGTCGCGGGCCAGCAGCGCAGCATCGCGCATCAGCTCGCGGCTGACGGAGAACGGCGAGCACGGCGCCAGACCGACCCGGCACATGGAACCTTCAGAAGGGTCATGGAAGGCGTCCACCACCCGGGTCATGTCGTCGAGAATGGCGCGCTCATCCTCGACCAAGCCGTCGGGCGGCAGGCCGCCGTCGCTTTCGCCGATGCTCATGGCGCCACGAGTCGGATGGAACCGCACACCGATATCGCGGGCGGCATGGATGGTGTCCTCCAGCCGGGAGCCGTTGGGATAAAGGTACAAGTGGTCGGAGCTGAGGGTACAGCCCGACAGTGCCAGTTCGGCAAGACCCAGCTGGGTGGAGATGAACATCTCTTCGGGGCCAAAACGCGACCAGATCGGGTACAGCGTTTGCAGCCAGCCGAACAGCAGCGCGTCCTGACCGCCCGGCACTGCGCGGGTCAGGTTCTGGTACAGGTGGTGGTGGGTGTTCACCAGCCCCGGGGTAATGACGCAGCCGCGGCCTGAGACCACGTCACCGCTGGTCTCCAGCCCTTGCCCCACCCCGGCAATCACGCCGCCGCGGATCAGCACATCGGCGCCATGCAGCACACGGCGTGAATCGTCCATCGTCAGGACGGTATCTGCGTTTTGAATCAGGATCTCTGTCATATCCACACACTCCAATAGACAGCCCGCTTCATAGGAATGTGTGATTGGCCGATGGAAAACGGGCGAAGAACCGGCCTGCACTGAAACTACAGGCCGGGGCTGCCATTTTCAACCCACTCAGGTCTGGCGCAGCAGGTCCAGCGCCGCCGCATGGAGTTCAGCATTGGCAGCAGCCAGGGCGCGGCCGCCGTTGTGGGCCGGCTTGCCGTCCCAGTCAGTCACAATGCCGCCCGCTGCCCGGATCACCGCAATCGGCGCTTGGATGTCATAGGCGTTGAGGCCTGCCTCGATCACCAGATCCGCCTGCCCTGCCGCCACCAGCGCATAAGCGTAGCAATCCATACCGTACCGCGTGAGCTTGGCTTGCGCCGCGACACGTTCAAATCCTGCCCGCTCCGCAGTGGTTCCGACCTCAGGGAATGTAGTGAACAGAATTGCCTCCGACAGGGCTGCAGTGCCGCGGGTCTTCAAGGGCATCTCGCCTAGCGGACCGGTCATCGAAGCAATCTCCGCCCCGCCGCAAAAACGCTCCCCGGTGTAGGGCTGGTCGATCACGCCGAGGAAGGGGCCATTTTCGTCCGCGAGCGCAATCAGCACCCCCCAGGTCGGTGTGCCGCTGATGAAGCCGCGGGTGCCGTCGATAGGATCCAGCACCCAGGTGCGCCCGGACGTGCCGGCGCTTGTACCGAACTCCTCGCCCAGGATGCCATCGGCGGGACGCAGTTCTGCCAGCACCGCCCGCATTGCCTGTTCGGCGGCGCGGTCGGCCACGGTCACCGGATCAAACCCGCCCTCGAGCTTGTTCTCGGCATTCAAAGTGGATGTTCTGAAATGCGGCAGGATGGCAACGCGCGCCGCGTCTGCCATCCTGTTCGCTACGTCGAGGTCCGTGAGTGATGCCTGTGTCATACCCGAACGGGTGCCACTCAGGCGCTTTCTTTGCAAGCGCAAACCCCGCCACTCACCGGTTTTGCGCTGCAATACCCTGACAGGCCCGGATCCAGATCCGGACCCTGCCCCGTCTCAGGCGACGTCGCTCAGCACGCGGGCCAGTTCAAACAGGCGGCGGCGCTGATTTTCCGGAATCGAGTAATAGGACCGCACCAGATCGAGGGCTTCCTTGTCACCCATCAGGTCCTCTGGCACGGAGGCCTTTTCCGCCGGGGCCTTGCCCTCTTCCTGCAAGCCTTCGAAGAAGAAGCTCACCGGAACTTCCAGCGCGTCGGAAATATCCCACAAACGGGAAGCGCTGACCCGGTTGGCACCGGTTTCATATTTCTGGATCTGCTGGAACTTGATACCGACCTGCTCGGCAAGCTGCTGCTGCGTCATGCCAATCAGCCACCGGCGGTGGCGGATGCGCTTTCCCACGTGCACGTCTACGGGATGAGCCATGCGTTTCTCCTAACTGTCATTTCGGCCAAAACCAGAACCGCGCTACCAATCAAACAGTTCTGGCAGCTTTGGATGCCTGCCGGAGACTTGTTTCCCCATCAGCGCGATCAGTCTTCAACCTCTGAGCAAAAGTGTACAACCCTTACGGTTGATTGCAAGACTGCCGTCGCGCATGACGTGGCCTAAAGTCTCAAGCGCATGATTTCACGAAGCATTTTCCCAAACGTTTTATTGCCAAATGGCTGGGGATCGCGTACCTCCCCAGAAATAGCGAGGTGCAGGCCGCAGGTGCGCCCCGGCAGTGTGCCCCGGCGAATCACGGTGATTCCCGCAAAAGGTGAGGAGAACACATGCAGGCTTTCCAAGTCTCCGCTTTTGGCACACCGCCAATTCTGACGGAAACGCAATGCCCGGCACCCGGTCCGGGCGAAGCGGCAGTTGCCCTTCATGCCTGCGGCCTGAACTTTGCTGACCTGCTGATGACGAAGGGCACCTATCAGGACACGCCTGAACCGCCTTTCACCCTGGGGCTGGAGGCCGCCGGGGTGGTGACAGCACTTGGCCGCGGCACCGAAGGCTTTGCGGTCGGCGACCGGGTGGCGGTGTTTTGCGGCTCCGGCGGGCTGGCGGAGGCTGGTGTCTTTGATACCGCACGGCTGATCCGGATTCCCGATACGATGAGTTTTGAACATGCCGCGGCGATGCAGATCGCCTATGGCACCAGCCATATGGCGCTGGATCACTGCGCCCGCCTGCAACCCGGCGAGACCCTGCTGGTAACCGGTGCCGCAGGCGGCGTCGGGCTGACCGCGGTAGAGATCGGCAAGCTGATGGGCGCAACGGTGATTGCCCAGGCCCGCGGCCGGGACAAGCTGGATGTGGCCGCTGCCGCAGGCGCCGACCATCTGATTGATGCCGGCGAGGACCTGCGCGGCGCGGTCAAGGCGCTTGGCGGGGCCGATGTGGTCTATGACGCAATCGGCGGCGATGTCTGGAAGGCGGCTTTCCGCTCTGCCAATCCCGGTGCGCGGCTGCTGCCGGTCGGTTTCGCCGGCGGCGAAGTGCCGCAGATCCCGGCCAACCACCTGCTGGTGAAGAACCTGACAGTGATCGGCTTTTATCTGGGCGGATACATGAAGTTCCGCCCAGAGGCGGTGCGGCAGTCGTTTGAGACGCTGTTTGCCTGGCATGGCGAGGGCCGGATCAAACCGCATATCAGCCACACCCTGCCGCTGGCGCAGGCCGCGGAAGGGCTGGAACTGCTGCGCAGCCGCAAGTCCACCGGCAAGGTAGTGATCACCATGGGCGGCAGCTGACAGGGCCAGCGGCCGAAGTCAGGGCTCCCGCCCGCAGGCAAAGCACTTCTGCGAAATACACCGCATCGGTTGGGCCAGGCTCAGCGCCTCTGGCGCTGAGCCTGGCCCAAGGCCGCCAAGGATGCGCTGGCAAAGCCAGGGCAGCCTGCGGGCGCGGGAGTTCTCCTTTGCTTGCCGCTCAGCTGGCGGCGCGCAGCGGCGTTGACCAAAGCCCCTGGAACCCCTGCCGGATGAACTCCGCCAGTTCCTCGACATAGGGCGCATGCACGCGCTCTGCGCCGTAGAGGTTGATGTGCTGCATCGGCAGTTCCGGCAGGCCGCAGCCCGCACCGATCAGCTCCTGATAGGACGGCTGGGTGCCCTCCAGCAGCACGCCGACGGCGAGGTCCGCACTGACGGTTGCCTCGACCGTGCGGTCGGAATCGCTGTCCAGCGCCATTTCCCATTCGATACCGGCCTCATCCAGCGCCGCGGTGGCGACCGGGCGGAAACTGCAGTTGCGGCAGAAGCCAAGCCGCAAGGGCCGCTGCCGCCAGACTGCCCCGTCCGGAGCACCAACCCAGCGCAGCGGCATGCTGTGGATCGTCTCGCCGCCCTCGCCCGCGCCGGTCTCAGTCGTCAGGATCAGGTCGAAGGCGCCGCGCGCAAACTCAGTCTTCAGATCGCGGGTGTTGGACGTGCAGAGGTTCACATTGACCCGCGGGTAGCTGAGGCTGAACCGCTTCAGCACCTGCGGGATGACCGGGTGCACCACGTCATGCGGCACCCCCAGCAGCACCTCGCCCTCAAAGGCCTGATCTGTCAGCCGGCTGATCACTTCATCGTTCAGCGCCACCATCTTGCGGGCATAACCCAGCATCTGCTCGCCCTCGGCCGTCAGCGCAATCGTCCGCCCGGAGCGGTCCAGCAGTTCCAGCCCCAGCAGCTCCTCCAGCCGCTTCATCTGCATCGAGACCGCTGACTGGGTCAGATGCAGGAAACCGGCGGCGCGGGTCACCCCGCCGTATTCCGCCACCGCCACAAAAGAGCGGAGCGTGGTGATATCGAGATTTCTTACCATCACAAAACCTGATTCATTGGATCAAAAACATTCGTTTTAAAAATATGCCACATGGGACCATATTCATCAACACAATTGATCACCCAGAAGGGATGCATCACAAACTCAACTGAAGGACCAAGCCAATGACCCTCGCAACCTCTGCCTGCACCCCCTCTTGCCACCGCGTGAAACCGCAGCTTTCCGTGACCGCACGCCTGCGGCTGCACATGGCGGCCTGGCGCCAGCGCCGCCAGCTGTCCCGGCTGGATGACCGCGCGCTGGAGGACATCGGCGTGACCCGCGCCCAGGCAGATGCTGAGGCCCGCGGCGGGTTCTGGAAAGCGCCGGATCACTGGAGTTTCTGATCAGGCTGAACGTCAGCAAAAGGCCGCCTTGCAGACGGGCCGCGCTCCTGCGGCCTGTTTGATTGTTTTTCATGTATTTCTTTGTCCGAAATACTTGAACCGAACTCCGCTTCACCCGATATTTGGCAGGAAAGCTGCGGCCCGCGGTCCGTTTCGCGTGTCGGCAGCGAGGGAGTAGATTACGGAGACCATTCAAAATGGCACAATTCGACACCATCCGCTCTGCCGCAGGCGCCCGCGCCCAGCAGATTGATGAGGGCCTCCGCGCCCATATGAACAAAGTCTATGCCACCATGTCGGCAGGGACGTTCATCACCTTTCTGGCCGCTTGGGCGATTGCCGGGCTGGCCGTCACCTCGGATCCGGCCAACGCCGTGGCCCAGCTGAGCGCTGATAAGTATCTGACCAACATCGGCTATGCGCTTTATGCCTCGCCGCTGAAGTGGGTCATCATGTTTGCCCCGCTGGCGTTCATCTTCGGCATCGGCGCCGCCGCCAGCCGCATGTCGGCGGCCGGCGTGCAGCTGCTGTTCTATGTCTTTGCCACCGTTATGGGCCTGTCGATCAGCTCGATCTTCCTGGTTTTCACTGGCGAAAGCATCGTGCAGGTGTTCCTGATCACCTCCATCGCCTTTGCGGGCCTGTCGCTGGTGGGCTACACCACCAAGAAGGACCTCAGCGGCATGGGCTCCTTCCTGATCATGGGCCTGATCGGCCTGATCGTGGCGTCGATCGTCAACATCTTCCTGGCGTCCTCCGCCATGGCGTTTGCGATCTCGGTGATCGGCGTTCTGATCTTTGCAGGCCTCACCGCCTATGACACCCAGCGCATCAAGAACGACTACCTGCAGATGGCCCATGCCGGCGACCAGGAGTGGCTGGCAAAGTCCGCGATCATGGGCGCCCTGAGCCTCTATCTGGACTTCATCAACATGTTCATGATGCTGCTCCAGCTGCTTGGTAACCGCGAATAACCGCAGGCCACATTCCAAACAGCGAGGGGCGGATCACAAGGATCCGCCCCTTTTCATTTGAACAACAATAACAAGGGGAACACCCGTGAAAATCATTGAGATCCCGGCTTCCGAGGCAGGCCGTTTGCTGCCGCTACTGCAGGACCTGCACGCACTGCACGCAGAGCATCAGCCGGAGAGGCATGTACCGGCCCCTGGCAGCGATGATCTGGCCGCCTGGCTGCAGGACTGGCTGCAGCAGGACAACGTCTGCGCACTGGCTGCTGAGAGCCCGCAGGGGGCGCTGCTGGGCTACTTGATCTATGAACTGCAGGACCGACCCGCCCTGCCCGTCCGGGCGGCCGAGAAACGCGCCATGCTGCACCATATTTCGGTAACTGAAGCCTGGCGCCGGATGGGCGTCGGCAAGGCGCTGGTGGAGGCGATGAGGACGCGGGCGCTGGCGGAAGGCGCAACTGTGGTTGCCGCGACCTATGCGCCGTTCAACAGCGCCTCCGCCGCGCTGATGCAGGGTATGGGGATGGAACCCGTGCTGACCGTGGCAGAGTGGCGCGCCTGAGGTCAGACGCCTGAGCAGTCAAGGCCGGCGGAGATGGCAAGTGTCCCCTGCCGGCCGGCAACCTGCCGCAGGGCCCCGTCCACACGGCAGCCGGATGCACTGCGGATCACGTCCCGCAACTGGGCTTCCGCAATAGCTGGCAGAACAGGGACCGCACTGGTTCCGGCTGCGCTCAGCACCGCAACACCGGCGCTGCCCTCGCGCATCACGCTTAGGGTCAGCCTGCGCCCGTTGATGCCGACACTATGTTCAGAAACCATCTGCCGGGCTGCCCCGCCCTCCCCGGCAGTTCCAGCTGCGGGCAAAGGCGCTGTTGAGACCACCGGGGGCAGCGGCACCGCCGCCTTGGTCTCAAAGAAACTGGAGACCGGCGCTCCGGCCACTGACATTACCGCTGCCAAGAAGAAAACCCGCACTGCACATCCACCCGTTCACTTGTTCACCCTGGCGTCAGGCTAGGCGTGAAATGGGGCGAGAAGGTGCCGGGACGCGGGATAATGCGCGCAGTATTTTCCGACAATTGAAGGCAGCAGGCCCGCGGACAACATGCCCCAAAAGAAAACGGGCCGCGCAGCGCGACCCGTTTCCGGAAATCAGTCAGTAAGGAAGGCTTACTTGATTTTGCCTTCTTTGTACTCGACGTGCTTGCGCACAACCGGGTCATACTTACGCACAACCATTTTCTCGGTCATGGTGCGTGCGTTTTTCTTGGTCACATAGAAGTGGCCGGTGCCCGCGCTCGAGTTCAGGCGGATCTTGATGGTGGTCGGCTTCGCCATGGTGCTTCTCCTGCGTCCGAAAAGGCAGGGGCCTCTCGGTAAATTCCTATCTGAAGCCCGGCTTTTACCCGCCCTGTGCTCCAAGTCAACAGCCAAATCGCCCGGAAGCCGCCGCGGAAGGCCAAATCTGCCGCCCCAGACGGCAGAACCGGGATTTTAGGCTGCTTCCCCCAGCAAGGACACGGTGAAACATGGCCTTAACAGCTGTTTGCCCCATTTCATTGGCATAACCCGCCGCGCCACATACCGAAAGCCCTGCTGATGCCTGAGCAAGGGGACCCCCGCCAGACAGATCCGCAACCGAATCTTCTGGTGCGCGCTGTGGCCCGCTTGAAGGTCTCGTTGCGGTACAAACTTCTGGCGGCCTTTCTGACCGGAACCGGGCTGGTGATTGCTCTCGCAGTGCTTGGGCTGCAAACACTGCAGCAGGCGAATGAGCGGACCCGGCAGCTGATCAGGGACCAGCAGCAAATCGCGGCCTACAACCGGTTTTACCAAAGCGCGGGCGACTCGCTGGCCTTTGCCTTGGCCAGCATTTCAGAGACGCCGGGCCGCATGGGTCTGCCCGTGGCACAGGCCTTGAATGAAGCCAATGACCTGACGGTCATTGTCGCCCGTTATGTCCGGCAAGTGGAACGGCAAAATCTGCCGAGGGATCCCCGGCTTTCTGCTCTGCAGCGGACTGTACAGCGCCTGCCGCCGGTCGCATCGGCGCTCGCACAGGCGCGGCAGTCCGGCGGCACCGCGGGGGTTGCCGAACTGGTCGAGAAGCAGTTTACCCCGATTGCACTGAGCATTCAGCGCGACGCCTATACAATCGCAAAGGACATAGAGGCCCGGATGAACCTGCGTGCGCAGGAAACGGCCCGCGCCTATGTGCGTGCCCGCGCCCTGGTTATCGGGGCGTGCGTGGCCGCGGTGCTGCTGTCGCTGCTGGCGGGCTATGCAATTTCCTCCTCGGTGCTGTGGCCGGTGGAGCAGATCGGCCGCACTCTCGGTGCCGTCGCCTCCGGAAACTTCACCGCCCGGGCCACAGTTTCCAACCAGGATGAATTCGGCGGGCTGGCACGGAACGTCAACAGCATGAGCCGGGAGCTGGGCGCGCTGTATGAGGAAGTCAATGCGCAGAAGGAAGAACTGCAATCCTGGAACAGCCAGCTGGAGCGCAAGGTGGCGCAACAGGTCGCGGAGCTGGAACGGACCAACAGGCTGCGCCGTTTCCTGCCGGAGCCAGTGGCAGCGATGATCGTCAATGCGGGCGGCGGCAGCACGCTGCTGAACAGCCAGCGCCGCACCGTGACGGTTCTGTTTGCCGACCTGCGCGGCTTTACCGCCTATGCCAGTGCGGTTGCCCCCGAGCAGGTGATCGCCGCGCTCAACGCCTTCCATCAGGCCTCTGGCCCGCTGATTGAGGAGGCCGGCGGCACGCTGGAGCGGTTTCTGGGTGACGGCCTGCTGGTGCTGTTCAACGCGCCATTGCCCTGCGAGGATCCGGCCAAGCGGGCGCTGACACTGGCAGAACAGATGCAGGATGCCTTTCCTGGCGCAGTGCAGCCGTTTCAAACCGGCGGCAGCCGGATTGGCCTGGGGATCGGGATTGCCACCGGCGAGGCTACACTGGGTCAGATCGGTTTCGAAGGCCGGCTGGACTATGCAGCCATCGGCGCAGCCCCCAATCTGGCCGCCAGGCTGTGCGACAAGGCAGGCAGCGGGCAGATCCTGCTGTGCGAGGCAACAGCCCGGGCCATTGGCGCGGGTTTACAAGAAGCCGGAGAGTTCGATTTGAAGGGAATTCCCGGGCCGGCCACCGCTTACGAGCCGGTAAAACGCGCAGAAGGCCTGTAAGCCGGATCCTGTCCCCCCTGCCCCGTAAGGCAGGGATCGATGACCATTCATCTAGGCGGCTCATTGCTGCGCCGCTCAAGCTGCCAACCCGGTCCCTCTCGGCTGAAGCGAACCTAGCGGCGGTTTTCCGGCGAACCGGAACCTGCCCGCGCGGGGACCCTATTTGGCATTGCTCCCGGTGGGGCTTGCCGTGCCGCCCCTGTTGCCAGGGGCGCGGTGGGCTCTTACCCCACCGTTTCACCCTTACCAGCCCGGAGGCTGGCGGTCTGTTTTCTGTGGCGCTTTCCGTCGGGTTTCCCCGCCCGGGCGTTACCCGGCACCGCTGCTTCATGGAGTCCGGACTTTCCTCGCGGAGCGGACGCTCCCCGCGGCCATCCAGCCTTCTGCGCGAGGCGAGGCGTAGGAACAACCGCGCGCGGCGTCAAGCGGATAGTGCGGCGTTTACCCGGCGGAGGGACCAAGGGGAAGGAAGTCTTCGGCGGCAAGCGGGCCGCGTGCCCACGGGCGGAACCGAAGCCGTACCGCCGACAGCAAGGTCTCGTCATCTGCCGGAGCCGTAAACCCGGCCGCGGCGGCGGCTTTGCGAAACTCCGGAAAAGTCACGGACTGCGGCGGCGGCGCGCCTGCGCCATCCGCTGCCAGCCCCTGCCGGGCCAGCCGCGCCCAGTCGAACCGCGGGCCGGGATCGCATTTGCGGCCTGGCGCCATGCAGGAATGGCCGATCACCGCCTCAGCCGGAATGTCCCAGCGCCGCATGACACCGCGCATCAGCGCCTCCAGCGCCGCCATCTGCGGCTCGCTGAACGGATGGGTGCCGCGGTTGTCGAGCTCGATACCGATGGAACGGGAGTTGATGTCGTCCTGCCCGGCCCATTCTCCTGCACCTGCATGCCAGGCGCGGTTGCTCTCGGTGACCATCTGCCAGAGAGTGCCATCCGCACCGATCAGGTAATGGGCGGAGACCTCTGCTGCCGGGTCGCAAAGCCGCTCCAGCGCCGCACGCGCATTGTCCATGGCGGTGTAGTGCAAAACAATCAGGGACGGCGTCAGACCGTCCCTGCGCGGCCCGAAGTTCGGGCTGGGATGCCAAATGGCGCCTGGCTGATCAGCCCTGCCCGTGTCAGGCGTCATCAGTTCTGGACAGCCAGCCGATAGGGCGCCGGATCCCAGCCGCAGGCAAAGCCGTCGCCGTCCGGGTCCAGCACCTTGCGGTCCCGCTGAGGGCCGCCGCTCTCGAGGAACGCGATCTGGGCCTGATCCGGCGACGCAAACTCGGCGCAGTTACGCGCGCTGCGGGCCTTCAGGTTGATGCCTGCGCGGGTATACAGCCGGACGCCCTTCGGGTTCGAGGTGCTGAGCGCGTATTTCACAATGTTCGGCCCGGTATCGCCGGCCCGCTGCGGCACGGCAGTGGGCTGCACCTGCTGGTACTGCGACCGCTGGCGCTGCAGCCGCGCGGCATCGCTTTCGATCGACTGGCGGGAGGCAACCGCCTCAAAGTCATTCTCGTCCGAAATACTGGCATTGCCGATCAGTACCGGTGCCGGATTTGACGGGCTTGCATCCAGCGGCGCAGTGCCGGTGCTGGAACTGCTGCGCGAGGCGGCCAGAGCTGCCTCTGTCTGGCGGGCGATGTCGGCATCGCTGGACGCCGCCGCAGCGGTGCTGAAGGTGCCAGCCGAAGTGGTGGCGGCAGCGCTGCGCGGCGCAGCCCCTGAAGGGGACGGCACGGACTCGGTGGATACCCGCGCAGGCGGCACCAGCGGATCGCCATTGATGGTGGTGCCTGCGGCCGGCGCCGGCGCAAACGGGTCGCCGTCAATGCCAACGCCCGCGGCGCTGTCCGGAACCTGGGGGGAACAGGCAGCCATAACCAGAAGGCTGCCTGCGGCGGCGTAAGATGCGAATGCGCGCATGGGGTACCTGTCAGCTCTGCTCAATTTCTTGCGCAGATGTTTACCACCATTGCTGCGGCTTGGCTACAAAGCCGGCCGCATTCTCCAGCGCATAGGCAGTGTTCAGCAGATCACCCTCTTCCCAGGGCTTGCCGATCAGCTGCAGCCCCAGCGGCAAGCCCTGCTTATCAAGGCCAGCAGGCACCGCGACACCCGGCAGGCCCGCCAGGTTCACGGTGACGGTGAACACGTCGTTCAGGTACATCTGCACCGGATCCGCCTCGGTCATCTCGCCCAGGCCAAAGGCCGCGGACGGGGTCGCCGGGGTCAGGATCGCATCGACACCTGCGGCAAAGGCGTCTTCGAAGTCCTTCTTGATCAGGGTGCGGACGCGGCGGGCACGGTTGTAATAGGCGTCATAGAAGCCAGCCGACAGCACATAAGTGCCGACCATCACACGGCGCTGCACTTCGTGGCCGAAGCCCTCGGCGCGGGTCTTCTCGTACATCTCGGTGATGCCGTCGCCGGCTTCCAGCGTGGCGCGGCGGCCGTAACGGACGCCATCATAGCGCGCCAGGTTCGAGGAGGCCTCAGCCGGGGCAATCACATAATACGCGGGCAGCGCATACTTGGTGTGGGGCAGCGAGATATCGACGATCTCGGCACCGGCAGCCTTCAGCATTTCGGCGCCATCGGACCACAGCTTCTCGATTTCACCCGGCATGCCGTCCATGCGGTATTCCTTGGGGATACCGATCTTCTTGCCGCGGATGTCGCCGGTCAGCATCGCCTCGAAATCCGGCACCGCCAGTTCGGCAGAGGTAGAATCCTTGGGGTCGTGGCCGCACATGGTTTCCAGCATGATGGCGGCGTCGCGCACCGACTTGGTCATCGGGCCGGCCTGATCCAGCGAGGAGGCAAAGGCGACGATGCCCCAGCGCGAGCAGCGGCCGTAGGTCGGCTTGATGCCGACGGTGCCGGTGAAGGCGGCGGGCTGGCGGATCGAGCCGCCGGTGTCGGTGCCGGTGGCCGCGAGGCAGAGGTCTGCTGCCACGGCAGAGGCGGAACCGCCGGAGGAGCCGCCCGGGGTCAGCTGGGCGTCGTCATTGCCGCGGCGCCATGGGCTGACCGCATTGCCGTAGACGGAGGTTTCATTGGAGGAGCCCATGGCGAACTCATCCATGTTCAGCTTGCCCAGCATGACCGAACCGGCATCGGCCAGCTTCTGGCTGACGGTGGATTCATACTCCGGCTTGAAACCTTCGAGAATCTTGGAGGCTGCCTGAGAGGGCACGCCCTTGGTGCAGAACAGATCCTTGATGCCGATCGGCAGGCCGCACATTGAGGGGGCATCGCCCGCCTTGATGCGCTCGTCCGCGGCCTTGGCCCGTTCCATCGCCAGCTCAGGCGTCTTGTGCACGAAGGCATTGAGCGCGTCAGCCGCGTCGATTGCCTTGAGGCAGGCCTCGGTCAGTTCAACGGAGGTGGTATCGCCCTTGCGCAGCGCGTCGCGGGCCTCTGCCAGGCCCAGTTTGTTCAGATCGCTCATGTCTCTTACTCCACGACTTTGGGCACTGCGAAGAAGCCTTCGCGGGCGTCCGGCGCATTGGCCAGAACCTTGTCCTGCTGGCTTCCGTCGGTGACTTCGTCCTTGCGGCGCTTGAGGCGCTGCGGGGTGACGGAGGTCATCGGCTCGACGCCCTCGACATCCACCTCGTTCAGCTGCTCGATGAAGCCCAGGATGTTGTTGAACTCGTCTGCCAGCGCCGGCAGAGCGTCGTCCTCGACCTTGATCCGGGCCAGTTTGGCCACCTTGGCGGCGGTGCTTTGGTCAATCGACATGGAAACCCTCATCTGGTGTTGGGTAGGCATTTACCGCCGTGCCGCCTGCGCTGCAAGCCTGCAACGGGCGGCCGGGCGGCAATCAGACCCGCAGGCATAATTTCCGGCACGTCCGCATTCCTTTTCGCCCGCAGCCTGTTAGGCTGCCGCCAAGAACAACAGCAAGGCCAACGGGAGGAAAAACCGATGAAGATCATTTGGCTGGGCCACGGCTCATTCCGTATCGAAACAAGCGGCCTGGTGCTGCTGGTGGACCCCTGGCTGAGCGGCAACCCGGTCTTGCCCGAAGAAAGCCACGAGGCGGCGGTTGCAGGTGCCACTCACATACTGCTGACCCATGTGCATTTCGACCATGTGGTGGACGTGCTGCCCTTGGCGAAGCGGCTTGAGGTGCCGGTGGTGGGGCAATACGACCTGATGGGCCTCTGGGGCGAGACCGAGGGCGTGCAGACCACCGGCTTCAACAAGGGCGGCACCGTGGACCTCGGCGGCGTCAAGGTTGCAATGGTGCCGGCCTCGCACAGCTCCACCTTCAATACCCAGGACGGGCTGCGCACCGGCGGCTCGGAAGTCGGCTACATGCTGATGGCAGAGGGCAAGACGGTCTACCTGTCCGGCGACACCGCGATCATGGCCGACATGGAGTGGATGGGCGACTATTACAAACCGGACGTGGGCATCCTGTCGGCGGGCGGCCATTTCACCATGGACATGAAACAGACGGCTTATGCGGCCAAGCGCTATTTCAATTTCAAGAGGGTGATTCCCTGCCACTACAAGAGCTTCCCGGTGCTGGAGCAGGACGCCAAGGATCTGATCGAGGGATTGCCGGGCGTGGAGGTAATTGAACCGGAAGTAATGAAGGCAATCGAGATCTGAACCGCGGCCAGGCGGGTGGCCTCCCGCCCGTCGCCGGATCTGCAGGGCAGATCCGCTCCCGTTGGGCGTGGCGCCGGGCCTGGCGGCCCGGCGCACACAGGATTCAGGCCACCGGTTTCAGCTGCGGCACGGCAAACGCCGCGCGCGCCTCGGCCGCCTTTTCGCGGCAGATGCAGCCGCGGGCGTGGTCATTGATCAGCCCCATCGCCTGCATGAACGCAAAGGCGGTGGTGGGGCCGACAAATTTCCAGCCGCGTTTCTTGAGCGCCTTGGACAGCGCCACGGACTCAGGACTGGTAGAGGCGGTCTGCGGTTCCGGCAAGTCCTCCGGCTTCGGTTCAAAACTCCAGAAGAATGCCGCCAGCGACCCAGCCTCCGCCACCAGTTCCTTCGCCCGGGCAGCATTGTTGATCACCGCCTCGATCTTGCCGCGGTGGCGGATGATGCCCTTATCCTGCAACAGCCGCTCCACGTCCCTCACGCCGAATTCCGCCATCTCGTTGAAGTCGAACCCGGCAAAAGCGGCGCGGAAGTTCTCGCGCTTGTCCAGAATGGTCCGCCAGCTGAGACCGGACTGGAAGCTTTCCAGACACACCTTCTCGAACAGGCGGATATCGTCGCCCACCGGATAGCCCCATTCGTCGTCGTGGTACCGCAGGAAATCCGGCGCCGAGCCAGCCCAGGCACAGCGGGGATGGCCATCGGCGGCGGTGAAAATGCGGCTCATTCGCCGCCCCGCAGGAAATCCAGCCGGGGATCCATCATGGTCGGCGCCACGCCAATGATCTCCGGCTCCACCACGCCGCCGGTCACAAAGGGATCTTGCGCGACACGGGCAAACAGGTCCCCCTCGCTTTCGCCCACGGCAAGGATCGCGCCGCCTTCGCCATCGGTCATGGACCCGGCGGCAAGGAACACCCCGTCTTCGAACCCTTGCTGCAGCCAGGCCTTGTGGCCGTCCAGATATTCGGCCAGCCGGTCTTTCTGCGCCGCAAATGTCAGCAAAATGAAATACATGTTCGTCTCCTGTGATGTGAATTAGCGGGGGTGATCCTGTGGCAGCTGACCGCCAAGCCAGTCCTGCATAAGCGCCACTTCGCGATTGATGAAATCCACATCGCCAAAAGCCTGCGCCAGCGTTGCAGCACCCTGACTGCGTGCCAGCAGATGCATGGCCAGGGCGTCCGATTCCGTGCCGCAGCCCAGCTCTTCGAATTGGCGGCAGAGCCAGGTGCGAAACAGGGTGAATACCGCACTGGCCTGATCCTGCGCCGCATGGTTCAGCTTACCCAGTTCCGTCACCAGCGTGCCGACCGGGCAGCCATAAAGGGTGATCTTGGACTGGTTGGCGATCAGAATGCGGATGAAACAGGTGATCCGCTGTTCCGGGCCGGCGCCTTCGGCCTGCCAGGTGTTCAGCATAGCGCGGGTCGCGGCCAGACGGCGCGCGATCACCGCTTCAAGAATCTCGTCCTTGGTCTTGAAATGATAATAGAAATTGCCGCGCGAGATGCCAACCGCCGCTGCGATATCCGCAAAGGAAGTCGTCTCGAACCCGCGCTCATAAAACAGCTGGTCCGCGGCCTCTGCAATCCGGTCTTTGGTGCTTTCCTGCGTCATTCCGGCCCCTAGGACATTTGACCTAATGGCCCTTATAGGACACTTGACCTAACCCGGCAACAGTCAAAGTTCCGTCCCGGCCGGCAGGGTTCAGCGTTTCCCGGCGAAGAACTCCTTGAGCAGCGCGCTGGCCTCCCCTTCCGCAATCCCGTCATAAACCTCTGGCGCGTGATGCGCCTGCGGATGGGAGAACACACAGGCACCATGCGCCACCCCGCCGGATTTAGGGTCGGCGGCACCATAGTACACCCGGCGGATGCGGGCGGCGGCGATGGCGGCGGCGCACATCGCACAGGGCTCCAGCGTCACATAGAGGTCGTAGCCTGTAAGACGCTCGCTGCCCAGGTGCGCGCAAGCTTCGCGGATGGTCAGGATCTCGGCGTGGGCGGTGGGATCGTTCAGTTCGCGGGTGCGGTTGCCTGCCAGCGCTGCCACCTGCCCGTCCGGCGCAATCAATGCGGCGCCGACGGGAACCTCGCCGCGCTCTGCCGCCGCCCGTGCCTGTACCAGCGCCTTGTCCATATGAGATTTGAATGCCATGCCCCTTCCTGCCCGCGAATGCCCGCTTTCGCAAGGCGGCGGAATGCTCTATGGCACAGGCATGAGCAAAACACCCGCATCCCCCAAGGGCAAACCGGCCCCGAAATCCCAGCCCCGCAAAGCGCCTGCAAAACCTGAAGGCACCGCGCCCGAAGGCGACCGCATTGCCAAGGTCCTGTCGCGCGCAGGCGTTGCCTCGCGCCGTGAGGCAGAGCGCATGATTGCCGAGGGCCGCGTGTCGGTGAATGGCAACAAGATCGACAGCCCGGCGCTGAATGTAACGGCTGCGGACCGGATCAGCGTTGACGGCCAGCCGCTGCCGGAGGCCGAGGCGCCGCGGATGTGGCTGTATTACAAGCCCACCGGGCTGGTGACATCGAACAGCGACGAAAAGGGCCGCAAGACGATCTTTGACGAGCTGCCGGAAGACATGCCGCGGGTGATGACGGTCGGCCGCCTCGACCTCAACTCCGAAGGCCTGCTGCTGCTGACCAACGATGGCGGCATCAAGCGCAAGCTGGAGCTGCCTTCGACCGGCTGGCTGCGCCGCTACCGGGTGCGGATCAACGGCCGCCCCAAGGACGAGGATTTTGCCCCGCTGCGCAAGGGCCTGGTGATCGAGGGCGAGAAATTCCAGCCGATGACCGTGTCGCTGGACCGCCAGCAGGGCGCCAATGCCTGGCTGACCGTCGGCCTGCGCGAGGGCAAGAACCGCGAGATCCGCCGCGCGATGGAGGATATCGGCTATAGCGTGAACAGGCTCTTGCGGGTGTCCTACGGGCCGTTCCAGCTGGGCGATCTGAAGCCGGGCGACGTGGAAGAACTGCGTCCACGCGTGGTGCGCGACCAGCTGGGGCTGGAGCCGGAAGAGGAAAAGCCGGCAGGCCGCCCCACCCGGTCCCGCGGCGGCAAGCCTGCTGGCAGACCCGCGGGCAAGCCCGGCAGTAAACCGGCAGGAAAGGCACCGGCGAAAGCCGGGAAACCGGGCGGCAAGCCCGCAGCGCCGCGCGGCGACCGCCCCGCCCAGCGCGGCGGCGGCAAGCGTCCGATCGGCAAGAATCCCCGGCGCTGAGCCAATTCCCGCAGACTTCCCCCTAGCAACACCGCCAGCTATCCCCTAGATTTCCAATCAGTTAATCTTCGCTGGCGGTTTTAGGGGGCCTTTGCGTGCAGAAACTTGCCTATGCTGCCCTGTTGATCCTGATGTTCGGCCTCAGCACCGGCTGGATCGTGGGAGGCTGACCGCATGGCACAGCGTTATGGCGGCAAATACAGCCCGGACGGCAAGCCTGCCGCTCAGGACACACCCCCTCAGCAGTCTTACCGAAATGCGCAGGTGGACCCGGTCGGAGTGCGCGCCAATGTGCTGTTCGTGCCGCCTGCGATCCTCACCCTGTTTTCTTTGAACGATGGTGCCACCGGCCTGGCACTGGGGCTTATTGGTGCAGGCCTGTGGACAGGCGGCGCCTTCCTGCTGCGCGAGGGGCTGAAAGCAGAGGCTGCCTATACCGCCCGCAAGGTGGCACGTAAACCTGCCCTGCCCCGCAAGGTTCTGGCAGCACTTCTGGCAGGCGGCGGCGCGGCGTTGGCCGCCTGGAGAGCCGAACCGGGTATCCTTATTGCCGTAATCTATGGCGCGGCAGCAGCAGGTTTGCACATCACTGCCTTTGGCATTGACCCGATGAAGGACAAAGGCGTCGAAGGCGTCGACGATTTCCAGCAATCACGCGTGGCCCGTGCGGTGGATGAAGCCGAGGAAAACCTTGACGCGATGAAAGACGCCGCCCTGCGCGCCCGGGACCGGACTGTCGAGGCGCGGGTCGAGCAGTTCCAGTCCGTCGCCCGCGAGCTGTTCCGCACGGTCGAAGAAGACCCGCGCGACCTGACCGCCGCCCGCAAATACCTGACCGTCTACCTGCAGGGCGCCCGCGACGCGACAGTGAAATTCGCCGATATCTATGCCCGCAGCCAGGACGCCCAGGCCCGCGCCGATTACATGGCGCTGCTGGATGATCTGGAACAGAACTTTGCCGCGCGCACCCGCAAGATGATGGTGGAAGACCGCACGGACCTGACCATTGAAATTGATGTGCTGCGCGACCGGTTGCAGCGTGAAGGGGTCCATCTGGACCAGAACTGATTAAGGGGAGCCATTCATGTCTGAAGCCGTTCAACAGAAAGCCGCCCAGGCCGAAGCCCTGGTAACAGAAGTCACCGCCATTGAGCTGCCTGAACCCGTGACCGAGGTGCAGCCGCTGGAGCAGGCTGACGAGCCGACCAGCGATGCGATCCGGCAGCGGATGGACCAGATCGACATGGAGGACACCAATTCGATCATCCATTTCGGCTCTGCTGCGCAGGCGGAACTGCAGACCATCAGCCAGGCGATGCTGTCTGATGTGCGCAACAAGGACGTGGGGCCTGCGGGCGATAGCCTGCGCAACATCGTGACCACGATCCGAGGGTTTTCGGTGTCCGAGCTCGACATCCGCCGCAAGCCAACCTTCTGGGAGCGGCTGTTGGGCAAGGCAACGCCATTTGTTAAGTTCACCGCGCGCTATGAAACCGTGCAGGGGCAGATCGACAAGATCACCGACGACCTCCTGGGCCATGAGCACACCCTGCTGAAAGACATCAAATCGCTCGACCTTCTCTATGAAAAGACGCTGCAATTCTACGATGAGCTGGCGCTCTATATCGCTGCTGGCGAGGCCAAGCTGGCAGAGCTGGACGGCACCGCCATCCCGGCCAAGGAGGCCGAGGTGCAGGCAGCCCCCGAAGGCGATCAGGTGATGAAGGCGCAGGAGCTCCGCGACCTGCGTGCCGCCCGTGACGACCTCGAGCGCCGGGTGCATGACCTGAAGCTAACCCGCCAAGTCACCATGCAGTCGCTGCCCTCGATCCGGCTGGTGCAGGAAAACGACAAGTCGCTGGTGACCAAGATCAACTCGACTCTGGTCAACACCGTGCCGCTGTGGGAGACCCAGCTGGCCCAGGCGCTGACCATCCAGCGTTCGGCCCAGGCCGCCGCAGCAGTGCGCGACGCCAATGACCTGACCAATGAGCTGCTCACTTCCAACGCCGCCAACCTGCGCCAATCGAACGAGATGATCCGCCAGGAAATGGAGCGCGGAGTGTTTGATATCGAAGCGGTGAAACAGGCCAACGCAGACCTGATCGGCACCATTCAGGACAGCCTCAGGATCGCGGATGAGGGCAAGGCCAAACGCGCCGCGGCAGAGGAAGACCTGCAGAAAATGGAGGCGGAGCTGCGTGACACGCTGGCTGCCGCCAAGGCCCGGCGCGACGGGGTTGGCGACAACACCGGCACCGCCGTACCGAACTAAGAAAGGCAGCAGGAGTGCAGGCAGTCCAGACACTGTGGAAGAGCGTGGCGGCCCTTGCCGGGCTGGCTGCGCTCACGGCCTGCCTGCCCTTTGATCAAGCGGAATCGCTGGTGCCGCAGGCCCGGCCCGCGGTGCCCCAGCCTGCGGTCTACAAACCCTCTGCCGACAGCGCCCAACTGGCCTATTACTACAATGCGCTGCAGCGGGACCTGATGACCCGCGGGTTGCTGCGCACCGATGGCGGCGGGCCGGACACGCCTTATGACGCAGAGGATCTGGCCAGAAGCTTTGAACAGCTGGCCTTTTATGACGAATACGGCGGCGCCGGCATCTCCGGCGGTCTGGGCCGCTGGGCCGGGCCGGTGCGTATCGCGGCAGAATTCGGCCCCTCGGTTCAGGCGGGCCAGCGGGCGCAGGACCGGGAAACACTGGCAGACTATGCGGCGCGGCTGGCGCGGATCACCGGCCATTCCATCAGCACCGTCAGCGGGCGCGCCAATTTCCACGTGATCTTTGCCAGCCTCGACGACAGCGCCTATGTCGCTGAACGGGTGCGCGAACTGCTGCCCTCAATCAGCGCGCGGGACCTGTCGCTGCTGGCCGCGCCGCCGCGCAGCTATTACTGCCTGGTGGTCGCAGGCGGGCCGCAGGGCGATCCGCTGTCCTATACCCGCGGAGTTGCACTGATCCGGGCCGAGCATCCCGACCTGGTGCGCAAGAGCTGTGTGCACGAGGAAGTGGCGCAAGGCCTGGGCCTCAGGAACGACAGCCCGCGCGCGCGCCCCTCGATCTTCAACGACGACGACGAATTTGCGCTGCTGACCAGCTTTGACGAAAAGCTGCTGCAGATGCTGTATGATCCAAGACTTAAGGCGGGGATGAGCCTGGAAGAGGCCCGCCCCATCATCCGCATTCTCGCCCGCGAGGCGATGGGCCGGGAATTGTAGGCCGCCACAGGAAGAGGACCTGAAACATGGGTATTTTCGATTTTCTCAAAGGCGAATTCATTGATGTCATTCACTGGGTGGATGACACCCATGACACCATGGTCTGGCGGTTCGAGCGCGAGGGCCATGAGATCAAATACGGTGCCAAGCTGACGGTGCGCGAGGGCCAGGCGGCAGTGTTCGTGCACGAGGGCCAGCTGGCGGATGTGTTTACGCCGGGTCTCTATATGCTCGAGACCAACAACATGCCCATCATGACCACGCTGCAGCACTGGGATCACGCCTTCCAGTCGCCCTTCAAGTCTGAAGTCTACTTTGTCGACACCACCCGCTTCAGCGACCTGAAGTGGGGCACCAAGAACCCGATTATCTGCCGCGACCCGGAATTCGGCCCGGTCCGGCTGCGCGCCTATGGCACTTATACGATCAAGGTCGCCGACCCGGCCCGCTTCCTGAGCGAGGTCGTCGGCACCGATGGTGAATTCACCATGGACGAAATCTCCTACCAGATCCGCAATATCATCGTGCAGGAGTTCTCCCGCGTGATTGCAGGCTCCGGCATTCCGGTGCTGGACATGGCCGCCAATACCGCCGACTTGGGCAAGCTGGTGGCCGCGGAGATCTCCGGCACCCTGGCGGACTACGGCCTGATGATGCCGGAGCTTTACATTGAGAACATCTCGCTGCCGCCCGCGGTGGAGGAAGCCATGGACAAGCGCACCCAGATGGGCGTGCTGGGCGATCTGGGCCGCTACACGCAGTTTTCGGCAGCTGAGGCAATGACCGCCGCCGCGAAAACCCCGAACAGCGGCATGGGTGCCGGTATGGGAATGGGCATGGGTATGGCGATGGCGCAGCAGATGGGCCAGGCCCTGCAGGGAGGCGCCCCCTCTCAGGCAGCGGGTCAGCCGACCGGGCCATGGGGCGCACGGCCCGAACCCGCTGCGCCGCAACCAGCGGCGCCCGTGGCCCCGCCCCCGCCGCCGGTGGAGCACGTCTGGCACATCGCCGTGGACGGGCAGACCTCCGGCCCGTTTTCCAAGGCGCGGATGGGGCGGATGGCGCAGGACGGCACCCTGACCCGCGAGACCCACGTCTGGACCCCTGGCCAGGACGGCTGGAAACGCGCAGGCGAAGTGATGGAGCTGGCGCAGCTGTTCCCCATCCTGCCGCCGCCTCCACCGCCGCCTCCGCCAGCCGGGTAACAC
>NZ_LYUZ01000112.1 GCF_001679925.1 Leisingera sp. JC1 | reverse complement strand
TCTTTCGTGCTCATGGCCTGTGCAGCGAACGGCAGTTGCTGCGATTGCATCCGCTCTGTGTTCTTCAGCTCGCATGCCGTTCGCACGTAATGTGATCCGGGGCGGATGATTGCAATCCCGTCGCACATAATCTGATCTCATTCGCAGATAATGTGAGTTTGGCACCCTGGATAGCGTCAAATAATTCGCGCGAGAATCCGGGATGTTTGCAATCCGAGCGCCGGATAAATGCAATTCACTACACCTAGTCCCGCAGGGCATCGAAACCGGACCCTCGGCCTTTGTCAGCTTCAAACGTCTGATGCACATCGCCTTCCAGCAGCCGGACCCGATCCTGACTGAAGTCTGGACCCATTGGCGGGCCATCGAGGCGCAAACGAACAGGGAGCTGCCTGAGGTATTGCACGCCGCATCACTGCTGTTGGAGGCCGACGAAGAGGTGCTGGCGTCGCGGGTGTTGACGGAATTCAGTCACGCGCGCTTTGATTGCGCTATGGCCGATTGCGCAGCGCTCGCGGATGCGGCCTATGCCAGATTGCGCGCGTTGGGAGCTTTGAACATGACCCGCACGCTGCTGTCACCGGATCAGATCTGGTAGATCCAAACCACGCCCGGGCTGAAACGTCCGGAGCCTGAAGCAAGGTTCGGCTATTGGTTGTGTCGCAGCGAATAGCCGAACCTTGCTGCAGGTGACCGGAATGACTGCTCCAAGAAATTCTGTTCGATGTGAAATTATTCTGTGGTGCCGCGAAAGTAACTCTGAGAGTACACGCAGCAAAAATGCAGCACTTCCGGAGCGGGCTCTACGCCCGCTTTCGCGGTGTTTTGGCCGAACACTAGTTATGGAAGTGCCAATGTCGGCCCATCGAATGAAGGCGCAGAGTCTCAGCTACTTAGCCTGCGACGCGAACGGCAGGTTCCAATCCGTCCTCAACCTGGATCACGCCGCACTGGCATTGGGCGGCACAGAGCCCTATGTGTAAGTTGCTGCGCCACAAATGGGCCGCAGCAAACCGCAGACAGCGGTCATCAACCCCGACAAGGCGGTCCGTACCGGACCTTTGCGCCGTCGGCGCTGCCGACACGCCGACGGTCAACTACTGCTATGAGATGTGAACCTCCGAACCAGGGCGCGCAATGCGTTATAGCGATCAGCTCATTTGGACGACATGCTTGGCTACAAGGCAATCTGACGGTCGGTTACGCTGTCGATCAGCTTCGGGTCATGGCTCACCAGAAGCACAGCGATGCCCCGATCCCGCGCAAGGCTTGTCAACATCTGTATGACGTCCCTTTGGGTCAATGGGTCAAGACGCGATGTCGGTTCGTCGGCAAACAGGAACACCGGTTCCAGCAGCAGCGCGCGGGCCATGGAGAGGCGTTGCAACTCGCCGCCGGAAACCGCATCCGGCTTGCGTGCGAGAAGGCCTTTCTCAAGGCGGAGCCGTTCCAGCAATGGCGGCAGACGGTCGCGCGGGATACCCTGCAGCGCCATGAGATCGTCCAGCCCCTGCCCCAACGCCAAGTGCGGCGCAAAGGCGGCAGGCGGATCCTGCCAGAGTTTCTGGAAACGCATGCGGGCATGCCCGTTGCCGCGCGTCACCTGGCCAGTTGCTGGTGCGGTGATCCCCAGCAATGTGTCCCCCAGCGAGGATTTCCCCACACCGGAAGGACCGCAAAGCCCCACCACCTCACCGGCATGCAGCACAAGATCCAGACTCTCGAACAGCTGACGCCCACCGCGTTCGACGGTGACCCCCTGCGCCGACAGAACAGGCGTTCCCCTCCGGGCGGAGGGGGTCTTTTGCCAATGCCGCGGCTCCGCAGCGATGAGTTCCGCTGTATAGGGATCGGCCGGGGTCTTGAGCACCTGTTCAGCCGGGCCGCGTTCGATCAGCTGGCCCTTGCGCAGCACCAGAATCTCGCCGCCAAGCGCCGCTGCCAGCGCAAGGTCATGGGTGATCGTCAACAGCGCCCCACCGTCGTCGGTCACCCGTTTCAGGCGCTGCGCAACCTCGTCGCGGCGGGCGAGATCAAGCCCCTTGGTCGGCTCGTCAGCAACCACGATCCGCCCACCTCCGGCGCGGGCGGCGGCGATGGCAAGACGCTGCGCCATGCCGCCCGACAGTTCGAACGGGTAGCGCTCGGCGGCCTGGCCGAGGCCAAGCGCGGCGAGGTCTTCGCTGGCGGCTGCCGCGGCATCGGTATTTCCGGCCACCAGCCTGTGGACCTCCGCGACCTGTTGCTTTGCGCGCATCAGCGGGTCGAGTGCGCGCCACGGCTCCTGCGGCAGCACAGAAATAGCGTGCCCCCAGAAGGACGCAAGCGCCTTGGGATCGTCGAGAGCCACAGGCGCGCCCTCGATGTGCAATGTCCCCTGAGCGTGCAAGCCCGGTGGCAATGTACCGAGGATGGCCTGGGCAAACAGGCTCTTGCCAGAGCCGGTCTCGCCGATCAGGGTCACGGACTGCCCTGCTGCGACACGCAGGGCGATCCGTTCGACCATCGTGGCTTGGCCCCTCTTGACTGTCAGGTCAGCATTCAGAATCGTCATGCCTTGGGGCCTCCGGCGATGAGTGTCAGGGCGAGCAGGGTTGCCATTGTGGCGATGACCGGTTGCAACAGCGCCCAGGGCGCCTCGCGCCAATAGGGCAGCAGTTCGACCATCATCAGCCCCAGTYCCGGCGTCGGTGCGCGCACACCCACCGACACGAAGCCGAGCGCGGCAATCCCCATGACGACTGCGGCGAATGTCAGCGCGAAGGTGGCGCGCAAGACCGGAGCCAGTTCCGGCCAAAGATGCGTGCTGAAGATGTATATTGGGCCAAAGCCAAGGAGTCTGGCGGCCTCGACCGCCGGGGCGGCAATCTGCGCACGGATGGCGGCGCGCGTCAGGCGAAAGATCTCGACCCAGAGCGTCGCGGACAGGCCGGCCCAGAAGGCCAGCGGCTGGTTGGGCAGGATCAGGCCGGCGATGAGCACGATCAGAAGCGCGGGCAGCGCCACAATGGAATCGGCAAAAAGCACCAGCGCACGATCCACCCAACCGCCGCGCCAGCTTGCCAGCGCGCCGAGCGCCACACCAATCGCCGCGGTGGTCGCCAGCGTCACGAAGGCGATCGTCAGCGACAACCGCAACGCCGCGGCAAGGCGCGCGGACATGGAGCGGCCGAGGTGATCGAAGCCGAAGGGAGCTTCGGCGGAGGGCGGTTGCAGCGCGTTCAGGAGGCTTTGGGCGGTGGGGATGGTCTCGTTTACCAGCGGCAAGCCAAAGGCGAAGAGCAGGACGGCGGCGAGGATCGCTGGGCCAAGGGTTCTGGGCATCATTGCGCAGCCTCTCTCGGGTCGAGCAGACGCGCGGCGATATCCGCGAGCGCATTGACTAGCACAAAGGCAAGACCCATGATCAGCGCCGTCCCCTGCACCATGGGCACATCGCGATGGAACACTGCATGGACGAGCGCATGGCCGATCCCCGGCCAGCCGAAGATGGTTTCCACAACGACGACCCCTTCCATCAGCGCCACGAATTGCGCGGCGATGAGCGTCAGCACGGGCACCGCCACGTGGCGCAACCCGTGGCGCAGGACCACCTGTCGTTCGGACAGGCCTTTCCACCGCGCAAAGCGCCACCAGTCAGAGGCGCGCGCCTGTACGACCGCCTCGCGGGTGATGCGGATGGTGTTGGCGGCCAGGCCGAGCGCCAGCGTCAGGCCGGGCAAGATCAGGTGCCGTGGTTCGCCATGGCCGGCGGCGGGCAAGAGCCCCATTCCGATGGAGACCACAACGATCAGCACCAGCCCCAGAAGGAACTGCGGCGTGGCCTTGAAGACGGAGGCCAGGAGCACCGTGGCCCGGTCGAACCATCCGCCGGGGTGCAGCCCCGCCCAGAGACCCAGCGGCGGGCCGATCAGCAGCGACAGGAGGATCGCCACGCCCGCCAGCTCCGCCGTGGCGCCGAACTGATGCGCGATTTCGGCCAGCACGGTTTCCCCCGTCACCAGCGAGGTGCCGAGATCGCCGCGAAACAGGCCCGCGATCCAGCTGAAGAAAGCGGAGATGCCCGCCGGATCACCGATCTGGCTGCGCACCAATTCGGCGTTCTCGGCGGTCACGTTGTCATAGCCGAAACGCGCCGCGGTGATGCGAAAGATCATGTCCCCCGGCAGCGCGCGCATCATGGCAAAACTCAGGACGCCGACGAGGATGGCAACCATCCCCGCCTGCGCCAGACGCCACCCCAGAGAGCGGCCAATCGAGAGAAGCATCAGTCGGCCCAGCTGACCGAGGCGAGACCGAGGGTGCGCTCGAACGGGTCGACGACGACGCCGGACACATCGTCCGAGACCGCCATGTTGAGTTCGTACCAGGCGATGGGCAGAACCGGCATTTCTTCGTGCAGCGTGGCGACCAGAGCCTCGCGGGTGCCCTCCGGCGCGGTGCCCGCGGCCATGCCCTTGACGCCTTTGGTGAAGTCACCGTTCGACCAGCCCATCGCGCCCCAGTCGCCGCCCGGTGCGTAATCCTGCAACAATGTGCCGACCGGATCCGGCACCAGCGCAAAATTGCGGGCAAAGAGCGCTGTGGACAGCGTTCCGTCGTTATGCTTGGCGGGGATCTCGGAAAAGTTCGTGGAGTTGATCACGGGCTTTGCTCCCACGGCGGCAAATTGCTGCTCCAGCACGGCGGCCACAAGCGGCAGCTCCGGGCGGTCCGGATAGGTCAGCAGCTCGATTTCCATCGGCTTGCCGTCCTTTTCAAGGATGCCTTCTGCGTTCGGCATCCAGCCCGCCTCGGCCAGCGCCGCCTTGGCGGCTTCGGGATCATAGCCGAGCGGTACCAGCTTACTGTCGTGCCATCCTGCCATGCCCGGGGGGAACATCTGGGTCGCGCCGGTTTCGTAGCGCAGCACAGCCTTGGCAATTCCTGCGCGATCGATGGCGAGCGAGAGCGCCTTGCGGGTGGCCTGATCGTAGGTCCCGCCATTGACCTTGAGCACTAGGACGCGCGGGATCGGCGCGGAACGCACCTCCAAACCGGCCGCGCCCTTGAGGCGGGTGAAGGACGCCGGATCGAGCGAGAGCGTGATATCCGCATCACCGCTCTCGGCCATCAGGGCGCGGGTCTCAGCGCGGCTGACACCATGGTAGACAGCCCGATCGATGGCCGCCGCATCGCCCCAATAGCCGCCAAAGGCTGCGACGGTCATTTTGTTGGGCGGGGAGAATTCGGTCACGCGATAGGGGCCGGTGCCGATGACTTCGGTCACCGACCCGCCGTCTATGGACGACGGTGCGATAATTGCGGAGCGGTGCTCCGCCAGCATGGCGGGCAGCATGGCGAAGGGCTCGGTCAGCGTGATCGTCACGGTCTGGCCTTCGCCCGAGATCGCCGCGACCGGCGTCTTGGCCAGCAGGCCGCCATTGGCCCGTGACCATTCCAGCGCATTGGCGGTAGCGGCGCCATCCATGGCGCTGCCGTCGTGGAAGGTGACACCGTCACGCAGGGTGAAGATCCAGGCCAGCCCGTCGGCGGAGGCGCTCCACTCAGTGGCCAGACCTGGGACCAGCCGGCCCTGGGCGTCTGCATCGACCAATGTCTCGGTCACGTCCATCTTGAGCAGAATGCTACCGGAGGTCACCGGATCCGCACCCTTGAGCTCGAAGGGGGCGACAACGTCAAGCACGCCATCATTGGCCAAAGCTGGCAGTGCGGTGCCTGTCATCAGAAGCGAAAGGGTGAGAGTGCGGAACATTCATGTCTCCGTTCAAAAAGTTTCGTCGTGCCGTTTCGTGGAACTGCCTACAGGGGTGAAGTGGCATATTCCGGCAATAGTGAGGGTCCACGCGCTAACGGCATCAGGCGGCATTGATACCTTATAACATAACGAAAGCAACAGGCATCTGCGGTTTGAGGCGGAGAACCAGCCCGCCTTGCCATTGTTGCCATGGCAAACAAAACTGCCCGGACTGTCTGGGTTGCCCTTATCCATACGATCCGAGGCAAAGGCAGCTAGGAGTTTTTGGTATCACCGGGAGAGATTTGTGACCGTTGGGTGAATAGCCAGGGACGGCCGAGCGTTTGGTTGAAGAGAATTTCTGCATATGTTTTGGTGCGCTTGGTCACCCTCGTGACCAGTCCAATTTTATTGAGGAAAACCAATGCCAAGACGCCTACTGTATGTCAGCATCGTTGCTGCACTGGCCGCTTCCGGCGCCGTCGCCGAAACCGGCGGACACGCGGTCTCGGACGAAGTGATTGCCGAGCAGCGTGCTGCGTTGGCTGCCGCAACGGAAGGTATGGGCTACGGCCCACAATCGCCACGTGATATTGATGCGCATGATGGGGCAAACCAACGCGCCTTCAGCTCCTCTCCTTCTGTTGCAGAGATGGCGCTTTGCGACATCCACTTCCACGAGAATGCCGAGCACAAGGGCGGCTCGTTTACCACCTATGCCGGCAATGGCGACGGCCACGGTTATGGCACCGGCTTCAAGTATGACGGGGGTCTCACCGCAGGTGAGCTCGCGCCCGTCGAAATGACGGTCGGCGACAGCGAGCATGGCGATCTGGTGCCGGGCAATACCATCGAAATTCATTTCGTGCATTCAACCACGCAGGCAACGCTTGGCCCGAGCCTGGGCACCTGCCTGAGCGATGCGATCGGCAATCCACAGCTGCGTGTCGAGGCCGTTGTCGCCGTTCTCGTCGCCGAGGGCGGCGAAGACTTTGTCGAGATGGCCCATATCGAAGAAATCGATGGATTGAACCAGGTTCCGAATCTGCCGACCAACCTGGGCGAGCCTGTTGTCTATGCGGGCTCGACCACAGGCCCCGGCTACAATGAGAAAGGCTCCCCTTTCCAGGTGACCTGGAGCGTGCGGCCGGAAGTCGTGAAACTCAACATTGCGAGCGTCGATGCCTGGCTGAAAGACAATCCCTTCGAGGAAGATCACGCCCACGGGGTCCGAAACCTTGTGATCAATCCTGATCTGCTATCTCAGATAAACTGATCGCTATCCATAAATGGGGTGGGCGACCCGCCTGCCCCATCCATACGAGCGCGACACTGCCATAACCAGAACCCATACGTTTCCGTCACCGGCGAAAACCACGATATTGGTGCGCCGTCTAAAAGCGGTCATTGGAGCGGTTGCGGCGAAAGCTCCCTTAGTCGAAGGTTTTTCGATGCGGACCGCGGTGCATTAGTGGCGTTCGTGTGCGACCCGGCCCGCGTTGAATAACCTGACAAGGAGGAAGCCGCAGGCAGCTGGGCGGCGTCTATGGGGAAAGTATGATGCGGGTGATTGCGAGAGCCGGTTCTGAGGGCCAGCAAGGCAGGAAGCGCCGACTTTTGCCTATGGCATCCAATTCCATGGAAGACGCTCGTCGATCCGATTGATCTTGCGATCGTGGATGCGGTCGAGCACGTCGGCCAGCCAGGCTTGCGGATCGACGCCACTCATCTTCGCGGTATCGACGAGCGTCATGGCGCGGGCAAGGGTTTCCCCGCCGCTGTCGGAACCTGCGAAGAGCCAGTTCTTCCTTCCGATCTCAGTCGGTTGACCACCATACGCCCACCTCATAAGAGATTGGAAACATTGACAGATTGCCATCGAAATCAGTGCGACACGGGCGCCCTTTTCGTGCGAGAAAGTCTTTGACCTTATCCGAATTCAGGTCAGACGTCCGGATTTGGTACGGTGTGCCGTCGACCACCTGATTTGCGGGCAGAATACCGCCCTTTATCAGCTTGCGGATGACGTGATTGGTTACACCGAGCTCTTTCGCCGCCTCGGTCATTGTGCGCCACGGACCATCCTTGTCAGCAGACAGGTATCCGTGAATGTCATTCACACGCCGGATGGATGAAACGCGTTTCGCATTCCAGGTCTTGCCCTTATCAGTCGGCATTGCCATGCGGTTGAGACAGGCAGCAATTGACTCATCGGGCCAGCGTCCGGCCATCTCGCGGATAACCCCCAGCGCCTCTTCACTGGTGCTGGCATTGTGTTCGCCGCTCTTCGGCTTCTTGACGCGCGATTCCGTGTGCCGGCCACCTTCCCAGTGGACGACCAGAACAAATTCGCCTGTATCGTCGTCGATATCCTTGCTGACTGGCAGCAGGAGCCGTGCGGCGAGCGCCTGTGTCGGACGCCCGCCGAGTGCCAGGCCGAGGTGACGGACCAGTCCTTGCAGACGGGAGGTACGCCGCGCATGCGGCCGGGTCACGTCCGGTGGAAATCGCTCCGCAAATATCTTGGCTGGGCAACGCAGAGCACGGCAGCGAAAGCGGCGAACCAGCAGGACCAGTTCCACCTTCCGGCCATGCGCAGGAAGATCGGCAGGCCGCCGACGGTACTTGCTGTGAACATGGCGTGAAGCTGTGCCGCAGCGCGGGCACGCCGCCGTGGCTTTGGCGGAACGCGAGTGGATCCGGACCGTGTTCCCAACAAGCTCAACCTGGTCGGCCTTGAGACCTGCTGGCAGGAAATCCCGCCGTGAAAACTGTGACGCCATCGGCAACCTCCTCCAAAACCTGCCAATATATAGCGATTAGCATGTTGGGCTGCACCAAATCTGCTTCAGAGCCAAAATTGCATGCTTGTTCACAGGCAAGATTTTGGCGCACAAGCTGCCGCAAGTGTTGCTCGCAGGCTGGTTCTGCCAGCTCAACGGGATGGCGGACAACGCCAATTTGTACCTAGACCTGAGCCGAAGACCCGCGTGGGCTCGAACCTCGCGGCACTTCAGGACCGTGTCAGAACGTCAATCGACGAAGACTGGCCCGTTGCCCGCATGGCCAGGTATGCCGGAACAAGTGACCGCACGCTGGCACGCTGTTTCCAAGAGGAAACGGGGTCTACCCCCATGCACTGGCTAAAGGCGGAGCGTGTATCCCGTGCGGCTGAGCTGCTGGAAAACGGCAAAATGCCCCTTGCCGATGTTTGGGAGGCCTGCGGCTTCGGCTCTGCCGAAACCTTTCGCAGAGAGTTTCGAAAATTAATGGGCGTACCCCCTGTCAAATACCGAGAACGGATGGGCGTTCCCTAGTCAGGCGACAGACACTTCGAAGCTGCCGTTAATAATTCTTACAGCATGTGTAGAAATTGCCTCAGAGCAGCCTTGCGGCACCCCAGTGTGCTGATCACCGGCATGGACGGCTGCCAGCGTTTCCGCAGGTGAGAGGCGGGCGAACGGTTTCGGCCGTTCGCTTTCCAAAGCCAGACACAGATTTGCGCAAAACGCCCATGAATGCCGGCATCGCTCTGGCTTGGCCTCGCTGCCCCATACGCCAGGCTCACTGCTCAGTCTTGCAGAAAATACCGATGCAAGATGCTGAAGTAGATTGCCTTCAGCTGATGGATATGTTCGATATCGACGTTCTCATCCACCTGATGCATCGTCCGTCCGACTAGACCGAATTCAACAACCGGGCAGTGAGCCGTGATAAATCGAGCGTCGGAAGTCCCCCCAGTGGTCGACAGCACCGGATCAATGCCAGTTTCGTCCAGAACTGCTCCAGCAACGAGTTCGGATAGCGGTCCGGGTTCGGTCAAGAAACTCTCGCATGCATCAATGACAGCCATGTCAATTGTGACATCAAAGGATGCGGCAACCTGATCAGCCGTGGACTGCAGCCAGTGCGCCAGGCTTTCCGATGAGTGCAGATCGTTGAAGCGAATGTTTATTGCGGACTGGCACTTTGCAGGAATGACGTTTGTGGCTGAGTTGCCCGTGTCTATCGTGACAACCGCCAAGGCCGACGGATCGAAATGCTCGGACCCGTCATCCAACTCGTGGCTCGCCAGAATATCCATAAGACGTGCCATTGCCGGCAGGGGGTTTCGTGCCCGATGCGGGTAGGCAGAATGCCCTTGAATGCCTGTTACCGTAAACTCGGCTGACATTGCTCCCCGCCGTCCGATCTTGATCATTTCGCCCATCTTGTCCGGGCAGGTAGGCTCCCCTACCAGGCAGGCTGACATTCGTTCTCCGGCTTGGCCCATATAGTCCAGCAATGCCGCGGTGCCGTCCACCGCCTCCCCTTCCTCATCCCCCGTGATGGTTAGGATCACCGCGCCGTCCGGCGGAGTGAGTGTCACAAAGTCGATCGCTGCTGCAACAAATGCCGCCACGCCGGATTTCATGTCTGTGGCGCCGCGGCCATATAGAAACCCGTCTTTGATGACGGCTCCAAAAGGCGGATAAGTCCATTTAACGGTATCACCTACAGGCACCACGTCCGTGTGCCCGTTGAAACCAAATGTCCGGCCGTGCGCCTTCCCCCCCCAGCGGGCAAACAAGTTGCAGACTTCACCGCGGTCAACTCTGACGCATTCAAAACCCGCTGCGCTTAGCGCGGCTTCAAGCAGAATGAGCGAGCCGCCTTCCATAGGGGTCACCGACGGGCACCGGATCAAATCGGCGGTTAGATCAACTGCATTCACGGGGGTCATTACCACTTTTCCTTCCTAAGCCCGCCAAACGGGACGCTGAACAGCTTCTGAGGCAATTCTGCCTCTTTCTGTTGACATTTTGCAAGAAAACTTTTACAAATTATTATAAGCAATAAAACTTGCAGGAAGTGCTGCCTTGAGAGAGTCCGTCAAAGCGAAAGTAGCTGAAACTCTGACCACGGGGTCGAAGGCCGAGAAGGCTTTGGCAAGTTACATTCTGAGCGCAACAGAAAACATTCCCTTTGAAACCGCTGCCAGCCTTGGAGAGCGGGTCGGTGTCAGCGAAGCCACGGTCGGGCGGTATTGCCGGTCCATGGGATTCAAAAGCTTCAAGGATCTCAAAGAAAAACTGAAAGGGGATTTAGGGGACGCTCCCTGGATGGTCAGTGACCGCCTGCAAGAACTTCAGCACTCCTTTCAAAAAGACAAACAGCACCTGAACGCGGGAATGGAACTGGAAATTGCCGCCCTGGTGAGGATCTACGAATATGCGCAGACACCCGAGTGGCAAAACGTGGTCAAGCGGCTTTGCGCCTGTGAAGCCGTCTTTGTCGCCGGCTTTCAGACCGAGCGCGGGCTGGCACAATACTTTGCCAACCAGCTGCAATATCTGCGTGATCGTGTCACCCTGATGGACCTTGCCGGTGGCAATTTTGCCGAGCTCCTGGCAGCGGACTCCGATGCCTGTCTGCTGATCTTCGAGGCACGGCGATATTCGCGCCTATCTAAGGTTCTGGCGCAGGAAGCACGGGCCGCAGGCATTCCAGTTACCCTGGTGACAGACACATTTTGCGCTTGGGGGCCTGACGCCGCCACCGAAATGTTCGCCATTCCCACCCAGTTCAACCAGTTTTGGGATTCAACCGCACACATGGCGAGTTTCGGCAACCTGCTGCTGAACGGCGTATTCGTTGAACTGGGCATGGCAGTGGAGCCACGCCTGAAACGCACCGCGGAGCTTTACGGCAAGTTCATTGGTCACGTGGGTGATCCGGCAAGCCAGATCGAAACTTGAAGAACCCAACTGCTAACAGGGAGAAAACGCTATGAAATTGAAAACCACACTTGCCGCCGTACTGGCAGCAACCGCAATTGCGGCGGCCGCCCAGGCAGAAGGCTTGCGGCTTGGCACCGAGGGCGCCTACCCTCCGTTCAACTATATCGAGGCGGATGGCAGCATCGTCGGCTTTGATGTCGAGATCGGTTTGGAACTGTGCAAGCGTATCGGCGAGGAATGCACGATCGTGGCTCAGGACTGGGACGGGATTATCCCCGGCCTTCTGGCCAACAAATATGACTTCATCATCGCTTCGATGTTCATCACGGAAGAGCGCAAAAAGCAGGTGGACTTTACGGACCCCTACTATCTGGCTGCGATGACCCATGTGGTTCCCAAGGGTTCGCACATCACCGACTTCTCGAATGAGACTTTGGCCGGGAAAGTGATTGGGGCCCAGTCAGGCACCACTCAGGCCGATTTCATCGAGTCCGCCTATCCCGATGCTGACATCCGCCTGTACCCCACACAGGACGAAGTGAATCTGGACATGGCCTCAGGTCGAATCGACCTTCAGGTGGGCGATATGCTGCCGATGCTGGACTGGGTGTCCAAATCGGATGACGGCTCTTGCTGCGAGCTGGCTGGCGAGCCGATCACAGATCCCGCATTCGTGGGAGAAGGCGTCGGGATTGCCGTGCGTCAGGAAGATAACGAGTTGCGTGAGAAATTGAACGCGGCATTGGCGGCAATGCGTGAAGACGGATCGTACAAGGCGATCAACGACAAATATTTCGACATCGACGTCTACACGATGAAGTAAGACGCTCGGTTCCCCCAGACAGAAAGACTGTAAGATGCTTGAGCTTTTTTCATACAGCGATACGGGCTGGGGGGACGAAATCCTGCGAGGATTGGCCATCACCGTGCAGCTTGCGGTCGTCACGCTGCCCGTTGGTGTGCTCCTCGGCTTTCTGGCTGCGTTCGCCTCAATGTCCCGTTTGCGCATTTTGCGGGCGATAGGTTTCGGATATACAACGCTGATGCGGGGGTTGCCCGAAATTCTCACGCTGTTTGTCGTCTATAATGGCGTTGGCCTGTTGTGGAACCGGCTGGCGATGTGGTGGAATCCCGACGCGCCCCTCACGGAATTCAGCCCATTCATAGCCGGTGTTGTGGCTTTGGGATTGGTTTTCGGCGCCTTTGCAGGCGAGGTACTGCGGGGTGCGTTTCAATCGCTGAATACAGGCCAGATGGAGGCCGGGAAAGCGATCGGCATGACCCGAAGCCAGATTTTTCGGCGCATCGAATTGCCGCAGATCTGGCGTTTCGCGCTGCCAGGCCTGGGAAACCTTTGGATCAACCTCCTCAAAGACACGGCACTTGTGTCGGTGATCGCTCTCAACGATCTGATGCGGATGACCAAGGTGGCGGTTGGCGTTACCAAACAACCATTTACCTTCTACCTGCTGGCCTGTCTGATCTACTGGACGATGTGCGTCCTGTCCGAGTTCGTGCTGGCCAGAATGGAACGCCGTGCCAACCGCGGCATCCGGAGCGCCTAAGATGAACCCCCTCGACATTCTCCTGCAATACTGGCCGCGCCTTCTGGATGGCACAGTAATGACTCTGAAGCTGACTTTGCTGGGCGCAATGATCGCCGCGTTGGCCGCCCCGGGGCTTGCGCTGGTGCGGACTCAGGCTTCGCCCTGGGCGCAGGCGCCGCTGCGCCTTTACATATCATTCATGCGCGGAACGCCGCTTCTGGCACAGTTGTTTCTTGTCTTTTATGGTTCGGGCCAGTTTCGGCCCATGTTGCAGGACTTGGGTTTGTGGTGGTTATTTCGCGACCCGTTCAACTGCGCGTTGCTGGCCTTTGCGCTGAACTCGACGGCATATCAGACTGAAATTCTGCGCGGCGGCATCATGGGGGCACCCCACGGCGAAATAGAGGCCGCCAGAGCGATTGGTATGAGCCAGTTCCAGACCTTGCGGCGTGTGACATTCCCTCATGCCTACCGCATTGCCTGGCCCGCACTTGGAAACGAAGTCATCCTGCTGATGAAAGCCAGCGCGCTGGCGAGCGTCATCACCCTCTTCGACCTTCTGGGGCGCACCCGGCAGATCTTCTCCCGCAGTTTCGACTTCTCAGTCTACCTTTGGGCTGCGGTAATCTACCTCTGCCTGACTGCCGCCTTCGTCTTCGTGTGGCGTCAAGCCGAACTCCGGCTCAGCAAGCAATTCACCGGGCGTGTGCTGCCGGTCACGCCTGCGCCAAATCCGAAGGAAACTACAGAATGACACAGCCGGACGTAATCCTCAGGGCAGAAGACATCCACAAGTCATTTGGAAACCTCGAGGTACTCAAAGGAATTTCACTCGAAGCCCGCAAACACGACGTGATCTCAATCCTGGGGTCTTCGGGCTCAGGTAAAAGCACATTCCTGCGCTGTCTTAATTTTCTGGAAATTCCGACGTCCGGCAGAGTGACGGTCCATGGCGAGGAGGTGCTGGTCAAGAACGGGCGGCCGCAGAATGTGCGGCACATCGAGCACATCAGAGCTTCTCTGGGCATGGTTTTCCAGCAGTTCAACCTTTGGTCCCACAGAACGGTGCTGGAAAATGTCATGGAGGGGCCAGTCCACGTCAAACGGGAAAGCAAGGCCGAAGCCCGCGACAGGGCCGAAACGCTACTGCGAGGAGTCGGACTGGAAGAGCGGATGCAGATGTACCCCTCGCAATTGTCGGGCGGCCAGCAGCAAAGGGTGGCCATCGCCCGTGCGCTGGCAATGGAACCTGACGCGATCCTGTTCGATGAACCGACTTCGGCCCTGGATCCCGAGCTTGTGGGCGAGGTCCTGAAAGTGATGCAATCTCTGGCGGCCGAGGGAACAACCATGATCGTGGTCACACACGAAATGGGGTTTGCCCGCGAAGTTTCTTCTGAAGTGGTGTTCCTGCATCAGGGCCGCATCGCCGAACAGGGGCCGCCCGACACAATGTTCACCAATCCTCAAACTGACGAGTTCCGCCGCTTCATCGCCAAAGTGATGTGACTTTCCTATACAGGTTCTTCAAAATGCCCGCCGAAATACCCATGACCCCTGCGGCTCTCCGCCCCGGTATCCGTGTCGAATGTGCCGAACTGCGTATCGTCAGTCTGCCGCTGCTGACTCCTTTCGTAATCTCAACTGGCACTATGAAGGCCAAAACCTTCCCTCTGCTTGTGCTCAAAGGTGAAGGGATCGAGGGCGTGGCCGAGGCGGTAATGGACCCGCAGCCAGATTATCTGGAGGAAACTATTGCGGGTGCAATGGATTTCCTGCGCAATGTCTTGCTGCCCCAGATCGTGGGGAAACGTTTCTCTTCGCCTTTTGAACTGGAACCGATCCTCGCACCATGGCGCGGCCACCAGATGGCAAAAGCGGCGGTGGAGATGGCGTTTTGGGATCTTTGGTCCAAAAGCTTGGGCATCCCGTTGCGCGCAGCGCTTGGGGGGATAGGAGATAGCGTTGCCGTCGGCGTCAGCCTCGGCATTGCCCCGGTCGAAACGACGCTGGAGCGCGTGTGCGAAGCTGTCGGGCAAGGATACAAAAGGGTCAAGCTCAAGATTGCCCGAGGCCATGACGTAAAAATTGTCGAGGCGGTCCGGACCCAATTTCCAGAAATCAAGCTGACCGTGGATGCAAATACCGATTACCAATTGAGCCACAGCTCGATCATGCAGGAACTGGATGCATTTGACCTGGACTATATCGAGCAGCCGCTGGCCTATGATGACATTCGCGATCATGCAAAGCTGCAGTCGCGGATCAGGACGGCGATTTGCCTGGACGAAAGTATCCGCTCAGCCCGGGACGCGCGGGTTGCACTTGAGATGGACGCTGCCCGCGTCATCAACATCAAGGTCGGCCGCGTTGGCGGTTACATGTCCGCACGCGCCATCCACGATACATGCGACGCCTTTGGTGTTCCCGTGTGGTGCGGCGGCATGCTGGAAAGCGGTATCGGCCGGGCGCACAACATTCACCTGTCCACACTGTCCAATTTCTCCAAGCCTGGCGACACTTCGTCCGCCAGCCGCTATTTCCACCGTGACATCGTCAACGAACAACTTGAAGCAACAAATGGCCGGATGCCCCTTCCGCAAAACGGGCCGGGAATAGGCGTCACGCTGGACTATGGATTCCTGGACACGGTCACCGAGACTTCCGAAGAGATTTTGCCATGACGGAACAGAACGGGCTGGTTATTCGCGAACTGGCAGGGCTCGCTGAACTTAAAGCTTCCGAGGACTTTCAGCGCCTGGTCTGGGGGGCAGATGATCCTGCGGACAATGCCGATCTGATGCTTTCCATCCAACACGAAGGCGGCTTGGTTGCCGGGGCATTTTTGGACGACCGGATGTTAGGGTTCCTGTTCGGGTTCCCCAGCAGCGAAACAGGCATTCAGCACTCGCACCGCCTGGCAGTTCATGCCGACAGCCGGGGAATGGGGCTGGGCCAACGTTTGAAGTGGTTCCAGCGCGAATGGTGTTTGGCGCGTGGCATCACAATGGTTCGCTGGACCTATGATCCGCTCAGGCGCATAAACGCCGCGTTGAACATCGGGCGCCTGGGAGCAACGGCGGGAGTCTATCACGAGAATTACTACGGCGAGATGCAGGGTATCAATGCAGGCATCCCGTCAGACCGGCTTGTGGCAGAGTGGGATTTGGCCTCGAACAACGTGTCTGCGTTGGCTGCAACGGGTCAAAAACTTGTGCAATCTGGCCCGGAGGAAACAGTCAAAATCCCGCGCAATCTGGATCAGCTTCTGGAGGAGGACCCACAAATGGCGCTTGATGAACGTTTGCGCGTACGCAGTGCGCTGAAATCGGCATTCGAGCGCGGTTTGCGTGTTACGGGATTTGACACGTTGCAATGCTGCTATCGCTTGTCTCACCGTTGACCTGATAGATAAACACTTAACTGTCTTACCAACTCGGCGACCGTCCGCTCGACGTTCGACGCTTCAAGCGCAACGTTGGCCCGGAACTCAGCCGGATGGTTATCCCGTTTCTGTGTCTGCTGTTCTTCTCTTCTTTGAAGATCCGCAAACAGCAAATTTAAAAAACTGCGCACTCCCTGACGGCGAACTCAATGGTTCGGTCGATGCGCTGGCGCGCCGGATCGCGCCCTTCGATCACGAAGCGATCGCCGTCTTCAAGAACTTGATCGATTTGGTGAGCATGCTCCCTGACGAGAAGATGCATCCAATCTGGGATGCCTTCACCGCCACTGTCCTGCGTCTTGTGTACAGGAGATGGCTCAGGTTCAGAGAGGGCTGCGGCAGTCCCGTGGCATCGAAGATCGCCTGACCACGGCCACGGCCAAGCCTAGGGCAGTCCAATCATTCTACGTGCCCCTCGATGAGAGTTTTAAGGACCTCCTCTGGGCTCGTGAGCTTCAGCAAGTCTTTTCGGCCACTTTCAACTTCGACGTAGTAAGGGATCCGCATCAGACGATCTTCACGCGTCTCCCCTAGCTGTAGTGTATTGTACCCAAGTTGGGTGAAATAGGCGACATTGGCCCGGGTTTGGGCGCGTTCAGGGTCAAAACCGAGGGCGGTGAACACCGAGACCAAGATCTCTATGCGCTTCCGTTCAGCTTCTTTCAGCACTGCAGCCGATTCCGGTGAGACCTGAGCCCAGGCCCGAAAGGCGGCATCGTAGGTCGGGCTGAAGCGTTCTTCCAGGGCGATGATGCGCACGTAAGCCAAATACATGCAAAAACCGTCCGGGCCAGCCTTCAGGATGTCCTCGTGAAATGGGGCTGAATTACGCGCCATCCAATCTGCGCGCAGTCCCTCGAGCAGTTCTTCAAGATTGGCGAAATGGGTGTAATAGGCGCCAGTCGTCACCCCCAACTGCGCCGCGATTCTCCGCAAGGTCACCGTTTGGATGCCGCCGGAAATCAGCAAGCCACGGGCGGCTTCGATCCAGTCCCGCCTCTCAAGGCCTGATTTTGTCTGAGTATTTTGCAAATTGCCACGCTCCTGCCTGTTCCTAGCGCAATTTCGCTTGACAGACCACGGCAAATAAAGCTCGTTATGTGCAGTCATAACGATCGTTATGATTGACAATAAGTTCACCGCTCGTTTTGTAACGACCAAATACGTGTCTCTGATATCTCGCCACCCCCTTGCTTTCGCAGAGGGGTTCGGGACCGGTGCGCGCCGGTTGCCACGATGGGCGTGGACGCTCTGCTACAGGGAAAAACCGTGAAAAAGACACTGATAACTCTGCTGATTTCGGGCGCTGCTTACGCTGCGGCCGCGAGCGCTTCCCAGGCCTCGTACTGCTCAAATGGTAACAAGGTGACCTTTGCCGGCATCGATTGGGAAAGCGGTGCCTTTGTGACCGAGGTCATGCAGCGCCTGCTGGCCAAGGGTTACGACTGTCAGGTCGATGCGATCCCAGGCAACTCCGTCACCCTCGAACAGGCGGTGGCGATGAATGACGTCCAGATCATTGCCGAGGAATGGATCGGCCGCAGCGATGTCTGGAACAAGGCCGCCAAGGAGGGCAAGGTCACCCATGTCGGCCAGACTTTTCTCGGCGCCTCCGAGGGCTGGTTTGTGCCGGCCTATGTGGTCAAGGGCGACCCCGCCCGCGGTATCGAGCCGTTGCTGCCCGACCTGAAGTCGGTGTCGCAATTGCAGGATCCCGAGGTCGCCGCCGTGTTCCGCGACCCGGAAGAACCCGCCAAGGGCCGGTTCCTGAACTGTCCCTCCGGCTGGACATGCGAGGGGGTCTCCACCGCCAAGCTCGAGGGCTACGGACTCGAAAAGCTTTTCGTCAATTTCCGCCCGGGCACCGGCACGGCGCTCGATTCCGCCATTGCCTCGGCCTATCTGCAGCGCCAGCCGCTGCTGTTCTACTACTGGTCGCCGACCGCGATCATGGGCAAATACGATCTGATCCAGCTCGAGGAACCGGCCTATAGCGACGCCTGCTGGGCGGAACTGACCAGCGCCGATGGCAAACGCGATGGCGCCTGCGGCTTCCCGCCGGTTGACGTGGCCTATGGCGTCAATACTACCTTTGCCGAAGCCGCGCCGGACATCATCGCCATCCTCGAAAAAGCAGTATTCCCGCTGCAGGACATAAATGAAAGCCTCGCCTTCATGAAGGACAGCGACGCCACCGCCGCCGAGGCTGCGGACCGGTTTCTGAAGGACAAGGCCGAGGTCTGGGAAACCTGGGTCAGCGGCGACGCCAAGGCCAAGATCCTCGCGAGCTTCGAATGATATCTGCCGTGCGCGCGGAATCGACATTCTGTCCGGGGCCGCGCGCACGCGCCCCGGCACCTGCAAGGAGAGGATAGGGTAGTGTTTCCCGAAGGTCTCAGCATCTCCATTCGACGGCCCGTCAACCACTCAATCGAGGTTCTGGTTGCGGATTACGGTCATATATTCCGCGCCATTTCCGATTTCATCCTACAGCTGTTGCTAGCAATTGAGAGCGTCCTGCGCGGCGCGCCCTGGTGGGCGATCATCATCGTCTTTGTCGGCCTTGCCTACTGGGGCTCGCGCCGTGTCGGCCTTAGCGTGACGGTCGGCGGGCTGATGTTTGCGGTCGGCATGCTCGGACTTTGGGATCAGACCATGCAAACGCTGGCGCTGATGCTGATGGCGACGCTGCTGTCTATCCTGATCGGCGTACCGATCGGAATACTGACCGCGAAATCGAAAGGCATGCGCCTCGTCACCTTGCCGGTGCTGGATGTGATGCAAACCATGCCCAGTTTCGTCTATCTGATCCCAGCCCTGATGCTGTTCGGGCTCGGCAAGGTGCCTGCGGTGCTGGCGACCATCATCTATTCTGTGCCGCCACTGATCCGTCTCACCGATCTGGGCATCCGCCAAGTCAATCACGAAGTGGTCGAGGCAGTCACCGCCTTTGGCGGCAGCCCGACCCGCATCCTTTTCAAGACCGAAATGCCGCTGGCGCTGCCCACGATCATGGCCGGTCTCAACCAGACGATCATGATGGCGCTCTCCATGGTGGTTGTGGCTTCGATGATCGGGGCGCGGGGTCTTGGCGAAACGGTGCTGAACGGCATTCAGACCCTCGACGTCGGCAAGGGGCTCGAGGCTGGATTGGGCATTGTGATCCTCGCGGTTGTCCTCGATCGCATCACCCAGAGTTTTGGCAAGGCGCAGGGCGGAGAATAGCATGTCCGACATCAAAATCCGAAACGTGTACAAGATCTTCGGCGGCAAAACCCAAAAGGCTCTGGAGTTGGCGAAATCCGGCATCGACAAGGCCGAGATCCTGCGTCAGAGCGGGGCCTCGGTGGGGTTGAACGATGTGTCCCTCGACATTCCTTCTGGTGAGATTTTCGTCATAATGGGGCTCTCAGGTTCGGGCAAGTCGACGCTGGTGCGCCATATCAACCGCCTAATCGAACCTACCGCAGGAGAGATCTATCATGGCGAGACCAATATTGTTGGGCTGAATCGGAAAGAGCTGCGCGCATTTCGCATGCATAAGGTCTCGATGGTGTTTCAGAGCTTCGGTCTGGAGCCCCATCGCACCGTGCTGCAGAACGCGACCTACGGGCTGCGGGTGCGGGGCACCCCCCGCGAAGAGGCGGACAAGGTCGGGCTGGACTGGATCCGAACCGTCGGTCTTGAGGGCTATCAACACAAATATCCTGCCGAGCTTTCGGGCGGCATGAAACAGCGGGTTGGCCTTGCCCGGGCGCTCGCCGCGGGCACCGACCTGGTCCTGATGGACGAGGCTTTCAGCGCGCTCGACCCGCTGATCCGGGCCGATATGCAGGACCAGCTGCTGCAATTGCAAACCAACCTGCACAAGACCATCGTCTTCATCACACATGACCTCGAAGAGGCGCTGCATATCGGCAACCGGATCGCCATCCTTAAGGATGGCAAGGTGGTTCAGACCGGCACGCCGGATGAGATCCTCAACCATCCCGCCGACGACTATGTGGCCCGCTTCGTAAAGGGCAGGAATCGCGCCTATGCATGACACCATTCTCCTCGACGCCGCCCTGACCCCCTTCGAGATCGCCCGTGTCGCTCAGGGCGCGAGTCTGATCCTGTCGGAGCGGGCCATCGCGCGCATCAAGGCCTCGCGGGACATCGTCGATGCCATCGTCGAAAAGGGCATCAGAGGCTACGGGATCAACACGGGCGTTGGGGCGCTTTGCGACGTGATCATCGGGCCGAAAGATCAGTCGATCCTGTCGCACAATATCCTGTTCAGCCATGCCTGCGGGGTCGGGGCGCCGCTCCCGGCAGAGGCGGTGCGGGCGATCATGGCGTCGCAGATCAACAACTTTGCCCATGGCCGCTCCGGCATATCTCTGGAAACAGTGGAGATCCTCGTCGCGCTACTAAACGCGGGGATCACGCCGGTCATGCCTTCGCAGGGCTCGGTCGGATACCTCGTCCATTCCGCCTGTATCGGCCTTCTGGTCATCGGTCATGGTGAAGCGATGCTGGGTGACAGACGTCTCAGCGGCGCGGAGGCGTTGCAGCAAATCGGCATTGCCCCGCGCCGCCTGGGGGCCAAGGAGGGCCTAAGCCTTGTGAACGGGACCCCCTGTGCCACTGGTCTAACCAGCCTCGCCTTCGCCCGGCTGCATAGGCTGATCGACTGGGCGGACGCCGCGGCGGCTTTCAGCTATGAGATGCTGGGACGACAGAACGATCCCTTCGAGGAGCAGGGTCTGCGGCTGCGGCTTTCCGATGGCGTTCGGACCTCGGCCGACAATGTTCTGGCCTGGCTTGACGGGCGCCGACCGGTCGCGCCGGAAAAGGCGCGCACGCAGGATCCGCTCAGCCTGCGCGCGGTGCCTCAGGTCCACGGCAGCGTGCGCGACGAGCTGAACCATATCGAGATCATTCTGCACAACGAATTGTGCAGTGTCACCGACAACCCGGTGGTGGGCGGAACGCCGGAGGCGCCGATCGTATCCAGTCAGGCCAATGCGGTCGGTGCGGCGATCGGTTTTGCCGCCGACCGGCTGGCCATGATCGCCGCGCAACTCGGCGCAATTTCCGAGCGCCGCATCGACCGGATGGTGAACCCTCTGGTGAGCGATCTGCCGGCTTTCCTGAGCGCCGACAGCGGTCGCTGCTCGGGGTTGATGATCGCTCAATACACGGCGTCTGCTTTATGTGGTGAGAACAGGCGACTGTCAGTCCCAGCGAGCCTCGACGGCGGTGTGACCTCGGCACTGCAGGAGGATATACTGACACATGCAACGCCGGCCGCGGAAAAGGCTCTGCACGTGATGCAAAACCTGCTTTATATTCTGTCAATTGAGCTTTTGTGCGGAGCCCAGGCGCGCGACCTTCAGCCTCCGATTTCCTGCGCACGCGATACTCGGCGTCTGCACTCACAGGTGCGCGAAAAGGTTACTATGTACAAGGATGATCGTCCGTTAAGCAAAGACATCGAACGCATTGCCGACATGTTGCATAACGAACGCGCTGACTTGCTGCGGCCCGAGCGACAAGGTCTTGGGAATCCGTCATAACGTGTTTTGTTGCCATGGGAGCCTAGGGTCAGGATCTGTAATTTGCGGAGCTTGGCGGGGTTTCCCTTGAAGGTTTCAAGGATCTGTCCGCACTGATGGCTGTTAGGCGATCGTGCTGTATCGGGTTTCACAAGTCCGAACGTTGCATTGATTCAAAGCGGGCTCCTTGGCCCATCCGGTAACCTTCGCGGATCGTTCGTCCTGCGTTCCCTCTCGGAACACCGCCCTTGGTTCACCTTTCCGGCTTCACCGCTGGCACATGATTTCTATCTCACCTTACGCTTCGAGCAAAGTGCCATCGCGCAGCATCGCATGCATGATGACGGTAAGCCGCCGAGCAAGCGCCACGCGCGCTTTTCTCAGACCTCGGCGTTTGGCAATCTTTTGGGCCCAGGTTTTGAGGGCGAAGCTGCCACGACTGCGTGTCAGGATCGAATTGGCCGCTTCGTAGAGCAGTTTGCGGACCATGCTGTCGCCCTGTTTGGTGAGCCCATTTCTTTGCAAGCTGGTTAAGCCGCTCGACTACCGGGAGCCGGGAGCCGGGAGCCGGGAGCTCGGTATCAACGTCAAGACCGTGGCCAAGTGGCGACAGCGGGAGTGTGCCGAAGACGCCCGGATGGGTCCGAAAGAGGCGCGTTCCACCACCCTGAGCGAGACTGTGCGGAATTTTGTGCCCCGGCGCCATTTCTTACGCCAATGGGAAGCGTTCCTCGAACATGATGGCGAGCTGGCTTTTCACCGCATGCCATTCGCGCACTGACCGCTTCCACTCCGCTGAGGTAGCATTCAGCGCCAGATAGATCAACTTGGCCGCCGCCTCATCGCTGGGGAAATGGCCGCGGGTTCGGACCGCGCGGCGGATTTTCGAGTTCAGCGCTTCAATGGCATTGGTATTGGTAACCGGTAT
>NZ_LYUZ01000111.1 GCF_001679925.1 Leisingera sp. JC1 | reverse complement strand
CCGTATTGCTCCGGTGCAGTACCCGGCAGAGGACACCTGGCTTGGCGGAGCGCTGCCGCCGCAGCCTGCTCCGCCGCAAATGCAGCCGCATTACCAGCCTGTAACGGGCCAGCAGTCGGCCGGAGCCGGTATTTTCCCCGACATCGTGCAACCTGGCCATGCCGCTCAGCCGCAGGTGCAACCGCGTATCGCGCTGGCTGATGCGCTGAAGGCACAGGGCAGCGGCGCTGCGCAGTCCTCCAATCCGCTGATTGCGGCAGCGGCAGACCTTCTGGTGCTGCTCGGGCGGTTGCGCACCGGGCTGGTGGAAATGCAGGCGCCGCCGCTGATCGACCACGTGGTCCGGGAAATCGACGCATTCGAGAAAAAGGCGCACGCTGCAAATGCTGCGCCGCAGGACGTTCTTGGCGCAAAATACGCGTTGTCCGCCACAGCGGACGACATCGTCCAGAATCTGCCCGGCACTGACCGAGGCATGTGGCAGGAATATTCCATGGCGGCGCGGTTCTTTGGCGACCGCTCGTCCGGGGTGGGCTTCTTTCAGAAAGTGGACGAGGCGATGCGCGCGCCCGGCCAGCGCTTTCACCTGCTGGAGCTGATGCTGACCTGCCTGTCCTTGGGATTTGAGGGCCAGTACCGCACCATGCCCAACGGCACGGTGGAAAGCGCCCGCATCCGCACAGCTATCTACGAAACCCTGCGCCGGGTGCAGGCGCGTCCGGATGACGATATCTCGCCGCGCTGGAGCGCGGTACCGCTCGGTACCCGCCGCAATCAGGGCAAACTGCCGCTGTGGGTGGCGTTCAGCGTGTCCGCAGTGATGGTGATGGCGCTGTTCGCAACGCTTTCGACCCTGCTCACCCGGCAAAGCGCCGAAGTGCGCGACGGTATCCTGGCGCTGCATCAGGGCCAGCCTGGCATCGTCATCGAGCGCACGCAGCCGGTTGTCCGCCCGTATGAACCGCCGCCCAGCACGCAGATGCAGCGGTTGACCGGCGCGCTGGAAGGCGAGCTGGAAACCGGCCAGATCGAGCTCGGCCAAACCAATGACTGGGTGCTGATCCGTGTCGGCCAGGCGATGCGCTTCAAGTCGGGATCTGCGGATCTGAGCAGCGATATCAGCATGCTGGTCAATGCTGCCGCCGCGGCCCTGGACGGGGAAACCGGCCCGGTGCGGGTGGTCGGCCATACCGACAGCGTGCCGCCGTCGGGCCGCGGCCGTTACAAGACCAATGAGCAGCTTTCACTGGCCCGGGCCGAAACCGTCGCAACCGTTCTGGGCGCGGCACTGGCCGACGCCAGCCGGATCTCGGCCGAAGGCAAAGGCGCAGTCGATCCGATTGCAGACAACAGCAGCCGTGAAGGCCGGGCGCGCAACCGCCGCGTCGAAATCATGATTCCGAGAGACAACTAGAATGTTCCGGCTCCTTTCCTTTCTCAGCCTGCCAGTCCAGCTGCTGCGCAAGCCCTGGATGCGCATTCCGCTGATCGTGATCGGCATCCTCGCCCTGTTTGCAGCCATCTGGTTCGGCTTTCCGATGACCGGCCTGACCTTGTTCGCCGCGGTCTGGTTCCGCGCCGCGGTGATTGGCGCGATCCTGTTTGCGCTGGCGCTGTATTACGGGTTGCGCTGGCGGCGGCGGCGCAAACGCGCGCAGGATCTGGAGGACAGCCTGCTTCAGGAGCCCGTGGGCGATGCTTCGGTTCTGAACGAACGCATGCAGGAGGCGATGGCGAAGCTGAAGAAGGCAGGCGGCCGGAACTACCTGTATGATCTGCCCTGGTATGTGATCATCGGACCGCCTGCGGCAGGCAAGACCACCGCGCTTTCCAATGCCGGAATCGAATTTCCGGGCCAGGATTCCCTGCCGGACAAGGCGCATGGATTCGGCGGAACCCGCAACTGCGATTTCTGGTTTGCCGAGGACGCGGTGCTGATCGACACCGCCGGCCGCTACACCATGCAAGACAGCGATGCTGCGGCAGACAAGGCCAGCTGGGATGCCTTCCTGGGCCTGCTCAAGAAAGGGCGCCCCGACCAGCCGGTGAACGGCGTCATTCTCGCCTTTTCGGTCGAGGACATGATGTCTGCCTCCCCCGCCTCGATTGCGGCCCATGCCGCCACGGTGCGGGCGCGGCTGGGAGAGATCCACGAGACCCTCAGGATCGACTTCCCGGTCTATGTGCTGTTCACCAAGGCTGACCTGATTTCGGGCTTTCGCGAGTATTTTGCCAGCTTCAGCCAAAGCCGCCGCAAATCCGTCTGGGGGGTGACCTTCCAGACCAAGGACCGCGGCGTGGAAACCTATAAACAGGCAGGCACGGAGTTTGACCAGCTGATCAGCCGCCTTTCGGACGAGGTGATCGACCGGATGAACGAGGAACCCGATGGCGCCAGCCGCATCGCGATATTCGGCCTGCCGGGCCAGATGGCAATGCTGCGGGAAAACATCTGCGAATTCCTGCGTGTCGTGTTCGAACCCACCCGATACAAGACTAGCGCGCTGTTGCGCGGTTTCTATTTCACCTCCGGCACGCAAGAGGGCACCCCGGTCGATCAGGTTCTGGGAGAAATGTCGCGCAACAGCGGGGATGCGGGTCTGTTCCAGCCTGCCTTCATGTCGGGCAAGGGCAAGTCGTATTTCTTGCACGACTTGATGAAGAAGGTGATCTTCGAGGAGCGCGGCTGGGTCGGCTTCGATCGCGCCGCCATGCGCCGCACGGTGCTTCTTCGCAGCTCGGCCTTTGCCGCCATCCTGCTGGGCACGGCCGGGTCAATGGGCGCTTTCGGCTACAGCTACTGGCAGAATGCCACGCTGACCCGCAATGCCGAACATGACGCGGTGGCGTTCTTCGATGCGGCCCGCAACGAGCTGTCCCGCACCGTGATTGACGACACCGACCCCTCGCCGGTGATGCCGCATTTGCAGGACCTGCGTGACATGACAACGGGGTATGGCGATCCGGAGCAGCCGGGGTTCTGGCAGGGGCTTGGCCTGTCGCGCCATGCGGAACTGTCGGGAGCCACACACCGGGCCTATTCCGACGGGCTGGAACGCATGCTGCGGCCGCGGCTGGTGCTGCATCTGGAAAACGCCATTCCGCAGCTCATTGCCGATGAAGACACCGCCGAAGTCTACCGTGCGCTTAAGGTTTATCTTCTTCTTGGCGGGACGGGGCAGGGCACTGCCGCTGACAATGACGCTGCCGTCACCAGCTATTTCGAGCAGCTGTGGCGCGGCCAGTTCAACGCGCCGGGCCAGATTGACGAACGCCAGCAGTTGCTGGCGCATATGGAGGCGCTGCTGGATCTGGACGGGGATCGCAAGCCGGTGATCGGCATCGACCCGGAAATCGTGCGGCAAGCGCGTGAGGCAATCGTCAACCTGCCCCTGGCGGAACAGGCCTATGCCCTGATCAAAGAGCGCGCAGCAACCTCCGGCATTCGCGATTTCAGCATGGCGGAACGGCTGTCAGGCCAGGTGGCCCAGGTTCTGGAAACCACGGACGGAACGCCGCTCCAGTCGGTTGGCGTGCCGGCGCTTTACACCTTTGAAGGGTACTGGGGCTATTTCCTGGAGGAGCTGACCACGGCCCGCACCCGCCTGCGCGAAGACCAATGGGTACTGGGCGACGCCGCAGGGCGGGTCGGCTATGAAACCCAGCTCGCCGGGCTGGAGGCGGAGCTGCACCGGGTCTACCGGCTGGAGTTCAGCGCCGCCTGGAAGGCAATGTTCACGCAGATTGGATTGGCCCGGATGTCAGCGGACGCTCCGCAGTACGCAGCCCTGGCCGCGGCGTCGTCTCAGGTCGCCTCGCCGCTGCTGGAACTGGTGGAAGCGGTCGAGGAGGAAACCCGTCTGTCCCGCTTCTATGATCAGCTCGACACGCTGGACCCGGCTGCGGTCGCGGCCTCCGGCGGCGATCTGGGTGCCAATATGGGTGATGCCGTGTTCAAGCGCATCTACAGCAAATCCGGAGTCTTCCAGAAGGTGGCACTGGACAGCTTCAAGGCACGCGGCAAGGTGCAGACCCAGGCAGGCGCAGCCGGTCAGGCCCATGGCGAGGACTTGCAGCGGCGGCAGGTGGAACGCATCTCCGATGACTTTGCGCAATGGCACAGCCTGCTGAACGGCAAGCCGGGGCAGCGCCCGATTGACCTGGTGCTCGCCGCGCTTGGCGACCTGCGCGAAAACCGGCGGCAGGCGGCTGTTGCGCCGACACCGGCGGACGAGGCGATGCTGAGTCAGACACTGTCGGCCTTGACGATGAACAACACAGCTTTGCCCGCCCCGCTGGCAAAACTTCTGAATGAGGCCGAAAGCGAATTCCGCGCGGAGGCCCAGGACGCGGCGATGACACAGTTGAACCGGGTGCTGAATGACGAGGTGACTCAGTTCTGCCGGGACTTCATCGCACCGCTTTACCCGTTTGGCAGCGGCCGTCATGTCTCGCCCGCGGTGTTCGGCCAGTTCTTCGGCCCCGGCGGCCGGATGGACCGGTTCTACACCTCTTACCTGCAGCCGCATGTGGTCCGCACTCCCGATGGGCTGAAGCCCGCGCCGGGCAGTGCAACCGGGCAGCGGCTGTCGCCCGGGGTCCTGCGCCAGTTTGGCAATGCTCAGGCGATCCAGCTGGCGTTCTTTGCCACCGGCGCGCCGGAACCGGAGGTGAGCATGTCCGTTGTGCATGCGGATTCCTCTCCTTCGGTGGAGCTGGCGGTTCTGTCAGTCAACGGCACCTCCGTGCGCACCCAGCCCGGCAGCACCCCGGCGGCGTTGTCCTGGCCGGGGCAGTCCTCCGGTGTTTCGGTGGAACTGTTCCCGCAGAAGCGGCAGCGGCAGTCGGCGCTCAGCTTCACCGACGGGCGMTGGGACATCGTAACCTTCCTGCGCCAGGGCCGCGCCAAGATCACTGGCAATGTGGTGGACGTGCGCCATGAGATCGGCGGCCGCTCGATCAGCTACCGGATCGAGTTCGACAGCACCACAGTGCCTTTCCTGATGCCGGAACTGGCGGATTTCTCCTGCCCGGTCACCTTGGAGTAGCAGAATGGACGCGGACATCGGCCTGTTAGGCAAACACCCCGGATACGGTGATTTTCTCCGAGCCAATGTGGCGCCCCATACGGCAGAGCAGCTGGAAGCCTGGCTGGACGCCTGTCTGCCGGAGATCCGCGACCAGCAGGGGCAGAACTGGCCCGCTTTCTGGGAGCAGGCGCAGGACCTGCGTTTCTGGATCGGGCGTGCCGTGCTGGGGTGCAGCCTGATCGGGGTCCTGCGCTGCTCGCGCGACCGCGCCGGGCGGCGCTACCCTCTGTTTCTGGTTGCGCAGGGAGCCGCGGTGCCTGCCCCGCTGCAGGATCCGGACCAGTCCGCCTATGAAACGCTGGCCGCGCATTTCTCGGTCATGCAGCCGGGGACGGGCGGGGCTGCGCTGCTGGATGGGCTGCATCTGCAGCTGCCTGCCGCAGATGACGCCGCCGCGCAGAGGGGCAGCACGCTGTGGGCGCATCAGCCGAATGGCGATCTGTCCAAGCTGCTCAGCGCGGCCAGCGGAGCCGATGCTGAACGCGCATTGCTGACCCGCAGCTACTGGTGGGCGCCTGCCAGCAGCTCCAAAGCCGCCATCTGGCTCGGATGCGCCGGCATGCCCGCGGCGCCGGCCCTTCACTGGCTGCTGGCCGGCACGCACCGCAGCACAGAGGATGCGGACGGTGAAAGCTGATTTCTGCCCAGAGTTTGAAACCGGATCGGCCACCGATGTGGGGTGCCGCCGCGATGTGAATGAAGACGCGTTGCTGGCGCGCCCGGACTGGGGGCTCTGGGCTGTGGCTGACGGCATGGGCGGCCACGCGGCGGGAGACTTTGCCAGCTCCGCTATTGTCCAGCAACTGGCTTCCATCGGCCGCGCCGCGTCTGACGAAGATCTGACGTCCCGTTTCATGGACCGGCTGCGCCAGGCCAACGGCCTGATCCGGGAGCGGGGGGTGGAACTGGGCGGCAGCACAGTCGGCTCCACAGTGGTCTCACTTCTGGTGCATGGGTGCCGCTATACCTGCATCTGGTCGGGCGACAGCCGCAGCTATCTGCTGCGCAACGGCCAGCTGGTCCAGCAAAGCCGCGACCATACTGAGGTGAACGCGCTGTTGGCGGCGGGAACGATAACCCCGAAAGAGGCGGAAAACTGGCCGCGCAAGAATGTCATCACCCGCGCCATCGGCGCTGGCAGTGAACCGCAGTGCGACCAGGTCGACGGCAGGCTGGAGCCGGGGGATGTCTTCTGCCTCTGCTCGGACGGGCTGACCGAACATATACAGGACCACGAAATCGCTGCCTGCCTTGCATCTCTGCCGCCGCAACAGGCCTGTGACGCACTGGTCCGCGAAACGCTGAACCGCGGTGCCAGGGACAACGTAACGGTCGTGGCCGTCCGGTGCACTGCTGCCGCCGGCGGCGGCAGCTGGCCACCTGACGACATCCTGGATGATCTGGCATGACCGGGGCAGCGCCCAAAGACCCTTATGCTGACCGCTCCACTTCCGCTTCTGCAGATGCGGACGACCGGACGCAAGTCATCAGCGAGGCGCAGGCGCTGAGCATGCCGCGCCAGCCTGCTGCGCCGCAGGACTGCCCGCAGACGGCATTTTCAAGCGAACTGCCCGCCCCCGCAAGCGCCGGTCCCGCTTCGCTGGCCGGTCCGGCAACCGCCGAGGCTGCCTCAGGGCTCACGCCCGGCACCGTGATCAACAACAACTACCGCATTCAGGCTGCGCTGAAATCCGGCGGCATGGGCGAGGTGTACCGGGGCATCGAGATCGGCACCGAAGACCCGGTGGCGATCAAGGCAATCCGGCCGGAGCTGATCAGCGATGTGCAGGCTGGCGACATGTTCCGGCGCGAGGCCCGCACTCTGCGGCTGCTGACCGACGATGCTATCGTCCGATACTATAATTACGTCCATGACCGTGATCTGGACCGTTACTTTCTGGTGATGGAGTTCATCGGCGGGATCCCTTTGTCGGACCACCYGCGAAAGTTTGGACCCTTGGCTGGCGCACCCGCCAAGGTCTTGCTGCAGCGCCTGGCCAAGGGGCTTGTCAAGGCACACAGCAAAGGCGTTGTGCATCGCGACCTGTCGCCGGATAACGTGATGCTGCCGGATGGCATCGTCAGCGAGGCGCGGCTGATCGACTTCGGCATCGCCAGGGCGCAAACGATCCCCGAGGGTGCTGCAGCAGGCAAGTTCGCGGGCAAGTTCAAATACGTTGCACCGGAGCAGCTCGGCCACTTTGGCGGCAGTACCAGCCCGGCAACCGATATCTACGGGCTGGCACTGCTGACTGCAGCGGCGCTGCTCGGCAAACCTCTGGAAATGGGCAGCTCAATCCCCGAAGCGGTCGAGGCCCGCCGCGAGGTGCCGAATTTGTCCGGGCTGCCGGAGGAGTTCCAGCCGCTGCTGGCGCGGATGCTGCAGCCCGATCCGGCCAAGCGGCCCGCAACGATGCAGGATGTTTTGCAGCTGTCTGACGGCTTGGACGCACGGGCAGCGGCTTCTGAAAGGGGCGCCGCCAGCATTCCGCATCCGGTGCCGGGGGGGCAGGTATCCGCGGCCGGATTGGCTCTGCCGCCGCAGGCAGTCATTCCGGATTTGCAGGGTCCCGCATCTGCCGGCTCCTCCAGCCGGCCTCCGCCGCTCACCCACACAGGGTTAGTGCCGGCAGACCCCAAGCATGCGGAGAAAACCGGTGCCGGACGCAAGGCCGCCGTCTTCGGAGTTATCCTGCTGTGTGCCTTTGCGTCTGCCGCCGGCTGGCATGCCTGGCGAACAGGCCTGCCGCAGTCCGGGCTTGCCGCTCAAGCCTTCGGTGACCGGCAGCCCGCCCCGGACATCCCGCTGCCTTCCGCTGATACCCGCGAAGGGTTTCTTGCAACCTTCGACGCAGGCGACTGCAGCTTTGCCACCCGGCTTGCCGCCGGCCCCAGCGCCGGGATGGTGGAAACCTATTCGGCGGACGGCCGCGGTTTTGACGCCTTGCCTGCAGCTTATGAGGATCGCTTTGGCACCCGTTCCGCGCTGCTGCAACGCGCAATCACCCCGGAACAATGCGCGGCGGCTGAACTGGCCCGTGCCCTCCAGGGCCGCCAGGCAGACCCGGTGCAGCTAACGCTTTCAGGCGATCAGGCTGCCAGCGGCGAAACGCTGACAGCTGCAGTCCGGGTCCCCTCAGGCCAATCGGTCTGGGTGGTTCTGATCAGCGACCAGGGCAAAGTCTACAACCTCTCCAGCCGGCTGGCCCCAGGCCACGGCGCAAACCGGCACCTGGAATTCGCCTTGGCCTTGGCGCCGGAAGCTAAAACAGCTCCGCAACTCGTGCTGGTAGTGGCAAGCGGCACGCCCCTGGTACGCGCCGCCACCGCGGCGGACGGTAAAAAAGCGGCGGAACTGCTGCCGCAGGTGCTGGCGGAGATCCGGTCGGCCCGCGGCCAAGCCAGCGCAGCCCTTTCCTATGTTCTGCTGACGGCCCCTGATTCCGCCGCTTACACAGAACGGGGTTCCCTGGCTCCTCCCTTGGGAGATTGAACCGAAATCTCCAGCTCAACACCACGTTGGCAGGGAGATCCGGTTTCGGCGAATGAGACAGGGGGAGACCGCTCGAAGGCGCACACGCGACGACCGAGGGTGGCGCATTGCAAGCTTTGGCATGTCTTTCAAGGCGTCGCAGATGAAGCCTCCAAGAGAACACTTTGGCTTGCCAATGAGATGGCAGACCCGTCAGCCCCCAATAAGCCAACCGAGTTTACTTCGGTTTCAGCGCTGCATGTGAGCTGTATTGGAGCCAAGCGGGCTCCTTACCGATTTGAACAATAAGCTTAACGCTCAGTTATGAAGGACAATCCGGACACGAGCTGTCTCAATCCAAGCGCGGCACCGGCGAAGATGGCGGCAAATGTAACAGGCGCGCTGTAGGCCACAAGTGAGAAGGCGGATATGCCTTGCCCGACACTGCAGCCGACGGCGATGATCGCTCCTGGACCCATAATCGCTGCGCCCAGCATCTGCCGCTTGAGTTCACGCGGATCTTCACATGCTTCCCATCGGAAATGGCCTTTGGACCAGGATCCCAAAAATGCGCCGATGAGAACACCGGAGACTGATCCGACTGCAAAGGACAAAGTGTTCCCGGATGCTGTCATAAGGTAGAATATTGAGTCACCAAGGGGGGCGGCGAAGGTGTGAGTTTGCACCGGCTCACCGTCGAAACCATGCGTTGCAACCCAATTTGTGCCAAGCCACCCTGAAACGATCGCCAGACCAACTACTGATCCCCAAAATATCTGCGCGGGAGTGCGGCGGAAGCGCTGGTTCGCCAAGGCGGAAACCACCAGCGCAGCGCCGATAACGGAGCCAGTGATCCAAGCTGGGATGGAGGTCTGGCGTTCAGCGAGGAAGCTTATGCTCTGAGGGCCATTGAGATCCATCTCCACTGGAAAGACCCAAATCCGCAAATATGCCAGAGGCCCGGACATCACAACGTATGCGGAAAGACCCATGATCAGAACGATGACGAATGATCGAAGGTCGCCACCTCCCAACCTTGCCAGTGCGCCATAGCCGCAGTTTCCGCTGATCGCCATTCCGTAGCCGAACATGAGACCACCAACGATAGAACTGAATGGGTTCCAGGTCTGAGCAAGGTAACGCGTTCCGGCAGGGTCAAACCATCCTAACGCCATTGCCGTGTGGCTGCCGACAATCGCAACGCCGATCGCAATTGCCCACATGCGCATCCGCCGGTCATCATCTGCGTAAAGGTAGTCTTCAATTGCACCTAATGTGCAAAAACGGCCGATACGTGCGGCCAGTCCCAACACAATGCCACCGATCAAACCGATCAGGGCAACGGTATTGGCGTCTCCCAATGCTTCGAACATTGCCAGTCTCCTCCCAAAGCTGGCGGTTAATTTGGCGGCTTCTACCTTTCCCTGCAGAACAGATCGTAGACGACTTCCAGGATTTGCGTCGATCGATCATCCGCCAATCTGTAGTAGATCGTTTTCCCCTCCCGCCGGGTTTTGACCAAGCCCTCGAAGCGTAAGCGGGACAGCTGCTGAGACACCGCAGCCTGACGTGCCGAGAGCATTTCTTCCATCTGCGTGACAGATTTTTCGCCCGAGGACAGGTAGCACAAGATCATCAGGCGCCCTTCATGGCTGATTGCCTTGAGGAAACTTGACGCGGTCTGAGCATTCTCCATCATTCTGTCCATGTCTTCGGCGCACATGTCCGGAGTGAACACAGGCAGTTTCGAAGATTTGTCCAACAAGATCGCCTCGCTTTCTTAACTTCACGCATTCATAACAGTTTATTTAAAGCGCCGGAGTTTATCCAGAGGTCTCGATCAGCACCCCTGCTTCACGCAGCAGAATGCCCAGCAGCCCCCAGAAAAAATCTTCACCGGGGTAGCCTTCGATCCGGCCGGCCTCCCGGCCATCGTCCAGAAGAACAAAGGTTGGCGTGTAGTAGAGAGGACGTTCCAATGCGATGCCTTCAGGCATGGCAGCGTGGATATTGATGCGCTGAAGTGGAGCAGCGTGCCCTTCGGGTGTCTTAGGGTATATCCCTGAAATTTCAGCGTCCCAGCGCGCGCACCACATGCACCCGTCTTCTTCCGCCATCAGAAGCATCATTTCTGCCCGTGAAACCACGGGAGAAACAAGCAACGTAATTGCAAGCATCAGCAGAAATAGAGGTTGCATCTCAAGCTCCGATTGACCGCAGTGGCATATCTTTACTATTTTGAATGTGTGAATGATAGCGCGCCAGGACGGGTTTGACCATGCTCGACATAACATTTGCAGGAGCTTTAATCGCTGGGCTGTTGTCTTTCCTGTCGCCCTGCATCCTGCCCATTGTGCCGTTTTACCTCAGCTATCTGGCGGGTGTCGGGATTGATCAAATTTCTGAGGGGTCAACACTTTCCGCCGGCGTTCGTCGCAAGGCAACGCTTTCTGCCGTAGCATTTGCAGCTGGGATCATAACGATCTTCATGGCACTTGGAGCGACGGCGTCGGTATTCGGACAGTTGGTGCGGGAGTATTTCGACATCCTGCGTTGGATCGCAGCGGCCATAATCATCGGGATGGGCCTGCATTTCTTGGGGTTTATTCGCATCGGGTTCCTGTATCGCCAGTATCGTTCTGACGCCGGCGGGACATCAAACGTAAGCCTGATCGGGGCGTATGTTCTGGGATTGGCATTTGCTTTTGGCTGGACTCCCTGTGTCGGGCCGGTTCTTGCTGCGATCCTGTTTACAGCAGCCGGAACCGAGACGGCCTGGCGCGGGGCAGTGCTGCTATTCGTCTACGGTGCTGGGATGACCGCGCCGTTTGTTCTGGCCGCCTTTCTGGTCCGCCCCTTCACGCAATGGATGGTGCGGTTCAAAAAGCACTTGCCTCTCATCGAAAAGGCGATGGGCGGTTTGCTGGTGCTCTTTGGCACCCTCATCGCAACCAACTCCATCAACCACATCGCACAATGGATGCTCGACTATATGCCCTGGCTCGCGGCCATTGGATAATTGGGGAGGAAGACATGAAACGAGTTTTACCGGTATTGATCGCATGCCTGGTAGGCGGAGCACTTTCCGCCGCTGAACTGGGCGACGACGGTTTGCATAAAACGCCGTGGATGCGCGACACATTCAAAGACCTCCGAGAGGATCTTGAAGAGGCCTCAAGCGAAGGTAAGCGGCTGGTATTATTCATAGAGCAGCAAGGATGTATCTACTGCAAAAAAATGCACGAAGAAGTGTTTCCCCAGCCCGACCTGGCGGCGTTTATCGAAGAGAACTTCTTTGTTGTCCAACTGGATCTGCACGGAAGCACCACGGCCACCGACTTTGACGGGGAAGAGACTGAGCAGAGAGCGCTGATGCGCAAGTGGGGGATTCTGTTCACCCCGACGCTTGTTTTCCTGCCGGAAGAGGTGCCAGAGGCTGGCACAGCCATTGATGCTGCGGTCGCCGTAATGCCGGGAGCTTTCTCCAAGGAAACAACCTTAGACCTTTTCACCTGGGTCGACGAGAAACGATACGAAGTTGAAAATGGTGAAGATTTCCAACGGTATCATGCGCGGCGAATTCAGGAGCGCAACAATGTTTCCCAAGACTGAGCGCTGTCATTACAAATGAAAAAATTCATTATGATGAATTTATTGTTGCGACATGCTCCACTCGTCGACTACGGTACACAAATGCTTTGGGTCGCAAAGCGCCGCCGGCGTGTTAGCAAACGGGAGGGATCATGAAGCTGAGACTCTTAACATTGGTCTGCGCAATGACGGGCGCCGCCGCTTCTGCGGCAGATACAGACCCGAAAGACGTAACCTATGACGACTACGGTGCTATCGAAGCCTCTTTGACAGGCGCTACTGGCGATGCGGCAAATGGCGCGCTGATCGTTGGCGACAAGTCAAAAGGCAATTGCGTGGCCTGCCACGCGGTTTCGGCTTTGGCTGACATCCCGTTCCATGGCGAAGTTGGCCCGATGCTGGATGGCGCCGGCGATCGTTGGACCGAAGCAGAGCTTCGCGGATTGGTCGCAAACGCAAAGATGACATTCGAAGGCACGGTGATGCCTGCGTTCTACAAGAATGACGGCTATATCCGCCCGGGCGACGCCTACACCGGGAAAGCGCCAACCGAGCCTTTGACGCCGATCCTGACAGCACAAGAAATTGAGGACGTGGTCGCGTTTCTTGCGACCCTGAAAGAGGAATAACTGCGCTTTCCGGGCGTGGATTTTCGAAGATTCAAAGGAGATTGAAAATGGAACTCTCTCGCCGCGAGACACTGGCCCTAGGGCTGGGCGCCGCGTTCCTGACAATTATGCCGCTACGAGCAAATGCAGCCGCCGAAGATGCAATCGCGGCATTTACAGGCGGAGCAGATGTGGCTGACGGCGGTGTCACACTGACAGCGCCGGAAATCGCAGAAAACGGGAACACCGTGCCAATTGAAGTCAGTGCTCCGGGCGCAGCTGCAATTCTCATCGTGGCCGCGGGCAACCCTGAACCGGGCGTCGCAACATTCAATTTCGGTCCGCTGGCTGCGGAACAAGCCGCATCGACACGTATCCGTCTTGCCGGAACGCAGGATGTCATTGCCGTGGCGAAGATGGCAGATGGCAGCTTTGCCAAAGGGTCTGCGACCGTAAAAGTGACAATCGGCGGCTGCGGCGGCTAATCGCCGCGCGCCCCGAAGAACAGGAGATTAACCAATGGCATCCGGTGTAAAGCCCCGCGTCAAGGTTCCAAAGACAGCCGCTGCTGGTGAAGCCGTCACGATCAAGACATTGATCAGCCACAAGATGGAAAGCGGCCAGCGCAAAGACAAAGAAGGCAACGTCATCCCGCGTTCGATCATCAACCGTTTCACCTGCGAGTTTAACGGGGAACTGGTGGTTGATGTGACAATGGAGCCGGCGATTTCGACCAATCCGTACTTTCAGTTCGAAGCGACAGTGCCCGAGGCCGGTGAGTTTGTCTTCACCTGGTACGATGATGACGGCTCTGTCTACGATGAGAAAAAAACGATCGAGATCGCCTGACGGCTCGACCACTAAGGCAGATCAGCGCTGGTAGGAGGAAACGGCACTGATCCACCAAGGGAGGAACGTAATGAATACCAAGTCTCTTACGGCGATCGCGGCAATTCTGGTTTTCCCGGCTGCAGCGATGGCTGGACCGGATGAAGACAATCTAGTGATCAATGATGAGCTGGACATGACCTCGGTCACAGAAGCTCCGGCGCATCTGGAAAATTTGGATACGATCTATTCGGGTTGGCATTTCCGCACGGATGAAACGCAAGCGCTTCAGATCGATGATTTCGACAATCCGGCAATGATTTTCGTCGACCAGGCCTCTGACCTCTTTGAGACGGTTGATGGTGCCGCTGGTAAAAGTTGTGCCTCATGCCATGACGGGGTGGAAAGCTTTAAAGGTCTGCAGGCGTCCATGCCCAAGGTGGATGCTGAAAGCGGTAAGCTGGTGGTCATGGAAGATCTGATCAACAAGTGCCGTACGGACCACATGGAGGCTGAGGCCTGGAAATGGTCTGGTGGAGACATGCAGGGGATGGTCGCATTGATCGGTCTGCAGTCACGCGGAATGCCGATGAACGTCGCGATTGATGGTGATGCTGCCCCGTATTGGGAGCAGGGCAAGGAGATGTATTATACCCGCTACGGTCAGCTGGAGCTGAGCTGTGCCAATTGTCATGAAGACAACTGGGGCAACATGATCCGCGCCGACCACTTGAGCCAGGGTATGATCAACGGTTTCCCGACATATCGTCTGAAACAGGCCAAGCTGATCTCGCGCCACAATCGTTTTCGCGGTTGTATTCGCGATACGCGGGCGGAGACTTTCGCCGAAGGGTCAGATGAGTTCCGTGCGCTGGAGCTCTATGTTGCCTCTAGGGGCAACGGGCTTTCAGTCGAAACCCCTGCAGTACGTCAATAACGAACAACCCGCGTGGGCAATGTTCCGCGCGGGTTTTTCATCCATGTGACATTCACACATTTATATGTGTTACAAGAAAGCTGATAGATGATTTCCCGACGTGACTTTTTGCAGGTTTCAATGGCAACCTCGGCGCTGTACGGGGCGTCCGGGTTTGGCAACTGGGCCAGGCTTGCTGCGCAGCAAAGCCTAACGCAGGATCAACTGCTGGAGTTCGAGACCTTCGGAAATATCAGCGTGATCCATGTCACCGACATTCACGCGCAGCTCAAGCCGATTTTCTTCCGGGAACCTGAGATAAACCTTGGTATTGGCGATGCGCGCGGACAGATGCCGCACGTCACGGGGGCCGCGTTTCGCAAGGCCTATGGGATCGAGGACGGCAGCCCGTCGGCCTACGCGCTGACCTACAGTGATTTTGCAGCGCTGGCAAAAACCTACGGCCGGGTCGGCGGCCTGGATCGGGTGTCAACCGTCATCAACGCCATTCGTGCTGACCGTCCTGATGCCCTTCTATTGGACGGGGGTGATACCTGGCACGGTTCCTACACCTGCTACCAGACGGCCGGCCAGGACATGGTCAACGTCATGAACGCGCTGAAACCCGATGCAATGACCTTCCATTGGGAGTTCACGTTGGGCAGCGGCAGAGTTAACGAAATCGTCGAAGGTTTGCCCTTTGCAGCCTTGGGGCAAAACATCTTTGATGCCGAGTGGGATGAACCTGCTGAACTATTCCAGCCCTACAAGTTCTTTGATCGAGGCGGTGCAAAAGTCGCCGTGATCGGGCAGGCGTYTCCATACATGCCAATCGCGAACCCGGGCTGGATGTTCCCTGAATACTCATTCGGTATCCGGGATGAAAACATGCAGGCAATGGTCGATGAAGTACGCGATGCCGGCGCCGATGTCGTCGTTGTCCTGAGCCACAACGGCTTTGATGTGGATAAGAAGATGGCAGGCCGGGTTCAGGGGATAGACGTGATCCTCAGCGGCCATACCCATGACGCGCTGCCCGAGCCGGTTCTGGTGGGCAAAACGCATATCATCGCGTCGGGATCCAACGGCAAGTTCGTCAGCCGTGTGGATCTGGACGTTCGGGACGGGCAGATGATGGGGCTGAAGCACAAGCTGATCCCGGTCTTCTCTGACGTTATCGCTCCTGATCCTGCGATCACTGTCCTGATAAACGATCAGCGCGCACCTTATGAGGCGGCGCTAAGTGAAGTGATCGGCAAAACGGACTCGTTGCTCTACCGCCGCGGCAACTTTAACGGCACTTGGGATGACCTGATCTGCGATGCCCTGATCAATGAGCGTGAGGCAGATATTGCGATGTCGCCCGGCGTTCGTTGGGGGCCGTCAATCCTGCCGGGGCAGGAGATAACACGCGAAGACATCTGGAACGTCACCTCGATGTCGTATCCGAATGCGTATCGCACAGAAATGACGGGCGAATTCATCCATGTGATCCTCGAGGATGTCGGCGACAACCTGTTCAATCCAGACCCCTACTATCAGCAGGGCGGCGATATGGTCCGTGTTGGGGGCCTTGGCTACCGTATCGACGTGACCAAACCGCAAGGGCAGCGGATCAGCGAAATGACCTTGCTCAAGACAGGTGAAGCGATTGACCCGTCGAAAACCTACGTCGTGGCCGGTTGGGCCAGCGTCAACGAAGGCACCGAAGGTCCGCCGATCTGGGATGTCGTCGAAAACCATATTCGCAACCTTGGCACCGTCACGGTGCAAGAGAACACCAGTGTCGATGTAATCGGCGCCTAAGAAACCTATGGAGACCTAAGAGATATGGATGACGCGTTCAAACCGTCCCGCCGCGCCTTCCTTAAAGGCAGCGCTGCGGTCGCCGCAGGGTCAGTTGCGGGCGCAGCAGCGGCAGACACACCCGACCCACTGATAACGGAACTTCAGGATTGGGCGTCTTACACGGGTGCCGGTGTCGATGAGACACCTTATGGCATGCCGATCCGCTTCGAATCCCACGTCGTCCGCCGCAATGTGGAATGGCTCACCGCTTCTCCGATTTCGTCGATCAACTTTACACCGATCCACGCGCTCGACGGCACAATCACACCACAGGGGTGCGCCTTCGAACGCCATCATTCGGGCGCGATCGAGCTGCGCAAGGAAGACTACCGCCTGATGATCAATGGGCTGGTTGATCGCCCGCTGGTCTTTACCTACGAGGATATCGAGCGTTTCCCGCGCGAAAATCATGTGTATTTCTGCGAATGTGCGGCCAACACCGGTATGGAGTGGGCTGGTGCGCAACTCAACGGCGTCCAGTTTACGCACGGCATGATTCACAACATGGAATACACCGGCGTCCCGCTGCGGACGCTGTTGCAGGAAGCCGGTGCTGATATCTCGCCTGACAAATGGGTCTATGTAGAGGGCGCAGACGCGTCATCCAATGGCCGCTCTATCCCGATGGAAAAAGCGTTGGATGACGTGCTGGTGGCCTTCAAGGCAAATGGTGAAGCACTGCGCATGGAGCATGGGTACCCTGTGCGCCTTGTTGTGCCGGGCTGGGAAGGAAACATGTGGGTCAAGTGGCTGCGCCGCATCGAAGTGGTCGATATGGCGGTCGAAAGCCGTGAAGAAACATCAAAGTACACTGATGTTTACGCTGATGGCACGGCTCAGAAATGGACCTGGGTGATGGATGCGAAATCCGTCATTACCTCACCAAGTCCGCAAATGCCGATCAATCACGGACCGGGTCCCCTGGTCATTTCCGGACTTGCCTGGTCAGGTCACGGTCAAATAACGCGCGTCGATGTGTCCAAGGACGGCGGGATCACCTGGGAGACGGCGCGTCTTGGCAAGCAGGGCGACAGCAAGGCTTTGACGCGTTTCTATCTTGATACGAACTGGGACGGGGCGCCGATGCTCTTGCAGGCCCGGGCGATAGACGAGACCGGTTATGTACAGCCAACCAAAGACCAGCTGCGCGAAAAACGCGGAGAAAACGCGGTCTATCACAACAACTGTATCCAGACTTGGTACGTGAGCGCAGAAGGGATCGCTGAGAATGTCGAAGTCTCTTAGTCATGTTTTCCTGCCCGCATTTGGCGGCACAGCTTTGGTGCTTGCGGCAGCGGTGGCTATTGCGAACCGGAATTACGGCCAGTCGAAGATAGACACTTTGGAAACCCGGATAGGCCAGGTTGAAGCGCATGCAGCATCCGCCCTGGAAAAGGCGCAGGCGGAGGCCAGCCGAGCAGCTGAACTGGAACTCAAAGTCGAAGAAATTCAAGCTGCCGCTGCGGAACGGGTTGCAAATGGTACGAACCTGACCGCACCCGCGCCCAGCCGCGATGGCACTTATGGGCTTGGACGTGCTGCACTGGAGGAAGAGATCGCGGCCTGGGACGTTGACGTCTTGCCTGACGGGCGCGGTTTGCCGGTTGGGTCGGGCGACGTTTGGACTGGAGAAGAAGTGTTTGTGGACCGGTGCGCGTCCTGTCATGGCGAGTTTGCCGAAGGTGCCGACAATTGGCCTGTTCTGGCTGGTGGTTTTGACACGCTCGCCGACGAAGACCCTGTCAAAACCGTCGGGTCCTATTGGCCGCATTTGTCGACTGCGTGGGATTACATTTCCCGCTCAATGCCATTTGGCGAAGCGGGCACGCTTACCGCGGATGAGACCTACGCAATTGTCGCCTACATCCTTTATTCCAATGATCTGGTCGACGACGATTTCGTTCTCAACAACGAAAACTTCGCCGATTTCGAGATGTACAATAAGGATGGCTTTGTCGTCGATGTCCGGCCCGAAACAGAGTACGCGGAATGGCGGGAAGAGCCTTGCATGGAAAAMTGCAAAACAGAGGCCGCCGTTACGATGCGTTCTGTCTTTCTGGTTGAGACGCCGCCAGAAGGCGGTTCGACCTCGGTCATGAATGAAGCCGGCGTGGACGAGTTGCCGACGTTTACGGCGGCAGGGTCCTCGTTCATTCCAGCCGCAGCGCCAAAGCCCGGGGAAGAGGCCGCTGCAACACCGGCCGTTCAAGAAACCGGAGAGACTGGCCAGCAGGCGGACCTTGCCGCCGCCGGGGAAAAAGTTTTCAAGAAGTGCAAGTCCTGCCATCAGGTCGGTGACGGTGCAAAGGACGGTACCGGGCCGGCGCTGAACGGGGTTATCGGGGCCAGCGCAGGATCGGTTGAAGGGTTCAAATACTCCAAGGCTATGAAAGCAGCTGCCGAGGCTGGTCTTGTTTGGACCGAAGAAGAAATGGCGGCCTTTCTGACAAAGCCCAAAGACTACATGAAAGGCACGCGAATGTCTTTCGCGGGACTTAAGGAACCAGACGATATTGAAGCCGTGATCGTCTACCTGAAGTCGTTCGGAAGCTGATCATGCGGCGGTCGTTCATTCTAACCTGTGCAACGGTTTTGGTTTCGATCGCCCCATTGACCCGCGCCGCCGAAGACCTCGGCGACCCCGAAGCAGGGAAGGTTGTGTTCGCCAAATGCAAAGGGTGTCATCAGGTCGGCGAAGGAGCCGAAAACAAAATCGGGCCGCATCTGAATGGCATCTTTGGCCGGAAGGCCGCAGGGCTCGACAGGTTCAACTATTCCAAGAGCCTTGCGCGCGCGGGAAACTCGGGTCTGGAATGGCACGCTGACACTCTGTCCGCATATATCGAAAACCCTCGTGCATTCGCGTCAGGCACCAGGATGAGCTTTCGCGGTTTGAAAGACCCGAAAGACCGCGCCAACGTGATCGCCTATTTGCGAGAGTTTTCTGACAACCCCCGGGATATCCCGGAAGCGGATCCCACTGCGACAGGCACGGATCACTCCGTCGATCCTGCGATTTTGGCGATTCAGGGGGATCCTGAATACGGCGCATATCTCAGCAGCGAATGTACAACATGCCACCAGATCGAAGGCGGCGATGAGGGTATTCCTTCGATTGTGTATTGGCCTGACGAAGACTTCGTAGTCGCCATGCACGCTTACAAAGACAAACAGCGGCCGCATCCGGTCATGCAAATGATCGCCGGACGCCTGAGCAATGACGAGATCGCGGCATTGGCCGCCTATTTCAATAATCCACAATGACAGAGCCTGACGGGAGGAAACGCGATGACACTCAATAGACGAGTATTTCTTGGAGCGACCGGGGCGGTGGCGGCAGGGCTGTCAGCACCAATGGTGCTGGCTCAAGGCAAGCCCCGGGTCGTGGTTGTCGGCGGCGGAGCGGGCGGTGCAACTGCCGCGCGTTACATTGCAAAGGACAGCAAGGGTGAGGTCGACGTGACGCTGATCGAGCCGTCGCGGGTCTATTACACCTGTTTCTTCTCAAACCTTTATCTGGGAGGGTTCCAGGAGCTATCGGACATCGCCCACAGCTATGGCACGCTGGCTGCAAACTATGGCATCAATGTCGTGCATGATTGGGCCACAGGAGTTGACCGCGATGCCAAGACGGTTTCCTTGGCCGGCGGCGGGTCCGTTCCGTATGACAAGCTGATCCTGAGCCCGGGTATCGACTTTGTCGAAGGCGCGGTCGAGGGCTGGAACATCTCATCGCAGAACAAGATGCCGCATGCGTACAAAGCCGGATCCCAGACCGAGCTACTGAAAGCGCAAATCATGGCAATGCCCGAGGGCGGTACCTTTGCGATGGTCGCCCCTCCGAACCCGTACCGTTGCCCACCCGGACCCTATGAGCGGGTTTCAATGGTTGCGCATGTACTGAAGGCGAACAACCCGACAGCAAAGATCATCGTGGCAGACCCGAAACCGAAGTTTTCCAAGATGTCATTGTTCCAAGAGGGTTGGGCCAACCACTACGAGGGAATGGTTGACTGGATCGGCGAAGATTTCGGCGGCGGTACTGTATCCGTAAACCCGGATGCAATGACGGTGACCATCGACGGCGAAGAGACAAAGGTCGACGTCTGCAACGTGATCCCTGCTATGAAAGCGGGCCGCATAGCGGAAATGGCAGGAGTGACCGATGGTAATTGGGCACCCGTGAATGCCGCGGATATGTCCTCCAAAGCCGATCCGGACATCTACGTTCTTGGTGACGCCAGCCAGCAGGGTGACATGCCGAAATCCGGATTCTCGGCCAACAGTCAGGCAAAGGTATGTGCAAACGCCGTACGTGGTGCGTTGACCGGGTCAAAAGTATTCCCGGCCAAGTTCTCGAATACGTGCTGGTCGCTTATCGACACCGACGACGGTGTAAAGGTTGGCGCGACCTATGAGGCGACACCTGAGAAGATCGCCAAGGTGGATGGCTTCATCAGTCAGACAGGCGAAGATGCGGATTTGAGAAAGGCGACTTACGAGGAGTCTCTGGGTTGGTATGCGGGGATCACCTCAGACATGTTCGGCTGAGAATTGCTGGGGTTTTGACCGGTGTCAAAGCCTCCGGCACTTAATCTGAGAAAATTCGGTTCTGGAGGTGGGCTAAACCATGAAACACTTTATCGCAGCGACCGCGTTCTCCGCCGTTTTTGCAAGTCAGGCACTTGGCGGGGACGTCATCACCTCCCCCTTCGATGGCAGCTTTGAAGATGCCGCTTTCGCGGTCGAGTCCGCGATTATTGGGCAGGGGCTGGTCATCGACTATGTGAGCCATGTTGGCGAAATGCTGAACCGAACAGGCGCAGATGTCGGCAGCGACAAGCAGATATTTGCAGCCGCAGACATCTTCATTTTCTGCTCGGCAAAAATCTCGCGCGAAGTGATGGAAGCCGACCCGATGAATATAGGCTTCTGCCCTTACGGGATCTTTGTCGCCGAAGACGGCAATGGCGTGATGGTGGGATACCGAAGCTATCCTGACGGGCCAATGCAAAAGGTCCAGACCCTGTTGTCCGGGATTGTAGAAGAAGCCGTTGGCAACTGAAATGAACTATCAGCAGTTTTTCCGCGATCAACTCGGCCAGCTTCAAGAGGACGGCAACTACCGGGTCTTTGCGGATCTCGAAAGGCAGTGCGGTCAATTCCCGGCAGCGCTCAGTTACACGGAAAATGGTCCAGAGAACGTCACTGTCTGGTGCTCAAATGATTACCTTGGCATGGGTCAGCACCCAAGTGTTCTTGCAGCAATGCACAAGGTGATTGATGAGTGTGGTGCAGGGGCGGGTGGAACCAGGAATATCTCTGGAACGACCCACGAGCATGTTTTGCTGGAACAAGAACTTGCTGATTTGCACAGAAAAGACGCGGCATTGCTGTTTACGTCCGGTTACGTGTCGAACTGGGCTGCCTTGGGAACCTTGGCGTCCCGCATTCCTGGCATCACGGTCCTGTCTGACGAGTTGAACCACGCCTCGATGATCGAGGGTATTCGGCACAGCCGTTGTCAAAAGCGGATCTGGAAACACAACGATGTGGCGGACCTTGAGAGGCTCCTTGCAGAACTTCCAGCCAATGCACCTAAGCTCATTGCGTTCGAAAGCGTCTATTCCATGGATGGCGACATTGCACCAATTGCCGAGATCTGTGATCTGGCCGACCGCTATGGCGCGATGACCTATTTGGATGAGGTTCACGCCGTAGGGCTTTATGGACCGCGCGGCGGTGGCATTGCCGAACGCGAAGGCCTGATGGATCAGCTAACTGTCATCGAGGGGACATTGGGCAAAGCATTCGGCGTAATTGGTGGATATATCGCGGCGTCGAAAGAGCTTGTCGATTTTGTCCGGTCCTTTGCCAGCGGGTTTATCTTTACCACTGCCTTGCCTCCGGCCGTGGCCGCAGGTGCAGCGGCTTCGGTAAGGCATCTGAAGCATAGCAAAATGGAGCGGAATCTGCTCCAGCAGCGTGTGCGCGAGGTTCGAGACAGGCTGGACGGTCTGGGTATTCCGCATACGCCGAACCCAAGCCACATCATTCCGGTCATGGTCGGCGATCCGGTCAAGTGCCGCTTCATCTCTGATGTACTGATGCGCGACTATGGAATTTACATCCAGCCGATCAACTTTCCAACCGTTCCCAAGGGTAGGGAACGCCTGCGGATAACACCGTCCCCAGTGCATTCCCCTGAAGACGTGGACCGGCTGGTAGCTGCATTGGGTGAACTGTGGACGCAATGCAAACTGGCGCGAATGCCATTGGCCGCGCAATGACAACTTGACCGAAGACAAGGACGCACACGCAGCAAAGTGAGAATTTCTGATCATGGAGGGGCTCATTGATCTGTTGGGAGACCCGGGCGCCTTGGCATTTGCCGGTACGCTCGTCGGTATCTTGTTCGGCGCAGCGGCACAGAAGTCCCGCTTCTGTCTGCGGGCGTCGACCGTCGAAGTCGCCGAAGGCGAGCTTGGTCCCCGCCTGGCGGTTTGGCTAATTGCCTTCACTGCGGCGCTCACCTTGGTACAGGCGCTGGTTGCGTTTGAGTTTTTAGACCTTTCCGAGGCACGCGCAATCGCGTCGGCGGGCAGCCTGAGCGGCGCGGTGATTGGTGGGGCAATGTTCGGCGTCGGTATGGTTCTGGCGCGTGGGTGTGCATCTCGCCTGTTGGTGTTGGCCTCCTGCGGTAACCTGCGCGCCCTGATTACAGGACTGGTTTTAACCTTGGTGGCTCAGGCCGCTTACACGGGCGTTCTTGCTCCTGCCCGCGAATTGCTTTCCGGGATCTGGACTGTCTCAGGAGGCGCTTCGAGAGACCTTTCGGAAATACTTAGATTTTCGCCAGCGGCATATTCAGCCGTTGCAGCGTTGGGATTGGTGTCGGCAATTGCGTTCGCGTTCTACCGGAAAGTCGCGCCTACCAGGATCATAACGGCCGCAGGGGTTGGCGTGTCGGTGGCGCTCGGCTGGTTGATCACATTTGCCATCGCGCAAGCTTCTTTTGAAGTCGTGCCGGTATCTTCCGTCACGTTTACCGGACCAGCTACGGATACACTAATGGCGTTGGTTGCAGAGCGAAATGTTGTGTTATCCTTCGGTATCGGCCTTGTTCCAGGCGTAGCAATTGGTGCCGCAGGTGCAGCCATAGTTGCAGGGGAGTGGAGGATCGAACGGTTTGGCCCGGATACTCCGATGGAACGCTACCTTGTTGGAGCTGTCCTCATGGGGTTTGGGGCCATGCTGGCAGGAGGTTGCGCTGTGGGCGCAGGGCTTGCAGGAGGGTCGGCCCTGTCATTGACCGCATGGCTCGCCGTTTTCTTTATGTGGGTTGGGGCAATCAGTACGCATAGGTTATTGAAGCGAATACCGGTTCCGCAGCATCCCTGAGTTACTCGAATTCCATCTGTTCGAAAACGCGCCCGGCATTTTTTGTTGCCAGCTCCTCAAACGTGTCCAGATGGGCAAAAGGAGATTGATCAACATAGTACGCTTCAGCCAGATCGCCGCCCGCATCCATATGCTCTTGGATCTTACCGCGCAGATAGACCAGGTAGTCGCGTGTATAGCGGCGTACCTGATCCATGTTCGTCGGGTGGCCGTGTCCGGGGATGACATACGTGGCACCTAAAGCCTCGAACTCGTTGTCCCAGGTTTCAAGCCATTCCGCCGTATAGGTCTCCTGAAAGATCGGCAGCATGCGCTCGTGAAACGCCATGTCACCCGCAATGACCAAGCTTTGGTTCGGCAACCAGATCGAGATATCGCCGGGACTGTGGGCAGGCCCGAGGTATCTCGCCTCAATCCGGAATTCGCCCATCTCGACCACGTATTCACTATCGAATGTCTCGGTCGGGCCAGCCAGGAAGGTTCCTTCGGCCTTGTCCTGATTGTACCGCTGCATTCCCTCCAGAATTTGCTGGCCGTATTCCTCGAATTCAGCCGCCGCATCCGAATGGGCGATGATTGGAATGCCGAGCTCTGACCAGTAGGCGTTGCCAAGCATCGCGTGCCCCTGACCATTCTCGTTGAAGACGAGCTTGACTGGCTGATCAGTGATTGCCTGAATTTCCCGGTGAAGCGCTTGCGCCAGCACATAGGCTGCGCCGCCATTTATGACGACCACGCCCTCGCCGGTTACGATGAAACTGAGGTTGTTGTTGTGACCAGAATTTTCGTAGGTCGGCGGGGCAGTTGCGCCAATGGCTGAGTAGACGCCAGGGATGTACTCGACCGGTTTGGAATACAAAACGCTTTGCGGGTATTGGTCTGCAATATCCTCGCTTGCCCAAGCTGGTGCGGCCAAGGCCAAGGCAATAGCCAGCGATCGCATCATTATGGTTCTCCAATGAATTTGTACGCAGAGCCAGTCTTTTCGACCCGGCCGATTCCACCATTCGGCAGATGAAAACCAATGATTTTCATTTGCTCGTGGGAAATCTGATCCAACAGCGAGTTCCGGGTTGCTGCGGCAGATTTAGGATCCTGATCCGTACCGCTGTGCCAGTCGGGCCGTTCAAAAGCCACGTGCGGATTTCCCAACGCGTCACCGACCAGCATCACGGATGCACTTCCGTTGCGAATTTCAAACGCCATGTGGCCAGGTGTGTGCCCATAACTTGCACGGGCGGCAATACCAGGAAGGATCTCTTGCCCGTCATCAAAGAATGCGACTTGATCCTCAACGGCTGCCATCCGCCTCTTCGCGCCCACAGCGAATGCAGCGCGATCTTCCCCTATCGTATCCACCGTCGAAGGGTTCCACCAGTAATCCCACTCTTTACGGCCAAAGTGATGTGTCGCGTTGGGGAAAAGCAGGTCGTCGAAGTCATCCAAAACGCCCCAGACGTGATCCGGGTGCGCATGGGTGAAGATCACGTGCGACACGTCTTCGGGCGACAGGCCGGTTGTTTCAATAGTTTCCAGAAGCTTGCCGGATGTCGGCATGAAATCTGGCCCGGCTCCCACGTCGAATAGCACCGTGTTTTCACCATCACGGTAGAGTGCCAAGTTGCACTCTGGCTCGTACTTGGCCGCGTCCACCTGATTGCGGTTCAAAAGCTGTATAAGCTCGTCTTTCGGCATGGAACCGAAGACCATCTCGGGTGGCAAGGTCAGATGCCCGTCCGACAAGGTTGCAATCCGGGCTGATGGGCCGAGTTGCAACTCTGCCCGCACCGCATTGGTCTGAGCTCCAAGTGCCGCAAAACACGCGGCGTTATACAAGAAAGTGCGTCGTGAGAGTTCATATCCGCCCATACAAAATCAATAAAATGAATATTTTTATTTGTAAACAGCGAAACAGAGGAGTTAGTCGTAAAACCGCTTTTCAAAAGATCATAGTGCGACTTGGTCTAACGCTGGCATCAACCTTTGAAACCTTATGTTTCAGCCCGCAATCGAAGGCTTTGCCGCACAGCTTCGACATTTGACGAGTGCGGGATCGTGCGCTTGAAGCGAACGACCGGTTCGGAGACCCTAACAGGCAGTCAGAAATCCTGCACATTTTCACCTAAGCCCGGTCCGCTGCTCTTCAGTGCCTGCGCGAATGTCACAGACTCATATTGACAAAACCGGGTTTTTAGTTATTTTTTCCTGATGACTATTTCGAGCTCTAACGCACGCGCTCTTGCCGCCCTCGGTCACGACGCCCGCCTGGCCATCTTCCGTCTGCTTGTGAAAGCCGGGGAGGACGGGCTGCGGGTCGGCGACATCGCCGAACATCTGGGCTTGGCGGCCTCCACCCTTGCACATCACCTTTCAACGCTGGTCGATGCGAGGCTAGTGGTGCAGGAAAAGCGCGGGCGCGAAGTGTTCAACCGGGTCGACTATCCCGTCATGCTGTCTGTCGTGAACTTTCTGACGTCGGAATGCTGCGCGGGTGTGACTCTGACGGCAAAGGAGGAGACCGCTTGAGACGCAGGCGGCCTTTTCTTGGATTAAAAGAAACTACAAAACTGGTGGTTTAGAAATGACTAGCACAACCGAAAACACCCCAAGGCCCGGCAACGCCGTCTGGCAGTTCGCTAAGAACCAGCGCGTCTGGGCGGCCTCCGCGGCCATCCTTCTGTTGCTGGCCCTGTTCGATCCGGCGCAATCTGCAGGCAGCGCAACCTTCGCGGGTGCGGCCCTCGCCCATACGGCGCCATACCTGCTGTTTTCCATTGCCGTCGCAGCATGGGCCGGAGCAACCGGTGCGGACAATCTGGTGGCAAAGGCCTTTACCGGCTCGCCGCTCCTGATGATCGCCCTTGGGGCACTGGCTGGCGGACTGTCACCGTTCTGCTCCTGCGGAGTGATCCCGCTGATTGCGGCGCTTTTGTCTATGGGTGTGCCGCTGTCCGCCGTTATGGCGTTCTGGCTGGCCTCGCCGATCATGGATCCGTCAATGTTCTTCCTGACCGCCGGCGTGCTGGGTGTCGAGTTCGCAGTCGCCAAAACCCTTGCGGCCGTTGGCTTGGGTCTGTTCGGCGGCATCACAGTCCATCTGCTGAGCCACGGCGGCGCCCTGCAGGACCCGCTGCGCGACGGTGTCGGCAACGGCGGCTGCGGCGGCTCGAAAATGCGTGCGCCAAAGCCGGTGGTCTGGAAATTCTGGCACGAGTCGGAGCGCCGGGCAAAATTCGCCACGACCGGCTGGACCACAACCCTGTTTCTGGCCAAATGGCTGCTGCTGGCCTTCATCCTGGAAAGCCTGATGCTGGCCTGGGTTCCGGCAGAGACCGTGACCTCGACGCTGGGCGGTGAAGGCCTGCTGCCGATTGTCACCGCAACGCTGGTCGGTGTTCCTGCCTATCTGAATGGCTATGCCGCTCTGCCGCTGGTCGGTGGTCTGATCGAGCAAGGCATGGCACCCGGAGCTGGCCTTGCCTTCCTGGTTGCCGGTGGCGTCACCTCGATACCTGCCGCCATGGCCGTTTGGGCCCTGGCAAAACCCAAGGTCTTTGCCCTTTACCTCGGCCTGTCGCTCTCCGGTGCCTTTGCCGTGGGCCTGCTCTACCAGTTCTGGCACGCAGTCTGATCTAATACCGGCTAGGGCGCCGTCTCTGCTCGGGCCGGGCCCTACGCATCAAGCGTAAAGCCCCCCGCAAGGCTGAAAGAAAGAGAAAACTTATGACACGCAACACTGGTTTTCTGGGAAGGCGCGACTTTCTGAAAACAGGCGCTACATGTAGTGAATTGCATTTATCCGGCGCTCGGATTGCAAACATCCCGGATTCTCGCGCGAATTATTTGACGCTATCCAGGGTGCCAAACTCACATTATCTGCGAATGAGATCAGATTATGTGCGACGGGATTGCAATCATCCGCCCCGGATCACATTACGTGCGAACGGCATGCGAGCTGAAGAACACAGAGCGGATGCAATCGCAGCAACTGCCGTTCGCTGCACAGGCCATGAGCACGAAAGATGCGGG
>NZ_LYUZ01000110.1 GCF_001679925.1 Leisingera sp. JC1 | reverse complement strand
ATAAGCAGAACTGGATCGCCGCATTCGAGAACACCGGCGGGCGCCCAGGGCGGCCCTCATGCGGCGCGTACCAGGCCATCTCCTTGTCCAGCCAGATCAGCAAAGACCCGCGCTTGCGGAGCGCAGCGTTGTAGGCGGACCAGTTCGTCGTGCGGTAGCGGGCGGGCTTGGGCTTGCTCATGACATCCGTCTAACCCCATGGATTCGTGTTGTGAATCCTCCAACGAGAGAGTTCTGCAACAATGCCGTAAAGAATGCTGATCGGTTTGGAGTTGAGCCTTCTCGGATTGCGATGGGCGGTCATTCAGCCGGCGGCGGGATCACAATGAATGTCGCCTTCGGTTTGCAAACACCATTGGCGGCAGTGTTTCCGCTTTCCGGAACGGACGTTCTGTTTGAGCATGCTGCCGTTGCTCAGTTTGGCAACCTGCCGCCTGCGCTGCTGGTGTACTCACAGTTTGATGAGCATACGCAGCTGGGGCAGTTGCCGGGCATCATAAACCTTATGAAAGACGCGGGCGTCGATTACCAGTTGGCGTGGGTTCCGGGTTTTGCCCACTTTTACCCGCATGGCGCAGTATCGCTGGCCGACGACGGCACGCGAAGTGCCTTGAGCGACCGGATCATCGGCTTTCTGGAAGAGCACCTAAGCGAGTAAGAGGGAGCGCAGTTGATCCATTCAGCACCTGCTGTCGCCAACGACGGTTTTCTCACGCCAATTGCCTAAAGGCTCTCAGCTCATATTAGCAAGGTATGAAACTAGGCCGCCCTGCAAATGTCAGCCGACCGCCCCTGCCCTTCTTCGCGCCTCGCCTGCCCCCAACAAAAAAACCGGCCCCCAAAGGGAGCCGGTCTCTAAATCGTCCAATCCGCGTTTGGATCAGAGGGACATATGGGTGCCCAGGGCTTCCATGTCGGCGAGCAGCTTGGCTGCGTCCTCGACCAACCCGTGCGGCTGGTCTTCCTCTTTCGCGGTCTTGTACATCTCGCGGGCTTCCTCGATCAGGGTGTTCATCTGATCGCGGGTCATCTCGGCCATCGGGATCGCGCGTTCGGCCAGAACCGACAGGCTGTCGCCTGCGATTTCAGCAAAACCGCCGGTCACCAGATACTCCGAGTTGCCTTCGGGGCTTTCGACCTTCAGCACGCCGGGGCGCAGGGTTGTGATGGTCGGCGCGTGCTGAGGCATCGCCGTCATGTCGCCCTCGGCGCCGGGGATCTGAACCGCGCTGGCCTGCAGCGACGCCAGGGCGCGCTCGGGGCTGACGAGGTCGAATTGCATCGTTTGTGCCATTGGGGCCTCCTTTCAGGGTCCCCCCGCACCGCGGGGTGCGGGGGAAAATCCGTTCTTAGGCGGCTTCCGCAGCCATCTTCTCGGCTTTGGCGAGCACTTCGTCGATGCCGCCAACCATGTAGAAGGCGCCTTCGGGCAGGTGATCGTATTCGCCGGCCACAACGGCCTTGAAGGACGAGATGGTGTCTTCCAGCGGAACCTGCACACCGTCAGAGCCGGTGAACACCTTCGCAACGTCGAACGGCTGGGACAGGAAACGCTGGATCTTACGCGCGCGCGCAACGGTCAGCTTGTCCTCTTCCGACAGTTCGTCCATGCCGAGGATGGCGATGATGTCCTGCAGCGACTTGTAGCGCTGGAGGATCTGCTGAACGTCGGAAGCCACTTTGTAGTGCTCTTCGCCAACGATCTGCGGGTCCATCAGGCGCGACGAGGAGTCGAGCGGGTCCACAGCGGGGTAGATGCCGAGCTCGGAGATCGCACGGTTGAGAACGGTGGTCGCGTCCAGGTGGGCAAAGGTGGTTGCCGGTGCCGGGTCGGTAAGGTCGTCCGCGGGAACGTAGACGGCCTGGATCGAGGTGATCGAGCCGTTCTTGGTGGAGGTGATGCGTTCCTGCATCGCGCCCATGTCGGTGGCCAGGGTCGGCTGGTAGCCCACAGCCGAAGGAATACGGCCGAGCAGAGCGGACACCTCAGAACCGGCCTGGGTGAAGCGGAAGATGTTGTCCACGAAGAACAGAACGTCGGTGCCGGACTGGTCGCGGAACTGTTCGGCCAGGGTCAGGCCGGTCAGCGCAACACGGGCACGGGCTCCCGGAGGCTCGTTCATCTGGCCGTAAACCAGGGCCACCTGGGATTCTTCCAGGTTGTCCGGCTTGATCACGTTGGATTCGATCATTTCCCAGTACAGGTCGTTGCCTTCACGGGTCCGTTCGCCAACACCCGCGAACACGGAGAAGCCCGAGTGCACTTTTGCGATGTTGTTGATCAGTTCCATGATGAGAACGGTCTTGCCCACGCCGGCGCCGCCGAACAGGCCGATCTTGCCGCCTTTGGCGTAGGGTGCCAGCAGGTCGATCACCTTGATGCCGGTCACCAGGACTTCGGACTCGGTGGACTGGTCGTTGAATTCCGGTGCCGGCTGGTGGATCGCGCGGGTCTCGGATGCGTTCWCCGGGCCCTTTTCGTCCACCGGCTCACCCACAACGTTCAGGATGCGGCCCAGGGTGGCGTTGCCGACCGGGATCGAGATCGGCGCGCCGGTGTCGGACACGGCCTGACCGCGGACCAGGCCCTCGGTTGCGTCCATTGCGATGGTGCGGACGGTGTTTTCGCCGAGGTGCTGGGCAACTTCCAGAACCAGGGTTTTGCCGTCGTTTTCGGTGTGCAGTGCGTTCAGAATTGCGGGCAGGTGGTCGTCGAACTGGACGTCCACAACGGCGCCGATGATCTGAGTCACCTTGCCTTTTGCTTGTGCCATTTGTTGGTCTCCGGTTGTCTCTTAGAGCGCCTCAGCGCCCGAAATGATTTCAATCAGCTCGTTGGTGATCACGGCCTGACGGGAACGGTTGAACTCGATGGTCAGCTTGTCGATCATCTCGCCCGCGTTGCGGGTCGCGTTGTCCATCGCGCTCATCCGGGCACCCTGTTCGGATGCGCCGTTTTCCAGCAGGCCAGAGAAGATCTGGGTCGCCACGCCGCGCGGCAGCAGGTCCGCCAGGATCTGCTCTTCGCCGGGCTCGTAGTCGTAGACGGCGCCAGAGCTTTCACCTTCCTCGGCCTCAAACGAAGCCGGGATGATCTGCTGCGCGGTCGGGATCTGGGTCACGACGTTGACGAACTCCGAGTAGAAGATCGTGGCAACGTCGAATTCACCAGCGTCGAACCGGGTCAGGATGTCCTTGGCGATCGTCTGCGCGTTGGCATAGCCGATGCGCTTGACTTCGCTGAGGTCCACATGGCCGACGAAATCACTGCCGAGGTCGCGCTTCAGGGCATCGCGGCCCTTCTTGCCGACGGTCAGGATCTTGACCGTCTTGCCCGCGCCTTTCAGCTCGGCCGCCTTTTGGCGGGCGAGCTTGGCAATGTTCGAGTTGAAGCCGCCGCAGAGGCCGCGTTCGGCGGTCATGACCACCAGGAGGTGAACCTGGTCCGAGCCGGTGCCGCGGAGCAGCTTGGGCGCGGAGTCGCTGCCGCCGACCGAGGCCGCCAGCCCTGCCATCACGGCGTTGAACCGCTTGGCGTAGGGCCGGGAATCCTCGGCAGCTTCCTGGGCGCGGCGAAGTTTCGCCGCGGCCACCATTTGCATGGCTTTGGTGATCTTGCGGGTCGATTTGACCGACTCGATCCTGTTTTTAAGGTCTTTGAGAGAAGGCATGTCCCGACTCTCTCCTTATGCGAAGGTGGCGGCGTATTCGTCGATCGCAGCCTTGAGTTTGTCAGCGGCGTCGCCCTTGATCTTGGGATCTTCGTTGGTGATCCAGTCCAGGACGTCTTTGCCTTTGCTGCGCATGTGGGCCAGCAGGCCTGCCTCGTAGCGGCCCACGTCCTTGACGTCGACCTTGTCGAGGTAGCCGTTGGTGCCGGCGAAGATGACGCAGACGATTTCCGCGTTGGTCAGCGGCGAGTACTGCGCCTGCTTCATCAACTCGGTCAGACGGGCGCCACGGGCCAGCAGCTGCTGGGTGGCGGCGTCCAGATCGGAGCCGAACTGCGCGAAGGCAGCCATTTCGCGGTACTGGGCCAGCGACAGTTTAACCGGGCCTGCAACCGAGGACATCGCCTTGGTCTGGGCCGAGGAGCCAACGCGCGAAACCGACAGACCGGTGTTCACGGCGGGGCGGATGCCCTGGTAGAACAGTTCGGTTTCCAGGAAGATCTGGCCGTCGGTGATCGAGATCACGTTGGTCGGAATAAACGCGGACACGTCGCCGCCCTGGGTTTCGATGATCGGCAGCGCGGTCAGCGAGCCGGCACCGAAGTCCTCGTTCAGCTTTGCCGAACGCTCCAGCAGGCGGGAGTGCAGGTAGAAAACGTCGCCCGGATAGGCTTCACGTCCCGGCGGACGGCGCAGCAGCAGCGACATCTGACGGTAGGCAACCGCCTGTTTGGACAGGTCATCATAGATGATCAGCGCGTGGCGGCCGTTGTCGCGGAAGAATTCCGCCATCGCGGTTGCGGCGTAGGGCGCCAGGAACTGCAGCGGTGCCGGGTCGGACGCGGTTGCGGCCACAACGATGGAGTATTCCATCGCGCCGGACTCTTCCAGTTTCTTCACCAGCTGAGCCACGGTGGAGCGCTTCTGGCCAACCGCGACGTAAACGCAGTACAGCTTCTTGCTCTCGTCGTCGCCTGCGGCGTCGTTGTAGGATTTCTGGTTCAGCATCGCGTCCAGAGCAACGGCGGTCTTGCCGGTCTGACGGTCGCCGATGATCAGCTCGCGCTGGCCACGGCCGATCGGGATCATCGCGTCAACCGATTTCAGGCCGGTTGCCATCGGCTCATGCACCGACTTACGCGGGATGATGCCCGGTGCCTTCACGTCGGCAACGCCGCGGGTGACGTCTTCGATCGGGCCCTTGCCGTCCAGCGGGTTGCCCAGGCCGTCAACAACGCGGCCCAGCAGGCCGTTGCCGACCGGAACGTCCACAATCGCGTTGGTGCGCTTGACGGTGTCGCCTTCTTTAATGTCGCGGTCGGAGCCGAAGATCACGATACCGACGTTGTCGGCTTCGAGGTTCAGCGCCATGCCCATGATGCCGCCCGGGAATTCGACCATTTCGCCGGCCTGGACGTTGTCGAGGCCGTAAACGCGGGCAATACCGTCACCGACGGACAGCACGCGGCCGATTTCTGCCACTTCGGCTTCTTGACCAAAATTCTTGATCTGGTCTTTCAGGATCGCAGAAATCTCTGCTGCTTGGATACCCATTTATCCGACCTCTTTCATTGCATTCTGTAGGGAGTTGAGCTTGGAGCGGATCGAGCTGTCGATCATCTTCGAGCCCACTTTAACGACAAGACCGCCGATGATGGAGGCATCGACGGAAGCATTGATGGTAACTTTCTTGCCCACGCGCTCGGCCAGGGTCTTGGCCAGCTTTTCGCTTTGGGTCTTGGTCAGCGCCTTAGCGGAGACCACTTCGGCGGTCACTTCACCGCGGGCGTCAGCCAGGCGGGCGCGCAGCGCCTCGATCAGCGCGGGCAGCACAAACAGGCGGCGCTTGTCGGCCATCAGGGCCAGAGTGTTGCGCAGCACGGGGTCCAGGCCCATCTTGTCTGCCACCGCGGCAATAGCGGCACCCTGCTCTTCGCGCGACACGAGCGGCGAATGAATCAGGCTGTTGAGCTCTTCGCTGTCAGCCAGGGCGGCTGCCAGGTCATTGATGCTGGTTTCAAGGCTGTCGAGCGCCTTGTTCTCTTCCGCGATGTCGAACACCGCCGTGGCATAGCGCGCGGCAATGCCTGCAGAAATCGAAGCTGGTTCGGACACGTCCACCCTTCCGATATGTTTTTGGCCCCGGTTGGCGCACCTGGCGATCAGGAGGCGTCCGGGGGCGTGAGACATCCCCCTTGGCAGCGGGGCGTTGAAATCAGCGTGGGTCTAGCAGAGCGGATGCGACCTATCAACTGCCTATAACGGTAACAGGAAAAAGCATGTTTCATTTACTTTCAATGACTTGCGGCAAGTGCGGCCCTTTGACCACAGATGATTTTTAAAAAAGTGCGGCTGAACTACAGGATTTGGCGATTCCGGAAAGCGGCATTTGCGGCAAAAAACGTCACATATACCTCTCGCACCGCCTGTCCGGGCGGTTCAGAGCGCCGGAGGACAGTTTCAGGGAATCGAAAAAGAGCGGCGCCCGCCCCGGGTACACAGCCTGGCCGCCCCCCAAGGGGCCGGGGACTGGACAAGAACTTACCACCCTGCAAGTATCGCGGTTATTTGACACCTAGTTTCAACCGGAAGGCACAACATGCTTGCAGCAATTATGCTCGCGACTGCCGGCCTCGCCGTTGCAGCAGCAGTAATCGACGCTAACGATGAGGAAGAGGAAGCCGAACAGCCGAAGGAAAGCAGCACACCGCCGGCCGAAGAAGACAGCTTGACGGAAGAAGACGGATTGACCGTTGCCACCGGTGACGCAGAACCTGAGCGGATCGATCCTGAGACCCTCGAAGAAGAATTTGGCGCGAGAGTGTTTGAAGGCACGGAAGAGGACGAGACCGTCTACATAGATGCGGACACCACCAGCGAATTCCTGATCCGTCTCGGCAGCGGCGGCGCGGACACTGTGGTCACGGGGCTTGGCCAAAGCATCAATACCATCGACGAGGAAACGGAAGACGGGGCGGACAGCGCCGACACCGTGCGGCTGATCTACACCCCCGGTCAGCCGGAAGAGGTCTTTGAGCGTTCAGGCGTGCGCGGTTCCTTTCGAATGGATGAAGAGGACACGCTCGAAATCGAATTTCCTGAAGGCAGCGGCGGAACGATTCTGCCGGTCTACTACATCAGCCAGTATTATCCGGCTGACGCCTGCTGTTCCAGCGGAGAAGATCACGCGCTTGAGCTGGTCTACGTCCCGGAAGGCGTCGAATACTCAGAGGAAGACCTTGTTTCCAACTACGATACCAGCTGGCTGGAGCGGGGCATGGTGCCGCTGGCCGAGTTGTACCTGGGCCAGAGCGGCTGGGTGGATTACTCGCATGACGGCGGAACAGTCTACGAATACGACAACATCACCAATCCGCCCGTCCTCCTAAGCGGTCTGAGCTTTGCCCCTCAGATCACAATCGACACAACCTGACGGCAGCCGCACCGGCAGTCGTACCGCGGTCCGCCTCAAGGCAAAGGCAGCGGTCTCACACCGGTTCCGGCATCGGGTTGGAGAGCCCTTCCAGCACCCGGATGCGGCTGGGGGTCTTGGTGCGGGTCATGTGGCCTTTCTGCGGATAGGTCTGCTTGCTGACCTCGACCATGAACACGCCGCCTGCCAGCATCGCGGGCAGCTTGCGGCCCATCTTTTCCAGCATGGCGCCGGATTTCAGCCAGAACCGCTTGTGGCTGGGCAGCCGGTAAAGCGCGGCGGTGTGCTGCTCGATGGCGAACTGATGCTGCCGCAGCTGCCCCTCCAGCTGGCGCAGCGTGTAGGGGCGGCCATAGCCGAAGGGCGTCAGATCGGAGCGTGCCCAGAGGCCGGCCCGGTTCGGCACAATGAAAATCGCGCGCCCGCCCGGGCCCAGCGCCCGCCAGCACTCCTCCAGGAGCTTGCTGGGCCGCTCCGAGGTCTCCAGACCGTGCATCACCACCAGCCGGTCGGCCCGGCCGGTGTCGATGGGCCAGCTGGTCTCCTCGCACAGGACCGAGACGTTTGGCAGGCCTGCAGGCCATTGCATCACCCCCTGCGGCCCCGGCATCAGCGCCATCACCCGGCGCGCTTCCGGCAGGTAGGGGCGCAACAGCGGCGCGGCAAAGCCGAAGCCCGCCACGGTCAAACCCTCTGCCTCCGGCCACAGCTCCAGCAGGCGGCCGCGGATTGAGGCCTGCGCCGCACGCCCCAGGGTGCTGCGGTAGTAGAAGTTCCTGAGATCCTGAACATCAAGATGCATTGCGGGCGCCTGCTGCTTCGGCCAATCTGGGCGCAGTTTAGCAATGTAAAGGCGAATGACCATGCCTCTTGAGATCATCACCCTGCCCTGTCTGTCGGATAACTATGCCTTTTTGATCCATAATCCGGCCTCGGGTGAGACCGCGCTGGTGGATGCGCCTGAGGCAGGCGCCATCAAGGCCGCCCTGTCTGAGCGCGGCTGGAAGCTGGACTGGATACTGCTGACCCATCACCACTGGGACCACGTCGATGGTGCAGCCAAACTCCAGATGGAATTTAATGCCAAAATCATTGGGGCGGCCACCGATGCGCACCGGCTGCCAGAGCTGGACCTGGCACTGGAGGACGGCAGCACGTTCACCCTGCTAGGCGAGGAGGTGCAGGTGATGGATGTATCCGGCCACACGGTCGGCCATATCGCCTTTTACATGCCCGGCGCCGAGGCGGTTTTCACCGCCGACAGCCTGATGGCACTGGGATGCGGGCGGCTGTTTGAAGGCACGCCGCAGCAGATGTGGGCAAGCCTCTCGAAACTTGCCGCGCTGCCGCCGCAAACTATGGTTTATTCAGGACATGAGTACACCCAAACTAACGGTGCCTTTGCGGTCACCGTGGACCCCGGCAACCCGGCGTTGCAGGCACGGGTGAGCGATATCGCAAAGGCCCGGGAAAACGATACCCCCACGGTGCCGTCCTCCCTGCAATTGGAACTTGACACCAATCCGTTCCTGCGTGCCGGCGACAGTGCCGTGAGAGCCAATCTGGGCATGCAAGACGCTGAAGATGCAGAGGTTTTTGCTGAAATCCGCAAGCGCAAAGACAATTTCTGAGCCAATCAAGTGTATCGGGGCGCAACAGGGAGAAAATAATTGTGACCCCAAAATGAAGAAAAGACCTTGAAGCCGGCGCTCTATCAACCAAACTCTAACCTTATAAGCACATGGTTGAACTGAGGGGTTGGTTAATACCGCCCCACCGGCCAACCCAAGATCAGAGGAGCACGCCCGTGCCTTCATTCTCGAGCACCCTGGAACAGGCCATTCACGCAGCGCTGGCGCTGGCGAATGAACGCCGTCATGAATTCGCAACCCTGGAACATCTGCTTCTGGCCCTGATCGATGAGCCCGACGCGGCCCGCGTGATGCGCGCCTGCAGTGTCGACCTCTCGGAATTGCGATCATCGCTGGTCGAGTTCGTGGATGAGGATCTTGCCAACCTTGTGACCGATATCGACGGATCGGAGGCGGTGCCGACCGCGGCCTTCCAGCGCGTCATCCAGCGCGCCGCAATCCACGTCCAGAGTTCGGGGCGGACTGAGGTAACGGGGGCGAATGTGCTGGTCGCCATCTTTGCCGAGCGCGAGAGCGATGCCGCCTATTTCCTGCAAGATCAGGAGATGACCCGCTATGACGCGGTGAACTTCATTGCCCATGGTGTCGCCAAGGACCCGGCCTACGGGGAATCCCGTCCGGTGACCGGCGCGACCGAGCAGGAAGAAGACAACCTGACCGCGGCGCCCGAGGGCGAGAAGAAAGAGTCGGCACTGGCGAAATACTGCGTCGATCTGAACGCGAAATCCCGTGACGGCGACATCGACCCGCTGATCGGCCGCGACCATGAGGTGGAGCGCTGCATCCAGGTGCTGTGCCGCCGCCGCAAGAACAACCCGCTGCTGGTGGGCGACCCCGGTGTCGGCAAGACCGCCATCGCCGAGGGCCTGGCGCGCCGCATCGTGTCCGGCGAGACACCGGAGATCCTGTCCGAAACCACCATCTACTCGCTCGACATGGGCGCTTTGCTGGCGGGCACCCGTTACCGCGGCGATTTCGAGGAACGGCTGAAGGCCGTGGTTTCCGAACTGGAGGAGCATCCGGATGCGGTGCTGTTCATCGACGAAATCCACACCGTGATCGGTGCCGGCGCCACCTCCGGCGGCGCGATGGATGCGTCCAACCTGCTGAAACCTGCGCTGCAAGGCGGCAAGCTGCGCACCATGGGCTCCACCACCTACAAGGAGTTCCGCCAGCATTTCGAGAAGGACCGCGCGCTGAGCCGCCGGTTCCAGAAAATCGACGTGAACGAGCCGACAGTGGAAGATTCCATCGAGATCCTGAAGGGGCTCAAACCCTATTTCGAGGAGCATCACGGCATCAAGTTCACCTCTGACGCGATTAAGACCGCGGTGGAGCTCTCGGCGCGCTATATCAATGACCGCAAGCTGCCGGACAAGGCGATCGACGTCATCGACGAGGCCGGCGCGGCGCAGCATCTGATCATCGAGAGCAAGCGCCGCAAGACCATCGGCGTCAAGGAGATCGAGGCTGTTGTGGCAAAGATCGCCCGCATCCCGCCCAAGAACGTCTCCAAGGACGATGCCGAGGTGCTGAAGGATCTGGAGAAGTCGCTGAAACGCGTGGTCTTCGGCCAGGACGATGCGATCACTGCCCTGTCGAGCGCCATCAAGCTGGCCCGTGCCGGGCTGCGCGAACCGGAAAAGCCAATCGGCAACTACCTGTTTGCAGGCCCCACCGGCGTCGGCAAGACCGAGGTCGCGAAACAGCTGGCGGATCAGCTGGGCGTCGAGCTGCTGCGCTTCGACATGTCGGAATACATGGAGAAACATGCGGTCTCCCGCCTGATCGGCGCGCCTCCGGGCTATGTCGGCTTTGATCAGGGCGGCCTGCTGACCGACGGTGTCGACCAGCATCCGCACTGCGTGCTGCTGCTGGACGAGATCGAGAAGGCGCACCCGGATGTCTACAACATCCTGCTGCAGGTGATGGACAACGGCCAGTTGACCGACCACAACGGCCGCACCGTCAATTTCCGCAACGTGATCCTGATCATGACCTCCAACGCAGGGGCAGCCGAGCAGGCGAAATCCGCCATCGGCTTTGGCCGCGACCGCCGCGAGGGCGAGGACACCGCCGCCATCGAGCGCACCTTCACGCCGGAGTTCCGCAACCGCCTGGATGCGGTGATCTCCTTCGCGCCGCTGGGCAAAGAGGTGATCCTGCAGGTGGTCGAGAAGTTCGTCCTGCAGCTGGAGGCGCAGCTGATGGACCGCAATGTCTCTATCGAGCTGACCCGCAAGGCAGCCGAGTGGCTGGCCGAGAAAGGCTATGACGACCGCATGGGCGCACGTCCGCTGGGCCGGGTCATTCAGGAGCACATCAAGAAGCCGCTGGCCGAGGAGCTGCTTTTCGGCAAGCTGACCAAGGGCGGCGTGGTCCAGGTCGGCATCAAGGACGGCAAGCTGGACCTGCGTCTGGAAGGCCCGAGCAAGCCGCGGATCTCCGGCGACAAGCCGCCGCTTCTGACCGCGGACTGATGCGCCTTGCAGCGCTGATGACAGTTCTATCGCTCGCCGCGCCAGCCGCGGCGGGCGATTTCCGTTTGCAGTTTCCGCTGGATTGCACACTGGGCGAGAACTGCCGCATCCAGCAGTTCGTGGACCGCGACCCCGGCAAGGGGGCCACGGATTTCACCTGCGGCACGCTCAGCTATGACGGGCACAAGGGCACCGATATCGCCCTGCCCTACCTGTCGGACATGCAGGCAGGCGTGCAGGTGCGTGCCGCAGCGGACGGGGTTGTGCTGGGCACCCGCAATACAATGGCGGACCAGTATGCCACAGCGGGCAATGCAGACAGCATCGACGGCAAGGAATGCGGCAACGGCGTGGTGCTGCGCCATGGCGGCGGCTGGGAGACCCAGTACTGCCACATGAAGCGCGGCTCGGTTCTGGTGGAGAACGGCCAGAAGGTGAAGGCCGGCGATGTGCTGGGCGAGGTCGGGCTATCGGGCAAGACCCAGTTCCCGCATCTGCATCTGTCGGTGCGCAAGGACGGTGCGGTTGTGGATCCGTTTTCCCCGGGCGCACTGGACACCTGCGGCAGCCCCGCAGCGCGCACACTTTGGGCCGATCCCCTGCCCTACCAGCCCGGCGGGCTGATCGGAGCAGGTTTTTCCACTGCCGTTCCGGAGTTCGACGCAATTCAGGCCGGCACCGCCAATCAGGCGCCGCTGGCTGCGGATGCGCCTGCACTGGTGTTCTGGGCCTATGCCTATGGCAGCCAGGCCGGCGACCGGCTGGAACTGAACGTAACAGGGCCGGGCGGCGAGCTGCTCTCCCACAGCGAAGCGCTGGAGCGGACACAGGCGCAGTTGTTCCGCGCCGCCGGGCGGCGCCTGCGCGGCGGGCAATGGCCTGCGGGCAGCTATACCGGCGTGGCCCGGCTGCTCCGGGACGGTCAGGAGATTGCCCGCTTCGCCCGCAGCATGACTGTCGCGGCCCAATAATAACGCAGCCCGGAAACCCGGCCTGCAGCCGCGGCGCGGCTGCCACGCCCAACGGGCGCAGCCGCCCTTGCAGGGCGGATTGGCGCCGGGCGGGAGCCTCCCGCGCCTGCATATGGTGCTTGGTCTGACGCCGGAATTCCACCTGCTGGATTTGATAAAGCCCGCATCCGCAATAGTTTATAGCTAGCCCTGCTGCCCGGCGGGGCCGCAACCCGCGTGTAACTAGTAGCTTGTCTCCATTAGTGAAGCGGGTTGCACCTTGCTGTGGCCGACGGACAGGCCGGCGCCGGCTGCCAGCAGCCAGACCGTGTGGTCATCTGGCACGGCTATCCGGAGTGGTTACCCGGTTCATTTTTCAGTGAATTTCAGCTCGATCCGGCGGTTTTGCGCACGCGCCTCCGGCGTGTCTGCCGGGTTCACCGGCTGGTACTCCCCGAAACCATTGGCCGCCAGCCGCGAGGGCGGCACGCCCAGCGCCTCAACCATGTAGCGCACGACAGACAGCGCCCTGCCCTGGCTGAGCTCCCAGTTGTCGGCAAATTTCGGATGCACCCCCAAGGGCGTATTGTCGGTGTGCCCGTCGACCCGGATGATCCAGTTGATTTCCGGCGGGATCGCCGTCACCACGCTTTGCAGGATCGACACCACCTTGGCAATTTCCACCCGTCCCTCCGGCGACAGGGTCGCGCTGCCCGGCTGGAACAGCACCTCGGAGGCAAAGACGAAACGGTCGCCCTGGATGCGCACGCCCTCTTGGGTGCCCAGAAGGTCGCGCAGGCGCCCGAAGAATTCTGAGCGGTAGCGCTCCAGGTCCTGCGCCTTGGCAGTGAGCGCCTCAGCTTCGGCCTCCAGCCGCTTGCGCTCCTGCTCTTCCAGCAGCCGGCGCTTGCGTTCCTCGGATGCGGCGCGGGCAAGGGCCGCGTTCAGGTCCTGGCCCAGGTTCTGCAGCTGCACCTGCTGCGCCGCGTCGCGGGCCTGGTAGTCGTCCAGAATGGCCTGCAATCCGCCGAGCTGTTCACGCAGGGCCGCGACCTGCTGATTGAGCAGCGCAGTTTCGCGGCGGGCCTCCTCTGACACCGCCTGTTCTTGTGACAGCGCGTCGCGCGCTTGCGCCAGCAAAGCGGCGCGTTCTTCGGCCTGGGTCAGCTGCTCAGCGGCGCTGGCTTCTGCGGTTTCCTGCGCAGCCACCGCAGCGAGCAGCCGCTGGCGCAGGACGTCCAGGTCTTCGGCCTGCGTTTCCGCTGCGGTTAGGGCCGCCCTGGCCTCGGCGAGCTCGGCAGCCAGCCGTCCGGCCTCGGCGTCGGAGCCTGCCCGGGCAGCCTCCAGCTCAGAGAGCTGGGCGTCCAGCTGTTTTTTTGCAGCCTCAGCGGCGGCCAGCAGGGTCAGGGTGTCCTCCGCCTGCTGCCGCTGCGCCTCCAGCGCCAGGGTCATGGCGGTCAGTTCCGCATCCGCCGACTGCAGTTTTTTGCGCAGGGCTTCGGCAGCGGCGGCCTCGACCAAGCGGGCGGATTCCTCGGCGCTCAACTGTTCTTGAAGCCCAGCGATTTCCTCGGTTTTCGCAGCCTCTTCCGTCTCCAGGCTGGCGATCAGTGCTTCCATCGCCTCGCGCTCGGCTGCTGCCAGCCGGGCCGCCTCTGCCTGGGCATCAATCTCACCGCGGGCCTGGGCAAGTGCGAGGTTCAGGGCTTCCTGTTCGCTCAGCAGCGCGGCGCGAGCGGCCTCCAGGGTTTCGCGTTCCGCACTCAGATCCGCGACCCGCGCCTGGGCGGCGTCGCGGCTGGCGATCAGGGCGGCGACCTGGGCCTCGAAACTGGTGATGCGACTGGCAGCCTCTGCCAGCTCGCCGGCCTGGCGGTCGCGTTCAGCCGTCAGCGAGGTGATCAGGCTGCGGGCCTGCGCCAGATCCTGTTCGGCCGTGTTGAGGGTCGAAGTCAGCGCCCCCAGCCGGGCGTTCAGGCGGCTGTTCTCGCGTTCCTCCAGCCCCAGCGCTGAGGCCAGTGCGCTGACTTCTGCGGACAGTTCATCCAGCTGGCTTTCCTGTCCGGTGATGGTTTCGCGCAGCACGAATTGCACCACCATGAAGATGGTCAGCACGAACATCAAAACCAGCAGCAGCCCGGTCATTGCATCGACGAACCCGGGCCAGATCGAGGCCTGGAACCGTTGTCCTGTACGCCGGGAAAGGGCCATACTTTATTCCCCCGGGCCCCGGTCCGGCAGACCGCCGCGGGACAGTCCGCGCGGGCGCGCGAAGGCCTTGATCATCAGGTCGATATCCTTGCGCAGTTCGGCCAGGCTTTCCTGGCGGCCTGCGGAGATTTCTTCGAGGATGCGCAGCATTTGCACGTCGATCGAGCGCAGCCGCATCCGGCTTTCGGCGTCGATACCGCCGTGCTCTCCCTGCGCGCGCAGGATCTCGGTCAGAGCCTCCTGCCCCACAGCAACCCGGTCCAGCGCCGCGGTGATGGTGCCGGTCTGATCCTGGCGGCGGTTCATCTCCTGGATGGTTTCCACCAGCTCTGTCAGCCGCTGGTCCACCGCCGCGCGGCCTTCGGCGGTCTCGACAAACATTTCCTGCAGCATCTCCATCTGCTCGGCCATGGTGTCGAGCACCTGGGAAACCACGCCACTGTCACCCGTGCCCTCCTCGCCCGAGGAGAAGCTGACGCGGGTGATGGAGGAAAGCCATTCCTCCAGCTCGCGATAAAAGCGGTTCTGGCCGTGGCCCGCAAACAGCTCCAACAGGCCGACGATCAGCGACCCCGCAAGGCCCAGAAGCGAGGAGGCGAAGGCCACGCCCATGCCGCCCAGCTGTGCCTCAAGGCCTGTCATCAGGCGGTTGAAGACCGACAGACCCTCTTCACCTTCCTGCGGCGCAAGGCTGCGGATGGTGTCGACAACGGCAGGGACCGTTGTGGCCAGCCCGTAGAACGTGCCGAGAAGGCCCAGGAAAATCAGCAGGTTGACGATGTAGCGGGTAATTTCGCGGTCTTCGTCAATACGGCTGGCCACCGAGTCCAGTATGGAGCGGGTGGAGGCAGAGCCCAGCTGCATCCGGGCGCTGCGAGATCCCAGAAGCGAGGCCAGAGGTGCCAGTATCGACGGCGGGCGGCGGTGCTCCTGATTGTCGCCGCCGGCGAAGCGTTCGATCCAGCGCACCGAGCCAATGAGCTGCAGAACCTGCCAGAAGCAGGCCAGCACCCCGATCACGAAAACAAAGACGATGAAGCCGTTGAGCCACGGATTGGCCTGGAATACCGGCAGCACCCGCGGCAGCGCCACAAAGGCGCCAAACCCCGAAAGCCCCAGCGCGATCAGCATCATGATGATCTGCCGCACCGGCTGGGAGAATTGCGGCCGGGTCTTGCGGTCTGGCTGCGCCATATTGCCTGGCTCCTGACACTTTTGACTGCTCGTGTTGCCCCGCAGCCTATAAGCAAAGTGTCAAAAGCGCCAAGGCTTTATGCGGTGATTTCCCGCACCCGGCCCGCCAGCCAGTCCAAGTCATTGTCATGCAGGCCGATCTCGGCCAGATGTTCGGCGGTGTTGTATAGGTATTCGGTGTTGGGACCGCGGCCGCCCACGGCATGGGCGATGATCTGCGCCTGCTCCTCAAGGCTGAGCCCGCCGCAGTACTGCACATGATGCGGGTCGATCACGTAGGTAACCGCGGTAACCATGGAGCCATCCGCCAGTTCGACTTCCAGGTCGCGCTCCAGATAAGCCGAAGAGATCAGCTCGCGCTCGCGCAGCTCTGCCAGGGTCTGTTCCTCGTGGCCGGCCTCGACCGCCAGGGCAATGCCCTTGCAGTGGGCGTCCGCGACCGCATCCAGCGCCAGCACCAGGCCCGGCTTCTCCTCGCTGCCGCGATGGTGGATCGAGGACATGCAAAAGGAGCGGGCATAACCGTGCAGCACCGCGACCTCGCGCCGGGCCACCGGGAAACCGGGGTTCCAAAGAAGTGATCCGTATCCGAATACCCACATTGTCATGTCGTCTGGCCCTTTCCGTGCCCTCCCTATAAACAGCAATCCTGGTCCGGACAAAAGAGGCTATCCGATGCGCCTGGCAAAACTGCTGATTGCGGCCCTTCTGCTGTGGAGCCTGTATTGGGCGGCGGCGGCCTGGGGGCTGAAGCGAGGCATTGCCGCCTGGTTCGAAGTACAGAAAAACCGCGGCTGGCAGGCAGAACATGCCGGACTGGAAACCCAAGGCTATCCGCTCCGCCACCAGACCCGGATCAGCCGCCCGGCGCTGGCGGATCCGCACAGCGGCACAGCCTGGCGGGCGGATTGGCTGGAGCTGGACAGTCCGGCCGCGTGGCCCGGCCATCTGGAGCTGCATTTCCCGGCGACAGCGCAGCGTCTGTCCTACTACGACCAGACCGCGGTGATCACCGCTAGCGGGCTGCAGGCCAGCCTGCATCTGAAGCCCGGTGCGGCGCTGGAGCTGGAACAGATGGCGGCTGTTGCGGACAGCTGGCAGATTGCAAGGGATGGCGAGACGGTGCTGAGCGGTGCGGCGCTGGATCTGCGGGCGGTTCAGTCGGAGAGCCCGGAAACCTACCGGATCACGGCAGATGTCCGAGAATTTGCCCCGCGGGCCGCCTGGCGGCGGCTTCTGGCGGCCAGCGCGCCGCTGCCGGAGCGGTTTGACACGCTGGCGCTTGAGATGGCGGTGGCCTTTGACGCGCCCTGGGACCGCTCGGCGCTGGAGCAGCGGCGGCCGCAGCCGCGCCGGATCGATCTGAAGCTGGCCGACGCTCGCTGGGGGGATTTGCGGCTCAAGGCCACTGGCACGCTGACGGTGGATGAACACGGTCTGCCGGAGGGCGAGATCGCACTGCAGGCGGAAAACTGGCCCGGGCTGGTGCTGATGGCGGAGCGCAGCGGCGCCTTGCCCCCCTCCTTGCGCAGTTCAGTCGAGCGGGTGCTGGGCCTGCTGGCCGGCGCAAGCGGCAACCCGCGCGACCTGGATATCACGCTGGGATTTTCGGACGGCTATGTGACGCTTGGCCCGCTGCCTCTGGGGCACGCTCCGCGGCTGATCATCCGCTGACGCCGCAACTGCCTGTCAAGGACCGCGCAGCAGTGGTGCAGCACGCCAGGCCCAAGGCTGTAATGTGCCTTGGGGGCACTTTCAGGCGCGGGAGCACGCCGCCGTCAGCGGCAATAGGTGCCGCCGCGGTGGCGGGCCACGTCCAGGTGAAAGTGGTCCTTGTGATAGCGGTCGGCCTCTGGCCCCAGCACGGTGCCGAAGGGACCGCAGGCAGCACGCCAGATCTTTTTCAGCTTCTTGCGGGTCTTGCGGTTCTGCCAGCCGCGCAGGACTGTGACTGTCTCACCGCTGGCAAGCGTAAAACCGGAGATATCGATCGCCTTCCCCTTGCCGTGCTCCGAAATCTTGGCTCCGGGGCGGTTGTTCCGGGTGCGGCAGGCGTAATGGGCGGCAACACGCAAAGACACCACCTTGTTGCCGCGGCCAAAGGCGGTTTCTACCTCGCGGTTGATCCAGGTCTTCAGTGCCCGGGCGGTGTTGCAGGTCATCAGCGAGGCCTGGCTGAGACGCACCCCGGCGATCTCGCGCACCCGCACCGCGTCCTTGACACCGCAGCCGGGCAGCGTGCCGGAGACATGGCCGATGTCATCGCCCTGAATATCAATATCGCCGCAGACCGAGCCTTTGCGGCGCTGGCGGCGCTTGAACAGCACCTGTTCTGCCAGGCTGTCCGGACGGGCAAAAGGCTGCAAGGAGGCTCCGGGGGCCAGCAGCGGCAGGTCCGCCGGGCGGGAGGCGGCCGCCAGCCGCTGCTCTGATTGCGGGCGGGACAGCGGGCGCATGCCGGGCAGCGGCGCTGCCGCGGCTTCCAGGCGCGCATCCGCCTCCGGACGTGCGGGCGGCTCCAGTGAGGCATCCGGCGTTGCGGCCAGCGCCGCGCCGCCAAACACGGCTGCCAGGATCAGCGCGCCTGCTCGGATCATTTCTTCTGCCCCCGGCCGAAGTCCGGAGCGTCGGTGTCCTGCCCCGCTTCGATAATGCCGCGGCGGATCGCGCGGGTGCGTGTGAAGTAGTCGTGCAGGTGCTCCCCGTCGCCGGTGCGGATGGCGCGCTGCAAGGCAAAGAGCTCCTCGGTGAAGCGGCCGAGGATTTCCAGCGTGGCGTCCTTGTTGGTCAGAAACACGTCGCGCCACATGGTGGGATCCGAGGCCGCAATACGGGTGAAGTCGCGGAAACCGGCGGCGGAATACTTGATCACCTCGCTGTCGGTCACCCGGCGCAGATCGTCGGCAACACCCACCATCGTATAGGCGATCAGGTGCGGCGTGTGCGAAGTGACGGCCAGCACCAGGTCATGGTGGTCGGCGTCCATCTCATCGACATGCGCCCCCATGCCCTCCCACAGCTTGCGCAGGCGGGCGGTGGCCTGCGGATCGGTGCCCTCCACCGGGACCAGCAGCGACCAGCGGTTGTCGAACAGTTCTGCAAAACCGGATTCGGGGCCGGAATGCTCCGTCCCTGCCAGCGGGTGAGCCGGCACGAAATGCACGCCCTCCGGGATATGCGGCTGCACCGCCTCGATCACATGGCGCTTGACCGAACCGACGTCCGACACGGTCGCGCCGGGCTTCAGCACTGGCGCGATGTCTTCCATCACCGGCCCCATGGCGCCGACCGGCACGCAGAGCACAATAAGATCGGCGTCCTGCACCGCTTCGCGAGCGCTGTCGCAGACCCGGTCGCAAAGGCCGATCTTTCGAGCTGTCGCACGGGTTTCTTCGCTCCGGGCATAGCCGGTGACCTCTCCTGCCAGCCCTGCGCGTTTCATCGCCCAGAACATTGAGGACGCAATGAGGCCCAGGCCGATCAGCGCGACGCGACCGTAAACGTGTTCGCTCATGCCTGCCCCTCTTTGAATGCTTTGACGCCTTGCGCGATGCGGCGGCAGGAGTCTTCGTCGCCGATGGTGATGCGCAGAGCGGTGGGCAGGTTGTAACCGGCCACCCGGCGAACAATCAGCCCCTGCGCCTGCAGGTACAGGTCGCAAGCCTCTGCCTCTGCCTGGCTGGAGAAGCGGGCCAGGATGAAGTTGGTGCTGGAGACGTCCGACGGCACGCCGAGTTCGGCCAGCGCGTTGGCCAGCCAAGCGCGCCATTTGGCGTTCTCGGACCGGCATTGATCGACATAATCCGTGTCGCGCACCGAGGCTTCGGCCCCCGCCAGCGCGGTGCTGGAGACGTTGAAGGGGCCGCGCACCCGGTTCAGCACATTGATGATTTCCCTGGGACCGTAACCCCAGCCGATCCGGGCGCCGCCCAGGCCGTAGATCTTGGAGAAGGTGCGGGTCATGAAGACGTTGCTGCGGGAAGCAATCACGGCCGCGCCGGCGTCAAAGCCTGCGACATATTCCGCATAGGCGCCATCCAGCACCAGGAGCGCGCCCGCCGGGATCCCATCGGCCAGCCGGGCCACCTCAGCCTCGCTGATCATGGTGCCGGTGGGGTTGTTGGGGTTGGCGATGAACACCAGCTTGGTCTTCGCAGTGCAGCCCGCCAGCAGCGCATCCACATCGGTGACGCGCTCACGCTCTTTCACCTCCACCGGGGTGGCCCCGGCGGCCAGCGCGCTGATGCGGTACATGGCAAAGCCGTGTTCGGTATAGAGCACCTCATCCCCCGGACCGGCATAGGCCTGGCACAGGAAGGCAATGATCTCGTCGCTGCCGGCGCCGCAGATGATCTGCTCCGGATCCAGCCCGTGCACCTCGCCGATCGCCTGCCGCAGCGCCGCGTGATCCGAGCTGGGATAGCGGTGCATATTGGCCGCCGCATCCTGCATTGCCTGGACGGCGCGCGGGCTGGGGCCAAAGGGGTTCTCGTTCGAGGAGAGCTTCACAACATTGCTCACCCCTTTCACATGGGCAGCCCCGCCCTGGTACAGAGCGATGTCCATGATACCGGGCTGCGGTGTGAGTTGGGTCATAATACGGGCTCCTTAATTCCAACCCGTCATAACGGCCCAAACGCTGGCGGGGAAGCACCAAGATGACGCTTCCCCCTTGCTGCCACCCCCCAGCGGCAGCCTGCCCCGGCCGCATGCTCGCGTTAATGCGCGGCTGCGCCCTTGGGCATTTTGCGTTTAGCCTCTGCCATGATGATCTTCTGGATCTGCTTACGCAGCTCCATGTCCTTGCGCATCGCCTCATTGGCCTGTTTCTGCATGGTCGAGGCGGATTGCGAGCCATCCGCGCTGTTCAGCGCCTCGCCTGCATATTTGCTGAGCGTCTTGCCGGAAATCTGCTTGGCGATTTCGCCATACACTGCGTCACCATGCAGCTTGATGAAATCCTCGGTCGCCTTGGTGCCGTATTTGGCGATCAGATCCTTCTTGACCGCGCCCTCCATGGCGGCAGGGGCCAGTTTAGTCTTGAGGAACTTCTCGGCGCCCGAAGTGAAACCGGAAGAGAATTTGTCGAGCACCTTGCCGGCACCTGCGGACATGATGCCAGCGGTCAGGATCTTGGCGATGCTTTCCTTGATCTCCTTGGTGTTCGGCGGGCGGCCCTTTTCGATCAAGGGCTTAGCCAGGCCGATGGTTTCCTTCAAGGCTTCTGTCACCATGGCTTCACCGGCCTTGGATTTCAGGAACTTCTCGAAGAATACCTTCACCGCCTTTTTGGGCATCTCGCGCGACAGCTTGGAAGCTGCGGCCTTGGCCAGGTCATCGGCAAGGCCCGCGGACAGCTTGGCGGTCAGCTTGCCGCCCGCTGCACCCGCGAGGCCAGCGATGAAGCTGTCGATGAAGACTTTCTTGGCGGCCCCGTCCCAGGTGACCTTGTTGCCTGCCAGATGCTCACCCAGCTGGCCTGCGCTGGATTTCAGCGCCTCGGTGCTGGCAGCGGCGATAGCGTGGGCCTTGGCCGGTGACATTCCCTTGGTCGCCACAAGACGCGCGGTCATGTAGGTTTCGACCACGGCAAAGGAAACCTCGCGCACCACTTCCAGTTTCCAGACGATACCGCCGGCCGTGGCGATCCGCTGGTCGATGAACTTCTTGAAGGCCTTGCCGCCCTTGTTATAGGCCTTGGAGGCTTTCACATCCTGCTTGTAGACCTTCTTCCAGTCCGGTTTTTTCTTGCTGGTCAATGTCTTGAGGAAGCTTGCCTCGGACCGCGCATTCAGGATCGGAGTCCAAGGCGGATCGGTCTTGTCGTTGACCATGCTGACAGCAAATTCGGTCAGCGCATTCAGAAAGGTTTCGTTGCCCTGGCGGGTGTTCTCCACCTCATTGCAGAAATCCACCCAGGATTCAGCCTGGCCGTACATCATGTCGGCTTTGGCCAGAAGCTTGCGGCGCAACTCCTCCTGCCCGGCCTCGAACTCAGCGACCGTGATCAGCTTGGTCTTGCCGTTCTCGACCACCTCGACCCGCTCAATCCTGGTGTCGGCGGCATGCATCGCTGCCAGTTTGGGCAGGCCCGCGTTCCAGGTGCGCATGCCGGGATCAACGATGCCGTCGGGCTTTCTGAAGCCCAGTTTTTTCTTCTGGAAATCCTTGATGGTACTGATCAGCCCGGAATCGCATTTGGTGCTGATGCCGATGGAATAGCCGTTCGCCTTGAGCATCAGGCGGACCAGTTCGACGTCGGCAGGGCTGTTCTTGACCGGTTTGAACTTGCTTTCGCCGGTTTTCGGGTCCGGCTTGGTAATCCGTTTCTTGTCGCCAACAGGGGCGGAAAGCTTGAGAGCCATAACTTTGCTCCAACAAAATAACTACTGCTGGAAGCCTGCCATGCCCGCGGCGTGCAGTCGCGGGGGATTTGGAATAGACATTCCCCCTTTAAATACCGGGGGCGGCTGCCTACATATCACAAGTATGTGAGGTGCTTCCCCAAAGCAGGAAAGCACCCTTTGCGCTTGGTTCAGGCGGCCTGGGATTTGAACCGTGCGGTCGCAGGGTCAACGTTGTACCGGGCTGCAATCTCTCTTGCATTCGTTGTCAGCTCATTCACGCAGTCAATGATGTATTGCGCTTTTTCCTCCTCCATCAAGTAGGAGAAATTGAGGCGCACCCAGCCGGGTTTCTTCATTTCTTCGCCCGCCTGCAGGTCGGCAAACAGGGTTTCGGATTCCGGCTGCGCGATGCCCAGCAGACGGTGCGCATAGGGGCCTGCACAGGCGCAGCCGCCGCGGGCCTGGATGCCGTAGACGTCGCTCAGCATGCGGGTGAACAGCTGCTGGTGCACCGGGTTTCCATCGCCGTCGGAGACCAGGAAGGAGAAGATCGGCAGCCGGTGCGCATCGCGGTGGCCGAGGATGCGCAGACGCGGGTTGGCCGACCAGCCGTCCCAGGCCATCTGTGCGAACTTGGCTTCGCGGGCCTCGATCTGCTCTTGCCCCACGGCTTCCTTGACCAGAAACGCCAGGGCTGCACGGATGTCGCCGATCACGTTGGGGGTTCCAGCCTCCTCGCGGGCGGCCAGATCCTGGCTGTATTCGTGCCGCCAGGGAGAGACAAAGCTGACCGTGCCGCCGCCGGGCCAGGACGGGCAGCGGCGGCGCACGGCGGTCTGGTTGACGATCAGCACGCCGGAGGCACCGGGGCCGCCGGGGAATTTATGCGGCGACACCACGACGGCGTCTTTGCGTTCTGCTCCCATGCCGCCCATGTCGATCGGCAGGTAAGGCCCGCCGCCGGCATAGTCCCAGACCGCCAGCGCGCCATGCGCGTGCAGCAGGCGGCTGATGGGATCAGGATCCGTGACGATGCCGGTCACGTTTGAAGCTGCCGAGAAGCTGCCGATTTTCAGATCGCTACCCGCGTGCTGTTTCAGGGCCAATTTCAGCACTGCCAGGTCCGGGCCGCCCTCTGCGGCCTCCGGGATTTCCACCACCTCGGCCTTGCTTTCGCGCCAGGGCAGGATGTTGGAGTGATGCTCGTAAGGGCCGATGAAGACCACCGGGCGGGCAGCCTCGTTGACGCCAAACAGGCTGACCAGCCGGTTGAGGCCCGCAGTGGCACCCGAACCGGTGAAGATCACCGCGTCCTGTGCCGTGGCGCCGGTGATGCGGGCAATCTCGCTGCGCGCCTCGCGGCGCAGGAGGGTCATTTGGGTGCCGCAAAAAGATGCTTCTGTGTGGGAATTGGCGTAGAAGGGCAGCACTTGGCCCGCCACGAATTCCTCCACCTGGCGCAGGGCGCGGCCAGAGGCGACGTAATCGGCATAGACCAGCGGCACCTCGCCATTAAGGCCGGGGATCATCACCCCGTCGCCGATGACGCTGCGGCCAAGGGTTCCGTCCTGTGCCGCCTGCCGGATGGTTTGTTTGAATGCTGCCAGGGTCATGTCGCGCCTCCGAATTCCGTGGAAACAAGATGAACGGTTATTGGCGCGGAAACTTATTCAATTACTGAGTGGATTGATGAATTTTTGTGTCATATGATCGTCAAATGAGCAAATATGCAGACAATATAGACCGCGCCATTTTGCGTGCTCTTCAGCAGGACGCCAGCCTGTCCCAACGGGAGCTGGCGGACCAGGTGGGGCTGTCGCAGAATGCCTGCTGGCGGCGGCTGAAGGCGCTGAATGAAAGCGGGCTGCTGAAAGGGTCCACTGCGCGGCTGGACCGCAAGCAACTGGGGCTGGATCTGGTGGTGTTTGTGCTGCTGCGCACCCGGCACCATTCAGCGGACTGGCTGCAGAAATTCCGCCGCCATGTTCTGACCATTCCCGAGGTGGTGGATTTCCACCGCATCGGCGGCGACTACGACTATCAGCTGAAAGTGGTAACCGAGGACATGGCCAGCTATGACAAGGTCTATCAGCGGCTGATTTCAGGTGTCGAGCTGGACAGCGTCACCTCCTATTTCGCGATGGAGGCCATCGCCGAGGGACGCCCGCTGCCCTTGTGACGAAACGGGCAGAGACCCTCCCCTGCCCTTGGCTGGTGGCACTCAATGCCCGAAGGCGCTGTCCTTCATCCATTTCGGCCGTTTGCCGTCCGGGCCCATGCGCATGTGCAGGCAGGCGGTGCCAAGGCGCTGGAAATAGAGGATGTCGACGGGATACCAGCCGGCCGAGGGCACCTCGACCTGGGTCACGATGGTGCTGTCGCAGGACTGGCGGCCGTCAAATTCGCCCACTACTTGACCGCCGATCTTGGCCAGCAGGCCATCGTTGGTCAGAAAGTCAATGTTGTGGACGCCAGGCGTGTCGAGCTTGACATAGCCGGTGATGCGCGCCGCCACATGCATCGGCCGTTTGGCGGTCAGCGTGTTCTGCCCTTCTTCGGTATCGCGGTTGTCAAGACCGGCGATGGGGCGGCCTGGCTCGCTCCCGATCTTCAGCGCAGACGAGGCTTCGGCCAAGGTCTTCACATCCTGCGGATAGGCGTAAACCACCGCCAGGCCGGGCTTGACGCCGGAGGGCTGCGGGTTCGCAGGTGTGAGCTTCAGCGGTGCGGCGCCAGCCGATGCAGCCAGTACCGCGAGCGTTGCCGCGGCGGCGGCTTTCATCAAAATCTTCATTGGTCACTCCCTGATGTTTTGCATCAGGATAGACCCAATACCGCCGCCGGGCCACCGCTTTTGGGGGGCCCGTCCGGCACGGTTCCAGCCCGGCAAACCGGCAAAGAAAAAGGGCTGCCCCGTGGGACAGCCCTTCCGCCAGATGCCGCATTGGGCAGCAGGCTTAGTTCTTGGCGTAGAATTCGACGACCAGGTTCGGTTCCATCACAACCGGGTACGGCACGTCGCCCAGGCCGGGGGTACGCACGAAGGTTGCGGTCATCTTGGAGTGGTCGGCTTCGATGTAATCCGGCACATCGCGCTCAGCCAGCTGGACGGCTTCCAGAAGCGCAACCATCTGCTTGGATTTGTCGCGGACCTCGATCACGTCGCCTTCTTTGACGCGGTAGGAGGGGATGTTCACGCGCTTGCCGTTGACCAGGACGTGGCCGTGGTTGACGAACTGGCGGGCTGCAAAGACGGTGGCCACGAACTTGGCGCGGTAAACAACCGCGTCCAGGCGGCGCTCCAGCAGGCCGATCAGGTTTTCACCGGTGTCGCCGGTCACACGCACGGCTTCGCCGTAGATGCGGCGGAACTGCTTTTCGGTCAGGTCGCCGTAGTAGCCCTTGAGCTTCTGCTTGGCGCGCAGCTGGATGCCGAAGTCGGACAGTTTGCCCTTGCGGCGCTGGCCGTGCTGGCCCGGGCCGTAGTCGCGGCGGTTGACCGGGGACTTCGGGCGGCCCCAGATGTTTTCGCCCATGCGGCGGTCGATTTTGTACTTGGCAGACGTGCGTTTGGTCACGGCTGATCTCCTTCTTGTGTTTCGAAGGGCGTTGTCCTCTTGCCTTGCGGCATGACAGGGATCCCCTTGCGGGGGCCACCAACACCAATGAAGCCGCGCTTATATAGGGGGATGGGGCAGAGTCAACACGGTGAAAGCCTGTTCTGCAGGAAATCTGCATCGGACCCCGGCCTCCGCCGTTAAATAGCATCCGGACACTGCCGGATAAAGGCTTCAGGCTGCTTCATGCCCCAGAATCGCCGCCTCGGTGGCGCTGAGGTTGCGGCGCGCATGGGCGCCATAGGCCAGCGGATCGTGCTCCAGCTCCGGCTGCAGGCGGAACAGGCGCTCCCTGTCAGGCTCGCTCAGAGCGGTCAGCGATGCGTTGGAGGGGTGGAAGCTTTCAGTCTCCACCCCGTTTGCCCAGAGCACCTGGTGATTGGCCAGCATCAGATGAATATAGGTGACCTCGCGCACGGAGGTGTCGGTATGGATGGTAGAGCCATTGATCAGATCACCGGCAGCGACCAGCACTTCGGGCGTGTTGAACAATGCCCGCACACGGGCACCGCGCAGCAATATCCGGTGATCGGGGGAAACCAGCAGCAGCCGATCCGGCCGGTCGATGCCCAAGGCCCCCGCCTGGATGCGGACCGGCCGCAACTGCGGCATCACGTAAAGCCGTGCGCCGCTGATCCGGCGGGAGCCGATCCAGAGAATTTCCTGCACGCCATTGTCCCGTGTCTGAACCTTGCCGCCTTCGCGCAGCAGCTCCACCGGCTGCGGCCCGTCGGGGGTTGCAATCCGCGTGCCCGGCGTAAAGCAAATGACCCCGGCTTCGCCGTCTGGCCGGGTTGTGCCGGCAGCGCCAAGCACGTGGTGCACGACCCACAGGTCAGTGCCGCGCGGCGGCAGCTGATCGACAAACATCAACAGCGGGTTCTGGTCCGGCCCTGTCTCGATCAGCGTTGCGGTGAAGCTTTGCACCCCGTTGGTGACGACAAACCAGCAGTCCATAAGCGGCTCGTCGATTTCGACAGCTTCGACATCGGGCCGGTTCTGCACCGCAGCCCCCACCAGCCTGCGAACGGAACGTGCCGCCCGGCGGCGCAACTCTGCCTCGCCGTTTGCCCCATCCAGCCGCAACAGCCCTGCAGGCCCATCCACCTGCACGGCATCTCCGTGCCAGGACCACGCCGCCCCTGCATCAAGTGCGTCCTTAGGAGCAGCCGGGAGGCCGTCGATCTCAGTTTGCGACCAGGAAATAACAAACGTGCCACGAAAGCCCGTCTTCATCTGCCTGTATGCCTGCTTCGTCTTATAATTATTTACGAAACATTAACAATGCGGCGCACGGCTGGAAACAGTGAGCCGCTAAAATCCGTGTGAGCGTGCTCAATACGCACCATTCCTGAGGCATCCGGCCCTGGTGCATCCGCCTTGCCGCAGGGGAACGCAGCCGGCGGGTCATCGCAAAGGATTCCCCTGCCCCGTGTCAGCCCATTGGCGCATAGCTGGACCGCAGGCCGTCCGCGGCCTGCCGGACCACTTCAGCCACCTGCATCAGCTGCCGTGCCAGCGGGTTGCTGCGCCGCCAGATCATACCGATGGTGCGCGACGGCTGCGGGTCGCGGAAGCGGGCAACCGACACCACGGCAGACCGGGTTTCCACCGGCACCGCCATTTCCGGGATCAGCGTCACGCCGATACCGGCGCTGACCATTTGCACCAAAGTCGACAGGGAGCTGCCGTCCAGGAGTTCCCGCGGCGCAGCGGATTGCATGTTGCAGAAGGACAAGGCCTGATCGCGGAAGCAGTGCCCCTCCTCCAGCAGCAGCAGGCGCATCTCGCGCAGGCCTTCGGGCCCCGGAACCGGCGTGCCGGCATCCTCTCCCGGGCGCACCAGGACGAAATCCTCAGCAAACAGCGGCACCTCCTCATATGAGGGCTCGGACACCGGCAGCGCGACGATGGCCGTGTCCAGCCGCCCCTCCCCCAGTTCCTCCAGCAGCTTGGGTGTGACCGTTTCGCGGACACGGACGTCGGCCTCGGGGTACTGGCGGGTGAGCGTGCCCACGATGGAGGGCAGCAGATAGGGGGCAATGGTGGGAATCACCCCGATGCGCAGGCGTCCGGCGAGCCCGTCGCGCGAGGCCCGTGCCAGCTCTCCCAGTTCATCGACCGAGCGCAGGATGCCGCGCACCCGGGAGGCCAGGTCCTCGCCCAGGCTGGTGAGCCGTACCTGACGGGCACCGCGCTCCACCAGCTGCACACCGAGCGCCTCCTCCAACTCCTTGATCTGAAAAGACAAAGCCGGCTGAGACACGGCGCAGGCATCCGCCGCGCGGCCGAAATGGCGGTGCAGGGCCAGCGCCTCGAAATAGCGCATCTGGCGGAGGGTCACATTTATCATAGGTTTTCATTATCAGAGCGATGAATAAATGCAACTTATCCCAATGATATTTCCCTGCTAGCCTCAAGATCAGAAAGACAGGGAGACCCGGCACAGACAGCCTGCGCCCCGCTTGCATTTTCAAGCGGCGCACAGGCCGGCGGAATGGTTCCGGGGCGCTTCTTCCACATCGCAGTTCAAACAATTGAAGCCACGATCGGAGATGGAAATGGACGGAAATACCCCCGCAGGAAAATGCCCGGTGATGCACGGCGCAGCGCTGAACGCCGCCAGCGGCGGCACCTCTAACCAGGATTGGTGGCCAAATCTTCTGAACCTGAAGATCCTGCACCAGCATTCCCCCAAATCGAACCCGATGGGGGCGGATTTCAACTACCGCGAGGAGTTCAAGAAGCTTGACCTGGAAGCGGTGAAGAAGGACCTGTTTGCGCTGATGACCGACAGCCAGGACTGGTGGCCTGCGGACTATGGCCACTACGGCGGGCTGTTCATCCGCATGGCCTGGCACAGCGCGGGCACCTACCGCAAACAGGACGGGCGCGGCGGCGGCGGCACCGGCAACCAGCGGTTTGCGCCGCTGAACTCCTGGCCGGACAACGGCAACCTGGAC
>NZ_LYUZ01000109.1 GCF_001679925.1 Leisingera sp. JC1 | reverse complement strand
CATAAGTCAGCCGCCAAAACCAGGACACCCCGCCGAATGTCCCGGGCGTCATAGCCCGCATTGCTGTAAGGGACCTGGTTTGCGGAACCCATCAGGGCCAGCGGTTGAAACCGCGCGAACAGGCCGGACACATGACTGCTTCTGACAATTGCACAAATCAGATCAAAAATGTCTTGCTATGCAGGAGCCATCCACACAGGACATTCGCTGCGACGCCGAAATCTGATGCTGGGTGAATTTACACACTGCCGGACAAAGCCGAACTTCGATGCAGCAGCCTCAATGACCGCTCTCGTGAAATAGGCATCAACAAAACTGTTTTCTGTGAGTGCCAAAAACGGTCGTTTTCACCGGTGACTGAAACGGTTGAGTTTTGGCATGATTGGTGGGTACACCTTGAACTGACTTTCGACACAAACCACATCTCTCCTATGGAACTCATTGCCACAATATTTGCTGCTGTGTCTGCGATTGCAGCAGCAGTCGCGGCTTTTTTCATGTTCAAACAGACGAAACTTGCAACAGAAGAAAGCAGGCGCGAGGCCAAAGAACGAGCTGAATTACAACAGAGGGAAAATCGCCTCCTAGCCGTGAACAATCGGATTCTCATCAACCAGATGTGGAACGACTTTAATCGGTCAGTGGTTGAAGGCGACGAGGGTATGAGAACCCTCATGGGAACAAAGAACTTTCAAGACCTTGATCCTGCTATGGTTAGGCGTGTCTATTTGATGTTCTCGACAATAAACGTTGTCGAAGTGGGATGGAGATTGATGCAGGCAGAGGCCTTACCTGCGGAGCAAGCGCAGGACCTCTTAGAAGATCAAGCTACTTTGATGCGCAACGATCCAGAAGCGGCTGAGCATGCTCTTACATCAAGAGGATACTCACGGGACTTTCTCGAAGCGCTCTGGCCGAGGGTCTTTCCTGATAAGCCTCTTCCTGCTCGCAAATAACGAGTAACGACTTAACATATGAGTTCAGATAGGAAATCTAACCCTGGCGAAGGCAGCAATTACAGCCTTGGTTCTTTGATTGCGCGGGTTCCAGGCGGCGTACTTGGTGGTATCGGGCTGGTCGGCCTCCTAAGCGGAGTCATTGATCTTCACGTACAGGTGCAGAAAGTTGTTGGGGCTTATCAAATGGCATCCAGACCAATATGGGAGCACTCTATTGGACTACTTTTGGAGAACTTCGGTCTTAGACTGCCTGATCTAGTTAAAGACTATCTGACGATGGGCGCAATCGTGTCGTTGTCAGAGTTCTTTGCAATATCAGGAATGCTCTGGAAATCGACATGGCGAAGTAACTTCCGTGAGCGGTTGGTCAGCCTCATTCGTGTGATATTTTTGGACATGCACATGCAGCCAATTGTGTCTTTCCTCTTTTGGCCGTTCACCATAATCAGAACTTTCACTGCATCGTTAGAGAACACCAGCACAGTTGACTTCCACGAAATGATGATGAGTCCTTTGCGAAGTCGTAAACGAGGACGAGTTTTCTATAGGACGATGCGGCATTACGGTGCTAAATATTTTTTCGGATTCCTTGTCTGGGGGCTTATAATTGTCATGATCAGTTATGGTTTGCTGATCTTTCAAGACGCAGGCACACCATCAAACTGACAAAGTGGCAAAAACCTCTAGCCAAAACCTACACGTCAAAAATGGTAGTTTTTGTCATGAGTCGCCTAGCCACCAAGGCCGTTGAAAATTCTTGTGACACAAACCCTTGGCAGCACCTACTTTGATTTTGTCATGTTTTTGGCCACGGCCTGCGATAGCTGACATTCGTTCAATGTGCAGCATCCTGCACATTGGGCTCGCAGCCAACCTCGGATGCGGCGCAGCATCCGCCTTGACCCAAGCCAGCGGTTCGGAAAGGGCGGCCCAAAGCTGCCCTTCGCCCTACCGTCAAAATTCTGCGGTCGCAGCCCACATTGCTGCCATTCGCCGCGTGCGCAAAATCACGGTACGGTCGAATTCACGCTGTGCCGGACAAAGCAGCCGTTGAAGCAGAGTCGAACGGGGCCTATACGAAGTTCATGAATTTTTTGGCGATCTCAGGCAGCACCCGAAAGTTATCGACAAACACGGCGATGCTGCGCGCCCTGTCGAACATCGCACACCCGATGCACTCGATACATGTATTCGAGCGTATCGGGGATTTGCCGGTGTTCTCTCCTGATTTGGAGATGGCCCCGCTGCCCGAAACCGTTCAGAGCTTCGCGGGAATGATCCACCAAAGCGATGGGCTGATTATTTCAAGCCCCGAATATGTAAGGGCAATTCCCGGGGGATTGAAGAACGCCATAGATTGGCTGGTGTCGCGTGACGAGATCATCGACAAGCCAATCGCACTCATGCATGCCTCCCATCGCGGCGACGATATGCTCGCCCAGCTCCGCATCGTTCTGACGACGGTCAGCTCGCGGTTCTCGGATGAGCTGTTCCTCCGTTTCGATCTCATGAAGAAGTCCCCTGCCGAGATTGAGGCATATTTGGCGCACTCTGAAAACCGTTTGGCAGCCGCAGACTTCATGTCACGGTTCGCTGCATATTGCGGCCAATAAGGGCTCGTTGCTGCCTTGCGGTAGCGCGGAAATGAATAGGCCTAAATGAACGCCGGAATGTCAGCTTTCTCAGATGGCACCACGAGATCTCGCACCCGCCGAGAAGGTCCGCAAACCGCCCGATCGCGTTGAAGACCCGGAGCAGTGCTGCGCCCTGGACTAAGGCCCACAAAAAAAGGATGTGCCGAGCATTTTGATATTGACAGCCGGTGTGCATGAAATCCGGCTTCTGTGCATTCTTATGCCTCATTGGCAGCAGGATGCCCGCTAACTCCGGCCTGGCGGTGATGATGTGTGAAATTGCTACCATTGGAGATCACTCCTTTTCCAGTGAACTCCTCCCTCTGAGGCAAAGGGTATGCCCAGCCGGCAGCGCGGGCTAGGTTTTTCGCCGCTTGGTTGCGGCGAACGTGGCGCGGTGCTGTGACTTTACTCATGTTTTTCTCCCGGTGCACAATTTCAGTACAGGAAATAACGCTGGGCCATTGGCAGTTCCGCGGCTGGACGGCAGGTCAGCAGCTCGCCGTCCGCCCGCACCTCATAGGTTTCCGGGTGGACTTCCATCTGCGGGGTCGCGGTATTGAGCTTGAGTGCGGATTTGCCGATGCCGCGGGTGTTTTTCACTGCCACGGTCTGCTTGGCCAGGCCGAGGCTGCTGCGGATGCCCGCAGCTTGTGCCGCCCCCGACACGAAGGTGACAGCGCTATGTTCGACCGAGCGGCCATAGGCGCCCCACATCGGCCGGGAATAGACCGGCTGCGGCGTCGGGATCGAGGCATTGGGATCCCCCATCTGAGCGCAGACGACGGTGCCGCCCATCAGCACCATTTCCGGCTTCACGCCGAAAAACGCCGGGTTCCACAGTACCAGATCGGCGCGTTTGCCCGCTTCGATGGAACCAAGCTCGTGACTGATCCCATGCGCGATGGCCGGGTTGATGGTGTACTTCGCCACGTATCGGCGGACGCGGAAGTTGTCGTTCCCGCCGCTCTCCTCCAGCAGGCGCCCGCGCTGGTTCTTCATCTTGTCTGCGGTCTGCCAGGTACGGATGATTACCTCGCCGACCCGGCCCATGGCCTGGCTGTCCGAAGCGATGATCGAGAACGCCCCCATGTCATGCAGGATATCCTCCGCCGCGATGGTCTCGCGCCGGATGCGGCYTTCGGCAAAGGCCACGTCTTCGGGGATCGACTTGTCCAGATGGTGGCAGACCATCAGCATGTCGAGGTGTTCCTCGACCGTGTTGACGGTAAAGGGACGCGTGGGGTTGGTGGAGGACGGCAGCACAAACTCCTCGCCGCAGATCTTGATGATGTCCGGGGCATGGCCGCCGCCGGCGCCTTCGGTATGAAAGGCGTGGATGGTGCGGCCCTCTATGGCCTTCACGGTGTGTTCGACAAAGCCGGATTCATTGAGCGTGTCGGTGTGGATCATCACCTGCACATCCATCGCATCGGCAACGCCGAGGCAGCAGTCGATCGCGGCGGGCGTGGTGCCCCAGTCCTCGTGCAGCTTCAGCGCGCAGGCGCCGGCGTTTATCTGTTCCTCCAGTGCCGCCGGAAGCGAAGCATTGCCCTTGCCCGCAAAGGCAAGGTTCATCGGGAAGGCATCCGCGGCCTGCAGCATGCGGCCGATGTGCCAGGGGCCGGGCGTGCAGGTCGTTGCCAGCGTGCCATGCGCCGGGCCGGTGCCGCCGCCAAGCATGATGGTGATGCCCGAATGCAGCGCATCCTCGATCTGCTGCGGGCAGATGTAATGGATGTGGCTGTCAAAGCCGCCCGCCGTCAGGATGCGCCCCTCACCCGCGATCACCTCGGTGCCTGGGCCGACGATGATACCAACACCCGGCTGGGTGTCCGGGTTGCCCGCCTTGCCGATGGCGGCAATGCGCCCGTCCTTAAGGCCCACGTCGGCTTTGTAGATGCCGGTCCAGTCCAGGATCAGCGCGTTGGTGATGACGGTATCCACGGCTCCCTCGGCGCGGGAAGCCTGGGCCTGCCCCATGCCGTCGCGGATCACCTTGCCGCCGCCGAACTTCACTTCCTCGCCATAGGTGGTGAGGTCGCGCTCCACCTCGATGATCAGATCGGTGTCCGCTAGCCGCAGCCGGTCGCCGGTGGTGGGGCCGTACATGGCCGCATAGTCGCTGCGCGGGATCTGTACCGGCATGTCAGAGTGCTCCCATGACTTTCTGGTTGAAGCCGAATACCCGGCGCCCGCCGAGGATCGGGATCAGCTGCACCTCGCGCCGCTGCCCCGGCTCGAACCGGACGGCGGTGCCCGCAGCAATGTCGAGCCTCCGGCCGCGGGCCGCCGCCCGGTCAAAATCCAGCGCCGGATTGGCCTCTGCAAAATGGTAATGGCTGCCCACCTGGACCGGCCGGTCGCCGGTATTGGCAACCATCAGAGTGGTGGCTTCGGCGCCCGCATTCAGCGTCAAGGTGCCTTCGGCCGGGAACAGCTCGCCCGGGATCACTTCCGCCTCCAGGCCAAAACTGCTCCTGCGGCAAGCGCCGCCAGCCCTGCAAAGCCAAGCCAGAGGCCGACCCCATGCGGATGGACGTGTGCACCCCCATGAGCCAGGGCGGGCCCAGCCGCAAGGGTGGTAACTGCGACGGTAACGGGTAGTAGCTGCATCGTGCTTTCTCCTGTCTTGGGGCGGTCCGGGGCGGCAGGGACCGGGCGGGGGTTCAGCGGATAGGCTGGTGAACGGTCACCAGCTTGGTGCCATCGGGAAATGTGGCCTCGACCTGCACTTCTCGGATCATTTCGGGCACCCCTTCCATGCATTGATCCCGGCTGACCACCTGGGCGCCGGCCTCCATCATCTCAGCCACCGTGCGGCCGTCGCGGGCGCCCTCGGCCACCGCGTCCGAAATCAGCGCAATCGCTTCCGGGTGGTTCAGCTTGACGCCGCGGGCCAGCCGCTTGCGGGCGACTTCGGCAGCCATGGCGATAAGCAGCTTGTCCTTTTCGCGCGGGGTCAGGTTCATCCGCTCCTCCTTCTTCAAAGCATCCATGTGCGCGGCAGCCCCGCGGGCAGCAGCCGCTCCAGCACCGGAACAAGGCATTGGCGCAGGGCAAAACCGTCCCGGGCAAGCAGGCGGAGCACCAGAAGATCCGGCCCAAGCAAGGAGGCGCCTCCGGCCTCCGGCAGCATCCGGCGCAGCGGATCAAGCTGCACTTCGGCCGCCGGTGCCACCAGCACAAGAGTGGCCATGGCGCCGGCGCCGCCCCCAACTGCGCGCCGCTGCAGCATAGCGGCGGCATCGCCGGCAAGCGCCGTGGCATCTAGGTAGATAGGACTGCCGCCGCGCCGGATTTCGATCCGGTCGCGGACCGCTGCATGCGTAAGTGTTTCGCCCATTGCAGCGCGGCCGAAGACAAACGGTTCAACCAGCAGAAACCGCGCACCAGGTTCCAGCTCCGCAATCAGGCGGCGGTGCAAGGCGCAGCCGTTGAAAAGAATGGTTTCCTGCGGCAGCCAGTTCAGCCTGGCGCCGGCCTTGGCGCATAGCCGGGTTTCCACCCTGGCGGTCTGGCCCGGCAGCGCCCGGTAGATGCGTTCCGCCGCCTGGGTGGTAACCGTCAAGCCGGCCTCCGCATGGGCGGTGGCTGCAAGCCGGAAATCGTCCCCGCCGGTGATGCCGCCAGCGGTATTCACCGCAACCGCCTCGACATCCGGTCGGCCCTGCGGAAACAGCAGCTTAAGCGCTCCGGATTGATGCAGCGTCTTCAGCCTCGAACAGCCGTCCCGCACATGCACGGAAACCTCTGCTCTGGCGATCGCGCGGGGCAAGGCTTGGCTTTTGCTTATGACTGACGGTGCGGTGATGTTCGGCTCCCGGGAAGTTTGCAGCTTCATTGGGCCGGGTGCTTTGAGGCTTTTCCAGTTGCCAGCTAGGATCTTTGTGCAGGACTGGCAGACTCGCCTGAAAATTGGCTGGCTGCATCAAGATGTGCCTACCATTTGGGCGCTAGAGAGACTGCGCTGACTGGCCTGCTGTAGCAGCCCTATGAAACACCAAATTTGTACGAATACAGGGCAAATCGAAGTGAACGGCGGTTTTTGCGTTGGATGCTGATCGAACCGGGACACACGCCGGGGGTCTGCTCAACACGCCAGTCCTGCCTTTACCAGGTCAGCCTATGTGAATTTGGCTTTGAACGAGTGACTTGGCCGGGCAAACCAATGCCCGGCCACGCCCCATTGGACTTCTTTTCCGCTGCACAGGATGGAAGGAGGTATCCGGCGCAACCTTTGTGTGAAACTACCATGCTGCGCTGCGGAACCCGTCGTGAAGGGTTATTTTGCCGCGACCGATGGAATTTATCTGTTCGTCGAAGTTTAAATAGTTATTCGGTTCAAGTGCCGAATAGTTGGGCGTTGTAGCTATGCCTTGCTGTTGAACTTGACCTGACACCGGTCCGCAACGTGAATCTGTGCCCTCAGCAGAACTGGACACCGACGCCTGAGCTACCCGCCAATGCGCAGGGACCGGCCCGGGGATACCCGACCAGCAGCATGCGGATCAGCAACTCAGGATCGACTGATGGACGACCATTAAGGATAAAAAAGTCCGTCCAGTGGCCTCGGATGCCGCTCACATCGAAAAACATGGTGTGATTGCGGCGGCCGCTCTCCGGGGGCGAACGAGGTCCGGTATGTTGGCTTCATGGATATATGCCGCGAGGAGAACGACCTTGGAACATTATGCTGGATTGGACGTATCGCTAAAAGAAATTTCGATCTGTGTCGTGGATGGGGATGGCAGGGTCATCGCGCGCGGCGCTTGCCCTGCTGACCCCGAAGGCGTGGCGGGCTGGTCTTGCAACCGTTCGCTGACACCGCACCGGGTCGTGCATGAGAGTGGTCAGCTCTCGATTTGGCTGCAGCGTGGCCTGACACGGATGGGACTGCGAGCGATCTGTATCGACGCCCGCAAGGCACATAAGAGCCTCTCGGCGCGGCCCAACAAGTCGGATGCCTCAGACGCGGAAGGGCTGGCGCAACTGGCGCGCACCGGCTGGTTCACGCCGGTTTATATCCGCAGTGAAGATGCCGACCGTTTGCGCAAAGATTTGGAGGGGCACATCCGCGGTACCCTGAAAACCTTTGGCATCCGCATGACCGGTGTCGGTCAGGGCCGCCAGAGGCAGACGTTCCGTGACCAGCTCGCAGTTGCAGGTGAAACCGATCCGATGCTGCGTGCCATAGCCGATGGTTTCATTGCAACCCACGCAACACTGTGCCAGGCGGCCGCCGATCTCGACAGTGCCGTGAAGAGACTGGCGCACGACAACCCAGTGGCTCGCCGCCTGATGACGATCCCGGGTGTCGGCCCGGTCGTGTCGCTGAACTTCATCGCTCTGATCGACGATCCGGGCAGGTTCCGCAAAGCATCGGATGTCGGCGCGTTCCTGGGGCTGACCCCGAAGCGGCACCAATCGGGCGAGATAGACTGGACCGGCCGCGTGTCGAAATGCGGTGACCGTGCGATGAGGCGCCTGCTGTTCGAAGCCGCCTCAAGCGTGATCCACCGGGTTCAGCGTTTCTCGGCACTGAAATCATGGGCGGTGCGGCTGGCCGCTTGACGCGGGTTTCGCAAGGCCGCAGTGGCCACCGCCCGCAAACTCGCCGTGCTGATACTGACTCTGTGGAAGAGCGAAACCGATTACAATTGGACAAAGGAGGCGACCACCTGATCTGAGTTCCTGCCCCTGAGTCTCCTCGCCGGACGGCAAGGAGCCAGGTCCCGACGGGACGGAGGTTGATCGATCTCGCGTTGAAGGTTGGGCGCGTGGGCCACAAGGCACCGCGTATCCCGCGAAAAACATTGGAGACGGTCTGCCAACGGATGCTATCATGAGGCGCACTACCCGCGACCTCGCAGAGAACCATGACCCCGAACGGACTACCGCTCACCCGATTGACAAAACCGCAATCAGAGAACGATCAATGGATCGTAGCGGGTGGTCTTGAGGCACATGATCCTAAAGCGAGAACTTATTAACAGTGACGCCTTTGCTTCCTTCCATGGTCCCATCATCGCCAATCTTCCCGCCTTCTAAGAGAATGGGATCAGCGCTTTACCACACGATAGAGTATGAGTTTTTCAACAAGATAAGCCGAGAGTGCCAGATACTGCGGAGCGGATGAGTGGCAGCGTTGGCGAATGGGCTTACTGCCCAGCTGCGGCGATCTTGCCGTTTGAATTTTCAGGACTGCTCCGAAACTGCCGCACCAGAAAATCGATGAATGCGCGGGTCTTCGGCGCGAGGTTGCGCCTGTCAGCAAACATTACGACAATTTCGGTGCTTGACGGCGCGTATTCCGGCATGACTTGAACCAGCTCGCCAGACATGAATTTCTGTTCTGCCATGTAGCTGGGCAGCCTTGCGATACCCAAGCCAGCGAGTGCAGCGCGAAAGACGACGTCTGTGCTGTTTCCTTCAAAGTTCCCTGACGCTTCGAAGCTTTGTTCGTTGATTGGTTCCACGCGGTGCCAGGAATTGCGTCCGCTGGCGCCAGAGACCCTAAGGCAATTGTGCTCGGCCAAGTCTGTAAAATCTGCCGGGGTTCCATAACGTTCAAGGTACGCGGGGGCTGCACATAAGACCCGGCGGCTCCGCATGATGCGGCGGACCATGGTATCGGGGCTCTTGCGCTGTTCGGCGAAGCAGATGGCGGCGTCAAACCCCTCCGCCTGCAAATCGACGTCCCGATCAGTCAGGTCCAGCAATACTTGGACCTCCTTGTTTTCTTCCAGGAATTTCGGCAGTGCGGGGATCAGTTGCGATTTCCCGAAAGCCACCGTCGACGCGACACGGAGCTTGCCGCGCGGGGTGCCATCGAAGTTCAGGATAAGGTCCTCGGCCTCTTTGAACTTGTCGGCCATCGCTTTGCACTTTTCGTAGAGGTCCTGGCCTTCCTGTGTTGGTGAAACACCAGTCCGGGTCCGGTTGAGCAGCCGGTAATGAACGTGATCCTCAAGCAACCCGATCTGTTTGCTGACCGCTGACGGTGTCTGCCCCATCGACCGTGCCGCAGCGGAGATGCTTCCCTGCTCGACCACTTTGGCGAAAATCAGCATTTGCGCAGAGATGTCCATGTCAAATCTACCGCCTGTTCCTCTTTGGCACGGGTCCTATGCCAATTTGAGACATTGTGAGCGCCAACAAAGACGCCTACCTCTGCAGTGCAGCATAAATACTGCACTGCAGCAATAAACGAGGTATCATCATGGCAATTACACGCTCGAAAAGTGGGCTGGAGGTCGTATCGGATGCCGCCCGCACAATCATTCATCAAAACCGGGATAAATTGCGAAGCGCGATTGCCCGGCGCAAAATCTATCGCACAACGTGCCACGAACTCTCGGTGCTGAGCGACCGCGATCTCGCAGATTTGGGGATTGCGCGCAGCAGCATTCGAAGACTGGCGCTGGAGGCAGCCTATGGCCATTAGCACGCAACCGGCCGGATCCGTGAGCCGCCCCGCCAGCGCTTATTCGGGCGCTCTGCCCACGTATCTTCCCGGGGTTGGGTCGAAAGCTTTGATAACGGCGAGATCCGTTGTGAGAACGCTTCAAACAGCCCGGATGATTTCGGTTCTCGCCGGGATGAGTGACCAGCAGCTTACCGGGATTGGCATCTCGCGGTCCAACATTCCGCGGTACGCAGAACGACTGATTTCGGATGAGTAGCAAGGCACGGCAAGGTCGTTCTTAGCAAAAGCACCCGGCCAGGAGTTTCCTCGCCGGAACACATCAGAATTGCTGGTTCTCGCTCCTCCCAGAGTCAGCCAGCATGAGCAGCGGCGGAAAAAACACCAACAGGGAGCGCCAATGCTACGGGCCAGCATCTTCACCTCCTCCCGAAGATGCTGGCTCAAAAAGTACTTGCAGCTAGGGCGGCAACCGTAACCGTCCAGGTCAAGGATCCAAAAACCGGCGAAATCTCTGAACGGGAGGTGCAACGGCGCACCTGGGTTGCGGAAGACATCGAACGTGCGGAGGCAAAGAGCCCGAAACCCGCTGAAGCCGCGGTCAAAATGAACGAGCCCCTGCTTGCGGATCAGGTGCCAGTCGCACCGGTTGGCCCTGCAGCCCAGAAGTCAAACCTGGAGGCCAGTGGAATGCCGGACAAGGATCGAGAACAGCAGCCTGCCGCCGATCGCCTGGAAGACCGTATACGCCACTTCGAACCTGGCGACGAACAGGTGAAAGGGGCCGCCAGCATCGTTGCAAAAACAGATGCTGCACTGCGCCACGCCGGGGTGCCGGAAGAAGACCGGGAAAGGGCCCTGTCCAATTTGGCGGGCAACCTTGCTGAAAGCCTGCGGGCCGGGAAGACCTTCGACGTGCAAAAACTTCCCAATGTCACCAGAGAACAGGAAGCCGAAGCGGAGAAACTGGCCAAGGCTGAGCAGCAGAAGACCGCTGAGGTGCGGCAGGCAAAGGTTCAGCAGCTAGGCCAGGGTGAACTAGAGGAACGGCAACGTGAAGAGGCCCGCGGACGACACCGGTGATGCTGTTACAATCACCCAGAGATGTCACTTGCTGCGTTCAGCTGGTATGGCAACAAGCACGCCTTCAGGTGTGCGGCCGCCTCAAACCGGCAAGGACTGTATAGGCTGCCCGGTGACGCTTTCAGCCGGCGCGTCACGCTTCGCTCCGAGGTCGGCCGCACCTCTGGGTGATAGCGGGTTCCAGGGGGAAAGTCTTGCCGGCCTGATCCTCGGTCATCAAAAATTGTTCTCTACTGACCGGTCTTTGTATTGCCTCTCAGCGCGCAAGATTGCTTGCGTCTATCGGGCAAATTTGCGCCTAAGCTTGAATCTTGCGCCTATTAAGGTGATTTAGGAAAACGCCTTTGTGGTCCCGGACCACACGCCGGATGCCGGGCATACCCGTTACAGAGGTCGTAGAATACGTCCGCCCGGAGAGATAGGAGGCTCGGCTGTCAGCCGATTTGCGCAACAGAGTCGCACCACGCCAGAACTGTTTCGACGCTCTTGCACAATTAATTTGCAGCACATGCCTGTTTTACGGGCAATGAGCTGTTCTGAGACAAAAAAGTCCGATATCCGTCCGTTGTGGCGCAGTCTGGTGGAGCTGCCAGAGACTGTCAACTGGTTGCAATACTTGCATTCTTTGACAGACTGGTGGCATGGGACAGTATTTTGATGAGATGTATCGCGAAGACGGGTCACTGCGCGGCCCTTACCAGGAAGTCGGCCGCTGGTTCGGCAAGGAAGACGCGGCCCGATTGCGGGCAAAACAGCGCGAAGCGGAAGAAGTTTTCCGCCTGACCGGTATAACATTCAACGTGTACGGCAAGGCCGACGCCGAAGAAAGGCTGATACCTTTCGACATTATCCCCAGGATTATTTCCCACCGTGGGTGGCAGAAGCTGTCGCGCGGCATCGAACAGCGCGTCCGCGCGATCAATGCCTTCCTCCACGATATCTACCACCGCCAGGAAATCGTGCGCGCGGGCCGTGTGCCTGCCGAAATGATTGCCGGGAACGAAGCCTTCCTGCCGCAGATGCTGGGGGTCTCGCCGCCCGGGCAGGTCTACACCCATATCGTCGGAATTGATCTGGTGCGGACTGGGCCCGATGATTTCTACGTTTTGGAAGACAATGCCCGCACGCCCTCAGGGGTCAGCTACATGCTGGAAAACCGCGAAACCATGCTGAAGATGTTTCCGGAGCTGTTCAGCTCCACACGGGTGCAGCGCGTATCGGACTACCCCGCCGACCTGCGGCGGTCGCTGGCGGCCTGTGCGCCGGCAGCGGCGAATGGAGACCCGACGGTGGCGGTGCTGACACCCGGCATCTACAACTCGGCCTATTACGAACATGCTTTCCTGGCCGACCAGATGGGTGTCGAACTGGTGGAGGGCCACGATCTCCGGGTGAAGGGCGGCCGCGTCTGCATGCGGACGACGCAAGGCTACAAGCCGATCGATGTTCTGTACCGCCGGGTGGATGACGAATACCTTGATCCGCTGAACTTCAACCCGGACAGCGCCTTGGGCGTGCCCGGGATCATGGACGTCTACCGGGCGGGCGGCATCACCATTGCCAACGCACCGGGCACCGGCATTGCGGACGACAAGGCGATCTACTCCTACATGCCCGATATCGTCGAGTTTTACACCGGCGAGAAGGCGATCCTGAAAAACGTGCCGACCTGGCGCTGTGCCGACCCGGACTCGCTGGCCCATGTGCTGGACAATCTTTCGGATCTGGTGGTGAAAGAGGTCCACGGTTCCGGCGGCTACGGCATGCTGATCGGGCCTGCCGCCAGCAAGCGGGAGCTGGCCGCCTTCCGTGCCAAGCTGCTTGCCAACCCGGGAAACTACATCGCGCAGCCAACCCTGTCGCTGTCCACGGTACCCATCTTCTCCCGTTCAGGGCTCGCTCCGCGCCATGTGGATCTGCGCCCCTTCGTCCTTGTCTCGCCGGACGGAATCAAGATCACCCCAGGCGGCCTCACGCGGGTTGCGCTGAAAAAGGGCTCGCTGGTGGTGAACTCGAGCCAGGGCGGCGGAACCAAGGACACATGGGTGCTGGAGGACTAACCGATGCTGGGAAAAACTGCCGGAGGGCTGTTCTGGATGGCTCGCTACCTGGAGCGCGCGGAAAACACGGCCCGGCTGCTGGAAACCGGGCAGCGGATGGCGCTGACGCGCTCCACTGCCACTGATGAGGAATGGGGGCCGGTGCTGCAGACCGCAAGCGCGCTGCAGGGTTATATGGAGAAATACGGTGACGTCACGAAAGACAACGCGATCGACTGGCTGCTGCGGGATCCCGACAACCCGTCGTCGGTCCGGTCAGTGATCAAACAGGCGCGCGATAATGCCCGGCTTGTGCGCACGGCGCTGACCTATGAGGTCTGGAGTGCGGTCAACGCCGCGTGGATGCGGGTTGAAGACAAGCTGCAGCGGCGGGTCGGCGAACGGGACCTGCCCGCAGTCCTGGAGCTGGTGCGCGAGCGCACGGCGCTTGTTCGCGGCGCAAACCTCGGCAGCATGATGCGGACCGATATCTATGACTTCCTGCGTATGGGCACCTTCATTGAACGCGCTGACAATATGGGGCGCATCCTCGATGTGAAGTATTACGTTCTGCTGCCGACGGCCTTTTCGGTCGGCTCGTCCCTCGACAATGTGCAGTGGGAAATCATCCTGCGTTCAGTCGGGGCCGGCGGCGGTTACCGCATGACCCGTGGCCAGAAGACGGGGCCGGCTGAGATTGCCGAATTCCTCATCCTTGATGAGCGCATGCCGCGCAGCCTCAGCTTCTGCTGCCGCAAACTGCGTGAAAACCTCGGCTATCTGGCCAAGGACTATGGGGCAGAAGTGCCAGCTGCGCAAATGGCGGAAGTCCTCTATAGAAAATTCGCCGAACAGACCATCGCGGGCATCTTCGATCACGGTTTACACGAATACATCGAGGAAGTTCTGGCCGATCTGAGCAGTCTCAGTCGCCAGATCGAAATCGACTACCGCTTTTACGAGTAAGACATGCAGCTCAGGATCAAACACAAAACCCGCTATGACTTCGACGCGCCAGTGCCTTTCGGGCTCCAGCAGCTGCGCAAGACGCCCAAATCCTTCCGCAACCAGCAGGTTCTGTCATGGGAGACCACGGTCCGCGGCGGGCAGAAGGAGCTGAGCTTCGAGGATTTTCATCGCAATACGGTGGAGCTGATCAGTTTCACCCCCAACACCACTAGCATCGAACTTATCTCGGAAGGTGTGGTGGAGGTGCAGGACACTCATGGGGTGACCGGGCCGCATGAAGGCCCGGCCCCCTTGTGGCTGTTCCAGCGCGAGACCGGGCGGACAAAGGCTGGCAAGGGCGTCCGGCAGATCCTCCGCGCCGTGCCGGAGGGCGATCCATTGGAACAGCTGCACGCCCTTTCCGCGCTGATCCGCGGCCGGATCGCCTATGAGCCCGGTGCATCGCATCCGGATTGGAGCGCCGAGGAGGCCATTGCAGGGGGAAGCGGCGTCTGCCAGGATCACAGCCATGTATTCGTCAGCTGCGCCCGGGCGATGGGTGTTCCCGCGCGTTATGTCTCCGGTTACCTGATGATGGACGGAACCGAGCTGCAGGACGCCACGCACGCCTGGGCGGAGGCCCACATCGAGGGCCTAGGCTGGGTTGGCTTTGACGTTTCCAACGGGATCTCCCCAGACGGGCGCTATGTCCGGGTCGCCACGGGGCTGGACTATGCCCAGGCTGCTCCGGTAATAGGCAGCCGGATTGGCGCGGCGGACGAGGCTCTCAAGGTCCAGCTGGAAGTCGCTCAGCAGTAACGGGAACAATCATGACGTATGCTGTCGGGATGCGGCTCAGCCGGGGCCTTGTGTTCATGTCGGACACGCGGACCAACGCCGGGGTCGACAACATTTCCAAGTTCGGCAAAATGTTCAGCTGGAACGTGCCCGGCGACCGTACCATCACGCTGCTGACAGCGGGCAACCTGGCCACCACCCAGGCGGTGGTCAGTTTGCTAGAAGAACGCACGAAGGCCCATGCCGACCGTGCCCCGTCGATCCTGGAAGCGCCGACCATGTTCCAGGCCGCCCGGATCGTCGCGGCGGCTCTCAAAGATGTTATCGAGGGCCATGCCCGCGGCGGCCAGCAGGCCGACAGTGCCTTTCATGCAACGCTGATACTCGGCGGCCAGATCAAGGGCGGCAAGTCCCGGCTGTTCCTGATCTACCCTGAAGGCAACTTCATCGAAGCGGGGGAGGACACCCCCTTCTTCCAGATTGGCGAAACCAAATACGGCCGCCCGATCCTGGTCAGGGCTTTCGACGCGCAGTTGTCCTTCCCGGAAGCGGTGAAACTGTTGCTGGTGAGTTTTGACTCGACCATCAAGGCGAATCTCGGGGTCGGCGCGCCGCTGGACTTGCACCTGTACGACGAAGACAGCCTGCAGGCGGGGCGTCAGATGCGGTTTGAGGCGGATGACGAGTATTTTGAGAATATCTCGAACGGCTGGGGGGATGCGTTGAAGTCGGCCCTTGACCAGTTGCCTGACTTCAAGCTCTAGGCCGCGTTTTCGCTTATCGACCGCTGAATTTTCGCACAGTGTGTGGCCTTGCCCCACTGAAAGGGTTTGCCGTTAAGTTTAGGGAAACCGTGCGCGCCGGGAAACGCCATAGAGCCGTCGAAAGTGGCCGGAAATTTCCTCTTGGTCAGCCGGGTTGAGGCGGCGGACGATGACGTCTTGATCAATTCTCTTGTGGCGCATCGGTTTGCCGCCATGGCTGCAAGAAAATTTTTGAGCCAGCATCTTCGGGAGGGGCATTGTCAGGCTATTTTTAGTTGGCTGCTGGAGTGGGTCGGCGCGCTGATTTCAGGCCGACACCTCCGTGCATACGGCCCAAAGATTGAAGGCATCGGCGCGGACGTGACGATAGGATCTGGCTGAAAGTCGATGGAGTTTGGGGCGAAACAGGGCGGCGGTTTGGTCGTGAACTGACAAGAACCGTTGCGCCTGGCTGGGTGCCTTGAAACGGCCCAGATCTTCTCTCGCCGCCGCGTGTGTCTTTGCGAAGCCTCGGCGCGATTGTTCAACCCCTTGTGCTGGCGATGCTCGATGCCTGGCGCCAGGTCCGCCTTTGCCGCGCCGTAGGAACGTAGCTTGTCCGTGACGACCACCCTTGGTTCGCCCCAGGTCTTGAACAATTTCCGGAAAAAGCGCACTGCCGCTGCCTTGTTGCGCCGGGACTGGACCAAAATGTCGAGAACATCACCATTGGCATCGACCGCCCGCCAAAGCCAGTATTTGCGCCCCTTGATGGGTACCACAACCTCGCCGAGATGCCACTTGTTGGCTGGGCATGGCCGGTCCCGGCGGATTTTCGCGGCAAATTGAATGCCAAACCGTGCCACCCAGTCCCGGATGGTTTCGTAGGAAACCGTGATCCCGCGAGATGCCATCAGATCCTCAACGTCACGCAAGCTGAGCGCAAATCGGTGATAGGCCCAATCCGCGTAGCCGATGACCGAACGCGGCAAACGAAACCCCTTGAGCCAGGAAAGATCAGACAAATTCAGCATGGCGCGTGGCTACTCTGGCGAGCCAATTTCAACAACCTGACAATGCCGGGTGAACCGAAGGGTTATCACGCAGACAGTTTCCGGATCAGGGAGATAGTCGACGGGTCTTTGCCCTCAGATGAGGCGCCCTTGATCATTGGCACCAGGGCGCTGGCCAGTTCCTTGCCCAATTCCACTCCCCATTGATCAAAAGAATTGATCCCCCAAATTGCGCCTTCAACGAACACCCGGTGTTCATACAGCGCAATGATCTGGCCGAGAGAGTACGGCGTCAGCAGCGGATAGGCCAGCGTCATCGAAGGGCGGTTGCCTGGAAAGGTCCGGTATGCCGCTTGGACGCGCTGCTCGTCACCGGTATAGCCAAGCGCTGCAGCAATCTCCAAGGCTTGCTCCAGGGAGCGGCCAAGCATCAGGGCTTCGGATTGGGCCAGGCAATTCGCCTTCAGCAAATCATGGTGTTCCCGCAGACTGGGTTCATGACTGCGCGAAGCCACCAGAAACTCGGCGGGGATAATTTCGGTTCCCTGGTGCAACAGCTGATAAAACGCATGCTGCCCGTTGGTTCCCGCTTCGCCCCAAACAACGGGTCCAGAGCCGCGTACCAACTGGTCCCCGTCGTTAGAAACACGCTTGCCGTTGCTCTCCATGTCAAGCTGCTGAAGGTAGGCGGGCAATTTGGCCAGACGTTGGTCGTAAGGCAGGATTGCACGGGTCGGATAGCGGCAGATGTTGCGGTGCCAAATCCCTACGAGCCCCATGAGAACCGGCATGTTCGCTGGCGCGGGTGCGGTGACGCAATGTGTATCCATCGCCCGGGCACCCGCCAGAAAGTTGCGAAACTCCGCTGGCCCGATGGCCAGCATGATCGGAACTCCCACTGGCCCCCAAAGCGAGTAGCGGCCGCCAACCCAATCGGAAAAGCCAAAAACACGCTCTGGGCTGATCCCCATGCCGGCGGTCTTGTCCAGCGCAGTGGATACGGCGGCCAGATGAGAAACGGCTGCGTCCCCCAGCGCATTCTTCAGCCAGCTGATCGCCGTTTCGGCATTGGTCATCGTCTCAATCGTGGTGAAGGTCTTTGACGCGATGATGACCAGCGTCGAGCGGGGATCGAGCTTGCGCAGCGTGTCCGAGATCTGGGCGCCGTCGACGTTCGAAACGAAGTGGCAGCGCGGTCCGTTGTGATAGGGGCTCAGCGCCCGGACGGCCATGACTGGCCCGAGGTCGGAGCCGCCGATGCCGATATTCACGACATCGGTGAATGCCCCGCCCCCTTCGGTTGCGATGCGGCCCGAGCGGATGCCGTCGGCAAAATCCTCCATCGCTTGCAGGGTTTTCCTTATCCCCGGACGCACGTCCTCGCCATCAACCACCAGCGGCTCATCATCTCCGGCGCGCAGGGCAGTATGAAGCACCGCCCGGTCTTCGGACCGGTTGATCCGCTCGCCGCGGAACATGGCATCGCGCTGGCCGGCAACGTCCCGCATCTCGGCCAGTTCCAGCAGCAGATCAAGTGCCGCACCGTCGATGCTGGTCTTTGAGAAGTCCAGCAGCAGCCCGTCTGCTTCAACCGAAAACCTGTCAAAGCGCTGCGAGTCGTCGAACAAGGAAATGATCGGCCGCCCTTCTGCCGCGCTGTGGTTCTCCTGCAGCTTGGTCCAGATATCCATCATGTGCTTCCCCCCAGTTGCGCGGCCTGTCTGGCAAGCAATTCAATTCCGTCCCAGTTCCCGGCCGCAATCAGATCCTTTGGCGCAACCCAGCTGCCCCCCGCACACAGCACGTTGCTGAGGGACAGATAATTTTCAGCGTTTGCGGGACTGATGCCGCCGGTGGGGCAAAAGGTGATTTGCGGCAGCGGTGCGCCGATGGCCTTCAAAGCCGGGGCGCCGCCTGACGCCTCCGCAGGAAAAAACTTGAGCATTCCGTAGCCCCGCGCCAGCAACCGCATGGCCTCGGTCGCGGTTGCGGCGCCCGGCAGCAGCGGCAGCTGTTCCGCCTCGCAGGCAGCCAGAAGCTCATCGGTCGCACCGGGCGAAACCCCGAAGACTGCTCCGGCGGCCTTGGCGGCGCGGACATCCTCCGGCGTGATCAGCGTGCCGGCGCCGACATGGCCGCCCGGAACCTGGGACATCACGCGGATCGCCTCCAGCGCGTCTGGGGTGCGCAGGGTGACTTCCAGGGCGGGGAGCCCTCCCGCGACCAGCGCTTCGGCCAGCGGGCGGGCCGTGGAGGCATCTTCAATAACCAGCACCGGCACTATCGGGGCGAGGCCGCAGAACTCGCGGGTCAGCTGGCAGGCATCTTTGGGTGATAAGGTCATGGATCAGGCTCCGAAAATGGAGGCGCCGTCCGTTGCGGCGCTGACAGAGTTGCGGAAGGCTGCGAACAGCTCGCGGCCGGTTCCGGACTGGTTGGCGGTCAGGTCAGCAGACGCCGCCGGGCGTTCGCGAACACCTGGAGTGAGGATTTCGAGTGTTCCGGCCATGGCATCCACCCGGAGGAGATCCCCATCCTGCAGGCGGGCAATTGCGCCGCCATCGACGGCTTCGGGGCTGACATGGATCGCGGCGGGCACCTTTCCAGAGGCGCCTGACATGCGGCCATCGGTGACCAGGGCAACCTTCTGGCCGCGGCCTTGCAGGATCGCCAGCAGCGGCGTCAGGCTGTGCAGCTCAGGCATGCCGTTGGCCTTTGGCCCCTGGAAGCGCACGACCACGATCACATCCCCGGTGAATTCACCGGCTTTGAAAGCGGCTTTGACTTCGTTCTGATCGGCGAAGACGCGCACCGGCGCCTCAACTACCTGATGTTCAGGCGCCACGGCAGAAACCTTCATAACCGCGGTGCCAAGATTGCCGGTCAAACGCTTCAGGCCGCCGGTCGGCTGGAACGGGTCGTGCGGCGGGCGCAGGATGGCCTCGTTCAGACTGCGGCCCGCACCCTTGCGCCAGGCCAGAGCGCCATCGTCCAGCACAGGCTCCTGAGTGTAATTCTCCAGCCCCTCGCCTGCCACGGTCATGGTGTCCGGATGCAGCTGCCCGGCTTCCAGCAAGCGGCCGATCATGTAACCAAGGCCGCCTGCGGCATGGAAATGGTTCACATCCGCAAGCCCGTTGGGATAGACCCGCGCCATTAGCGGGGTGACTTCGGAGAGATCCGAGAAATCTTGCCAGTCGAGCACGATCCCGCCCGCACGTGCCATGGCAACCAGGTGGATTAGCAGGTTGGTCGAACCGCCAGTGGCATTCAGCCCGACGATGCCGTTCACAAAGGCCCTTTCATCAAGAATGCTGCAGACTGGCGTGTAGTGATTGCCAAGCGCACTGAGCGACAAGGCGCGTTTGGCGCCTTCCTGGGTCAGGGCATCGCGCAGCGCGGTGTCCGGCGGCACGAAGCTGGCGCCTGGCAGGTGCAGCCCCATGAATTCCATCAGCATTTGGTTGGTGTTGGCTGTGCCGTAAAAGGTGCAGGTGCCCGGCCCGTGATAGGCGGCCATCTCAGCAGCCAGCAGCGTATCCCGGTCAACTTCACCCGCTGCAAACTGCTGGCGGACTTTGGCCTTTTCGTCATTGGCCAATCCGCTGGCCATGGGCCCCGCGGGCAGGAAGACAGTGGGAAGATGGCCAAAGGCCTGGGCGGCAATGACCAGCCCGGGCACGATCTTGTCGCAGACCCCCAGATAGACGGCGGCGTCGAATGTCGCGTGGCTGAGCGCAACCGAGGCTGCCAGCGCGATCACATCGCGGGAAAACAGGCTCAGCTCCATGCCCGCCTCCCCCTGGGTGACGCCATCGCACATGGCAGGCACCCCGCCCGCCACCTGCGCGGTGCCGCCCGCCTCGCGGGCTGCCTGCTTGATCAGGGCCGGGTAATATTCAAAGGGCTGATGGGCCGAAAGCATGTCGTTGTAGGCGGTGACGATGCCGAGGTTGCCTGCTTTGCGCTCGACCAGTTGCGCCTTGTCGCCACCGGAAGCGGCATAGGCATGAGCCTGGCCGCTGCAGGACAGATGGGCGCGGGCCGGGCCCTTTTCCGCGGCCCGGTGCATTCGGTCCAGATAGGCGGCTCGAGTGGTTTCGCTGCGGGCAATGATCCGATCGGTCACGCGCAGAAGAGTGTCATTGAGCTGGCTCATTGGTGCGCTCCCTTGGGAAAACGGATTGGCGAAACGATTTGAAAGAGGTGGGGCTTGGCCGGTGCCAGGGACTTGCAATCCTGATGCATTGCTCAGCCCCCGATCTCGCGCCACCGCCGGCCCTCGCGGTGCAGCAGCATCAGGGCGTCCTCGGGGCCAGACCCTCTCGGATCGTAGGGAGACGGGGCAGGCCCGAAGTCCTCCCAGCTGGCAATGATGGGGTCGGCCCAGGCCCAGGCAGCCTCTACCTCGTCGCCGCGCATGAACAGCGTCTGGTCGCCGCGGATCACGTCCATGATCAGACGTTCGTAGGCATCTTGCGGTTCAGCGCGTTCCCCCAGAGCCTCGGCAAAGGTCATGTCCAGGGACACTTCCGCGAGGCGGAAACCGCCCGGACCCGGCTCCTTGATCGTGTTGCGCAGGGTGATGCCTTCATCCGGTTGCAGGCGGATGATCATCGCGTTGCTGCGCCGCCTGGCCATGTCCGGAAAAATCATGTGCGGCGGGTCGCGGAACACCACCGCAATTTCGGAACAGCGCGCCCGCAGCTTTTTGCCCGTGCGCAGGTAGAACGGCGTGCCCGCCCACCGCCAGTTGCCGATATTCACTTTCATGGCGATGAAGCTTTCGGTGCTGCTGTGCAGGTTGCCGGTATGGTCGCAGTAGCTGCCCGCGCTGCCTTGGGCGCGGTACTGGCCGCGCACGATGTCCGATGGCGCCACCGGTTCCAGCGCCTCGATCACCTTGACCTTCTCATCGCGCACCGCGTCGGAGGTAAAGCGCGACGGCGGCTCCATCGCCGTCAGGCACAAGAGCTGCATCAGGTGGTTCTGCACCATGTCCCGCATCGCACCGGAGCGGTCGTAATATTCGCCGCGCCCCTCGACGCCGAGGCTTTCGGCCACGGTGATTTGCACATGGTCCACATGAGTGGAGTTCCACAAAGGCTCCCACAGGGCGTTGGCAAAGCGCAGCGCCATCAGGTTCTGCACTGTTTCTTTGCCCAGATAGTGGTCGATTCGGTAGATCTGATGCTCGTCGAAGTTGCGGCGCAGATCCGCATTCAAATCCCGCGCCGACACGAGATCGTGACCGAAGGGCTTTTCCACCACAACCCGGCTGTTCGCCGATGCGATGCCCCGGCTTTTCAGATTGGACGCGATGGAGCCGAACAGCGCAGGCGAGACCGAGAGATAGAACGCCAGCACCACATCCGGCCTGATCGCCTCGGCAAGGGTGTCCCAACCGTCGTCGCCTCCGGCATCGACACGAACGTACTCCAGGCTGGCAAGGAACTTTTCCAGCAGGGCTGACTGTTTGGCCGCCTGCGGCGCAAATTCCAGCAAGCTGGCATGCACCGCCTCGGTGAATTCCGCCCGGTTCATCGCTGAGCGGGCAGTGCCGATGATGCGTGCCCCTTCCGGCATCTGCCCCACCGCAAACCGGTGAAATAGGCCAGGCAGGATTTTGCGGCGTGCAAGATCGCCGGTGGCACCGAACAGGACCAGGTCAAAAGGATCGACGGGGATGACACGGGACACCATCTGCTTAGCCCACCCGCTTGAAGGGCGCCCCGGTCCGCGGCTTGCGGCCAATGGCGGCGAACTGGATGGTCATGGCGTTTTCTCCTGACGGCTTTGCTGCGGGTTCATAAATTGAAACCTTGCCGGTAGCGCTAACATTCCTAAGCGGAAAAGAGGACAAGAAAGTGTGCATTTACAGCTCTCCGGCCCAGGGCGGGTTGGCGCCGGCGCGAGACACGGTAATCGCCGCCACTTTCGCACCATGCTCCATTGCCTGCTGCAGAACGTCAGGCGGCAAAGCAGCCAGCTCCGGTTTCGTCAGCCGGCCAAGCTCGGACAGTTTGGCAAGAACGCCCGCATTGAAGGTGTCGCCGGCCCCGACGGTGTCGGATATTTTGGCCCGAACAGCAGGCACACGCACTTCGCCGCCGTTCGCAAGATACCCGGTCGCCCCTTCGCCGCCGCGGGTCAGGATCAGTACGGATGGCCCCCGTTCCAGAAGGATGGACACTTTCTCGCTCAGCGACAGCGGGTCCGGCAGCAGCCAGTTCAGGTCTTCGTCGGAAACCTTCACTATATCCGCCTGCGCCACCATGCGGTCCAGCCGCGCGCGGTACCTGGCGATGTCCTTGATGAACCTGGGGCGGATGTTCGGGTCAATCATCACTGCGCGATCCGTGGCTTCGCGGTCCAGCAGCGCGGCATAGGCATCGGCGCAAGGTTCAGAGGCCAGGCTGATCCCGCCGAAAAACAAGGCCGAGACCTCCTGAGGAAGCTTGGGCATATCCCCAGGCATCAGCATGCGCCCGGCTGAGTTCTCGTCGAAGAAGCAATAGGTGGCATGGCCATCCACCAGGCGGACAAAGGCCAGCGTGGTGGGGCGACCGGATTGGATCACCAGCGACGTGTCAACATGACTGGCCTTCAGCGACTCGGCCAGCTGCCGCCCCAACATGTCGGTAGACAGGCCGGTCAGCATCCCGGCCCGCACCCCAAGCCGCCCCAACGCAATTGCTGTATTGAACACCGCCCCTCCGGGATGAGGCACAAACCCGTCCGGTCCGTCCGCAGTGGGTGCGGGGATCATGTCGATCAGCGCTTCTCCACAGCATAGGATCATTGCACAGGCCTTTTATAGTCCGAGCTAGTCGTGCCAGTCAGCACGTGAGCGTTGGCGAGGGCGGGCTGCATCATCTGCTCATTTGCCAGATCCTGAGGAAAGCCATGATGGAGCCGACGTTGCTGCAATCTGCCTTTCAAGCTCCCCAATCGCATGTTCAAACGAGGCGAGAGACTTCTTTGAAACAGGAGGTGCTTCGAGTCTCGATGTGCATTTTTCAGCCGGGCTAGGCCATCGGGGTCATATGCCCGGGAGTTGCCGGAAAATCTTTGCATTCCGTTGTGGGGCGCTGCAAAAACGTAATCCGGCGGCGCCCCCATGCTTTGGTTCCGGACATTCATGCCGCGTCCTCCGCAGGCGGCTCTTTGGCACCCGTCATAAAGGCAACCGCATCGGACATTGTGTAGTCCTTGGGATCGATGGTGCAAAGACGTTTTCCGAGCCTGTGAATGTGGATGCGGTCGGCAACTTCGAACACATGCGGCATGTTGTGGCTAATCAAGATGATTGGAATACCGCGAGCCCGTACATCCTGGATCAGTTCCAGCACCTTGCGGCTTTCCTTGACCCCAAGCGCTGCTGTCGGTTCATCCATGATGATGAACTTTGTTGCGAAGGCCGCAGCCCGAGCGACAGCAACACCCTGACGTTGACCGCCAGACAGAGTTTCAACGGGCTGTTTGATAGACTGGACCGTCATCAGCCCAAGCTCGGTCAGCTTGTCACGGGCGAATTTCTCCATAGCGGGCTTGTCGAGCATACGCAGGTACTTGCCCAGCCACCCTTTCTTGCGAATTTCCCTGCCGGTGAACATGTTGTCGGCAATCGACAGCGCGGGTGACAACGCGAGGTTCTGGTAAACAATCTCGATACCCATTTCCCGGGCTTCGATTGGCGAGCTGAACTCGACCGGTTTGCCCTCGATCAGGATTTCACCTTCGTCGGGAATGGTTGCGCCGCAAATTGCCTTCACGATCGAGGATTTACCAGCGCCGTTGTCCCCGATGACGGCCAGGACTTCGCCCGGGCGCAGTTCAAAGTCGGAGTGGTCGATCGCGGTCACATGGCCATAGCGCTTCACGATTCCGCGGGCTTGTACAACTGGAGTAATCATTAAGCCGATACCCTTCTGATCCATTGGTCGATAGCGACCGCGATGATGATGAGCCAACCGATGGCAAAGACCTGCCACAGCACGTCGACACCTGAGAGGCGGAGACCGGAGCGGAAAACACCCACGATCAGGGCACCAAACAATGCCCCCATGATCGAGCCGCGCCCACCGAACAGAGAGATGCCTCCGATAACAACAGCGGTGATTGAGTCGAGGTTGCCCTCGTAGAAGGATTGTGGCGAGATCGAGCCAACGCGGCCGATGGAGGCCCAACCTGCCAAGGCGCAGACAAATCCGGCAAGGCCATATACTGAAAGCAGTGTGCGGTCGGTACGGATGCCAGACATCTCAGCGGCGTCCTTGTCGTCACCGATAGCATAGACATGGCGCCCCCAGGCCGTCTTGTTCAGCATGTACCAAAGCGCGATGAACACGACGATCATCAAGAGAGCGCTCAGCGTAATCCGGGCGCCGCCGATATTGAAGGCCGCTCCAAAAAACTTCAAGAAAGGCGCCTCGGTGTCGATGTCCTGGCCACGGATGGACTGGGCGCCGGAAATCCAAAGCAGAAGCGCATAGAAAATCGACCAAGTGCCCAGCGTGGTGATAAACGGAGGCAGCTTGACCTTAGTAATGAACCAGCCATTCATCACGCCAGCGCCAATTCCGCCAAACAGGCCGATTAGGATAGCAAAACCGGAAGGAACACCGGCGAACACGGCCAGGTTCCCCATGACGACTGACATTAGAACCATTATCGCGGCAACTGACAGATCAATGCCTGCGGTGATAATGATGAGCGACTGGGCTGCCGCAAGTATGCCAATGATCGACACCTGCTGCAGGATCAAGCTGAGATTGAAGGCCGAAAAGAACGTGCCGCCGGCGATCAGCCCGAATGCGCTCAGGCTGACTAGCAGCACGATCACAGGGACTAGAGTAGGGTTGTTGTGAAGCACGTGCTGGATGCGTTCCAGCAGGGTATGGTGTTTGACTTCAAAAGTGGCAACTTTGGTATCGCTCTGATCCAAGGTCTTTTCAAAGTCTTGCCCTTTTTGGGCTGTTGTCGTTGTATCGGACATGACTTTCTCCCCTGCCAACAAGCGTAGCTGCGGCATCAAGTTCCGTCAAAATTGATAGGACGGTGGTAGGTTAACCGGGGCGCAACCGCACCCCGGAAAAGAACTCAGGCTCGGATCAGCCCCAGCACTTCTTCAGCCCTTCCTCCGAGGAGATCGAGGCGACACCGTCCACAGGCTGGTCAGTGATAAGCTCGACACCGGTATTGTAGAAGTCCAACCCTTCGCTGTTCTGCGGCTTCTCACCCGTCTCCGCATAGGCCTTGATCGCTTCTATGCCTTTTGAAGCCATCAGAAGCGGGAACTGCATCGACGTGGCACCGATGACGCCGCCAGCGATGTCCCGAACACCGGGGCAGCCCCCATCAACTGAAACGATCAGGACACCTTCTTCCTTGCCAAAAGATTTCAGAGCTTCGTATGCACCCGCCGCAGCTGGCTCGTTGATTGTGTATACAAGATTGATATCCGGATCGATCTGCAGGAGGTTCTCCATCGCTGTGCGGCCACCATCGGGCGATCCATCGGTTACATCGTTGCCAACGATGCGGGGATCATCCTCATCTCCGATATCGGTTGGATCTTTTATGTCGATTCCGAAACCATGCAGGAAGCCATTGTCGCGCTGATAGTCGACCGAGATCTCCGAAGCGTTCAGGTCCAGCAGAGCAATCTTTGCAGTCGCCGCATCGGCCCCCATCTTGGCCTTGGCCCACTGGCCAATCATTACACCGGCTTTGAAGTTGTCGGTGGCGAATGTAGCGTCGGCGGCATCCGCGGGTTCGAATTGGGTGTCGAGGGCGATGACAAGGGCGCCAGTTTCGCGGGCCTGGCTGATAACCGGAACCAGCGCACGGCTGTCAGTCGGTGTGATCAGGATACCTTTGGCGCCTGAGGCAATGCAGGTTTCGACAGCAGCAACCTGGGTAGCGACGTCCCCGTCATACTTCCCGGCAAAGGTCGACAAGTTAATGCCGTTGGCTGCGGCGGCTTCAGCCGCGCCCTCCTTCATCTTCACAAAGAAAGGGTTGGTGTCGGTTTTCGTGATCAGGCAGGCGTTGGTTTCTGCAAATGCCGCCCCTGCAGTCAAGGTTAAGGCCAAGGCCGAACTGATCGTTAAGGTTTTCATAGTTTCCTCCCATGAAAGACTTTTAAATCTCTGGACAAGGCTCCTCCCCGATCCATGCCTGCAACCATCAGATAAGCAGGTCCATCCCTAATAGCGCCGATTCTGCTGGGTCTGTCAATTAGTTTGTAAACTTTACTAACTTAATCTTTTGAGCTACCTTTTAATCTTGGAGGTGAGCTACTATGGTCCAGGGCATGGATGGACACAGCATCAAAGGACAAAGCGCTGGTGTGAACCAGCGTGGGATCCGCGACCATAACGAACGCCTGATCCTCACCGTTTTGCAGCGTTATCGCGCCGTTCCGGCGGCCGATTTGGCGCGTAGGACGGGGCTTTCGAAGCCGACTGTGTCTACCATCCTGAAAAACCTCGAGGCAGACGGGCTCATACGTCGGAAGGATCCGGTACGTGGCAATATAGGGAAGCCGTCAATCCCTATTGAGTTGAACCCGGACGGCGTTTTCTCCATTGGCTTAAAAGTCGGCCGGAAAAGTGCCAATCTGTTGCTACTCGATTTTGTCGGCCAAGTGCGCGAGCAGCTACACACAACCTATGATTACCCGATGCCGGATGCTGTTTTCGGATTTCTGAAGGGTGGGTTGGAGTTGCTGCTCAAGACCATTCCTTCAAACCTACGAAAACGGGTTTGCGGCATCGGCATCGGGACTCCATTTGAACTATGGAAATGGCATAACCTCGTTGGTCGCGCCGCCGAGAAGTTTCACAGCTGGAAAGACATCGACTTTGCCAATGAAGTGTCCGCGTTCAGTGACTTACCTGTGTTTGTACTTAATGACGCCACAGCAGCTTGCCACGCAGAGCAACTCTACGGGAGGGTTAAGGAGTATCATGATTACGCATATTTTTTCATTGGCTCCTTCATAGGCGGTGGAGTGGTATTGAATGGAACAGTGTTCGAAGGCAATCAGGGCAACGCTGGAGCCTTGGGATCAATGCGCAGCAGCGGGTCTCTCGGTGAAACGCAGCAGTTGGTCGACGTCGCCTCAATTCACCTTTTGGAGGCCCGGTTGGCGGAAGCCGGGTGTGACCCATCTGTGCTTTGGCAGCAGCCACAGGATTGGAGAGGCTTGGCTCGCCACATAGAGCCTTGGATCGGCCAGACAGCCCAGGAGCTCTCGAAGGCGTCACTATCAATCTGCTCGGTGATTGATTTCGAGGCCATTTTGATTGATGGCGCCTTCCCTTCAGAAGTGCGCAAAGAGTTAGTTGAAAGAACTAAGAGATACATAAAAAATCAGGACAAACGCGGAGTAATCGAACCCCTGATTGAAGCCGGAAGCGTCGGCCACAACGCTCGTGGAATCGGGGCCGCCAGCAGTCCGGTCTTTTCGCAGTATTTTCTTAACACTAACGCTGGTCTTTCAGTAATATGAGCTCATTAGCACGCGTAATGTGACCCCCCGAAACCTCCCTGGATTTTGATTTGAGTTTTCCACGGAGCCCCCTCGCCGGGAGAGGAGCGGAAACGCATGAAGGCATCAAAGTGTCAATCGACATGGAACTTTGGCTCTGAAGCAGATTTGGTGCAGCCCAACATGCTATGCGCTATATATCGGCAGTTTTTGGAGGAGGTTGCCGATGGCGTCACAATTTTCACGACGGGATTTCCTGCCAGCAGGTCTCAAGGTTGACCAGGTTGAGCTTACTGGGAACACGGTCCGGATCCGCTCGCGTTCCGCCAAAGCCGCGGCAGCGTGCCCACGCTGCGGCACGGCTTCACGCCATGTTCACAGCAGTTACCGCCGACGGCCCGC
>NZ_LYUZ01000108.1 GCF_001679925.1 Leisingera sp. JC1 | reverse complement strand
GATAAGCAGAACTGGATCGCCGCATTCGAGAACACCGGCGGGCGCCCAGGGCGGCCCTCATGCGGCGCGTACCAGGCCATCTCCTTGTCCAGCCAGATCAGCAAAGACCCGCGCTTGCGGAGCGCAGCGTTGTAGGCGGACCAGTTCGTCGTGCGGTAGCGGGCGGGCTTGGGCTTGCTCATGACATCCGTCTAACCCCATGGATTCGTGTTGTGAATCCTCCAACGAGAGAGTTCTGCAACAATGCCGCGGAAGTGAGAAGAACGCTTGCGAACTCTGACGAGTTGAAATCTCTACACCTTGATCACTACGAAGAGCGACTGGCCTTGGAGATACATAATTTTTGGCCGATAATTCGCCATCAACCTAGCGGCTGGTAATTACCTTCCTAGCTATCAGTATTTGGATGCAAATTTCTATGTTTCCAGGTTGAATTGAGGAGTTGCCAGGCAAACCCAAACTGACCGAGCGTAGTCGACTCCAGTCGTTCTGATTACTCAGACGACAGTGGTCATTCTTGTGTATCGCTTCAAATAAGAATGCTTTGGCTGAGCGGTATTCGCCGGGGAAGAGTGAAGGGTTCCTGAAATGTCAAAACTTTTTGATAACAATAATGAAGTTCGGTTCGACAATATTGCGCCAATTTCTGAGGAACATTGGCATCGCATATCTTGGCATATCCACGGTGGTAACTTCGAATTGTTGACGCCCGCCTCTAGCAATGGAAGCGGCGTCCAACTGCTTCCTCAAATTGACGACGCACTTGTGGACGAAATCCTTGAAAACCTGGACGAGGAATTTGGTCGAAAGTTGGCGGAGTGCCTCTCAGAATACGGGTTCGCTGAAGTACCGGACGAAAGCCAGCGTGATTAGGTCAGGCGTCAGGGCCGCCGACATTGCTTTGGTCTCCTGAACATGATCTCGACCCAGTTGCGCTGTTTGTATCTGAAGAGCGCGTGCCCAGCAGGTGTAACGGCCAATAGAACGGCGCAACCAAGTACAGCAACCCTCTCCAAGGGTGCCCGCCAAGTACCCCGAGGTATCCTTCCAGGGAGCACTGTACTCCTTCAAAGGATACTCGCGCAGCCGTTGTGTGTTCTGAGCGTTCGCTGATCAGCCATCTCCCCTAGGGTGTGTGATGGCTCTTCGCCAGGATTATTTAATGACAGCGATGACCCGCACCGGATGCGCGGGCAACCGGACATTCGCTGCACTTTGACCAAAGAGCACGTTGGGCTCACTACCGACTTGCGGCGATGCGGCGGCAGGGTTGCTGCGAAACTTCACCAGGACGCTTCTCCCAGACGACGCCAGCAGCCCAAAGCGGCCGCATGCCTGGTGACACGTTTGGCGGGCCAGCACATGCAAGTGGGCGGATTGTGTGCATTCGCTGCATCCGCGAGAGCCACTCCTCTGATCTTGGAAAGCAGTCATTCAAAGGCTATGGGTCAATACCTGTCATGCAGCAGCCAACTCCAAGATCAGCAATTCGAAGAAAATGGACTTTGTAAAGTTTAGAAAACGGTCAAGCCGGACCTTGCCGATGCCGTGAATTGCTGCGGTGCGGCTTCTCCAGACCTGACTTTAGCAACATTTGTTTGGGTGCTCAGAGAGGTGCTGGTTGGGTCTGCAACCAAATCAGTGGCAGCAATGCGCAGATGGGCACTCGTTGCAAAATCATGACAGCAACGGCATTCATACCGACCAACCTCGGCCAATTCGGTCAACTAGCCATCTTGTTGATATTGCGGAAAAATTTCCCCAAAGCAGACGTTGCGCTCTAACCTTTAGGAAGCGGGCAATTTTTCATTGTGCCACAGCATTTCATTCCGGTTCGAACGACTTCTGAAATTAACTTTTCTTCAGTTTTGCGCCGTCTATGCTCAAGCAGAACCAGTTTCTCTACCGCCACGCGATTTGGGCAATCGGCCCGCAAAATCGCCCGATGCGCCCTATTGCACCCGTCAAAACACTCATCAGTTTCACAAGAGAACCTTCTGTGCCTCTTGTGCTTTTTTCGACACCCTCGTGGACAGGGCGACCTTGCGTTCACAAGTGTAGCCTTATCTTTTGAGAGGCGCGGCAGTGCTCCCGATAACCACCCTTTGGCCCGAAAGATAGATGTTCGCACCTCGTCAAGCCAACCAAGTGACTTAGCTATCTCCTCCATTTTCAACTGATCAATCGCTGCACTGCCATGACTTAATCCCGACGCTAGCGGCCATACCCCAAACTTTTCAGCATACCGCTGATTGTTCAGGTAGGCATGCAAGCTAGCCCACCAATCCTCGGCTTTTTCTACGGATTCAATCGGCGCTTCGGAATTATAGCCCAAGCAGAAGGTTGCGTCGGGATTGATATGGCGCTCAACACAACACAACGGCAATTGAGCATCTGCGCGCTGCTCCTCCACACTAACTCGGTTCTGACCATACGACCGTACTTTCAATTTGAAAGTACGCAGTTGGGTCTTGCGTGAGCCAGAGGGGGTCACCACGAATACGAGCTCATCAGCTCCTTCATTTGTTAATTCGGCCCAGGCTGGCTTGGCTTCCAGCAGTCTTTTGAGTGAACTCATTTTGCCTTCAGGTGCGCTCGTGGAGTGCTCACGTTTGAAGTGGAATGAGCGCGCGCATACAAGGGAGTTGAAGTCGCTGGAGGAGTAAACTCAGACAGACAAGTGGTAACATCTTCAAAGTTCATGTCACTTGAAAAGCCTTGCTCATCAAAAATGTCGTTTAAGGCAGAGGGAGCGGCTTTAAGTGCTTTTGGGCCAAACAACGTCCCATTTTCAGGGCATTCTTGCTGCATCTGCTCTGACCTGCTGGAAGCAACGCTTGAAACGAGGCGAACAGAACGCTCCCCTCTTATGCCAACTCTGGTAATGGGGGTTGGACCAAGCTCGGCACCAATGGCCAGACCAAGAGCTTCAATTCCATCCAACTCTTGCTGGCAAAGCTCGAAAGATGAACGTAGTCCTCCTGCGCATTTCGCAGCCAACGATACACTCCCTCGCTCGTTTGCTTGCAATCTGTCTCCTTCAGCAATCACAGCGTGGATGCAATCACCGATGAACCGTACTTTTCTTCCTCCAAAGTCGGCCTCCACTACATTCTGAAACTCCTGCCTGATGACAAAGAGAGCCAGCACAGCTTCGGCAATCTTGCCAGCTTGTACGGCTTCATCGACATAGTCTGTGTAGCCAGACAGGTCAGCAAACATCGAAACAAGCGGCATCCGCACGCTCCGGCTTGGAGAAAGCTCAGAGTAATCGATTTCGCTAAGTGGCGGCTGTTTATAGGAAAATTTGAACGACGGGTCTGTGATGTTCGGCATGATTCCGTTGTGGATTTCGCTCCGCCAATCAGACAACAGTGCCGTAGACTTACTCATGGCGTCTTGGACACCAAAAACGATGGTTCCATCATCGCTTCTACGTGCGGCATTAAGGCTGACAAAGTTCTGATCCAACCCGCTAAACCGCTCCAAAACACCAAGCTCTGGTACGTTTAGAAGCGCTCTGACCCGATCCGAAACATATACGCCTGGCTGGTCGCCATCGGCCAGCTTCGCAGCATGGTTTGCGGCGCTTCCCAAGAACATTGGTTCCTGTTCGCCGCTTGTCCCGTTGTTGATGGCAACGCATGTCCCAACATCCACGCCGATACGAAAACGAGCGGTAAACTCGTTGCCAGCAAGCGTTCTGTTGGCTTCATCCGCAACCAGTTGCAAGTCATGGATAAAGGCAAAAGCCTCGGCGATGGTTTCCCTAGTTACGCCCTGTCCAGATTGCCCAAGGACTACGGCATGCATTCTTCCACCGTGAAAATCTACGCGCTGCGCGGATGACTGTTCGATCACGCGGTCTGCTGCGCTGTAATGGAGATGCAGGAACCTGAGTGCTTTCTCATGGGACGCCTCAGTCTCCCGCTCTTCGTCTAGGCGATATTCGTCGTAGTTGGTGATCGCAATATAGATCTGAACGGTGTCGACGACGACTGCTTTGCCCTTCTCCAAGCTGAAAAGTGGAGGGGTAACGGCTTGTTTCTGAGCCATCAGAGCAGTTCTGTGCGCCTCATAAAGAGGCATGTAATCGTTGAAATCCTGGACGCTAAATGTAGGAGCATCCTCGATCAATTTTTTGATGCGCTTTTGCGCTGTTTGGTGTCGCCAGGACATGGCAGCTCCTATCAGTTGTTCGCGCCTGAGCAGACAGGAGCAAGTTCACACTAACTTTGACACTCCTACAAAATAGGACTTCATAATTTAATGTCAAGATGCTAGTGTTTGGGAAACTTGGGGGAGGCCACTGTGGAAGCGTTACATAACCTGAAGAGCAACATTCGAAGGCGGTTTGAGTTCATTGAGTTTTGCTTGAACTGGGACGGGAAAGTTGGTCGCCCTCAGCTTCAGGACCAATTTTCGATCTCACCTCAACAGGCGACAAACGACCTGACTACCTACCTGGATGCCTGCCCGGGGAACATGAACTATGACCCAAGACAGCGTGCATACATTGCGAACTCGAACTTCAAGCCGAGGCTCATTTCAGGTGAAGCATCTGAGTATTTTATGCATCTTGAGATGCTCGCCAAGAATTACAGGACAGAAGGCGAAATTTGGATAAATAACATACCGCAGGTTTCGACGGTATCAGTTTCCTCGCGGCCCTTGAGCAAAGTTACGGTGAAGGCCGTAGTGCAAGCGATCAATACTGAATCCGCTCTCCTTTGCGAATATGCTTCAATTAGCTCTGGCAGCAATAGTGAGCGCACGCTGTCACCAACGGCTTTAGTAAGTGACGGGCATCGTTGGCACATTAGGGCGTATCACTTCGAGAAGCAGCGCTTTGGAGACTATGTTCTTACACGCATGTCGCGTGCAAGAGTAGCTCCTCTGCCCGATCAACCGGTTCCTGCCGACGACGAATGGGCTGATAGCGTTACAATTGAGTTCTCCCCAGCGCGAGCGCTCAATGGATGGAGACGAGCCCAACTGGAACATGAGTATGAAATGAAATCTGGAAAGCTGAGGGTTTCGACAACTAAAGCGCTGCTATTTTATGTTTTGCGCCAATATGGATTCAACCCATACGACCTTGAAGAAAATGGAATGATGCGCAATGTCAGCAGCTTTCAGTTAGAGGTGTCGAATCTTGATGAGGTAGAAGAGTGTTTGCGAAGAAGAGCATAGATCATCAACCAATCATCACAGAGAACTCAGATCTTTCCCAAGCGGAAGTTGATCGGCAGATCGAGATTCTTAAGCGCAACGAATTGGTTGGCAATAGTGATGATTTGGCGCAAAAAATCTTTGAAGCCTCGACTATGCATACCTGCAAAAGAGGCTTCCAGATCATTTACGAAGGGGAGGAAAAAGACGACGTGTTCTTCCTTCTCTTTGGCGACGTCTCAATCACTCGGAAAGGCAAGGAAATTGATACCAAGTCTGCCCCGTCAAATATCGGAGAACTCGCGGCCAACACACCCGGCGACCCTCGCACAGCAGACATATCAGTTGTCTCAGAAACCGTACGGATGAGAGTTATCTCTGGTGCGGAGTTTCGTAAGATAAGGGATGCTAGCCCGGAATTTGAGAAGGCCCTCAATCGTTTCATAGCTAAGATGAACCGATCCAAGATTGCTCAGCTTGGCCAGAAAAGTACAAAAACAGGCATACCTTGGTATGTGCTGTCTGCCATAGTCAGCTTAGCATCTATGGTTTTGGCAGCACTTCTATTCTGGATGAGCGAGTTTAGCTGGCTTCAGTCGACCGCTGGCACTTTGTTAGTCGGAATTTTTGGCTTCGTGGCTATGCTATTGCTTAACCCAGACCTTATATACCGCAACATGTTTAGGTTTTCCGGTTTTGCGGTTGTTGGCCTAATAGCGTGGGGGTCGGCAAGCTGGGCTTTTAGGTTTGATGGAGCAGGCACTAAGATTCCTTTGCTGATAGATTTCAATGCTGGAGGAGAAATGAAGACAGCCGCCTTGGTTGGAAGCATTATTGCCCTTCTCCTGCTTGCAGGTCTTTCCGCACACCATGACCGAAAGATGAGCAATGTCTCTACGTAGCGGAGGGTGCTGTCGAATTATGACCTCGTCCGGTGTTCAGGGGGGCGGCATCAGGACCAGCCAATCTCTTGACGTGCTCCTCTAGAAGGTCCTCGCTTATAAGTTAAGGAGAGCACGTCACTCGCAGTATCCGTTTGACGCGCATTACACTCGGTTTGACATCGGCCGCAAGCATCAAGCGGACATCATGATCAAGTCGGCTGAGCTCCCAGCCCCAATAGTGGGAGGACGCTTTGGGCTGTCCACGCAGCGGTTCCAGCGAATGGTAGCTCCGTCCCGCGGAGGCATTGCTTGGGGTGAAATGCCGCTCTGGGGAAGCAGTACTGCTGCTACGGGAGCTCTGATGAATGGCAGGTTTCGGGCCGGGTGAAGAAACTCCAATACAGGCAAGCTTTGATCTCTGGGGTAGGTGCAACAGCTACCATCCAGCCTGGCAATAGAGAACAAGATGACGGACAGCCTCTGCCTTTTTCTGCCAGCGCCACTCACCTTGGACGCTGCAAGCGCACTTGCCCGCTGACAGTCCCAAGCGGTCCTTCAGCAATTGACCCATTGGCAAAAGCGAACCCTCACAGCACGAGCGTCGATCGAACGACGTCAGGGGAGCTGCAATTCACCGCAAGCGCTGCCCAGGATGCTTCGAGTGCCAACTTCTCGGGGGGAAACTGCTTTGAAATGTCAATCGGACGGCCGTAATTCGTAGCCGAATTGCAATCACAAGCAGCAGAATAATCGTCGTTTCTAGCTTGAGGTAGGATTGCAAGTACGCATATGTGTCGTGGAGTTACTTCGACCAACCACAAAATGGATGAAAAAGGGACGTCCGTTGCCTGATACATCAAGAGCCCCACAGATCTTTGCCCGGTTTTCAGGTTCTCGCGGGAAAACCCTTGTTATCGATGCCCTCAAGGAGCAAAAACCTGTCCTTGGCAATGTCAAAGCAGCTGAAGAGCTTTGGTCACATGGGCGGCTGGAATTTTTCCAAGAGGGAGAGCTTCTTGCCCGTGAGGATGATTGGGCCAACGAAATTGTGTTTATTCTTGCGGGAAGCGCGCACGTTAGTATCGCTGGATTCAAGGTTGCGGAGCGAAAGGCCGGTCAACATGTGGGTGAGATGGCATTGATTGATCCATCTCAGCCACGGTCTGCATCAGTGACTGCGGCTGAGCCGACGGTTGGTTTGGTCGTGTCAGAAGAACACTTCACCGCTACCGCATCCCAATTTCCAGATATGTGGCGGCAGATTGCCAAAGAGATTGGCGAACGGCTTAGACAGCGAAATAAATTCATTCGGCCGTCAAATCCGGTGCCATTCATGTTTGTCGCATGCGCGTCGGAATCTCTCCCCATCGCGAAAGCCCTGCAATCATATTTCGTTGAAAAGGAAGTCGTCGTCGAAGTATGGACAGATAATGTTTTCAAGCCCTCGCAGGGAACGATGGAGAGCCTGGAAGGGAAACTTGAAACGGCTGATTTCGCTGTCGCGGTCTTTAGTGCCGATGACAGGATTGAAAGCAGGGGAGTGGAAAAAGTGGCTCCGCGTGACAACACCGTCTTTGAGCTGGGGTTGTTTGCAGGTGCAATCGGGCGAGAAAGATCATTCTTTGCTGTTCAAAAGGGGGCCGACATTAAGGTTCCCTCTGATCTAGCAGGTATTTCTTCGTTACACTATGACTTGCCCAAAGAGAAAGGCGGGGAGCCAGATATTGCAGAGGCTTGCAGCGAAATTTTTGAACGGGTTTCTGCGCTGGGTCCGAGATAATCACACTTGAATTTAGGAACTTGAGATGGGCCTCAAGGCTGATTTGGAAGCAGACGTTAAGAAAATCTACACGGAACAATGGTCTCGGCGGGATGGTCGGAAAGTTCCTGAGGACGTAGATCTAAAGTCAGGAAATGACGCCGTCGATATCGAGGCTACGATTTTATATGCTGATCTCGACGAATCCACTAAGCTGGTAGACAATTACAAAGACTGGTTCGCAGCCGAAAACTATAAGACCTTTCTGCAGTGTGCGACAAAGATAATTCGTAGCGAAGGTGGCCACATCAGGTCTTTCGATGGGGATCGTGTTATGGGAGTATTTTTTGGAGGCACAAAAAATACTGACGCGGTTCGTTGTGGATTGAAGATCAACTGGGCTGTCAAAAACATCGTGCAGCTGAAGTTAAAAGAACAATATCCCAATACTAAATACGTTATGCGGCACGTGGTGGGTATCGACACGTCAAAGGTCATGGTCGCTAAGGCTGGCATTCGAAATAACAACGATTTGGTTTGGATCGGAAAATCAGCCAATCATGCCGCCAAACTATCTGCGCTGTCGCCTGACACACCCACTTGGATCACTAACACAGTTTACGACACCATGCTGGATAAGGCCAAGTTTAGCAATGACGGCACCAATATGTGGAAAGAAAAGACGTGGATCCAACGAAACAACCGTCGTGTTTACTGTTCGACATATTGGTGGCCATTGAGCTGAACGAGTGAAAGCCGCTATGGGCTCAGATGTCAGTCATCGCTAATGGGTCTTTGGTCTGCTTTCGGAAAACCAACCAGAGTTTGGAAAGTTCACTTACTGCAGCAAAGCGGGGCGTGGGTTCTCGTCGGGTGTGCAGCCGCAGCGAGCGGCAGCAAGGTCCCGCAGACTGTGAGTTCGATCATCTCCAAATTTGCTCGAGCGGCGAATGACCGGAAAGCGGGTTGCGACTGCAGCAACGTGGCGGTAGGGCAAAGGTCCGGAATGGGCCGAAATACAAGCCGCTTAGGGAGTCGGCTTAAGCACCGATACCTAAACTACGCGCTGTATCTCGCCTACGTCATTCTGTGGAACCGCAGTTTATGATGTTGACTGCCCGATCGCACTAGTCAGCGACGGTCTGTTCTTGATTGTTGGTGTCCTCCACCGACAAGGGAAGTGGTCGCATCGAGAGCACCAGAACAGCAGGTGAGATGACTTGGGGATCACCGAAAAAAGTCGGGTCATCTTCAGGTCCGGAACGAATGACCATTGCCGCATCGTCAAATGCAGTCAGCATTGTAGCCCAAATTTCGCAGTTCTTCGCTCCGCGCAGGCTGCGAATGCAGTCTGATTGCTGAAATGCGTCACTGGATAGTATCTCGGCCGCAGATATCGGTCCAATATTGCCAAACCGAACAAAGCTAAATCGTGCGTTTCGATCAAACATCATAGCAGTCAATGGAAACGACTTGATTGAAAGATCTAATGGCAATTCCTCGATTGCTCTTGTCGCGTTTCGGTTTTGAACCATAATATGTTGTGGTTGAATTAGCCTGAAGCCTGTCTGAATCATGTCCTGGCAGGCTGCAAACGTTTCGCCCCAACGGTTTTCTGTATCAAGATAATCCAACTGGACCGGCGTCTTTTCTTCGTCGTAAGTGTAGGTGTAGCGAGGGCCAACATTGGCCTCGAACAAGAATGGGACATTGAAATTCTGTTTGTTGGCATTGTCGCGATTTAGATCATCGAGGCACAAGACGGTGTCCATATTTGGAGCGGAGAACACACTGTTAAACGACACGCCATCAATTCTGTAGTAGCCCGCGATATCAGGGCTCCCAGCAGTTTCGCTATATCCGACGGGCACAATTCCCAGAACGGTGCTGTCCCTAGATAAAATTGACCACACATTTGCGATTGTAGGATTCACTGAAATGCGGCTGCCGTCATCGTCGATTGTAAAGAAATCCTGCGAGAGGTCAGGATGCTTTTCTCTGATGATATCGATCGAAGTTCGCAGTTTTAGTTTCAACCCAATTTGATTGACGGCGAAACCTGATTGTCCAAAATCCTGCCCACCACTTGTGGAGGAAACTATTGCCAGATCGAGTTCACCGCCCAACTCAGTCCATTCGAATGACTGAGGATATCCCGAGGTGGCATACAATGACGTGAGCGCGGCAATTTTGACGGCAGACTTTAACATGCTAGGTCCCCCTTCCGCGCAACAATTGTGACATCTAGTTGAAACCCGTCAGTTCGGTCGAATGACTGACTTCTGGGTTCCGCTCGCACTTGGATCATTCCATTGCTGCGCAAACCAAGCCCCCTTCGGACATCGCAGGTTATATCGAGTTCTCTAGGGCCCAATCCAATCTCGACATCTTGACCGCCGATCTTGAGTAGTAGCGCGTCTTCCCCCCTTGAAATCGCTTCCCGCCAGTCTGCCCCATAGTTCGGCTGTACAGAGATCGAGATGCGTTGGTCGTTTGCTGCATAAAAGCGAGCGCTTAGGTCTGATACTGATACATTATGGAAGTCTGCACTTGCGTCTGCGTCACCGTCCGACAGAAAGACCTGTAGCTTTCGGCGGTCGTAGAGTTCAAAAGTGTAAATCGCATCAACCCTTTGAGTGACAAGCTGCTCGAGGTCTGCAACCGACGGAGGATTTAGAATTGCCTGGACGACGTTGCTATGAGCAGCTTCCAACGCGATCAAGCCGTCAAGCTGACCACCCGAAATTTCATCTCTAAGGATGTAACGTACAATGCTTCGCAGCTGAGTATTATCACGAAGGTATGCTTCGTCTTCGTCATTCACGCTTTTCAGCGAAGAGGCCATACGTGAAATGAACCAATCTTCATTCTCTCGGCTTTCGAGTTCAACTTTGATCTCAGACGTTAACCAAGACCTCACTTCAGACTTCCAGAAAGCAAATACAATTGCGGCCAAAACTGTCAGAACGATAGGAAAAATCGCTGAATACTTGATAACCGTATCTAAGGAGATTGACTTGCCTTCTGACACGCTTTCTTGTTTCGGCTCTAATTTTTTATCAGGCATGCCGCGCCTCAAGTCCAATTGTGATTCTGTAGGATGAAATAATCTCTTGATGCTTCAAGAAGAATGCAGCTTGTAGCTGTTTTATGTCAAGGCCGTGAAGAACTTCGGACTAGGCCGTGTTGACAAAAGGGATTCACAGGCAGCGCTGAACGTGATTCAAGCTGGTATCTGCGATGGAGACCAGCTTGGCACGAGACCTTATGTCGGACGAAGAATGGGTGTTCTTTGAGCGTTTCATCCTTTCTGCCCGCGCCCCGAACGGACGTAAACCCGCCAACCACCGGCTCGTTCTTGATGGGATATTCTGGATTGCCCGGACAGGCGCGCCGTGGCGCGATCTGCCGGAAGAGTTTGGCAAGTGGTCGAGCGTCTACCGCCAGTTCCGACGCTGGACGCTGGCGGGGCTCTGGGAGGAGATCATGGACGCCCTGAATCAAAGCGGGGCCGTGCCTTCTGCGCATATTGCAGAGTAAGCAGAGCGCCCCGAAGCAGCGGAGAATGCGCGAGGTCGGGATGGTCATCGGCGAGAGTGCGGAATTCGATCATGCCAGGATGCTGCCACAGTCCGCGCTGTAGTGCCATGATGTCCGCACAGGGTGAATTTGGCGTTATCAGAATTTCGCGCCTGCAGCGAATGGCCAGTATGACAGGCCGCGCGGCAACATGCGGCTTAATGCTGAATGGCAGTTGTGGGCCGGTTGGGTTCTGAAGGGCGCCCACAGTTCGCGACCTTGCAGCGGCAGCTTCCTGCGCTCCGCTGCCCCCGGTGCAGCCCGCAGCATCACATTAGGCAGCTTGGCTCTGCCGAGAGTCCGCTTCTGGGAAACTCACCATAGAATTTCGCACCGGCAGCAACCTTGGCGCGGTACCTCTTGTCTACGGCCGCTTCGGGCTGTGACTGACGTGCTGCGCTAGCGAAGGGCCACCCCCAGGGCAATGACGGCTCAGGGCCTATTCCGTTGAAAAACTCCGCTGTGCCGCCGCCTTGAGGCCTTCGACAGCAGGGAGCGTTCTCCGCTCTTCATGCAGAACGGGGCGTTTGCGCTTGGCGCGTGCGGCTGTCGAAGGTATTGCCGCAGGCGGCTAACCTGCCCCACGAGGGGATTGCTCACACCAATTCGATCCGTTCAAGTCGAAATTCCACACTGCCGCAATTCGGAGAAAGCCGCACAACGACACCAACTGCCTGGCACGACTGTCATTTTCCGGTCTTGAAGGCGTCCTTCACGAAACCGTCAAGCGGAGCCGTCAGGCGGTAGAGCGGACCGCTTTCCTCGGTATCTTGCTCCTGGTCCGGCAAAACCGGTTCGATCGACAATGTGCTGGAATAGCGCATTTCCACCTCTTCGATGGTCAGCATGATGTCCAGGTCATGTGCCTGCCGCCTTGGAATCCGGAAGCTTCCGGTCACTGTTGCATGGTCCCGGCTTCGCGTCATGAGGTATTCCTGGTCCAGATGGCGATGTACGATCCTCTTGCTGTGGCGTTCCACCCCGGTCAGGCGCGCGGTGAACAGGCTGCGCGGGCCCATATCCTTACCGAATTCATCCGCCAGCGCAGCAGGGCCGGTAGTCGTGACCGTCAGCAGCACGGCGTCGCCCTCCAGGCTGCGCGCGACGGTCGTCTTGCGGCAAGGCAGCAGCTTGCACCGGAAGGCATCCCCGATCGGCGATACGCGCAGGTCCCTGGGTGCATAGGGCTGATAGCGCACGACGCCCAGTTGGAGATGCGGATCAAGGGTATGTCGCGGGTCCAGCGTGACGTTGCAATACCACAGCTCCTTGGCGACGTCGTAGCGCGGAACATAGGTCAGCAGATCGACGGGATAGAATATGGCGGGTCGGGTGCCGTCCCTGCCGGGATCATTGGCATCCTCGTAGATCGGCAACTGGGCGTTTGCCACATAGCCGACATCATCGCGATGCGTTCCGCACCATTTGCCATGCGGATCGAATCTCCCATCCGCCAAGATCGGCAGCGGCACCGGGAAGAACCCGTAGGGTCCGGTCTCGTATTCCTGCGGGTGCTTCGCCATGGGCGGGCGGGTGCCTTTGTCGGCAAACTCGGTCAACCGGTCCGCCAAGTCGGGGGGCACGTTCTTGGGATTGGAAAACGGTTCCGACAGGCGGAAGAATTTGGACCCGGTTTCGACGCCGTTGAATTCGCGTTCATAGCGCCCGTCCGTCCCGAAGCTGCTGGGCCGGGGAGACAGAACGATGCCGATCCGTTCGGTTGGTCCGCTGCTCAGCAGGGGTCGTTTGAAGGAAAGGCGCATCTGCGACTTGCGCAGAAATGTGATCGTGGCCTCGTCCTCGGGACGTGTCACCTCCTGGTCGGGCAGGGGCACGATTTCCGGCTTTACCGCGGCGGCCGGCGGGTCGGGCCGGCGTGAGGACGGCAGGGGTAGGTTGACAAAGTGCTTTTCGTCCTCCAGTTCACGGAAGACGTCCGGCACCTTGGGCGCGGCGTTGCTGGTCCGTCTGGTGGTCATCGCATTTGCGAACCGGCCGATCGCCCGGAACCGCAGGCCCAGGGACCGGGCCTGGGAAAAGCTCAGGATAGGTTCCACATCGATTGAAATCCCATCCTGGCTGCTCAGGCGCGATGCCTTCTTGTCTTCGGCATCCTGATCCGCGTTTGTAGCCAGATCGAACAGCGTATGCAGCGCCAGATAGGCAACCGGGGGCTGCCAGGGTGATTGTTCGAGATCGTGATCCTTTAGCGAGGCGGCAAAGGGCGGGATATTCTCGATCCGGGCCAGGCGCAGTTTCGACGAAATCGGCTTTGCCTGCTCGTCCGGGAAAATATCAAAGCCATAGATATCTTTGGCCTTAAGAAGGGCGTCCGATGCCTTGCCGGCGCCCTTGGGATAGACCGAGCCGATGACGTTCGATGCGCCGCGCGTTCGCGACGGATCGTCTATCGCGCCCTTGAGCGGGTTGCCGGTCTTAACGTCGATTTCCACGGCACCGGTCGTCAGGGGGTCGATCTTCAGATAGCCGATCAAGTCCACATCCGTGCCGGGCCCTTTCAGGCCCAGGCCGGGGTTGCCTTCGTCATGCAGGCTGCTGGCCGTCAGCGGCACCATCTCGGGCAGCAGGGCCGGCAGCTTGCCCAATTCGCCGCGAGCCAACGGATCGGGATCGGAGCGGCGGGCGAATATGTCTTTGTTGGCGGCCTCTTCGATCACGATGTCCGGGGTATCGAACCCGTTGTGGCCGATGCTGCTGAGCGACCCCACCTGTGGAACGATCGACGGCTTGTCGACGGCATGGGTCACCGAGATCCTGCTGTGACCGCCTATCACATCTATCGGGTGCTCCTGCAGGGCCTTGTGCAGCACGGTCGCGACCGATTTCAGCTGCGCCAGATCCGGCGTGGCCTCGCAAGCGATGCCACAGGTCTTGTTCGCCGGGTTCGGCCCAAGCAGGCCGGCCTTGGCCAGGCAATCGGTCAGCGGATCCAGGCCGGCGCCATCGTCCTGCAACCCGTCAATGCAGGCCAGGCCGGGTTTCGCGGCCATGGACACCATTGCCTGCAGGGTGACAAGCTCGGTGGTGATGGCAAACCGCGCCAGATCCGGGATCGGCCACACGACCAGCTCTGCCTCCAGCCCCGGCGGCAGCGTTATCGTCATGTCGACGCATGACACGTCTGCAAACCTGATCGGTTTCTTCGCGCGTTCGAATTGCAGGGCAAAGCCCCGCTTCAGCGTGACGGAAACCGGAGTGACATCGGGATAGGACGTGACGGTGTTTTCAACGATCACCGCCTTCCCGATCCAGCCGTCACGCGTGCCGACCTGGCGCAGGCGAAAGGCCGTCGAACCGTGCAGGGGTTCCGGGTAATAGGGTGTTTTCCGGTCCAGCCCCTTGTAATCCCTATGGAAAACCGCGCTGCTTGGGGTCCGGCCCGTTTTCTGTCCGGGATCGTTGTAGCGGCGTTTGGCCAGAACCTTCTTGCCCTCGTCGCCAGTATAGATTTCATCCAGTGTCAACCAGCCGCCTTGCCCGTCCATCCGGGCCGTCCGAAGACCATCGGGCGGGCGGTTGCCATATCTGGTCTTGACGTGGCGCACCTTGGGAAGCACGCCGTTGCGATAGGCCAGGTCCAGATCCACCATGCCGGGCAGGACGATCAGCCTTTCGCGGTCATAGGGTCCTTCACGGCGGTATTTTCCGTCTGTGCCAAGCTTTGACCGCAGGGTCACGCTGCGCGCCGTGTTCGGTTGATAGGTGCCGAAATACTTCCCCGGCTGATTGCTGTTTTCAAACCCGTTCAGCAGCACCAGGGGCTTGGCGATCTTTTCCGTCCGCAACAGCCGGTGGCCGGGTTGCGCCTTTTCCTTGGTGCGGCGCGGCACCGATGCGCAGGGGACGCTGGACAGAACAGCGCTGGCCGTTTCGTCGCTGACGCTTGTGCCGCCCACATGGATGTTGCGCGCGCCCAGATAGTTGCCCAGCCCGTTCAAAAGCTCCAAGGGCTTTTGCCGGTGGTCCAGGGTCTGGATCGAAAGATATTGCCGCCCGATGTCCAGCAGCCCCTTGCGTAGGACGGGCTGGACATAGGCCTTCTTGGCCGCGTTCCATTCCCCGACGGCATTGTCGGTGCCCTGCTGTTCGCCGGCATATTCATAGACCAGCTCGTCGGCCACGGTGACAAGCCGGGTCTCTTCCCCGCCTTGCGGGTCTTTTTCTTCCTTCGTCTGCTGCGCCAGGGCCCAGGCCGCGCGCTGATACCGGGCGCGTTCCTGGCCGACGAAAAAGCCGTTGACCACCTCATCCGGCCAGGCGCGCGCTTTCTGACCGTGATGGATCGGCACCGTGGCGTCGTAATACCGGATATTCGCCCCGCTCAGGGCGTTCCATTCCGGTTCGGACTGGTCGTCGAAACACCGGATGCTGCCATCATACATCCAGCCGATGGACAGGTCTTCGCTGTCCAGCGCGAAGGTGTCGCAGGGCGTGCCCTCCATCTTGGCCGTCCGGCCAAGCTCGCAATTGATGCGGCTGCACTGGTGGTGGTGGAACAGGCGCAGCGCGCGGCTTTTCAGCGCCGCCAGCGGCCAGGGTTCGGCTTCGGGGCGGGATTTGCCATAGCTGGCGGCGACCTGCGCCACCTGAGCCTTCGACAGCGGCATGTCTTCGGTCAGGCCCGCCTCCGTCGCAAGCGCCTGTCGCGCAGTGTACACATGCGCCAGGATGGTCGACAGCCTGGTGTCCAGATCCTGCATGGCGTCGCGCGGGTTGATCGAGCTCAGCTCGTAAGCCGGGTTCTTCCCGTCGCCATGCGCCGACAGCAGCCGCACGCCGTCCAGTTCCGGCAGAACCTCGCAATCCCGGGCGTCGCAATTGCCCTGAGCGCCCAGCACTGTCACCACCTCGTGGCGGCAGACCGGAACAAAGGCGGGGCGGCGGTCGTTCTTGTCGTCGAAGGTGATTTTCGCAAGGGTCCAGTTGCTGCAATCGCGCGGTAAAAGCTGTTCCGCCTCGGTCGTGCGGGCCACCACCCGGATCATGATATAGCGGCTCGGCTTGCACAGCGGATCGTTTATCGCGGGGATGGCCCTGATCGTCTCCAGGGCGCTTTCGGTCAGGGTGAAATCCTGCGTCAGGCCGAACAGGCGCCCGAATTCGCCGTTGGTTTCCAGTTCCTTGAACCGCGACAGGAAAAGCTGGGTTTTCAGGACGGTGTCGCTGGGTTGCGTCAGGGCGGTCTTGTCGGTGTCGTCGATGTCCTTGCCTTGCTTGGCGGCCTCTTCGACGGCATCCGCCTGACGGGTCCCCATGGCCGAGGCGCGGATATTGACCTGGTTGAGGTAGAACAGCCGGGTCAGAATGCCTTCGAAGGACAGCCGCATCATGTTGGCGGTCAGATTGTCGTCGGCGGGCCCCTGGCGCAGCAACTCGCGGCAGGATGCAGCATCGCTGTCGCCGCACAGCGCGGCCCCAAGCGCCTTGCTGGCCTCGGCAATCTTGGATTGGATTCCATCCACGATCTTGGTTGCCGCCTCGGCCTTTCGCTTGGACACAGTCATCGAGGTGACCCGCTTTTCATCGCTCTCCGGCCCGCCATCCGGGCGGTCCTTGAACACCTCCTTCAGGTCATCGCGGTTCTTGACATAGAAGGCATCCGCCACCCGAACCGCCGCCTCCAGGACCCTTGATTGCCAATTCGTGCGGTCGAAGATGGCCATGCGTTCGACCAGCGCCCGTTCGATCTGGCACGTGATGGCGATCTGGCCGGAATAATCGGCCACCGCATCCATATTGGCCTCCGCCGCGGGCACGTCCTGCTCGGTATACGCCTTCATCGCGTCGTAAAGCGGCTCGAAGCCGTCGTTTGGGTGCTCGGGCATGACGTGTCGCCACAGGCTGTCGATCTTCGCCAGCATCTCGGGCGCGGGCCGTTCTGCCCATGGCGCCAGCATCGAGCCGTCTTTGGGAAACTCGATCTCGGGGGCCTTTTCGGGCACCATGATTTTGCCGTCCGCGTCCAGCGTGACGGCCCGAACCTGCAGGCTTAGATGCTCGGCGCCCAACGCCATGAACAGATGCGAGGGCGCGTTCTCCATGCCTACGGATTGGGCCGTCTCCTCGGGCCGCAACCCGAACGCGACGGTCAACTTGGGCCGGTCCTGGTCCCCGTCCCGATACCATCCGGCCGGAACCGTGCGGGCGGTGAAACCGATCTTGAACCTGGCCTGGGGCGCCGTGTCATCAAGCATTTTCAAACTCCTCCAGGCATTTGGACAGCGCCTTATGCGCGTCGGCAAAGCTGGCGCGCCAATCGTCAAAATCGTCTTCAAAGCGCGGCACGTAGATCTCGATCTTGGCATCGCCCTTCAGCTGGGTGTCGCTTTGCAGCGATGCCAGGACCAGGCTGTCATGCAGCGGGCCGGCGGTTCCCGCGCTGGCCCAACGCACGCCGCGGGTGTCCTCAAGAAAGGCCGATTGTTCCCCGCCGGCTTTTTCCAGGCCTTTCCCTTCCTTCTTGTACAGCACAATCTGGAACTTGATCTTCGCCAGCTTTATCGAGAACGAGAAGCTGAAGACGGCCGAGCCGACCATGTTGCCGCTGCCGTCCTGTCCGACCCGCACGCGCAGCGACGCGCTCATATCGAAGATCCCGATCTTGCCGGAACCGCCGGCAAAGAAATCGCCCGAAACCTCTGTCAGATTGCCGAGTTTGCGGATAAAGATACCAACCGATACCCGCCCGCGCAGCGTCAGCGGCCCGGCGGCAATCGCGCCGCCGCCGGCGAAGACAAAGCTGACGTCGAAACCCAGCATTTCCCGACCATTGGAATACAGCGCGAAATGGCCGCCACCGCCCCAGGCCCCGATCAGAATGATGAACGGGTCGTTGCGGGTGGAAATCCCGACCGAGAACAAGGCTTCGCTGTCGTCGAACGGAAGCACGGCGGAGGCCACGATGCCTACATTCAGGAAGGTCGCGGCACCGAAGGTGATGCCCGGAATGTTGATCCTGTACCCCGCCTGGATGCCCGGCACGATCGATGCCGGTTCGATAAAGAAGCCGCCGGAATCCAGGCCCATCTTTTCGGCTAGGTCCTCAATGAACTTGGCTTCGCGGCCGACCTTGTAGCCGACAAACTGGATGTCGTATTCAAAGTTCTTGTCTTTGTCGTAAGAGAACTTCGCGCCGCTGAAACTGATCGTGAACACGTCAAAGGCATCCCCGAAAAGCGCGACATCAAAGGCCGACAATTCGGCGGTCGTGCTGATCTCGGGCGCGCTCAGCTCGATCAGGTTGACTTTGGTCGTGGCGCTCAGCCTGAATTTCTTTTCACCCTTGGGCAGGAAAATGCCGCCGATATCTATTAGCCCGACATTATAGGTCATCTTGTTGGTGATCGAAGTCGGAACCAGAGACAACAGGATCTCTTCAATCTCGTCCCGCAAATCCGCCAGGTCCAGCTTGACCGCGATCTCGCCGTTGACCACGCGGCTGATCAGGCCGACGATCGTATCCGCCAGCAGGATCAAGGCCGGTTTACGGCCCGGTCCGCCGTAAAGATCGGCCAGGGTCCGCAGCGCCTCGATGGCCTTGTCAGCTTTGGTGCCCTTGTCCAACAGCGTCTTGACCAGCTGCGTTTCCAGGGTCAGCAGCTCGGCATCCGCGTCGCCAATTACTTGCTCGGGAAAGCTCTTTTTCTTGTCGAATTCTTCCAGAAGGCCCAGCTTGACGGCGCGCAGCTGCGCGGGCGTCTTGCCGGTGCCATCCACCACCACGAACAGTTCGCGGATGTCCTTGAGCCCGAGAATGAATTCCCCGGCGATCAGAAGCTGCCGATTTTCCGGATCGTCGGATTTCAGTTCGTTGAATAGCTTCGCGCGTGCGTCACCTGCCGGGACATATATCTTGTCATGCAGGAGCCCGGCCGCCGTCTCGAAGGCGGGTCCGACGAACGCCCAGACCTGCTCTTCAACCTTTGATCTGAGCTTTTGCGCCACGGCGGCCAGCCCGGCTTTGACCTCGGTCTGGTCAACGTGGATGGATTTGACCAGGGACAGCACCGCATCAGAGGAATGTGCCGCCGCCAGTTTCAGGCCGCGCCCGCCATTGCCCCCAGCCCCTTGTGCGCCGCAGGTCAGCACAGCGGTCAGTTGGTCCGGCAGGTTTGCCAGAAGCTTGGCGGCGCGCTCCAGGTCAGTAGGTTTTCCGCTCTCGAGCGTAATCGACTCTTCGGTCGGCTTGTCACTGGTGGCATATACGTCCAGCACCCTGATCGCATCGGCCAGCGCCGTCAACTCGGCCTCGTTGCCGCAGGACGCCAGCGCGGTTTTCAACTGGCCGGTTGCGTTCAGGCCCAGCCGCGTGACGGGCGACAGGAACGCCGTGCGCCGCGCGGCGGTTTTCAGCGTGCCTTCGATGCCGTCAAGCTCGGCCAGCAGCGCCGTGATCGCCGCGCCCTTGGCCTCGAGCGCTTCATCGGCCAGGTCGCCGATAACCCGGTCGGCGCTACGCAGCAGGATAAGCGCATAGGGCAGGCCCGCGCGCACCAACGCATCGCAAAGCTGGATCTCGGCCTTTTTCAGGGATGTTTTGACCTCGGCAACGAAATCCGCATGGGTCTGGTCCAGCTCGTCCAGCGCTTTGGTCAGGTCTTGCATCAACGTGCCGGTCATCAGCGCGTTGATCGCCGCCAACCGCTCTGTCAGCCCCCGCAGCAGCGCGTCGGTTTCATTCACCAAACCTGACCAGCTGGCCAGCGCCGCCTCAAGCTGGGCACGCTCTGTTTCCAGCAATCGGCCGCGTTTGATCTGGGCGAGAAGCTGCTTCTCGGTTGGGCAGTCGATCTTGGTGCCATCGCGAGTGCGCAGCGCCGCGGCCAGGGCTAGCGCGAAGCTCTCGACAGAGTTGATGGTCAGGACATAGCTTGTCTCGAAGGTCTTCGCCGTCTGCGTAAGCAGGGTGGCGACGGTGTCCAGATTGTTCGCCGCTGCCTTTGCCGCGTGCGCGGCAATCTCGTTGTGCAGGCCGGCCAGAATGCGCAGGTATTCGGGCAAGGCTTCGCGGCCATCAATGTCCTGCCCCCGCTCAAACGGTCGGAGCCGCGGAATGGCCGCTTTCAGCTTGCCCTTGTCAAAGTCCGCGAGGCTCCGAAGATTTTTGAAAGCGTCGCTGATCGTCTTGTCATCCGGAACCGTGCTGTACCTTTCCATCCAGCCGGTCGCGCCGTTGACATAGTCGATGACCAAACACAGCGCCCCCCGAAGGGGGGCGACGATCCGGTCGCCCTGGGCGTCGATTTCCGCGGTGATCTGCTGGGCATAGGCCCCCGCGAAATAGGCCTGATCGACGGCCTTTAGCAGGCCCACAAGCTCGAGCAGGATGACCCGAGGGTCCTTCGAGGTGCTGGCGCCGAACGCGCCGATGACTTTCCCGGCCTGTTCGAGCAGCGCCGTGGCGGTGACCCGGTCCAGCCCGAACACGCGCTTGATCAACATATCGCGCAGCAGGTTCAACTGTTCCTCGACGCGCGCCTTTGCCGCCTGGATCTCGTCTTCGAAGGCCGTTACACGGTCCTTGGCAATGTCCAGACGGGCCTGAATTGCCGCCTTAGCATCGTCCGCGGCGGCCTCAAGCGCGGCCTCAAGATCCGAAACCGCCTTGTCCAGTTCTACCCGGATCTTGGACGGGTCGGTGCCATCCAGCATGTGTTGCAGGCGTTCCAGCGTTTTCTGGACCGACCGGTATTGCGCCACCTGATCGCGCAGAACCTCGCCGCCTTCTTTCTCCAGATCGGCCTTGGCCGTTTCGACCAAACCCGCCAGCGCATCGACCCGCGCTTCAGCGTAAAGGTCCCATTTCGTCTTGCCGTCCTTGATCGGGGCGGGCGAGGCCAGCAAGGTGGCAAAGCTGTCAAGGTTGTTGCCTTGGCCGTCCGTAAAGGCCGTCGTGACGGCCAGTTGCAGGCTGTCCTTGATGAAGGTCTTGAGGTCGTCATCCAACTTGGCGCGGGCAAAGGCGCGCCGCAAACCGGTGCCGATGACCTGTTCCCAATCGGTTGCGCCGTCGGTGATCTGATCGGCCCAGGTTTTGGCCTGCTGCCGGGCGACGGCAATCGCCGCCTTTTCAAGGTCCTTTGCCGTCTGCAAAGCATCCTGCAAACCATCTGCGACCGCGCCGAATTCCCACTGGTCCCCGCCCAGATATCCTTCAAGCACCTTGCGCAACCCGGTCCGCAAGGGCGAAACCGGGTCCCGCGCCACGTTTTCCAGTGCGCGCAGTACCGATTTGCCCGAGGCCGCCACTTCCGTGGCCTTGCCTATGGCGTCGCTGACGCCGGCGTTTTCCAGGGCGATCAGGTTGGTCTCCAACTGTTTCAGGCTGCGCCACAGGTCCGGCAGCAGGGTTGCGGGGGAAATCTTGCCGTCGATCGCGCTTTCCAGGCGTCTGTTGGTCTGGCCGATCAGGTCACGCAGGGGCACGACGACCGTTTCCTTGACGGTGTCGACCCCATCGGCCAGCGCGCTGCCATAATCCTGAATCTCCTCGAACACCGGAATGTTGTCGGACAGCACGCCGACCAGAAGCTGGATCAGTTCCGACACTTCGATGATGCCGAGAATCCGCATGTCGCGATTGCCCAGCATGTTCCTGACGATCTCGTCCAGGCTGCCAGGGCTGGCCGATCTGTCGCCGCCTCCGGACAGCTGTTCCTTTGCGCTTCCGCCGAGCTGTTCCTTTGCCCCTCCGAACCGATAGGCCAGCTGGGTCGGGACGGCGGAAAAGGCATCGCTGTCGGAAATGCCCGCGTCTTTAAAGTTCGGGGGGACGGCCTCTTGGTACATCAGCGGGCCTTCGCGCCGCGCCAGGCCGGTTAGGAACCCGGCCGGGCGGCCGATGCCGCCGACGCTGGCGCCGCGCGCGCCCACGTCGAACTTGACGGGTTTCCAGACCCCCAGAACAAGATCGGCCTGGTTGCCGGGCGGCAGGATTGCGGCGTCTTCCGGATCGGGGCGTTCCGCGCCGGCGGTGCCGTTTTGCGGCACGCCCCGGGTCAGGTAGGACACATCATAAGCGACGTTCAGCTTCTGGCCGCGGCGCTGGCCGGTCTGGCGCGCCATGCGGTCGGCCCGCACGCAGCCGCTTTGCAGGAAGGGATAGAAAGGAGGCTGGTCGGTGGCCGCCAGCAGCGCATCGAATTGAAACTCTGTCCGCGGCTGATTGCCGAAAAGGGCGCCACGGGCCTCGATGACGTCGGCGCCGTGCAAGTCCGAAGCCGCGGCGGGTGCCGCAGTCGTGGTGGTCAGGGGCCGGCCTTCAGCGCCCAGAATCCAGGTTTCGGTTTCATAGGTCGTGTCGGCATCGCGCAGCTCGTTGGCGTAACGCCGCCGTGCCCCAGCATGATTGATCTGCCGCAGGAACTGTTGGGCTTTCTGCTCCTTCTGCTTGTCTGCTGCGACACGGTGCAGATGGCCGATGCCCATGTAGTATTCGCACAGGCGCTGCAACGTCACTTCGCTGGTGGCCGCCACGAAGTCGACAAAGATCAGCGGAAGATCGACCGCCGCCGGGCCGTCGTCAAAGATGACCTGAAACTTGAACGTCCCTGCTAGCACCTCGGCCGTGCGCGGCCAGAACACCAGGCCCCGTGTGCCCCGGCCCAGGTTGATGCGCCCACTGGGATTGACCTCAAACGCTTTGTCGAGGTCCAGCCTGACATCCGGCGACACCAGATCGGGCGTCTGCAATGAAACAATCTGGGACCGGTCGAACGGGCGCTCGCGACCGTCGAACGCCTGCCCGTACCATTGCGATTTCACCGGTTCGCTGACCCTCAGCCAGGTGCGGGTGACTTCCTTGGTGGCGGGATAGTCCCGGCCCTTGATCCGGCTGGGATGAATGACCGCGGTATTGGTTTGGGTGACGCGCGTCGCCTTGTGCCCCAGCGGGAACAGATAACCTTTCTCCAGCACCTTGGTGTGCTCGTCCTCGCCGTAGGTGCCTTCATATTCGAACTGCTCGATCTGGTCGGGTTCATACAAGCTGACCTTCGCCGAGTTCAGCCCCGGCACGCGCACCAGAAACGGTGCGTTCAGCTTGACCGATGGCCCCAGCGGGTTCAGCGTGACCTGGCTGAAGTCGAAATCCTGCTGGGTCAGGATGGTCTGGCGCAGCCGGAAGGTGCGGCCCTCTCCGGCACTGGTGATCCGGTTCGAAAGATCGTCCAGAATGAAACCGGCCGGCGCCGGCAGCGAGCCTACATCGCGGTCTTCGTCATAGTTTTTGATGACATTGCCGTCTTCGTCCACTTCCACCACATCGCCGATCGTAGGGCGCCCGGCGACGGATGTCGAAACAAGCGAATGCCGGTGATACGAACTCAGCGCGGTCTGGAACTGCTCCGGGTTTTCGGGCTCGACCCAGGTGATCTGACCATCGACCTGCCTGGCCCGGCCTCTGGCCCAGGGGGCCACGGGGTGGCGGGGTGGCGTTTGATAGGCCTGCGCAAGCTGATCTTCGGACAGGACCGGCCGGGTTTCGTCGTTCACCGGCTGGCGAAAGGCGGCCAAAAAGACCAGCGGGTTGAAATCCGGCGAGGCGACCGCCCGAAGGCCCTGGCGCGGCAGGCTGGAGGCCAGCGATATCGACCATGCCGGCAAGGCCGGCGGTTCGGCTGGCCCGTCCTTTTCGGAATAGATATCGGCCGGGGCCGCATCCCGCATTTCCGTCCGCGCATCATCGGCCGGCGAGAACGCCAGGCGCGACAGAAGCTCCCACGAGGTTTCCCAGGGCTTCACCTGATCGGCGGCGTTCCGTGCTACATCCGCCATGCGCTGCAGGCTGGTATAGGCGATCGCGCCCGACTCTCTGGGCCGGATGCCCTGCTGTTCCAAGGTCTTGGCGAAATCGAAGATCGGGCGGCGCGTGCCCTCTTCGTCGATCTCGAACAGACGGCGCGCCCGCAGGGGCACCGACATGTCGGCATTGTCCCGGTTCAGCAAATCCGCCAGCGTGAACGGGGTGTCCTGTTTCGGGTCGTCCCGAGTGTCCCAATAAAAGCACAGCCGCGACCGCGCCCCAAGGCGCGATCTGGAAATCGTAGGGAAGGTCTGGCCGTGCCGGAAATATTCCAGCAACACCCCACCAGAGGCATCCCCCACTTTGCCCAGAAGGATCGTGCGAAAGGCGTCATGGGTGGTCTTGCCGTCGGTATCCGTAAACTCCTGTTCAAGCCAAGCCATACCGGGAAAGACTTCTGGCAGCCCGCTCTGCAGCTTGGTCTGGTAGAAGGCGTTGAAATCCGCGAAATCCGGCGCGTCGGGAATGCGGATGCGCCGCGACAGATCAACATCGATGGCCGTGCGCTCGGCATAGGTCTTGCCCGCGACCTCTTTTTCGCGAATGCGCAAAAGCTCGGACGTGTCGGCCTGCCGCAGCCGCGCGGCCATGGCCAGGGTGGCAAGCGGATAGGACGCGGCGTCGGCCGGCTGCATCGCTGTTTCGCGCGCCACATCCCAGCTGTCGCGGTCCAGCATATCCGGCCCGATGTAGATGCGCTGATCCTGCGGCACCGGGTATTCCGGACGCCAGGGCACCAGCCTGAGCATAGACAGCCTGTCGGCGATTTCCTTGAATTTCGTGGCGAAGGCTTCGAATTTCGTGGCCACGGGCGGGTCCAGGGTTTTCAGAATGCGCCTCTTGATTTCTTCGCGCAGCTTCACCCGTTCGGCCAGCGGTTCGGTCCGCAGCGCCTGGTACAGCGCCATTGTCTGCCAACTCGTCAGACCTTCGGCATTGTCGGGCGGGAAAGCCATCAGCATCTCATTGTCCGGTTGCGGCAGATCCGCAGCGGTGATCAGCTGAACCCGGTGGGATTCCTTCAAGACATGCCGCCCGGGTACTTCCATGGTCAAGATCGGCCGGTCCGGCTTGGACCCGAACACCAGATCCTCTTCCAGCGGATGCGGGGTTTCCATGCGCAGAACGGTTTCCTTCGGCCCGGACAGAAGACGGAAATTGTGAAACCGGAAGGTCAGCGCCAAAAGATCCGTGTCGCGCCGGACATCAAGCTCGGCCCCCTCCATCGACACGTCCAGCGGCGCATCGGCAAAGGGCGCGGCCTGGTCCCATGGCAGGCTGCGCGGCCAGTCGATCAGAATGGCGCTTTGACGGAACGGAACCTGCCGCCCCGCAGCATCTGCGGCTTCCGGTGCCGTAGCAAGCGGTTCAACCGGCGGCACGTCCAGTAATTGCAGCGAAACCGCCGGTGCTGTGCTCTCGTTGCGCCAAAGCAGCCGGGTGGTCACCTGCTCGGCCGCGTCCACCTCTTCCTCTAGGCCGATGCCCAGACCTGCGATTCTGCCGGTTGCCTCGAACTGGGTGATACGGCTGGTGTCAAACCGCGCCGTCAGCCGCGCACCCTTACGGTGCAGACTAATGATCCCGAATGAAAAGCCCTGAAGCGTTTCCCATGTATCCTGTTCCGGGTTCGCGCCGGAAAAATCCTGGCGCAGATTATCGAGCGTACCTGCATGAAGCCTGGAATTAAGAACCAATGCGACGGCGCCTGCCGGCTTTCCGTCATGCGTTGTCGTTTCATAGGATAGCGCGGCGGAAATGCGTGGATCGCCGGCGAAGGCGCCTTCCTCCTCATCGCTGGCACCGATCGTAGCTGCAGCCCTGAGTGAAAGATCGGCCAGAATGTAGCCGGCCCGGTCTAGCGTGAGCCGGGAATCTTCGGCCGGGGTGATCGGTATGCGGATGCGCGTCGCATTGCCTTCAACGACCGCCTCGACCTTGGTTTCACTGGTCACGTTCTCTGGCGTCGGCATGATCCGCGCCCGGCAACCCGAGCGCGTCGTGCGCACGAATTCGCTCTCGAAAGTGAAACCTTTCAGAGATGCGATGTGCCGGGAAGATGGCCTTCGCGGAAAGGCAAAGCCTACGACCTGACATTTCGTCTGGGGGCGCACGATCTCCATCACGCCCGGTTGTTGGCCGTGAATCGTCCAGTCGAAGGCAAAGAGCCGATTACTGCGCACGCCGACCGGGTCGGTGACGGGATCCTCGATGATACGAGCCGACACCCAGGCGCCCTTGGTCGTACTCACCGGCATCGCCAGAAGCCTTCCGACGGTCTTGCCGATATAGGCGCTGGACAAATTAATCCAAACCCGATCTTGCCCGCGTAGGAAGCTCAGCAATGGCAACGGTTGACCGTCCTTCTGCTTGAGGCCCAGCCAGTTGCCCTGCGCACCGTTTCCGGTTCTCCACAACCTGGTGTCTAGGGTTGCGGTCCAAATTGCATCGTCGGTGGCGGTGTCACGCCGCAGGACAAGCTTCAGCCCGGCGGGGCCGAGCCCGCCCGGCGATAGCGTCGATGTCAACGCGATCTCGATCCTTGTTTTACCGGTGAGATCCGCCCATTTTCTCTTGTCGTCGGGGGTGGGCAATTCGCGCAGATCGACCGTGGGAATGCCTTTGGGAACGATATCAGCCGTGCCCTGGCCGGCATCCTGTGGCAGAAGCGCATCGGCGCTGATCTGAAACCGCTCTGGGTCTACAAAATCCGAGGTCTTGTCGAACTCGATTTCGACCCGGCCGCTTTCTTTGGACCCGGGCCGTCTGATGACGGCAATGCGCATGTGGCGCAGGTCTGCGGGCGTCGCCAAGGCTTGGGCAGCCAGGGGAGTGGCAAGCGTGGAGGCAATAAATGTGCGGCGGGTTATCCCGATACGTTTTGACATAGTCTGAACCTCTCCCAATCGAGAAAAAGTCTAGGACCTGCTCGACATCACCCTTTCTTGTTCTTCGTTTTGCCCGGCACGTTCTTCATGTAACCTTAGATCCGACCGGGTTCTTGCAGCTTGAATTCAGAATGGGGTCAGGTCTTCGGCCAAGCCGACGGCACAGGCGAGCCGCGTTTCCTGCAGCTCGGCCTGATTTTCCAGAATCTTCAGGTTGCCTTACGGAACGGTCAGCTAATCGCACAAACGTTAAAAGAGCCAGAGGAGACCGGCATTTAATTCGTTTGCGACCCCCCTAACTTTCTCTAGCCTTTTGACTGCCTCCGAAACTTTTTTGACCACGTCGGCGAGCACTTCATCAAAGCAATCGGCACTTGCAGCTATTTCTAAAAGTCACTTAACGCGGCAAATAAATTGTGAAACGCCGATCCAAAAAGAACGACAGAATCAACCACCGATTTCAATAAAGGTTGCCTTTTATTAACGTTTGGTCAATGATTTTCTCGTCTCGCGTGTAGCGCAAGGCGGCTATGCACAAGTTCAGTGCTCTCGGTAGGGCAAAGCAGCACCGAATGGCCAATCGACAGAAGGATGCTTGACGCCATGAAGCAAAAAGGAAGGAACCTAGTTCAAATTATCTTCGGGCTTTCATTGACCTGGACAACCGTGCAGGCGGCCCCCCTGACCCCACAAGTCGCAGACAAATCGAAAGTACCCTACAGATATGCCGGCAAGTTATTCCTCGTGGGCGATGGTAACGAGTTTGTTGAGCTTTGCTCAGCCCAATATGCAGGGGCAAATGACGTGGTTCTCACTGCCGCCCATTGCGTGATTGACAAGGCTGGAAACACCCTACACGCAGGGAATTTAGTTTTTCTGCATGGCTATAACGCGAACACACCACTTAAGGCCAGCAAAGTGTCGCAGTTGGTGACCTGCATCGCCCTGCCAAACGCCTATAGGGCCAACAAACCCAACCATGACTATGCCTTTCTCAAGATGCAGGCTGCCGGTTCACAAGGGCATTTCACGCTCGGTAGAGGCATGATGGACGCGGAGGTCGTCACCTCGACTGGCTATCCGTCAAACTTCAATTCTGGCAAGGAGCTCATGGCTGTACACGGCGCCCGAACCAAGTATTCCGATCTTATCATCAAGGACGTTCAGTTATTCAAAGGGAACCCGTTCGGAGATGGTTCGAGCGGCGGTGCCTGGGTCAATCCGGCAAAAGAGGTGATTGGTGTTAACGCAAAGATACTCGGCACGCCAGGCGGGCCTGCTTCAGATGACAATCAGGTCATCTCGCCGATCTTCGACGATACGTTCAAGAAACTATTCGATTATGCCAATGCCGGATGCAGCGGAACGAACCCGTGAAAAGAGTCCAACCCAAACGCGTTGTCGAGCAATTTCAGCAGAAGGAAACAATCCATGAAAAACTGGCTTTTTTCGATCTTGCTCTTATTTGCCACACCATTGGTGGCTGAAGATGCTATGCTGGTGCCGATCCAGACCTGTGGCGATCTTGACACGGAAAATCAGGCGAATTGGTGTCCGCGCCCCACTGGTGAAGGTGACTTCGTCCAAGGCAAATCTGAATGTCGACGGACGTCGGACACCTCTGTTGAATACACCCACTGTTCCGGAGCGCCGGTGACCGAATACACCGGCGACGATCAATGCTGTATCGAAAGCACGACATGCGCCGGAGCGTTCTACGCCGCGATTTGTGTAAACAAACGTGCGGGCGATTGAAATTGATGTGGCAGAGAACGCGCTTAGCTATGAATGAGGGGCCAGTCGGGAGCAGGTCAGAGCCCATAGCGGAAGTGCTGAGTTCTCGCTGCGCGCGCTCTCAGCACGAAATCTGCTGCATGCGCACAGAGACGGGCGCGGGTACGCAGTCCGCACAGCAAACCTTGGCTTTTCACGCAGCAAAAGTCAGCAATCGGCCCTATTTCGGTCCGCTTTCTATCCCACCGAGCGAGATCCTCGACAGCCTCTCTGCATCTTCCGGCTCCCATTTCTGACGCAAGCCGCGCACATAATCCGCGTCATTCTTCAGCTTTTGCCGCTCTTTGGCGAGGACACGCTTAACGGTCCGCGCCACCAGTTGAGCAATGCGTGTGACCATCCGCAGTGCTGGGCGGATTTCTCTCAGCGTTTCATCCCGCGCACCCTTGGTATCCGGAGCGGCCACGCCCCAGGCCAGGCCTGCCTGCTGATCCGCAGACGCCTCGCCCAGGATGCGTTTCTTTTCTGCTTGCGCCTTGAAGCGCTCCCCGGCACGCCACTTTGATGGCGGCACATGCTGCCGCTTCTCGGGCAGAGGTTTTCCCTCTGCCCGCGCCTGCCGGGAGCTGATCGAGGATCTTGCTGGCGCCCTGAACGCGCCAGAGGTGCGGCGGGAGGCAACGGCGTCGCTGCGGGCGCTGATTTCAGAGGTGCGGATGGTTCCGGACGCAGACGCACCCGGGGGCCATCAGCTTGAACTTGTTGGGGAATTGGCGGGTCTGATGTTTTTGGGGAGCGCCGAATCGAAAAAGCCCCCGCTTTTTGCGGAGGCTTGGTCGGAAACGCTGGTTGCGGGAGCAGGATTTGAACCTGCGACCTTCAGGTTATGAGCCTGACGAGCTACCTGGCTGCTCCATCCCGCGTCAGGTGTTTTGTTATCGTTTAGAGAGATGTTTGGATTTTACTAGGTTTGGCGGTGA
>NZ_LYUZ01000107.1:1165-29834 GCF_001679925.1 Leisingera sp. JC1 | reverse complement strand
GCTCATAACGGTTATCCTGGAACACCTCCATCAGGAACTCGCGCGCCACCGCGCGCATGGAGGCGACCTGCGCCGGGAAACCGGCGATCAGCGCCCGGCGCTGATGGTCGGTCTCGGTCTGCATCTTCTCCAGAAGCTGCGCGTTGATCTGCCCCAGCAGCAGGCCGAATTCCTCGTCGAATCCGGCAATCGGCGGCTGCTCCTTCTTGCCCTTGGGCAGCGGCAGGGTGAAACCCCAGACCTGCTCGCGGTCCTCCTTGCCCAAACTGTCGTGAAACTCCTGGAAACCGGCAATCAGGTCCGCCTTGGTGAACAGCACATAGACCGGAAAGCGCACGCCCAGCTTCTCGCGCAGCTCTGCCAGCCGGCGGCGCACGGCGGCGGCGTGGCTTTTCTGGGTGATCTCATCCTGCAAGGACAGGTCCGACAGCGAGATCGCAATGATCGCACCGTTGATCGGCTGCCGCTTGCGGTACTTCTTGAGCAAGCCCAGGAAACCCAGCCAGGCGGCATTGTCCGCCTCCGCATCGCTTTCCTGCGTGGTGTAGCGCCCGGCGGTGTCGATCAGCACCGCGTCATTGGTGAACCACCAGTCACAGTTACGGGTGCCGCCGACGCCGCCGATGGCGGCCTTGCCCATCTTTTCGGCGAGCGGAAACTGCAGGCCGGAGTTCACAATCGCGGTGGTTTTACCGGCGCCCGGCGGGCCGATCATGATGTACCACGGCAGATCGTTCAGGTGGCGCCGCCCGCCCTTGGATTTGCGCAGCTCCTTCATCGCGTCCTTGAACTTGCCGCGCAGCTCGCCGATTTCCTCGGACAGAACATCGTCTTCTGAGGTATCGACGGCCTCCGCCATCTCTTCGGTCATCTCCTTGTCCTTGCGGCGGCGCCGCCAGAAGATGATGCCGATGATAAGGAAATACAGCAGAAAGATCACACCGATGGTGATCAGCCGCGCCATCACGCCATCAAACGGCCGCCAGCTGTCTGTGCCGATGAACGGCGCAAAATACCACACGCAGGCAGACAGAACCGCGGCCAGGATCAGCAGGATGGTGTAAATCGACCGGAACAAGGGGAAGATATAACGGCGGATCATCCTTGAACCTCCTGAACCAGCAGAATCTCGATCCTGCGGTTCTTGGCCCGCCCGGCGCGGGTGCTGTTGTCTGCAATCGGTTCCTTGTCGGCGCGGCCCTCGGCTGACAGCCGGTCAGGGTCGGTCATGACTTTGGCCATGCCTGCCATTACCGATTTTGCCCGCGCCAGCGACAGCGCCATGTTGGATGGGAACCGGGAGGAACGGATCGGCACATTGTCGGAATGCCCTGCCACGATGATCTTGCCCTTTTCGTCATTCAGCGCCTCGGCCACCCGGTTCACCGGATTGACGAACGCCTTGCTCAGCTGATCCGAGCCGGAGCCGAACATGCCGGAACCGGTCAGCCGGATGATGAGCGTATTTCCCTTCTGGAAGACCTGCACGATGCCTTCCTTGATCTCCGGCTCCAGGAACCCGGACACCTTGGCGACCTGTTCCTCGGTCGTCGGCGCCAATGGCGGCGGCGGCGGCGGCGGTGCGCGCCGCTCCAGCTCCGCCTTGGGGCCGGAATCCACAATTGTCAGCTGCCCGACCACATTTTCGGTCTGGTTCGACAGCATCCAGCTGAGGCCCAGAAACTGCAGCGCCAGAATGGCGCAGGTCGCGGCCATGGTGATCCACACCAGCCGCCAGACCGACAGCGCCTTGAACGGCTTGACGATGCCTTCCCAATGCGGCGACAGATCACGTTCGACGGGGCCGCGCTGGTTGCGGATGATCCGCGCCAGCGCGCCGCGGATCTGCAGATGCTTCTCGGAACCGCCCTGCTCCACCCGCAGGCGGCCCTCGAATCCCAGCGACAAGCACATGTACAGGAACTCGAGCATGTCGATGTTGTTGCCCGGCTCCTTCTCCAGCCGTGCCAGCAGGTCATAAAACCGGTCGCCGCCCACCACCTCACGGTGGAAGGTGGCGACCATCGACTGCAGCCCCCAGGCGGACTGCCCGCCCCAGGGCGTGTTCAGCACCACATCATCCAGCGTCGCGCACAGCGCGTAACGCGCAACCTTCACGGTCTGTGCGGCAATGCCCGCCTGCAGGGCCCGGTTTTCAAACGCGCGCACCTCGGCCACCACATTCTTGCGCAGCCCGTCCGGGTCCATGTGCTGGGCCCGGTTGCGGATGCGGGAGATCAGCGCAAACAGGGTCGAAGCGCAGGCCGTCAGCTGGTTCATCCCCGTCAGCGCCATCTTCGGCGCCTTGGCCCCGCCTGCCGCGGCCTGCGGTTTCGGTGCCGCCGCCTGCGGCACGCCATAGGAATCCAAGTCCGGATCCGCGGGTTGTTCCGGCACCGGCTGGGTCTGCTGCGGAACCTCCGGCTGCTGCATCGGCGTGGCCGTGCGCCGCCCGCCCGGGTTCGGCTTGATCACCGTCTTGTCGGTATCCCCCGGTTCAGCAAAGGGATCGTCATAATCAGCCATTTCAGCGCCTTCCCTTATGCATTACGGATCGCCCAAAGCTCCATCTTGAGCCCCGGATATTGCCCCGACACATGCACCGCGATACCGCCCGAGGTGGTCATCTTGCGCCAATAGGGGCTGTCCGCGTCCATCTCGAAATAGACCACGCCGGAATGATAGGGGATCTGCCGCGGCGCCACCGGCAAGGGACGCAAGGTGATCCCCGGCAGGGCTGAGTTCACCAGTTGGCGGATTTCCTCGACGGGACCGATCTTGGCCTGGCCCGAGAAGTGCTTGCGCACGTCCTCGGCCGGGATGTCGGCGCTGACCGCCAGCACAAAGCCTGCGTTGCCCAGCAGCTTGCGGTCGGCAATGACGCCCACCGAAATGCCGTATTTACGCGCTTCCAGCTTGATCGGGATCGCGGTCTGCTCCAGCACCGAGCTCAGATACTGGCGCAGCACCCGGATCACCGGTGCGAAGCACTCGACCAGATTGTCATGGGTATAGGGCGGAAACTCCGGCGCCTGCTTTTCCGTCGACATGAACACCGACAGCTCCCCCGCCATGCCTGCGCAGGTGGTGAAAAGCCGTTCCGGGTGCAGGTTCTCGATATTGCGCAGGTGGCGCACCTGCGGCAGCATCCGGTTCACCACTGCCAGCAGCATGAAGTCCGACACATCTGCCACACCACGGGCGCCGCCCGCTTCGGACAGGCGGCCCGCCAGCGCCTCCATCCGGTGCGCCAGAAGCCCTTCAAGCTCCCGCAGGAACCCGCTGAGTGCAGGCGCGGCCCGCACGTCGAGGCAGGACGGGATAAAGGCCTGATCCAGCACGATCTCCTTGTCCGGGCGCACCTCGATGATGCGTGCCACGGGGACTGCCAGCAGGTCGGCCAGATCATCCACCTCCAGTGCGAACTGCAGGCGCATCTTGCCCACGTCCAGTTCCACCGGCTTGCGCTCGGTCGAGGTCACGTCGGTCACTTCCACCTTGTCCGGGCGCAGTCGGCTGGCAGAGCGTTCGGCGCCGCTCAGATCCACTTCGGTCGCCCCCTGCCGGCGCTGCGGCACGGTCAGGTAGACGATGCAGTCCTTGACGGTGGTCGGCACTTCCATCGCCGGCGGATGCGGGTCGGCCATCGGCACCCGGAACACGGTGCCGTCATGGGTGAGCCCCTCGCAGGATTTCACCGCAAACTGGCCGATCTTCAGCGCCTCGTGATCGATTTCCAGCCCGTTCACGCCCCAGGCATAGGGGCTCAGCCGCCGCGCCAATCCGCTGACCAGCGCCTCATTGTAGCGGTCGGACTGCTGGAAATGGTGCGGCTGCAGAAACAGCCCCTCCGTCCAAAGTACCTTGCTGTCCCAGGACACCGGGATCTCCTCTTACTTGCGGGCACACGCGCAGAGCACGGTGCCGGTCATTCCTTCAGCCTGTCCAGCTGGTCCTTGTAGGCCCGCGCAAATTCGCGGCTGAACAAGTCGTGAAAATCATTCTCAGCCTGGTCGGAAATCTCCGCATAAAGCTGCTCGTATACGTCCCAATAGCGCGCCTTCTTGCCGCGCAAGAGGCCCGTGAAACCGCCCTTGTCCTCGATCTGCGCCTCCAGCGCCTTGGGGTCGAGCCGCTTCAGCACGCCTTTCAGCGCCGCTTCCATTCCGGTGACCATCGCCACCTCATGCGCCTTGATGTCCCGCAGCGCTTCCTCGGCGGCGGTTTCAGGCGACAGGTAGCCGCGGGTCGCCGGGCGCACCATTGCCTCCACCGCCTGTTCCGGCGTGATCGAGAATTTCAGCGGGTTGTTCCCGCCGGCGGAAATCATCGTCTGCTCGATGCGGAACTCGGACTTGATTGAGGTCCGCGTCATCAGGATTTCACGCAGGCCCGTGACCAGCGTTTTCATCACCCGGCCCATCCGCGCCATGGTGCTGGCGTGGTCTGCGGGATCAAGACTGACTTCTGCACCAACGCCCTTGAGAAAGGCCTCAACCGCCTCCTGCGACGCTTCCGAAGGCGCAGCAGCGGCAGGTGCGACGGTCTTTTCTCCGCTGTCCTGCTGCGGCGGGATTTCCTGCGGCGGCGCCGGCGGGGCCTCTTGCGGCGGTGCCGAAGGCGGCACCTCCGTTGGCGGCTGCGGCACCTCACGCGGCGGCGTAACGGGCTGCGGGTCCGGCTGCGGCGCGGGCACCTCCGGCTCGCCGATGCCTGACAGGAAATCATCATCCCAATCATCGGGGATCAGGCTGGACTGCGACGCAGGCGCAGCAAACCCGTCCGAGGCGGTCGGGTTGTGATTGGGCAGGCTGGCCCCCTCCCCTTCGCGCCCGTCGCTGGCCTTCTGGAAGAACGGATCCTCTTCTTCCCCCAACGGCGGCAGCAACTCGTCGATCGGGTCCACCGGATTGAACTGCGCAGGCCCTTTCGGCCCCTCGCCCAGCAGATCGTCCAGGAAATCCCCGCCCGGTCCGGCGTCCTCCAACAGCTGCAGCGGGTCAGGCGCATTGGCCGCATTCCCGTGAGAGGCAGGCCCCTGCGCCGCCGGAGCCGCGATCATGTCGCCCACATCGGCCAGGTCATCGCGGATTTCCACCACCAGCTCATAATTGCCGACACACAGCACATCACCGTTATTCAGCGGCGTTGGCGTGCGGCCCAGCGGGATCTTGGAATAATTCAGAAAGGTGCCATTGGAGCTGAGGTCCACCACCACCACATTGCCGTTGTGATCCTCTATCACACAGTGGTTGCGCGACAGCATCTGATCCGGATCCGGCAGCACCAGATCGCAGCTCGCGCCGCGCCCCACGGTGAGGCTGGGCCCCCGCATCGGAACAGGGGCCGCATCGCCGGGCATCGCGCCCGAGCTCTGGAATTTCAGTGTCACTCCCATGCCTGGGCTTATCCTCCCACCAGAACGGTGACTTCACCCTTGGCAACCATGCCGCCGCAGGCGGTGCTGTCCAGGATACGCGCGGCCGGCATGTTGTTGATCAGCACCGTTGCCGACCCCTTGATGATCGGGTGCGGCGACGGCGCCGCCGTGCACATGTCACCCAAGCGCGCGGCCGGCAGCTTGGCAACCAGCACAGTCACCGCGCAGGGCGGCAGAATCGGCGTCGGCACCGGCAGCACCGGCGGCGGCGGGGTGGAGGGCAGCATGCAGGCATGCAGATCCGTCACCCGGGCCTGTGGCATTCCCATCTGTTACATCCTCCCTTTCAGTCCTGCGCGGCTTGCAGCGGGACCTCGATCACCTGCCCCTTGCCGCCGCGCGCAATATCCAGCGCCCGCTCAATCAGAACGGCGCCGTGTTCTTCAAACTTATCAGACAATTGACCCAAGGCCACCATATTCATGGCAAAGGCAGCCGCCTCAGAGGCCCCTGCCGGGGCAGGATATTGATTCAATTCTCCGGGTCCCAGCGTTCCGGCCGCATAAAGCACCGCCAGCGCGCAATTCACCGTGTCATCATCCACATAGGCATGATCCAGGGTGATCCGCGCCTTATCGCGGTTCTCCTCGCTGGGCTCGAACACCCAAGCCTCCGAAGCGGTCAGCGAGGCTGGGTCCTTGTCCGAGCGCGGACCGATATAGTCGCGCGCCGCCAGGCAGGCCCACCACACCCGCTCACGCGGGGGCAGCAGCACCGCCAGGGTTCGCAACAGATCAACCAGAGCGCCCTTGCGCTCCAGCTCTTCCAGCACAATCCCCGCCTGCGCCGTGGGCGGCGCCTCCAACGGGGTTTTCAGGATGACATTTGCCCGCGACAGCAGCTTCGCCACCGGGTCAGCAGGCATTTTCACCAGCTTTTCAAATCTTGCCGACATCTGCACCCGCCTAGTTGATCATCGTGAGGCCGCCCTTCAGGGTCAGCATGGCCTCGCCTTTGACGGTTGTCATCGGCGCCTTCGCCTCAACCATCCCGGTGCCTTCGATCTTGATCATCGGTCCCTTGATCGTCACGCCCGAGTTGTCGATCTTGACCGAGGACGCGCCCACGGTCAGTTTGATCTCCTGGCCCGCGCTCATCGCGATCTTGCCCGCCGTCACATCCACGGTCAGGTTGCCCAGCGACACGGTTTCCGAATGGTTCCCCTTGGCAATGGTTTCGGTCAGGTTGCCGGTATCCACGTCCAGGGTCATGTTGCCCTTTTCGATGGTCTCGGACTTATCACCCATCTTGACGGTCTCGGTGCGGTCGCCCTTGTTCACCGTCTCGGTGACATGCTGCTCAACCGTCATGACATAGCTTTTCTCATCCGCCGAGGTTACCTCCGGCGATGGCGCATCCAGGCCAACCGTCACCGTCGAGCGGTCCTTGACCAGCATCTGGTGATCCTTCTCGGCCTGCACCCGCATCAGTTCGCTGTCTTTCTTGTCGTCGAACATCAGCTCGTTATAACCGCCGCCGCCTTTGGATGAATTGGTCTTGATCCCCAGCTGGGTCTGATCGTCGGGGTAGGTATAAGGCGGCATGGTTTCAGCATTGTAAAGCATGCCGGTGCAAATCGGCCGGTCCGGGTTGCCGTCCTCGAACTGGATCACAACCTCCTGCCCCATCCGCGGAATTGCCACCATGCCCCAGTTTTTCCCGGACCAGGGCGTCATCACCCGCACAAAGCAGGACGAAGTCTCGTTCTTCTTGCCCTCGCGGTCCCAGTGGAACTGGATCTTGATGCGGCCATGCTCATCGGTCCAGATCTCCTCGCCGCTCTTGCCGACCACGGTGGCGGTCTGCAGCCCCTGCACTTCCGGCCACGGGGTCACCAGCGGAGCCCGGAACTGATCTGATTTCAGGATCGCCGAGAAGGTCGACGCATAAACGTCGTGCTCCATCTCTTCCGGCACATCCATGTTCTTCGGTTTCAGATCCCGCCGCATGGCCCCTTTGGCTGCTGTCTGTTTGGTCTTCTGGCTTTCGCGCTCACCGTAATCCCAAGCCACCTTGATGTGATGCTCGGCATTGGTGACCAGGTACTCCTTGTTGTTCTCGGCAACCGGGTGCTTCTTCATTTTGAAGGTGTTGCCGGTGACCAGCGTCGCAACACTTGAGGCCCCGCGCCAAGTGATGTGCTTGATCGCTTCTGCTTCCATCTGCACACGGGCAAGCTTGGTCCCCAGGCCTGAGTTTTTCCGGTAGTGGCCCTGGTAATCGTAGACTTCGTAATCCTTGTAGGAATGCTTGCCCTTCTGAATGGACGACGTCGCCTTCAGGTCCGCCGACGGCGTCAGGAAATCAAAGTCATTCAGCGTGACCTTGCCGCGTGTGATGCGCTCATCCTTGGTCCACTCCGAGATATGCTCCTCGCGCCGCCGGTCGCTGTCGTCGCGTGCGTGGAATTCGATATCTGAACCGCCATTGATCAGGGGGTGGGCGCCGACACCATCGCACAGCACCAGCTTTTCGACAGCGGTATCGCCAGCTACGCTGTCGAAGTAGAAGTAGATCCCTTCTTCCTCCATCAGCCGACACAGGAACGCATAATCGCTCTCGCGGTACTGCAGGCAATATTCCCGCTTTTCATAGGACTCGCTCAGCTTGTCAGAGAAATCGCTGAAACCGTATTCCCCGAACAGCTGCTTGATGATTTCCACTGTGGTCTTGTCCTGGAACACCCGCAAATCGGCGGTCCGTGTCAGCATCCAGAACCACGGGCGCACCTCAGCCACATACATTTCATAGCCGTTGCGGAAGCCCAGATACTCGACCGAAACACACATGCCGTTGAACTGATGCTCCGTCTGCTGGCGCATCACATGCACGTTCATCTGCTTGCCGACCAGGTCTTCCAGCTTGGGCTGGGCCTTGGTGGCGGCAAATTCGATCGTGGTCTCGGTGAGCTTGCTCAACCCCTCGCGCACAATGGCCCGGCTCATCATCAGGCCGTCGGTGGAATATGTCCCCGACATCCAGGCGAGGTCGTTCTCATGGCCCTTGCTTACAACCATGTCTCCTCCTTTCCGCGACGGGAACGGGGCCGGTAATCGCCGGCAGTGTTCTCAAACATTCGCATCACAAATCATCCAAAAGCGCGGCGAGGTCCGCATCCATTTCATCATCATCCCCACCGTCGTCATCATCGTCATCCCCAAACGACGACAACAAGTCATCCAGATCCCCGAGGCCATCGTCATCCCCGTCATCGCCTCCGAAATCAAGATCATCCAGGCCGAGATCGTCCTCATCGTCTCCGCCCAAATCCAAATCAAGATCCAGGTCTTCGTCTTCATCACCGCCCCCGGCAGGCGGTTTGGGCTTCGGCAGCCCGCGCGGGTCCGGCGGCGAGGGCTCAGGCGCCGGCAATCCGGTCCAGGGCCCCAGGATCTCAGCACCCTTCAGGGAGTTGAAAGAGGTCAGCCGCACCTCGTCCCGCCCCTTGACCGCACTCACCGCCATGAACCCGCGTTCCTGTGCCAGCGCGATCTTGTCCAGATCAATATTGCGCTCGGTGCAAGGCAGCGCCACCTGGTCGCCGAATTTATCGTTCACATAATGATAGGGCATCCCGCCCAGAGACATAATTTTACCCAGCTGCAGCGACGGCCCGTGCGCCTTGAAGGACCGGCCCAGAAGGATCGCCACCAGCACCACCGGATTGGCCCAAAGCATACCCTTCAGGCCTTCCGTTTCGGTAAACTCCTCGAAATCAAACTCATAGCAGGGATCGGTTTTCTCACCATAGGGCCGGCGCAGCAGGAACCGCGGGCTGGCCAGCCCCAAATGCCCGGCTTCCGCCATGCCTTGCAGGGTGTCCCAGGCATCAGCCACCAGCTTGGGGCGCTCCGCCTTTGGTGTTTTCAGGAACGCCGGCGAGACCGACGCAAAGAACGGTGCATCCACATGCGCCGCCACCCGCGCTATCCGGCCCAGCAGCTCCGCATGCGGCGGGGTTTCCTCGAACTGATACATCCCGATCAGGGCTGAATAGCCGCCGCGCCCGTTCTCCTCGTCCAGCGGCTCCTCTGTCAGCAGCCGCACCAGTCCGGTCTTGGACAGGTCGTCCTCGGCGGCCAGGTCCGCTGCCAGTTCCTCAGCCGAGATGTCATAGAGCATCACATCCAGCGTATCGTCCGTCTCGATCGAGCGCGCCATCAGATCCAGAGACCGCCACTGCGCTTCCACCGATTGGAATTCCGGGTGATGCAGCACCAGCCGCATCGCATCGGACAGCGCCTCATCCACCGCCTTCTGCATCTCTGCCACCTGCGGGTCCGGCAGCGCCCGGATATGCGGCCCCACGACGCGCGCCAGCAGCTCCTCCACCGGCGAGGCCTCGCGCAGCGTGTTGCCGGTGTCCCCGATCAGCTGCTGAAACGCGCTCAGGCGCTTGTCCGCCGGCACCGAATTCCCGGCTGAGGTCCGCTTCGGCGCCCGTGCCTTAGTGCCGAATTTCTCGGCCCAAGCCTTCAGCGTGTTTGCCGCATGATCCGCCGTTGCGCCGCTCTGCAGCTGCTTGCGCAGGCCAACCAGCTCGGAGAACAGCTCCACGTTTTCATACAGCTCATCCGGGTGCAGCCCGTCCAGATCCTCCAGCTTGACCGCAATGCCCGCGCCGTCCTTGCCGATCGGCAGCACCAGCTCAGTTGCAAAGCTCTCGATCACATCCTCAACCGTATCGGGGTCCAAGAGGATCGCCTTGCGCACCGCCAGCGCATCGCCGGTCTCGATCTGCCCCTTGGCTGCACGGCCCGAAAAATCGCCCAGAATGGCCATCCGGAACCGCTTGCGCTCGAGCTTCTGCGCAGCCGGCCGTTCCGCGCTCATGGTGCCATAGGCAAACTCCGGCTCTTCTGAGGCCTCTGCCGCCGCCGCAGCCGGTTCATCTCCGCCCTCGTCCAAATCCCCCAAGAGCGCATCCAGATCATCATCGCCGGCCTCGGCAGTGTCCTCGTCGTCACCGCCTAAGTCGCCAAGCAGATCATCCAGGTCCATATCCCCGTCGTCACCGCCCATCAGGCTGTCGAGATCCGCGTCCGCGTCTCCCAGCCCGCCCAGCAGCGCGTCGAGGTCATCTTCGGCGCTATCCGCGTCACCTGCCTCTTCGGCTTCCGCCTCTTGGCCAAGCCCCGCCAGCAAACCGTCCAGATCGCCGTCTTCTTCCTCATCGCTGCCAAGATCGCCCAGCAGGTCATCCAGGCTGGCGTCCTCACCGGCGTCGTCTTCATCCAGCCCGCCCAGAAGCGCGTCCAGATCATCCTCGCCAGTATCAGCGGTCCCGCCACTGCCATCGTCACCCAAACCGCCAAGCAGATCATCAAGATCACCGCCGCCGGTCTCCTCGCCAGAGGCCTCGTCCAATCCGCCCAGCAGGGCGTCAAGATCGTCACCGCCGTCTTCTTCGGTGGCCTCATCATCTGCCAGCAGCGTATCCAGATCAGCGCTATCGCCATCTTCGCCGGTGTCCAATCCCCCCAAGAGATCCTCCAGGCTGCCATCGTCCGACTCGTCATCCGCAACCGTATCGTCCGCAGCAGCACTCAGCAGCGCATCCGCCTCGTCCGCAGAGTCCTCTTCTGCATCCAGACCGCCCAGCAGGCTGTCCAGACCTTCATCTTCATCCAAGCCGCCCAGAAGCGCGTCCAGATCCTCGTCACCGCTGGCTGCATCCTCTGCACTGCCAGCCTCGGCCAGGCCTGCCAGCACATCAGCGGTGTCATCCCCGGCTTCTTCCTCCGGCGCATCGCTGCCAAGATCCGCTAGAAGGTCATCCAGCCCGCTGTCTTCGCCTTCCTCTTCAGGCGCCTCCAGCGTATCAAGCGCGGCACTCAGATCGTCTTCGCCAGCCTCGTCGTGCGGCACATCAAGACCGCCCAGGATGTCATCCAGATCCGTCTCATCCTCTGGGTCATCTTCCGGCATGTCATCTGCCAAACCGGCCAGCACATCGCCGGCCGCATCCGCATCCTCGGTCTCTTCCGGTGCCTCCAGACTGTCCAGAACTGCGCTCAGATCTTCTTCGGGCTCGTCTTCCGGCGCGGCGTCCAGCAAGCCCTCAAGAACGTCCTCAGCGCCACCGTCTTCGGTGTTCTCCATCTCAACAGCAGCCAGGCTCTCCAGCGCATCCTCTGTTTCGCTGCCGGCGTCTTCCTCTTCGGGTGCATCGTCCAGCAAGCCGCCCAGCACATCCTCCGGGTCGTCGCCGTCATCGGCCTCCGGCACCGCGGCCTCCGCCAGGCTTTCCAGGGCCGCCGCGGCCTCTTCGCCGCCATCCTCTTCATCCTGTTCCAGATCCGCCAGGCCGCTCAGAACGCCGGATACATCCTCTTCCTCAGCGTCGGAAACCTCCACCGCAGCCAGGCTTTCCAACGCGGCACCAGACAAGTCTTCTTCTTCCCCGGCTTCCGGCTCCAGCCCGGCCAATCCCTCCAGAATGTCAGAGTTGTCTTCCGCATCCGGCTCTTCGACTTCAGCGGCGGCCAGGCTTTCGAGCGCGGCACCCGCTGCATCCTCCGCCTCATCCTCCGCTTCGATCGAGGCCAGCTCATCCAGAACCGAAGAATGGTCTTCTTCCTCTGCCGCCTCCGGCAGTTCCGCATCTGCAAGGCTTTCCAAGGCGGCAACGGCAGTGTCCTCTTCTGCCGTTTCGTCAATTTCCAAAGCGGCCAGGCTTTCCAGCGCGTCATCCGCCGCGGTGTCTTCAACTTCATCCTCTGCCGCATCAGCCAGCGCATCCAGCACGCCGGAATGGTCCTCTTCCACGGCCTCCCCGATCTCGACCGAAGCCAGGCTTTCAAGCGCATCGTCTGCAGCGGTATCCTCTGCCTCCGGCACTTCCAGATCCGCCAAGGCATCCAGAACGCCAGAGTGATCCTCTTCTTCCGCCTCATTCACCTCAACCGCGGCAAGGCTCTCAAGCGCCGCGCCGGCGGCATCCTCGTCTGCCGTCTCCTCCGGTTCCTGTGCCGCCAGCCCTTCGAGCACATCACCCGAAGTGTCTTCTGCCTCCTCGGGAATTTCCGCCTGCGCCAGTCCTTCCAGAACAGCGCCCGTCTGATCCTCCTCTTCGGCTTCCGGAACCTCAGCACCCGCCAGCGAGGCCAGCGCCTCTCCGGCCTCGTCGCCCGGATCTTCCTCTTCCGGCGCTGCGGCGCTCAGGCCTGCGAGCACATCCGCAGCAGCATCCTCCGCCCCCGTATCCTCAGGCGCCTGGGCGGACAGCCCGGCAAGCACATCACCGGAGGTATCGGCCTCTTCTTCCGGCAGTTCCGCCTGGGCCAGTCCTTCAAGCACCGAAGCAGAACTGTCTTCCTCAGCGGTCTCCTGAACCTCCGCCGCAGCCAGTGACGCCAGGGCCTCCGCGGCCTCATCCGGCTGTTCCCTTTCCGCAGGGGCCGCGGCGCTCAGGTCCGCCAGCACGTCCGCGGACGTGTCTTCTGGCGCCGCCGCTTCCGGCGCGACTTCGCGCAGGGCATCCAAAACCCCGCCAGAAGTGTCCTCAGGCGCCGTATCCTCCGGCGCCTTTGCGGCAAGGCCGGCCAGCACGTCACCCGTGGTGTCCGCTTCCTCCTCCGGCAGCTCCAGATTACGCAGGCTGTCCAGCGCCGCTGCACTATCCGCATCTGCCGCGGGCGCCGACACTGCCGCCAGCAGAGACGGGTCGTTCAGGATCGTCTCGATCAGCGCCTCGGCGCCGGTCTTGCCGTCCATATAGGCCATCAGGTTCTGCAGCTGGGTACGCGCTTCCAGCAGCGGACGCAGCGCGTCCACCTTGGCGGCAATCGCACCGGGCGCGAAATCCGCCATGCTTTCAAACGTCAGATCCACCGCCAGGTTGCCCTCGCCGGTGAGCGTGTTGGGCACGGTGAAGGCAGCCCGCGGGGCAAGGCCCTTCATGCGCTCGTCGAAATTGTCGACGTCGATCTCCAGGAACTTGCGGTCCGCCACAGCGGGCTGCTCAACCGTGGACTTGCCGACCAGATCGCTCATCACCCCCATGACAAAGGGCAGCTGCACCTTCTTCTCGGCGCCATAAAGCTCCACGTCATATTCAATCTGGACCCTGGGCGCCCGGTTCCGGGCAATGAACTTCTGGGAGCTGTCAGCCATTGCTCTGCCCTTTCAGCTGAGCAATTTCCGCCCGCAAGCTTTTGATCTCTTCATGCAGTTCCAGCACATGCGCATCGACCACATCCGTTTCCGACTTTACCAGATCGCGCAGCTTCTCAAACTCCGCCTCCGCATCGGCTTCCACCGCGGACTGCATAGTGTTGACCAGAAGGCCGATGAACAGGTTCAGCACCGAAAACGCGGTGATCACAATGAACGGCACAAAGAACGACCAGGCAAAGGGGAACTCCTCCATCACCGGGCGCACGATCCCCATCGACCAGCTTTCCAGCGTCATGATCTGGAACAGCGAATACAGCGACCGGCCCAGCGTTCCGAACCACTCGTCAAAGGCCTGCCCGTACATCATCGTCGCCATCACACCGAAGACATAGAACACGATGGAGATCATCACGATCACCGCGCCCATGCCGGGAAGCGCGTCCAGGAGCGCCTGCACCACCGCGCGCATCTGCGGGATGACCGACAGCAGGCGCAGCGCCCGAACCACCCGCAGGCCGCGCAAAGCCGACAGGCCCTGGCTGTCCGGGAACAGGCCGAAGGAGACCACAACAAGGTCAAAGATATTCCAGGCAGAGGAGAAGAACCGCCAGCCGTAGGCAAACAGCTTCAGCGCCAGCTCCAGCACGAAAATGGCCAGAACGGTGGTGTCGATCACATCCAGCAGCCCGCCCGCATGCGCCCGCACCGCGGCAGAGGTGCCCAGGCCCAGCGTGATGGCGTTAAAGATGATGACGCCCAGAATGGCATTGGTCACCCAGGGGCGCTCGACAAATTCGCGGGCCTTGTCCCGTAATGTCTCTGCGGTTTGCGCGCTGCTGTCCAAGTTGCTTCTCCAGCCGGTCTTTCAGTCTTGCAGTTGTCCGGGCGCCTTCTGCGCCCGGCGGTCTTTTCTTAACTTCAGGCCGCGTCAAACACGGTCCCGTCCAGCACCTTGCTGGTGATCTTGTCATAGGCATAGCCGCCAACCGCGCCGCCGACGCCCAAAGCCAGATCCTTGGCACCGGTGGCAATTGAGTTGCCGTCGATCGGCGACAGCGCCAGGGCCGCGAATTTCAGCCCTTCGCGAAACACTTTCAGCGCCTTCGGATCCTTGATCGTCAGCGCCGTCACCCGCTTCATCAGATCCTTGATATTGTTGGCCCAGCCGCGGGCGTCCGCGTACATAATCTGGATCTTGTCGATCGCCTTCTGAACCTCGGCATAATTGCCTGCCAGAGCTGTATCCAGCGCCTTGCTGATCATCACCAGCTGTGTCTTCTTGTCCTTCACCGGGTGTTTCTTCAGCTTCTTGCCGACCTCACCCAAAAACTCCTTCTTCAGCTTTTCCTGCTCTTTCAGGATCTTGTTCAGGGTCTTCGACAGGTCATGCATTTTGACGACCATCTGGGCATATTTCGCCTTCAGGGTATCCGCCGCATCCTCGACCGTTTTGACCGAAGGCTGCGAAATGCCAAGGAATTCCTGGAACACCGCCGCCGACACCTCGTTCGCGGCATTCAGAGCCGGGTTGGAGGCCGCCTTTTCCACCACCACCAGGTTTTTCACCAGAATGGTCTTGGACTGGTTGATATCAATCGCCAGTTTGCCGATGTCCTTGGCCAGCGACACACCGGATTTTATCAGCCCGATGATGCCAAAGGCCGCGCCCGCACCGCCGGAAAACGGCGAGGTCGCCATCGCCGCGATGCTGACCGCCAGACCGGCCAGAGTGCCGGCAATCGACACGCCGATCTTGATCTTGAACTTGGACCATTCCTTTTTCTTCTTCTGAAGGTTCGTCCAGGCCTTCTGCGCCGCCAGTTCCGCCGCCTTCTCGCCGACCTTTATGTCGTTCTTGACGGCGTCGTTCAGCCCCTTCAGCTGCTTTTCCATCGTCTTCTTGTCGGCACCCTTGTTGGCCATCTCGACAAAGGCTTTGTCGAACACCTTGCACTTCTTCGCGATGGTGTCGCGGGTCTGCTCAAAGACCTCGCTGGCACCGGCATGAAACTCCTGTTGCAGAAGCGGGTCCTTCTCGACCCCCTTCTCCATTTTCTTGTCCAGTTCGACCACAACCTTGAAGGACAATTGGGGCGGCTTGACCATCTCCAGCCCCGAAGCGCCGACATCGACGTTCTTCATGTCCATGACAACATGTTTAACCATAGGAACTCCTTCCCCACTTGTTACCGTTTTGTGTGATCATTCGAATGCGTAGGTGAATTCTCCGTCCTTGACATCAATGGCGACCTTCTCGACCTCCGCGCCATCCATCAGGCGGCGCAGGAACTCGTTGGAAATCTCCGGCAGCATGGTGTTGGTGACAATCGCGTCGATCATCCGCCCGCCCGAGTCCAGCTCCTGGCAGCGGTTGACGATCTCTTCAACCACGGCGTCCGAATATTCAAACGGCACGCCGTGCGCCTCCTGCACCCGTTTCTGGATGCGGCCCAGCTGCAGCTTGGTGATCTCGCCGATCATCTCCGGGCTGAGCGGGTAATAGGGGATCGCCACTAAGCGCCCCAGCAGCGCTGGCGGAAACACCTTGAGCAGCGGATCACGCAAGGCTTTCGCCATACCCTCCGGGTCCGGCATCAGATCCGGATCGGAGCATAGATCCATGATCGTCTCGGTACCGACATTGGAGGTCAGCAGGATCAGCGTGTTTTTGAAGTCGATGATGCGGCCTTCGCCGTCTTCCATCACGCCCTTGTCGAACACCTGAAAGAAGATCTCATGCACATCCGGGTGTGCCTTCTCGACCTCATCCAGCAGCACCACCGAATAGGGCTTGCGACGCACTGCTTCGGTCAGCACCCCACCCTCGCCATAGCCGACATAGCCGGGAGGCGCGCCTTTCAGCGAGCTGACGGTATGGGCCTCCTGATATTCCGACATGTTGATGGTGATGACGTTCTGCTCACCACCGTACAGCACCTCAGCCAGCGCCAGGGCAGTTTCGGTCTTACCGACACCAGAGGTACCGGCCAGCATGAACACCCCGATCGGCTTGTTCGGGTTGTCCAGCCCTGCGCGGCTGGTCTGGATGCGCTTGGCGATCATCTTCATCGCGTGGTCCTGGCCGATCACCCGCTGCGCCAGCCGCTCTTCCAGATTCAGGATGGTCTCGATCTCATCCTTGACCATGCGGCCCACCGGAATGCCGGTCCAGTCGCCCACAACCGAGGCCACCGCCTGATGATCGACGATCGGCAGGATCAGCGCGCTGTCGCCCTGCAGCGCTTCCAGCTCTGCGTTTTTGTCCTTCAGCTCCTGCATCAGTTTGGCGCGTTCTTCATCTGACAGAGGGCTGTCAGCGGCGCCCTCCGCCGCATCGTCCCCGGCATCAGCCGGAGCGTCCACCGGCGCGGCCCCCTCCCGGAGCTTGGCGCGCAATTCCAGAATGCCCTCGACCACCGCCTTTTCCTTGTCCCAGCGCTCGGTCAGCCCGGCCAGCCGTTCCTCCTCAGCAGCCTTCGCGGCTTCCACCGCCTCGCGCCGGTCGGCGACCTCATAGCCTGCGGTCTCGTCGCGGCCGATGATCTCCAGCTCGGTGGTCAGTGCCTCGATCCGGCGCTGGCTGTCATCGACCTCGGCCGGCACCGCGTGCTGGCTGACCGCGACCCGCGCACAGGCCGTGTCCAGAAGGCTCACCGACTTATCCGGCAGCTGCCGCGCCGGGATATAGCGGGCCGACAGGCTGACGGCCGCCTCGATCCCCTCGTCCAGAACCTGCACCCGGTGGTGGTTCTCCAGCATCGATGCGATGCCCCGCATCATCAGGATCGCCTTTTGGATGCCCGGTTCCTCGACCTTGACCACCTGGAAACGGCGGGTCAGCGCCGGGTCCTTCTCGATGTATTTCTTGTACTCCGCCCAGGTGGTGGCGCCGATGGTGCGCAGCGTCCCGCGCGCCAGCGCCGGTTTCAGCAGGTTCGCCGCATCGCCGGTACCTGCCGCGCCGCCTGCCCCGACCAGGGTGTGGGTTTCATCCACGAACATCACAATCGGTGTCGGGCTTGCCTGCACCTCGTCGATCACTTGGCGCAGGCGGTTTTCAAACTCGCCCTTCATGCTGGCCCCGGCCTGCAGCAGGCCCACGTCCAGCACCAGCAGGCGCACATCCTTCAGCGCGGGCGGCACGTCGCCGCGTGCGATCCGCAGCGCAAAGCCCTCGACCACAGCCGTTTTACCCACGCCCGCCTCACCGGTCAGGATCGGGTTGTTCTGGCGCCGCCGCATCAGGATATCGACGATCTGGCGGATTTCCTCATCCCGGCCCACGATCGGGTCGATCTCGCCATTGCGGGCCTGTTCGGTCAGGTCGGTGCAGAACTGCTCCAGCGCCTCGCCCTTGCCCATCGCACCCGGCGCCATCGAACCGGACGCCTCCCCCGGCTCCGCCCCGCCGCCGGTCACGTTGGAGCCGTCCTGCGCCCCCAGCCGTTCCTCGGGCGAGCCATCGGTGGCCTCATGGAAGTTGTCGGCCAGATCATCGGCGCCGATCTTCGCCAGCTCCGGCGACATGCTGGACAGGATATTGCGCAGCGCCGGCGTCTTCAACATGCCCAGCAGCAGATGGCCGCTGCGCACCTGCCCCGCGGAATACAGCAGCGAGCCCCAGACCCAGCCGCGTTCCATCGCGTCCATCAGATGGTCCGACAGATCCGAAATCGTCGAGGCCCCGCGCGGCAGCATGTCCAGCGCCCGGGTAAGCTCGCTGGCGATCTTACCGGTGTCCAGGTCGTAATGCTGGATGATCCGGTGCATGTCGCTGTCCTGCTGCGCCAGTAGCTGATGCATCCAGTGCACCAGTTCCACATAAGGGTTCCCGCGCATCTTGCAGAACACGGTTGCGCTCTCGACGGCCTGGTATCCCAGCTTGTTCAACTTGCCAAACAGCGCCACGCGGCTGATCTCGGTCATCTCAAATCCCTCCCTCTACAGGCTTCTCAGCCCCGGCGCCAAATCCCGGGTACAGGTATAAATCATTCACATCCGGCTGGTCCGCATCCGGATCCGGGCGCGAGCGCACCCAGCTGGTGTGTCCCAGCCGCGTGGTGCCGCCCAAGGATGCCCTCGGCACCTCGTCGCCCGCCAGCACCAGGTTCACATCCCAGTCCAGCACATCGCCGGCATAAGACCGCACAATCGCGCGCAGCCGGTCCAAGGCCGCACCGCCCGGCAGCAGCCGTTCATAATCTTCCAGTTTCAGCGGCCCGATGCGGATGCGGAACTTGGCACTGCGGCTCCMCACCTTGTCTCCGATGCTGGTGGTCTGCCCCAGCCCGCCGTAACCCAGCTGCCAACGGTCGTCCGGCTCCAGCTCCAGCCAGCTTCCGACATATTCCTCCAAGGAAACCGGCACTTCGAAAAACGCCGACAGAATCGACACCAGCCCCTCGGCATTCTTGGCCCCCTTAGCCAGATGGCCCGCAAAATGCAGCTTGGCCAGGTCCGGCATGTCGTCGCGGCTGGTGAATTTGAACCCGTTGTAGCCAATCAGCGACGCCACCTTGCGCGCCATCGGGTCATCCGCCCGGTCAAAGCTCACCGCGGGCGAGCCCTGCGTCCAGGCCCGGTAGAGCAGACTCATCAGCCGGTGCGTCAGCATATCGGCAAAGGCCACCATCGTCGGGTCGCGGTGGTTCCTTTTGCGGTCGCGCGCGTATTCGGTCAGATGCAGCGGCAGCGGGCCTTGCGGGCCGAACAGCCCGAAGAACCGGTTGGTCAGCACCGCCGGCTTGTCCCCTTCCGCCGGTTTGAACGCAGCAATGGTCGAGGGCGGGAACGCCAGTTCCGCCTCCTGCCCCAGGCGCAGCCGGTCCTGCCGCGGGCGGCGGCTTTCGCCCAGGCGCGGGGCGTCATCGAAATGCGCCTCCAATACCCGCAGGGCCTGAAAAACGTGGTGTTTTTCAGGGTCCATGGCCAGCCGGCCATACAGGCTCAGATCATCCGGCCGAGGCCCTTTTCCGGTCGCCATCTGGCAATTTCCCCGCGTTTTTCAGTTTTCAGAACGGTCTCCGTGAACGAGTTGATGCTGGCATAGCCGCGGAAGAACCGCTCCAGCACGGCCCCCAGCGCATAGATATTGCTGCCCTCGAAAAAGCTCTCGTCAAAGCCCAGGGTAATCTCGAGGCCCCGCACTGCGGTGGACAGCACCTCGTCGCTCATCCGCCGCACGATCGGCCGGGCGCTGACCGACAGGATGCCCTCCAGCTGCTTCTCCGTCACCCGGTCGCCCAGGGGGGCGTACAGCCCGACCAGCTCCCGCAGCGCCTCCGCCGACTGGCCCTTGCCGGTTTCGGCAATCGAGACGTAGTTCAGGCTGAGGTGAGAAATCAGCCGCCAGGCAGTATCGCCCTGCGCCAGAGTGGGATGCGGACGGGTTGGCGACACCGGCAGCGTCACCTTCTTGACCGGACCGCCCTCGGGCAGCTGGAACACATCGTCATTGCCGGTGGCCAGCAGCATCGGCAGATCGCGGTTGGTGCACAGCGCCTTGACTGCCAGCTGCTCCAGCCCGGCGGAATAGGGCGCCTGCGCCCGGTCCACCAGCGTCAGAAACACCTCCGATCCCAGGTAAGAGCTGCGCACCCCGCGCAAACGCTCCTTCTCCGACCGCTGCCGCATCCGCCGCTTGACGGTGTAATAGGCCGGATGGCTTTCGCCCGCGGCGGTGAAATCATTGGCGGAATAGAACGGGCGGAACACCACGTCGTCCTCGCCCTCGCCGCTGATGCCCACCACGCTCTGCAATCCGTAGATCTCGAAATCGAGCCCCGCGGTACGGTTCGGGATCACATGATGCTCGGTATCAATCGGCGCAATCCGCACCCGGTCACAGCGTTTCTCGAACAGGTTCACGGCGGGCACAGCGTTCAGCTTAAACACCTCCGGCACCACGATCGGCGCGATCTCCGGCATCCCCTCGCGCAGCAGGATATAGAGATCGACCTCATTGCCCTCGGATTTCCGCAACCCCTCGCGCAGCCCCTGCAACTCAACAAAGCGGAACCGCTCCGGCATCGCGAAATATTCCTGCAGCAGCCGGTAGCCGTCATAGACCCGGCGCGGCAGCGGCAGCAGCGCCTCCTCGGGGCTGAACCCCTTCTGCACCACCTTGGCGTTGCGCAGCGGCAGCTGCCAGTCAGCCCGCCGGTCGGTGGAGCGCGCCACGATCCCCTGCACCTGGGTGCACAGCAGTTCCAGCAGCGGCCAGCTGTTGCCCGCCTCGCCGGTCAGGTAGAGCGTCAGCTTGTCCATCTCCAGCTTGCTGATCGGGTCCCCGTCAATGCGCTTGATCCGCAGCCGGATGCCCGCGCGCGCGTCATACCCGGTGGCAACCCCTGCCGCCACCAGCTCGCCGCGGCCGTCAATATACTGCGCCTCGGTGATCTGGATCGGCCACATGGTCAGATCAGCGGCAGTCCGGAATTCGCAGGGCGTCTGCTCGCCCTCGGTCAGCCGCGACCGCAGCGTCGATCCGCGCTTCAGCACATAGCCGCTTTTCACCGCCGAGTTCGCCACATCCGGCTCAAACGCCGCGATCATCATCGACGGCGTCGGCGCCAGGTAATGCGGATAAATGATCTCCAAGAGGTTGGAGGTGAAATTCGGATACTGCAGCTCCAGCTCCAGCTGCACCCGCGCGGTCAGGAACGCGGCGCCCTCCAGCAGACGCTCCACATAGGGGTCAAGAACCTCGACCCCTTCCATGCCCAGGCGGGCTGCGATCTTGGGATAGGCAGCCGCAAACTCCGCGCCCATGTCGCGCAGGTAGTTCAGCTCGTTCTCATAATGGGTCAGCAGCCGTGTATCCATCACATGGCCCTTTCCATCTGCACCTCGCCGGTGGTCAGATCAACCTTGCTGCGCAGGTACAGTTCCAGCGGCATCGGCTGCGCCCACATGTCGGCGCGGATTTCCAGCCCCACGGTCATCTCTGTCGCGTCGGTGCCATCCTGCAGACGCACATCGACAGAGCCTTCGATGATCCGCGGCTCATAGGTGGCAATCGCCTGCTTTATCGACTGCCGGATCGCTTCCGCCTTCTCGGTGGTCGAAGCCTCCCCCGCCACTTCGATCAGCCCGTAATTCAGAACCGAAGCCGACACCGCAGGATACTTCTCCGCATCGAAATGGCTTTCGACATTCTGGGTGTTCAAGAGCCACGACAGATCGCGCTGGATGATTTCCCGCAGCCGCACCAGATCAATCACCCGGCTCTCGCGGGTTTCCTTCTGGTCGCCAGGCGCATTGTCAGTCAGCCGGTCCAGCAGCGAGGGCTGCAGGCGCTCGGCCAGTGTCTTGTCAGCCATTCTCTTCGCCGTGCCCGTCCATCCGGAGTGTGCGCACGTCCATGATGGCAATGTCCTCATCGCCGATCGCCAGCAGCCGCTGGCCCAGACCGGTATAGGTTTCCGCGCCGGCATCCTCCCACACGGTGGCGCGTGCCAGCATCGACAGGCCATCAGCCTTTTCGCTGCCCGGATAACGGGTCGGGATCATCGCGGCCACTTCTCCGCCGCCTGCCAGGGTCAGCGTGCCGGCCGTCCACACCGCATCGCGCAGGTCGCTCGGCTCTTCCGCTTCAAAGGCGACGATCTTGGAAAACGGCAACCAGTAATACTTGCCGTTGATCACCGCTTCCAGCACCGGCCCCAGCCGCATGTCGGCGTCCGCAATCCACTCGAACCGTTTGCCGTTCACCTCGCCCGGGCTGGCGGGCGCGGCGTCAAATGCCTTGGCGCGCAGCTCCGCGGCTTCCTTGGGATTGCCGGCTGCCAGCAGTTTCTGCGCCTCGATCAGATGCGCCAGCCATTCCTCCGGCTCACCCAGGATCAGCGGCGACTTCTCACCGGCAAAGACCTTCTCGCGGTAGACCTCGCAGATGATCGCCTCGCGGTAGGCCTGCGCCATCACCGTGGCGCCTTCGTCCAGTCCCGCCGCCGCCTTCAGCTGGGCAATCGCCCGGTTCCAGTCGCCCAGAACACACAGCAGCTGAAACAGAAAGACCCGCAGCTTCGGATTGCTCGCATCCGCGCGGATCTTGGCTTGCAGCGCCTCCAGCGCCGCCTTGGGATCACCAGCTTTCAAATGCTCTTCGGGTGTCATGGGGCTCTACTCCGCAACGGGGATGGATGCTGGAAATACGTCAGAAAAAACGGACCCCGGGCGGCAATACGCCCGGGGCCAGTCAAATGGTTTACTCGACCTTGCCGGTCTGCACGTTCCACTTGAAGGTGCCTTCGGTCTTCAGCTTGCCGGACTTCTGGTCGGTCGACTTGTACTCGTGCTCGATCGACGCATAGGCCAGCGACCAGGTCTCTTCCGGAATGCCGTCTTCGCTGCTCGAGATCGAGTAGCTGTCGACAACCACGTCTTTCAGCTTCCAGATCGAATAGACCAGCAGGCCCTGGCTTGCGCTGTCGCCGGAACGGCACCAGTGCATGATGATTTCCGGGCGCACGGTGCCGTTGGCAACCGACAGCGCCAGGTCGTTCGAGGCCTTGCCCATCTGCGAGGTCAGCTCGATCTTGCCGAAGTTGGAGTTCGCGTGCATCCGCTGGGTGGAACCCAGGTCGGTCATTTCAACCGCGCGCTCGACGTTCCAGCTCGCCGACTGGATCACGATCCACTTCTTGTGGTTTTCCTCGGTCGCATCGCCATCGATGTCCGAGATCTGTACGAACATGTTTGCAGCCATTTTGCTATCCTTTCAAATATTAAGAACTCTACTGCACTATGCTTGGTTAAGGCTGGGGAGTGGGAAATCAGCCTCCTTTTTCCGAGGGCAGTTTCGATACCAGACGCAGCGAGACGGAAAGCCCCTCCAGCTGGTAATGCGGGCGCAGGAAGAATTTTGAGGTGTAATACCCCGGGTTGCCCTCGACCTCTTCCACAACCACTTCGGCTGCGGCCAGAGGTTTGCGCGCCTTCTCGTTCTCCGAAGAGATATCTGCGTTGAAATCAACATAGTTGTTGATCCAGTCCTGCAGCCAGGACTCCATGTCCTGACGGCTTTTGAAGGAGCCGACTTTGTCCCGCACCATGCACTTGAGATAGTGCGCGAACCGGCATGTGGCGAACAGATACGGCAGCCGCGCGCCCAGGTTGGCGTTGGCGGTGGCGTCCGGATCGTCATATTCGGCCGGCTTGTGCAGCGACTGCGCACCCATGAAGGTCGCAACGTCGGTGTTCTTGCGGTGGATGAGCGGCATCATGCCGTTCTTCGCCAGTTCCGCCTCGCGCCGGTCGTCGATGGCAATCTCGGTCGGGCATTTCTGATCGACGCCGCCATCGGTGGTCGGGAAGGTGTGGCTCGGCAGGTTCTCCAGCGTGCCGCCGCTTTCGACGCCGCGGATGCGCGAGCACCAGCCGTACATCTTGAAAGAACGGGTGATGTTCACCGCCATGCCATAGGCGGCGTTGACCCAGCCGTACTTCTCGCTGCCGGCCCCTGCGGTGTCTTCCTCGAACGCAAACTCCTCAACCGGATCGGTCTTGGAGCCATAGGGCAGACGCCCCAGAAAGCGCGGCATCGCCAGGCCCACGTATTTCGCATCCTCGCTGTCCCGCAGGGACCGCCAGGCGGCATATTCCGGGGTTTGGAAGATCTTGGTCAGATCGCGCGGGTTCGACAGTTCGGCCCAGCTGTCCATCTGAAACAGCGTCGGCTTGGCGCCGGTGATCAGCGGCGCATGCGCGGCGGCGGCGATCTTGGACATTTCACCCAGCAGCTCGATATCCGGCGGCGAATGGTCGAAATGGTAGTCGGCCACCAGGGAGCCATAGGGCTCGCCGCCCAGCTGGCTGAATTCCTCGGTGTAGATCTTTTTGAAGATCGGCGACTGGTCCCATGCCGTGCCCTTGAACTTCTTCAGGGTCTTCGACATTTCCTTCTTGGTGATCGGCATCACCCGGATTTTCAGCTGCTCATCGGTCTCGGTGTTGTTGACCAGATAGTGCAGGCCGCGCCAGGCGCTTTCCAGCTGCTGGAATTCCTCGTTGTGCAGGATCAGGTTGACCTGCTCGGTCAGTTTCGCGTCAATCGCCGACACAATGCTCTCGATCGAACGCAGCGCGTCATCGGAAATCAGCGCGGTGTTTGCCAGCGCCTGCTCGGCCAGGGTCTTGACCGCGCTTTCAACCGCAGTCTTGGCCTGATCCGACTTGGGGCGGAATTCCTTCTGCAGCAGGCTCGCGAATTCGGCAGAGCCAAAGGCGGCTTCGCCGGCAGCGGCTTCCGCCTGGAGTTCTTCTTCAGCCATCTTCGTCCTCCGCTCTTATTCTTCGCTGTCGGCTTCGCCGCCGGGCTTCGGCTGCGCGGCCAGGGTTTTCAGCAGGCTCGGGTCCTGGATGATCTTGGAGATCAGATCCTCGGCGCCGGTCTTGCCGTCCATATAGGTCATAAGGTTCGACAGCTGGGTGCGCGCTTCCAGCAGCTCGCGCAGCGGCTCCACCTTGGCGGCAATCGCGGCCGGTTTGAAATCGTCCATGCTCTCGAACGTGATGTCGACCGCCATGTTGCCCTCGCCGGTCAGCGTGTTGGGCACGGTGAACGCCGCGCGCGGCGCCATCGACTTCATCCGGTCATCGAAGTTGTCCACGTCGATTTCCAGGAACTTGCGGTCCGCGACTGCAGGCTGCTCCACTTCGGATTTACCCACCAGGTCGCTCATCACGCCCATCACGAAGGGCAGCTGCACCTTCTTCTCGGCGCCGTACAGCTCCACGTCATATTCGATCTGGACCCTTGGTGCCCGGTTGCGGGCAATGAATTTCTGTGAACTTCCGGCCATCTAGGTCTCCTTACTCGTCTTGCTTTCACGGGATCCGCAGCGGCTTCCGCCGCAGAAATTTCCCGTGTCCGTCAGTCGTCGTCGTCTTCATCAATACCGCCGATCAGGTGGACGTTCTCCACCCCCTGCGGCGCCATGTCATTCATGATGGTGAGGAAGTCGGCCCCCACCAGCCTTTTGCACCGCTCCAGCAGGATCGGCAGCGGGCTGGAAGGTTCCGCCCGCCGGTAATAACTGATGATGCGGTCCAGCGTGTTGGACACATCCGCGGGCGAGTTGATCGCCCCGGGCGCGGAAGGCATCGCACGGCCGCCCGCCGCCGGTGCCGCAGCACCGGCATCCTCCGCGCCGTCCTCTTCCGCCTCATCCTCACCGGCGCCGTCTTCTGCGCTCAAGTTGGCATAGGTGCCGATCCGCTTGCCGATCTGCTGCAGCAGCTTGATCAGCGCGCTCAGATCCGGCCCCTGCCCCGGCGTCTGCTCATCAAACACGGCAGAGATCGCGCGCACATTTTCTTCCGCCGTCTTGACCGCCGCCAGCCGCGCCGCGACGGTTTCCTCGTCGCTGTCCTGGAACGCCGCGCCGATGGTGGCGCTGTCCGGGATATGCTCCATGCTCTCCGGCGCCGCCATCACCCCTTCGGCGATTTCAATGTCGCGCAGGCAGAACCGGCCAAAGCCGCGGCTCTCGCTCAGCGGCGCCCGGCGCAGCGAGCGGTACAAGGGCGACGCCCCCGCCATCCCGTCCGGCTGGCCGCACAGGTCCTGAATCGCGTTGATCCGCATCGTCGGGTCGCCATCGTCCTCATCCAGCTCCGGATGGCAGGTCTCCCAGAACTCCTCCAGGCAGCCGCGGATATAGGTGGTCACATCGGCAAAGCCGGGCAGCCCCTCGGAATGCAGAAGCGCATCGCCCAGAAACACCGCCGCGCGCAAATCGTGGCTGCGCTCCAGCACCTCCAGCGCTTTCTTCTGAACTTCGCGGTAATCAGGATCAGTAGCTTCGATCGTCTCGTTGCCCACCACCGATTCTTCGCCCGGCTGAGCCGCCAGCTCCATCTCAGTGAAGGCCGGATCGTATTCGAGATTCTCGCCGCTAGGGGCATCATCCCCTTTGGATTGCAGCAATACTGCAGGATCCATCGTTTTTCGCCCCCCTGGGTGCATTCTTTTTTGGTCACGTTCCCGTGTGGTAACGCAACGGAAAGCAGGTGCCACTCTTTTCGAGCCTGGTGGTTAAACCTGCGGAAACCTCAAACAATAACTTGACCCCAAGAGAGCCTTATCGCCATCCTAATGTCAAACCTTTTCCAAGCATTCAATAGCGGCTGAATGATGAGTATTGATCGTATTTCTGGCAAGGAAGTCAAAGAGATGGTTCGCGAAGGGGCYAAGAAGCGGATGAGTTTCGCCTTCTGCCTCGACGCCAGCAAGGACCCGCTCCTGATGATCCAGCCGGGTAAGAAACCGGAAACCCTGAAGGCCCCGATGAAGAAAGAGGGGGGCGGCCCGCCCATGGCATGGGGCACCTATGTGGTGCGCTCCGGCGATATGGAGATGATCTGCGAAAGCGCGCCGCAACGCATGGTCACCGAACTCAAGAAATTCCTCAAGCGCAACCCGGCCAAGGTCAACGTGCTGTTCTACGACGACGGCGGCAACCTCCTGGACAGTCTCAAGCCCGAGGCCTCCGAGAGCCAGGTGACAGAGGAAGACGCCTCCGACATTGACGCCTCCGGCATCGACGCCAAGGCCATCGCACCGCTGAAACGCCGCCTGAAACGGATCCAACCGCGTATCGGCCTGGCGCCCGGGCCCCTGGAGCTGAAACTGAAACGCGCGCTGGCCAAATCCGTCAGCCTGATCAACGACGGCCGCCTGCAGGAGGCCGAAACCATGATCGTGGTGATCGAACGCGCCGTCGCCCGCATCGGCGCCGACCGCGAGGACGAAGCCAAGTCGATGAAGCGCGGCCAGCGCGAGATGGACCAGCGCTCGCTCGGTGCCCAGGTCAAACGCGCCCAGTCGCTGCAGGCCAATGTCGCCCGCGCGCCCGGCAAGGTCCGCGACCGGCTGGGCCGCGCCCTGCATGTGGCCGCCCGCCACCTGAAACGCCGCGACCTCGATTCCGCCCGCGACGCAATGGACAAGATCGAAAAGGCCCTGACCGCCCTGGTCTGACCCAGAACACAGCCCGGCCCGCAGCGGTTGCGGGCTGGGCATCCCACCGGACCCCGGAGACCGTGATGCCCCTGACCCGTCTGCTGACTGCCCTTGCCCTGATCTGCCTGCCGATCACCGCCGCCGCGGAAACCGGCCCGCTGCACGTTGAGCTGAACAAGACCGAGGAGATCGAGGGCGGCGGCTGCCGCGCCTTCTTCCTGTTCCGCAACCAGACCGGCAAAAGCTTTGAAGGTTTCGAGATGTCGCTGGCCATCCTTGATGGCAACGGGGTGATCGACCGCCTCTTGTCGATCGACGCGGCCCCCCTGCCCGTCCAGCGCACCACCCTGAAACTGTTCGAGATCCCGGAGATATCCTGCAGCAACATCTCCGAGATCCTGCTGCACGACATCACCTCCTGCCAGCCCCAGAACGAGGATCAGATGGACTGCTTCCCAATCCTTGAACTCAGCTCCCGCGCTGCCGCGCAGCTGGTGAAATAAGCCATGGCCGGCACCTGGGATATGCTCGGCACCGGCGGGCCAGTAATCGTGACTCTGGCGCTGATGTCGCTTCTGTCGCTGACGGTGATTGCCGTCAAACTGATCCAGCTCTGGCCGGTGCGCTCCGGCGCCACCGCCCGCGAACAGGCGCTGACCCAATGGAAGGACGGCGACCGCAAGCAGGCGCAGGACAGCATTGCGGGCGGCAAATCCCCCGCAGACCGCGTCATGACCTACGCCATGCAGGCCCTGCAGGAGGGCCTGCGCGGCCCGCTCCTGCAGGACGAGCTGCAGCGCCGCGGCAATGAGGAGGTGAGCCGCATGAACTCCCTCATCCGCCTCTTGGAGCTCATCGCCATGGTCTCGCCGCTCCTCGGCCTGCTCGGCACCGTTCTCGGCATGATCCAGTCGTTTCAGGAACTGGAACTGGCCCAGGGCGCGGCCAATGCCTCTGTCCTCGCGGGCGGCATCTGGCAGGCGCTGCTGACCACCGCCGCGGGCCTTCTGGTCGCCATCCCCGCCGCCATCGCCGCAGGCCTGTTCGCCGCCCGCATCGACGCCGCCGCCCAAGCCATCGAAAGCGCCGCCGGCCGCCTGCTGCTGATCGACGGGTCGCGCTGACACGGGGGAACGCCGCCATGA
>NZ_LYUZ01000107.1:0-1140 GCF_001679925.1 Leisingera sp. JC1 | reverse complement strand
GATGATCAACCGGCCCGCCCGCCCCCGCGCCCTGATTTCGCTGGTGCCGATGATCGACGTCATGCTGATCCTGCTGGTGTTCTTCATGGTGACCTCCACCTATCTGAACCTCGACATGATCCCCGCTGTAAAACCGGCTGAGGCCACTGCAAACAGCACCACACAAACCCCGGCAGGCACCCTAATGATCCGCCTCGGCTCTGACGGCGTGCCGGTGCTGCGCGGTACCGCACTAGATGCGGAAACCCTGCAATCCACGCTCTCCGCCGCCATCGCAGAGGAACCCCTCACCCAAGTGGTCATCCTCCCCTCCGGCGCCGCGCAGACCCAGGCCCTGATCACGGTGATGGACACCGCCGCCCTGGCCGGGGTCACCCGCCTGCGCGTCCTGCGGCTGGAGGCGGCGCAATGAAACTGAACCGCCCTGCCCGCAATCCGCATTCCGAGACTATCATCGCCCTCATCGACGTGGTGTTTTTCCTGCTGGTGTTCTTCATGCTGATCGGCCGCATGGACGCCACCGCCCCGTTCGACGTCCGCCCCGCCACCGCCGTCACCGGCCGCGACATGCCCGCGGGCGGCATCACCCTCGCAGTCTCCGCAACCGGAGACCTCGCCCTCGACGGCGAGGCGATCGCCCGCGACACCCTCTCCTCTGCCCTCTCCGCCCTGCTGGCCGACGACCCGGAGCTGCGCCTGCGCATCAACGCCCACCGCGCGGCTGAGCTGCGTAACGTGCTGCCGCTGATCGCCCAGGGTGAGGCACTGGGGTTCACCGACGTGGTGCTGGTGGTCACCCCGGAAACAGACGGATGATGCGCGCCCCGGCCATATGGGCGCTGGGGCTTGCCGCCTCTGCCCTGGTCCACGCGGGCGGCGCCGGCGCGCTGCTGATCTCACTCACTCCCGACCCGTTGCCGCAGCAGCCAACGCCCGAAAGCAGCCTCAACCTCCAGGCCCACCGCATTCCAAGGTCCGAGGCCGTGCCGCAAGCAGCCGAGGGCGAACAAGCCGCTGAAAGCAAAGCTGAAACCCAGGGCCTTGCCGCAGGCAGCATTCCCCAATCCAAGGCGCGGCCCAAGGCCCCCGCCGCGGAAACCCTCACCCCGGCGGCAGCCAAGGCTCCCGCTGCCGCCGGGG
>NZ_LYUZ01000106.1 GCF_001679925.1 Leisingera sp. JC1 | reverse complement strand
CTCGATATGGGCGCCGGCACAGGCATCGCCCGCCGTGACCGCCTGGTGATCTCTGTCTTTGGCGTGCGCGGCATCGGCTCGATCTATTACCTGTGCTATGCCGGCGCCCATATCGAGTTTGTGAACGAGACGGAACTCTGGTCGCTGATCGGGCTGACCATCCTGCTGTCGACCATGCTGCACGGCTTTACCGTCGGCCGCGCCATGGATGACATCTCCAGTTAGAGCCTGATCCGCGGCCCCCTACCCTGCAAAATCCTCGAACGCGCCGGGAACCAGCTCCTCCCAGAACGCGGCCATTTCCGCCGCCAGCAGCGCCGCCGCCCAGCCGCGGTTGCGGAATTCCTCGCGGTCGATTTCATCTTCCAGGCGGCTCAGGAACAGCCGCTTGTCCGCATCCCGCTGCGTCGGCGACCGTCCCGCCGCCAGCTCCCGGATCCGCTCCAGCTTCTGCGCCCGCAGGGAGCGCTCCCGCGCCTTGGCCGCATCCTCTGCCGCGGCAACCCGCGCCGCCTCGGCCTCCGCCGCCTTGCGCGCCTCTGCCGCCGCCAGCACCTCCGGCGGAACCTCCCTGGCCGCTTCCGCAGGCCCGGACTTGTAATCATCGCGCAGGGCCGCACTCAGATAGCGCACCGGGCTGTCGACGCCCTTCTGTCCCTTCAGATAGCCGACCTTCTCCGCCACATAGTCCTCGCCATGCTCGGCAATCCACTGCCGCGCCAGCCGGTCGCTGACACCCAGCTCCATCAGCTGGCCGTACACAGCCCCCTGCCGCACTCCGGCACCGTCGTCGATGTCCAGCATCGCCAGCTGCGGGTTCTCCTTGATGCGGAACCGCACCTCCGCCACCTGCCGCCCCATCTTCTTGAACTCCGGAGTCAGCAGGATGTTGGAGGTCTTGTTCACCTCCGCCACCGCCGGCTTGATGATCTTGGCGTTCAGATGCTTGAAACTCTCGTAATAGGCACTGCCGTCCACCCCCATCAGGCGGCGGAACAGCGCAATATCCCACCAGCCGGTCGAGCCGGTCCGCACAAAGCGGTAGCAGTTTTCATAGAGCGCCAGCGCATGGCCGCTGGTGAACCGCCGCTGGATATTCAGGTTGATCAGGGCAAAGACCTTGGGATCGTGCAGCTTCTCCGCCAGCGCGGGGCTATAGGCATATTCGCAGACCCCGCCCGACAGCTTCGCATAGGACAGCAGCGAGCTGACGCCCCACTCCTGCCGACCCTGCTCATCCAGCATGTCCCATTCCGCCACCGTCTCCGCCAGCGACCGCAGCGACTGTTTCAGCGTCTCCATGTCGTTGGAATTGTAGCCCACCATCAGGCACAGAGTCTGCGCGTCGATCTGGTGCTTGGGCTTGGTCACCAGCGCGTCATAGGCATTGAGCAGCAGCACATTCGACAGCTTGCGCTGCAGCAGCGTCAGCTTGCCGGAGACATGGATGGCGGCCACATTCTTCTTCACCGACCCCCGGCGCAGGGGGCCTGTCAGCTTGCTGTGCGGGATGTTGTCAGCGTCCATCGCCCTGCCCTTTTGCCCCGTTTTGGCCTTTGCGACTCTGCGGGATCTGCTCTCGTGGATACTATGGCGGAAAAGGCACCCGCGCTCAATCCTGCTTTGGGCACCCTTTTACGGGATCACACTATCCCGGAAACGGGTACCTTTAGGCGCAGCCCCCGGAATTTTGCGCAAATCAGCGCCCAAAACCGCGCGTTCCGGGTTATTCTGGCGCCCCCGGACCCTCAATTTGGCTCTCTCGAGTCGCGGGTACCCATGCTCCTGCGAATCGGGACCCTTGTTCCCGCAAACGGGTACCAATGCCCCTGTAAACGGGTTCCCTTGATACCGGAGACAGGTCCCGAAACACAACTAACCATATGATAAGTAACGGATTACTAGCCGCAAAGACTCTAAACTGAATCAAAGATTCACAACATTTCAACTTGTTTGTGCGATAGTCATTATTGGGGAAAAGAGTCATATATTCCGCGGGATACGGACGGCAGCGGAAAACAGATGCGCTGCCAGATAATGATTCACCTTCTGCCCAGGATGTGCGACAAAAACCGGGATAACACGCCAAACAGGCGATCTACCCGAGGCATAAGGCACATGGCAAAGAAACCTGACACCCCCCTGCCCCCCTATTTCAACCTGGATCCGGAGGCAGCAGCGGCCAAGCTCGGCGATCTGGTGGACACCGCCAGATTTGCCAAGGCTGCCGCCTTTGCAGGCCGCGGGCGCGATGATCTGGCCAAGCGCGGATACGCCCCCGACGGCCGCAAGCGGCTGCGCAAGTTTTCCACCTGGGAAATCACCCGCTATCTGATCCCCGTGGCACCCGCCCACCTGCGCCGGGTGCTGAACAAACACCCCGACCTGCCCCAGGGCGAGGGCGCCAGCGGCTCCAAATGGTTCACACTGGAGGAGGTGCTGAAGCTGCGCGACCATTTCGCCTCCGAGGGCATCGCCACCAAGGAATACCGCCCCTACCGCCCCGAGGGCCTGCCGGCCAAGGTTGTCGCGGTGGCAAACTTCAAAGGCGGCGTCGGCAAGACATCTACAGCAGCCCATCTGGCGATGTCCGCCGCGCTCGACGGCTACAAGGTGCTGGTTGTCGATCTCGACAGCCAGGGCTCCATGACCTCGATCCTCGGCGGCCAGGTGGCCGATGAATGGCAGACCGTCTTCCCCCTCCTCGCCCGCGACTACGCGGAGGCGGTGGAGGCGGAGAACAAGGTCCGCGCAGCCTCCGGATTAGACTCTATTCCGCTGGATGAGACTCTGACCGAGGCCAAGGAGGTTTCGCTGCGAAACGTCGTGCAGAAAACCCACTGGCCCAACATCGACCTGATCGGCGCCCAGCTGAACCTCTACTGGGCGGAATTCCAGATCCCGGTCTGGCGCATGGGCCTGCGCAATTGGGCGCTGTGGGACGCGCTGACCAATGCGCTGGAGGCGGGCGGCGCGCTCGATGACTACGACATCGTGCTGCTGGATACCCCCCCTGCCCTCGGCTACCTCACCATCAATGCGCTCGCCGCCGCCGACATCCTGATGGTGCCGCTCGGCGCGTCGTTCCTGGAGTTCGACTCGACCGGCCGCTTCTTCGACATGCTCTACTCCACCTTCGCTTCCATCGAGGACGGCGAGAACGCAGGCCGCCGCCGCGCCGGCCTGCCGGAGATGAAATTCGAATGGGACGTGGTCCGCGCCCTGATCACCCGTTTCGACGCCAGCCAGCAAAGCGACCTGGCCAACGTGATCCAGGCCTATTTCGGCGACATGATGAACGCCTACCGCCAGGACTACACCGCCCTGGTCGGCCAGGCCGGCGAAAGCGTCTCCGGCATCTACGAGGCCGACTACCGCAACTTCAACCGCGAGACTTACGTGCGCGGCCGCGAGGTGTTCGACCGCACCTATGCGGAATTCAAGGAGCTTCTGATCGGCAGCTGGTGGCGCGATCAGCAGATGGAGCAGGCACAACAGACCCAGAAAGAGGACAGAGCAGATGGCACGCCGCAGACAGCTTGAAACCCCCTCTCCCGAGGCGCTGAAGGAAATCGAGGCCGGCATCGACCGCGACCTGGCCCGCGCTCCCGCGGGCCTGCGCCCGCCGATCGCCGATGTGGTGGCCGACGCCGCCCGCCACGCCAGCCCCCTGCCCCAGGCCGACCGCGAGGCGGCGGCGCGTGACAAGGCCGACGCCGAGCGCCTGCGCGCAGCTGAGGGCAAGGGCCTGGTGGCGGTGGAACTGCCGCTGGAGGAGATCACCGCCGACGCCCTCAACCGCGACCGCATCGTGCTGGATGAGGACGAAATGCAGGAGCTGATGGCCTCGATCTCGGCCAGCGGATTGCGCCTGCCGATCGAGGTGTTCGAGCCGCTGAACCCGGAGGACGCGGGCAAATACGCACTGGTCTCCGGCTACCGCCGCCTGACCGCGGTGCGCCGCCTGAATGCCATCAGCGGCGGCGAACGGTTCCAGACCATCCCCGCCTTCATCCGCGAGCCCGGCAGCATCGCCAACGCGCTGGTCTCGATGATCGAGGAGAACGAGATCCGCTCCGGCCTCAGCCAGTACGAGCGCGGCCGGGCAGCGGCCTCGGCGGTGCATGACGGCATCTTCCAGAATGTCGACGACGCGGTGGCGGTGCTGTTCCAGCACGCCTCCCGCGCCAAGCGCTCCAAGATCCGCTCCTTCGCGCTGATCCACGAGGAGCTGGGCGACATGCTGGCCTATGCCACCGGCCTCAATGAGCGCCAGTGCCTGCGGCTGGCCGCAGCCCTGCGCACCGGCACGGCGGAGGTGATGCGCGCGGCGCTGGAGGCCGCTGGCGCGCGCTCTGCGGCAGAGGAATGGGACGCGCTGCTGCAATTTGTGGAACAGGCCGAAGGCGCGCCGCAGGACCCCGCCCGCGGCGGCCGTCCCAAGACCGCGCAGCAAGTCGAGAAGAGCCGCCGTACCCGGCTGGCCAACGGCATCTCCATCGAACGCGAACACGGCCCCAACGGCTATGCCATCCGCTTTCACGGCAACAACGTCACCTCGGACCTGGTCGATGCGGTGATGGAGAACGTCCGCCACCTTCTGGAACAGACCTGAGCGGGCAGGGGCCGCATCAGAGGTTTCGCAGCGAAACCCCGGCTGAAAGGCCGGGGTTTTTCGTTGCCTGGAACACACGGGAAAGGGCACCAGGGCGGGGGACGTTTCGCAGCGAAACATCCAGGCGTCCCTGGGGCAGGGCGGTGAAGCCCTTCGTTGTGCGGCCCCGGCGGACCGGCGCCGCGGGCACGGGGGTTCAGCCCGTCCGCGCAGATCCCTTCGGCATAGGTTTCGCTGCGAAACATCCCGCCAGGCTGATGTGCGGTGTGGCGCGGTGGCACGGGACCCCGCCCCGCGAAGTGCGTCCGGGCCTGCCGGCGGCGCTGTGCCGGGTACAGGTTTCGCTGCGAAACCTCTAGCCAACCAAATGGACCGAACCGACGCGGCGGACGGCAGACAGGTGGAAGGACTGCCCGGCAAACCTGGCACAACTGGCCACCGCGGATGTCGCGGCCAGTAGATGTTTCGCAGCGAAACCTCCGCCGGCTGCTCTGTCCCTGCGCGCGAGCCGGCCAGCGGAACGCGCCTTCAAACCGGCTTCAAACCGTGCTGCCAGCACTTCGCGTTGCTTAGGTTTCGCTGCGAAACATATGCTCTGGACAAGGGGGAGCCGCAGATCAGCCCGTTGTTCGGATTGTCCCGGGCAGACCTCCTGCGGGCCTTCGGTTCCGCACACAGGCGAGGTTTCGCTGCGAAACATCCCCGCTTCCTCCGGCTGCCTGCGGGCGTGTCTGCCCCTTCGTTTCAGGCCGCCGAGGGTCACATGTTCCGCATAAGGGATTGAAAAGGTGCAAATTTGCCGCCTCAGCCTTGGGCCGAAATTGCAGCTGATGCTGCCAGGGCGGACTGGCGCCGGCGCGCGACGCCTTTACCGCGGCAATCGCTGCGCCATGGCGGTGTCTGACACCGGGCCGCCGGGGCAGGGGGCAAAGCAGGCGCTGCCATCCGCTGCCGTTGCAGGCAGCATGCCGGTCAGCGGCCCGCCGCAGCAGAGGCTCATCTGAGCCAGCTTCCGTAGTCTGAGACCAGCAGGTGCAGCGGTGGCTCGTCCTCCTCGATCTGCGAAAACCGTCCGATGTCCATTTCGAACACATTGTCGGTGGCGTCGTCGTTGACGGTGGAGACCTCTCCGATCAGCACGTCGCCGCCCTCTCCCCAGAAGGCATGCCAGACGCCGGGCAGCAGGGTGACGCTTTCGCCGGGCGCCAGCGCCAGACGGCCGCCGGCGGGCAGGGTGCGGATCTGCCCGTCGCAGGGCACAGAGACCTCGCTGTGACGGCAGATGCTGCCATCGGGGGCGCTGGCGAACAGCTCCAGTACCAGGGTGGCGCCGCCGCGGTTGATGATGTCCTCGGCCTTCAGGATGTGGCGGTGCATCGGCGACAGCTGGCCCCTGCGGCTGATCAGCAGCTTTTCGGCGTAGAGCATGCCGGAGCCTGCGGCCAGGTCCTCCTTGCGGCCGTTGCGCAGGGTGAACAGGAACAGCCCCAGCTCATCGAAACGGCCCTGGCCGTAGTCGGTGACATCCCAGCCCAGCCCGCGGGCGGCGATCATCGCGTGGTCCCGCGCCGCCATTTCCGCAGGCGGCCAATAGGCAAAGGGCGGCAGATGCACGTTGAAGGTGCTGAGGAAGGCGGCGCCTTCGCGGATCAGTTCATTGACGGCAGAGCGTTTCATGGCGTGGCCTTTGTCAGCTGGGGCAGGGGCGCGGCCAAAGCCGTTCTCTTGCGCCCGCATCAAACACGCTGACGGCCCCATGGCGCAACCCCGCCCGGATGCCGGACACTTGGCAAAACTTCTGTCAGCAGCGGCTAGGATCAATCCGGGTGCTTTGGACTGTCAGCCAGCCGATGGCGTCCCGGGTTTGCCGGCGCGCCTGGGTGCCTTTGCGCACGTCCAGGAAATACCCGTGGGTCGGCGTGATGTCCTCGCTGAACAGGCGCACCACTCTGCCTTCGGCCAGGTCCTGGTCAATCAGCGGCAGCCATCCGACGATCACCCCCTGGCCTTCCGCAGCCCCGCGCAGCAGAACATTGGCGTCTTCAAACACCGGCCCGCGCAAGGTGCCCGGAACCCGCACGCCCATGGCTGAAAACCAGTCCAGCCAGCCCCAATGATTCCGCTGGTGCAGCAGCGGCAGCTGCAGCAGGTCTGCGGGGGTTTCCACGGGGCCGAACCGGGTGAGGAAGCCCTCTGACGCAATCGCCACCGGGCTGAGTTCAAGCAGTTTGACGGCCTCTTCCGGCATCTCCGACATGCGTTCCCAGCGGATCACGATATCCACGTTTTCGCGGTCCTGCGCGCCGGGCTGATACGTCGGCACCACCTCCAGCCCGGTCCCCGGGTGCAGTTCCCAGAAATTGCTGATCCGCGGCATCAGCCAGCGGGCGGTGAAAATGGGGCCGGCAGCAATGCGCACGGTCTTGCGGGTGGTGCGCCTGATTGCGCGGACCGCATCTTCGAGCATGCCAAAGGCCTGAACCGCGGTTTCCGCCAGCCGCTGCCCGTCTTCGGTCAGCACCACCTCGCGCCCGGAGCGTTTGAACAGCTTCGTGCCAAGCTGCTCCTCAAGGCCGCGGATGTGGTGGCTGATTGCGGTGGGGGTCACGGACAGATGCTCCGCCGCGGCGCGGAAGCTGCCCGTTCTGGCGGCGGCTTCGAAGGCGCGCAGGGCAGAGAGCGATGGCAGCATGCGGAATCCATAGATGAGTACGGCTCATTAGTTGCTGAGCAATGACCATTTGTAAATGGGCAGTTCGAAGGGCACGGTTCGAAAGAAGTTAGCTGGACTCATGAAATGGCGGCATCCGGAAAACGAAGGCGGGGGCGCAAGGAACGGCTCCTTGAAGCGGACGAAGCTGGCAGCGTCAGGCCGGTGTGGCCCGGGGTTGAAGGCGGGCGGCTGAAACCGCTTGCGCCTGAGGAGGTTGCGCTGGTCGAGGAGGCCGCGCTGTCGCTTCTGGAAACTCTGGGGCTGAGCCAGGCCATTCCGTCCATGACGGGCAAGGTCTGCGCCGCGGGCGGGCAGCTGACCGAAGACCGCAGGCTGCTGTTTCCACGGGCGCTGGTGCATTGGGCCGTGGAGGGCGCGCAGAAGGGGTTCACGCTGTGCGGCCAGCAGCCGGAAAACGATCTGCAGATCAGTGGCGCGCGGGTCCACATGTCGACCGGCGGCGCGGCGCCGGGGGTGTTCGACCTCGATACCGGGGCCTACCGCGACTCCACGCTGGCGGACCTCTATGACGCGGCGCGGATTGTCGACCGGATGGAGAACATTCACCACTTCAGCCGCTCGGTGGTGGCGCGCGACATCGAGGACAGCGCGGTGATGGACCTGAACACCGCCTATGCCTGCCTGATGGGCACCTCCAAACATGTCTCGATCTCGATCAGCGCGCCGGAGAACGTGCGGCCAATCGCGGAGCTTTGCTACCAGATCGCCGGCGGTGAGGCCGCATTCCGGGCGCGGCCCTTCCTGACGGTGATGGTCTGCCATGTGGTGCCGCCGATGCGCTTTGCCGGAGAGGCCTGCGAGGTGCTGGAGGCTGCGATCAGGGCAGGGTTCCCGGTGCAGCTGATCAGTGCAGGCCAGGCCGGGGCGACCAGCCCCGCCACAATCGCCGGATCGCTGGTGCAGGCGGTTGCAGAAACCCTGGCCGGGCTGGTCTTTGTGCGGCTGGTGGACGCGGAGGCCAAGGCGGTCTTTGCCCCTAAGCCGCTGGTCGCCGATCTGCGCACCGGGGCGATGTGCGGCGGCGGCGGCGAGCAGGCAATCCTGATGGCGGGCGCGGCCCAGATGGGGCGGCATTTCGGCCTGCCGGTGTCCTCCATCGCGGGGATCACCGACTCCAAATGCCTGGACGCGCAATACGGCGCCGAAAAGTCGCTGGCCGTGGCGATGGCCGCCCATGCAGGGGCCAACATCGTCACTCAGGCGGCGGGCATGCAGGCGAGCCTGCTGGGCGTCAGCCATGCGGCCTATGTCAGCGACAATGACCTGCTGGGCAACATCCTGCGCACGATCCGCGGGGTTGAGGCGACGCCGGATAACATTGCCGCCGATGTGATCGCCCAAGTGTGCCGCGGCGAAGGCCATTATCTGGGGGAGCAGCACACATTTGAGCGGATGAAATCAGACTACTTCTATCCGCATATCGGCGACCGACGGTCCCCGCGCGAATGGCAGGAGGCTGGCGCCCGGCCGGTGGGCGAGGCGGCGCGGGACACAGCCCGTGAAATTCTAAGCGCACATTTTCCGCAGCATGTCAGCGATGAGACCGACCGCGCGCTGCGCGCGGTGTTTGATATCCGGCTCACCCGTGAACAGATTGGCAGGCCCGCATGAGCAACAGCGAACTGAGCAGCCGCGCCCGGGCGGCGCTGCCGGGCGGAGTCAGTCACGAGCTGCGCTACCGCGCGCCGCACCCCATCTATATCGAACGCGCCGCAGGTGCCGAGAAATGGGACGCGGAGGGGCGCCGCTACATCGATTTCAAGATGGGATCGGCCAGCCAGATGCTGGGCCATGGCCACCCTGCAATGGTCGAGGCGCTGCAGCGGCAGGCCAACCGCGCGATTTTCAGCGCCGATTGCCACGCGGCCGAGATTGAATGGGCGGAATGGGTCAACCGGCTGTTTCCCTGCGCCGAACGCACCCGTTTCACCGCCTCTGGCAGCGAGGCGACGATGCTGGCGATGCGGCTGGGCCGGGCCTGGTCGGGCAGGGACAAGGTGCTGCGGGTGGACGGCCATTACCACGGCTGGCACGACCACGCATTGAAAGGGGCCAGGGCGGGCAGTCTGCAGGCTGCGTCGCTGGGGGTTCCCGATGCGGTCACCGGCCTGGTCGAGGTCTGTGCTGCCGATCCGGGGGCGATGCAGGCGGCCCTGCAGGACAGCAGCATCGGCACTGTGGTTATTGAGGCGTCCGGGGCCAATTACGGCTCTGTGCCGCTGTCTGCGGACACTTTGCGTGCCCTGCATGACGCAGCCCGGACTGCCGGTGCGGTGCTGATCTTTGACGAGATCATCACCGGCCTGCGCTGGTCGCCCGGCGGGCGGCAGGCGCGCGACGGCATCGTGCCGGACCTGACAACGCTGGCCAAGGTGGTGACCGGTGGACTGCCGGGCGGGGCCGTTTGCGGCCGGGCGGAGATCATGGAGCTGATGAACAACGCCGCTGCGCGGGACAGGCTGTCGCCGCCGGTCAGCCACAAGGGAACCTTCAACGGCTCCCCCCTGGTTGCCGCCGCCGCCTGCGCAGCGATGCCGTTGCTGGCCACCGGAGAGGCGCAGGCACAGGCCGATGCCATGGCAGGGCGCCTGCGCCGGGGCCTTAATGCGCGGCTGGCGCGGCACGGCATCACGGGATGCGCCTATGGCGAAAGCTCAACCTGCCATCTGCTGTTTGGGGCAGCAGACCCAGAGGGGCTGAGCCCGGCTGAAATCCGCAGCGTGCCGCCTGCCTTGGTGGCTGGCCTGCGCGGCGGCCTGCTGGCGCGCGGCGTGGATCTGATGAGCCACACCTCCTGCGTGACCTCCGCGGCGCATACCCCGGAACTGATAGACGAGGCGCTGGACGCCTTTGATGCGGTGTTTGCCGCGCTTGTTCAGGACGGAGTGCTGCAATGACCCTGCCATCCCGCGCCCGCACAGTGATCATCGGCGGCGGTGTCATCGGCTGTTCCATCGCCTATCATCTGGCCCGCGAAGGGCGGACGGATATCGTGGTGCTGGAACGCTCCAAGCTGACCAGCGGCACCACCTGGCACGCGGCAGGGCTGGTGCGCCGGCTGCGGCCCTCGGCGACGCTGACCAGGCTGATCAACTACTCGATCGACCTGTATGGCGCGCTGGAGGCGGAGACCGGCCAGGCCACCGGCTGGACCCAGACAGGCTCGCTGACGCTGGCGGCCAACCCGGACCGGCTGACCAATATCAAGCGGCAGGTGTCGCTGGGCCGTGCCTTTGGCCTTGAGGCTGAGGTGGTGGATGCAGCCCGTGCCAAGGAACTGTGGCCGCTGATCGAGACAAGCGATGTAATCGGCGCGGTCTGGTCGCCTGCTGACGGGCGGGTGAACCCCTCGGATGTGGCGCTGGCGCTGTCCAAGGGCGCGCGGGCGCGGGGGGTGCGGATCTTTGAGGATACTGCCGTTACGGGCCTGCAGAAGAAGGGCGGCCGGATCTCCGGTGTTGCGCTAGGCGAGCATCTGATCGAGGCGGAGGAAGTGGTTATCGCTTGCGGCCTCTGGTCCCGCGAGGTTGCGGCGATGGCGGGGGCGAATATGCCGCTTTATGCCTGCGAGCATTTCTACATACTGACCAAGCCGTTGCAGGAGGTGCAGGCGCTCGGCAAGGGCGCGCATCTGCCGACATTGAACGATCAGGACGCGTTTCTTTATGCCCGCGACGATGTGGAGGGGCTGCTGGTCGGCTGTTTCGAACCGCAGGCAAAGGGTCTGCCCTTGGACCGTCTGCCCAGGGACTTTTCCTTTGACCTCCTGGACGAGGACTGGGACCACTTCATGCCGATGATGGAAAACGCGCTGCGCCGCATCCCCGCCCTGGAGAGGGCCGAGGTGCGGATGCTGCTGAACGGGCCGGAAAGCTTCACCTTCGACAGCCAGTTCATGCTAGGCGAAAGCCCGGAGGTGCCTGGGCTGTTCCTGATGGGCGGCATGAATTCCACCGGCATCGCGCTGGCGGGCGGGGCAGGGCGCGCGATGGCGGAGTGGATCATTGCGGGCGAGCCAACAATGGAGCTGAACGAGGCCGATATCCGCCGCTTCAGCCCGGAAATGAATGTGCTGGGCGCACTGGAGGCCCGCATCCCCGAGGTGCTGGGCCGCCATTACGACAATCCCTATCCGGGGCGTTCCATGGAGACCGCCCGCGGCCAGCGCCGCTCCCCAATCCACGCGGGTCTGGTTGCCGCCGGGGCAAGGTTTGAAAGCCGCTGCGGCTGGGAGCGGGCGGTGCATTTCGGCGGCGAGGCGGCGCATCTGCCGCTGACCTTCGGGGTGCCTGCCTGGCGTGATCAGGTGGGCCGTGAGGTGCAGGCCTGCCGCAACGGCGCCGCCATCCTGGATCAGAGCGCCTTTGGCAAGATTTGGGTGCAGGGGCCGGATGCTTGTGCCTTCCTCAACCATCTCTGCGCGGCGCAGATGGATATTCCTGAGGGCCGTATCGCCTATACCCAGATCCTGAACCGCAAGGGCGGCATCGAAAGCGATGTCACGGTGCAGCGGCACGGGCCGGAGACCTACCTGATGATCGCCGGCGCCGGCGAAGTGGTGCGCGATCTGAAACGGATGCTGGAAACCAAGGGGGATTTCCGCGTGGAATTCACCGATGTGACCAGCGGTTATGCAATCCTCGGCCTGGCGGGCGCTCAGGCCCGCGCGGTGCTACAGGCGACCTCCAACAGTCCTGTGCCGGACCTGAAACGCTTTCAGTTTGGCCCTGTCGAGATCGGCCTGGCGCGCGGCTGGGCCGGGCGGCTCAGCTTTACCGGCGAGGAAGGCTATGAGCTGTATATCCCTGCCGACATGGCTATGGCGGCCTATGAGGCGCTGGTGGCAGCAGGGGCAAGCCAAGCCGGGCTATACGCCAGCGGCTCGCTTAGGATCGAAAGCGGTTTCCGGGCCTTCGGTCATGAGCTGGGCCCCGGCACCACGCCGCAGGAGGCCGGGCTGGGGGCCTTTTGCGCTTTTGGCACCGGGTTTGCGGGGGAAGATGCACTGAGGGAGCACATCCCGGAACGCCGGATCGTCTCGATGCTGTTCGACGACCCGGAGGCGGTCCCGATCCATGACGAGCCGGTTTACTACGGCGGCCAGGTTGCGGGCCAGATCACCTCGGCCGCCTGGAGCTACAAATACGGGCGTTCCGTCGCGCTGGCGATGATTGACACGCCGCTGGACCAGCTTGCCATAGACACCGTTGTCTCTGGCTTTGAGGTCGAAATCGCCTGCACCCGCTATAGCGCCAAGGCGTCACTGAAACCCGCCAAAGAGGCGTTTGCACATGACTGACATCCCCCGCACCACGCAGGTTGCCATCATCGGCGGCGGCATCATGGGCGTGGCCGCCCAGTTCCAGCTGGCCGAGAACGGCTGGACCGACACGATCCTGTTTGAGAAGGCGGAGCTCACCTCCGGCTCCACCTGGCACGCAGCGGGACAGATCGCCCATGCGGTGGGATCGCGCCTGGCGGGCTGGATCAACAAGACCTCGATCGAAACCTACAAACGGGTCGAGCGGGAAACCGGCCAGAGCATCGGATGGCATGAGGTCGGCGGTTTCCGCATTGCGACCACTGATGACGAGGTCGACTGGATGAAGTCGATCATGGGCGTCGGCAAGCTGCTGGACCTGCCGATGGATCTGGTCGGCCCCGAGGAGGTCGCCCGGGTGAACCCCTTCTACAGGGTGGACGGCGTCAAGGCGGCGGTGCGCACCTATGAGGACGGGCACATTGATCCGTCCTCCGTCACCATGGCATTGGCCGCCGCCACCCGCGCGCGCGGCGCAAGGATCGAGCGGCGCAATCAGGTGCTGGGCGCCTCCCGCAAGGGGGATATGTGGCTGTTGCGCACGGAAAAAGGCGATGTGCTGGCCGAACATGTGGTGATCGCTGCGGGCTCTTATGCCAACCAGGTCGGGGCGTGGTTCGGGCTGAAAATTCCGTCAGTCAGCTGCCTGCACCATTATCTGGTGACCGATACCGTGCCGGAATTTCTGGACCGCCCGGAGCTGCCGGTGATGCGCGACAATGCCTATGGCGGCTATATCCGGCAGGAGCAGAAATCGGGCCTCATCGGCATCTACGAGGGCCACACCTGCCCCACTGTTTGGACCATGCCGCAGGGCGCGCCCTGGGCTGCGGAGAATGAGCTGTTTGAGGCTGATTACGACTCCATCGGCGATTTTCTGATGGTGGCGTTTGAGAAGATGCCGGTACTGGCCGACCTCGGCATCAAACGCGTGGTGCGCGGGGCGATCACCCATACGCCGGACGGCGGCATGCTGGTGGGCCCCTCGGGTGCGCCCAATGTCTGGCTGTCCTGCGGGTCGTCCATCGGCCTTGCCTGGGGCGGCGGCGCGGGCAAGGTGCTGGCCGATTGGATGGTGCATGGCGAAACCCCGATAAACACCCGCGGTCTTGATCCGCGCCGGTATGGCAATTTCTCTACCGATCATTTCATTGTTGAGCGCACCAAGGATGAGTTCATGCGCCGCCATGACACCCCTTGCCCCGGCAAGCAGTTCCAGAGCCTGCGGCCGCTGAAGCGTCACCCGCTGTATGACCGGTTGGCCGCCAAGGGGGCGGTGTTCGGTGAAGTCGCAGGCTGGGAGCGGCCCCGGTACTTCGGAGGCCCTGGCGAGGTGGAGCAGATCGGCTGGGGCCATCAGCCTTGGCACGCCAATGCGATGGCAGAGGCCAGGGCAACGCGGGCGGCAGCCGGCGTCATCGACCTTTGCGCTTTTGCCCAGTTCGAGATCACAGGCCGGGATGCCGGCGCGTTGCTGGACCGGCTGTCTGCCAACAGGATTCCGTCCCGCGACGGGCGGATGAGCCTCAACCACCTGCTGACAGCGAAAGGCCGGTTCGAGACCGAGATCACCATCTGGCGTATCGCGGAGGACCGTTATTTCACCGGCTCGCCTATTGCCCGCGCCAACCCGGATTTCGACTGGATCAAAAGCCATATCCGCGACGGCGAAGACGTGCGGATGATCAACCGCAGCCAGGATTGGGGCATGCTGGCGCTCTCCGGCCCGGCCTCGCGCCGGATTCTGGCGGAGCTGACGGATGCGGACCTCACGAACCGGGCGTTCCCCTGGCTGTCCGGGCAGGAGATCACCGTGGCCGGCATCCCGTGCTATGCGCTGCGGGTCTCTTTCGTGGGCGAACTGGGGTGGGAGCTGCACGCGCCGTTGGAGCAGGCCGGCGAACTCTACGACGCGCTGTTTGCAGCCGGAGAGAAACACGGGCTGGCCGATCTGGGGTCTTATGCCTTCAACGGCATGCGGATGGAGAAGGCCTACCGTGCCTCCGGCGAGCTGACCACCGACGCGGGGCCGCTGGATGTGGGGCTGGAGCGGTTTGTGGCGGCGGAGGGCCGGGAGTTTCTGGGCAAGGAAGCCTTGCTGCCCCGCGATCCGGGCTGGGAGCTGTTCTACGCGGAACTGTATTCTGACGGCGTTGATATCCACGGCGGCGAGCCGGTGCTGCGGGAGGGAAAGCCCGTCGGCCTGACCACCTCCGGCGGTTATGGCTACACGGTTGGCAAGTCGCTGGGCTGGCTGTTTGTCCGGAAGGGCACGCCGCGTGAAGGGCTGACCGTGCAGATCCTGAACCGGGAATTCCCCGTAACCATCCATGATGACGCAGTTTTTGACCCGCAGAACCTGCGGCCCCGATCCGAGGATTGAGACCATGACCAAAATCAACAGCATGATCACCGGAGGCGAGGCCGTCTACCGCGTTCTTAAGGCTAATGGCATCGACACCGTATTCGGCCTGCTGGGCGGGTCGATGCTGGAGCTGTACGACGCGATGCATCAGGGCGGCGAAATCGCCTATGTCGGTGCACGGGATGAGCGCGCGGCGGGCCATATGGCTGACGCCTGGGCGCGGATGACCGGCAAGCCCGGTGTGGTGCTGGGGGCGCAGGCAGGCCCGGGTGTGGTCAATATCGTGACTGCCGTAGCGGAGGCGCAGCTGGCCTATTCGCCGCTGGTGGTGATCGCAGGCGCCATCACCCGGGCCGATCAGGCCAAGGACACCTTTCAGGAGGTCGACCAAGTGGCGCTGTTTGCGCCGGTCTCCAAACGCTCGGTCATGGTCACCGATCCGTCGCGCCTGGCGCCGATGCTGGAGGACGCGATCCGGCTGGCCAATTCGGGCCGCCGCGGGCCGGTGGTGCTGCATGTGCCGCGCGATCTGTTTGCCGCCGAAGTTGCGCCCATAGACCCCAAGCCAGTGAACATCGCCCGCCCGGGGCCTGCGGCGCCGGAAGACATCAGCGCCATTGCGGCCATGCTTTCCACCGCAAAACGTCCGGTAATCTTCGCGGGCGGCGGGTTCAAATGGGGCCAGGGGCGCGAGGCGCTGACTGCCCTGGCCGAAACCCTGGAGGTGCCGGTGGTGGCCTCGACCGGCCATGCCGACGTGATGCGCCACGGCCATCCCTGGTTTGCGGGCCAGGCCGGGCCGCGCGGCAACCACGTGGCCAGCCGCCTGACCAAGGAAGCCGATGTGATGGTGGTGCTGGGCGCGCGGCTGGGTTTCAACTCAACTTTCCACAGCAACGACTATGTCGGCGCGGAGACCCGCATCGCCCATGTGGACATCGACGGCGCTGCCGTGGGCCGCTATTTCCCGGCTGAGATCGCGGTGCAGGCGGATGCCCGGCTGACAGCTGAAGCCTTGACCGCAGCCGCATCGAAACCGGCGGCGGATGAATGGCGTGGGGCCTTCAAGGCCGACATGGCTGGTCTTGCCGCTGAACGCGACGAGGAAGCGCGGATCGCCACCCTGCCGATGCACCCGCGCCGGGCGCTGGCAGAGATCCGCGCTGCGCTGCCGGAGAACGCTATCGTTACGCTGGACACCGGCAACACCTGCTTGCAGGCCGCCGACCGGCTGGCGCATTACGAGCCGTTGAGTCTGATCACACCGCTGGATTTCGGCCTGGTCGGCTTTGGCCTGGCGGCGGCCATCGGCGCCAGGGCCGCAGCACCGGAGCGCCCGGTGGTGGCGGTGATGGGCGACGGTGCCTTGGGTTACACGATGATCGAGATCCAGACCGCCATTCAGCACAGGCTGCCGGTCATAGTGGTGGTTCTGGATAACGAAGCCTGGGGGGCCGAGAAAGCCTATCAGCAGGAATTTTACGGCGGGCGCCTGCTGGGCGCGGAGATCACCTCGCCGCGCTATGACAAGTTTGCCGAGCTGTGCGGGGGCAGGGGCATCTGGGTCGATGGCCCCGGCGAAATGGGCCCGGCGCTGGAGGCGGCGCTGGCCAGCAACGAGACCACCATCATTCAAGGCAAGATTGATCCGGGGGCGCTGATGACCTTGCGCAAGGATCTGTTCAAGGCACCGCAGGAGGACTGAGACCATGACCACCTGGGACACGATCATCATCGGCGCGGGCAACGCGGCCTTTTGCGCCGCCCATGCCGCGCGGGAAAAAGGGGCAAGCGTGCTGATGCTGGAATGCGCGCCCGAGGCGGAAAACGGCGGCAACTCCCGCTTTACCGCAGGCGCCATCCGTTTTGCCTATGACGGGGTGGAGGACATCCGCGCCCTGTGCCCGGACCTGAGTGAAGAGCAGATCGCCATCACTGATTTCGGCACCTACACGCAGGAGCAGTTCTTTGACGACATGTTCCGCGTGACCCGGTTCCGCACCGATCCGGCCTTGTGCGAGCGGCTGGTGACCACCTCGCGCGAGACGATGCACTGGATGCGCGGCAAGGGCATCCGCTTCATGCCGATTTACGGGCGGCAGGCGTTCAAGGTCGACGGAAGGTTCAAGTTCTGGGGCGGGCTGACGCTTGAGGCCTGGGGCGGCGGCCCCGGCCTGGTGGATGCCCACACCAGAATTGCCAGAGAGGCCGGTGTCGAAATCCGCTATGAAACCCGGGCCGTGGAGATCCTGACAGACGGTTATGCGGTGACCGGCGTCAAGGTCCGCCGCAAGGGGGAGCTTCAGGATTTGCGCGCGAAATCCGTGGTGATTGCCTCGGGCGGTTTTCAGGCCAGCCCGGAAATGCGCACCCGCTACCTCGGCCTCGGCTGGGAGATGGCCCGGGTGCGCGGCTCCCGCTTCAACACCGGCGAAGGCATCAGGATGGCGATGGCGGCGGGCGCCTCCACCTATGGCAACTGGTCGGGCTGCCATGCGGTCGGCTGGGACTACAACGCGCCGGAGTTCGGTGATCTGGATGTCGGCGACGGCTTCCAGAAGCATTCCTACCCCTGGGGAGTGATGGTGAACGCCACCGGGCGCCGGTTTGTCGACGAGGGCGCGGATTTCCGCAACTACACCTATGCCAAATACGGCCGGGTGATCCTGAACCAGCCGGACCAGTTCGCCTGGCAGGTATTCGATGCCAAGGTCACCCATCTGCTGCGCGACGAATACCGCATCAAGCGGGTGACCAAGGTGACCGCGCCGACGCTGGAGGAGCTGGCGCAGAAGCTGGAAGGTGTGGACCCGCAGGGCTTTCTCGATGAAATCCGCGCCTATAACGCGGCGGTGGACACCGGCATGCCGTTTGATCCGAACGTCAAGGATGGCCGCGGGACGCGGGGGCTGGCGGTGCCGAAGTCCAATTGGGCCAACACCATCGACGAAGGCCCGTTCGAAGCCTACCAGGTGGGGTGCGGCATCACCTTCACCTTCGGCGGGCTGAGGATCGACCCGGACAGCGCGCAGGTGCTGGACAACGACCTGGCGCCGATCCCCGGCCTGTTTGCGGCGGGCGAACTGGTTGGCGGGGTGTTCTATTTCAACTATCCAGGCGGGACCGGCCTGATAAGCGGATCCGTCTTCGGCCGGCTGGCGGGGACGCATGCCTTTGGCGGATAAGCGGCAGCGGTCAAATGCGCGGCAGCCAGAAGTCCGGCCAGATTCCCGAGGCCTCAATGAATTCTTGCGGTTCCTGCCCGGCAAGCACCCCGTCGCGGGTGACAAGGACTGTCTGCCAGCCAGCAGCGGAGGCGCCCAGGATATCGGTGTGCAGTGTGTCGCCGCACATCACGATGCGGTCCGGCTCCACTTCCGCCAGCGTTTGCGCCGCCAGAGCGTAAACTTCGGGGTACGGTTTGCCGAAGAAGCGCACATCCGTTTGCCCCTGATCCGCCAGCTGGTGGCCGTAGAAGCCGGGTTCCAGCGACAGCCCGCCGCTGCGCGGTGCCACCAGATCGGCGTTGGCGATCACCACCGGGCGGGGTGACTGCTGCAGGCTGGCGCTCAGCATGGCCTGTTTGCCTGCGTTCCATTCTGCGCTCGACAGGAACAGAAAACCGGTTATGATTTCCTCGGGTGCAATTTCAAAACCCAGGGCGCGGAATTTTTCAACCGTCTGCGCCTTGCCGTTGCTGGCTGCATTGGACAGGATGCGGATGGCGCAGCCTGCGGTGCGCAGCTGGCGCAACCGCGCTGCCGCGCCGGGGATCGGTTCGGTGCCGACATTCAGCACGCCAAAGGCATCAAAGACAAAGGCGCTGGCATGCGGCTGCAATTCCAGCAGCGATGCGATGGCCGTGGTGCCCGGTCTTGTCCGGTTTTCCGGCAGCCGGGCGCGCAGGTCCTCATAGCGGGCAAAGACACTGTGAACGGTTTGCATCTCAGCGTTCAGCGGCGGGCAGCCAGTGCAGGCCGTTCTGTAGCAAGAGCCGCTGCACCCGGCCCGGGTAGTCAGTGCAGATCGCGTCGACGCCGAGGCTGATCATGCGTTCGATGTCTTCTGGTTCATTCACGGTCCAGACCATGGTCAGAAGGCCCAGATCGCGCGCAAGGGCAAGGGATTCCGGGGTGATGTCCTCGAAATATGGGCACCAGAACTGGCCGCGGGCATCCGCCACGCGGGACGGCAGATCAAGCGCCGCGCAGCCGGCCACCGGGTTCACCTCCTTGGAGGAGTCCTCGCCCACTTCGCTGTCGTTCTCCGGCAGCTGGGTGAGGAAGGAGGCGGGCATTTCCGGTGCGATGCGCTGGCAATCCGCCAGCAGGTCCCAGTCGAAACTGTGCAGCACGGTGCGGGGCTCCATCCCGGCGGTGCGGACGGCATCAACAACCGATTGGACCAGCGATTGCCGCGCGGCAGTGTCGGCCAGCAGGTCCGGGTCCGATTTGATTTCCAGAAACAGGTGGACGTCCTGATGCGCGGGCTGCTGCAGCAGGGCCAGCAGATCTGCGAGGCGGGGAATGCGCACACCGCTGAGGAACGCCTGGTCCGGGAAGCGCTGGCCATAAGCGGTGCTGCCGTCCAGCCCGCCGGCATCGTACTGCTGCAGCTCCGCCCAGGTGAGGGCGGAAACCTTGGGTTCCGGGCCCTGCAGCCAGTTGCCTGCGGCGTCGCGCACCATGGAGCGGGTCAGGCGGTGGTTGTGGGTGATCACCACCACACCATCGGCTGTGGCGGTGACGTCCAGCTCCAACAGCTTCACACCGGCGGTCAGTGCAAACTTAAAGCCTTCCAGGGTATTTTCCGGCAAGACGCCGCGGGCGCCGCGATGGCCGGCAAGCCGGATCACACCTGGCGCGCCTGAAAAGGCCGGGATCTGGGGGTAAGGCATCAGTCCGCCAATCGTTTGCCGGAGACGGAGTCGAATAGATGGGTTAGCTCCGGTGCGGCAGAGAAGCGGCGGATGCTGCCGATGCCGTCATTGGCGTGGCCCGGGACGCTGGCGGTGATGCTATGCCCGGTGCCGTGCAGGCGTCCGTGAATCAGGGTGCTGGCGCCAAGCTGTTCCAGCATGTCGACCTCGATTGCGAGGGGGCCGTTTTCGTCTTGGTTCAGGTGTTCCGGGCGCAGGCCCAGGGTGGCTGTGCCGGCATGGGTGGACGCAACGGGCAGCAGGCCGCCGCCGGGGAGCGTGGCGTGGCCGGTGCTGATCTCCACCGGCAGAAAGTTCATCGACGGGCTGCCGATGAATCCCGCCACAAACACGGACGCCGGGCGGTCGTAAAGCTCAATCGGGGTGCCGAACTGCTCGACATAGCCGCCGTTCAGCACCATCAGCCGGTCGCCCAGCGTCATCGCCTCCACCTGATCGTGGGTCACATAGATCGAGGTCACACCCAGCCGCTGCTGCAGCTTGCGGATTTCCAGGCGCATCTGCACCCGCAGCTTGGCATCCAGGTTCGAAAGCGGCTCATCGAACAGGAACACCTGCGGGTCGCGCACGATGGCGCGGCCCATGGCCACCCGCTGGCGCTGGCCGCCGGACAGCTGGCGCGGTTTGCGGTCGAGGTACTGCTTGATCTCCAGGATCTCGGCGGCTTCTTCGACGCGGCGGTCGATCTCGTCCTTGGGCAGTTTGCGGATCTTCAGGCCGTAAGCCATGTTCTGGCGCACCGACATATGCGGGTAGAGCGCGTAGTTCTGGAACACCATGGCGATATCGCGCGCCGAGGGTTCCAGCTCGTTCACCCGGCGGCCGCCAATCGCGATCTCGCCGGAAGTGACGCTCTCCAGGCCCGCCACCATGCGCAGCAGTGTGGACTTGCCGCAGCCGGAAGGGCCGACGATGACGATGAATTCGCCATCCTTGATGTCGCCTTCGATATGGTGGAGCACCTCGGTCGGCCCGTAGGATTTCACCAGGTCTTTGAGTTGAATTTCAGCCATCAGTCAGGCGCCTTACTTATCGGTTTCCGTCAAGCCCTGCACAAAGAGCTTTTGCATTGCGATGACCACGAACACCGGCGGGATCATCGCCAGCAGGGCTGTAGTCATGATGATGTTCCATTGCGGGCTCTGCTCGGCCGCTTCCAGCATCTGCTTGATCGACATCACGATGGTGGTCATCGAGGTGTCGGTGGTGATCAGCAGCGGCCAGAGGTACTGGTTCCAGCCGAAGATGAAGAGGATCACGAACAGCGCCGCGATATTGGTGCGCGACAAGGGCAGCAGGATGTCGAAGAAGAACCGCAGCGGCCCGGCGCCGTCGATGCGGGCGCTTTCCAGCAGCTCATCCGGCACTGTCAGGAACACCTGGCGGAACATGAACGTCGCCGTGGCCGAGGCGATCAGCGGAATCGACAGGCCCCAGTAGCTGTTCAGCATGCCAAGGTTCGCGACGACCTCGAAGGTGGGCAGGATCCGCACCTCGACCGGCAGCATCAGGGTGATGAAGATCATCCAGAAAAAACCCATGCGGAACGGGAACTTGAAGTAGACGATGGCAAAGGCCGACAGCAGCGAAATGGCAATCTTGCCGGTGGAGATCATCAGCGCCATCGCCAATGAGTTCAGCAGCATCAGCCAAACCGGCGCGGATTCGGTGCCGCTGAGGCCGGAGCCGAACAGGGTCTGCTTCATGTTCACCAGGAAGTAGTCGCCGGGCCACAGCGGCAGCGGCGCCTGGTTCATGCGCAGCTCGTCATGGGTGGAGGCCACAAAGGTGATCCAGACCGGCAGCGCGATGGCAATGACGCCGAGGATCAGCACCAGATGGGTGAGGAAAGCGGTGAGGGGGCGGTTTTCGACCATCAGTATGCCACCTTTCTTTCAACGAAGCGGAACTGGACCACGGTCATGGCTATGACCAGCACCATCAGAACCACGGATTGCGCGGCGGAGCCGCCGAGGTCGAGGCCGACAAAGCCGTCGTTGAACACTTTGTAGACCAGGATGGTGGTGGAGGTGCCCGGGCCGCCCTGGGTCACGGCGTGGATGATGCCGAAGGTCTCGAAGAAGGCGTAGACCATGTTGATCACCAGCAGGAAGAACGTGGTGGGCGAGATCAGCGGGAAGATGATGGTCCAGAACCGCCGTGCCGGGCCTGCACCGTCGATTGCGGCGGCCTCGATCACGGAATTGGGGATCGACTGCATGGCGGCGAGGTAGAACAGGAAGTTATAGGCGACCTGCTTCCACGCGGCGGCCAGGATCACCAGCGCCATCGCCTGGGGGCCGTTCAGGTAGTGGTTCCAGGTAATGCCTGCAAATTCCAGGAAATAGGGAAAGATGCCCAGGGTCGGATTGAACATGAACACCCACAGCGCGCCTGCCAGAACCGGCGCCACCGCATAGGGCCAGATCAGCATGGTGCGGTAGAACATTGCGCCGCGCACCACCCGCTGGGCAAAGCCCGCGAGGATCAGGGCAAAGCCCATCGACAGCGCCGCAACCAGAACCGAGAACACAGCGGTGCGCTGGAAACTGGCCAGGTAGTGGTGGTCGGTTGCAAGGATCTGGAAGTTCTCGAACCAGACAAACTCTGTGCCAAGGCCGAAGGCGTCTTCGATCAGAAAGGACTGATACATGGCCTGGCTGGCCGGCCAGATGAAAAAGACCAGGGTGATGACAATCTGCGGTGCGACCAGCAGATAGGGCAGCACCGAGGCCGGGAAATGCACCCGTTTGAGCATGTGGGACCCCAATCAGGAAATGGCCCTGCCATCCGGGAAAGGGGATGGCAGGGCCGTGTTGTTCGGAATGGATTACTTGGCAGTGCGCTCGAACTTGCGCAGCAGGTCGTTGCCCCGCTCAACCGCTGCATCCAGCGCTTCCTGTGCGGTCTTTTCACCGCCCCAAAGCGCTTCCATCTCTTCGTTGATCACGTCGCGCACCTGCACAAAGTTGCCATAGCGCAGACCGCGGCTGTTGGCGGTCGGGGTGTTCAGGCTCAGCTGCTTGATGGCCGTATCGGTGCCCGGGTTGCTGTCGTAGAAACCTTGTTCCTTGGACAGTTCGTAGGCCGCAGTGGTGATCGGCACATAGCCGGTTTCCTGATGCCACCACGCCTGCACCTCGGGAGAGGACAGGTAGCTGAGGAACTTGGCTGTGCCCTTGTATTCCGCCTCTTCATGGCCCGCGAGAACCCACAAGGTGGCGCCGCCGATGATTGAGTTCTGCGGCGCGTCGGCGATCTTGGTGTCGAGCGGCAGCATGGCCTGGCCGAATTCGAACCCGGCTTGCGAGGAGATCGAGCCGTAATAGGCGGAGGAGTTCATCCACATGCCGCATTCGCCGTTGGTGAACATCGGCAGGCTGTCGCCGCGGCGGCCGCCGTAGACGAACAGGCCGTCCTTGCCCATGGAGGCGACGTCATCCAGACGGGCCGCAACGCTGGCATTGTTGAAGGTGAGTTCGGTGTCGAAACCGGCAAAGCCGTTTTCCTTGGTGCCGGTGGGCAGGTTGTGCCAGGCCGAGAAGTTCTCGATCATCACCCAGGACTGCCAGCCGAAGGAAACGCCGCATTTCATGCCGTTATCGACCAGCTTCTGCGAGGCGGTCCTGACTTCGTCCCAGGTGGTCGGAACTTCGGCGCCTGCTGCGTCCAGCGCGTCCTTGTTGTACCACAGGACCGGGGTGGAGCTGTTGAAGGGCATCGACAGCAGCTCGCCTTCGGGGGTCTCATAGTATGAGACAACGGCAGGAAGGAAAGCGTCGCCGTCGAACGGTTCGCCTGCATCCTTCATCAGCTGCTCAACAGGGTAAATGGCGCCTTTGGCAGACATCATGGTGGCGGTTCCGACCTCGAAGACCTGCACAATCTGCGGGTGTTCCTTGGCGCGGAAGGCGGCAATCGCCGCAGTCATGGTTTCGGTGTAGTTGCCCTTGTAGACGGGAACCACCTTGTACTCGTCTTGGGTTGCGTTGAAGTCTTCGGCGATCTTGTTGACGCGTTCGCCATTGGTGCCGCCCATGGCGTGCCACCACTGAATCTCGGTTTCTGCAAATGCGGTGCTGCCAGCAACGGCCAGAACAGCCGAGGCGCAGAGCAAGGATTTAATGGACATGAGCTTCTCTCCCAAAGTTGGCTCTGCAAATACCTTTTGTCCGGGCAAGAAAATAATTCAAGCAAAAGTTTTTTGACAAGATTCATAACATAATGTTATGCGAGGCTGTCATGATTTCATTGAGAAGGCGGCTAACCCCTTGAAATTCAAACTCCGCCAGCTTGAGGCTTTTCAGGCCGTTGCCCGCACCGGCTCTGTCACCCGGGCCGCCGAGACATTGGGTATATCCCAGCCTGCCGCTAGCCGGCTGCTGTCGGATTTTTCGAAATCCGTGGCGGTGGAGCTGTTCACCCGCAAGGACGGAGTGCTGATTCCCACTTCTGAGGCGCGGTATCTGCTGTCCGAGGTGGGGCGGGTTTTCGACAGTCTGAACCATCTGGAAGAACTCAACCGTGACTTGACTGAGCGCACCGCCGGGCACCTGCGCATCGCCTGCCTGCCCGGCTTTGCGACGGCGCTTTTGCCCAAGCTTCTGGCGGGTTTCCTGGAGCACCGCCCGGGCGTGCGGCTGACGCTGGAACCGGACCGGCCGGAGCGGATTCTGGAGTGGATCATCGGCGAGCAGTACGACTGCGGCATCACCGACGGCTTTGCCTCGCACCCGGCGGTGGAGAATATCGACATCCCGATCCGCACTGTCTGTGTGCTGCCCAAGGGGGATCCGCTGGCGGAGCGGGAAGTGCTGACGCCGCGGGACCTGCAGGATTGCAAGATCATCCATACCCGGCGTGACAGCCCGTTTTTCCGCAAGCTGCACAAGTCGTTCTTTGAAGAGGGGGTGGAGCTGAACAGCTGGATCGAGGTGCGCCAGTTTTCCACCGCCTGCATCATCATCAATCAGGGGCAGGGGGCTTCGGTTGTCAGCGCCCTGGATGCGGAGCAGTTCCGGGGTCAGGATATCGCAATTGTCCCCTTTAAGCCCGAACTGCACCACCGGCTGTCGATCCTGCGTCCGGTGTCAGGCAGCCGGTCGCTGCTGGCGCTGGATTTTCTCGACGCCTTCATCGAGGCGCTGCAGCCGTTCCGCGCCGATCTGGGCTGACGCTGACCGGGACAGGCTTATCTGATGTCGAAGACCGCGACGGCCAGGGGGGCAGACCCGGTCAGATCTCCGGTGAGGCCGGTGAAAACATCCTGGGCCAGACGCCCGTCGCGGCTGCGGATTTGCTGCAGCGGGCTGGTGCTGCCAATCGCAATCAGCATCTGCGCCGTGTCGCGGACCGGGCCGGCCAATGTCACCGGCACGTCGAAACGGGTGACATTGCCTGTCTGCGACAGGAAGCGCTGAAGGTCCTGGACCACGCCGTTGTTGTCCACCAGCAAAAGCGCAACGTATTTTCCCGCAGTGCCGCGCAGCGCGCCGGTGAGACGCCCGCCGCTGGCGACACTGCCGGAGTCCAGCCGGAGCCCCAGCCGGGTTGCCGGGTAATCACGGTTGCGGCGGACGTATTCAGCTGCCGGGCATTGGCGCGGGTCCAGCAGCGTCCGGGTCTGGCGCAGGGCGCTGTCGTCTTCACTCAAGACTGACCGGGTGAACTGCCCGAAGGCGGCATCACGGGCGGCAAGCATTTCCAGGCCGGCGCGGTCCTTGCCGTCCCTGCGGGGCAAGGCCAGCAGGCAGTCCGGCCCGCCGTTCGCCCGGATACGGGCAATCAGCTCCTTTACCGCAAGGTCCTGCGCGCGGGGCGGCGGAGGGGTGTTCGCCGCGGCTGGCTTTGCCGGGGTGCCGGAGGTTCCGCCCGGCAAGGCCGCCAGCGGCTGGAGGGTGGTGATATTTCCATTTGCGGCGGCAGCTGACACAGCGGGGCCGCTGGCGGCGACGGGGGCAAGGGTTTCCGGCACCAGCGGACTGATCTCTGTCGGCAGAAGGGGCGAAGCGGCCTCGGTTTCAATGGCAGGGGCGGCAGTTTGCGGGCCCGGGGATTGCCGGACCGGCGGAACCGCGGAGACCCGGGGGGCGGATGCTTCGTCACCGGCGGGCTCTGCCCGCTCAGAGCTGTCGCCCGGTGCCGTTATCAGCGCTGGCGACAGGGGGCCACTCTTGGGCTGGATCTCGGCACCTGCCATCCCGTCCTGCAGTGATAGGCCGGCCAGCGTGTCGGTCTCCAGCCGCTGCAGGGTGACGCGGATCTCCGGGGCTGCGGTCTGCGGTGCGAAGCGGCCGAGGAGAGGCTGCAGGCCGGCCAGCAGAAGCGCGCCCAGTGCCGCGTGAATGGACAAAGAGCTGCAGGCGGCGGCAAGCCAGCCCCTGCTGGCGGAACTGCCATAGGGGAGGGTGCTCATGAACCGGCCTGCCTGTGGCGGGTGACCAGCTGGATGTCCAGATCCGAAAACGGCGGCCGTGCAAGCAGTTGCAGCAGGTCCAGCGCCGGGGCGGTGCTGTCGGACAGCACATGCAGAACCTGGTCCGCGGGCAGGGCGGCCTGCAAGGCGGCGGCCGTAACCGCGGTGCCGTCGAGACGCAAACTGCCGTTCGGTCCGATCTCCAGAAGCGGGCTGGGAAGATGCCCGGACGGCAATTCCTGGGTTGCAGGCAGCTGAACCTGGGTGTCCGGCGCGGGCACCAGGGACCCGGTGACCAGGAAGAAGAACAGCAGCAGCAGCACGATATTGACGATGGCAAGCGAGGTGCCGGGTGTGCGCAGGGCCTTATGCGGCGGCAGCAGGGATCGCCGGGACAGCATCTTCAGCCGGCTCCTGCACTGAGCTGGACCGAAGCAATCCCGGCCACGCGCAGCTGTTCAAGCACGGTGGTCAGGTCCTGCACCCGGGCCGAGGGCTTCACGATGACCACAACGGCTGCCTCGGGGTTGTCCTCGCGCAAGCTGCGGGCAAGGCCGGGCAAGGCGTCAAAGGTGAACTCCTGCCCTTGCACCCGCAGCTTTCCGGCCTCCAGGTTCCATAAGGCTGTGCCGCCGGGGACTGGTGCCTGCGGGGGCTCTGCGCCGGCAGCGGATTGCGCCGCGCCGGGCTGGCGGTCAGAAACCGGACCGCTGCTGTGCAGGGGCAGAATGGAATAGGGGGTCAGGCTGGAAGACAGCATGAAGAAGATCAGCAGCTGAAACATGATGTCCGCCAAGGGCGTGAGGGCAAATGCCTTGCGCTGCCGGGGCGCGGGAAGGCCGAGCCGGCTGGTTTGCATCAGGTCCGGGCCTGCGCGTTTGCTGTCTGGCCGACCCGGCCATGCAGGGCTGCCGAGACCAGAATCTCGATCAGGTTCCGCTCCCGCTCGATCCGGGCGTCCAGCCAATTGGCAAGGAAATAGGCCACCAAGGCGATCGCCAGCCCCGCCGCGGTGGTGGTGAGCGCGGTCCAGATACCGGTTGCCAGCGCGGCCGGATCCGCGGCGGACTGCGACTGTGCCAGCACCGAGAAGGCATCAATCATGCCGATCACTGTGCCAAGCAGCCCCAGCATGGGCGCCGCCTGCACTGCCAGTTCCAGGGCACGCATCCGGTCCGATAGGGTGGCCAGTTCGGCAATCGCCGTCTGCCGCCCCAATTCCTCGGCATAGGCCGTTTCACCGGGGCGGGCCTGCAGGCCGGTGAACACGGCATGCAGAACCCTGGACAGCACCGACTTGCGCGCAGCGGCCTGCTGCATCGCGGCTTCGGCCTGGCCGGAAAGCCAGGTGTCGATGATTTTCTCGGCTATGCTGCGTTTGCCCACGCCCAGGCGGGAGAACTGGAGCAGCTTGAAGAAGAAGACCGACAGCACCGTGAAGGACATCAGGAACAGTGCGGCAAAGACTGTCAGCGTGAAGGGATCAAACAAATCGCCCCGGAAACCGGTCATGAAAACACTCCTTGGCTGGCCGCAGGCGGCGCGCCGTTAAACGAATGGCGGCGGGTGTCAGATGCCGAACTGGATGGGCGTACGGGAGCTGGCCGCGAGATTGGACATGCACAGCGGGCTTTCGCTGCCGTCGCTGGCGGTGCAGGCCGGGGCGTCGTTGACGACAATCCGTGAAATCGCGCCGCAGGGCGTGCCTGCCAGGTCAAATTGCAGAACCTTGGTTTTGCCTTCCACCAGAGCGCCGAATTCCAGAACCAGCAGCCGGCTGACCACGCCTTCGCCGTCAAACAGGGCGATCTGGTAGGACGCGCGTTCCAGTGCGGTGCCGGACTGGTTCGCGGCAACATAGGTCAGGCGGCAGTCGCCGGCTTCTGTTTCCGTGACGGCGTTCAGATCAAGCTGAAACTGATCGGTTTCCTCGGCAGTCAGGGCTGCGCCCTGGGCCAGAAAGGCAGCGGCGGCAAGTGCCCCCGGTTTAAGAGCAGAACAAAAGCGCATTTTTCCTCAACGGGTCTGGTCATCAAATCGCGGCTATATGGGTGCTAAATCGCGGCACAGGTCAACCGGGAAAATTAGATTGAAAAAACCCGTTATGGCCGAGTCAGCGGAAGACCCCGATGAAGAAACCCGGAAGCGCGGACTGCGAGTCCCGGCGATTGAGCTGCGGCGGCAGTGAAACCGCTGCCGGCTGGGCCCCGGCCACTGTGAAGGTGTCAGGCGGTGCGGCCTGCGCTTGCCTGCTCAAAGGCTGCGGATGCGGGTCCTGAGTTGCAGGGCGGGGCGCAAGCACGGCCGTTTCCCGCTGCTGCGGAGCTGAACCCGAGGCCCGCGGCGCGGCAGGTGCAGCGCAGCAGCCGGACGGAACTGCGGGTTTGCTGGCGGCAGGCTGCACTGCCTGCACAGAAACGGGTATGGCAGGAGTGCCGGGCAGAACCGCCGCTGCAGCGGCATTGGCGTCACGCCGCACAGCAGGTGCAGGCTGCACCTTTGGCGCCAGGGAGGTCAGGCTCCGCTGGCTGGAGGCCGCATCGTGGCTGAGAACCAATGCAACCCCTGCGGCAACTGAAAGACAAACAAGGCCTGCGCCTATCGCAAAATACCGTACCATGGCGGCCACTTTAGGCATGCTGCCGTGCAGCGCCAGCGGTTTCTGCGGCCGGTCTCCGCTCCAGGTCAAAAAATGTTGCGCATATCCCACTTTCGCCGCCGCGCGGATGCGCCTACGGTATGGGAGAACTGAAAATTTCCAACGATCCTATAGCGATGCGACTCATCCTGCTCACCTGTCTTGCCGTCAGTCTGACCGCCGTGCGGCCTGCCAGGGCGGCGTTTACCGTCTGCAATCAGACCTTGGATGTTGCCAATCTGGCGCTTGGAGTCTCTGAGGGTGATGCTTTTGAAACCCTGGGCTGGTGGGTTGTCGGACCAAATCAATGCGCTGATCTGATCACCCGCAAGTTGCGGTCACGATATATCTATGTCTTTGCGAAAGACGTGTTCGGACGGGTGCTGCTGGAAGGAGCGACCCCGATGTGCGTGGATGCAGGGCGGTTCCAAATCCGTGGCGAGTCGGATTGCCTGGTCCGGGGCTACACCGGCGCGCGGTTTCATGAAGTGGACACGCAGCAGGCGGACAGCTGGACATTTTTCCTGCGCTCAGGGGCGCAATAGGCGGATATTCTGCTCCAAAGTGTTCTCCCTTTAAGGTATGAAACCGGTATTGATTTCCGCGTTCAGGTTGAAAATTTTGCGGCCTTTTCCTCTCTCCCTGGCCCGCCGGGCCGCCTTAGCCCTGTTTGCAGCTGCTGGTCTTGGTTGCGGTGCAGCCGCGGCGCAGGACTGGCGCGGGCTGGTGATTGGCGACACTGGCGGCGGTGCGGCAAGGGCCTTTGCCGATGCGTATTATGCAGCGGAGGCTGTCCAGGGCTGGAGCGGCGAAGCGCCGGTTCTGCTGCGCAATGCGGCGCACAAGGAAGCGGCGGAAGCGCTGGACCGGCTGCAAGGGGCGGAACGGCTGGTGCTTTATTATGCGGGTCCGGTGCAGCCGGATGGCGGTATGGTTGCGGACGGCCGCGGGCTGGCGCTGGAAGCCCGGCTTGAACCGCTGGCAGCAGCGGGGCTGTCGCATCTGCTGCTGCTGGTCGAGAATTGCGCCGGCACCGCAGGGAATGCCGCGGCGCTGCCGGACCTGTCTGTCGAAGCTGCAAAGGCAGGGGTCATGCTGACTCTGGCCGCCAGTGCCGGAGCAGGTGAGGCCTGCCCCGCGACGGCCGCTGGCGGGCGGCTGAGTGATGCGATGAAGACGGCAGCCAAGGCGAAGGACGCTGCCGCCACGGATATCTTGCAGGCTTTTCTGCGCAATGGCTCCGGGCAGATGCTGCCGGGTTTGGACAGCGCGAAGGCCGTCGGAAACCCGGCACGGCGCGAGCAGGTGCCAGAGGCGGATACGGTTTGGCTGATGCCCGCCCGGACGCAGGCGCCGGTCCGTCCGGTTGCTGCGGTCCAGTCTGTTTCCGTGCCGGCAAGCGGCCTGCGGGGGACCGGCGCAGCCGTAACACCACAGGCGCCGCAGTTTGCTGCCCTGCCGCGGGCGGAGGGATTGCCGCAGCCCTCTGTCATCGTTGGGCTGATTGAGGGTGCGGGCGGTGCGGATTTCGCGGCGGCGCAGGACCCGGCGGACCTGCAGGGCAGTGAAATTGCATATGACAACCTGGCAGCACGGCAGCGTCTGCGCAGCAGCGATCCGGAATTGTTCGGCAGTCTGGTTGCTGCCGGCGCGTTCGATCCGCCGGCACCGCTGCTGACGCAGGCGCTGCAAAGCGAATTGGCCCGCATGGGGTGCTATACCAGCCGGATTGACGGCGATTGGGGACGCGGGTCGCAAGCCGCAGCGCGCCGGTATTTCGGGGCGGCAGGCGGGGGCAGCCCCGCCAATCCGGAGGCGACGGCAGAGCTGTTCCGCCTGATTATCAGCCAGGATGACGTTGCCTGTGCCCGCCCGGTGGCCGCAGCCGCGCGCGCAAACGGCAGCAGCAGCGGCAGCCGGCCGGCCCAAGTGCGGCGGGCAGCGCCTGCACAGGCACCGTCAAATCAGCCGACCCAGACCATCACGCCCGGGTCTGCCCTGGGCGGCGTGTTCCGCTAGGCAGGCAGCGATGGGTATCCGGGTTGATCCGGTCTTTCAGAGGGCGAAAGCCAAGGCGGCGGCCAGACGGCGGCGGCGGCTTCTGGCCAGGCTGAGCGCGGGCGGCGCCGCGCTGGCGGCTGCCGCCGCAGCAGGTGTGTTCTGGGCGCTGAACCGCGGGATAGAGGAAGACGCCCGCCTGACCATGATGCCGCAGAGCGAAGCTGCAGTGGCGGCACCGGCCCGGCGGCAGGCGCAAAACCGGGCCATGCTGAATCTGCGCCGCGCACCGATGCTGCTGCGCCTCAGGGAGGAGGGGCAGGGCGGCAGCCGCCGGTCGCTGCCGGGGCCGCCGGATTTTCTGCCAAGGCGTGCGGGCCCGCCCGGTCCGGCCCGGTTGTCGGTTGTTCAGGATGATCTGTTTGCCGCCGGGCAGAAGCTGGTGGTGCATCTGCCGTCGGAGCGCGATGACTTTGCCCTGTTCCAGGCCCATCGCCGGGGGGCGCTGCCTGCGGCGGAGGGACCGGGCGAGGCCCGGCAGGGCGCAGACGCCTTGGCCGGGCG
>NZ_LYUZ01000105.1 GCF_001679925.1 Leisingera sp. JC1 | reverse complement strand
TGGCTGAATGAAGCGGAAGACGGGCTGCTCGGTGCCTTTGCCCGCGGGCTGCGGCGCGATCAGGCAGCCGTCGCCGCGGCGCTTCGGGAACCATGGTCGAACGGGCAGACTGAAGGGCAGATTAACCGCCTCAAGACGCTCAAACGCCAGATGTATGGAAGGGCGAACATCGACCTGCTCAAAGCGCGGCTCGTTCAAGCGCTCTGATCTGAGGGAGGCCGAAGTTGCACCAAAACTGAGTCAGAGCCAGTTTTGAACGCTCATTGACACTGAAGCGGACGCCCGGGCGGCGCTGCGCCGGTTCCGGGCCCACCCCTTCGGCAAGCAACTGGATCTCGGCGGCGGCCTGAGCGCCGAATTCATCCGGGCGGGCCACCTGCTGGGGACTGGTCAGATCCGGGTCAGGGCCGGCGGCAAGACGGTGCATTTCAGCGGCGACCTCGGCCAGGACCGCGATCCGCTGATGCCGCCGCCGGAACCTTTTGCAGGCGCCGATGTGCTGGTCTGCGAGTCGACCTACGGCGACCGCCTGCACCCTGCCATTTCCCCAGAAGACGAACTGGCTGGTATCCTGGCCCCGTTTCTGAAGCAGAAGGGCATCGTGCTGATCCCCGCCTTTGCCGTCGGCCGCGCGCAGGGCATCATATACTTGCTCTCCCGTCTGATGACGGCCGGCCGCATTCCGCGGGTTCCCGTATTCCTCGACAGCCAGATGGCGACGGATGCCACGGACATCTATGCCCGCCACTGCGCCGAGCACCGGATTGCCCAGCAGGACTGCGCGCGTGTTCAGCTCCCTGTCCGGATCAATTCAGTAGCCCAGTCCAGGGAACTGAACACGCGCGAAGGCCCGATGGTCATCATCTCGGCCAGCGGCATGATCACCGGCGGGCGCATCCTGCATCACGTGGTGAACTTCGGCCGCCGCCTTCGGACCATGATTGTGCTTTCCGGCTATCAGGCGGGCGGCACTCGCGGCGCCTCTCTGGCCGCAGGCGAGCGCCGCCTGCGCATATTCGGGCAGGACTATCACATCGGTGCCCAGATCGCCCAGCTCCAGACCTTCTCAGGCCATGCCGACGCCGATGAGCTGCTGCGCTGGATGGCTTCTGGCCCGGCGCCTGCCATGACATATCTGACGCATGGCGAGCCCGAAGCCTCTGACGCGCTCCGGCGGCGTCTCGCGCATGAACTGGGCCGCCCGTCGCGGGTGCCCGAACACCTGGAAGTCATCCGCATCGGAAACCCGGCCTGACCCGGCTGCACCCGCAGCAGCGCGTCTTGCCCGGCACCCCGTCGACCTCAGCCAGGGATTGCCAACTTGTTTTCTCCTGATTGAGAGGAGCGAGAGCTCTGCCTGTCAGGCGAACATTTCGGCAGCATAGCCATGCCAGAGATCGAACGCGTCGGCCCTGGCATGGCGATCTGAGATGGCGGAGAGTTGATAGCGGCGCGGGCGAAAGACGGTGTTGATCTGATCATGGGCAGCCAGAAATTTCTGTGCTTGTCGGGGCGATTTGAACCGCTCCACCAGCTTCTCGCGTTATCGTGTTGGCCTATGCGATCCTTCGACCCTGTTGTTCAAGCCCTTGTGTGCGCGATGATCCGCGCCCGGCGTAAGGTTCCGGATCGGCTTGAAATAGCTGCGCAACTTGTCCGTGATCATGACACGCGCCTCACCGAACCGGTTGATCAGCCTTGCCAGAAACCGCCTTGCAGCCTTGGCGTTCCGCTGCGGCTGAACGAAAATGTCCAGCACGTCGCCGCTCGCGTCGATCGCCCGCTAGAGCCAGTATTTTCTTCCATTGATCGGGATGACGACCTCATCGAGATGCCATTTGTCGACTGCGACCGGTCTGTCACGCCTGATGCAACCGGCGAAGTGGACCCCCAAACGGTTTACCCATTACCCGATCGTTTCCCGGCTGACCATCATACCCCGAGCGGCGAGAAGATCCTCGACATCCGCAGTGCTGAGCGCGAAGCGATGGTAGACCCAGACGGCATATGCCACGACCTCACGAGGAAAACGGTAGCCTTTCAGGCGGGGCATGGCGGACGGTATATTTATACTCAACGCCTAACCAGGCACCGCTCTGCAAACAAGTTGGCAATCCCCTACAAGAAGCTCTTCGGCGTCAGGTCTCGTTGGCGCATGGCCTTCCGCAATTTCTCGAAACCACGTTCGCGCAGCTGCCGGACGCGTTCCCTCGAAATACCGTATCGCGTACTGAGACTTTCCAAGGTTGCAGGAGGGTCGTGGAGCTGCGTCGCGACGACGATGTCGCGTTCACGATCTGGCAAGGCGGATAGCAATTCGACGAGCTTGCGGCGCAGCACCGCTGTCTCCAACCTCTGCAGGGGAGCCGGATCTTGGAGACTTTCCGGATCGACCAGGAGGGCGATACGATCCTCGCTCTCATCACCGAAGGTGGGGACATTCAGGGAGTGGTCCCGTCTCGTGACTTGTGCTCGCAACTCATCCACCCGCTTGGCGTCGACGCCAAGCGAAGCGGCGAGCCGCGCGTCGGCTTCCGCGCGGTCGATCCGGGGATTGGCTGCCGTCTCCGCATCAAGGGCCGCAATTTGTACGGCCGCCCTGCGCATTTGCGGGGAATTGGGCGGCTTGACAATAGACATGTTCGCCCTTTTGTAGGCTTGCACCTCCGCACGCACCCACCAGACCGCATAGGTCGCGAAACGATTTTCGCGATCAGGATCAAAGCGATCTGCGGCTTTCAACAGTCCAATGTTTGCCTGCTGGACCAAATCCGGGTCGGCCTCTCCGGAACCCGGCTTAAACCGCTTTGCAGCTGATGCAGCCATGGGCGCGAAAGCGTTGATCAACCTGTCGCGCGCGCGGCTGTCGCCATGTTCCTGCCAGGCTCGGACCAGATAGCGCTCCTCGTCCGCAGTCAGCATGTCCGTACTACGTACGCGGTGCGCGCGGCTTCCCCAGTTCCGTATATGCTTGTCCATAGGTTACCGTCATTGATTTTGAAACGATACTATTATAACCGCATCGCTATTGTCAAAATAGTTTAGATTCGATACCAGTATGGCATGATTGATGAGTTCCAGACACCGGATCGCATTGCGGAACTGCTAACCCATGTCGGCCGGTCGACAAGGATCGAAGATGGGCGCTCCGAACTAACAGCAGCGCAGTGGACCTGCTTACGCTTCTTTGCGCGTGCCAATGGCAGCACGCGCACCCCATCGAGCTTCGCCAGCTTCCAGGCGACGACGCGGGGCACAGCCTCTCAGATCATCAAGTCGCTCGAGAGCCGGGGTCTGATTACGCGGCGGCGCTCGGAGAGAGACGGCCGCAGCGTGTGCTTCGACTTGACCGAAACGGCCTATGAGATGCTGGCCTACGATCCGCTCCGCGATCTAGTAGGCGTGATCAAGCAATTGGAAACTGCAGAGCGCGATCGGTTTCTTGACACGCTGTCGAGACTGGCCTCCGCGCTGGCTGGCCAAAGGGGTGTGCCCGCGTTTGGCACTTGCCGGGACTGCAGCCACTTTGGGACCTCAGGGGGCACGGCCTATTGCGCCTGCATGGCGGTGCAGTTGGCAAACGCTGATATCGACAAGCTGTGTGGCAGTTATCGTGGTCCGGCGTTCGGCGCACAGAATGAAGAAGACCGTCATGGCGCAACGTGAACAAACCTCACTCCCCCCGCATGATCCCCATCAGCAGCGGCAAGGGCGGCGTAGGCAAATCCACCGTCACCGCGAACATCGCCGTTGCCATGGCCGATGCTGGTCTGTCTGTCGGCATCGTGGATGCTGGTGTGATTGCCAACTTCTTTGCGCGTTCTGAACTGGTTACGCCTCACGCATGAAGGGTTTTCGTTTCCCGCGCGAGATCAGCGCCTATGCCGTCTGGGTCTACCATCGCTTTGCGCTCAGCACTGCCGATGTCGAGCATCTCCTCGCCGAACGTGCGTGCTGGTCAGTCGGGAAACAATCCGGCAACGGTTGAACCGCTTTGGCCACCATTTTGCCGATTGCATCCGGCGAGACAGGCCCGGTGCAGCCGAAAAATGGCATCTCGATGAGGTGGTCATCCCGATCTGCGGCCGGAAATACTGGCTCTGGCGGGCGATCGACGCGAGCGGCGACGTGCTGGACATTTTCGTTCAGCCGCAGCGGAACGCCAAGGCTGCAAGGCGGTTTCTGGCAAGGCTGATCAACCGGTTCGGTGAGGCGCGTGTCATAATCACGGACAAGTTGCGCAGCTATTTCAAGCCGATCCAGGACCTTGCATTGGGTGCCGATCATCGTGCGCACAAGGGCCTGAACAACCGGATTGAGGGATCGCACAGGCCAACCCGGATACGCGAGAAGTTGATGGGCCGCTTCACGTCACCCGGGCAATCCCAGAGGTTCCTCGCCGCTCACGATCAAATCAACACGATCTTCCGCCCCCGCCGCTATCGACTCTCCACCATCTCTTACCTCCACGCCAGGACCGATGCTTTCGACCTCTGGAATACCTATGCGACTGAAATAGCCGCCTGATTGACAAGGGTCCCACAACTTTTCAATCATCCGCAAATAAGTTGGCAATCCCAAACAAAGGGATACGCTCTTGCATCCCCGGCCGAAAGCAGCACAAGATCCCGGTCAAATATGACAAGCACCTGTACAAGAAGCGGAATCGCATCGAGATCATGTTCGGCAGGCTCAAGAACTGGAGGCGCGTGGCAACCCGCTATGACCGCTGTCCGAAAGTCTTCCTCTCAGCCATCGCCCTCGCAGCAACCGTCATCTACTGGTTATGATTCCTGATCCTAGGCCGGCATCCACATTACAACTTCGATGTCTCCGCGGCGCCCCCGGATCTCGACCGGCTTCGTCACATCCGGCCGGGGCAGGTCTGCCGCCGTCCGGCCTGCACGCGACAGCAGGCGGGACGACGCGGTGATCGCCGCCCCATGCGCTTTTCCGACCTCCATGAGGCGGCTGGCCACATTCACGCAATCGCCGGAGGCCGAAATCTGCTGCTGCCGTTCATGACCCAGCCGCGACAGGATGATTGGGCCGCAATGCACCCCCACCCGCATTCCCTTCAGGCTTGCGCATTCCGGCGAATCCGCAATCCAGGACCGGATACGGCTTGCCAGGCCGAAGCTTGCCCGCAGCGCCTGCTCCGCATCCTCCGCCCCCGGGTCCGGAATGCCAAAGCCGATCATGGCGCCGTCGCCCATGAAATCCAGCACAACGCCGCCCAGCCGGTCGGCTTCCTCCACGACAAGCTGGTGAAACTCCTTCAGCAGGTCGCGGGTCGCGGCCGGCCCGAGGCGCTCGGAGGTGCCGGTAAACCCGCCCAGATCGACGAACATGATCGCGGCGTCCTGCGCGCGCGGCGATTTGAGAAAGGCCGGATCATCTGCAATCCGGCGGGACAGAGCCGGAGCGTGAAACAGGCCCAGGGCCTGCCGGGCCATCACCTGCAGCTTGGCCTGCCTCCGGTCGAACATCTGGCGCACCAGAACCAGGCACAAAACCGGCGGCACCGCACCGGCAAGCGGCAGCGCCAGGCTGAACCAGTAGCCATTGCCGAAGAGGAGCGCGGCCGCAGCAGCCCAACCCGCCAGCAGGCCCAGGAAAACCGTGCTTCCCGCCGCCAGCGGCAGCAGCGATACCGCCAGAACGCCGCAGGCCGCCAGCGCCAGCGTGGCCGCCGCATCCAGCCGCCGCACCCGGCCGTCGCGCACCAGCTGAGAGCCGTGCAGCAAATTGGCAATGCCGGTCGCCAGAATCTCGACCCCCGGCATGACCTGGTCAAAGGGCACGCTGAAACGGTCGCCGACCGCAGTTGCCGTCGCCCCCAGCAGCACCAGCTGCCCGTCCAGGCCGGCTTCCGCCCCGTCCAAGAGCGCCTGCGCGCTGACTGTCCTGACCGTGCCGCGCGCCCCGTAGTACCGGAGCGGCAGATGCCAGGCGATGTCCATCGGCCGGACCTCCCCCGCCACCCGCGCGCCGCCTGGCACCAGCGGCACGGCATCGCCGAGGAACAGCGAAACCGCCTGCAGGACAAAGGACGGGGCAAGGCCTTCACTAGTTTCGAACACCAATGGCAGGTGCCGCGGCGTGCCGCCTGCATCGGCCGAGATATTGGCAAGCCCCACCGAGGCGGCGGCGGCAAACTCCGGCCGCGGCCTGATTTCACCGGAGGTCTTCGGCACCGCCGACCGGCCGGCTTCGTCCGGGCCGAACAGCCCGGCTGACGCGATCACCGCCGGAAGGCTCTCCAATGCCCGCGCCAGCTCGCCGTCAGCTTCGGTCCCGTCGGCCAGCAGCAGGTCCAGCGCCACCATCCTGGCGCCGCCCGCTGCAATCGCGCGGACCAGCTCCGCCAGCGCCCTGCGGCTGACCGGGTATCCGCCGGCCGCCGCCACGGTGGCATCATCCAGCGCAACAACCGTCACGTCCCGGGGCGCGGGGCGCGGCCCGGCGATCAGCAGCCGCCAGTCGGCGAACACCGCCTCGGCCCGGTCCAGGGCGCTGGCGCGCCCCGCGATATGGTGAACCCCCAGCAGCCCGGCCCAGGCCCAGGCGGCGATCACCGCCGCCGCTGCAGCCCAAAGCGGCAGCCGCGACTTCATCGCCCAAAGCGCATCAGGAGTGCCGAAACCTTCTCAGCGGGCCATTGCTTCACCTCCATCGGCGTTCCCGCCGACACCGTGACCCCGTCGCTCCCGCCCAGCTCCACCGGATCGCTGCCATCCAGGCGGCGCACTTCGACCAGCCCTTCAACGACGAAAACCGCCGTGCCGGCTGCAGTGACGTCCACAACGAACAGGGTGCCGCGCGCCGAAACGATGGCGTGCGGGGTCATGATCTGAAATGGCCCCTTGCCGGGCGGCAGCGTGACCAACACGCCCCGGCTGGTCACATCGACCGACACGGGCGGCGCCTGCAGGGCCGGCAGCCGGAATCCGGATGCGCCTGCGCCCGGGGCTTCCGCCTCAATGACCAGCCCGTTCGCGCAGCTCAGAATGACCCGCGGCGGATCGCTCGCTTCGGTTGTTTGGCAGGACCCACCCTGCTGGCCCACAGCTGCGCTGCTCACCGCAACGGCAGCAGCCAGAGCACTGGCAAAAATCAGAAACGCTTTCCTCAACATGCACCCCCCGCGTTTTCGCCAAGACCGCTTCAGCATGATGATCAGATGCCCATAATGGCCTAGTTTTAGGGGATGACCAAATGAAATGCGGAATCGCCGGATTTCCGGCGCCAAACGCGGATTGTGACGACCATGACGGAGGAAAGCCTCGCCGCCAAAGCTGCGCTGCTGGCACAAAGCGCCCTGTTTGCCGGGCTCGACAGGACGGTGCTGCACGGCCTGGCCGCCCGCGCGCATCTGCGCCGGCATGAGGCCGGCGCGCAGATCTTCCGCTGCGGCTCGCCAGGCGACAGCATGATGGCGATCGCCCGCGGCACCGTGCGGATCAGCGCGATGGCGCCCACCGCACGCGATGTCGTCCTGACCGATCTCAACCAGGGCGACGTCTTCGGCGAAATCGCCCTGCTGGACGGCGGCGGGCGCAGCGCAGACGCGCATGCCCTGACCAATTGCACGCTGCTCATTCTCGAACGGCACGCCTTTCTGCAAGTCCTGCAGACCGCTCCGGACCTGGCCGTCAGGCTGATCGAACTGCTGTGCGCGCGGATGCGCCGCTCGGACGAACGGATGATGGAAATCGCCTTTCTCCAGCTGCCGCCCCGGCTGGCCCGGACCCTGCTGCGCCTGGCGTCCGGCGGCGGCGCCAGGCCGGCAAAACGGCTGGCCCAGTCGCAATCCGAGATCGCAGACATGATCGGCGGATCGCGGGAGAACGTGAACCGCTGCCTGCGCAAATGGCAGAAGGCGGGATTGATCGGCCTGGCTGACGGCTGGATCATCCTTCTGGACCCGGCCGGGCTGGCAAGAATTGCCGCGGCGGGCTGACGCCCTTCTCCGCATATGCCCGCGCTGTGACGCGCGTCACAGGCCCGCGGCCGCCAAGGGGCTAGACTGCGGACCCGGCGGCCTCCTGTACCGCAGAGCGGTCAGCCGCCGGCGGAAGGAGCCCGGTCATGTGGATTCAGCACAAAGTCAAGGAAAGCGAAACGCTCGAGGATATTGCAAAGAAGTACAAGGTCAAGGACCTGAAAGTCCTCCTCCAGCACCCCAAGAACAAACCCGCGGCGGCGGCGTACCGGAAAAAGCAGCCGCTCAAGAAAGGCATGGTCGTGCATACGCCGGACCCAAAGGCGAAATGCTATGTCATGAAGGTCGGCAACAAGCAGTACCCGCTGTCCGAAAAGGAATGGAAGCAGTCCACAGCGGCGCTGAACAGGGCCATGGACCTGAGCCTGAAGCGGATGAAGCGGGAGCTGGACAGCGCCAAATACCGGCACAAAATGCAAAACGACCTGGACGACGAGCATTTCATCATCTCGTTCCTGATCCGGTCCGGCGACGGCCCGGTGGCCTTGCAGGCGATGGCCAACGGCGCTGTCGCCAACCTGGAAAAAACCGTCAAAAGGCGGGATTACAAGCACTTCGAATTCAGCATGAAGCTTGCTGAAAAGCAGATCAACATGTACCGCACCGGTCTCGGCAACTGGCTCAGTGATGTGGTTGGCACCGCCGAAGGCTGGAAAACCGGCCTTTCCCTCGTGCGAGACATCAATTTCGTCATATTCGGCGCCGCGGCGATGACCCTTGCCGCTCCGGCCACCGCTGTGGCGACAGTTGCCTGGGGCACCGGAATCGGCGCCGGCACGGCGGTCATTGCCGAGAGTGCAAACCAGATCGGCAAGGTAATCGCTGGCGACCCGGTGACCAACAAGAGCTCAGCAAAGGCTATCGGCAAAGCCATGCTCCGGGGCGGAATCGCCGGCGGTGCGGGCGCAACTATTGCGAGGTTCATCAGCGGATATGTCGCTCCCAAACTGGCTGAATACATCCTCCGCAACAGAGTCGCAGCAAGATTGGCGACGAGGCTGATCTCGAAATCGCCCCTGATACCTAAATTGACCGACCGCCTCTTGGAGCAGGAGATTAAAGCGCTTGGCGAGAACGTGGTGAAGCGGTTTTCCTCGCAAGCTTACAAGGAACTCGCCAGCAAAGTCCTGGTCAAGCTGTTCGTGCGGTCTGGCGTCAGCGGAACCAGCAAAATTCTCCAAAAGATCCTGCTGTCTGACAGCAGTCGCAGACCTGTTCACATGTATCTCGAACAGAATGCCACCACGCTCAAAGGGAAAATGGACCAGAAAAAACTTGGGGAACGCATTGCCAAGTTACTGCAGCGCGATCCGGTAACTGATATGGCCTTCGAGACCTTCTGCAGAAGCAACGTGAAGAAAATCGAGGGCGAACTGCGCGCCGAGGTCAGGAAGGGGCTGAAGGCCAAGACCTGGGAATGACCGTTCCCAGGCTTTGCAGGCCGGTCACGGCGTTCCGCCGGAATGGCCGGTCATCATCAGGCTCCCTCAGCCGCGGGCGCGGTCCTCTGCACCCTCACCCGAATTGCGAGCAGTGGGGCGAGATCTTGGCGTAATTCGATGCGGTGTCGATCGACAGGCTCTTGACGGCGACCTTGTAGAACGGCCCGTCATCGATTTCCTTGTAGGCATCGATCGCCACCTTCCGGGCGGCTTTCGCCTCGGCCTGGGCAAAGGCGTCATAATCGCCCTTGTACTTGCGCAGCATCGCATCGGTGTGTTTCTGCAGGATCTTCTGGCAGGCGGAATTCATCGCCTTGACGCCCTTGACGCAGATCTTCTGGTGCTCCTCCTCATGCGCCTTGACCAGGGAAAAGCACTTGGATTTCTTATCTATGGCTTTGCTTAGGTAGATCTGGCCGGTGTAGCGGATCGACAGGGTGACCGAAGACAGGCCGACGGCTTTCTTGGTCTTCCCGTCCATATCCCATTCGAAACTGGCGTTCATCAGCTTCAAATCCGGCGAGTGCTTTCCGAACAGGACGCCTTTCTCCCCCTTCCTCATCTTTTGCAGCTTGGCATGATCAATGATCGTGACCTTCGCCTTGGCCTGAATATCGGTATCGATAATGTATTTGGTCTTAGCCATCGGGGCGCTCCGCAATAAAGGCCCAGCCGGGGCCGGTATGAATTGCTGCCATGCGACCCCCGGCGGCGGGCCATGCGAACCCGTAACCGCCGCCAAGGCCCGCTGATCAAATCTTAGCCCGGATGATTGGGCTGGCAAAGCGGACAGGCGCACGTCCGGGGGCACAGGTGGCCGTTCTGGCGGAACCGCCGCGGCAGGCCCCGGTCCCAGGCTTTGAAGCGTCCGTGCCGGTCAGTCCGCCGGGTTCTGAACGGCGCCAGGCAGGAAAACCGGGCCGGGCCTCTGACCGCTCAGGCTCGCCTGCACGGCCTCCCGCAAGGCCTCGCTGCGGTCCAGCAGCTTGCGGAACTCCGTCTCGCGCAGTTCCAGCAGCACAGACGGAGCGATGGCGCGGGCCTGCGCCTGGGCTAAGCGGGCACCGGGGGTCAGCAACGCGGCATGGCCGAACATGTCGCCCCGCCCCAGCCGGGTCACCCGGCCTGCCCGCCTGAGCTCCAGCGCGCCGGAGGCGATGAAATAGACGCTGCCGGTGCCCTGGTCCGGCAGCTGGCCGCCTGCATTGACATGGACGGTCTTCAGGCTGCGCAGGAGCTGCCGGCGGCTGCGCCGGTCCAGCGCTTCGAAGAAGGGAAGCCTGCGGATCAGCTCGGTGCGCTGCACCGCCACGTCCAGCCGCGGGCGGCTGTCCAGCTGCGCCCGGCGGGCAAGCAGGTCCTGCAGCAGGGCCGTCAGCACTTCGGTGCCGATCAGCCCGTCTTCATGCAGGGTCCGGTACTCGCGCTCCTCAAACCGCAGCGCCGCGCGCCGGATGAACAGCCGCTCCAGCTCTTCGGCATAGCCGGGATACTGCAGCCGCAGCCCCTCCAGGGCCGCCTCCAGCGCTTCCGACCGCCGGGCCAGCATCCCGTGCAGCAGCTGGGCCACGCGTTTTCCGTGAATCCGGCGGATGCGGCTGTCGACAAAGGCGCCAAGGTCGCCAAGAATGACCCGCTGCGCCAGCATGTATTCAAACCGGTCCGCCGTCAGCCTGTCCAGCAGCACCGGCACCCGCAGGCGGTTGTGCAGCGCCAGTGCCAGGCGGAAGCCGCGGCCATAGGCCAGCATGCCCCGCGCACGCCTGCGGTAGCCGGAGCGGCCCTGGGTCCGGACGGCTTCGATCAGCCGGTCGGCACCGGTGATCAGCTGCTCCGTCACGCGGGCGGAAATCAGCCGCTCCCGCAGCTGGCGCAGCGCCGCTTCGCGCTCCGCCGCGGCCAGCGAAATCAGCCCCAGCTTGACCCGGTCCTTGTCCAGAATGCCGGTGGTTTCCTCCGCCGCCCGCACCGCCTCGTCCAGCCAGGTGCCGAACTGCTTGGCCTCGTCGCGCACGGTTTCATGGTTCAGCCGGTAGCTTTGGGTGACGCCGGCCACTTCTTCGCGCACGGTCTGCAGTGCGACCGCAACCGCCTGCTGCGACAGCGCCGCATCAAAGGCAGAGAGCCGGTCCAGCCCGAGCCGGCCGACCACCCAGCGCAGGGTCGTGCCCTGAACCAGCAGGGTGAACATGACGAAGCCGGTGGCGAGAATGCCAACAAGGCGCTTGGTCTCATGCGGGATCAGCGCGTTTTCGGTCACCGCAAGCGCCAGCGCCAGCGTCAGCGCCCCCCGCAGGCCGCCCCACAGGATGGCTGCGCGGTAGCTGCGGTCGATGGCAGGCGACAGCCGCGACCAGCTCAGTGCCGGCATCAGCACAAACAGGATCAGCGCGCGGGCCGCGACGGCGGCCGCGATCACCACCAGAATCAGGCCGAAATCCGTCAGCCGGATTTCCTGCAGCAGGCGCGGGATGAACAGCGCCGCCAGCACAAAGATCATCGCCCCCGCCCAATGCGCCAGCAGGTCCCAGCTCTCGCACAGCTTGGTCCAGGCTTGCGGCGTCAGCCGCCCCGGCGCCGCCAGATGCAGCGACAGCCCCGCCGCCACCACCGCAATGACCCCGGAGGCGCCCAGCACCTGCTCGGCAATGACATAGGCCAGATAGGGCAAGGCGACCGAAACCGACAGCTGCGCCAGTATAAAATCCGCAAACAGGCTCATGACCCAGACCGCCGCCCTTGTTGCCAGCCAGCCGGTCAGCGCGCCGCCCAGGATCAGCATTGGAAAGCCAGCCAGCGCCTCCTGCATCGAGGGATCGGGAACGCCGACCATCACGAAGCCGAGGAACAGGCCAAACAGCGCAATTGCCGCCGCATCGTTCAGCAGGCTTTCGCCTTCGACGATCCGGGTCAGGCGCTGTGGCGCGGCAATCGAGCGGAAGATGCTGACCACCGCCGACGGGTCGGTGGTCGAGACGATGGAGCCGACCAGCAGGCAGGCGGTCAGCGGCAGGCTGCTCGCCCAGTGCAGCGAATAGCCCACCAGCCCGGTCGCCGCCACAACGGCGATCACCGCCAGAACGATGATGGGCACGCCGTCACCGACCATCTCGCGCAGGTCCATTCCGATGGTGGCCTGGAACAGCAGGGTCGGCAGGAAAACATAGATAAAGATCTCGGCCTGGATCGGAAGCCCCAGGATCGCCTCCGCCACGGGGTTGAGCGCATCGGTCAGTTCGGTGCGCAAAAAGAAGCTGGCGCCAAGGCCCAGCACGATGCCGATCACGGCAATGATGGCGCTGTACGGCAGCCGCAGCCGCGCGGCCAAAGGCTCCGCCGTGCCGATCAGGAAGAACAGCACGGCAATGAAGGAGATGACAACCCAGGTATCCATATCTGCCGATAGCGGTTTTCAGAAGGCGAAGGAACGCAATAGTGCAGCCCCACTGCCCGGCCGCACAAACCCGCCATTGCGGCGGCTTGGAAATTCGCAGCCAAATCCGGTGCTGTTGGGCAGCAGCGGCGCTCAAGCCCGTAATCCCGCTCAGGCCACGCCGCTCAGGGACGCCCGCCAGACGCGGAACCGCCCCTGCCCCGTCACCTCCTGCACCAGGTTCTTCGCCTCGAACCAGGCAATGTTCCTTTGCACCGCGGCGCGGCTGGCGCCGCTCAGTTCTTCGGCCAGCGGGGCTGTTACCAGCGGCCAGCTGCGGAACACCTCGATCAATCGCGGCGGTGTACGGCCCGACAGGGATTTGGCGCGGCTGCGGGCGTCGCTCTCCCACTGGTCCAGCTGATCCAGATGCCGCATTGCCCGGAGAACCCCCTGGTCCACCGCCTGCAGCCAGCGGTGCAGCCGCTCCTGCGGCTCGCCGCCGCCGCGCAGCCCCCCTGCCCCGCTCATCAGCACCGGCGCAAACAGGGCGCCGCCCTGCCCTTCGCCGGCCGACATGCGCGCAGCGATCACCGCGCCCTCCAGAACGTCGCCCTCTGGCCCGATCCCCGCCATCCGCCAGAGGTGAAAGGCAAAGCACGCGCGGACGATCGGATGCAGGGCGGATGCGGTTTTCATGATGGCATTCCACCCGGCGATCCTGCCGGACAAGGGATCTTCGCCCGGGGCGTCATGGCGGCCCAGAAACCCGGCGATATCCGCCCCTGGGCCGGGTCCGCCCGACAGGCGGCGGAACGCCCAGGCGGTGCGCTGCAGCGCCGCGGTATCATCGCCGGCCGCGCTGACCCGCATCGCCTGCCACAGCCCCAGCCTGTCGGGGGAGATCCGGTCGCCGGACAGCCAGCTGAGCCCGGACGCCTCGGCAAGCGCCAGCCTTCGGGCCCGCGCCGCAACCGCTCATCCAGCGCCCCGAACCGCGCCGCCGTCTGCGCCAGATGCAGCGCCTCCGCCGCCTGCGCCTGTTGCCACTTGGCGACCTGCGCCCGCTCATCCGGCTCGGCGCGCGGCAGCGGCGGCAGAAAGTCCGGCTCCTCCTCCGGCGGTCCGGGCAGGAACCACAGGTCCTCCTCCCCGGTTTCACCATCATAGGGGCCTTTTCCGGCATCTGTGCCGCTGCCTTTGGTTTCAGATAGGGTCCGGATCATATGTGCAAATTGTAGTCATTTTGCACATTACTCAAGCGATTTCGTCTTTCCCGGCGGGCCTCCGCGCGAGAACTGCGCTCAGCGCCACTGCACCCGCCCCTGCCGCACCGGCCGGAACAAGGAAACAAGGGGGACAGCTGGTAGCCCGGGCGAATGGTTGAAATTCGCACGCGCCTTCAAACCTCCGTTTGAAACTGACACATCAAACTGAAAATCGACCTGGATCGGACAACTCCATGAAGTATCCTCTAAAGAGGCAAGAAAATCCTTCTATGCCCTTCACCGACTAAGCGTGTGTTTTCCCCCATGCCTAGCCCACCTTCGTCCAGATTGAGGACTTGGGGGCGACAGGCAGTACTCAAGTGAACCTTTGGTTGTCGTCCGGATGAACCGGCAGCCCCCTTTTCGTTTCTGTACCGCCCGAATCCAGGCAGAATGACGTGGCGTCGAAACGGAATTAGGCCTGACTCAGCCATTTCGACATGGCCTAAGACTGAGTGAAACATGTAGCAACTGAGACACGGTTGTTTTGGTATTACGTACGGACGCCTCTTATTTGCGTTACAGCCCTACCTGATGGTCTCAAGCTGGGAAGTTACCAGCTCTGCCCACCCTGTGGATAAGCTGTGGATGCCTTTTCTTCTCCAAATCAACACCTTACCAATCACCTTGCAACTATAGTCTGCAGGAGATCCACCAGTTGTCGGCAGAACTTCCGCGTATTCCTATCTTAGACCGCTCCAATTTTTCCTTGAGATTCGAGTGCCATGAGGTCATAGCTGTAACGAGAAAAAGCAAATATGGCCTCAACTGCCGTTTCTCCACTTCGTGGATCAGCCCGTACCGGGCAGTAACGGAACTAAGAAGGTCAAAAAACGGGCAGTAACTATGGACGCAGTATTGCACAGCAAGCTTCGAGCGGACGCCAGCAGGCTCTCGGAAGCACTCGACGCCATGTCGAAGCTGTTCCTAGCACCTAAAGAAGAGAAACACCTCAGGACGTTCTCCTCCTCAGAGGTGGCTCATCTGCTTCGGGTGAGTGACGGATACCTCCGGAAGTCTCATTTCGATGGCAAGCTACCAGAGGTCGAGCAAGGCCCTGGTAACAAACGGTCCTATACCGCAGAAGACATACTCGAAATTAGGAAGATCCTTGCGCAAAATGCCAAGGATCCGTTGCATTTTTTGCCGGGTCGGCGTGATGGTGACAAACTCCAAATCTGGTCCACAGTAAATTTTAAGGGCGGGTCCAGTAAAACGACCACTTCCGCACATCTAGTACAGCGCTTGGCCCTTCGGGGATATAGAGTCCTTGCTATCGATGCCGATCCGCAAGCTTCACTCACAACCTTCTTTGGCTACCAGCCTGAGTTAGATTTCCGGCATGGTGGGACGCTCTACGATGCCATCCGTTACAATGATGGCGAGACAAACCGCGTTCCAATCACAGAAGTCCTGCGGAAGTCCTACTTTCCCAATCTGGATTTAGTTCCTGGCGGTATCATGCTGTCTGAATTCGAAACCGAAACCCCTACGGCATTGAGTCGTGGCGAGCAACCAGTCTTCTTCAACCGAATCCGGGATGCGCTTCGCCAGGTTGAGGATGAATATGATATTGTGATGATCGATTGCCCGCCTCAGCTCGGGTATCTCACCATGTCGGCGGTCTGCGCTTCGACTTCCCTTCTCATGACCATCATTCCGGAACGGGTCGATTTGGCATCTGCCAGCCAGTTTCTGGACATGGCGTCGGGCGTCCTTGAGGTCCTCCATTCAAATGGGGGTATCGGAGCGTATGATAACTTCACTTACTTGCTGACCCGTTTCGACACCTCCATTAGTGCTCAACAAGACCTTGCGGAATGGATTAAAGAAATCCTAGGTAGCAGCGTTATCCCGACCCCGTTCGTGAAATCTTCTGCGGTCAGTGACGCAGGGCTCGCTCAAAAGACTGTTTTTGAGGTCGACTTAAGTGGTTCAAAAAACAGAAAAACATATGACCGGGCAATCGAATCCATAATCGGCGTTGCCGACGATATCGAACGCAAGATCCAGACAGCCTGGGGACGGGAGGTAGACGATGAAGCGTGATTTACTTGCCAGAAGCCTACAGCAAATGGCTGAGAAAAAACCGGCAGATAACTCTACAGCGGCATCACCTACACCTTCTAAAGAAGGTGCGCCGAAGTCGCTAAAAAACATGTCGGATGTACTGACGCAGGTTGCATCGCAATCAGCGCAGGAAATCGATGTTTCCGAGATTGCTGACTCCGAGATTGCTGACCGCTTCGATGTGCAGGACGGCCTCGATGACCTGGTCGAATCCATTCGGGACTCCGGCCAAGAGCTTCCGGTCCTCGTGCGTTACCGCCGTGGCGATGGACCGCGATACGAAGTGGTTTATGGTCGCCGCCGAATTGCCGCATGCCGCGCCCTTGGCATCAAGGTCAAGGCCTTCATCAAGGATATGGATCTCCGGGAAGCCCTGAAATCTCAAGCGCTTGAAAACTCAGCCCGCTTGCAGCGTAGCTTTATTGAGCAAGCTGTTTTTGCTGCCAAGTTAGAGCAAGCAGGTTTCACCCGGCAGGACATCTGTGAAGCATTGGTTGTCGACAAAGGCACTCTCAGCAAGCTCATCAGCGTTGTACGCGATGTTCCGGCTTCTGTGATCCGTGCAATCGGACCCGCCCGGGATTCCGGGCGCCGACCTTGGTATGAGCTGAGACGTCTGGTGACCCTCGAAAACGGTTTCGGAGAGGGCGCAATCCTCGAGATGATCCCATCAAGCTGTACTAATGCAAACGAGCGCCTCATCGCCCTGATAAAGGCGATGCAGAAGGCTGAAGCGATCCAGGGCAGCCAACCGGCTCGCCGCCCCCCCTCCCCTACTCAGAGCGGAGAGATCTCCGGAGGCGCTGTCAGCTTCAAAGCGAAGGAAGCCCGCATCACAATACAGGCCGACAAGTCCAGTAAGGCATTCATTCGGTTCCTTGAAGAAAACCTTGAAACGATTTTTTCAGAATGGACCCAAACTAGAACATAGGCGTGTTTGAAAAAGTGGAAAATGCGCTAAGTAATTGTTTTCATTAGGTTGTCCGTGGCCAACTTAATGAAAGCGAGCAGAAACACAAGGAGGCAGACAGAGCGTAAAAAGAAACCCCCCGACAGCGGTGAAGCTTATCAGAGGGTCCCTGTAACTTAGACACTTACTTGGTACCTCCAAAATCGAATCACTGCAACACCGAATTCGGTGAACGGTTTCTTTTTGCCGTCTGAAACGACATGGAAACCAAAATGACCGCGGCACCCCGTGCCGGGGCACACTTGGATTGTGCCCGAACTCAAGCAGCAGAATTCCGTCCAGTTCTGCGCAAGGATCTTTTGCTTGCACTCAAAATCGCGCGCAAACGCTTGGGCCTGACAGACACCAATGTTTCCGTCCTAGCGACGCTTCTCAGCTTCCTACCCTGCCAGGACCAAATGACCGGCGCAGAAGTTCCTGTAGCGCACGAGATGCTGCTTGTCATATTTGCGTCTAATGCCGCCATTTGCGAGCGTGCAAATGGTATGGGCGATCGGAAGCTTCGCCGAAATATCGATCGCCTCGTGGCTGCTGGTTTGGTCAGACGCAAAGACAGCGCTACTGGGAAGCGTTTCCCAATTAGGGCAAGCGGAAAGATTATTGATGCCTATGGCATCGACATTTCTCCGCTACTGTTGGCCGCGGACCGGATTATCCGCCTGGCTCGGCAGATCAAAGCGGAAGAAGAAGAGATCCGCGGCCTGCGGGCACAGGCATTGGCTCTGCGGGCAGAACTCCTTCGCCGCGCCGACACACTGGGCAAAGCCTCCATAGATGTTGTCGAAGGAGCCAAAACGATCTTACGGCGAGTAACGCTCGGAGTGGAGGGCGTCCGTGCTGTTCATCATCAGCTATTGGAAATTGCCAAGGAGGCCCCCTACCCTAATCGGTCCAGCTCACCTGATAACATTTCGAAAGCAAACCCAACGGTCGAAGAACTTCGTTCTGAGGACACGGTATCTTCTAGCCAAGTTACCAAAACTATTAGTATGTCCGGCGCAGACGGTCGAAATGTCCGCCAAGTAGAAACATACAAAATAGAAATAAAAAAAGAAACTAAAGCCAACAAACAGGATTTTGTGCGCACCGAGGATGCCTCCGACATTTGGTTCTCACTCGAAAATGTATCTACCTTCTTCCCCGACATTCCTAAATCTCTGTCACAGCTTCAAGAAACGGTTTACCTTCTTGGGAGGTTTATTGCTTTGAGTGAAAGAACTTTGGCTAAGGCCATCGCCTCGATGGGATGGACCCACCTGCTAAAAACACTCGATTACCTGATAGGCAATGCCAGTCGCATTCGTAACCCTGATGGATATTTGGCAAGGATCATTGCTGGTCATCAGACAAGACAGCTGCAACCGTAATTATTTCCTTCCTTCCAGCGATTGGTGGTGAACCAAGCATCAAAAGTGACGCAACAGTTGGCCATGGCCAACTCAGTCCGCAGTTTGGAACCTTCGATATTGTCGGGACAGAGTTTGCCGTTCTAGCCAAGATGATTTTGAAATGAAAGAACTTTGCCAACTGACCACCTCCGATAGTTCTTCAGCTCTAACCTCCAGGCATCACAACTCGATGCCGACATTTATAGCGAAGTTGGCCGTGGCCAACTTTAAGCGAGGCTCGATTGCATCTACTTGCTACAATTCGCCGTAGAGAGAAACAGAGCTGATCTTTCACTGGGTCTTAAACTAGATATCGGGCACCAGGCTGATTGGCCAAACCTCAACATCCACGTGGTCGCCGGGGCGGGCATTTTTTAGGCAGTGCCCTGGGCTCAGTTGGCGCCGGGGGCATCAGTTTCAATCTTTTGTCCAAGCCCATGTTTCTCGAATTCATCCGACGGCTGGGAAACACCGGCGAACATGACGATAACAATAATACCGGGCTCGCCAGCAGAATTCTGAACGATCTGAAACGAAAGCCGGACTGGACGTTTCTTTCACTGGCCACCTGAGAAATACAGCGGACTAGCAGAGGCCGCGGAACCGGTCCGTGGTCCTAGGCCTTTTCGTTCAGATTCAACCAATATCGCGTATAGCGGCGTTCACCGGTACGGGTGAGCGCGCTCTTTTCAACGAGGTCCTGCAGATCCCGGGTTGCCGTTGCCCGCGATGTACCGGTGATCTTGAGGTACTTCTCAGCACTCAGCCCGCCTTTGAAACCTCCGGGGCCTTCTCTGAACATCCGCGCGATTGCCTTGGCTTGCCGGCTGTTCAAATGGTCCCGGTGCCTGTCATAGAAGCGCGCCTTGCCGATGAAGAAACCGACCCGGTCAAGTGTGACCTGCTGAGCCTTCAGCACGATCTCAGCGAACCAGACAAGCCAGGCTGTTACATCAAGCGTTTTTTGGTGCACTTCGAGCTGGTCGTAATAGGCTCTCCTTTCCCTTTCTATGGTGAAGGCAAGGGCAATGAGGCTTGGTTGACCAAGGTTCTGCGCCAAAGATTTTTCGGCCAGGGCGCGGCCCAAACGGCCGTTCCCGTCTTCGAAAGGGTGAATGCTCTCGAAGTAAAGATGGCTCAGCCCGGCCCGGGTCAGGGCAGGGAGCGGCCCAGGAGCGTCCGGCCCGGTGGTATTGAACCAGCCAACATAGCGTTCCATCTCGCGCAGGACCTGACCCGAAGGCAGGGCTTCGAAATGTACTGTCGGCCGGTCAAGTCGGCCGGAGACGATTTGCATTGCTTCCGCGTGCCGCCTGTAGCCGCCGATGGCTTCAAGACGGCGGTCATGGGACAGGAGCATATTGTGCCAGCGAAACAGTGTTTCGTGAGAAAGCGGGCCTGCAAAGCTGGAATAGACGTCCACCATCATCTCGGCGACACCTTGCTCCCGCGGCTTTGCTGGGTAGCTGTCAGGCGCCAGCCCCAGATGGCGGCGCAGCGAAGACTGAACGCTGAGCCGGTCCAGAATCTCACCTTCGATGGCACTGGTTTGCATTGCCTCATCGCTAAGTAGCTCGATGCGGAGTTGCTCGCGTTCTGAGTGGCTGACATGATGCACGGCTCCGAGAATCTCGCCGGAAGACAGCAGAAATTGCCGTTCCAGTGGCTCGAGAGCCGAGGCATCATACCGAAAGCCTGGCCACCCGGGCATTTTCCAATTCCATGGCATGAGGTATAGAGATCCTTCCTATAGCTCAAATATTGTCACATTTTGATCTATAGGGGTCAATGCTATCGATCAACTGCAATCCAGCTGGGCTCGGTGCTAAGTGGACGCGGATGCAAGGCTTGTCATTTTCAAGATAAGGGAAGTCACCTTCGAATGGGGCCTTGGCTTAAGCTCGAGGCAGCGCCCGAGTAAGTCTGCACTCGATTGGAGTGCTAGCGGGTCAGTGCTCTCACTGGACTTCTTGCCCGCTAGGGGCGCTTTGCCATTTTGCATGGCCTGAAGAGATCGCGCGTAGCGAAAGACTGTTAGGCAAAACACTCAAAATCATCGTCATTGCCGTCAAGGTTTAAGCTGGTGTCTCAGAACTTGGGAAGAATGCCGCTGCTAGCACGCCTTGCTCTGCCATTGCAGGAAGGCATTGAACAGCTGCTGCTGGGTGCTGATGCCCAGTTTGGTTAGGCGTTCTTTCGGCGCGTCTTGACCGTCGGCAGGGCAATCCCGAGGGTTAGGCTGATCGACAGGCTGGAATGGCCCTTGAGGATCATCTGCACGATCTCCGCCTCCCGCGGGGAGAGGGTGCTGCGGGCAAAGTCCTGCAGCGTCCGTTCCGGTTTGGCAGCGCTGAGGTCAGGGGCCTGCCGGGACCAGAGCCGGGCGAATGCCGCCCCGAACAGCGGCAGAAAGGGGCGCAGCCGGTCCAGCAGATCATCGGGAAAACCGCCGTCTGCCGCAGGACGGGCAAAGCTGACCTCGCCCATGGCTCCGTCGGGCAGTTCTGTTAGCAGGGTGAGTTCCACCAGCCCCGCGGGCCAGCCGGGGGTGCGGTAGCCGATTTCCTCGGCGTCCTCGACCAGAATGTCCGGGGTCTCTGGCGCCGGGTTCCAATTGTCGGGTGCCAGGTCCGCCATCCGGTAGAGCCCCGGCTGCGGCCCGTCGAGCAGCGCGTTATAGACCGGGTTCAGCATGTAAGTGCTGGTAACATAGAGCTGCACCGCGTCTTTGGCGGCACCTTGCGGGTAGCTGTCATCCAGGTAGTGTGGGCGCTGGCCAGGGCGGTTCACAACGCAGAAGGCGGCGGTGAAAGGCAGAAGCGGGCGGGCGGCGGCGATCAGCCCGGCCGCGCCGCGCTGGCCGCTGATGACGCTGGCCAGCGCGCTGTTCGCAGCCGCAATGTCAGTGCCTTGAAATTCCACGTTATCCTCCCGGTCCGCCTGCCATAACACGCGGCGGGGAGGCATGCATCATCCTTGGGGATGATGGCGGCAGTGCAGGGGGGCCGCTACCCTTCGGACATAGAAGGAATTTGCCGATGACGAAAACCCCGATTGTGTTGGATGCCGAAGCCGTGGCGCAGCTGCTGCCGCAGGTCGATGTGCTGCAGGAAATGCGCGCGCTGTTTGCAGACCTGGGCCGCGGTCAGGCGGTGCAGCCTGCGCAGACATTGACGCTGTTTCCGGAAGGGCAGGGGGATTTCATCACCTATCTGGGGGCCGCTTCAGGGGCGGGCACTTTTGGCGCCAAGCTGTCGCCTTATCTGCCGCGCGAGGGTCGGCCGGTGATCACCGCCTGGACCCTGTTGATGTCGATGGAGACAGGCCAGCCGCTGATGCTGTGCGATTCCGGGCGGCTGACGAACGAACGCTCCGCGGCCACCACGGCGCTGGCGGTGGATCTGCTGGCAGGCGAGGGGTCTGCGCGGGTGGCCGTGATCGGCTCCGGCGCCGTGGCGCAGGCGCATTGGCGGCATGTGCAGGGTCTGCGCGATTGGCAGGAGGTGCGGGTCTATTCGCCCGGCCTGGGTACGGATGCGGGCAAGCAGGCCGCGTGGCGCGGGATCTGCCCGGATGCGGTGTTTGCGGCCAATGCGGAAGAGGCCGCGCGGGGGGCGGATGTGGTGATGCTTTGCACCTCTTCGGGGACACCGGTTCTGGATGCAACCGTGGTGGCGCCCGACGCGCTGGTCACCTCGATCAGCACCAATGCGGCTGAGGCGCATGAAATTGCGCCCGCCTTCCTGGCTTCAGCGCAGGTCTATTGCGACTATCGCGAGACCACGCCGGCTAGCGCCGGGGAGATGGTGCTGGCCGCGCGGGATTATGGCTGGAGTGCGGATCAGGTCCGGGGTGATCTGGCTGGGCTTGCTGCCGGAACCTGCAAGGGGCCTGAAGCTGGGCGGCCAGTGTTGTTCCGTTCCATTGGACTGGGGCTGGAGGATATCGCCATTGCGAATGCCATCTACCGCGCCGCCAGCGCTTGAGAGACAGGAGAGAGGCCCATGTATATAGACCCTTTCGGCGTCGAAACCTGGATGAACGAGTGGGAGACCAAATGTGAATGGAACCTCGCCGAGACCTGTGTTGAAAGCCTGACCATTGAGGAGCTGCTGCAGCTGGCGGGAAAAAACTCTGCTGATTTGTCCGAGCTTCTTGCGATGAAGATGACTTATGGCGCGATCGAGGGCTCGGACCGGCTGCGTAATGCCATTGCGGCTCTCTACAAGGGGCAAAGCCCGGAAAATGTGATCGTCACCCATGGCACCATCGGCGCCAACATGCTGGTGCACAAAGCGCTGGTCGAGCACGGTGACCGCGTGGTGGCGGTGGTGCCGACCTATCAGCAGCATTACTCGATCCCCGCGAGCATTGGTGCGGATGGGCATCAGCTGCGCCTGCGCGAGGAGAACGGATTTCTGCCTGACTTGGACGAGCTGCGGGCACTGGTGACGCCGGAAACGAACCTGATTGCCATCAACAACCCCAACAACCCGACCGGTGCACTGATGGACCGGGCGATGCTGGAGGAGATCGCGGCCATTGCCAGCGAGGCGGGTGCCTGGATCCTGTGTGACGAGGTTTACCGCGGTACCGATCAGGAGGGGGACGGGATGACCGCCTCAATCGCGGATATCTATGAGAAGGGGATTTCCACCGCCGGTATGTCGAAGGCATATTCGCTGGCCGGGTTGCGGCTGGGCTGGATCGCCGGGCCGAGGGAGGTGATTGAGGCGGTGGCCATTCACCGCGATTACGACACCATCTCGGTGGGCATGATCGACGATCACTTTGCCGCGCTGGCTCTGGAAAACCGCGAACAGGTGCTGGCGCGCAGCCAGCGGATCACCCGCGGCAATCTGGCGATCCTGGAGGCGTGGGTGGAACAGGAACCGCGGATCTCCTGGGTGAAGCCGCGATCCGGCACCACGGCGCTACTGAAATACGATTTGCCGATGAGCTCGCGGGAGTTCTGCGTAGCGCTGCTGAAGGAGACAGGGGTGATGTTCACGCCGGGTTCGGCATTGGGCATGGAGGGCTATGTGCGCATTGGCTATGCCAATGCGCCGGAAGTCCTGAAGCAGGGGTTGGGTCTTGTGTCCGACTTTTTGGCAGCACAGGGGTAGTCAAGAGGATGCGCGGCGGCTGAACGCCGCCGGCCCGCTGCCTTTTTGAAGCAATGTATTGTTGCGCAGGTTGGCGCAAATAAGGCTTAGGATCTTCAGATCTCAAGGTCCTCGATGGACTTGCCAGCTTTCAATGCTTCGTGAACCCAAGCCGGTTTTCGCCCGCGGCCGCTCCATGTCTGGGATGCGTCTTCTGGATTGGCGTATTTGGCCGGTGCTTTTGCGCCGGACTTTCGGCCCTTAGCGCCATGAAGCGCAATTACCTCTTCGAAGGGCACACCGTGTTTGTCGGCGATGGCCAGCATTTCAGAATAGGCGTTTTGCTTCGCTTCTTTTTCCACTTCAACTTTGCGGTCTTCAATTTCCTTGGACAGGGCATTGAGTTCAGCCGCATTCAGTCCGCTCAGATCTATTGTCATGTCTCACCTGTGTTTTCGGTTTGAATTGCTCAAAGCAGATAAAGTTATTTGTGGCAAGTGGCAGGCTTTTGACCTGGATACTAATTCAATCAGACTTTAGTCGTTGTACTCAGCTATTGATTTCAACCTCGAAGCCTTCAAGTGCGTGCAGGATTTCATCGAATTCAGGGGCTTGTCCGATGATCATTTCCTGCATTCCAGCGTAGTCCTTGCGCAATGCGGTCGTGAGTTCTTTATTTGGCATCAATCGCAGCGTGCCCGGTTTTGCATCTTGATAATTGGCCCAGGCTGCCTTGAAGAAGACCGACTTGTGATGCGCAACTTGATCCAGGAGATCAAGGCTGCTGAGCGCCCGGGACCTGGCCTCATGGCCGATAAGCTGAGCCATATCATAGTAATGGCGAGACATGCGGTCAGCGAGTGGCTTGGCGGTATCCTGATGGTAGAGCATGTGCAGGATTGTTGCCTTTTCCCAGAAGGTGCGCTCGACACCTAAAACCTTCACTTCGATCTCGCCAGTGTCCAGCAGATCCGGAAAGGCCTGGTGCAGGTATGGGGAAATCTTCCGGTCTTCGGCAGGCAGATGGACACCCCGTGCACCAAATTCGAAGCGAACCGCAGGTTTAACGTAACTATCTGACGATGCTGCGATTGATGGGTAACTGAAGAGCAGTGTTTGCGCATCACTGCGGTCAACCTGCAGTGAAAACTCCTGCTCCAAACCAGCATCAAATGCAGTTTTGATTTCATCGAGAAGATGCCCGGTGACTATTTTTCCGGCCGCATCCTGCAGTTCCTGGAGAAGCTGTTTTTGTTTTTTGCCGGATAGGTAAGTGTTTTCTGGATCCCGATCGCCGTCAAAGCCAAACTGTGTCCGGTCGAGGGACAGATCCACATCTTCGGAAAAGCGGTGGATTACGTCATAAGCTTTGAAAAGGGATGTTCCGCCTTTGAAGATCATATGATCTCCAAAGGTGGGCAGGGCGAACAACTGTTTGAGAGACCAGCAGACCCAGAAATCCTTCTCGACAATTGCCTTGGACGATCCAAGCTGCGCGGCGGTTTCCTGAAAGGCTTCGTCCCGGTTTTAAGGTGCGTCGTTGGCAAACTTCTCCATATTCTTAGGCCTGCGTGACGATCTGCTGAACGATAGGGTGCATCCAGGCGGGTACGTGCTTGCTTTGTTTGTAGAGCAGGGCCCGGTCACGGTTATTCAGCGTCTGAGCCAGTTTATCGATTACGTGGTTATCGATCCGGTCTTTCCCGACATAGCGCAGTGCCTGGAATACCGCGCCGGTCTTCTGGCCCGCTCCAACAAGGGTTTTGGAGCAAGCGTTCCGAAACTGGATCACTTGCCGCCCGATTGTCTTAGTGCGTGTTGGGCCATCGGTCAGATAAGTCGGCTTGGACGGCACCTGCGTGGAAACGCCGAGCTGGTTGGCGGCCATGGCAGGGGAGGGCTGAAGGATCTGATTGTCCTTGCGAGCGATTGCCTTTGCAATGTCATCAGCAGACGGCGACAGCAAACCGAAGCGCTGGCTTTTCTTGGGGTAGTCGTAGAGTCCCCGGGTCAGGCGGCGGATTACACCTTGGCCGGCCAGCCGCGACAAAGCCTGGTCCACGCTCGCGCGGGATCCGATATCCAGAAAATCCGTCGGCGTGAAAACTGACCCGCGGCCTTTCCCGATGATGCGTTGTTTTATCTTGGACATGATCATGGCGTATCTCCTTGTCAGAAAATAGTATAGAAATTGCTGACAATCAAGTTTTGCGGTGATGACGCTGGCAAGGCGCCAAGTTGCTGCAAGAAAACGGAAGGACCAGTTTGCCCGACTTTTGAGAAACCTGCTTTCCCTGTTTGTCTTGGGGTTCGGGTAAGCCGAACGCCGCTGCGACGGATTACTAGGGGGCTTTGCCCCCACGCGCCCGCAACCGGAAACCGCTGGGACCGTGTCCTCGGCTGCGCCTGCGGGCCGCACCACTCCCATCGGTTTCCAGTTGCAGTTGCTACCCCCCACGCTTCGCCAGCGGGTCAGGTTTTAGAGACGGCGCCCTTGCAGGGCTCTGCTCAAAACCAGAGCCAAAGGGGACCTCCCGATGGCCATCACACAAAGGAGACGTTGGGTATGAACCTGTTTACGGAAGACCAATTTGAGAAGCTGCTGCAGAACGGGGCAATCGCGGCAAAGGAGAGGGCAGGGGAGATTTCTGAGGACATGTCGCGGCAGCCAGTGGTGAAGCTTTTCACACCTTGGGGTGCCGCAACCTGGCTAATCAGCGAAATTGATCCTGAAGACAGGAATCTCGCCTTCGGCCTGTGTGATCTGGGTATGGGCTGCCCGGAACTGGGCAGCGTGTACATCCCGGAACTGATGGCAGTCCGCGGCCCCTTTGGATTGAGGATCGAACGCGACCTATACTGGACATCGTCAAAACCGCTTGTGGACTACGCACGGGAGGCGCGTCTGCACGGTGCCATTCAGGCGTAAGCCGAACCTTGGCTTGCATGGGGTAAGGGCCCGTCCTAACCGTGCTGCCAATACCCTATGAACTTTTGGGCGGCTGACTGGCCGAGGTCAGTCAGCACGCCTGCAACAATGAATTTGAGCAAAACTAGCGGCGCTGGGAGGACCCGACTTGGTCCGGTGCGCGCACATTCTTTTGAGGATTAAGCCCAATGTCTGAACTTGTGAATTCGCTGCGCCAAACCTGGCGCTCTGCTCAGCTGTATATTGGTTTCCACCGGGACCAGAAAGGCGCGCGGCGCGCAGCCCCGAAGGTGTGGCCTCCGAAGAATGCCAGTGCGAGTATTCACAATGATCCTAGCGAGCAGGAAGCCTTTGTTGTGGTTAGAAGCGCAGCAGGGGACACGGAGCAGGACGTGCAAATCAAGCTGCGCCAGGACAAGATTGTCCTGCGCCGCGATTTCCCGGATGCCTGGAACGGGGTTCTGGTGACGGAAGATTCAGTAACAGTTGCGGTGGCGGGCATTTCGATCCGGATCAGCCATGATGGATCTATCACTCGCGAAAGCAGCAGCGAGACCACCTGGGTGGAGGCAGACGGATCTGTGCTGAAGAAGACAGAGTTCGCGGAAGCCAGCATCTCCGCCGACGGGGTGGACCTGGCACGCCGCACTTCCGATAGCATCGCAGCTGTTGGCAAAGATGGCATAATCGCCAAAGCGCGGTAGAGCATTGGACCGCGCTGATCCGCGTGGCTTAGAACTGCAGGAGCGATCACACATTGGCGATTGATGTCCTGCGAGGTGACAGATATCTCAACCTCCGGTGGTGATGACACGCAAGGGGAGAGGCCTGCATGGAAAATATACTTTTCTGGAGCCTCGCGGGGGAAGTCCGGAACCCTCTCATATGCCGTGCATTCCTTAACAACCGCCGCCTCGGTGCTTGTGCCAGGTTCTATCTGATGAAGGGCCTTCAGCAAGATCCGGTGACCGAAACAAGACGCATTCAAATATTGCCGCCGCGCCCGATGTGATTGCTGAACCCCAGAAGAACCCGCCTGGTGCCATTTGACGGCCAGGGTTCCTCAGGGGTGGGCGAGCGCTGCGAGGAAAGACTGAATATTGAAAACCATAGTTATTACAAACAACAAGGGCGGCACCGGTAAGACGACTGTTGCCACACAGCTTGCTTATTCTTTGATGCTGGCGGGATACTCCGCGGTGGCAGTTGATCTCGATAGCCAGTGCAATCTCACAACTGCGCTGCCAGCTCAGCGGGTGGCCGGCAACGCGCTCGATTTGGTGGAGGCGGGGAACCCGCCTGAATTTTCGGCCGCCCCTGGCGAGCTGGTGCTAATCGAGGGGCATGCCGACATGCCGGTCGTCCGGGACGATGCCATTCTACGCAACACGGCCGGAACTTTGCGGGCGCTGAAAGGGGCAGACTTCTGTATCATCGACACACCGCCGACCTACAGCGCAACCGTCTATGGGGCGATGCTGGCAGCCGACTACATTCTTGCGCCCATTGAACTGAAGCGGTTTTCCGTAGACGGGATCAAGACCGTGCTGAAAGCTCTGGTCGAAGTCCGGGAGATCAACCCGGATGTGAAGTTCCTGGGGCTGCTGCCGTCCCGTTTTGACGCGGTGAAGGAGATGGAGCGAGAGTCCTTGCGAGTCATGGCGGCGGAGTTTCCGCAGCTCATCATTCCGCACGCGATCCGGAACCGGACAGCCTATGAAAAGGCCGAGGCGGAAGGCATGCCGGTCAGTGAAGTTTCAACCAGAAGCGGCCGCGAGGCCGCGGCCGAGTTTCAGGCCTTCTTTGAATGGTTCCTTGAAAATGTCGGGGCAGATAAATGAACGACAGCGGTTCTAACTCCCGGGTCAATAGGTCCATGCTGTCTTCTCTGAAAGAGGCCGGTGCCCTCAATGACCTGATGCGCACATCCCGGACAGCAGGGCAGGGGAGCCCACGTGATATCCCCATCGACTTAATCGGGCCGGATCCGGACCAGCCGCGCAAACATTTTGACGAGGAAAAACTGGCGTCCCTGGCGGACAGCATCAGCGTGCAAGGCGTCCTGCAGCCAATCACCGTCCAGCCGCTCAACGGCGATGGCAGGCATTTGATCATCATGGGGGAGCGGCGCTACCGCGCCGCGAAACGGGCAGGCCTGCAGTCGATCCCGGCCATAGAACGGGAAATGACCGAGGAGCTGCGCATGGCGCAGCTAACCGAGAATGTGCAGCGCGATGGCCTCACCACTTTTGAAATCGCCACTGCCGTGTCAGCCATGCGCGAAGCTGGCAAGTCCCGGAGCGACATCGCCAGCGCGCTAGGGTGGGGAGAAAGCGAAGTCTCCCGGTTTGCGGCTGTCCTTGGCATGCCTGAGCCGCTGCAGCAGCTGGCGGAACAGGATGTCCCGGTCCGGGCCTTGTCCGACCTCTATGCGCTTTGGAAGAAGAACCCGGAAGATGTGGAAGAATTTGTGCAGACTTCCGATGCGGCGGATGTTTCGCGGGTGACTGTTGCGAGATTGCGTTCCAGATTGGCCCAAGATGCCGCGGGCCCAGTCCAGGTTCCTCGCACCGTGGCGAGCGCAGCAGCCGGGTACAGAGATCAGATGGATACCCCAGAAATGCAAGTGGGCGGCGATACGGTCGCCGTCCAGCATGCATCCTTGGACAAAGTCGGAAAAGTCAAAGCGCCGGAGGTGCAAAGCACGCCTGGCGCGCAGAAGAAACAGGCGGGCAGGGGGGCAGCCATTATCTGCAAGCATGGCAATGCTATTGGCCGTCTTCTAACGGACCGGACTGCCTCGAGCCCGAAGTCCATCCTGGTGAGTTTCGAAAACGGGAGCCGGGTGGAGGAGGTTCCTTTGTCGGAGCTGGAACTGATCGAGGTCGTCGCGCTGTAAAAGCTCCAGTATGCTTTTCGAGGAAGCCCGCCGCCTGTACGTTTGCCAGGGCGGTTTCGCCCGAAGTGAATGCTGCTGAAAATCTTAGCATTGAACAACGCGCTGCCCGGAGGGTGGCGCGTTTTCGGTTTTGGGGAATGTGGTCCGGGACCACATTTACGGATCCCGTTGGGTTCCGGAGGCCCAAAATTTTTCCAATGGTCTGGCTGGAACTTTGGAATACCTGTTCCTGCCAGAGTGAAGAGGTTCGGCCATCGCGCCGCACGCCCGGCGCCAAGCGCGTGGCCCGGGACCACATTTCCTCCGGGAATGACGTCGGCAGATGGCACACCGTCAGAAGCACCTCACCGCCTTTAGGGCGGTGAGGTCCAGCCTGTCCCTAACTGAGGGTGCAACGCAAAGTGTGGTCCGGGACCACAAATCTGCTTTCCTGTAGAGCTAATGCAGGATAGGTGTATCGCCAGCAAGTACATTACCATAGATTGAAATGCCGACACAAAAGAAAGCCGCGATGGCCTATTTGCCCCCAGACCGCCATGCCCAGCTTGCAGCCGTGGCACGGGCCAAGGGGCAAACCGTTTCGGCATTTTTGGGCCAGCTCATCGATATCGTTCTGGGAGAAGAGGAGGGCCGGACAGAGCCTCAGTCGCCTTCCTCGCGGTCCCGCCGCGAGTGCAAGGTCACAGTCCGCCTGGCCTCTGATGCCCGTGACACTCTGTCAAGGGAAGCAGAGCGGGCCGGGGTCACACCGTCCACCTGGGCGGCCAATCTGCTGACCGCGCGGCTTTGCGCAGCCCCTCAGCCGACGGCGCGCGACCGCCGCCGGTTCATGTCAGGTCTGCGGCAGATACATGGCTTGGCCACAAACGTGAACCAGATCGCCTATGCGATGAACCGCGGGGTCTTCACCGGGGATAGCTATTCTCCTGCCAGGAAAGAGGTGGCGCAGCTGCGCGGTGAGGTGGCAGAGCTTCGGCAGCAGGTGCGCGACTTCGCCCGGGGGCGGCTGGCGTTTCAGCTTGGCCTTGAGGAAGAGGAGCTTGCGGATTGAGCGACTTCAAGGACACCTACGGGTTTCAGGACTGCTGGCCACCCCGGAAGGGCCGCATAGTTCGGAATGCGGCTTCCGGTTTTTTTGCTGAAGAGACTGAAAGGCGCAGCAGCCCTCAGCAGTCCAAGGCGAGCGTAAAAGCAGACCGGGCGACGTTATCTGCCCGTGGCGGGCAGACGATTTCTGCGGCTGACAAGGCGCGGCTGGCGCGGGTGGTCCAAGGCACGACGGAGGTCATGGTGAAGGTGACCAAGCCAGCCAAAACTGACAAGCACGGGAACCCGATCAAGGTCACGCGGGGAACCGAGGCGAGGCGCGTTGCGGAGCACATCAACTACATCAGCCGGAGCGGCAAGCTGGAGGTAGAGACTTCCGCTGGCGAGGTGCTGAAGGGCAAGCAGGCTACTACAGAGCTATACCGGGACTGGATCGAGAAGCATGACGATGCGCGGGCCGCGGGCATGGCGTCGGACCGCACAAGGATCACCACGAGCATTCTTTTTTCAATGCCAGGTAATACAAATGCCACCGGTGTAAGGGATGCGGTGCGGGCGCTGGCGGAACAGGAATTCGGCGGCCGCCACGACTACGCCATGGCGCTCCACACGGACACCCCGCATCCGCATGTGCACCTGACAGTGCGCACGGTTGGACATGACGGAGTGAAACTCAACTTGCGCAAAGCTGATCTGCAGCACCTGCGCGATACCTTTGCAGAGAAGCTGCGCCAGCGCGGCATCGAGGCGGAATCCACCCCGCGGCATGCCCGGGGCAAGACCCGTCGGGGCGAAAGCACACCGGTTTACAAGATCCGCCAGCGCGGCGGGAAACCCTATATCGATGCGAAAAAGCGCAATGAGGTGCGCCGGGATCTGGAGCGCAACAACGGCGTGCTTCCAACCCATGCCTGGGACGCGGCAATTGCTGATCGCCGGAACAGGGTCATGCGGACCTATACGGGAGCAGTCCGGATACTGGCGCAATCCGATGATCCCGCGGACCGGGACCTGGCACAGGAGACAGAGCGCTTTACCTCCCGGCTGACAGAGGTGGCCACGCAGCGGACGGAGATCGCCAGATCACTGGAAATGCCGCAATCGCATGGCCGTACTGGCGGTACAACCGGACACCGCGGTGCGGAGCAATCCCCGAAGCCAGGGCGAGGGGAAGAAGACCGCTCACGGCCGGGCAGGGGGCGTGAACGGTAAGGCCCCCCAGCAAAGGTGGCTGGAGTTATGCGCAGGGGTACGGCCGGATCAGTCACTCTAAGAAAACGGCTTGCAGCCGTTGTGATGGCGGAGAACCAATAGTCTCGACGATGGCGGCTGTCAGTCCTTTCCAGTCTAAACACTAGGCATTTCTGACACACACCGGACTTTCAATGCCGGAATTTCGATGGGCGAGATGCGGGACATAGTGTGAGTTCGCTGCACATGCTCCAATGGCAGCTATCGATTGTTCACCTGTTTTGCGGCGCTTTAGACAACCAATTGACAAATGCCGCTGTGGTCGGGCGGCTGGCATTTCGGTCGGTCGATATCGCATAGTAACCCGCACCTGAAAGCGCTGACGGTCCGCAAGCGATGAGTTCACCCGTTTCGAGATCTCTCTCCACTAAAACGGACGGTAGTAAACCGACACCGTGCCCGACCCGTACAGCTTCCCGCACCATGAAGTAATGTTCGAAGACAAGAGCCGGTCTGGAAAGGTTAATCTCAACGCCAGTTTCATCAATGTAGGCCTGCCATGCGCCGGTTCTTGTCGAATGACCCAAGCGCTCCTTGACATCAAATCCCGGCGATCTGACGGCGATCATCGCTTCGTCGAAGAGTTTGGTTGCAACAAGGGATCGCCACCCGCCTCGTCCACGCGTCACAACGACATCCAGCGATGACGGATCCCACGTGACCGGGTCTTTGTGATCGTCTCGAAAATCCGCATCTATTGTCTCAATTCGAACCTGAAGGTAGGGGTGTTCAGCACAAAAGACGGACAAGCGCGGTATCAGCCAACAGCTCGCAAGAGACGGCAGCACGCCCACTGTCAAGGTGCCGGTTAGGCCTGCCTCCGATTGATGCCGGGCATTTTCGAGCAAATCAAGCGATGCGCGCGCCGCATCAGCCAAACGCGCCCCGTCTTTCGTCAACGTGATCGAACGCCCGCGCCGGGAAAACAGAACGACGCCAAGATCACGCTCTAACCCTTGGATGCGGCGCGACAACGCGCTTTGGGTCAGGCCGAACTCTCGGGCAGCTTTAGTGAAACTGTTGTGGCGCACTGCAGCTTCCAGAACAGGCAGCGCCCCAAAAATCGCCAGTTTGCGGTCGTCATTTTGCATGCATTTGGCTCATGTACTCTTGCGCTTTATTTTCGGTTTGATGCGTGAAAGGGCAGATAAAGAAATTGTCGCCAAGCCGAAAGGATAAACACATGCACCCGTTTCATCTTGCGTTCCCCGTCACTGATCTTGAGGAAACACGGCGCTTTTTTATCGAAAAGCTCGGTTGCGCCCCAGGACGAGAGAGTGTCGGTGAATGGCTCGATTTCGATTTTTTCGGGCACCAGATGTCAGCCCACTTGCAGTCGTCAGACACGGCAACCGGCATGGGGGCTGTTGATGGGGATGCCGTGCCGATCCCGCATTTTGGGGTCGTTTTGGACATGGAAACATTCGACGCGCTTTCTGCCAGGCTGGAGGCAGACGCTTTAACCAATTGGATCATGCGTCCAAAGCGCCGGATGATCGGAGAGCCGGGTGAGCAAGCGACCCTGTTTGTGCGCGACCCATCGGGAAACGGGATTGAATTCAAAGCCTTCGCAAACCGCGCGGCCTTGTTTGCGCATTAAGGAGAGCATCATGCAGGTATTACACACACCGGCATCCAAAGCCGCCCGAGACGAAGATAGTTTGACCGTTGGGGTCGCCCAGATTGCGCCTGTATGGCTGGACAGGTCAGCAACATTGGCAAAGGTCGAAGCGGCAATAGAACTTGCTGCAGCACAGGCCTGCAGTTTGGTCACTTTTGGTGAAGCGCTTGTGCCCGGGTATCCGTTCTGGATTGAACGCACGGATGGTGCCCGCTTTAATGATCCGCGCCAAAAACACCACTACGCACGCTATGTCGACCAAGGCGTGGTCATCGAACGGGGTGACTTGGACGGAGTCGCCCAGCTTGCCCGCGACCACAAAATCGCTGTCTATCTTGGTGTGATGGAACGCGCTCCGGATCGTGGCGGGCACAGTCTCTACTGTACGCTGGTTTTCATTGACGCGGCTGGCGTGATCCAGTCAGTCCACCGCAAACTGCATCCGACATACGAAGAACGCCTCGCCTGGGCGCAAGGAGATGGGCATGGTTTGCGGGTTCATGATCTTGGCCCGTTTCGTGTTGGGGGGCTGAACTGCTACGAAAACTGGTTGCCGTTGGCGCGGTCTGCTCTCTATGCGCAGGGCGAAAGCCTGCATGTCTCGGTCTGGCCGGGCGGGTTGCACAACACCCAGGACCTGCCCGCGTTCATTGCCAAAGAGAGCCGCAGCTATGTGATCGCCTGTTCGGGTTTGATGCGCGCGCAGGACTTCCCTGAAGACACGCCCGACCTTGAGGTCATTTTGTCTGACGGTGCCGAGATCGTCTCAAACGGCGGGTCAACGATTGTGGCTCCCGATGGGACGTTTATGATTGACCCTGTGCTGAATGAGGAGGCGTTGATTGTCGCGCAGCTCGACGCAGGCGTTGTCCGAGGCGAGCGCCAAAATCTGGATCAAGCAGGGCATTACGCGCGTCCCGATGTGTTGCGCCTCAAGGTGAACAGGAAACGCCAAGGGCAGGCTGACTTCCAAGACTAGTGCTTAGCAGAAATCACCGAAGCCGCCGTTCAGACACTTTGCAGCATCGGTGACTCTTGGGCTCATTCAGTGAGTTCGCCGCGCAGTGCATGAATGGCCACTGTTGTTAACGAAAACGCTGCCCGGAAGGTGGCGCGTTTACAGTTTGGGGAATGTGGTCCGGGACCACACAGAAAGGGCCTGCGGAACAATCAGTTTTGACCAATCGCTGTTTTTACCAATGCGGCGGCGGCGGCAGTCAGGGTCGTCCTCCACGTGCAACGGGCCGTACTGCGGGGTGTGGTCCGGGACCACAAAGGCGCTTTCCTAAATCACATCAATAGCCGCAAGGCTCAAGCTTAGGCGCAAATTTGCCCCATAGACGCAAGCAATCTTGCGCGTTGAGGGGCGGCACAAGGACCGATCAGTTGGGAACAATTCTTGAAGACCAAGGATGAGGCCGACAAGACTTCACCCCTGGAATCCGTTATTATCCAGCGGTGCGGCCGACCTCGGAGCGAAGCGTGACGCGCCGGCAGAAAGCGTCACCGGGCAGCCAATACAGTCCTTGCTGGTTTGAGGCGGCCGCACACCTGATGGCGTGTTTGTTGCCACACCATCTGCACGCCGCATGTGACATCTCCGGGTGATTGTAACAGGATCACCGGTGTTGTCCGAGGGCCTCTTCACGCTGCCGTTCCTCTAGGTCACCTTGGCCTCGCTGCTGAACCTTTGCCTGCCGCACCTCAGCGCTCGTCTGCTGGCCAGCCTTGGCCAGTTTCTCCGCTTCGGCTTCCTGTTCCCTGGTGACATTGGGAAGTTTTTGCAGGTCGAAGGTCTTCCCGGCCCGCAGGCTTTCAGCAAGGTTGCCCGCCAAATTGGACAGGGCCGTTTCCCGTTCTTCTTCGGGCACTCCGGCGTGGCGCAGTGCGGCATCTGTCTTTGCAACGATGCTGGCGGCTCCTTTCACCTGCTCGTCGCCCGGCTCGAAGTGGCGTATGCGGTCCTCCAGGCGATCGGTGGCAGGCTGCTGTTCCCGTTCCTTGTCCGGGATTCCACTGGCCTCCGGGTTTGACTGCTGGGCTGCAGGACCAACCGGTACGGCTGGCGCCGGATCCGTAAGCTGCGGCTCGTTCATTTTGACCGCGGCTTCAGCGGGTTTCCGGCTCTTTACCTCCGCACGTTCGATGTCTTCTGTAAATGCTGGATTGAATTTCCCCGGAAGTGCTGGCGCAAATTTCCCCACCTCGCGGGTTCGGCGATCAGCCGCGATGGTGATCGGCACCTCCGTTTTTTGGTGGCCGGCCGCGCCGTTTCGGCGGGAGCGGCGGTGCAATGTTGGCATGGGCGCGGGTGTGCTCGGGGATCAGGTCAGCATGTTTGCGCAACCGGTAGCTGGCGCCCTCGATCTGGACCACAACGGCATGGTGCAACAGTCGGTCCA
>NZ_LYUZ01000104.1 GCF_001679925.1 Leisingera sp. JC1 | reverse complement strand
TGGCGGGCTGGTTCTGGCCTTCAGGCGGCTCCTGCGCGCGCTCTTCGCTGAGATGTTCGTCCAACTCGGTGCTCAGCGCACGTTCCGCAAGCGCCTTGGTCAGTTCGGAAAGAATGCCCTCCTTGCCGAAAAGGTCGCCGGGCGAACGCCCTTCCATCAGCCGGTCCAACAGGTCTTTGTCTATGCTCATACGTGGGTCTCCTCAAAAGTGAGCTACCACGCCGGGGCACAAAATTCAGGATAGTCCCACAATCTCCGGCACCATCAGGGGCAGCGAGATCAGGCCGAAAGACACCGTTCGCAGCTTGAAGTTCCCGCCCCGGACCATCGCAGTTGCCGCCAGGGTGGCTATGGTGGTGCTGGCCGTCGCCGCGATAACGGCGATGGTGAAGCTGTTGAACGCTGCAACCTTGAACTTCTCGCTTTCCGGCCCGGTGAACACATCGGCGTACCAGCGCAAGGAGATCCCCTCCCAGTTGGTGATCGATTGGGAGGCGTTGAAGCTGTAGATGGTGACAATCACCAGCGGGGCATAGAGAACCACCAGGCACAGCAGTGTGATGGAGCGGAAGCCCTTGTAGGCTTTGATATTGTCATTCACATGCGCCATGGCTCAGCCCCCTGTCTTGTCTGCTTTGGCCTGCTGGCGGGCGGAGAACATCAGGATGATCAGCACCATGGTCAGCAGGATCATCGAGGCGGCGGCGCCGAACGGCCAATTGCCCGCGTTGCCCTTGAACTGCTCCTCGATCAGCGAACCGATCATGAAGTTTTTGGCCCCGCCCAAGAGATCCGGCGCCAGGAAGGAGCCCATCGAGGGGACAAACACCAGAATGCAGCCCGCCACCACACCCGGCTTCACCGCGGGCAGCACAATGCGGCGCAGGGTGGTCCACTTGCTGGCATAGAGATCCGCCGCCGCCTCGCTGAGCGAGAAGTTATAGCGCTCCACCGCAGCATAAACCGGCAGCACCATGAACGGCAGGTAGGAGTAGAACAGCCCCAGCTGCACCGCAAAGTTGGTGTTGACGATGTGAATGGGGCTGTCGATCAGCCCGGTGCCGATCAGGAAGTCATTGAGCGGCCCCTGGTCGCGCAGCAGGAACTTCATGCTGACGGTACGAATCAGCAGGTTCACCCAATAGGGAATGGTGATCAGGAACACCCAGACGGGCCGCACGTTTTCAGGCCGTGTGGCGATGAAGTAAGCGGTCGGGAAGCCGATCACCAGGCTGAGAAGCGTCGCCGCCCCGGCCTGCCAGATCGAACGCCAGAAGATGGTGATATAGGTCCACTCAATGCTGGGCGGTTCATCTCCGAACAACCCGCGGTCAAAGAAGAACTGATCATATGCCGCGAGTGAGGGTTCCCAGATCACCCCGCCGCGGAACTCCTTGGTCAGGAAGGAATAGATCAGCATCATGCAGACCGGCCCCAGCACAAAGATACCAAGCACCGCCCAGGACGGCAGCAGCAGCCAGCCGCGGGCGTCCTTGTACGTGTCTGCGCGGGCTGAGCCGCCGCTTGCTGCGCCTGCTGCCATCAGTCCATCAGGAGGCGGCCGGCCCCCAGCTCCATGTTGACGAAAATCTCGCTGCCCGGCTCAAAGATCCGCTTGTTGCCGCGGTCGGAATTGGAAGTCCGCACGATGAACTGCGGCCCCTCGGCCAGATCCACCAGCGTGCTGATGTCGGTGCCGACAAAGATGTTCTCGGCCACCCGGCCCTTGAGGCTTTCGGCCTCCACTGGCACGTCGGACATGAACAGCCGCTCAGGCCGCACCGACATATGCACCTTGGCGCCCTCTCCGATCCCCTCGACCGAATTGCAGGTCAGCGCGTGGCCGCCGCCCAGATGGCAGACCGCGCGGCCGTTCATGACCCGGTCGACGGAAACCTCCAGCAGGTTGGTCTCGCCGATGAAATCCGCAACGAACATGTTGCGCGGCGTCTCATAGATCTCGGTCGGGCTGCCCAGCTGCTGCAACTCGCCTGCCGACATCACCGCAATGCGGTCGGACATCGTCAGCGCTTCCTCCTGATCGTGGGTCACGAAGATGAAGGTGATCCCGGTTTCCCGCTGCAGGTGCTTCAGCTCCAGCTGCATGGCCTTGCGCAGTTTCAGGTCGAGCGCCGACAGCGGTTCATCCAAGAGCAGAACTTTAGGCTGTGGCGCCAGCGCACGCGCCAGCGCCACACGCTGCTGCTGGCCGCCTGAGAGCTGAGACGGTTTGCGGGCAGCGAATTGCGACAGCTGGACCAGCTCCAGCATCTCGCCCGCGCGCTTGCGGGCCTCGGCTTTGGACCTGCCGCGCATTTCCAGGCCAAAGGCCACATTGTCCAAAATGGTCATATGCGGGAACAGCGCGTAATTCTGGAACACGGTGTTCACCGGACGCAGATGCGGCGGCAGGCTTTCGATCTCGTCGCCGTAAAGCAGGATCTCTCCCTCGGTCACATCCTCGAACCCGGCGATCATCCGCAGCAGGGTGGTCTTGCCGCAACCCGAGGGGCCCAGCAGGGTGAAAAACTCATTATCCTTGATGGTCAGCGAGATCCGCTTGAGGGCGGTGAAATCCCCATAGCGCTTGACTGCATTGCGCACATCAATCGCATCTGTCTTGTTGCCAGGCACTTGCGCCTCCCCTCTGCCGCGTATCGTTTGATCCAGCATAGGAAGGCTGGGGGCCTGCTTTAAGAATTGACTCCCTCAGCAAATGTTAGCCTCTGCCTAACCTTTTAAAACGCATTCATCTCAAAGCTTTAGAAGGTTTCTCGGGAGAGGCTGCGGCAGGTTTTTCTCAGCTCTGGCCTGCCGATTGCGCAAGACGGCGGGGAACGCGATCAGCGGGACCACCACCGGCAATCCGCCACCGCAATTCTTCACTCTGAACAGGAACTTGACGGCTGGAAGCAAACGGCCCGCGCCAAGTAAAAGGCCGCGGTAATAGTCACCGCGGCGATCAGCCCGAGGGCTCCAAGCCATGCAGCCTCCCCGATTATCCTGGCCCTAGGTTGACTGCCAGAGAAGGCTTGCGCTCTCTGGCTTACAGACAGGCGGTCATTGCCATGCCTTGTTCCTCAAGTTGTCAGATCGTCCAGGATCCGGTCCATCATCGTATCACAGGCGGCAAGCTGGCTCAGCTCCAGGTATTCGTCAGGTTTGTGACCCTGCCCCTCCATCGAGCCCGGGCCGCAGACCACAGTGGGCACAGCCAACTGGTCAAAGAACCCGGCCTCGGTGCCAAAGGCGACCTTGGTGGTGCCATCGCACTGGGCAAGCTTCTGCGCAAAAGGGACTACTGGGCTATCTGCAGGCACGTCCAGGCCGGGGTAAGCGTTGTACTGCTCCACCTCAATACAGGCCTCAGCCTGATAGCGGTTGCTGACCCGTTCGGCGGCGGCCTGAATGCGGGCCAGAATGTCTTCCCCGTTGTCCGCCGCCAAATGTCTGTATTCAAAGGTCAGCTCTGACCGGTCCGGCACGATGTTGAGCGCGGTGCCGCCATTCATTTTACCAACGTGCACCGTGGAATAGGGCACGGCATAGGCTGCGTCCCGCGCGCCAATGGCGGCAAATTCTTCTTGCAATGCCCGCAGCTCCGCCAGGAAGTCCCCCGCGAGGTGCAAAGCATTGGTGAAATTGGGGGCCAGCGCTGAATGGCCGCTTTGGCCGTGGCACACCGCGCGCAGGGCAGCTTTTCCCTTGTGGCCGATGGCGACTCTCATCTCCGTTGGTTCCCCCACAAAACAGGCCCGCGGTTTGCCGATCAGCGGAGCCAGGCGCTCCAGCATCTCCTGAATGCCGACGCAGCCGACCTCCTCGTCATACGACAGCGCGATTTTCAGCGGTTCCTTTAGATCCACCTTTGCGGCACGATCCGCCAGCGCCAGGGCGCTGGCGAGATAGCCCTTCATGTCGGTTGTGCCGCGGCCATAGACCCGGCCTCCATCCTGGGTCAGCCGGAACGGATCGCGGGTCCACTTCTGCCCGTCCACCGGCACGACATCCGTATGCGCCGATAGCAGAACCCCCTGCCCCGCCGGGCCTTTCTCGGCGTAAAGCCCGGTCTTGGAGCCATCCGGCGAGGGCAGTCGCGTAACTGCGAAACCGCGCTCAACCAGGAAGCTCTCCACATAGGCAGCCAGCTCCAGATTGGAGTTGCGGCTGACCGTGTCGAACCCGGTCAGCCGCTCCAGTATGTCCAGCGTTGCTGTCATCGTCAGTCCACGGCCAGCTCGGTGATCTCGCGGCGAAAGGGCAGCGCGTCGCCGATATCCGGGCCATCAAGCTCGCGCGCATAACGGTGGCCTGCATAGGTCGCCCAGGCAATCGGCCCCGGCGCGCTGGCGTCGCCTATGATCTTGACCGACTTGATGCCGGCATCCGCCCATTCCGCCTCACGGGCGCGCAGTTCCTCGAAGAGGCTGTCGTTACCGGTGCGCGAGGCGACCATGACCACGGCATCCGCCTCAATGTTCCAGGTGCGGTCCGTGTAGGTGCAGTTGCTGACCACATGGCCCGCGTGGATTTCCGTCACCCCGCGGTTCAGCACAATCTCCACCCCGGCCTCCACCAGGCGCGGATGGATCGCCACCTGCTCCAGCGTGTTGTTGGTCCAATCGCTGACAAAGGCCGACGGCGTGACCAGCGTAACCTGCGCACCCTTGGAGGCCAGCAGTTCGGCGAGAACCCCGCCCATGTAATAGTGGTCGTCGTCATAGACCACCACGCGGCCTTCGGGGATGGTGCCATCCATCAGGTCGTCGGGCGTATAGACCTTGGCACCTTCGGCGATCGGCATCGGCACCACATGCTGGCGCGAGACCCCGTCCCGGCGCCAAGTGGAGCCGGTGGCGATACAGATGTTCTCAAAGCCGAACTCAAGAATACTGTCCGCATCCAGCGGGCTTTCGCGGTAGATCTCCACATTCGGGCGCTGGCTCAGCTGGTAGTCACGGTAATCCACGACACGGCCCCAGGCATTGAGGCCCGGCAGTGTGCGCTCGCGGGTCACACGCCCGCCGATCACATCCTTGGCCTCGGCCACGGCCACGTCATAACCACGGCGGCAGAGCGCCCAAGCGGCTTCCAGGCCGGCGGGGCCGGAGCCCACCACCAGCACGTTGGAACTTTCGCCCTTGGAGTTCATCGTCTCCGGATGCCAGCCCTTGCGCCATTCCTCCATAAAGGTCGGATTCTGGGTGCAGCGGCTGATCGACATGGTCATGTCGCCGGTGATGCAGATGTTGCAGCCGATGCATTCGCGGATGTCCTCGATCCGGCCTTCCTCGATCTTCTTCGGCAGGAAGGGATCGGCAATCGAAGGCCGCGCACAGCCGATGAAGTCCAGCGTGCCGGATTTCACCATCTTTGCCATCACGTCCGGGCTGGTGAAGCGGCCTACACCCACAATGGGCTTGTCCGTTAGCTCATGAATGCCGCGCACCAGCTGCTCCTGCGCGGCCTCTTCCTTGAATCGGCTCGGGCCGGAGCAATCCTCCCACGTCCCCTGCGCCAGGTCCCAGAGGTCCGGCAGGTCCTTGTTCATCTCAATGTAATCGCGCACCTCAGCGTTGGAGAAGCCCAGCTCGCCAATGGTTTCATCCAAGCTGACCCGCAGGGTAATCGCCATGGTGTCGCCCACCGCATCGCGCATGTCAGCGATGACTTCCTGGCTGAAACGCGCCCGGTTCTCTAGCGATCCGCCGTATTCGTCCGAGCGCTGATTGGTAGCGCGGCTCAGGAAGTGCTGGAAGATGCCAAAGCCATGCGCGCCATAGAGGCAGATCAGGTCGAACCCGGCCTCCTTTGACCGTTTCGCGGCATTCACGAACCAGCGGCGCAGGTCCTTGATGTCCTGCTTGTCCAGCGCTCGGGCCTGCACCGGGTCATTGGTGAAGGTGCGGATCGGCAGCGCCGACGGCGCCAGCGGCACTTCCTTGGTGTAAAGGTTCGGGCCGTTGATCCCGGAATAGGCCAGCTGGATACCGGCCAGCGCACCGTGAGTTTTCATCCGCTCCGACATCTTGCGCAGCTGCGGGATGTCCTTATCCTCCCACAGGCGCAGTTCGATGAAGGGGGTGATTTCAGAGGTGTGATGCATCTCGCACTGTTCGGTGAAGATCACGCCCCAGCCGCCTTCGGCCTTGATGCCCCGCATCGCTGCCGCCGCAGACGGATCACGGTAGCCGCCGCCGTTGCAATGGGGCACCTGGTAAAAGCGGTTCTTGGCGGTAAGCGGGCCGATCTTCATCGGCTCGAACAGAATATCATAGCGGGGATCGCGCAATTTCCATCTCCTTCGGTGCAAGAGCCCCTCAAAGGTACAGGACCGCACCAAAGGCGAAAGTTGCGCTTACGGAAGCATTGATTAGCCGCCGCCTAAGCGCCGCCGCCGTCCCCGATGCGGATGCCCGGAACAGTGCCGTCAGTGATCCGTTCCTTGCAGTAGCTGATGAAAGTCTTGACGGTCAGAACATTCTCGGCGCCCTCGGCTGTCAGCAGCCCCATCCGCATAGGCCGCAACTTGCCAGCAATCGGCACGAAGCTCAGCTTGCGCCCATCCGGCGCCATGTCTGTCACTGGACGGATATTGGCAATGGAATAACCAAAGCCGTTTGCCACCAGCCCGCGCATCACCGCCATGTCGCGGGTGCGCTCGGCAATCTGCGGTGTAACTCCGGCGTCTTCAAAAAACGAAAGGAAGTACTCGGCACTCAGCGGCAGATCCAGCAGCACCATCGGATGCGCAGCCAGGTCGTCCACAGTGACGCTTGCGCGGTCCGCCAGCGGGTGATCCTCGCTCAACAAGGCATAGGGCGGCAGCTCCGCCAGCGCGTTGAATGTCAGATCCGCCGGAATATTCAGGTCATAGGTCAGCGCCACGTCGATCCGTGCCTGGCGGATCAGCTCGATCAGCCCGGCCTGATCGCGCTCCGTCTGGCTGATGGTCACCGCCGGATACAGCGCCTCGAACTGGCGGCGCAGGCCCGGAACGATGAGCTGGGCAAAGGTCAGCAGGCAACCCACCGACAATGGCCCCTGCACAAAGCCCGAGATATTGTCCGCCAGCCGGCTGAGCGCTCCGGCTTCATACAGCACCGCGCGCGCCTGATCCATGAACTGATGCCCGGCCTGGGTCAGCGACAATCCTTGCGCGTGCTTGCGCACAAACAGCTGCAAGCCGAATTCGTTCTCCAGCTGCGACACCGCCGCCGAGATCGAGGGCGAGGACACATTTACCTTCTCCGAGGCCAGGGCAATAGACCCGGCCTCGCCGACGGCGACGAAATACTCCAGCTGGCGCAGTGTGAAACGCAAAGGCATGTCAGCGACTATGCCGGAGCAGGACCGGGCCGATCAAGCCCGGTATTTTATCCAAGTGGTTTTCAGCGCGGTATATTTTTCCAGGCTATGCAACGACAGGTCGCGCCCGAAGCCGGACTGTTTCATACCGCCAAAGGGCGTCTGTGCCGACAGCGCGTCCACCGTGTTGACCGAGACCGTCCCCACTTGCAGCTTGTCCGCCACCCGGCAGGCCCGGCTGAGGTTATCGGTCCAGACCGAAGCCGCCAAGCCATAGATCGAGTCATTGGCCATGGCGACCGCCTCCTCTTCGCTGTCAAACGGGATCACCGACAGAACGGGCCCAAAGATCTCGTCCCGGGCCAGCGGATTGCCGTGGCTCACGTCGTCAAAGATCGTCGGCTGCACAAAGCAGCCCTTGCCACCGACGGTCACGCGCTCACCGCCCGCCACCAGATTGGCCGTGGCCTTGCCTGCCTCGACAAAGCGCATGATGCCCTCCGTCTGCTTCTCATCCACGATGGCGCCCATTTTCGAGACCGGATCCAGCGGATCGCCCGGCTGGGTGGCTTTGGCGCGGGCAATCAGCTTCTCCACCAAGGCATCCTTGATCGAACGCTCCACATATAGCCGCGAGTTGGCCGAACAGACCTCACCCTGATTGAAGAAGATGCCAAAGGCGGCCATGTCGGCAGCCGCATCCAGATCCTCGCAGTCGGCAAATACCAGATTGGGGCTTTTGCCGCCGGTCTCCGGCCAGACCTGTTTCAGGTTCGACTGCCCGGAATACTGCATGAACATCTTGCCGATTGCGGTGGAGCCGGTGAAGGCGAGGCAATCCACATCCATATGCAGCCCCAGCGCCTTGCCTGCGGTCGCACCATAGCCCGGCACCACATTAAAGACTCCGTCCGGCACCCCGGCCTCTGCCGCCAGCTCGGCCAGCCGCAGTGCAGACAGCGGCGACTGCTCCGCCGGTTTCAGCACCACGGAGTTCCCGGCCGCCAGCGCCGCCGCCGCTTTCCACGTCGCCATGTCCAGCGGGAAGTTCCAGGGCGTCACCGCCCCGACCACACCCAGCGGCACGCGGCTGACCAGCGCCAGATCGCCCGGCCCGGTCGGCGCCACCTCGTCATAAACCTTGTCGATGGCCTCGGCATACCACTGAAAGAAATGCGCGGACCCAGGCGCGTCGACTGTCGCCGCATCCGTCACCAGCTTGCCCATGTCCAGGCTGTCAAGCAGCGCCATCTCTTCCAGGTTTTCCCGGATCAGGTCCGCCAGCTTCAGCATTACCGCCTTGCGGTCCCCCGGCGCCATCCGAGACCAGCGCCCGTCCGCGAACGCCCTGCGGCCTGCCGCCACGGCGCGGTTCACGTCTTCTTCATCACATTCGGAAACCTGCGCCAGCACCTCGCCCGTCGCCGGGTTCACGCTGGCAAAGGTCTTGCCCGAAGCTGCATCCGTGAACCTGCCGTCGATAAAGGCCTGGCTGCGGAACGAGAGAGCCGCCGCGCGGGATTTCCAATCGTCATGTGAATAGTCCAGCATAGTCTCTCTCCTGATTATTCGTCGCCCGGCACGCCGTAAGACGGCGCCTCACGCGGGTCGAGCGCGCGCTGGACATAGGCATCCAGCTGCGGCTTGTAGATTTCCCAAGCGGCGGCGATGTTCTCGATCGGACAGTCCTCAGACCAGTCGCAGCGCAGGTCGGCCACCGGCCAGCTCACCTTGTCAACGATTTTCATGCCTGCCGAATGCACCGGCCCGGCCTCGCCGCCCGCCGCCAGTCCCGCCCGCATCGCGGCAATCAGCCGGTCGCCAAGATGGCCCAATGAAGCCGCGAACCCGTCCACGATGGCCTGGCATACGCCATTGTTGGCCAGCAGGTTGCCGCCAGAGGCCACATCCAGCCCCTCGGCCTGTGTCCAAATACCCAATGAGTTCGGACCCGAATGAATGGCCGTGCCGCCTGCCTTGTCCACCGCCAGCACCTGCCGGTATTCGATGAACTTGCCCTGTTTGCGAACATGCTCGACAGCCTCTGCAGCCGTCAGCCCCTGCTCCATAAGGTCCAGCGCCAGCGGGCCGAGGCTGGGATCGGTCACATTCTGGCTTGCGACCGCGCCAACACCCGCCCGCGCAAAGGAACAGCGCGCCGCCACTGCCGGCGAGGAGGACGAAATCGCCACTCCGAACATGCCCGTTTCCGCGCAGCGCGCCACAAGCGAAAATGTCATCGTCTTTCCTCCTCATCAGCCACTGGAAACGGATCCGCTCTTCATCTGGCCGGAAATATCCTCGGGGGTGAATTGAGTGCAGGCCCAAGAGGGGGGCAGCCAGCCCCCTTCCCGCTTCCGGATCAGTCCGGAATAACCGCGGTGCCGTCGATCTCCACCAACCATTCCGGCCTTGCCAGCGCTTGCACCACCAGGCCGGTCGACACCGGATGCACCCCTTTGATGTATTCGCCCATAGTGCGGTAAACCGCCTCGCGGTGGCGCACGTCGGTGATGTAGACGACCACCTTCACCAGATGCTCCATTGTGCCGCCGCACTCTTCGATGAGCTGCTTGATGTTCTGCATCACCTTGTGGGTCTGCTCCACCGGATCGTGGCTTTCGATGTTCTTGGCGTCATCCAGGTTCTGCGGGCATTGTCCGCGCAAATACACGGTCTTGCCGCCCTGCGTTACCACCGCCTGGCACAGGTCGTTGTCGAGGTTCTGTTCCGGGTAAGTGATTTTGGTGTTGAACTTGCGGATACGGGTATGAGCCATGGTTTCCTCCTGGCCTGGCGGGATGGCGTGTCCGGTCAAAATCTGTGTTGCCCGGCACTTTTGTCATTTGCTGCTTCGAACCCGAAGGGTCAGGCCTCACCAGGTGCGCGGTAGCCTTCGTAATGACGCTGGATGGCGATCTGGTCGGCCACATGCTTGGCATCATGCCAGACGCCCCAGATGAAGGTCGAGCCGCGGCGCGACTGCCAGGGCAGGCCCAGGAAGTAGATCCCCGGCTCCGCGGACACACCGCGCTGATGCTGCGGGCGGCCGTTTCCGTCAAAGGCATCGACTTGCATCCAGGAGAAATCCTGACGGAAACCGGTGGCCCAAAGGATGGTGGTGATACCCTCCTTTCCCAGATCCAGTGCGCGGATGGGGCTGCTCAGGCTGTCCGGGTCAGGGAAGGCCCTGCGGGCTTCCGGCTCCTCGGGCAGGTCAATGCCGGTGCGCGCCACATAGGCATCCGCCAGGTCCAGCATCTTCAGGTAGTCCGCGTCGCCCGCGGCAATGTTGTCCTGAAGATCGCCGACAAAATTCATGGTCCCGTTTTCATAGGACTCGGTCAGGCCAAGCAGCGTCACCCCCTCGCCTGCCAGGCGGCGGAAATCCATAGTCTGACCGCCATAGGCGCCGCTGACGGAAATCGTAACATGCTCCTTGCCCGGCTCCAGCGCAGCCTGATCCCACAGGCCCAGAACCCCCAGCCACCAGACAAAGTCGCGGCCCCGGTACATTCGCGGCGGGCGGTCATGCGGACCCACCGACAAATAGACCTTGCGGCCTGCCCGATTCAGCTCATCGGCGATCTGCGCACCGGACGACCCCGCGCCGACCACCAGCACCGCGCCTTCGGGCAGCTGGTCCGGATTGCGGTAGTGGAAAGAGTGAAGCTGGTTCACTTCTGCGCCTTCAGGCACCAGCGGCGGGATCACAGGGTGCTGAAAGGCGCCGGTGGCTGCAACGATCCGCTGCGCCTCAATCACTCCTTTTGAGGTCTCGACCCGGAAACCGCCAGTGCCATTGATACGCTCGGCCTTGGTCACTTCGACTCCGGTACGGATCGGGGCGTTGAACCGCCCGGCGTATTCAACGAAATAATCCGCGATCCGCTCCTTTCCGGCAAAGGCCTCCGGATCGGTATCCGTGAACTCAAGGTTTGGAAAGCGATCGTGCCAGGCCGGGCCGTTGGCCACCAGCGAGTCCCAGCGGCCAGTGCGCCAAGCCTCGGCAATCCGGTTCTTTTCCAGCACCAGATGCGGCACGCCATGACTGGTCAGGTGTTCGCTCATGGCCACCCCAGCCTGACCGGCACCGACAACCAGCGTATCTGTTTTTTCGATCGGCATGTCCAAACCTCTCCTGCATCTTCTGCCGGCACCATCACCCTGCCGGCTCTACTAGGGAGAATGTTCACATCCTCAGCACAGGAGAAAGAAATCTATGGCTTACCCCTGCTTCGCCTGCCTCTAACCCGCGTTTCTTCAGCCTGTGCGGCGCACTTGGCCCGGCCCCGCGGGCCTTGCGCAGAAAGTGATGAATGACAGACCGGCCGGGTAACGCCGGCAAAACAGGCCCAAGGCCTCCCTCAGACCTGCAAGGTAACTTGGGGGGCAGGTCACTCTGAAATATCCGGGAACAAACAGGCGGAAAGCCTGAAGCAGGGCAAACCGGCCGGTTTCAAGGCCAGGCTCAGGAGGGACTTGCCGCTTTTGTGATTTGGTGGCGGGGAGACAGGGATTCGAACCCTGGGAACGCTCTCACGTTCAACGGTTTTCAAGACCGCCGCATTCGACCACTCTGCCACCTCCCCGGTCCGTCAGCGGTTTAGGATGCCACGCCGGGCGAGGCAAGCGGAAATCCTTGGTCGGCGGAATGTCCGCAAGAGAAATTTTCCCGGCGCTGCCGGACACGCGGAAACCTGCCGCCGGCGCGGCTTTCCCTTGCATCGTGATCCGGCAGGGTTTTCATGACCGGAAGCGCAGGCTATCATGCCGCAAATCAAGAAGACCGGGCATTCCGGCAGGGGCGCAAAAGCGCCGCGGGCACAGGCAAGGATGAAAGCATGTCAAACACGGTGTCGAGAGCAACAAAGGCCCCGCGGGCTGCCGCAGCGGCCTTGGGCCTGCTGGTCCTGGCAGCTTGCGAAGACGGGCCGAAACTGGGTTTCCTGGAACCGAAACCCAAGGCAGAAGGCGAGGTCCGCACCTCCAGCAGCACCAAACTGGTGGAGCGCGATGTGGAAGCGCCCGACGTGTTCCAAGTCACCGAGGCCGGCCTGTGGGACGGGCGCCCGTCGATCGGCGGGGTCTGGGTGGCGCATCCCGATACCAAGGACCCTGAACGGGTGATCATCCGCAACAATGCCAACGGCCAGTTCGTGATCGGAGCCCTATTCCGGCGCGAGCGCGAGATTCCGGGACCGCGGTTGCAGGTGTCCTCGGATGCCGCTGCCGCTCTGGGGATGCTCGCCGGCGCACCGGTTGAAGTGAACGTTACCGCACTTCGGCGCGAGGAAGTCGCTCCGGAGCCGCAGCCGGAGGACGCTGCAGCCGGAGAGGAAACCCCGCCGGATGGCACAGAAGCGACAGAAGCCGCGCTGGCCGGCAGCGAGATCTCTGAGACGCCGCTGGATCCGATTGCCGGTGCAGCCGCCGCGATTGAGGCCTCAGCGCCCACCGCCCCGGATGCAACTGCTACAGCTGCCAAGGCTGAGCCTGCCCCGGCACCGGCCTCCAAACAGCAGAAGACGTCGCTGAGAAAACCATACATCCAGATCGGCATCTTCAGTGTTGAAGCCAATGCCAAGCATGCCGCCAACGCAATGCGCAGCTCCGGAATGGTGCCGGAAGTGCGTAAGCAATCCACCAGCGGCAAGACATTCTGGCGGGTGCTGGTTGGCCCGGCGCAAAGCAAGGCGGAGCGCAGCCAGCTTCTGAAAAGCGTAAAGGACACCGGATTCGCTGATGCCTATGCAGTCACGAACTGACACCCGCGACGCGCATCTGGCGCGTCTCCTGAAATCATCGCTGCGCACGGGCCTTGCTGCCGGTCTGGCCGTCAGCCTTTCGGCGTTGTCAGCGGCCGCTTTTGATACCAAGGCGCGCGCTGCCTATGTGCTGGATTCGGGCACGGACACGGTCCTGCTTTCGAAAAACGCCGATGTGCCGCTGCCGCCGGCTTCGATGTCGAAGCTGATGACGCTCTATGTGGCTTTTGAGGCGCTGCGCGACGGGCGGCTGACCCTGAACGAGACCCTGCCCGTCAGCGAACACGCGATGAGCTACAAGGGCTCCACCATGTTCCTCGACACGCTGGACCGGGTGCGGGTCGAGGATCTGCTGCGCGGCATCATCGTGCTGTCCGGCAACGATGCCTGCGTGGTGATCGCAGAAGCGCTGAGCCCGGATGGAACCGAGGCGGGCTTTGCCCGCTACATGACCAAGCGCGGCCAGGAACTGGGCATGACTGCCTCGACCTTTGCCAACTCCAACGGCTGGCCCGCCGCCGGGCACCGGATGTCTGTGCATGACCTTGCGATCCTGGCTGAGCGGCTTATCGAGGATTTTCCGGAATATTATCCGCTGTTTGCCGAAACCAAGTTCGAATTCGACGGCCGCGCGCCTTCGAATACCCGCAACCGCAACCCGCTGCTGAAACTGGGCATCGGTGCCGACGGTCTTAAGACCGGCCACACCGAGGAAGCGGGCTATGGCCTGGTCGGCTCCGCCACGCAAGGCGACCGCCGGGTGATCTTCGTGGTCTCGGGCCTCGACAGCGAGCGCGGGCGCGCAGAGGAGGCAGAAGCCCTCGTTAACTGGTCGTTTCGCCAATTTACCAAAAAAACCGTTGCCAAGGAGGGCATCCCCATCGCCGAAGCCGAGATTTGGCGGGGGGCCGAGCGATCGGTAGGGCTGGTGCCGGCTGAAGACCTGGAAATCCTGCTGCCGTCACTGGCGGGCGGCACCATCGAGGGCGAGGTGGTCTATAACGGCCCGATCGAGGCCCCGGTGGCCCAAGGCCAGCGCCTTGCCGAACTGGTTCTGCAACCAGAGGAACTGCCGGAGGTGCGGCTGCCGCTGGTGGCGGAAAGCGATGTGCCCGCTGGCGGCTTTGTGGTGCGGGTGAAAACCGCAGCCCAGGTGCTGATCAAGCAATTCCTGACCGGTCCTGAGGGGGCACTGTGACATCTGGCACGGGGCGCGGCCTGTTCATCACCTTTGAAGGCATCGACGGGTCCGGCAAGTCCACCCAATGCCGCCTGCTGGCCGAGGCGTTGCAGGCGGAGGGGCGCGATGTGGTGCTGACGCGGGAGCCCGGCGGCTCCCCCGGCGCCGAGGAAATCCGCCGCCTGGTGCTGGAGGGCGACCCCGACCGCTGGTCGGCCGAAACCGAACTGCTCTTGTTCATGGCGGCGCGGCGCGACCACCTGGAGCGTACCATCGAACCTGCTCTGGCCGCGGGCAAGGTGGTGATCTGCGACCGCTTCGCTGACAGCACCCGGATGTATCAGGGCCTGTCACGCGGCGACCTGCGTGCGGCCGTTGATCAGATGCACAAGCTGATGATCGGGCGGGAGCCGGACCTGACGCTGCTCATCGACATGGACCCCGCTGAAGGGCTGGCCCGCGCCAAGGGGCGGCAGGGCAAGGAAGAACGCTTCGAGGATTTCGGGGTCGCGCTGCAGGAGAAAATGCGCGCGGGCTTCCTGGCGCTGGCGCAGGAATTTGCGGACCGATTCCGCGTGGTCGATGGTGCCCGTCCTGTGGCGGACGTCGCTGCAGACGTCCGCAAGCTGGCAGACGAGGCGCTGGAAGGACCTGCGGCATGAGTGCTGACGACGAGCTTCCCCGCGCAGACCAGGCCGAGGGCGCGCCACATCCGCGCGAGACCCTGCGCCTCATCGGGCAGGAGGCGGCGGAGCAGGATTTCCTGACCGCCTACAATTCCGACCGTCTGCACCACGGCTGGCTGCTGACCGGCCCGCAGGGGGTGGGCAAGGCAACGCTGGCCTGGCGGATCGCCCGTTTCCTGCTGGCCACGCCTCCGGCTGAGGAGGGCCTGTTCGGCGCCCCGCCCCCGCCGCAAACGTTGGACATTGATCCCGAACACCCAGTCTCGCACCGTATTCAGGCGCTGGCGGAACCGGGGCTGGCGCCGATCACCCGCTCCTATGACGACAAGGGCAAGCTGCGCAGCCAGATCGTTGTGGACGACATCCGCAAGCTGAACCGCTTCTTTGGCCTGTCCGCCACCGACGGCGGGCGCCGGGTGGTGATCGTGGACGCCGCCGACGACATGAATATCAGCGCCGCCAACGCGCTCCTGAAGATGCTGGAGGAGCCGCCGGCACGCACCACGATCCTCTTGATCTCGCACCAGCCTTCGCGGCTTTTGCCAACAATCCGTTCGCGCTGCCGCACCCTGCGGCTGGGACCTTTGTCAGCTCAGGACATGGAAGCGGCGCTGGCGCAGTCGGGTGTCGAATTGCCCCAAAACATGGATAACCTCGCGGCACTCGCCGGCGGTTCCGTTGGCGCGGCGCTGCGGCTGATCAATCTGGGCGGGCTCAAGATCTATGCCGAGCTGGTGCAGATCCTCGATTCCATGCCGCGGCTGGACCGCCAGCGTGCCATGGCCCTCGCCGAGGCCGCCGCTCAGCGCGGCGCGGCAGACCGGTTCGAGCTGCTGCTGTCGCTGACCGAGATGGCGCTGGCCCGGCTCGCGCGCACCGGCGCCACCGGTGCTCCGCCAGCGCCGGAAGCGGCACCGCAGGAGGCGGCAATGCTGCAGCGCCTGTCGCCCGATCCGCGCAAGGCGCGCGCCTGGGCCGACCTCGCGGCGGAAGTGACGGCCCGTGCCCGCCACGGGCAGGCGGTGAACCTTGACCCCGCGGCGCTTGTCCTAGATACGGTTTTCAAGATGCAGGAAACCGCGTCGCGCTAGGGTTTTGGCGCGGCGCAAGCGGCACCAGAGGATTCATGACCGAGACGCCCCCCCAGATTACGGACAGCCATTGCCACCTGGACTTTCCCGACTTTGAGGGAAGGCTGGATGAGGTGATCGCCAGTGCGGCGGCAAATGGCGTGACCCGCATGGTGACGATCTGCACCAAGATGAAGAACGAACCCGCCGTGCGCGCCATCGCCGAGGCCCACGCGCCGGTGTTCTACGCCGCGGGCACCCACCCGATGAGCGCCGCGGATGAACCGCTGGTCACCATTGACGAGCTGGTGGCGCTGGCAAAGCACCCGAAGTTTGTCGGCATCGGCGAGACGGGCCTGGACTACCATTACACCGCCGACAGTTCTGCGGTGCAGCAGGAGTCCCTGCGCATTCACATTGCTGCCGCCCGCGAAACCGGCCTGCCGCTAATCATCCACGCCCGCGCTGCCGATGACGACATGGCCCGCATCCTGGGCGAAGAAATGAAGAACGGCGCCTATTCCTGCGTGATGCACTGCTTCTCGTCTTCCGCAGAGCTGGCCAAGGCCGCGCTGGATCTCGGCTTCTACCTGTCGATGTCCGGCATCGCCGCCTTCCCCAAGAGCCAGGAGCTGCGCGATATCTTTGCCGCAGCGCCGGTCGAGCGCATTCTGGTCGAAACCGACGCCCCCTATCTGGCGCCCCCGCCCTACCGAGGCAAGCGCAACGAGCCTGCTTACACGGCCTTTACCGCCAAGGTCGGTGCAGAAGTGTTCGGCATGGACTACGCCGCCTTTGCCGCCCAGACCCAGGCGAATTTCGACCGGCTGTTCTGGAAAGCCGCAGCGTATGAGGCCGCCGCCTGATGGCTGAGATGCGCTTCACCATCCTTGGCTCCGGCTCCTCCGGCGGGGTGCCGCGCATTGGCGGCCATTGGGGCGATTGCGACCCCAAGAACCCCAAGAACCGCCGCGGCCGCTGTTCGATGCTGGTGGAACGCGACGGACCGGATGGAACGACCTCGGTGCTGATCGACACCCCGCCGGATATGCGCAACCAGCTGCTGGATGCGGAGGTGGGCCGGCTGGATGCGGTGGTCTACACCCATTCCCACGCCGACCACCTGCACGGCGTCGACGATCTGCGCATGGTCTATTTCAACATGCGCCAGCGCATCGAAGTTTATGCCGACGGCCCTACCCAGAACGACCTGCTGAACCGTTTCGGTTATGCCTTTGCCCAGCCTGACGGCTCCCCCTMCCCGCCGATCCTGGACCTGAAGAGCATCAGCGGGCCGTTCACCATTGACGGCCCCGGCGGCGAAATCCCGTTCCGGCCGTTTGAGGTGAACCACGGTTCCATCGACGCGCTTGGGTTCCGTATCGGCGGACTGGTGTATCTGCCGGATGTGAAGGAAATCCCGGACGCCGCCCTGCCGGAATTGGAGGGCTTGGATGTCTGGATCCTGGACGGGCTGCGCCGGACGCCGCATCCGACGCACTTCAGCTACCAGGACGCGCTGGAGTGGTTTGAACGGATGGCGCCGAAACGCGGCATCATCACCAACATGCATATCGATATGGACTACGCGACCGTCGAAGCCGAAACACCAGACCATATCACCCCCGCCTATGACGGGATGGTGATCCGGATGGAGATCTGAGGGGCGCGCTTGCGCCCTTTTTCATTTTCGCAGTTTTTAGGACCCAAAGTGTTTCAAAGCCTGATCGACGTCATCCTGCCGGTGTTTCTGGTTGTCGGCGCAGGCTACGCCGCCACCGCGCGGGGCGTGCTGGAGCAGGCGCATGTCGACGGCGTGATGAAATTCGCCCAGGGGTTCGCGATCCCATGCCTGCTGTTCAAGGCAATGGCGGAACTGGACCTCTCTGCCAGTTTCAATCCGCAGCTGCTGGCGAGTTTTTACACCGGCGCCTTCACCTGTTTTCTGATCGGGTTGTTTGGTGCCCGCATCCTGTTCAAGCGGGAGTGGGAGGACTGCATCGCCATCGGTTTCTGCTGCCTGTTTTCCAACTCCGTCCTGCTGGGGCTGCCGATCACCGAACGCGCCTTCGGGCCGGACAACCTGACCGGCAACTACGCGATTATCGCCTTTCATTCGCCCTTTTGCTACGGCGTCGGCATCACCGCGATGGAGTTTGTCCGCAACCGCGGGGCGGGCGGCATCAAGACTGTTACATCCGTGCTGAACGCGATGTTCCGCAATGTACTGATCCTGGGGATCACGCTGGGATTTGCGGTCAACCTGTCGGGGCTGGCCATTCCGCTGGTCATCAATGAAGCGCTGTCGCTGCTGATCCGCGCTGCGCTGCCAGCGGCGCTGTTTGCGCTTGGCGGCGTGCTGGTGAAATACCGTCCCGAAGGCGACATGCGGGCGATCCTGTTTGTCTGCTTCACCTCGCTGATGATCCATCCGGCGATTGTCTGGACCTTGGGATCGGCGCTGGAGTTGCCGCAGGACCTGTTCCGCTCAGGCGTCTTGAACGCCGCGATGGCGACCGGTTTCAATGGCTATATCTTTGCAAACATGTACGGGCGGGCCAAACGGGTGGCGGCGTCCTCGGTGCTGATCGCCACCGGGGCCAGCATCCTGACAGTGTGGTTCTGGCTGCTGGTTTTGAGCTGAATAAAAAGGTCAGCAGCTCTGCCCAAATGTTTCGCGCGCGAAACATTCGGACAACAAGATTGACCTTATCCTTCAGATTTCATTAGTAATTTTCCACCAAGGGGTTACCGCCGTCAAAACCGGGGATCGTCCAGCTCCAACGGAAATCCTTTGGGCAGCAGACCGGCCTGAAACCAGTTGATGAAGGAGTGGATTGAGAAGACGGGCAAGCCGGTCGCTTTGCGCACATCGCGGGCGTAAGGCACCATATTGGTGCATTCCAGCACGATGGCGCCCAGATCCGGTATGTCCGCCACCATCGCGCGGGCGGCGTCGATCATGTCCAGGCGGCAGGCCTCGAAGTCGATCGCGGGCGCGTCACCCAGGATGTCGCGGGTAAAGGCGCGCAGGCCGTCGGTGCCGGCTATGGGCGTATCCGGCGCAACACCTGCGGCAACAAGGTGGGCAGGCGTCAGCGTCGCCTTAGAGATCGTCAGGATGCCGCAACGCTTGCCCGCGGGCAGCAGGTTCTGCACCATCGGCACCTGCATCAGCGAGGATGTCGCCACCGGCACGCCCAGCGCTTGTTTCACCTCGTCCTGGATCAGCGCCAGAAAACCGCAGTTGGTAGTGATGCCATCCGCCCCCATCGCGACCAGATCGCGCCCCGCTTCGACAAACAGGTCCACCAGCTCCTTGGGGTTGCCGCGAACCACGTTCTCAGGGTTGGCGCCGCGCACCACCTTATAGTGGACGGGGAAGTCCCAGGTCATCGCGTTGCCCATATCACCATGGATGCGGGGAAAGCGCGTTTCCAGCATCAGGATGCCAACCGCCGCGCCAAAAACCGTCTTGCCGCCGTGTTCCATGTGAACCCCTTACTCGTCCGGGACGTAAAGCTGGGAAAAGGCGATGCGGACAGCTTCGGTCGCCTCCTCCCGGCGTTTTTCGATATGGCTGCGCATGGCCGTTACCGCCGCATCCGTGTTGCGGGCGGCAATGCCCTCGACGATCTGGCGGTGGGCCGAAATGTCGCCCGGCGCCTTGCCCCCCGCCCGGTCGCGCATCCGTTTGAGGTCGATGAGCCGGATATAACGGATCCGGCCGTTGAGGTTGTTCAGGATGCGCTGCAATTCGCTGTTGCCAGACAGCTGCGCCAGCCGGGCATGGAAGCTTTCGTCCATCGCCAGCAGCTCTTCCGGGTCGGTGGCGCTTTCGTACTCCGGCTCCATCCGGTTGAGGTAATCAGCCAGTGCGGCGATGTCCTCATCCGCCGCACGGGTGCAGGCCAGCCGCGCGGCTTCGCATTCAACTGCCACGCGGGCCTCGTACAGGTCCATGATATAGCTGGGCGTCAGCGGGCGGCAGAAGAAACCGCGGTTGTTCTGGAAGGTCAGAAAGCCCTCGGCCACAAGCCGGTTCAGCGCCTCGCGCAGCGGCGTGCGGCTGGCGCCCAGCACCTCGGACAGGGCGCTTTCGTTGATCCGCTGGTCGGGCTTGAAGGCAAAATCCGCCGCCATCCGGCGCAGCGCCTCGTACACCCTGTCCACATTGCTTTCGCGTTTGGCCATGTTCCCGCCGTTTGTTCAATTCCGTTGCAGACTAGGGAAGCGGCCTAGCGCGCGCAAGATTGAATTCGGAATTGAATACAATTTAGCCAAAGCCGCCGAGGGCAGCGCCCGATCCTCGGGGCGGGTGCTGAAAGCGCCCTCCCCGTGGGAGAGGGTCGGGCGCTGCCCGGCCTTCAGCCGCGCAAAGAGTTATCAGGAACGGGCGAGCTGTCTGCCACGGAGTAAGGCGCCAGCTCCCGCTTCAAGAGCGCCAAAAACTCCTGCCCCACCGCCGACAGCGGGCGCGACTTGGACGTGATCACCGCCATATCCATCATGATGCGCGGGCGGAACGGCCGGGAAACAAAGCCGCCGCCGCTCTCGAAACCCAGCACGAAGGGGTCCAGGAGCGAAACACCCATTCCCTCCTGCACAAAACTCAGGAGGTTCTTGAACATATGCGAATGCACGCGGGTTTTAAGAGGGATCCCTGCCTGCTGGAACACCTCGCGGGTGCGGCGGTGGGTCATGTGGTCCGGCCCCATGACAATGAAGGGCACACCCTCCAGCAGCTCCGGTGTAAGCACCTCGTGTTCCGCCAGCGGACTGTCCGCAGGCATCGCCAGCCGGGTCTCGACGCTGACCGGATGCACCTCCAGCCCGTCGTGGATCAGTGGCATCTCGCAGACGCCGATCTCAAACAGGCCCGCGATCACCCATTCCTGGATTTTCAGCGAATACTGCGCCTGGAAGGAGATCGACAAATCGGGGCGTGTACGGGCAAAGCGAGCGATCAGAGCGGGCATGAAGCCGAAGGACATGGAGTGCTGCGAGGCGACCTGCAGCTGGCCCGCCTGCTTGTTCTGCAGGTCCGTCACTGCCTGCGCCACGTGATCCAGCCCGCGCACAACGGTGTCGACCTCCTGAAACAGCACGCCCGCCTCTGGCGTCGGGATCAGGCGGCCCTTGCTGCGTTCGAACAGCTTGAGGCGGGTCTGGCGCTCCAGCTGGTAGAGCAGGTTTGAAATGCCGGGCTGAGAAATGCCCAGCTGCTCCGCGGCACCGGTGACGGTGCCGGTCTCAACAATGGCATGGAAGGCCTGCAACTGGCGGAAGCGGAGGGACATGTCAGATCATCACTTTTCATGATACCTTGTCCAATTCTTTGTATTGGTAATGATGATCCAGTCAAGGCAGGCTTTTCCCGCACCTGGGAGGAAGATCGAAGTGCTGGAACAAAAGATTGCCGGGATGGATTTGTGGCATCTCGCGCTGCCCGTCTTGTCGCGCCGCGACCACGGGATCGGGTCTGTTGAGGGCTCCTGCGAGGTCATCATTGTGCGCCTGCGCAGCGAAGGCGGCGCCGAAGGGTTTGGCGAGGCCTCGACCTGGTCGGTGTTCACCGGCACGCCTGAGGCCAGCCTGGCGGCCTTGGACCGCTACATCCGGCCGCTGGTGGAGGGCCGCCGGGTGGCGGACCGCGCGGCGATCATGGCGGATGCGGCCAAGGCCGTGGCCCATTGCACCGAGGCCAAAGCGGCGCTGGAAACCGCCCTGCTGGACCTGACCGGGCGGATCACAGGGGTTCCGGTCTGGGCGCTGCTGGGCGGCAAGTGCCGCGATACCATCCCGCTCAGCTGCTCAATCGCCGATCCGGATTTTGAAAAGGACGTGGATCTTCTGCACCGGCTGCGGGCCGACAAGGTCGGGCTGATCAAGCTGAAGACCGGGTTCAAGGATCATGCCTTCGACATCATGCGGCTGGAGCGGATTGCAAAGGACTTCCCCGAGTTTCGGGTGCGGGTGGACTATAACCAGGGCCTGAGCATCGAGGACGCGCCGGCGCAGGTCCGTGATGTGGCGGAGTTCAAGCCGGATTTCATCGAGCAGCCGGTGCGGTTTCACCACTTTGGCATGATGGCAAAGCTGCGCCAGATGATTGATGTGCCGCTCTTGGCGGACGAGAGCGTATTCGGCCCGGAGGACATGGTACGCGCGGCACGCGAGGGCATCTGCGATGGCGTCTCGGTCAAGATCATGAAGTCTGGCGGGCTGACCTGCGGGCAAACAGTGGCGCGGATTGCAGCGGCAAACGGGCTGTCGGCCTATGGCGGTGACATGTTCGAGGCCGGCGTCGCCCATCTGGCTGGCACCCACATGATTGCGGCCACGCCCGAGATCCGGCTGGGCTGCGAGTTCTATCAGGCGAGTTACTTCCTGAAAGAGGACATTCTGGAGACGCCTTTCCAGGTCAGGGACGGCCACGTAGTGGTGCCGGACGGGCCGGGGCTGGGTATCAAGCCAGATATTGAAAAGCTGGACCGTTTCGCGGTCTCCAAGAAGGTCTCGGCATGAGCGAGGCCAAGAAAACCGTGACCATCATCGGTGCCGGCATCGTCGGCGTCTCGGCCGCGATTGAGCTGCAGCGCGACGGGCATCAGGTGATCCTGATCGACGGCAAGGGGCCGGGCGAAGGCACCAGCCACGGCAACGGCGGCATTCTCGCCTCCTGCTCCATCGTGCCGGTCACCGGGCCGGGGCTGTGGAAGAAGGCGCCGAAGATGCTGCTGGACCCGGAGCAGCCCTTGTTCATGCGCTGGGGCTACCTGCCGAAACTGGCGCCCTGGCTGATGAAATACATGGGGCATGCCAATGCCGGGGACACCGCCCGCATTGCCGCGGCATTGGCACCTATCGTCGGGGACTCGCTGGCCGATCATCAGGCGCTGGCGGCGGGCACCGGAGCCGAGCGGCATTTGAAACCCTCTGACTATCTGTTCCTCTACAATGACCGCGCGCATTTCGGCGAGGATGCATTCGGCTGGGGCCTGCGCAAGAAACACGGTTTTCAATGGGATGAGTTGGTGGGCGCGGAGTTCCGTGCCTATGATGAAATCTATGCCAAAGACATCACCTTTGCCGCGCGGTTGAAAGACCACGGCATCATCACTGACCCCGGCCAGTATGTGAAGGACCTGGCGGCCCACGTTACCGGCAATGGCGGCCGGCTGATCAAGGCCTTTGTGACGGACGTGACGCGCAAAAACGGCACGGTGACCGGCGTGCGCGCAGGCGGCGAGACAATCCCTTGCGACGCGGTTGTGGTGGCCACCGGCGTTTGGTCCAAGCCGCTGGCAGAGAAACTGGGAATTTCCGTACCACTGGAAGCAGAACGCGGCTATCATCTTGAATTATGGGAGCCTTCGGCGATGCCCAAGGCCCCCGTGATGGTAGCAGCGGCCAAATGCGTGGTGACCCCGATGGAGGGACGGATCCGGATTGCAGGCATCGTGGAATTCGGCGGGCTGGAAGCCGGGCCGTCGAAAGGCCCGCTGGAGCTGTTGCACAGGAATGCGCGCCGCATCCTGCCGGGCGTCACTTGGAAACACGAAGAGGAATGGCAGGGCGCCCGCCCGGCACCGGCGGATTCGATCCCGGTGATCGGGGAAGTTCCCGGCCTGTCCGGCGCCTTCGTTGGCTTTGGCCACCACCACATCGGCCTGACAGGCGGGCCGAAGACCGGGCGCCTGCTGGCGCAAATGATTTCGGGCCGCACCCCGAACATGGACATGAGCGCCTATGACCCGGAGCGATACGCGATCTGATACCAACCAGTGCCCCACAAGGGGCCGTAACCACAACAGGGAGAACATGATGAAAAAACTGACCCAACTGCTGGCCGCCACCGCGCTGACCGCAGCCGCCGCCCTGCCCGCTGCGGCAGAAACCTGGGACATGCCCATGGCCTATTCGGCCTCCAACTTCCACTCCGCCACCGGCGCTGAGTTTGCTGACTGCGTGACCACCGGCACCGGCGGCGAAGTTGAGATCAAGACCCACCCCTCCGGCTCGCTGTTCAAGGGCGCCGACATCAAGCGCGCAGTGCAGACTGGCCAGGCCCCCATTGGCGAGCGGCTGCTGTCCGGCCACCAGAACGAAAACGCGCTGTTCGGCTTTGACTCGATCCCGTTCCTGGCGACCTCCTTTGACGACAGCGACAAGCTGTGGAAGGCGGCCAAGCCCTCCATCGAGAAACTGCTGGCAGAGCAGAACCTGACCCTGCTCTACGCTGTGCCGTGGCCCCCGCAGGGGCTCTATTTCAAGAACGAGGTGAACTCGGTTGCCGACATGAAAGGCATCAAGTTCCGCTCCTACAACAATGCCACCTCCCGCCTGGCGGAGCTGACCGGCATGCTGCCGGTGACCATTGAGGCGGCTGAGATCAGCCAGGCCTTTGCCACCGGTGTCGCGGAGTCGATGGTCTCCTCCGGCTCCACCGGCTATGACCGTAAAGTCTGGGAAAGCCTGAACTATTTCTACGAAGTGGATGCCTGGCTGCCGCGCAACTACGTGTTCGTGAACTCCGATGTCTGGAACGGCACCTCCGAGGCCAACCAGAACGTGATCAAGGGCTGCGCCAAGCTGGCCGAATACGCAGGCAACTGGCGCGCCAAGGAATACACCGGCTTCACCCTGCAAGGCCTGCGTGACGGCGGCATGACCGTGGGTCCGGCGTCCGATCAGATGGTGGGTGAGCTGAAGGAAATCGGCGTCACCATGACCAATGAATGGCTGGAAGCAGCCGGGGAAGAAGGCAAAGCCATCGTCGACGCCTTCCGCGCCGAGTAATCACACCACCTGATACGGGCGGCGCGGCAGGTGCCGCCCGTAGTCTCATAAGAATAATGCCGATGGGGATGTTATGACTGTGCTCAGGGGGCTGCGCTCCGGACTGGATTTTCTATACCTCGCGGCGGGGATGCTGGCTGCCCTCTGCCTGATTGCCATTCTGGGGCTGATCGTGGTCCAGATGCTGGCCCGCTGGACCGGCGAAGTCTTCCCCGGCGCGCCGGATTACGCAGGCTATGCGATGGCCGCTGCGTCGTTCCTGGCCTTTGCGAATGCGCTGAACCGCGGCAGCCATATCCGGGTGTCGATCCTGCTGAACGCGGTGCCCGAAGGCTTTCGCCGGGTACTGGAAATCTGGTGCTTTGGCATCGGCACCGCGGTGATGTGGTACTTCTGCTTCTACGCCTACCGCTTTGTCTACTGGAGCTGGAAGTTTAACGACGTGAGCCAGGGCCAGGACCGCACGCCGCTGTGGATGCCGCAAAGCGCAATGCTGATCGGCGCGGTTATCCTGGCCATCGCCCTCACCGACCATTTGTTCCACGTGATTTTCCGCGGCGATCACCGCATCACCAGGGATCTCGAAGATCAGAGCCACGCGGAGTAAGGGCATATGGAAAACATCTCAGTCATCATTCTCTTCCTCTTCGTTCTGTTCACCCTTCTGGGCACCGGCGTCTGGGTCGGCCTGGCGCTGATGGGCGTGGCCTGGGTCGGCATGGAGCTGTTCACCACCCGCCCCGTGGGCGACGTCATGCTGACCACCATCTGGTCGGCCTCCTCCAGCTGGACCCTGACGGCGCTGCCGATGTTCATCTGGATGGGCGAAATCCTCTACCGGACCCGATTATCCGAGGACATGTTCAAGGGCCTGTCGCCTTGGATGGCACCGCTGCCCGGCGGGCTGGTGCACACCAATATCGTCGGCTGCACGGTATTTGCCGCGGTCTCCGGCTCCTCCGCCGCAACACTGACCACAGTAGGCAAGATGTCGATCCCGGAGCTGCGCAAGCGCAATTACCCCGAGAAAATGGTGATCGGCACCCTGACCGGCGCGGCCACCCTGGGCCTGATGATCCCTCCGTCGCTGACGCTGATCGTCTATGGCGTCACTATAAATGAATCAATCACCAAGCTGTTCTTTGCCGGCATCCTGCCGGGCCTGGTGCTGGCGGCAATGTTCATGGGCTATGTGGCGATCTACTCCAAGGTAGGAAAGGACTGGAATCCCAACCAGGAGGACAAGCTGACCTTCGCGCAAAAGGTCAAGAACTCCCGCTTCCTGGCGCCGGTGATTGCGCTGATCATCGTTGTGATCGGCTCGATGTACCTGGGCTTTGCCACCGCAACCGAGGCGGCGGCCTTCGGCGTCATCGGCTCGCTGCTGCTGGCACTGTCGCAAGGTTCGCTGAACTGGAAGACCTTCACCGAAAGCCTGATGGGAGCCACCCGCACCAGCGCGATGATTGCGCTGATCCTGGCGGGTGCTGCGTTTCTGTCGCTGTCGATGGGATTCACCGGCCTGCCGCGCGGGCTGGCGGACCTGATCGCGGGCTGGGAGCTGTCGCGCCTGGAGCTGCTGATGGTGCTCCTGGTGTTCTACATCGTGCTGGGCTGCTTCCTCGACGGCATCTCCTCGGTGGTGCTGACCATGGCGGTGGTGGAGCCGATGATCCGCCAGGCGGGCATCGACCTCATTTGGTTCGGCATCTTCATCGTGGTGGTTGTGGAAATGGCGCAGATCACCCCGCCGATCGGCTTCAACCTGTTTGTGATGCAGGGCATGACCCACCACGAGATGAGCTATATCGCCCGCGCCGCGATCCCGATGTTCCTGATCATGGTGCTGATGGTGTTTGTGCTGATCGCCTTCCCGGAGCTGGCGACCTACCTGCCCAACAACCTCAGGCCGGGACCGGTCTGACCTCATGCTCCGCGCGCTCGCCTTTGCCGCCCGGCACGGGCGGGCCGGTTTGGTCCTGGGGCTGCTGGCCGGGCTTTTGCTGCCCGGCCTCGCCGCCGCCCTTCAGCCCTGGCTGCCGGAAATGGTGGCCGGGCTTTTGTTTTTGAACGCCTACCGGATCGGCCTCCGCAAGGCCGCAGGCGGGCTGGCGGACGGTATCGGCACGCTGAAGGCCATCGCCCTGCTGCAAGTCGCCTTGCCGCTGCTGGCTTTGGGGATCGCCGCGCTGTTCGGGGTTGCACAGACCCCCGCGGCCGTTGCGCTGATCTTGATGCTGAGCGCGCCCTCGGTGACCGGCAGTCCCAATATCACCGCGCTGATGGGGCACGCACCGGAACCGGCCTTCCGCCTGCTGATCACCGGCACCGCGCTGATGCCGCTGACGGTGATCCCGGTGTTCCTTCTGGCCCCCGGCCTCGGCGATCTGGGCGAAGTGCTGCGCGCCGCCGGGCGGCTGATCGGCGCGATTGGCCTGACCGTGGCGGCGGCCTTCCTGCTGCGCCGCCTGACTTTGCCGCAAATGCGGGACGACCAGGCCAGGGCCATCGACGGGCTGACCGTGATTGCGCTGGCGGTCATTGTGGTCGGGCTGATGGCTGCGCTGGGGCCTGCACTGCGGATGGACCCGCTGCTGGTGGTGCAATGGCTATGCTTTGCCTTGACTGCAAACCTGGGCCTGCAAGTTCTGGTGTTTACAGTCTTGCGCCGCCGTGCGGGCAGTGGCGCGGTGCCAGTTTCCGTCGTCGCCGGCAACCGGAACTTTGCCCTGTTCCTGATCGCCCTGCCCGCAGCCACGACCGATCCTTTGCTGATCTTCCTCGGCTGTTACCAGATCCCGATGTATCTGACTGCGATCCTGATGAAGCCGCTCTACGGCCGGCCGACCCTCAGGACAGGAAGGTAACACCCGGCATATGCCGGATCAGCTCGGCATCGGCCATGTAGCTCTCGCTCATGTCGTCCACCAGCGCTTGCGACCAGCCGGGGAGGTCGATTTCCTCCTCGACCTCCTCCTCGTCGTGGAAATAACTCAGGAACAGCGCGCGCACCCGCTCCCGCTGGTCCTCAGAGAGCCCGGGACGGCTTGCCAGATAGTTCTCCAGCCGCTCATATCCCGCCTCGGAAATGATGCCGCGTGTGATGTCCAACTCACCGCTGAAGCGGAAACTGTCCCCCAGGCCGGTCACATGGCCCAGAATACTGGGCCAGATCACCGGCGTTTCCTCGTTGCACCAAACGGTGATACGGCAGCCGGGGTTGCGGTCCAGAATATCCTCGACCACTTCCGACCAATGCAGGTTCAAGAAATCGGTATCCCCTGCAAACTCGCTCCAGGTCCTGCCGGACTGAGACTTGAACACCGGAGCAATCAGGGTGGCCGGATTGCGCAGGCCAAGGAAGAATTCGCAAGGATTGCCGGGAAACAGACCGCGCAGAGCTGCAGTGTTGCTTCCCGCGTTGCGGTACAGCCGTCCGCCCTGCAGCATCCAGCCCGGCATCCCCAGAAAGCCGGAATTTGTCAGGATGACCCGCGAGACTGCCTGATCCTTGACCATACCTGCCAGCAGCGCATCCCGCTCCTGCTCCGTCACAAATTCCTTGTTCTGTTTGCGGATCAGCTGGTTCAGCGCCGTCATATAGGTGCCAGGGCGGCGGATCATGACCCCGTGTTCCAGCAGCGGCTGCGCGTCCTTTCGCAGCGACCAGATCAGCTGGCCGTTGTCGGTATTGGGCGCCCCGATGTGGAAGGCCAGGGAGATATCCCGTATGTCGGTGTTCGACTGGCTCATTATCCTGTCCGGCCTCTGCCCGGGTTATGTTCAGCGGCGCAATTGCGGCCTGCCGCGCGGCCATCTGCGCATCTCATAACCGCTCCTTCATCCGGCGGAAAAACCGGTCGTCCCTCTGCCGCAAGATATAGGCACAGACCTGTTTCGCAAGACCCGGATGGCCGCGGTCCAGCGCCAGGTTGGCGAGCTCCCGCTGGAACCGGGGAAAGCTGTGCCGCTTGCGCAGCAGGCGGTGAAAGCGGTGCGGCGTCAGGTCCCCGGCAATCGCGCCGCGGGCAACCTCCTGCAGCACACCCATCTGCTGCAGCGAGGAGCCCAGCCGGTGCCCCAGAAGCGGGCAGCGCCAGAAAGTGACATTGGCGCCGGTGAAACGCGCTGCATGGGCCGCATCCGGCGCCACAAAGGGGTCGAACATGATGTGCACGTCCCCTGCCCCCTGGCTGGCTTGTGCCGCGTCGCCGAAGGGGCCGGAGAAATCCCGGTCCCAAACCTTCTTGTAGCGCATCTCCCAGGGCACGATGGACTTGTCCAGCGTGGACTGCGGGCTGATTGCAAACACCGTTGAACCAGGCGCGGCCGCGGCAAAGGCCGCTGCCGCATAGCCGCCCATCGAGGCGCCATAAAACACAACGCGGGAAAACTGCTGAAAGAACCCGCTGTCGCGCAACTCCTCGAACTTGCGGGTGACTTCCTGGTGGCGGAACCAGGTCCAGCCGTTGGCCATCACACCGAGCATCGACCAGCCCTGCGCTTCGATGAAGCTGAAGCCCCAAGGCCGCCGGTTGTCCCGCTTGGTCATCGCAATATCGAGATTGTCGAAGGTGACCACCAGCGTTTCCCCGCGCGGCATGAACAGAAAGGAATGCTCCTCAAGCTCGTCAAAGAAACCTTCTTCCCCGGCCAGCCCGCGGGCGACCTTGGACCACTCACCGGAGGGGGGGAGCACCTCCTGAGGTTCGGCGGACAGGACTGCCAGCCCGTTGCTGTCTGCCCCGGGCGCCAGCAGCGTATTGCAGCCGCCATAGGCCTTCAGAAACGGATAGCTGCCCGACCCCTTTCGGATTTCGATCACGACCCGGCTCAGCGGGTGCAGCGCAACGTCCAGCAGCGGTTTGATGTTCTGGATCCTGTGCCGCACGCCAAAGCTGTTCAGCGCGAGGATCACGTCGTACTGGCGGTTTTCATCCCCGCCCTCAGCGATTTCCATAGCCTCCCGGTCAACCCCGCCCTGTTTGAGCCGGGAAAGCCAGGTTTGCAGCTCCGATGCTTCGGGTGTCCTGGGCCTGCCCTTGCGGTCGAGGCAGACCAGATCAATGCGGCAGCCGAACCTGTGATGCAGCAGGATACACAATTCCGGCGCCTGCCCGTTGATATCCGCAACGCTGCTGACGTCGTCAGCATCAAGCTCCGGCAGCACGGTTCTGAAGTCGAATTCACTGGTCAGCATATGAATTCATCCGCCTTCCTGTGTCCTCCAGAAACCATCGCACCCCTGCCTGCAGCCCGCCGGAACCGGCGCGGGAGCGCCGCAGGACCGCGCACCTCTGCCGTCACATAACAGCAAAAGGTTAACGTCCCCGTACCGTTCACGCGCCCTGCCCGACCCGGGTCAGGACCGTGGAGTATTTGCCATGCTTTGCAAGGACATCGACAGCCCCGTAGGTCTTCATCGCGCCGATGCCGCCGGATCCCTTGCGGATGTCCAGAACAATGCCGCCGCCGTCATTGATCTGGCTGCGGAACAGGCCGTCATAGGTGCCGACCGGATAGTGGAACCCGCAGGAGGCCAGGCTGATCACCAGGTCGAAACTGCCCAGCGCGGCCGTGTCTTGAGATTTCGGGTTGAGACAGGTGATCTTGTCCGCCGGCACGCCATTGCCTGCCAAGAAGGCCCGGGCGGTTTCAAGGCTTGTGTATCCCGCGCCTTCGCCCTCGAACCCGAAATGGCGGCTGCTCCCTTCTTCGATATCGATCAGGACGACATCGCAGCCGTAACGGCGGTGCAGCACCAGGCTGGCAAAGGCATATCCGCAGCCGATATCGGCTGAGCATTTCGGCGCTATCGCGTCTGCTGATTTCAGAAAGAACTGGCACTCCCGTTCCGCGATACGGATCGACTCGTGCAGGATATGCTCCCGCTGCGTTCTGGCTTCGTCCAGCAGCAGCTGCTCATCGCCCGCCAGCCAGTCCCGAATGGTCTGGCCCGAACTGGCAAGCTCGCTTCGCTGCAACAGGATGTTGGCCACATCCTGGTCGCTGAACATGGAAAAATCCAGCGTCTCGGGGTCGATTACTTCTGTCATGGATACCTCAGTTTCCGGCACGGGCTGCAGCAGATGGCGGGTTTCTTCAGCATCGATCCCGTGTTTGGCCAGCAGTTCATGCACATAGCAGCCTTCTGGCGGCACCCCGCCGTATTTGGTGGCGATATTGCGGAACCGCCGCCCCCAGAAATGGATCGACAGAGTATCTCTGCGGATATGCTTGGCGGCCTGATTGCGGCGGTTCGGGTTCAACACCACCCCCGCCTGCTTGAACGGCACCGGATAGATCACATGGCCGGGCTTCGAGTTTGAGATTTCCCCGGTTTCCTGCAGAAACCAGGTCAGCGCATCCGGCCCCCACACGCCCCAGGGCAGCAGCGACACATGCACCCCCTGCCCGGCATCCTTCAGCGCCTGCAGCTCTGCCTGCTTCTCAGCGCTGTACCAGGGTGGAATGGGGTATTCGTCACTGGTAAACTTCAGCATCGCCTGCAGTGTCTTGGAGGTCTTCGGCAACCGCAGCACGCCATTGTTGACCATCGGCTTCTTGTCCGAGATCCAGCCATGGAAATGCTTGCCCTTGATATCCCAGGGCTGGCAGCAATAGGCATCCGTGTCGGCCCAGACATAGTCCGTCTGGCGCAGCATGTGCAGGCGGAAGACATCCGCATGATAGGCCGGACTGCCAGTCTTGGCATGACGGATGATACGGTCTGCCGGCAGGATTTCGTTGGCATCCGCCACCCGCACCCCCTCAGGCACGCCCTTGACCTCATCGTAGGTGAACAGAACCACCTCGTGGCCGTTGTCGGCAAAGGACTTCAGGCAAAGCTGTTCCAGCCAGCTGAGCTCAGCGCCCACCCAAAGTGATGCGATGACCGGAAGTGCCATGTTACCTGCCCTTTGTTATTCTCGTTACGTCTACCGCCTGAATGCGTTATTTTGTTGGCGCAAATTAGCCTTCGTCTCAAAATCCTGTCAAATTGCCCAGGCCAGCCAGCCCTAGTGTGTGGTCTCCCCGCGCGCCACCGTGAACCAGAAATCGCTGCCTGGCTCTTTCTCGGCAACTTCATCCGGAATCACCCCCGGACCGCTTAAAAAGACGTTGGCGCCGAAATGCGCATGCATCCTGGACAGCTTGCACAGCTTTTCGCTGGTCAGTTCGCGGAACAACTCCTGCATGTCATCGCGGGGCTTCAGCTCCTCGATCTTCTCGCGGTGCTTGCGGCAGGAAAACTCATGCGCCGCGGCAATGTCCGGGTCCGACAGCAGCCGCGCCATTTCGGCCTCCAGCGCCGGGATCATCCGATGGATCGAGCGTTCATCCTCGGCGTTGTTGTTCATCCGAAACCAATAGGACAAGCCTTGGTCACGGTCCACGTGATTGACCCGGCCGCGGTCACGCTTGACCAGAAAGCTCTCGGCGCTGCGCACGGCGTAGTGGTTCAGCTGCACCAGGTCATAACCATAGGTGCTCATCGAGGAACGCCAGCCGTTGCGGAACATCTCCCGTGGCATGTCCTGGCCGGAGCCATTGACCCAGCGGATGTCTTCCCACAGCTGCGGCTTCAGGCCCTTGGGCCGGTGCACCCCCAGCTTCTTGAAGATGCTATTATTGCGGAACAGTGTCTTGAACCCCCAGGCCTGATGCGGCTTGCGGGTGACCTCATGCGCGCAGCGGGTGAATTCCCGGGTGATCAGACCGCCGCTGAAATCACGCACATCGTTGTTGCCGAACAGCCGCCAGGTCATCGAGATCATGTTGGCATCGCCAACCGCCTCGAACAGATCCGCCAGCCGTCCCTCACCGCATTTGATGTTGATGAACTCATCCACATCCATGCAGACCAGCCAGTCGGCGTTGCGGATGACCGGCTCCGCCTCTGCGGCCTGCAGCGCTGCGTGCTGCGGTTTCAGACCGGTGCCCCGGAACGGGTTTTCCCGGTGCTGCACGATACCCTTCTCTTGCAGCATCTGCAGCATCGTGTCGGTGCCATCAGAGCAGTCGTTGGTGTAGACGAGAAAATCGTCCACACCAATCGCCCGGTGATAGGCCAGCCACTCCAGGATGAATGGCCCCTCGTTCTTCATCGTGGTGACAATGGCGGTTCGCGCTTTGCCGCCAGGGCGCTTGACCGCCTGCTCTTCGGGAATGCGGACGGGTTTGGCGCTGAAATACCCGGTTGCCAGCTCCAGCAGTTCCGGGGTCTCCACCAGGCTTGTTTTCGGCACGATCTTGGAAACCGTGTCCGCCGGATGACGCAGCGCCATGCAGCGGTAGAACCGTGCCTCCTGCTCCGGATCCGGCTCTGCACCGACCACTCGGATCAGGCGCCAGATACAGTCCGCACCTGCCTTGGCAGGCGCCAAGCACCAGCGCGGCCGCAGGCCGGATGCGTCGAACTGGGTGCAGATGTGATCGGCAAAGGCAGGCTCATCGCCCTTGCGCACCCGCCAGGGATAGGCCTGCACCCCGCCCAGGCGGATGCAGCCGGAAGCGGCGTCCACGGCGCGGTCAAACGCATTTGGCCCGTCGACGGGGGCCAGCAGGTCGAACAGATCGATATTGGCCACCGCACGCGCCCGCGCCAGGAAACGCGCGCGCAGGATCTCGTAAGTCAGGAACTCCCCCAGCGGCGCCTGCCAGGGATCCGCGGGCGGGATTTCCATCCGGTCCTTGCCCGGTGCGCCCGGCACATTGAAGGGATGCGCCTCAGGCGGCAGCCCTTCCTTGCCCAGGGGCAGTTTGGAGTGGATGACCACAACCGTTCTTAGCCCCGGGATACTGCCGGCAAGCTCCTGCAGATCCCGGATGAAACGGCGGCTTTCCCGCGGCTGCGCCCGGTCCAGAATAACGGCCCCTTGCACACCATGCTGAGAGGCATGAAAGCGAAGCCAATCCGCGGCTGTTTCCGCACTTTCCCCGTTGCGGACCGCGGCAAGGACGTTTTGCCCTGCAAACAGGCCGGTCTCGTCCGGATGGAGCGGTATCTGAAACTCTCCCCCGTCCGCAGAGAGTCTTACTGCGCTGCTGGCATCGCCGGCCGGAACATCCAGAACCGGAGCGCCGCCAAAGTTATGCAGCACCGTCCCAGTGCGGGAGGACATTGCAGCAACGGTTTCCCGCGGGGTTCCGGACCGGAAGAACAGCCGCGCCGCGCTTGCTGCCGGACCAGGCATTTGCACAGCATCCAGCAGATCCGCTCCGCCCACGGACAGAGCACTGAATTCACGTTCAAGGACTTGAGCGCTGCAATTCCCGGGATCTGGATTGGACATACTGCTGCTTCACATCGCGAAATTCTTGGCCCCGGTTACAGATGAGAGGGGCGGCTTCCTTATACCCTGCGGACTGGAGTGCCGGAACCGGCAAACGCCGCAGGCGGGCTGCAAGAGACCGCATGGTTGATATAAGGGCAACAGACACGCCCCCGGAAAACGCAAGGCGCCAATTTACAGCAAAGCTTTTCAGGGAGATGATGGTGCGGTCGAGATGCATTGAAGACTTGAACAAAGGCGTTCAAGCGAGTTCACAAACCCCCATCAATTCCAATTTTTCAGCGCAAATTCAGTATTTTACGGTTCAATCCAGTTCAAGATCGGTTAAACTAAGCCAAGCAAATCGGGTGGGCAGAAAGGTGGATCAATGGCGACACTCAACCGGTTATCAGCGCTCCATGTGAAGAATGCCGCACCGGGGAAATACAGCGACGGCGGCGGATTGTGGCTTCATCGACGCGCGGACGGCGGTGGGCAATGGTTTCTTAGGGTTCAAATCCACGGAAGACGCCGCGAAATGGGGCTGGGCTCAATCGCGGAGGTCAGCCTAAAGGAAGCTCGTGAAGAGGCCGCAAGGTGGCGTGCTGTCGTCCGAGCAGGAAAAGACCCGATTAAAGAACGCGAGCGCCTGCGCCGGGAAGCCGCAAAAGCGGATCACACCTTGTCGACTGTAGCAAAAGAAGCCTTTGAAGCTCGCAAGGCCGAACTAAAGAATGACGGAAAGTCAGGCAGATGGTTCTCGCCCCTGGAGCTTCACATTCTCCCGAAGCTGGGGAACGTGCCGATTGAAGAAATCGACCAGCAAGACATAAAGAACGCACTTGCCCCAATTTGGCATAGCAAGGGCGAAACTGCCCAAAAAGCACTGGGCCGTCTTGGCATCGTTATCCAGCACGGCGCGGCGATGGGGCTGGCCGTGGACATTCAAGCTACTGCGAAAGCGAAAGCCCTTCTGGGCAAGTCCCGGCAAAAGCGGAGCCATATTCCCGCGATGCCGTGGGCCGAGGTGCCAGAATTCTATAACAGCCTTAACGAAGGCTCGATAACCCACCTGGCGCTGCGTCTGTTAATCCTGACTGCTGTTCGTTCCCACCCGGTCCGGCACTGCCATATTGATGACATCGACGGGAACACATGGGTGATCCCGGCGGAACGGATGAAATCCGGAAAAGAATTCCGTGTCCCTCTTTCAACCGAAGCACTGTCCGTCATTGAGCAGGCGGCGGCTTTTACCCGAGATGGATACCTGTTCCCCAGCGTACGCAAGGGTGTGATTTCCGACGCGACAATGTCCCGAATGATGGAACGGCGTGAAGTTACGGCGCGCCCCCACGGGTTTCGTTCCAGTTTTCGGACTTGGTGTGCGGAAGCGACAGACACCCCACGTGAGATTGCTGAGATGGCTCTAGCGCACTCTATCGGGGGTAAGGTCGAATTATCCTATCGCCGGACAGATTACCTCGAAAAACGGCGTGCCCTGATGGAGAGGTGGGCAAGTCACGTGACCGGCAACACCGCTGAGATTGTGCAACTGGTTGCAAAATGAAAGAACTCTAATGAGCACAAAAGTACAAAGCATTTCGATAGCGTCGATTTTTCAACGGTGTATCGGCCTCGCCACCAATGAGGCGGTATGTATTGGTTTGGCGAAGCAGCTTGCTGAAGCTGCCCCTCTTCGCTCCACCCGCTTCGATCATGGCACTGGTGACATCGCAAGCGCTCTCCGGATTTCGGATGAGAGAAACAATCTAAGAATGGGCTTAGCGATGTACCTGACAGAGCGGTACATCCACCAGCGTGCCGACAGCCTGCATATCGTGGACAGCAATCGAGAAACGAAGCTGCTGGGAGCGAACATCCTGACGCCGACAAGTGGTCAGGAGTTCGCTCCCATAGAGTTCAAACCCCGCAGTTCCGAGACGGCGGAACCAACGAGCATGCAACTCGCCAGGGAGGAGTTGCTTTCTCGGGTTCGGAACAGGGGCAACCTCTATGCCTTTCTGGATACATCCGATTGGACCATCCGCGGACTTGAGGAATTCACAGAAGCCGAGCCGCCCATCGATGGCATCCACTTTGTCCGGCAGCTAATGGAATATCCTCGCTTTGCAGTTTGCGTCGGCGTCGCCCGAAAGCCGCTAGACGCCCAACTGTTAAACTTACTGGCATACGGCACGTTGCACGAAACGTTTATAAAGTCCCTCGCCTTCGTAAATGCTAGCCATGAAACTGTATCTCAGGCTGAATTGGCAAAATACCTTGGCCGCAAGGTTAAAAACCCAACCTTTGGCTACGCGTGGGAACTTCTGCACGAGAGCGGAGCAAATATTCTAGGGCCTGGCCGCCCGCCGAAAAAAAATAAAAATTAATTCCGGCCCATTTTTTACCGGTCGCGAGTGGTCGATTTTGGTCTCAGATAGGCCAAAAAAAGGACTCCTCCATGGAACCGCTTTATTTCAACATCAACGACATCCGCAACCTGACCGGGTTGATCCCACTTAATTTTTGCCGCACCGCATTCGAACGTTTCGGACAAGGTAGGCAGTCATACAGCGAGCTTCTCAACTGTGGTGTCAACCTGTACCCGCTTTCTCAACGCACACTCCCAGACTGTCGCCACACGCCAACCTTTGAGCTACTCCCCGATCGTTGGACAGGATCTGGCGTAATTTAAGCTACTCTCTGCCGCTGCTGACCAGGTTGGGTTTCGTCTTTTCTCAGCCAATAGACCATGGCAGGAGGCTTGCCGCCAAGGGCGGAATGTGGGCGTTTTCGATTATAGAACTCGATCCATCTGCCGACGCCCGCCTTCGCCTCTGATCCAGTCTCCCAAGCGTGCAGGTAGACGCACTCGTATTTCAGACTCCGCCAGAGCCGCT
>NZ_LYUZ01000103.1 GCF_001679925.1 Leisingera sp. JC1 | reverse complement strand
CTCCCGGCCCGTCAGATCTTGGCAGCCCTCATCTGCTCGTAGTAGGGCATCGCTGCCTGCAAGACCGGCTGCAATTCCTCCGGCACGTCCGGCAGAGGGCCTTCAGGGCCTGCAAATCCGGTGGAGGTCCAAACGGCACCATACCAATGCTCCGCCCAGACGCCATCATCCTTATGCCCGCCTTTGGGCCAGTTCAGCATCTTCGGTGAATAGGGCATCCCGGTCATCTCACACAACTGTTCCAACTTGGCCGCTGGGTCTTCGCGGATGTCATGGCTGTCCACCACAACCGGCACCTGCCCCCAGCTGCGTACCAGCTCAAACAGTTCCGCCTGCTGGCGGAACCCGATGTCTTCCAGCACCGGGTTTTCCCGTTTCGCGGCATAAGACGCGATCACCCGCGCCGGGTGGCGGATCAGAAAGACGTTGGTCACATCCCGCATCCAATCCCGCGGAACCCCGGGGATCATGTGCTGTGTCATGTGTTTTTGATAATAGAACGGCTTGGCCGCCGGCACCGGCCCCAGAAGCGTCTCCGCCACGGTTTCAGGGTTCTGCGGCTGGCTTTCCAGGATTTCCGCGTGCATCGGATGATCGAGGCCTGTCATCGCCAGATAGGCCGCGTAAAAAGGCTCATCCACAACCGCGCAATCGCCTCGGTTGCCAAAGGCATACATCATTGCCGTCGACAGGTTCCGCGGCCCGGACCACATGGCGATCCGCATCAGGCGCACTCCTTCTCGATCAGCGCCTTGTAAAGGCCGCGGATGCGCTCTGTCATCGGTCCCATCTGCCCCTCGCCGATCTGGCGGCCATCAATGCTGCCAACCGGTGTCTGCGCACCAAAGGTTCCAGTCAGAAACGCCTCTTCCGCGCCGTAGGTGTCCACCAGAGAGAAGTTTCGTTCGTAGACTGGAATGCCGTTTGCGCGGCAGAGGTCGATCACCTTCTGCCGGGTGATGCCATTCATGCAGTAATCGCCAGTGGAGGTCCAAACCTCCCCTTTGCGCACGATGAAAAAATTGCAGGCATTTGTGGTATTCACAAAGCCATTCACATCCAGCATCAGCGCCTCATCCGCGCCTGCCTTCTCTGCTGCGATGCAGGCGATGATGCAGTTCAGCTTGGAATGGGAGTTGAGCTTGGGATCCTGCGTCATCGGCAGTCCGCGAATATGCGGCACTGTCGCCAGCTTGATCGGGCGCGGCAGATTAGGGCGGGAATGCTCCATGATAATGGTCATCGTCGGCCCCTGGCGCGACAGGGAAGGATGCTGGAACGGCCGGGTTTTCACGCCACGCGTCACCATCAGCCGGGCATGAGCGTCAGTCGTCATTCCATTGGCTTTTTGAGTCTCTAACAGAGCATATTTGACACCATTTCGGTCCAGGCCAATGTCCAGATCAATGGCCTTGGCCGCCTCGAACAGCCGGTCCAGATGCTCATCCATGAACGCCCAAGTGCCATTGTACAGACGCAGTCCCTCCCACACGCCGTCACCCAGCATGAACCCGCTGTCATACACGCTGACTTTGGCCTCGGCCTTGGGTACAATTTCACCATTCAAATAGATCAGGATCTCCTCATTGCGTTGATCTTCCTCAGCCTGGTGGGTGCTCATTTTGTCGCTCATGGGATCCTCCTTGGCCGGCACGTTAGTAAGATTGGATCCGGAATCCAAACGATAACGTGCTGTCACCAGTCCGTGAAATCCTGACTTGCCGGGTTGAGAGAACCCTCTGCAGCCGGCAGGCTGGCAGCAAGGCAGCATGGAGTCGGAAATGCAAGTTCTGGAGAAACTGAAACCTTTTGTACTGATCAGTCTAATTGCCATCTGCCTTGCCGTGCAAAGCAATCCAGTGCGCGCTCAGGCAACAGAAATTCTGACCGTCGCTGGCGGCTGTTTCTGGTGCGTTGAAAGCGATTTCGAAAGCGTGCCTGGCGTCATCGAAGCCGTGTCTGGCTACACCGGCGGTAAAACACAAAATCCCACTTATAAGGACGTTACCAAGGGCGGAACGGGGCATTACGAGGCCGTTCAAATTACATTCGATCCCGCCAAAGTATCTCGCAAACGACTGCTGGAGTTGTTTCTTCGATCTGTTGATCCAACCGATGCAGGTGGCCAGTTCTGTGACCGCGGGGACAGTTACCGCACCGCGATCTTTGTCTCTAACTTGGAAGAGGAGGCACTAGCGAAAGAGGTAAAAGCTGAAGCGGAGCACGCCTTGGGACAGAAAATTGTCACTCCAGTTCTGGCAGCACAAACTTTCTACAAAGCGGAAGAATATCACCAGAACTATTACAAGGGCGACAGCCTCGTTTTCACCCGGTTCGGACCCAAGCGGCAGGCGGCAGCTTACAAACGCTACCGCCAAGCCTGCGGTCGCGACGCACGTGTCGCGCAACTATGGGGAGACGCCGCATCTTTTGCCACGGGCCATTGAGGCAAGGCATCCCAGGTCAGAACCGGGCCGCTTGTACTTCTTGCAAACTGGGAATGACATCAGCCGTTCCGCGGCGGGTGACCATAAGTGCCCCTGCCCGGCTTGCCTGTTCTATTGACTCTGCAACAGTAAGGCCCAAGTCCAGACCTGACAGGACGTAGCCGGTGAACGTATCGCCTGCACCAGTTGTGTCGACTGGCGTGACCGGCAAGGCAGGAACATCGCTCACAGTGCCCGTATCTCCTTCAATGTGCCGCGCGCCCTTGGCGCCCAAGGTAATGATCACGTCCTTGATGCCCAACGCCCCAGGCTCCTTTCCCGTGGCCTCCTGAAGCTGCTGTGCCTCGACCTCATTCAGGATCAGGAAGTCCAAATAAGGCAGAACCGCCTGAACAGCGTCTGCGTCGAACGGGGCTGCGGCGTAACAAACGCGCATCCCCTTTTGCCGGCCCAGCCGCGCTGCTTCTGCCTGCATACTGGTTTCGTTCTGCAGGACCAGGATGTCAGCGGATTTCGCCAGAGACAGAGCCTCTTCCACCTGCACTTGGCTCAACGCCCGGTTGGCACCTGGGAACAGGATGATCTGGTTTTCCCCTTCAGGCTCCACAGCGATAATCGCATGCCCGGTTGGCACTTCAACTTGTGCAATATGGTCCGTGCCTACTCCATATCCCCTCAGCCGTTCGATTGCCCATGCACCATCTGGCCCAACGGCGCCGATATGATGAACTTCGCTGCCAGCCCGGGTCGCAGCCACCGACATGTTTGCTCCCTTGCCGCCAAGAAAGCGGTCAAGGCTGCGGGCGGCAAGGGTTTCCCCTGCCGTCGGCAGATGCGGCATCGCATAGACCATGTCGGCATTGACCGAACCGAGATTCCAGATTGCCATATCAGATCACCCGATGTTGCAAGCCGCCAGCACCGCCATATTGAGAATGTCATTGGTGGTGGAAGTGGTCGAGCAGATCTGGATCGGCTTGTCGATGCCGGACAGGATCGGGCCGATCACGGTGGCGCCACCCATTTCCTGCATCAGTTTGACTGAAATGGAAGCAGAATGGCGGGCTGGTACGATCAGGATGTTGGCCGGGCCGGTCAGGCGCTGGAACGGGTAATACCGCTGCGCGCGCTCATTCAAGGCAACATCAACGGTCATCTCGCCTTCATATTCGAAATCCACACCGCGCTGGTCCAGAACGGTTGGCGCGACATGCATCTTTTCCGCACGCTCCGATACCGGATAGCCGAAAGTGGAGAAGCTGACAAAGGCCACCCGCGGCTCAAGCCCCATGTGGCGGGCAACTACGGCAGCACGCTCGGCAATATTCGCCAGGTGGTTTTCATCCGGCCATTCGTGCACCAGCGTGTCACCAATCAGCACGATCCGCCCCTTATGCAGCAGCGCGGTCACACCTGCCACACCGTGGTCGGCATCGGCATCAAACACATGGTTGATCCGGTCCAGCACATGCGCCGACTTCCGGGTTGCGCCGGTGACCAGACCGTCGCCATGCCCATGCGCCAGCATTAGGCTGGAGAACACATGCCGGTCACGGCCCACCAGGCGGTGGATGTCCTTTCGGTCAAACCCTTTGCGCTGCAGTCGGTTGTACAGGAAATCCTTGTACATTTCGAAATGCGGCGTGTTGGCAGCGTTGACAATCTCCAGCTCGCGCACTGCATCACCCAGGCCGGCTTTCTCCAGTTTGACCCGTACATCTTCCTGTCGGCCAACAACCAGCGATTTGCCGAAACCAGAACGCTGGTACATTACTGCGGCACGCAAGGCCCGGGGATCGTCGCCCTCGGCAAAGATCATCCGCGACTGGGCCGAGCGTGCCCGGGCGTTCAGGCCGCGCAGGATCGACGCCGTCGGGTCCATCCGCGATTTCAAACCTACCTCATAGGCGTCCATGTCGACGATCGGGCGCCGCGCTGCGCCGGTATCCATACCCGCCTTGGCCACGGCTGGCGGGATCCGGTGGATCAACCGCGGATCAAACGGGGTCGGAATGATGTAATCACGGCCAAAGGTCAGCGACTTTCCATAAGCAAGCGCCACCTCGTCCGGCACATCCTCGCGCGCCAGCGCCGCCAGAGCATGGGCGCAGGCAATCTTCATCTCGTCATTGATGGCGCGGGCATGAATGTCAAGTGCGCCGCGGAACAGATATGGGAAGCCGAGAACGTTGTTGACCTGGTTCGGGTAGTCCGACCGGCCAGTGGCGACAATGGCATCCACCCGCACTTCGTGCGCCTCTTCCGGAGTGATTTCCGGATCCGGGTTGGCCATGGCAAAGATCACCGGGTTGTCGGCCATGGAGGCGACCATCTCCTGGGTCACCGCCCCCTTGACCGACACGCCAAGGAACACATCGGCTCCGCGCATCGCTTCTTCTAGGGTGCGCAGGTCGGTGCTGATTGCATGCGCCGATTTCCACTGGTTCATCCCCTCGGTTCGGCCCTGATAGATAACGCCCTTGGTGTCGCAGACGATGCAGTTCTCATGCCGTGCGCCCATCGCCTTCAGCAGTTCGATACAGGCGATGCCCGCCGCGCCGGCACCATTGAGGACAATCTTCACGTCTTCGATCTTCTTGCCAGACAAATGAAGCGCGTTGATCAGACCCGCAGCACAGATCACCGCCGTGCCGTGCTGGTCGTCGTGGAACACCGGAATGTCCATCTCTTCCTTGAGCTTCTGCTCAATGATGAAACACTCAGGCGCTTTGATATCTTCCAGGTTGATGCCGCCAAACGTCGGCCCCATCAGCTTCACAGCCTCAATGAATTTGTCCGGGTCTTCCGTGTCCAGCTCGATGTCGATTGAGTTCACGTCAGCGAACCGTTTGAACAGGACCGACTTGCCTTCCATTACCGGTTTGGAGCCCAGTGCGCCGAGGTTACCCAGCCCCAAAACAGCCGTGCCGTTGGAGATCACCGCAACAAGGTTACCCTTGTTGGTATAGTCGTAGGCCGTTTCTGGGTTTTCCGCGATCGCTTCGCAGGGCACTGCAACACCCGGAGAATACGCCAGAGAAAGATCCCGCTGTGTGGTCATCGGGACAGTGGCATTGATCTCCCATTTGCCCGGAGACGGCTCCAGGTGGAACGCCAGGGCTTCTTCATCGGTGATCTTGTTCTTGGGCATAAATTCTCGTGTCCTCTCCTCGTCGCGGACCGTCTTAGCCCAGCGCACGGCGCCCCTCAATCCGCGGTTTCAAGAATCTGTGTTGCCAGATTTTAGAAAAAAGCGGCTAAAAGACGATAGATTCCGTCAGGTTTTCGCCTCAAAGCAGACCGCGGAATGCTGTAATTTCTTAATAGGTATTAACGCGCACCTGTCTTCCAGGTGGCGCTGAGGCCTGGAATTCGGAGGCCTGCAAGCAAGTGTCAGAACGGCGTTTGTCCGCCCGCAAAGGGCATAGGATCAAAGGAAAAGTGAGGAATGATAAGTTTCCACAACAATTCCGGTGCGATGGTGGCCTTGCAGACATTGGGCGGAGTCAATTCTCAGCTCAATCAAACGCAAGACAGCATCTCCACCGGTCAGACCATAAATTCAGCGCAAGATAACGCGGCCCTATGGGCAATTTCCGAACTGATGGATTCGGATATTTCCGGCTTACGCTCGGTGTCGGACTCTTTGTCGCTGGGCGAAGCTACCGTGGCCGTTGCCTCAGCCGGGGCAGAGCAGATCACAGAAACCCTGACTGAAATGCGGTCACTGGCCATTATGGCAAGCAGCGGCATGGGTGACTTCAGCAAGTATGAGGCCGCCATGTCGAAGAAGACCGAGCAGATCAATTCGATCATTTCGTCTTCGGGGTTCAACGGGGTGAACCTGCTGAAAACCGATGTCGACGGGGCCGGTGGCACTGGGCTGACGGTACCGTCAGCGATTTCCAGCGACGGCAGCCTCAGCACTCTCAGCGTGGACGGTGTGGACTTTGAAGGCAGCCCGCTGTTCGATCTCGGCAGCCGGACCACAATTACTGACGGTGCCAGCGCCCTGACTGCTTTGGGTGAAATCGAAGGCTTTCTTGCCTACGCAATCGAAGGTTCGGCGGCTTTGGGGTCGAGTGCCAATCAGCTTGCTGGCCAAGGTGACTATGTCAGCAAACAATCGGATGCGCTTACCCGCGGGGTCAGCTCCATGATCGACACCAATATAGAAGAAGCCGCAACCAAGCTGCTGGCCCTCCAAGCGCAGCAGCAGTTGAGCACAGTGTCGCTCTCAATCGTCAACACGATGCCCGACACTCTGCGAAACCTCTACTGACAGCAGGCTGCCGCCGGGCCGCCCGGCGGCAGCCATATCCGGGTTTTCCTCGCCCCGCCCCCATTGTAGATGTCTTGCAAAGACGACCCCGGGGGACCTCCAATGACAGTAACGCCCATGATGGCGCAGTATCTCGAGATCAAAGAAGCGCACGCCGATGCGCTGCTTTTCTACCGGATGGGCGACTTCTATGAGATGTTCTTTGAGGACGCGGTCAATGCCGCCGAGGCGCTGGACATCGCACTGACAAAACGCGGCAAACACAACGGTGAGGACATCCCGATGTGCGGTGTGCCGGTCCACGCTGCCGAAGGGTATCTGCTTACACTGATCCGCAAGGGTTTCCGCGTAGCCGTGGGTGAACAGCTGGAAAGCCCAGCCGAGGCCAAGAAGCGCGGCTCAAAATCCGTGGTGAAACGCGATGTGGTGCGATTGGTCACCCCCGGCACACTGACCGAGGATTCCCTGCTGGAAGCGCGCCGCCACAATTTCCTGGTCTCCTATTCGGAACTCCGGGACGATGCCGCGCTGGCTTGGGCCGATATCTCCACAGGCGCATTTCACGTGATGCCAGTTGCACGGGTGCGCCTGTCTCCAGAGTTGGCCCGCCTCGCACCGTCAGAGCTGATCGTTGCCGATGGCCCGGCCTGCGAAATCACCCGCCCGCTGGCCGATGAATACAAGATCCCGCTGACCCCCCTGGGCAAAGCAAGCTTCGACAGCACCGCGGCGGAAAAACGCATCTGCACCCTGTTCAACGTCAGTGCTCTGGACGGCTTTGGCACCTTCACCCGCGCGGAAGTCTCCGCAATGGGCGCCCTGATCGACTATCTGGAGATCACCCAGAAGGGCAAACTGCCGCTTCTGCAGCCCCCCCAGCAAGAAGCACAGGACCGGGTGGTCCAAATCGACGCCGCCACTCGTCGCAATCTGGAACTGACGCGGTCCTTATCCGGCGGCCGGGCCGGTTCTCTTCTGTCTGTCGTAGACCGGACCGTCACTCCCGGCGGCGCCCGCTTGCTGGAACAGCGGCTGTCCAGCCCATCGCGCAACCTGGACATCATTCACCAGCGGCTTGCTGCCTTGGATTTTGCCGTCGAAAATACGCGTACCGCCGAAGACCTGCGCGCGGCGCTGAGAAAAACACCGGACCTTGACCGTGCGCTCTCGCGTCTCGCGCTGGAACGCGGTGGCCCTCGCGACCTGGCCGCCATCCGAAACGGCTTGTCGCAGGCCGAGGTGATCGCGGACCTCTGCACCGGTTTGGATCTGCCGGACCTGATTTCCGGCGCTATCTCCGATCTGCAAGGGTTCGATGATCTGTTGTCGCTGCTTGACGCCGCCCTTGTGGCGGAACCACCGCTGCTTGCCCGCGATGGCGGCTTCATTGCAGCCGGCTATGACTCTGAACTGGACGAGGCCCGAACCCTGCGCGATGAGGGGCGCTCTGTCATCGCATCAATGCAAAAGAAATACGCAGAGCACACCGGCGTCGCCTCGTTGAAGATCAAGCACAACAACGTGCTGGGTTATTTCATCGAAACCACTGCGACACACGCGGACAAGATGATGTCTCCGCCGCTCAATGAGACCTACATCCACCGCCAGACCACAGCAAACCAGGTCCGGTTCACAACTGTAGAGCTGAGCGAGATCGAAACTCGCATCCTGAACGCTGGCAACCTAGCGCTGGAGACTGAAAAACGGCTCTATGCAAGACTTTCTGGCGCCATTCTGGACAACGCCGCGCGCCTCAACACTGCTGCGCGAGGGCTGGCAGAACTGGACCTTCTGACTGGGCTTTCTGATTTGGCCCGCGGCGAAAACTGGACGCGCCCAAAGGTCGACAACAGCCGCGCGTTCCACGTGGAAGGCGGCCGCCACCCGGTTGTGGAACAAGCCCTGCGTCAGCAAGGCGGCGAGAGCTTTGTTGCCAATGACTGCGATCTGACTGCGCAAGACAGTGCTGCTGTCTGGCTCCTGACCGGCCCCAACATGGCTGGTAAATCGACATTCCTTCGCCAGAACGCCTTGATTGCCCTGCTCGCCCAGATGGGGAGCTATGTCCCGGCTGAAGGCGCGCACATCGGCCTGGTGAGCCAGCTGTTCAGCCGCGTCGGTGCCTCCGACGATCTGGCCCGCGGCCGCTCCACCTTTATGGTCGAGATGGTCGAAACCGCCGCGATCCTGAACCAGGCGGATGACCGCGCGCTGGTGATCCTTGACGAGATTGGCCGCGGTACAGCTACCTACGACGGCCTCTCGATCGCCTGGGCAACGCTGGAGCACCTGCACGAGGTGAACCGCTCCCGTGCCCTGTTTGCCACCCACTATCACGAGCTGACCCAACTTGCCGCCAAACTGGAAGGTGTTGATAACGCCACCGTAGCGGTCAAGGAATGGGAGGGTGAAGTGATCTTCCTGCACGAGGTGCGCAAGGGCGCCGCCGACCGGTCCTACGGTGTCCAGGTGGCCCAACTCGCTGGCCTTCCGGCCACTGTTGTTGCACGTGCCCGCGATGTGCTGGACATGCTCGAACAGGGCAGCCGCGAAGGCGGGTCCAAGATCCAGATCGACGACCTGCCGTTGTTTGCAGCTGCTCCGCCGCCGCAACCCAAGGCGCCGGCGGAACCCTCGCCGGCCGAAGAACTTCTCGCCAGCATTCACCCCGACGAGCTTTCTCCCAGGGAAGCACTGGAAATGCTCTACAAACTCAAAGAGACGGCAAGTTAAAAGAAAGGCGGGCCTAAACAGGACCCGCCTTTGTACTTTACCGGAAATCCTCCCGCGAGGGTCTGTCTACATCAGCTCGCCGGAGTTGAAGACACGCCAACCTGCGCCGCGCGCAGCAGGCGGTCGTGCAGCATGAATCCTTCAGCGGACACTTGGATGATGTCGCCCGCCTTGGTGCCGGGCACCGGCGCCTCGAACATTGCCTCATGTACCTGCGGATCGAACTTGTCGCCAACCTCGGGCGACACAATCCGGATTCCGTGCTTCTCGAACACGCCAAGCAGCGAACGCATGGTCAGCTCCACGCCCTCAATCAAGGCAGCGGACACTTCGCGCTGCTCGTCGGTGGCCGCTTCAATCGCGCGCTTCATGTTGTCGTAGACCGGCAGCATGTCGCGGGCCAGCTTCGAACCTCCATAGTTTTCTGCCTCACGGCGCGCCTTGTCGCCGCGCTTGCGGGCGTTTTCCGCATCAGCCAGCGCCCGCATGAAACGGTCCTTCAGCTCATCCCGTTCCGCCCGGAGCGCATCGAGTTCCAGCGAGGCATCATCAAATTCCTCGGTCTGCGCTGCCAGCTCTTCAGCCTCAGCGGCGGCGATGTCATCCAGAAAGTCTTCGTCCTTGAGCTCTGCCATATTTCACCTCTAACTCCGGTCGGACAACAGCTTGCCGACCAGCTGCGCCGTGTAGTCCACAATCGGCACAATCCGTCCGTAATTCAGGCGCGTCGGGCCAATCACCCCGACCGCACCGATGATCTTTCGATCCGCGTTCATATAGGGAGACACCACCAAAGAGGAACCCGAAAGTGAGAAAAGTTTGTTCTCCGACCCGATAAAAATGCGCACGCCCTCGCCTTCCTCGGTCAGTTCCAGAAATTCAGCGATGTCCCGCTTGCGTTCCAGATCATCAAACAGCGTGCGGATCCGTTCAAGCTCCTCCGCCGCACCAGTCTCCGCCAGAAGATTCGCGCGTCCGCGCACGATCAGCCGGGCTTGTTCACTGCCTTCGTCTTCCCAGACAGCCAGCCCGCTTTCAATCATTGCATGCGCCAAGCTGTCAATTTCCTGACGCCGTGCCGAAATCTCCTTCTGGATCTGCCTCTGGACCTCGCTCAGCGTCTTGCCTTCAATCAATGCATTGAGAAAATTCGCAGCTTCTCGCATCGAGCTGGGTGTTTGTCCCGGCGGCGGAGTAAACAGCCGGTTCTCCACATGGCCATCGGAAAAAACCAGAACAACCAATGCCCGGTCATGTGCAAGGGAAACAAACTCGATATGCCTGATCTCCGCCTCATGTTTGGGTGTAAGTACCAAAGAGGCACCCTGTGTCACCCCTGACAGCGCCGCTCCGACACGGTCCAGCATGCCGCCAACGTCGCCCGCATTCCGGCCTAGGGTCGCATCAATCTTTTCCCGGTCTTTCACGTTGAGGTCGCCAACCTCCAAAAGACCATCGACAAACATCCTCAGCCCCATCTGCGTTGGCACCCGCCCCGCACTGATGTGCGGGCTATCCAGCAAGCCCAGATATTCCAGATCCTGCATAACATTGCGGACAGTGGCTGCACTGACTTTCTCACTTAATGAACGGGTCAGCGTACGGCTTCCAACTGGATCGCCGCTCTCCAAATAGCTCTCTACTACCGCCCGGAAGACATCCCGTGAACGGTCATTCAGGTCCTTCAGAATGTTGTTCGGATCGCTCATCAGCCTACCAGCATTTCTTCCAGTCTCAACATAGGAACGCGGCACCAAGTTGTCATTAAAGAGCACTGCGGGAAAAGGTCAATCGGGCTTGCATAGCCCCGCGTCAGAGGGATATCCCCAAGCCAACAGCAAAAGGATGTGCCATGCGACCCTCAGGACGAGAACTGAATGAAATGCGCCCTGTCTCCATCGAGACCGGCTTCACCAAACACGCCGAGGGCTCCTGCCTGATCAAGGCCGGCGACACCCATGTCCTGTGCACCGCCACCATCGAAGACCGCGTGCCGCCCTTCATCAAGGGCACCGGCCTGGGCTGGGTCACAGCCGAATACGGAATGCTGCCCCGTGCCACAAACACCCGGATGCGCCGCGAAGCAGCCTCTGGCAAGCAAGGCGGGCGCACCGTGGAAATCCAGCGCCTGATCGGCCGCGCGCTGCGGGCCGGCGTCGACCGCGTTGCCCTGGGCGAGCGCCAGATCACCATCGACTGCGACGTCCTGCAGGCTGACGGCGGCACCCGCTGCGCTTCAATTACCGGCGGCTGGGTGGCCCTTCGCCTGGCAGTGAATAAGCTGATGAAAGCCGGCGACGTGCAGATCGATCCGCTGGTGGATCCCGTGTCGGCCGTTTCCTGCGGCATCTATGCCGGCCAGCCGGTGCTGGATCTGGATTACCCCGAGGATTCTGAGGCCGGCGTTGACGGCAACTTCATCATGACCGGATCCGGCAAGCTGATCGAAGTACAGATGTCCGCCGAAGGCTCCGTCTTTTCCCGCGACCAGATGAATCAGCTGATGGATCTGGCCGCCAAAGGCACCTCCGAGCTGGCAGAAATGCAGAAGGCCGCCTGCAAATGACCCGCAAACTGGAAGGCGGCAAGCTGCTTGTCGCCACCCATAACAAGGGCAAGCTGAACGAGATAACCGAGATCCTTGCACCCTTCGGCGTGCAGGTCGTTGGAGCCGGCGAGATGAAGCTTCCGGAACCGGAGGAGACCGAGGACTCATTCGTCGGCAATGCCCGCATTAAGGCTCATGCAGCCGCCAAGGCCACCGGCCTGCCCGCGCTCTCGGATGACTCTGGCATCACCATCGATGCGTTGAACGGAGCCCCAGGTGTCTACACTGCCGAATGGGCGGAAACGCCAAATGGCCGCGATTTCATGATGGCAATGACCCGCGCCAACGATGAATTGACCGCCGTAGGCGCAGAGGCACCCCGCACCGCCCAATTCCGCTGTACCCTCGTTATCGCCTGGCCGGACGGGCACGACGAGGTATTCGAAGGTGTTATGCCGGGTCAGCTGGTCTGGCCGATCCGCGGCCAACATGGCTTTGGTTATGATCCAATGTTCCAACCTGATGGCTACGAGGTGACTTGTGCGCAGATGGACCCGGCGGAAAAGAACAGGATCAGCCACCGCGGCAAGGCTGTCGCCCAATTCGTTCAGGGCTGTTTCGGTGGATGACTGGCGCAATGGGGGCTTTGGCCTTTATGTGCATTGGCCCTTTTGCCAGGCCAAATGCCCCTATTGCGATTTCAACAGCCATGTTTCCGCAAAAGTAGACCAGAAACTATGGGTTAGTGCCTATCTTCAGGAACTCGACAGACTCTCAGAGCAGCTTTCAGGCCGTGTTCTCAACACGATCTTCTTTGGTGGCGGCACCCCGTCTCTGATGCAACCGGAAACGGTGGCTGCGGTTATTGAGAGGGCACGTGAAATCTGGCCATTTGCCAATGACATAGAGATATCTCTTGAAGCCAACCCAGGTTCCGTCGAGGCCGGGCGTTTCACTGGCTACCGGGAAGCCGGCGTGAACAGGGTCTCCATGGGCATTCAAGCTCTGAACGATGAGGACCTCCGCCGTCTTGGCCGCATTCATACTGTCTCCGAAGCCAGAGCCGCCTTTGACATTGCCCGGAATTGCTTTGACCGGGTGAGCTTTGACCTGATCTATGCCCGTCAGGGCCAAAACCTGAAAGCATGGACAACCGAGCTTCGGGAAGCCCTGTCGATGGCCATTGATCATCTATCACTCTATCAGCTGACGATCGAAGACGGCACCGCCTTCGGCGATCGTTACGCCCGCGGCAAACTGCGCGGTCTCCCTGAAGATGACACCGCAGCGGACATGTACCTTGCGACACAGGACATTTGCGCGTCCTTTGGCATGGCGGGATATGAAATTTCCAACCATGCCAAACCAGGTGCGGAGTCGCGTCACAATTTGATCTACTGGCGTTATGGCGATTATGCCGGTATCGGCCCTGGCGCCCACGGCCGCATAACCCTGAACGAAAGGCGCTTTGCCACCGAAACCCATCTTTCCCCTGGTGCCTGGCTGGAATCAGTGAGCAAAGGAAATGGTGAGTCTCTCCGGGAACCGCTTTCTGCAATAGATGCTGCGTCTGAATACATCATGATGAGTATGCGCCTAGATGAAGGCATGGATATGGTGCGTTTTTCCAGGTTGTCGGATTACGAATTGTCCGAGAAACGCCTGGAGAGCCTTGTAGAGCTTGGCATGGTGACTATCTCTGGCCAAAGGCTTCGCGCGACAGATCAGGGACGTGCGGTATTGAATGCGGTTCTCCGCGAACTCTTGATGGATTGAAGCAATGCGTTTCCTCTATGCCGGCTTGGGACTGTTCTGCGTAGCCTTGGCCATCATAGGCATTGTGCTTCCCCTTTTACCGACAGTTCCCTTCCTGCTTCTAGCGGCATTCTTCTTTGCCAACTCCTCGGAACGTCTGCACAACTGGATTGTCGCCCACAACGTTTTTGGCCCGATGATCATGGATTGGCGCGACCATGGTGCAATCCGGCCTCGCGCAAAAAAGGCGGCAACCGCTTCGATTGCCGCCGTCTTTGGTCTTTCTTTGCTGCTAAACGCTCCAGCTCATGTGCTGGGCATTCAGGCAGTAGTTTTGTCGGCTGTTCTCTTATTTGTCTGGACTCGTCCTAACGGCTGAGCAGATTGCAAAGCTCGTCCAGCTGGTCAAGAGAATCGTAGCTGATTGTCACTGCGCCTGATTCTCCGCCTGGCTTGTGGTCAATTGAGACTTTCATTTTCAGCATCGCCGACAAATCACCCTCAAGCGCTCTCGTATCTGCGTCTTTCTCTGGTGCTTTTCTGGGCTTTTTAGCTGCACCCGGCTGAATCCCAGCTGCGTCCTTTTTGACCAGCGCTTCAGTGGCCCGAACAGACAGACCACCCTTTACAATCTTCGTCGCCAATTCAGACGCATTGTCTGACGTAATCAGCGCACGTGCATGGCCGGCCGACAGCTTCCGTTCCTGAACCAGGACCTGGACATCCTCCGGCAAATGCAGGAGGCGTACCAAGTTGGCGATATGGCTTCGGCTTTTACCAAGCGCCTCCGCCATTTTCTCCTGCGTATGGCCGAACTTCTCCATCAGCTGCTTATAGCTCTGCGCCTCTTCCATCGCGTTCAGATCCGAGCGCTGGATATTTTCAATGATGGCAACTTCCATCATTTCCAGATCAGAATAGTCCCGGATCAGAACCGGCACTTCATGCAGCTGAGCCGCCTGGGACGCCCGCCAGCGGCGTTCACCAGCGACAATTTCGTATTTTCCTCCTGCCCTGGGCCGGACGATCAACGGCTGCAGAACGCCTTTTTCCTTTATGGACGCAGTCAGGTCATCAAGGTCTTCCTGCAGGAACTGCCGACGCGGCTGATTAGGATTGGCAACAACATTCTCGATTGGCACCAGTATTTCTGCGTTCCGCGGCGCCTCCGCCTGCGTGCTCACTGGCGCGGGGTTCACATCCGCCATCAACGCCGACAATCCCCGGCCAAGCCCGCGTGGTTTTGTTTTTTTGTCTGCCATGGATGCCTCCGGTTCGTATTCTGCATTTACGCCGCTATCTTGTGATGCTTATTCAGGATTTCTTCTGCCAGTGCGCGATAAGCCTGTGCACCCTGGGAGTTGCTGTCATAGTTCAAAACCGGCTGAGCGTAAGACGGTGCCTCACTCACACGCACGTTGCGTGGTATCTTCGTTTGGAACACGAGATCACCCAGATTGTCGCGTGCGTCCTGTTCGACCTGCTGAGACAAGTTGTTTCGCCGATCAAACATGGTCAGAACGATCCCCTCAATCCGCAGGTTGGGATTCGCAGACTGACGCACTTCACGAATCGTCAGCATCAACTGTGTCACCCCTTCCAGCGCAAAAAACTCGCTTTGCAATGGAACCAAGACAGAATGTGCTGCGACCATTGCATTGACTGTCAGAAGATTCAAAGAAGGCGGACAATCAATCAGAACATAGTCCCAGTCATACTCGTCCATTGCAATTTGGCGGAGCGCGTCGTGCAAAAGAAAGCTGCGCTTTTCATTGGTGAACAACTCGATATCCGCAGAACTCAGGTCAACGGTTGCAGGAATTATGCACAGATCCTCAATCTCGGTTTGCCGGATGACATCAGCCAGGGATGCATCCTCCACCAGTAGATCATAGGTGGTCAGATCCCGGTCGGAGGGTTCAATACCAAGCCCGGTTGAGGCATTCCCTTGCGGATCCAGGTCAACGACCAGCACTCGAAGGCCACACTCCACCAAAGCCGCCGCGAGATTGATGGCTGTTGTTGTCTTCCCTACCCCGCCTTTCTGATTTGCGACCGCGATGATACGAGGCCCCTCCGGGCGGGAAAAATCAGACACGTTCCACTCCCCTGATCTTCAGGATTACTGCTTCTGGCTCAGTCAAACTTCTAGCGGTTTCCATCTCAAACCGCCATCGCTGCCGCGCGTTATCCACTTCTTTTTTCCAGTTCTCCCCTTTCGGGAAAACAGCAACACCATCCGCTGTCAGATGATGCTCTGCAAAACCGAGAAGATCATCCAAGCTGGCCAGCGCCCTGGCAGAAAGCACATTCGCCTTTTGGGGCTCAACCTGTTCAATCCTATCACTTATCACTGTAAGTGATGCCCCGCACTCTCTTGCCGCTGTACGCAGAAACGCAGATTTCCGCTGATCACTCTCGATCAGCGTAATTCTCATTTGCGGTACCTCGTCCGCCGCCAGGATTGCCACGATAAGTCCTGGGAACCCTCCGCCGCTGCCGATATCAACCCAATGACCCGGTGTTTCGACACAACGGAAGACTTGGACCGAATCCGCTATATGACGCGTCCAAAGCTGATCCAAACTGGAACGGGAGACCAAGTTGATCTTTGGATTCCACTTTCGAATGACCGTATCGAAGATTTCCAGGCGCTGCATTGTTTCACGTGAAACATTGAGCGTACCGAAAAGGTCTTTACTGCTCATGCAGTTTTCTCCCGTCGCACCCTGTCTTTGCGAACCCTTGCGAGAATCAGAGCAAGCGCGGCCGGCGTCATACCATCAATACGAGCTGCCTGAGCCAGTGTTTCCGGACTGGCGCGCTTCAACTTTTGCTGAAGTTCCTTAGACAGCCCCTCAATACCCTCATAGTCGAAGGTAGCTGGAATTGAGTGACCTTCATCCCGCTTCATAGCGGAAATCTCCCGCTCTTGGCGCGCGATGTAATTGGCATACAACGCGTCCCGTTCCATTTGCCGCCGGATCTCTTGATCCACCTCCTCCAAGTCAGGCATCAGCTGAATCACATCCTCGAAACTGACATCCGGAAAGGCAAGAACATCCAGACCAGTCCGTTTATTACCATCCTGGTTAACCCTGATCCCGGCAGACGCGACTTGCTTGGGCGTGTAGCTATGCGCTTCAAGCAGTTGACGAGCCGAAACCAGCTTTTCGCATTTACTCTCGAATGCAGTGCGGCGCACTTCACCAACGCATCCCAATTCGATTGCAAGCGGTGTAAGTCTTTGGTCTGCGTTGTCGGCCCGTAAAGACAGTCTGAATTCGGCTCTGGATGTGAACATCCGGTAGGGCTCAGTGACTCCGTTTGTCGTCAGATCGTCAATCATTACGCCAATATAGCTGCTGGACCGGCTGAAATTCACGGCCTCGTCACCCATGGCCCGGCGCGCCGCATTCAATCCCGCGACAAGCCCCTGTGCGGCCGCTTCCTCATAGCCGGTTGTGCCGTTTATTTGACCTGCAAGATAAAGGCCTGGCACCTCCTTCAGGGACAGATCAAGCTGAAGCGCGCGCGGGTCCACATAATCATACTCAATGGCGTATCCCGGCTGGAGAATAACAGCCCGTTCGAGACCAACGATTGAGCGGACATAATCCTCCTGAACGTCCAATGGCAGGCTAGTAGAAATGCCGTTAGGGTAAACCGTTTGGTCGGTAACACCTTCCGGTTCGAGGAAAATCTGGTGTGATTCCTTGTCTGCAAACCGAACGATTTTGTCTTCGATCGAGGGGCAATATCGTGGGCCTACACCTTCAATATGCCCGCCGTACATTGCAGAGCGGTCCAGGTTCTGGCGAATGATATCGTGAGTCTTAGAGTTCGTATGGGTAATACCGCAGGAAACCTGCCTTGCATTCAGCGCCTTTGTAAGAAAGGAAAAGAAGACAGGGTCATCATCACCTGGCTGTGCATCCAAGGTGTCCCAGTTTATGGTTCTCCCATCCAATCGGGGCGGCGTGCCTGTCTTCAGACGGCCAAGAGGCAGCTCGAAGCTATCAAGACGCTCCGCCAGTTTAACCGATGGCTTGTCCCCCATCCGGCCGCCGGGTTTCGAGACATCACCGATATGTATTACACCGCGAAGAAAGGTGCCCGAAGTTAGAACCACTGACTTCGCCGGGATCTCGCTTCCGTCGCCGAGGATCACGCCGGCCACAGTTTGGCCGGACATCAGAAAGTCTGTCACTTCACCTTCAACGATATCCAGGTTTTCCTGTGCTTCTGTCAGTCGAAGCATCTCCTGCCGATAGATACTGCGATCTGATTGGGCACGCGGCCCTTGTACAGCGGGCCCCTTCCGGCGGTTCAGCAAGCGGAATTGAATACCTGCCAGATCAGCGACCTTCCCCATGACGCCATCCATCGCGTCAATTTCCCGAACAAGGTGACCCTTCCCTAAACCTCCAATAGCTGGGTTGCATGACATCACCCCGATTCCACTACGGTCCAGAGTTACCAATGCGGTTGAAGCGCCCATCCGTGCTGAGGCATGGGCAGCTTCGGTGCCGGCGTGGCCGCCGCCGACCACGATCACGTCATACGATGAATGTTTCACGTGAAACACTCCTTCACTTTCCCAGACAAAAACTGGAGAAAATCTCATCCAAGAGATTTTCAACCCCGATCCGGCCAACAAGCATTTCCAGTGCCCGGATAGAAGACCGCATTTCCTCAGCAGCTATATCATAAAACTCAGGACCTCGCTGCAGGATATCCTGGGCTTCTTTAAGCGATACAAGGGCCGATAGCATCGCATCCCGGTGCCGAGCGCGGGTCGCAATCCCAGCCTGTGCTGATCGGCCGCGCAAAACTTCCGCAACATGTCCGACAAGACGGTCTATCCCCTGCCCGGACCGGCCGGAAATTGCATCGCCGGCATCATCCCTTAGATCAGCCTTTGGGCGCAAACGAATGTCGCCGGCCCGCATTTCAACATCAAGGACCTCATCATCGTCGGCGAGAAAAACGCGAAGGTCCGCATCTTCCGCCCGCTTGCGCGCCAAGGCAATGCCAATCCCTTCAACATGGTCTTCAGTATCGCGCAGGCCGGCGGTGTCCAGCAGAGTAACCGGCAGGCCGGCAAGATCCATCCGGACTTCTATAATATCACGGGTGGTGCCAGCATATTCGGATGTGATGGCGGCTTCGCGGCCGGCAAGCGCATTCAGCAGCGTAGACTTCCCAACGTTCGGTGCACCGATGATGGCCACCTCAAAACCGCTGCGGATCCGTTCAGCAATTTTGACGCCGGCGGTCTCCTGCTCCAGACCGGCCTGGACATCCGCTAATAGTGCGGCAACTTCGGGCGTGACATCAACCGGCACTTCTTCGTCGGCGAAATCGATCGTAACCTCAATCAGTGACGCAGCCCGGATCAGGTTTGCGCGCCATTTCTCGGCCAGTTCGCCCAACCCGCCAGCCAGAATCACTTGCGCTTGTTTACGCTGCGCTTCGGTTTCCGCGTCGATCAGATCTGCCAAGCCTTCAACCTGAGCCAGGTCAAGATTGCCGTTTTCCAGTGCCCTACGGGTGAACTCACCGGGTTCGGCCATTCTCAAACCATTGATCTGCCCCAGCGACTCAAGCACCGAAGCAACAACTGCAGTGCTTCCATGTGTTTGAAATTCAACGGTATTTTCACCTGTGAAGCTTTTGGGCGCAGAAAAAGTCAGCACCAGCGCTTCATCCAGCCGTTCACCTGATTCGTCCCGCAAAACACGCAGGCTGGCGCGCCGCGTCGGCAAGTCGCCGCCGCAAAGCTTCGCGCCAGCCTCAAGCGCCAACGGACCGGAGACGCGGATCACCGCAACCCCGGCCTTTCCTTGGGCGGAGGCCAGCGCAAAGATCGTGTCCATGGGGTGGCCCTTCTCTCTTGCCGGCCCGGATCAGGTGTTCATCGAGTCGAAGAACTCAGAATTCGACTTGGTTTGCTTAAGCTTGGATAGCAAGAACTCGATGGCGTCGGTGGTGCCCATCGGGTTAAGGATCCGGCGAAGCACGAAGGTCTTTGCCAGGTCACCCTTATCAACCAGAAGATCCTCTTTCCGGGTGCCGGATTTGAGGATGTCGATCGCCGGGAACACACGTTTGTCGGCAATCTTGCGGTCCAGCACGATTTCCGAGTTACCGGTGCCCTTGAATTCTTCAAAGATCACTTCATCCATGCGTGAGCCGGTGTCGATCAGCGCAGTGGCGATGATGGTCAGCGAGCCGCCTTCCTCGATATTGCGCGCAGCACCAAAGAAGCGTTTCGGGCGCTGCAGGGCGTTTGCATCGACGCCACCGGTCAGAACTTTACCCGAGGACGGGACGACAGTGTTGAAAGCTCTACCAAGTCTTGTGATGGAGTCGAGAAGAATCACAACATCTCGTTTATGTTCCACCAGGCGTTTGGCCTTTTCGATAACCATCTCGGAGACCGCAACGTGGCGTGTCGCCGGCTCGTCGAAGGTGGAGGAGACAACCTCCCCTTTCACGGAGCGCTGCATGTCCGTCACCTCTTCGGGGCGTTCATCGATCAGCAGAACGATCAGATAGCACTCCGGGTGGTTCTTTTCGATCGAATGCGCGATGTTCTGCAGGATCACCGTTTTACCGGTGCGCGGCGGCGCCACGATCAGCGAACGCTGGCCCTTGCCGATGGGTGCAACCAGGTCGATCACGCGGGCAGAGCGGTCCTTGATGGTCGGGTCTTCGATTTCCATCTTCAGGCGCTCATCAGGGTAAAGCGGCGTCAGGTTGTCGAATGCAATCTTGTGACGGGCCTTTTCCGGTTCCTCGAAGTTGATCTTGGTGACGTTGGTCAGCGCGAAATACCGCTCCGTCTCCAGAGGCGCCTTTATCTGGCCTTCGACTGTGTCGCCGGTGCGCAGGGAATACTGGCGGATCATTTCGGGAGACACATAAATGTCGTCCGGACCCGGCAAATAGTTTGCCTCAGGCGAGCGCAGGAAACCGAAACCGTCCTGCAGCACTTCCAGCACGCCATCGCCGCCAATGTCCCAGCCTTCATCCGCGCGTTCCCGCAGGATCTGGAACATCATCTCGCCCTTGCGCATGGTCGAGGCGTTTTCGATCTCCAGCTCCTCGGCCATTGCCAGCAGCGCTTTGGGGCTCTTCGCCTTGAGATCGGACAGATTCAGGGATTGCACGGTCATATAGATACGGCCTCTACTCCCCGCTTACCCGGGGGTCGGTCACACGACAGGATTGGAAAACACGGCTGCCCGGACGGGCCCGCTGAGAGCCATACATAGGGACTCGTTTCAGATGAGTCAAACGCCGGCTGCAAGCGTTCCGCCGCTGCAAGCCGTGTTCCAGCGCCGCTGTGTTAAAATTTGAAGATCACCGAGACCACGATCACCACCATAAGCACAGTTGGCACCTCATTCATCATCCTGAACTGCCGTCCTGTCAGTTCATTCCGGCCTTCTTGGAAATCCCGGTAGCGAAGCAGCAACCAGTGATGGAACCAGGTCATACCGATCACCGATGCACCCTTGGTCCACGGCCAGACGTAGCTCCAGTCAACAGTGCCGGGTGTCAGCACAATGAACAGTCCTGCCGCCCAGGAAACGTACATGGCTGGGCGCATGATGATCCTGAGAAGCTTCTCTTCCATCTGCAGGAAGATCGGAATGGCTTCCTGCACATTCTCAGCCTGCTCCACATGATACACGAACAAACGCGGGAGATAGAAGAGACCCGCCATCCAGCTAAGCACGGCCATGATGTGCAGTGACTTGGCATATGGGTAGAGCGTGAACATCAGGTCGCTCAGGTCCATGGGCTGTTCTCCCCGGTCAGATAGGACCACCCTAATAATTAAAGAATTATTAGAAGGATGATGTTTTTGTAGTGTGCGTGGATTCCAGTGGATAAGTGAATCTTCCTCCGCTTATCCCCAGCAGGGATAAGATTCCAGCGTGCATGGGACAGGAGTCGTGGAAAATTCCTTAACGCCTATAAAATATGGCTTGTTAAGGATCGGTTTACCTTTCTTGCCTTGGGGATAACAGCGGGATGAACCGGGGAGAGCCGGCATATCCACGATCTCAAAGTTATCCTGACTCACAAAGGACGACTCAGCCGGCAGAATCCTGAGATTTGCGTCAACCCCTGGAGACTTTACTTAACCGCGGAAAACCATACAAAACGTCCTGAAACGATCTGCGTCTTTCCCACGGGGTTTTCCACATGACTGCCCACATTGTGCTGGCTTCCGGTTCCGAAATCCGGGCGCATTTGTTGCGTCAGGCAGGTATAGAGTTCGAGCATGACGTGCCGCGTCTGGATGAGGAGACGATCAAGCTGGCGTTGCTGGCTGAACAAGCCCCGCCGCGGGACATTGCCGATGCGCTGGCAGAGGCGAAAGCACGCAAGATCAGCGGAAAGCACCCAGAAAAACTGGTGCTGGGATGTGATCAAGTTCTTGATTTCGAAGGTCGTATCCTATCCAAACCTGCCAGCTCCGAGGAAGCATTGCGCCAGTTGAAGGACATGCGCGGGAAACGTCACATGCTCTTGTCTGCCGCGGTTATCTACCGTGATGGAAAACCGCTCTGGCGTCATGTCGGGCAAGTCCGGCTGGTGATGCGCAAATGCAGTGACAGCTATCTGGAAAGTTATGTCAGCCGGAACTGGGACAGCATCCGCTACGCGGTCGGTGCGTACAAGTTGGAGGAGGAAGGCGTGCGGTTGTTTGCCAGCATCGAGGGCAGCTACTTTAATGTCTTGGGACTACCGCTGATGGAGCTTATCAGTTACTTGGGACTTCAGGGGGTGATCGAGCAATGACAGACGCAAGAATCCCGCTTGCCGGCGTGATCGGCAGTCCGGTGGCGCATTCTAAGTCGCCTCAACTCCACGGTCACTGGCTGAAGACGCATGGTATTTCCGGTCACTACGTTCCCATACATGTAGAGCCGGAAGACCTTGCCGAAACCCTTCGGGTTATGCCGAAAATGGGGTTTGTCGGGGCAAATGTCACCATCCCGCACAAGGAAGCAGTGATGGCGATCGCCGACAAGGTGACGGACCGGGCTCGGCTGATCGGTGCAGCCAATACGCTGACTTTCCGCTCTGACGGCACTATCATGGCAGACAACACAGATGGTTACGGGTTTATTACGAACCTGCATCAGGGGGCGCCGGATTGGAATCCTCAATCCGGACCTGCGGTTGTATTAGGGGCTGGAGGTGCTTGCCGGGCGGTTGTTGCGTCGCTGATGGAAGCAGGCGTCCCGGAAATCCTGCTAAGCAACCGCACCCGGGATCGCGCAGATCAGCTGCAGAAGGATTTCGGAAGCCGAGTAAAAGTGGTGGAGTGGCTTCAGGCAGGCAACATCATAGAAGAAGGCGCGCTGATCGTGAACACCACCTCGCTTGGCATGGTGGGCAAACCGCGTCTGCGGGTGCCGTTTGATGGCTTGCAACCCAGCGCAGTAGTGACCGATCTTATCTATGCGCCTCTGAAAACCGATCTTTTGCAAACGGCAGAGGACGCGGGCTGCACTGTGGTCGACGGACTAGGCATGCTTTTGCACCAGGCGGTGCCGGGGTTTGAGCGCTGGTTCGGCCACCGTCCTGAAGTTGACGCTGCCACGCGGGATGCGGTGCTCGGATGAGATTCAGCCTTGGCCTCACCGGTTCCATCGGCATGGGGAAAAGCACCACGGCCCAGCTGTTCGCGGCGCAGGGCTGCGCGGTCTGGGATGCGGATGCAGCGGTTCACCGGCTTTATGGCAAGGGGGGCGCTGCCGTTAAGCCTATGCAGGCTGCCTTTCCTGAAGCTGTAGAGAAAGGCGAGGTCAGCCGCGCGGTGCTGAAACGGATTATCGGCAGTGAGCCGGAAGCGCTGACACGTATTGAGGCAATTGTGCATCCGCTGGTCGCGCAGGACCGGGCGGCGTTCCGGGCGGCGGCGCAAACCGATATTCTGGTGTTCGACATCCCGCTTCTGTTTGAGACCGGGGGCAATGCGGAAATGGACGCGGTGGCTTGCGTGACTGTGGATGCACAGACTCAGCAAGAGCGGGTTCTTGCCCGTGGCTCGATGACGGTTGAGCAATTCCGGCATATCTTGCAGAAACAGATGCCGATTGAGGAAAAGATGGCCCGCGCCGACTATGTGATCGAGACAGACACACTCGACCATGCTGCCGCGCAGGTTGCAGAAATCCTCTCAGATATCAGGAGCAAGCTGGACCATGCGTGAAATCGTTCTCGATACCGAAACCACCGGATTTGATCCGTTTTCAGGGGACCGGATCGTCGAGATCGGCGCGGTGGAGCTGTTCAATCACATGCCGACCGGGGAAACGTTTCACGTTTACATCAACCCGGAACGATCAATGCCGGCAGAGGCGTTCTCGGTCCATGGCATCGGTCCAGACCTGCTGGAACCACCGCAGAAACCGGAACCCGGCGCGGTGACGCTGCGGGACAAACCGGTCTTTGCCAAGGTGGGCAAGAAGTTTCTGGATTTTGTGCAGGATTCCAAACTGGTTATTCATAACGCCAGCTTTGACATGAAGTTCCTGAATGCGGAACTCGACTGGATGGGGCTGCCCAAGCTGCCGATGGATCAGGCGGTTGACACGCTGGCCATGGCGCGCCAGCGGTTTCCGGGCTCTCCGGCAACTCTGGATGCGTTGTGCCGCCGTTTCAACATCGACAATTCCAACCGGACCCTGCACGGGGCGCTTCTCGACTCTGAAATTCTTGCAGACGTCTACCTGGAGCTGATTGGCGGCCGGCAGCCGGATTTTGGTCTTTCCACGCAAGCCAGCTCTTCCGCTACTGCGAAAGCAGAGGACGACTGGCGCCCTGCCCCGCGGCAATCTCCGCTTCCTCCGCGGATCACGGCCGATGAATTGGCGGCACATGAGGCCTTTGTCGGGAAAATGGGAGAAGATGCCTTGTGGAAGGCCACCTGACTCTAAATTGGTTGGAAACGAAAAAAACGCCGCTGAGACCAGCGGCGTTTTCTGCTTCATAGACCGAAGACTTTACTGTGTGGGTTCGGCGGCAGCCGCTTCTTGCTGGCGGCGCGCTAGTTCGTTGCGGTAGATCCCGACAAAGTCGATGTTGTCCAGGTTCAGCGGCGGGAAGCCGCCGTCGCGTGTCACATCGGACACGATGCGGCGAAGGAACGGGAAGGTCATGCGCGGGCATTCGATCAGCAGGAACGGGTGCAGCTGGTCTTCCGGCACGCCGACGATGTTGAAGACGCCAACATATTCCAGCTCCAGCACGAACAGGACGTTGCCGCCTTCCTTGTTCTTGGACTCGACCGTCAGCTTGGTGATCACCTCGTACTGGTTCTCAGTCGAGCGCTTTTTCGCATCCAGGTTAACCTGCACGCTGACGTCGGGCTGAACCTCGCCGCCGGTGCCTTTTTGCGCCATCACGTTCTCGAACGACATGTCGCGGATGAACTGTGCCAGAACGTTCATCTGGACTTGCGGCTGCTGCTGGGCTTCGCCGTTTTCGGCCATCGGGATACTCCTGAAATATGCTTTGGACCGTGCTTAACAGCTTGGTCCGGCCAGCTCAACGGGGGCCATCAACCCAGCCTGACGGGCCGCTGGTCCGCTGCCCTGGCGTCACATCTTCATAATCGCCATCGATAACATCATCCGGCCTGCCGGCGGCGCCGGGATAGTGGCGGCCCTGCATGCTACCGGGCCCCATCTGGAACTGTGTCACAGTGATACGGGCGCGCAGATAGCGGTAGACCGCCAGCCGCACAGGCGGCATCAGAAGGGCAAATCCAGCAGCATCGGTAAAGAAGCCGGGGGTCAGCAGCAAAGCGCCTGCAAACAGGATCATTGCTCCATGCGCCAGCGGTTCAGCCGGATCGGACAATTGCTGAAAGGATGACCGCAGCTGCCCCATTGCCATCCGTCCCTGGGTCTTCACCAGCCACGTGCCCAGCACGGCGGTCATTACCACGATGGCCAGGGTCGGCCAAAGGCCGATGGCACCGCCAACCTGAATAAACAATGCAATTTCAATGATGGGAACCATCAGAAAGGCCAGGAAGAGATACATGGGGTTTCCTTGCGATCATACGTCCGGGCGGTAGACTTGCTCCCGCCCGTCACCTACATAAGGTCTGATCGCTTTGGTTTCAAACAAAGCACGAACGCCTAGCATGAGGTATCCATGGAGTCGCCTGTGATTCAGCTTTTGGTTCTGGCCGGTATTGCTGTGTTTCTGATCCTGCGCTTGAAAAGCGTACTGGGAACACGCGAAGGGTTTGAAAAACCGCCGCTGCCGAAATCCGAAGCCAAAAGCCGCCGCCCGGATCTGGAAGTGATCGAAGGCGGCCCGGACCGCGATATAACCGATTACGTGGCAGAGGATAGCCCGCAAGCCCAGGCCTTGGCTGCGATGAAACGTGTTGAACCGTCGTTTCAGGTGCAGGATTTCGTTCAAGGTGCCCGCGGCGCTTATGAGATGATCCTGATGGGTTTTGAGCACGGCAATCTGGACGACATCCAGCCGTTCCTGGCAGAAGATGTGTTCGACAGCTTTGTTGAAGCCGTCGCACATCGCGAGGACCAAGGGTACAAGATCGAAGCTGAATTCATCGGTGTCCGTGAAACCACTCTGGCTAACGCGCAATTTGATGCTCAGTCGGGCCGCGCGGAGATTACCATGCGTTTTGTGGGTGAGCTGACTTCCGTTGTTCGTGACCGTGGCGGCGACATCGTTGAGGGCGATCCCAAGGCCGTGAAACGCCAGAAAGACACTTGGATTTTTGCCCGCAACATGGGCAGTGATGATCCCAACTGGCAGCTTGTTGCGACGGACGCATGATTGCGGCGCTTCGGGGGGCACTTGGGGCAGTTGCAATTGCAGGTGCCGCGATGACCGCCTCCGGGGCGCAATCTGAAACTGTGTCCAGCATTCTGGAATTCACCCAGTTGGACGGCTGGGCACAGGACGATCACGCAGCCGCGCTGGAGGTTTTTCTGGAAACCTGCCAGGATCTCAAGGATCCGGATTGGGCAGCACTGTGCAAGGCCGCTCGCTTCCAGTCACCTGATGGCGCCCGCGCGTTTTTCGAGCTGTTTTTCCGTCCGGTGCTGATCGAGGACGGCAACCCCGCCCTGTTCACCGGCTATTTTGAACCGGAACTGGCAGGTTCACGTTACCCTACGGGCCGGTTTCTCTACCCAGTCTACAAGATGCCGCCAGAGGCGCGTTCAACTGATCTGTGGCTGCCGCGCCGGGATATCCTGACCAGCGACGTGATGCAGGACCGCGGGCTGGAAATCGCGTGGGTCGATGACCCGGTGGAATTGTTCTTCTTGCAGATTCAAGGCTCCGGCAGGATCCGCCTGCCGGACGGGTCAACCATTCGCGTGGGGTATGGGGGCGCCAACGGCCACCCCTACAAATCCATTGGCAAAGAGCTGGTGCGCCGCGGTGTCTACAGCGCCCATCAGGTCAGTGCACAGGTGATCAAGTCCTGGGTGCGGCGCAACCCGGCGGACGGCAAGGAGCTGCTGTTCCACAACCCGTCTTATGTGTTTTTCCGCGAGGTGCGCAAAGTGGCGGCCTCCAAGGGTCCGCTCGGGGCGATGAACCGTTCGGTGACACCCATGCGCACCATTGCCGCTGATCCGGCTTACACTCCTCTGGGCGCACCGGTTTGGTTGGAGAAGGACGGGCATATGCCATTGCGGCGGCTGATGGTGGCCCAGGACACCGGCTCTGCCATCAAGGGGGCGCAGCGGGCCGACATTTTTGTCGGAACAGGTGATGCAGCGGGCGAGACCGCCGGAACAATGAAAGACCCGGGCCGAATGGTGGTGCTGCTGCCGATTCAGCGGGCCTATGCGATGCTGCCGGAAGACATTTGAATGACACGGCGCAAACTGACAGGAGATGAAATCGACCTTTGGCACAAGGTCGTGAAGCACACAGAGCGTTTGCATCCGGGTGCCCATTCCTCACCGCCAGCCTCGCCGATGCCCAAACCAAAACCGGTTAAGCAGCCGGAGCCGCGCTTGGAGGCATTTGAGATTGGCAGCCGGGCCAAGGCGAAACCCCTCAAACACAATCTGAAACCTTCGATTGCCCGCAGCCTTTCCAATGATACGCTGCAAATGGACGAAAAGGCCTTCCGCCGCATGAAACGCGGCAAGATCAGGCCCGAAGGCAAGCTGGATCTGCATGGCATGCGGATCGACACTGCGCATCCTGCTCTCACGCGCTTTATCTTGTCGGCCCAGGCGTCGGGCAAGCGGCTGGTTCTGGTGGTAACCGGCAAGGGAAAGGACCGGGATGAGCCGGGCCCGATGCCGGTGCCGCGCGGTGTGCTGCGTCACAAGGTGCCGCAATGGCTGGCCCTACCGCCCTTGGCACAGGCGGTCCTGCAGGTCACGCCGGCGCATATCAGCCATGGCGGAGAAGGTGCCTATTATGTCTATCTCAGGCGCAGCCGTTAAGGGCCGTCACCTATTGTCTGACGGGGGACCTTCCAGGGCGATTTCAACTGCGTTGTCCCGGATAACGATCTGGCCGGGCAAAATCCTGCGCAGCCGGTCCTGACTGTGTTCAAAGCTCTGTGCCGTCTCCCTCGCACCGTTCAGCAGTGCCAGCAGCGCCGGTGATGTGGCGGCAACAAAATGCTGTGATTCCGCCTCATCTGCAAAGGCTGTAGTATCAATAACTTCCACCGGCAAATCACTGATCTCCTCGGCATTGTTGATGTTGCCAAGCCTTGCACGCCCATCCAATCCGCGCAGTCTCTGCGACAGGGTCAGGATATTGTCCTTTTGCGAAACAAAGATCGCAAACGGCTGCGGGACTTCGGCAAAGCGGGTCATTTGCGATTTGAATACATCCACGTCCAGATCCGGTGACATCAGCACCACGCCGCCCAGGTTGCGGGCGGTCCATCCTGGCGACTTGATTTCAATCTGCCGAAGAGTCTCCATGGTCAGCAGCCCGCCCATGGAATGTGCCACGACGACAACCCGGCCGGCGCCGGACGTGCGCAGCTTACGCAGCAGCGTCTCCAGTCCGTCACGTGCAAACAGAACGCTGTCGCCGTCATAGGCATAGCCAAGTGCCTTGCCCTTGCTGGGCCAGGAATAGATGACAGTTGCGCCGGGAACATTAAGGTCATGTGTCAGCTGGGCGGCCCTGAATGCAGTTTCCGCCTGAGTAGAATTGAAGCCGTGCACAAAAACGGTCACGTCCCTCTCGTTGGCAGGAAACTTGGCCAGCTCTTGGCGAAGCCTAGACGAAAAAGCTGCTTCCGTTTGGAATTTCCTGCGTCCCGCCATAGTGAACTCAGCCGAGGGGTCCGGGTTTGCATAACCGAATTTCAATGAGCCAGGTTTATGTTCGGGCGGAATTGAAACTGTGAGTTCCAGCAGGCTAATACCGTCGGTTCTCTCAGACCCGAATGTGCCATCGGGCAACGATTCCCGGTTAGTGGCTGCAAAGACAGTTGCGGGTTTGCCAACGTTCAAGGCTTCGGGGACTGTAGGTGAGTAGGATCTGTCCGTACAGCCTGCCAGCCCAATCAATAGAAAAACGCAAACCGTGCGCAGAACCTGCATTGTGCCAGTCCCCAATTTCAAATGGCGGCAGGCTATCCGACCTGCCGCCATTGTCCAGTAGCTGTACCTTGTGATGGCGGTTTACAGCACGTAACGGCTGACATCCGCAGACCGGCCAAGCTCGCCCAGGTTTTTCGTCACAAAAGCTGCGTCAACCGTGACAGCTTCACCGGATCGGTCTGGTGCCGTAAAGGAGAGTTCTTCGAAGACCCGTTCCATCACGGTATAAAGCCGGCGGGCACCGATGTTCTCTACAGTCTGGTTCACTTCGGCCGCAATTTTGGCCAGCGCAGCGATACCGTCCTCTGTGAAAGTCACTTCAACTTCCTCGGTCCCCATCAGCGCGGTGTACTGGCGCGTCAGCGCGTTGTCGGTCTCGGTGAGGATGCGGACAAAGTCCTTCTCGGTCAGCGCCCGCAGGTTCACCCGGATCGGAAGGCGGCCCTGAAGTTCCGGCAGCAGATCCGATGGTTTGGCAATGTGGAAGGCACCGGAAGCAATGAACAGGATGTGGTCCGTCTTGACCGGCCCGTGCTTGGTGCTGACGGTGGTGCCTTCGATCAGCGGCAGCAGGTCGCGCTGCACGCCTTCCCGGCTGACGTCACCGCCGCGGGTTTCCTGGCGCGCGCAAACCTTGTCGATCTCGTCCAGGAAGACGATGCCGTTCTGCTCCACCGACTCCAGCGCGGTGCGGGTGACGGTTTCGTCATCCAGCAGCTTGTCTGCTTCCTCGCTGATCAGCACCTCATAGCTTTCGGCAACGGTCATCTTCTTGCGGGTGGTGCGCCCGCCCATCGCCTTACCGAACAGATCGCCCAGATTCAGCATCCCCATGTTGCCGCCGCCGGGCTGGCCGGGGATTTCAAACATGTTGCCCATCGGGTTGGAGGTGTCGGCCACATCCAGCTCGATCACCGTGTCGTCCAGTTCGCCCGCCTTCAGCTTCTTGCGAAACATCTCGCGGGTGGCTTCACGGGCATCACTGCCGGCGATGGCTTCCACCACCCGGTCCTCTGCGGCCTTGTGGGCGTTGGCCTTTACGTCTTCGCGCATGTACTCGCGGGTTTGGGCAATGGCGCTGTCCACCAGATCGCGGATGATCTGCTCCACGTCCCTGCCGACATAGCCGACCTCGGTGAACTTGGTGGCTTCCACCTTGATGAAAGGCGCACGGGCCAACTTGGCCAGACGGCGGGAAATCTCGGTTTTGCCGACGCCGGTGGGGCCGATCATCAGGATGTTCTTGGGGTACACCTCGTCGCGCAGGTCGTCGGACAGCTGTTTGCGCCGCCAGCGGCTGCGCAGTGCTACTGCCACGGCCCGTTTGGCTTCCTTTTGGCCGATAATGAAGCGGTCCAGCTCGGAAACGATTTCGCGCGGGGTCAGATCAGTCATGGGTCTTTCCGTTTCAGTGTGAGGGCGGCAGCCGGTCAAGTGGCAGCACACCGGACAAGGGGGTAAGCAGGACCGCTCGGATGCGGCTCCAGAAGGCGCCGAGGGCAACCAGAAACACACCAAGCGCCAGTATGGTGACGGCGGTGCCTTCGCCGTTGAACACGGTGCCGGCCAGGGTGACGCTGTAGCCGATGGCGGCAATGAGGAAGGACCGGCGGTCGATGATGATTGCGATGAGGGCAAACAGCACAAGGACGGCAAACAAGAGAAAGTTTGAATTGGAAGTTCCACTGTCCAGAAGGCTGAGAGCAATGGTGTTGACCAGGGCTGGCGCGGCAACGACATGCAGCCAGAACCCCTGGGCCGACCGCCGCGTCACCCGGTGCGGATCGCTGAGATCGAAAACCATCGCAACCGCGAAAACGCAGCACCCGACAGCCAGGGTGATCCAGGCAAAGGGGCCACTGGCTGACAGCAGGAACAGGTCGCTTATTCCTGCAGGGGTGCCGGCCCGTATGGCGCCTGACAGCAGTGCAACCGCAAAGACCCCCAAAGCAATCAATGCCATGGCAAAGGGGACCCGGAAGCGCATCCAGAACATTGCGATTGTAGCGGTTGCAGCTGCAACAGGCAGCGGCAGACTGGAGAAGTCGTTCTGGGCGATCATGAAGGGTTGCGAGAAATGCGCTGTGAACCCGGTGCCTGCGTTACCGGCCCACAGCAGCGACAGAGCAATGGCGGGTGCAACCATGCGGCGGCGGCGGATGAAGTATTCGGACAGCAGCCACAGAACTGCGGCTCCAGCGATGGAAGAGTAGACCGCCTTCTGCTGATAGCCGCCCAGCGAGCCTGCCAGATCGACAGCTGTAAAAGCCATCCAGCCGGAGGTCAGGATCAACAGGCCGATGACGATGAAAATCTCGTTGAACCCTTTAAAAAGTTCAAAGGGTTCATCGCCCGGAGCCAGGTTTTCCCTGGCGCCCCGGCGGCTGTCAGCCAATGCCAGCAGCGAGGCCGCCTGAGCTTCGCTTAGCAGGCCTGAGCCAACGGCGGCGCGCAGATCATCCTGGTTGACCCTGCCCACGTCAGCCTTCCTTTCCAATGGTTTCGACGGTCAGGTTTCCATTGGTGTAGACGCAGATATCGGCGGCGATGGCCATGGCGTCGCGGGCTACGGATTCTGCGGATTTCTCGCTGTCCATCATGCCGCGGGCCGCTGCCAGGGCAAAATTGCCGCCAGAACCGATGGCTGCCACGTCATGCTCAGGCTCCAGAACATCGCCGGCGCCGGTGATCACAAACATATCGGTGCCGTCGGTGACGATCAGCATCGCCTCCAGCTTCTGCAGGTACTTGTCGGTGCGCCAGTCCTTGGCCAGCTCCACACTGGCGCGGGCCAGCTGGCCCGGGGTTGCTTCCAGCTTGGCTTCAAGACGCTCCAGCAGGGTGAAAGCATCCGCGGTCGAGCCGGCAAAACCTGCCACCACATCAAAACCGCCGGGCGACAGGCGGCGCACTTTGCGGGCGGTGCCCTTGATCACTGTCTGCCCCAGCGACACTTGGCCGTCGCCGGCGATGACCACCTGCCCGCCCTTCTTGACGCCGATGATGGTGGTGCCGTGCCAGCCGGGGAATTGATCGTCTGCCATTTATGCCTCCGTTTAGTTGCCCCCTATATGGAACCATCCCCCCGCCGGCACAAGGGAGCGGCCCGGATCACGGGCATTGCAGCCGCAGCGCAATGGTTGCAAAGGGTCTCGCTGCTATGCAGAAAGTGCAAGGCGGGGCTGTCGAACCGGCAATTGCGGGACTCAGCTGCTCATCCTACATGGGGCTCACAACCGGCACAGGGTCGGCTGTTTCTTAGAAGGATATGCGCAAATGACGACCGCAAACATTCATGCGCCGCTCGGAGCAGTCACCGTTCTCCGCGTGGTCGACGCTATGACCAGCGTGAAAAGCTCCATCATTGAGTGGTATGAAGCCCGCGAGACCCGCAAGGCTCTGGAACGGCTGACCGACGCACAGCTGGACGACATCGGCATGAGCCGTGCTGACATCGCCAAGATCTGAGACTAAAATGGTCGAAGACTTGGAATGAGCCGCCCTGAAACGGGCGGCTTTGTTCATTTTTAGTTGGCTATTTTGTATTTCCCGGCCTGATCCGGCAGCCAGGCCTCAATTGCTGCGGTGGCCACAACATGGCGGCTGCCGGCTTCTGCATCCTCCACATCCAGCCCGCCGTTGACCGCCCGCACACTGGCCCTGCCCCGCGGCAGATCCTGCGCTACCAGATCGCAATCCACCGCCTCCGGCCGCTGCACCCCGATGGTCACGTCAACACGCATTTCGCTGTGATCGATGCCAAGCTTGGAAAACAGGGTGATCGACGAATGATGCAGTGCGTCCTGCACCGCGCGCCGCGCCGCCTTGGTGTAATCCTGGCCGTAAAGGTCGTTGCCGGTGCCCATTTCCAGGATGATGCGTTTCTCGCTCATTCCACCGTCTCCATGTCAAAGGAAACCACCACAGCCGCATTGGCTATCACCGTGCATCCGCCCTGCGGTTTTTCAATGTTGAGCCCGCCTTCCACAACCCGGATGCTGGGCTGGCCGTAGGGAAAAATCTCCAGCAGTGCGTCCCTGTCTACCGCTTCTGGTTTCTGCACACCGATCTCCGCGTCGATGATCATGTCTTCCTTACGGAAATCAAACAGTTCCGCCATATTGACGGAGTTGTGCCACAGCGCGTCCTTGATCGCCCGGCGAGCGGCTTCAGTATAGTCCTCGCGCCTCAGCGACGTGCCCATGCCGAATTCCACCAGTACCCGTGTCTTGGCCATTTTGCCTCCTTTACCTGTCTCAAGGCGAACCGTCGCAGGGTATCAGCTCAAAGGACAGTGCCAGTTTGCCGCCAGCCGGTACGCCAGCGCTCAAAACAAAAAAGGGCCGTCCCCGTGGGGACAGCCCTAGGAAATCCGGTTTGGATCCGGCTCAGATCGACTCTTCGATCCAGCTCTGCAGCGCGGCCTTGGGGGCGGCGCCGGCACGGTTGGAGATCACCTGGCCGTCCTTGAAGATGAACAACGCCGGAATGCCGCGCACGCCCATGGCAGCGGCGGAGTTCGGGTTGCTGTCAACGTCGACCTTGGCGATTTTCACCTTGCCGCCGAATTCTGCGGCAAGCTCTTCCAGAGCCGGGCCAATCTGTTTGCAGGGACCGCACCACTCGGCCCAGAAATCCACCACAACGGGGATATCGGAGTTCTTGACTTCGGTGTCAAAGGTGGCGTCGGTGACGGCTACGGTGGACATATGCATGTCTCCATGAGTGTGTGGCAACTGGAGTTGGAACCTATGTACGGCTTAACGGATCGTCAAGGTTCCAGACGCCGCATCAGCGCCGCTGTCACAAGTTCGTGCGGCAGCGGCATCAGCGTGGCCGTTCGGGTCCAAAGAAGCGCGGTTTCGATAGTGCGGCCCGGGTAAATCTGTGCCAGCGCATGGGCATAGGCACCCATCTGGCGCAGCAAACCTTCGGGGCATTGTTCCGGCACTTCCGGTACGGTGGCATTGGATTTGAAGTCCACCGCCAGAACCCTGTCAGGTGTGACGATCAGGCGGTCAATGATGCCATGCAGACGGCCCTCGTTCAGGTCGGCGGTGATGGGCACTTCTGCCAGGGTTTCAGGGGCGAAAATATGGGACAAGCCGGCGTTTTGCAGAACACCGGACGCCTCGGCGAGCAGCTCTGCAGTATCCTCGGCATCCTGCAGAAGGTTGCCGGCAAGCTGCGGCCAGTGGTCTTCAGGCCGGCCCGGCAGGTGCTCCAGCAGCAGGTGCAGCCGGCTGCCGCGAGCCTTGGCGGCTTCCTCATCCAGGCCCAGGTCACCTGGCAAGGCCTTCGCCCCGCCCAGGTCCGAAGGACTGAGTGCCGGCGCTGGGGCCGCATAGGCTCTGGCTGGCCGGTTGAAAACCTCGGGCAGGCTGTGTTTCACAACTTCCTCGACCGGCGTTGCAACCAAAGGCAGCCCGTCCCAATTCCCGTGCTGCAGGCGTAATCCTGCCCCGCCGGGACAGTCGAATTCCACTGCTCCACCCTCGCGCAAAGCGCCCTCTGTCATGCGGTACCAGCTGTCGCCCTGTTCGCCCGCGTCGCCCGCGGCAGCGACAATCAGCCACTTTTCCGCCCGGGTCAGAGCCACATAGAGCAGCCGCAGGCGTTCATTCTGCAGCTTTTCCTGGGCAGATTCACGGGCCGCCAGCATAGCAGTAGGCATCTGGTCCTTGGGCAGCTTCCAGACAGGTGTGCCTTCGGCCAGCATGATCTCCGCGTCCCGCGGGGCCTGGCGTTTGGCGGTGTCCGGCAGGATCACGATCGGCGCCTCCAGACCTTTGGATCCATGCACCGACATCACCCGGATCATATTGCCGGCCGCGCCCATCTGGCGTTTGATCTCCAGATCATCGGTCTGCATCCAGACCAGAAACCCGGTGAGGCTGGGCACATCGGTGCGCTCATACGCCAGAGCCTGCGACAGCAGCGCATTGATACCGTCTTCCGCTTCCGGCCCCAGCCGGCCCAGCAGTTTCTGGCGGCCGCCGTGCCGGGTCAGGATGCGTTCGATCAGGTCAAAGGGGCGCAGGAAATCGGCATTGGCGCGCAGGTCATCCAGCACCGTCATGGTCTCCGGAAACTCCCCTGCCCGTTCACGCAGCGCCGGCCACAGGTACATCGCCTCCCGCCGGTGCGCGAGATCGAACAATGTTTGCTCATCCCAGCCGAACAGCGGCGATTTCAGAGCCTCCGCCAGGGACAAAGAGTCTTCCGGCAGCGCCAAAAACCGCAGCAGGGCGGCGATGTCCTTGACCGCCAGTTCCGCCCCGACTTTCAGCCGGTCAGCGCCAGCGATGGGCAGTTCCGCCTTTTTGCAGGCGCGGATGATTTCCGAAAACAGGTCGGAGCGTCGCTGCACCAGGATCAGGAAATCTCCGGCCTGCACCGGCCGCCGCTGGAATGTGCCGCGCTCTTGGCCGTCCTCGGGGATGGTGACGCCTGTCTCGATCATCTGCTTGATCGACCCGGCAATCCGTTCCGCCAGAATCACCGTGTGATGGCGGCTGCTTGGGCGGTCGACGGGGCTGGTCCAATCGGGATCTTCGTCATCCGCAACCTTTTCTACCACGGGCCACAGGTCCACCCGGCCTGGCAAGTCTGACTTGAAGGCCCTATGCAGCGCGTCCTTGCGGAATCCGGCGCGCGGGCTGTCCTTGAACACCAGATCGACCAGCTTCAGGATTGCCGCAGAAGAGCGGAAAGAGAAATCGAGCGAGGCATCCTGCAGCCCTGCCCCGGTTTCCGCCAGCCGGTTGCCGAATTCCTTTTGCATCCTGTCAAACGCATCCGGGTCAGCGCCCTGGAAGGAATAGATCGACTGCTTCTTGTCGCCGACCACAAAGATGGTGCGCTCCACGTCCGAGCGCGCGCCCTCGCCGGCGGTGAATTCCTGGGCCAGCTTTTCGATTACGTCCCATTGCACCGGGCTGGTGTCCTGCGCCTCGTCCACCAGAATGTGGTCGATGCCGCCGTCCAGCCGGTAGAGCACCCAAGAAGCAACGCCCGGATCGTTCAGCAGCTGGCGGGCCTTCAGGATCAGGTCGTCAAAGTCGAGCCAGCCGCGCAGCTGCTTGCGGCGCTCGTATTCCGGCAGAAAGGCGGCAGCAAAGCGGTGCAGGTCGTGGCTCTTGCGGGCGGCCGTGAGGGCGAGGCGTTTGGCGCGCGCATCCTCGACCCGCCGCATCAGCGGTTCCAGCTGATCCATCAGGGACAGGTGGGATTCGCGCAGTTTCTTAGTTGGGAACTTGTCTATTTTGGCGGTGAACGGTTCCTTGGCGCTGGCGCCGGTCAGAAAGACGCTTTCGAGTGTGTCCAGATCGGCGAGCGTGGGCTTGGTGATGCCGGCGAGCTTGGCCGCTGCCCTCTGATCGGTTGTACCGCCCTGCCTCAGCATGCCGCGGGTGCGCTGCAGCAGCTCTTCCTCGCCGCCCAGGAAAACCAACGCCTCCAGCGCGGTTTCGTCGAAACCTGCGGGCAGGCCGAACAGGTCCAGCAGCCCGTTCCAGTCCAGCGGCTCGCCGAAATCGGCGAGGCGCTGGCAGATGGCAGACGTGAGCATTTCGAAATCGCTGTCGCTGACATGGTGCGCCAGGGCGTCGACCTGCGGTGCTTGCGCGCCTTGGGCGAAATCCTCCATGATCTCCGCCCGCAGCAATTGGCCTGCGCGGTCGTCCATCTCGGAAAACTGCGGGCTGACACCGGCCTCCAGCGGGAAGCGGCGCAGCAGCGACGAACAGAAGGAGTGGATGGTCTGGATCTTCAGCCCGCCCGGCGTCTCGATCGCGCGGGCAAACAGGGTGCGCGCCTTGGCCAGATCGCCGGCTGCAGTGTTGATCTCCCCCAGCTCGGTCAGTGCTGCGATCAGCGCCGGATCGCCCAGCATCGCCCATTCGCCAAGCCGTTTGAACAGCCGGTTCTGCATCTCGCTGGCGGCGGCCTTGGTGTAGGTGAGGCACAGGATATGTTGTGGCTGCACGCCCTTCAGCAGCAGCCGCGCCACCCTGTCGGTCAGCACCTTGGTCTTGCCGGAGCCCGCGTTGGCCGCCAGCCATGTGGAGGCATCGGGACGGGCGGCGCGGAACTGCGCCTCGGAGGCGGCGTCGCGGATAGTCATGCCAGATCCTCCGGCTGCGGTTCGGCGCTGCGGTCCCATTCGCCGTAGCGCGCCAGGTGGTCGTAATCGCCGGCGATGTCATCCCGGTGCACCATGCGGCGGCTCGAATAACCTTGGTTAGGCTCGAAATAGGCTCCGATCAGTGTACTTAGCTCATCCCAGACCTTGGCTGGAGGCTCATCCTCCAGAGGCGCCTGGACTTCGTTCAGTTTACTGCCCAATCCTATGAACAGCGCACGCGCCACTTCCGCCGGGCCGAGGTCGTCAAAGGCGCCTTCCTCGGCCATTGCAGCCTCGATCAGCAGCTGTTTTTCGAACTTCTTCTGCTGTGCCTCGCTGGGCGGTGTGCCGGTCTTGTAGTCGTAGAGATGCAGGAAGCCGCGGTCGTCCATGTCGATCCGGTCGGCGCGGCAGGCGATGGTGAAATCTAGCGGATCCAGCCGGGCGCTGCCCTTGGCCTCGAAGGCGACCGGCTTGGCGCGGGATTGGCGCTCCTGCTCGGCCAGGACGAAGTCGCCGGCAATCTTGCGGATGCGGCTGTGCCAAAGGATGCGGGCGACGGGCCAAGGCACATGAGTCTCCAGCAGGTCTCGCGTCTTGCCGATCAGCTGATCCGCCGTCAGCAGCGACGGGTCGGCCTGGGCGTCCTTAATAAAGTGCTCGAACACCTCATGCACAACAATGCCGCGCAGCAGGGCATCGGGTTCTTGCACAAGCGGGTTGAGCGGCTTTAGCCGCAGCACATGTTTCGCGTAAATCGCGTAAGGATCGCGGATCAGCAGCGGAATTTCGGTGATCGTGAGCCGCCGCGGGCGGGCCGCCACCGGCGGGCAGGGGGACGGGCGGGGATATTGCGGAATCGGCGCTGGCTCCTCCAGCGCCTCCGCCCAGCCGAGCCACTGGCGGCCTTTGGCCCGCATGGTGTCAAGTGCCACGCGACCGCCCTGTTCCGGCAGGCCCGACAGCAGATTGGTCAGCCGGTTCAGCCAGCGCGACGGCACAGTGTCGGCTTCCTCTGACCGTTCGGCGCGGGTCAGCCAGACCTCTGGCGCCGCAATGGCCTGCTGGAAGTCATGCGCCGACAGGCCAATGCGGCGCTCCGGCAGTAACAGGCCCGCCTGGTTGCGCAGCTGGCGGTTCAGCCAGGGATCGGGGCTGGCGGCCTCCGGCCAGCTGCCCTCATTAAGACCGCCGAGAATCACCAGATCCGCGCCCTGCACCCGGGCCTCCAGGGTGCCCCAGATCATGATAGAGCCATAGGGCGCATCGCGGTCGCGCACCTCACCCTGGCTCAGCAGCGCGCCAAGAAGGTCGGCGAAATCGCGGGCGGTCATTTCGCCGCCATAGGGGGCCTCACTCTCCAGGTTAGCGATACAGGCGAGCGCGACCTGGCCTGCTTTCTTGTCCCACAGCGTGCCGGCGCCATCCGTCTGGCTGCCGGCGGCGATGCGCTCGGCCAGATCACGCAGCCGTTCGACCCAATCGGTCAGGGGCAGGGTGCCGGCGATCTCCTGATCCGCGAAACAGGCGCTCAGCCAGCCGGTCCAGCCCGCTGTCAGCTGACGGCCCATTTCAAAGCTGCCAAAGGCAGCGACATCGGGGAAGGGCGGTCCGTTGCGGCGCAGGAACAGTTCCAGCTCGCGGGTCTGGCGCAGGTGGTTGCCCCGGTCTGCGCCGTCATGGGTCAGCGGATGCTTCAGCAGCGTTAGCAGGCTGTCGCAGGCCAGCGGCTTGCAGAACAACCCTGCCACGTGGCGCAGGAACCGGCCCGGCGGCGACAGCTGCAGCGGCTGGCCGGCCGAATCATCCGGCAGGATGTCCCAGCGGTCCAGCGCCGCAGAGACCTGACGGGTCAGCATCCGGTCGGGCGTGATCAGCGCGGCGGTCTGCCCGTCCTCTGCCGCCTGACGCAGACGCAGCGCAATGGCCAGTGCCTCGGCACGGGGACTGGTAGCCTCGACCAGGGTGACGTTTTCGGTGGCCTTGTCCAATCCGGTCAGCTTGGGGCCTTCGCTCATCCAGGCGTCCGTCACCGGGGCCGGGCGCAAGGTCAGAGACACCAGCCGGTTCCGTTCGGGTGAAACTGGCGCAGTATTCGTCCAAGGCTGCACGTCGTCCGGGGCCAGTTCCAAGTCCTTCATCAGCTTGTGAAACCTGTACTGCGGGTGATCTTCCGAGATCATCGGGTCATCCAGCCCGCGCCAGACGCCGTCGGGCTGGTCGAAATCGAAACCGGGCAGCACCACGGCGCCCTGCGGCAGGCGGGCAATGGCCTGCATCAGCATCAAGGTGGTGCCGCGCGACCCGGTGGAGCCGGCCAGAATGACCGGGTGGGCAGGCGGGTTTTCCTGCCACTCCTCAATCAGGTTCAGCACCACCTGCCGCTGCCACGCCTGGGCATCCATCGCGCCCTCATGCAGGCCAGTGAACTCATCCGCGATTCCAATGAAGGCTTGCGCCCGTGCCCAGTGGCCGGACATGTCCGAAACGTCCAGGTCCCGGATGGCATCGGTGCTGACACCTTCACCCTGCATCTCGTCAATCAGCGCTGCCAGGCTTTCGGACAGATCATAAAGTGACGCGCGGGAGGCAAGGTCAGGCTGCGCATCCAGCAGCTTGGCAATCAGCTGCGACAGCTCCAGCCGGCGCCGCAGCGGGGGCAGGGCGGGCGGCAGCCCGTCTAATGCGGCCCGCTGGGCCAGATCAGTCAGCATCAGCATCCGCGGCAGCAGTATTGCGGGACCGTCGTCAAACAGGCTGCGGATACGCCGCGCCATGCGGGAGGTGTTGACGATCAGTTCGGCCCGGGCCAGTGTTTCTGGCGGCAAGCTGCGCGCACGATCGCGCAGTCCCTCGACCAGTGCGCGCGGGAAATCGACGCCGCAAGGCACGGCAAAGACGCGCGGTTTGGCGGATGGTTCAAACATCATCTGCAGCTATCAGATCCTCGGCCAGCTTGATCCCTTCAGGATGGCCCACATCGCACCAGCGGCCGGGATATTCCAGAGCAAACAGCCGCCCGGCAGCCGCCATCCGGTTCCATAGGACATTAAGCGAGAATACTTGCTCCTCAACGTCCTGCAGCCCTTGTGTTTTCAGGATCTGCACCCCGCCATAGACCAGATTTCCGCCCCGGCTGATACGGCCCTCGGCATCGGCTGAAAAGTCGCCCTGCCCACTGCGGCCTATGGCATTCACAAGCGGCACACAGACCAAAAGCGCATCCATCCTCTCCGGGTCCCAGACCTCTTGCGCCAATTGCAGCGGGTTTGGGCCTGTCCAGATGGCATCCGTGTTCATGGTGAAAACCGGGCCGCTGCCCAGCAGAGGCAGAGCATGACGCAACCCGCCGCCGGTATCGAGAATCTCGGGCATCTCATGGCTGACCAGCACGTTTTCAGGCTCTAAAAAGGCCTTCAGCGGTTCTGGCTTGTAATGCACATTGGCTGCAATCCGGGCGGGCTTAACCTCTTTTGCCAAATTCAGAGCATGCGCAATCAGCGGCTTGCCGGCGACTTTAATCATCGGCTTCGGCCTATCGCGGGTCAGCTCCCGCATCCGGGTGCCAAAGCCTGCGGCAAACAGCATGACGGCTTCGGGTGAGCACTGCATCAGGGCCTCAGCTTGTTCAGGTTTTCCGGGGTTGGGGCAGGCAGGCTGTCCCGCAGAAGCTCTGCCACCGGGGCCAGGGCCGAGTGCTCCAGCCCGCGGATGAAATGGTCCCAGACCCGCGGGATCAGATCCACATAATGCGGTTTTCCGTAATCGAGGCTGAGCCGGGCAAAAACACCCAGAATGCGCATGTTCCGCTGCACGCCCAGAACGGTATAGGCGGTGCGGAAACCGGATTGATCGGCACCGGCAGCTGCAATGTAGCGGCTGATCATTTGCATCTCGATACCGGCCGGCACGTCGCGGCGGGCGTCCTGCAGAAGCGAAACAAGATCATAGGCCGGGTGGCCGGCCCGCGCGTCCTGAAAGTCCAGAAGACCGACGCGGGCGACACCGTCCCGGTCCGGCAGCCACAGCAGGTTTTCAGCGTGGTAGTCCCGCTGCACCAGGACTGGATCACCCTTAACCGTTTCGCGCAGAATGTCCTCCAACCGGTTCTCGAACCGTGATTGCAGCTCCGGATCGTGACCGCCTTGAATCCCGTCGCGGTATTTCGACAGCGCAAGCCCGGCCATTTCCGCCATCAGCCGCGGGCCATAGGGCTCCAATTCCGGCATCGGCGCCTGATGGAGGGCAACCAGCGCGTCTGTGGCGGCCTCATAAAGTTCCCTTTCCAGTGCAGGTTGCCGCTTAATGACGCGGGCATAAAGATCGTCGCCCAGATCCTCCAGCAGCAGAAAACCGTTCTCGACATCCTTTGCCAGAATCTCGGGTGCGCTGAGGCCCTGCGTGCGCAGATACTTTGCAATGCGGATAAAGGGTCGGACGTCCTCGCCCTTTTCAGGCGGTGCATCCATCAGCACGGCAGTCCCGCCACCGGCGTTTGTCAGCCGTTCATAACGCCTGTTGGAGGCGTCGCCGGCCAGCGGTCTGCGCTGCCAGTTTGCATAGGGGGTTTGCGACAGGAAACTTTCGCACAGGGTGTTACGCTCGGTCATGCGCAGATGCGCTCCATCAGGGGCTGCCATTTTGTGTCGCTCCAGCGGAGCGTCAACCGGCGGCGGTCTTCGTGTTCCGGGTCCAGGGCCAGCGTCAGATGCAATGCGTGCGGAGGTGTCAGTTCCTGCAGCCGGTCAGGCCATTCGACCAAACAGATCGCGTTCTCGAAAGCTTCGGTCAGGCCCAGCTCCTCCAGCTCCTCCAAGGAGCACAGCCGGTAAAGGTCGGTGTGCCACAGCTCGCCGGCGGGCACCTCATAGGTTTGCACCAATGTAAAGGTGGGCGAAGGCACGTCTTCGGGCACGTCCATCAGGGACTGGATCAGGTGACGGGCGAAATGGGTCTTTCCGGCACCGATTACGCCCTCCAACAACAAGCAATCGCCGGGGCGCAGGGCTCCGGCGACTCGGGCGGCCAGGTCGGCCGTTTCCTCAGGCGAATTCAGCGTGCAAGCCGCAGTGTTTGTGGTCATGGCGGTACAATGACGCCGCCGCGTTACCGCTGCAAGCTGGTTTCAAGTTTTAGTCTTGCGGGTTGGCGGCAAAGCGTTCCTGGCCCGCCGGAAGGGCAGCTGCGTCCGGCTTTCGGAAGCTGACCATTGTGGCGCCGTTCTGGATTGCCGTTACCTTGCAGATCATTCTGTTGCCATTGCGCAGCTGAACATGGGACCACCAGGCCTCGCGCCCTTCGCAGCCCGCCACGAAGTCGCGGATCTCGCCCCAGACCGGGGTCGGCGCGCAGGTGTCCTGCCAGATCCGGCTGGCGTCCATGATAGACACTTTGGCAAAGCTGGAATCAGGGTCCATCTGCCACAGGCTGCCATAAGCGCTGTTTGAAAAGCTCAGGCTGCCGTCATTGGCAAAAACGGCAATGGCTTCGTCCATCTGGTCCAGGATCGACTGGCCCATTTCCAGCTCTGAGCGGAATTGTCGGGTCAGCGTGACTTCGGCGGTGATGTCCTCGAACAGGAAGGCGATGGCGCCATCCGGATGCGGGCGGCCCGAGACTTTGTAGACAGAGCCTGACGGCAGCGACCAGGTTTCCTGGTACCGGCCCTCGGCAGCGGCCTCCAGCAGGTCGGCCATCTGGTGGCGCCAGCTGGAATAGCTCTTGGGCTCCGGCATCATCCGCTGGTCGCGCAACCGGTCGAAAAAAGTGAGAAGGTTGGGCCGCGAGCTGAGGAAGTTTGCAGGCAGTGCGGTCAGGTCGATCAGCACCGGATTGAACAGCACCAGTTGGCGGTTGCGGTCAAAGATCGCCAGGCCGATCGACAGCTGGGCAAAGGTCTTGGCCAGGGTCTGAACAAAGTTGCGCTGGGCAACCTCGGCATCAACGACGGCGTTCACGTCGACCGCATGGCACAGCCAGCCGGCCTCGGTCTCGGTGGTTGAAACATTGTACCAAAGCTTCTTGCCGCTGTCTGGCAGCGGAATATGGATCCGCTCAGGCTTGCCGCTGGTCATCGGATCGTGGAGGTCCGTGAACAAAGGGTCGGCAAATTCTGCACTGCGGCCGCGAATCTTCTGGTTCAGATTATCGTAGGCGAGATTGGACCAAGTGACGTTGCCCTCTTCCGACTGCAGCCAGACCGGGTAGGGGGCCTGATGCACTGCAGCGCGCAGGGTGGTCAGTTCCTGATCCAGGGATTTGTTCTTTTCTTCCAATGTGCTGCGGCGCAGCTGCACTCGGGTGACACCGTCAATCCACTCGCAATGCGCCTCACGGCTTTCGGCGGCGGCGGTGCCGGAGAGCACGAGCGGCCCCACATCCTTGAGAAAACCGGGCGATTGCGGCAGGCCGGGGTAGCTGCGGGCCAGCTGGTCGCGCAGCATGCTCCAGTCAAAGTTCTCCGCCTGGTCGCCAATGAATTTGCGGGCGCCTGAGGACCAGCCGATCAGGCTGCTGTCGTCAAACAGAAAGACGGCGTCGGTTCGGCCGTCGGCGGCAAGCAAGTCGTGTTCCATGCCATTGCGCCGCGGAGAGGGCGACAGCCACCAGACTGCGGCTGCAGCCGTGGCGGCACACAGTGCGGCCAGTACGAACCATTCGATCGAAGCGAAATCCTGCATGTCTTCCTGCCTAGCTCAGCTCTCGTTTGCCCTCATGGTTCCCTAAAAATGGTTAAATGAAGTTTAATTGGTTTCCCAAAAGTGAATAGTTAAACTTCTAAAGGTAAATTTTTACCGGTTACAGGGCCTCCTGCTTCCATGGCGTCGATTTTCTCGCGCGGCCAGACCACTTCAACGATGGCGCCGCGCCCTTCGGGCGCATGCGCTGCACTATGGATCTGGTCCCAGTCATTGGCGAACTTCAGCCGCGCCCCGGTGCGCTGCAGCAGCGTCTTGGCAATGAAAAGCCCCAAACCCATGCCTTCATACTCAGGACGCTGCTTCAGTTCACTTTCACCCCGGCGGCGGCGCACAAACGGGTCGCCGATGCGGCCAAGAAGATGCGGCGGGAACCCTTGGCCGTCGTCGCTGATCAGCAGAACGATACGCTCGTCGTTCCAGGCCGCATTGATCCAGACAGTGGATTTCGAAAAATCGACCGCATTTTGGACCAGATTGCGCAGACCGTGGATGATCTCTGGCTTGCGCAGGACTGTCGGCTGCTGAAAGCTGCCGCCTTCCAGCGGTTCCTCGTGGTAAAGAACCGCCTTGCCGCGATGCATATGCGGCTCCGCAGCTTCCGTCACCAGTGTCGACAGCGGGGCCTGGCGCAGGTGCAGGTCGTCCTTGCCCGCCCGGCCCATGCCGCGCAGGATGTCCCGGCAGCGGTCAGCCTGTTCGCGGATCAGCGCAGCATCCTCACGCAGGTCCGGCCGGTCGTCCAGCTCCTCGATCAGCTCGGCGCTGGTCAGTTTGATGGTGGCCAGCGGGGTGCCCAGTTCATGCGCTGCTGCGGCAACAACGCCGCCCAGGTCGGTCAGTTTCTGTTCGCGCGACAAGGCCAGCTGGGTGGCGCTCAGTGCGTCCGACATCAGCCGCATTTCGTTACTGACACGGAAGGAATAGGCACCGATGAATAGAATCGCGATGACGATGGCGATCCAGTTGCCGAAAATGAACACATCCGGGATCCGCAGGACGAACCCCTGCTCGGTCCGCAGCGGCAGGTGGAACTCAGCCATCAGCGTGACCAGGATGATGGCCGTTGCGCCGATGATCAGGGTGGAACGCAGGCCCATCACCGCCGCGGAAATCGTCACCGGTCCCAGCACAAGCAAGGCAAAGGGGTTGTTCAGCCCGCCGGTCAAATAAACCAGAAAGGCGAGCTGCAGCAGGTCAAACAGAACCATCAGGAAGTTTTCAAACTCGCTGAGGCGCTTGTTCTCCGGGAAGGCGAAGATGGCAATCAGGTTGCCGGCCGCGGAGATGCCGATCGCCAGGTAACACAGCCCCAGTTCCAGCTGCAGGTTGAAACGGTGCTGTGCCACCGCGATAGCGGTAATCTGCCCGGCAATGGCCACCCAGCGCAGCAGGATCAGCGTCCGCAACCGGACCCAATGACTGTGATCGTGGCTGCTTGCCAGCATGAAAAGTCGATCGTTCATCCGGTTCCGGTGCTCCCGCAGATGTGACGCCGTGCGCCAGTTGCATCGGCCGTATTTCTTGATAGGTCTGGCGCCGCAAACGATCAACAACCCTTCCCTGACGAAAAGTGTGATCCCATGACCCGCGTCTTTGCTCTCCTCGCTGTTGCTTTTATCGCTGCCCTGGTGGGCGGTACCTGGTTTCTGACACGCGGGGGCGGCGGGGGTGACAAATTCGCGCAGTGCCGCAGCAGCCAGATCGCAGGCGGCACCGAAACCATCGGCGGGCCGTTCGAACTGATCAATGCCAAGGGCGAAACCGTCACCGACAAGGATGTGATCACCGAGCCGTCCATCGTCTATTTCGGCTACACCTTCTGTCCCGATGTCTGCCCGATGGATGCCGCCCGAAACGCAGACGCCATCGACGTTCTGGCAGAGCGCGGCATCAGCGTGACGCCGGTGTTCATCTCCATCGACCCAGACCGCGATACCCCTGAAGCCGTTGGCGATTTCGCAGCCAACCTGCACGAGAAGATGATCGGGCTGACCGGTTCGCTGGAGCAGGTGAAGGCTGCCAGCCAGGCCTACAAGACCTATTTCAAGAAGAACGAAGGGGATGAGGACTACTATCTCGTCGACCATTCCACCTTCTCCTACCTGGTGCTGCCCGAGGAAGGGTTTGTTGAGTTCTTCCGCCGCGATGAAACGGCAGAGCAGATGGCCGACAAGACCGCCTGCTTTGTCGGGAAAATCTGAAGCAGGATAGCTGTTTGACCTTTTCCCCTGCCCGGACATATTCTTGCGCCAATAGATAAAACCGCGCGGAGGACCGGGCATGGCCGAAACTGATCTGCAGGAAATTGGACCCGACAAGACACTGCTGCTGGTCGATGACGACGAGCCGTTTCTGCGGCGCCTTGCCAAGGCAATGGAGAAACGCGGCTTCGAGGTGGAGACTGCAGGATCCGTCGCCGCAGGCAGCGCCATTGCAACCGCCCGCCCGCCTGCCTATGCCGTGGTTGATCTGCGGCTCGAGGATGGCAACGGCCTTGATGTGGTCGAGGTGCTGCGCGAAAAACGCCCGGACAGCCGGGTTGTCGTGCTGACTGGCTATGGCGCCATTGCCACCGCGGTTGCGGCAGTGAAAATCGGCGCAACAGACTACCTGTCCAAGCCGGCCGATGCCACTGACATCATGAATGCGCTGCTGTCCACCGGAGATGAGTTGCCGCCGCCGCCGGAAAACCCGATGAGCGCCGACCGGGTGCGCTGGGAGCATATCCAGCGGATCTATGAGCTGTGCGACCGCAATGTCTCGGAAACCGCCCGCCGGCTGAACATGCACCGCCGCACCCTGCAGCGGATCTTGGCAAAACGCAGCCCGCGCTGAGCCTTCCACTTCAGATGAGGGGCTATGCCCGTCAGCCGCAGGGTGTTGCGCAGCCTGCGTACGCTGGTCTCACGGGATCTTAAGCGGCCTGCGGCATAGTCCCAATTGATCGCGGTCACCGCCGGGCCTGGCACCCCGGCACATTGGAACAGGGCCCATTCGCACGGGCACGCACAGACGACGTTTCGCGTGCGGGAGGAAACTCCCGTCCCGCCTCCGCCCCTTGGCGGCGCCGCCATACTTGATTTGCATACGCTTTTTCGCAGAACAGGCAGCAGGATAACGATTGGAAACACCGGCAGGGCAGCGGTCCTGGCCGGGCAGAAGCTTTTTGCAGTCACATCTGCCGCAACAGTGCCTGGTGCCGGGCAATGAAATCCTGCCGCACCTCGACCGGCGGGCGCAGGCGGATGTCCAGGCCATTGGCAACCTCAGCATTCGGACGGCCAAAAAACTTGCTGGCTTCCGCTTCTGAAAACCCCGCGATCTGCACCGCTTCCATCCAGGCGCTGACTTTGTCCGCCCGCTTGATCTGCGCCTTAACCGTTTTGGGCAGCGCCGCCGGAAGCCCGAACCGCAGGTGAATGGCCGCGGTCAGCCGCTGATCCAGATCCCCGTATCCCGGCCCAACCGCGGCCTTCACAGGGGAAATCATGTCGCCAATCACATACTCCGGAGCATCATGCAGCAGCGCGGCCAGCCGCCATTTGACCGGTGCCTTGGGCTGCATCCGGCTGAAAATATCCTCGACCAGCAGCGAATGCTCCGCGACCGAATAGGCAAAATCCCCCATCGTCTGGCCGTTCCAGCGCGCCACAAAAGCCAGACCGTGGGCAATATCTTCGATCTCGATATCCACGGGTGTCGGATCCAGCAGGTCCAGACGGCGGCCGGACAGCATTCGCTGCCAGGCGCGGGCGGGTTTGGCGGGCATGGGATTTTCCTGTCGCTTCACACTGTCCTTTGACTACCTTCTGGGGCTGTGACGGGCAATGCTTGCTGGTTGCTGAGTGTTTGCGCGAACACATGAGAATACGCTCAGTTTACGCCTTGTGAGTTTGAAAAAGGTTCCTCGCGCACCAATATTATAGGTACACAAGGGGCACCGCCCCCTCCCTGCGGCAAACCCCTTTTGCGACGTGGCACGCAACAGAAAGGAGTTTGTCATGTTCAAGCGTCTACTTGGTCTTTCCCTGTTGTTCGGCATGGCAGCAACAGCGCCGCCAGCACTGGCGGCCAGCTGCGGCGACCGCGAGGTCATGACGCAAAAACTGGAAAGCGGATACTCTGAACGGCTGACCGCCGGCGGATTGCAGAAAAGCCGCCCCGAAGCGACAGTGATAGAAGTTTGGTCGTCGGATGAAACCGGCACCTTTACGGTTCTCGTTACTCATGCAAACGGGATCAGCTGCGTTGTCGCAACCGGATCCTCGTTTTTCCACATTGCGGAAAAAGCGCCGGATCCAGGCACGCCGAGCTGACATTGGCCGCCTGACAGGCTTCCCCTCCTGCCTGACATATGACGAAAAGCCTGAGCCATCGGCTCCGGTTGCGGGTATCTTCGTTGAATATCAACTTTTGCAGTGCTAGGCCCTGCAGCAAGTGTACTCGTAACCGGAATGGAGCAGACTATGGCCGGGGATTATATCGTCAAGGACATCGCGCTGGCAGGCTTTGGCCGCAAGGAGCTGGACATCGCCGAAACCGAAATGCCGGGCCTGATGGCGCTGCGCGAGGAATACGGCGAAACCAAACCGCTGAAAGGCGCGCGTATTGTCGGCTCGCTGCACATGACCATTCAGACCGCGGTTCTGATTGAAACGCTTGTAGCGCTGGGCGCGGACGTGCGCTGGGCCTCCTGCAACATCTTCTCGACCCAGGACCACGCCGCCGCAGCAATCGCCGAAGCCGGCATTCCGGTTTTTGCGATCAAGGGCCAGACCCTGGAAGAGCATTGGGACTACCTCGACAAATCCTTCATGTTCCCCGAAGGCGCGAACCTGATCCTGGACGACGGCGGCGACGCCACCCTTTATGTGCTTCTGGGCGCCCGCGCCGAAGCCGGCGAAGACATCATCCCGGTGCCGCAGTCCGAGGAAGAAGCGGTCATCAAGGCGCAGATCCTGAAGCGCATGGAAGCCTCCCCGGGCTGGTTCACCAAGACCCGCGATGCCATCCTGGGTGTCTCTGAGGAAACCACCACCGGCGTTCACCGCCTGTATGAGCTGCAGAAAAACGGCCAGCTGCCGTTCCCGGCGATCAACGTGAACGACTCGGTCACCAAGTCGAAGTTCGACAACAAATACGGCTGCAAGGAATCGCTGGTCGACGGCATCCGCCGCGCCACTGACACCATGATGGCCGGCAAGGTTGCCGTGGTCTGCGGCTATGGCGACGTGGGCAAAGGTTCCGCAGCCTCCCTGCGCGGCGCCGGCGCCCGTGTGAAGGTGACCGAGGCCGACCCGATCTGCGCCCTGCAGGCCGCGATGGACGGGTTCGAAGTGGTGCTGCTGGAAGAAGAGGTTGGCTCCGCCGACATCTTCATCACCACTACCGGCAACAAAGACGTGATCCGCATCGAGCACATGCGCGAGATGAAGGACATGGCGATTGTTGGCAACATCGGCCACTTCGACAACGAAATCCAGGTCGCCAGCCTGCGCAACCACAAATGGACCAACATCAAGGACCAGGTCGACATGATCGAGATGCCCTCTGGCAACCGCATCATCCTGTTGTCTGAAGGCCGCCTGCTGAACCTCGGCAACGCCACCGGCCACCCGTCGTTTGTGATGTCGGCGTCCTTCACCAACCAGGTGCTGGCTCAGATCGAACTGTGGACCCGCGGCGATCACTACGAAAACGACGTCTACATCCTGCCCAAGCATCTGGACGAGAAAGTCGCCCGCCTGCACCTGGGCCGCATCGGCGTTAAGCTGACCCAGCTGAGCGCTGAGCAGGCCGCCTATATCGGCGTCAAGCCGGAGGGCCCGTTCAAGCCGGAGCACTACCGCTACTAAGCGGAAAAGCAGAACACAATACAGCGCCGCCGGGGAAATCCGGCGGCGTTCTTCTTTGCCTGACCCTAATTGCCGGTGGTGGGGTCGATGACAGTTTCGATTCTGGTGATCTTACTGGCCGGAAAGCCGCTCAGCTTCGCGTGTTCATGTATCGCGTCTTCGGAGTCGGCCAGGTAAATGCAGAATGTTTTGTCGCCGGCAACGTAGGAGTGCTGCCATTGGACCTGGGGGGCCAGTTTGGCCAGCGCGTCATTTGAGGTGCGCGCCGCGCCGCCAAGTTCTTCACCGCTCATGCTGCCGACCTTCGGGATGTCCCGTTCAATGAGAAACCTTTGCATAGGATAACCTCCTCCGTGTCACTGGTACGCAGGCCTCGATATAGGTCCCTGGTCCGGAAAGGCATCCGCTCTGGCAGTGAAAGGCGGCGGCAACGCGATTGAGGGATCTGGAGCTGCGGACCCGGAGGAAGGACGCGGCTCAGCTGGCAATACCGGAAGATGAAACCTTCCGGATTGCTTCCCGTCTCTTCTGATTTAGCTCGCATTGTCCGGGTTATTGTTTTGCGGAATCGGCGCTGGACGGCCTATACCTAAGAAACCGGCCAGGACGGCCAGGAACCAGATTTTCATACGCGTGTGGTGGATAGTGGAGCACGCGGGGTGGAAGGGAAGGTCCTGATTGTCCTCAGGTCCTTCCCTTTTTCATTTCAGAAGGGTGACCGCTCAAAACAGCGTCAGCACCAGACCGGCCGCCGCGCAGGCCAGAGTGGCATAACCGCCATCAATCAGCGTCAGTTTCACCGGTCGCATTCCGTACATGTTATTGAGCGCAATCCAGGGGCTGATGAAAAACAGGCCGATGCCCGCGCCGCCGACCAGCCCCGCACCCAGGGTGTCAATGCCGGACAGGCTGAAGACATGGCGCATCATGCCGACGACGATCAACTGCAACACAAAGGCCATGGCAAAGATCATCGGGCTTTGCCCGCCTTTCGGCTTTCCGGTCTCGTCGCATTCGACGCCAGAAGCCTCGACCCAGGGCTTGGCAAGGGCACCGTAATACGCGGCCCCAAGGCCAAACGCAGCCGCCGCCGCAACAATCACGCTTAGAAATCCCATGATGCTCTCCTCAATGGTTTCAGCCACTTGAGAGCAGAGTGGCAGATTAGGTGGGGTCTGTCTCCCCCAGCGCGCAGATGGCACCCCATTCCGCCTCGCTCACCGGCTGCACCGACAGGCGGGAGTTTTTCACTAGCACCATTTCCTCCAGCCGCGGGTCGGCCTTGATCTGGTCCAGGCTGACCGGCTTGGCAAAGGGGCGCACCGCCTTGATGTCCACGCATTCCCAGCGCTCATCAACGGTGGTGCTGTCGGGATGCGCCTCAGCGCAGACTTCAACGATGCCGACCACGGATTTCTCTTTCTGCGAATGATAGAAGAACCCACGGTCGCCGATTTTCATCTCGCGCATGAAGTTGCGCGCCTGATAGTTGCGCACGCCGTCCCATTCCTCCCCCGCATCGCCCTTGGCAACCTGGTCATCCCAGCTCCAAGTGGAAGGTTCGGATTTGAACAGCCAGTAGCGCATCAGCCGATGACCTTTTTCCAGGTGATCAATTCGACAGCTTCAAACAGCCCGGCCTTGTTGTAGGGGTCATTCTCGGCCCAAGCCTCGCCCGCTGCCATGTCTTCGACGTCCAGAATAACCAGGGAACCGGCCATATTGCCATCCTGATCCAAGAGCGGGCCTGCCTGCGCCACGGCGCCAGTGTCGTTGATATAGGCCAGATGGGCGTCACGGTTGTCGAGCCGGGTCTGCAAATGGCCGGGTTTGTCGCGGGCGATCAATGCGATGAGCATTTTATTCCTCTTTTAATGGTCTTTTAAGCAAATGTGCCGCTGCCTCGCTGATCGTCAAGCGCTGATCTACTAAATTGGTTACCGTGAGCGTGACCGGCATATCCAAGGCCATCCGCTGCGCCTGCTCTGCCACGGCCCGCGCGGTGGCGGCGCCTTCCACCGTGATGCTGGGGTCGAAATCCTCGCTCCGGCCGATGGACAGGCCCAGCCTGTAATTGCGCGACAGATCCGAGGTACAGGTCAGCGCCAAGTCGCCGAACCCCGAAAGCCCGGCCAGGGTTTCCGGCTGGGCACCGCTGGCCAGCGCCATCCGCTGCATCTCCGCATAGCCGCGGGTCATCAGCGCTGCACGGGCGCTGTCGCCGAGGCCCGCGCCGATGACGGCGCCGCAGGCGATAGCCATCACGTTCTTCAGCGCTCCGCCGATTTCCGCGCCGATGGTGTCCGTTGTCCGGTAAAGGCGCAGGTTGGCGGTGGTCAGCTGCTCCTGCAGGTCCTTGCCCAGTTCCGCATCCCCGCACGCCAGCGTCAGCGCGGTTGGCAAACCGCGGGCGATGTCAGCCGCAAAGCTCGGCCCGGTCAACAGTGCGGCCTGCGCATCCGGCAGAAGTTCGCGGATGACGGCAACCGGGCCAAGCCCGGTCTCCAGCTCAATGCCCTTGCAGCAGGCAACAAGCGTTTTTCCTGCCAGGTGATCCTTGTACGCCTCCAGCACACCGCGCAGAGTCTGCATCGGCACCGCCAGGAGCAAGACTTCGGACTTGCAGGCCTCGGCAAAATCCGCGGTGACGGAGAGGTCTTCCGGCAGCGCCACACCGGGCAGGCGGGTGCCGTTGCGGCGGCTGTCTTGCATTGCCTGCGCCTTCACCGGGTTGCGCGCCCACAGGGTCACCGGGCCGTTCCCCGCCAGCGAAATGGCCAGCGCGGTGCCAAAGGCGCCCGAACCCAGTACCGAAATGCTCATGCCTTCGCTCCTTTCCGGCCGGAGCCGATCAATGCCGGGCTGCTTTGATCCAGCGGCCAGCGGGGGCGGGCGGTCAGGTCCAGCCCGTCGCGCGCACCCGCCTTGAACCGCTCCAGCCCTGCATAGGCGATCATCGCGGCATTGTCGGTGCACAGCCGCAGCGGCGGCGCGGTAAAGGCAGCGCCTGCCTCCGCACACACTGTCTCTAATGCTGCCCGGATGGCTGTGTTTGCGGCCACCCCGCCAGCCACCGCGATGGTTGGCTGCGCTGGCTGTTCTTCCATATACAGACGGATCGCGCGGCGGGTTTTCTCGGCCAATGTATCCACCACCGCATCCTGAAATCCGGCACAGAGGTCGGCGCGGTCCTGCCGTGTCAGCCCGCCTTTTTCCGCTACGATCTGGTCCCGCATCCGCATCAGCGCGGTTTTCAGCCCCGAGAACGACAGGTTGCAATCGGGCCGGTCCAGCAAGGGCCGGGGAAAGCGGAACCGCTTGGGATCACCCTGTTCCGCTTCAGCCTGCACCGACGGTCCGCCGGGTTGCGGCAGGCCAAGCAGGCGGGCGGTCTTGTCAAAGGCCTCGCCCGGCGCGTCGTCGATGGTGCCGCCCAGCCGGGTGAAGTCCTCCGGCCCGCGCACCAGCAGGTACTGGCAGTGGCCGCCGGACACCAGCAGCATCAGATAGGGATAGATGATCCCATCCGTCAGCCGCGGTGTCAGTGCGTGGCCTGCCAGGTGGTTCACGCCAATGAGGGGCAGGCCGGTTGCGGCGGCAATCCCCTTGGCGCACATCACACCGGACATCACGCCGCCGATTAGACCCGGGCCGGCCGTGACGGCCACTGCATCCATGTCCTTCAGGCTCAGCCCGGCCTCTGCCAGCGCATCGCGGACGCAGATGTCCAGCTTTTCGGCGTGGGCGCGGGCGGCAATTTCCGGCACCACGCCGCCAAAGGCACTGTGCAGCTCGGTCTGGCCGAAAACGACCGAGGACAGAACCTCAGGCTGCCCGCCCTCTGCCTGCCGCACCACGGCGGCGGCGGTGTCGTCGCAGCTGCTTTCCAATCCCAGAATTGTCAGGGTCTTTGTCATGGCCTTACCGTTGCATCAAATTGTTGCCGGGGCTACCACCGAAGCGGGGTGCAAACAATCCCGGGAGCCCTGCGATGGTGCCATTGCTGATGACACGCCCGCTGGAAGCGGCAGAGCGGTTTGCCGCCAGCTTGCCTGCTGAGGCGCTGGCCGGGCTGCAGGTGATCTATGCGCCGCTGATGGAGATCCAGGTGGTTCAGGCACCTGTCAGGATGCAAGGCATCAAGGGCGTGATCTTCACCTCAGCCAACGGCGTTGAGGCCGCTTCACGTGAAACGGCGGTTCGGTTGCCTGCCTATTGCGTCGGGGAACGCACGGCACAGGCAGCGGCGGAATTGGGCTGGCAGGCGGAGGCGCTGGGCACCTGTGCGGATGAATTGGCGGCGACCCTTATGCAAAGGCGGCCGGAGGCACCCCTTTTGCATCTGCGCGGTGCCCATGCCCGCGGCAGTATTGCCCAGCGTCTGACGGATGCAGGCCTCCCCTGCGGCGAGCAAATCGTGTATGATCAGGTGCTTCTGCCGCTTACGGAGGAGGCGCAAACCGTGCTTTCTGCGCAAAATGATGTGATCGTGCCGCTATTTTCACCCAGGACTGCGCGCCATTTTGCCAATCTCTGCGGGGATGGCTCGCATTTGTATCTGATTGCCTTTAGCGAGGCGGTTGCAGAACCGCTGAAAGGCTTGAATTGCAAGGCGTTGCGCGTAAGTAAGGCCCCGGATGCACCGGCCATGGCGGCAGCTGTCCTTGATGCCGCAGCGCAGCTGTCCCGGCTTGAGGACAGGGGGCGCGCGGAGTAGGGTCCAGCGTGTTCGCAGGAATGTATTTTAGGAATCGAGGGGGAGGCCGGCGTGGCTGACAAGAAAAATCCGGAAGACGTGATTGAACCCGGCCCCGGTGAAACCAAGCCGGCTGACGATGCTGCCAAAACCTCGGAACAGAATGCTGCGGACGAAACCGGTTCTGAGTCCGTTGACACCTCTGATGATGTAGATTCCCCGGTTTCCCGAGACCGAGACCGAGACCGAGACCGAGACCGAGACCGAGACCGAGACCGAGACCGAGACCGAGACCGAGACCGAGACCGAGACCGAGACCGAGACCGGGATTTCGTCTTTTGAACAGGACACCGCTGCAGAGCGGGAAGAAGCGTCGGTTGAACCGATTGCCGCATCTGAGGCGCCCCGCGAAATCGAACGGGTGGTGGAAAAGCGCAGCGGGTTCGGCTCCGCCGTTCTGGGCGGTGCCGTGGCTGCGGTGATCGGCTTTGTGGCCGGCCAGGGCGGCTGGCTCGACAGCGTCCTGCCTGCATCCATGCGCGGCGGCGTAGACCTGACCGCGCTTGAGACCGGACAGGCAGAGCTGGAGGCGGCCCTTGCCGCATTGAAAGAGCAGGTGGAGGCCAATCAGGTCCCCGACCTTGGGCCGCTTGCATCCCGCATTGATACCCTGGCCGCTGATATTGAACCGCTCAAAAACGCACCGGCCCCGGATGCGGGTTTGCGGGCGGATCTGGACGCACTGGCGGCCCGGTTGTCCGCAGTGGAAACCCGCCCGCCGGAAGGGACTTCGCCTGAGGCAGTGGCCGCGTTTGAAACCGAACTGGCCAAGCTGCAGGAGAGCCTTGCCGCGCAGCGCTCTGAAGTTGAACAGATGCTGGCCGAAGCTCAGGCAATGGATGCCGCAAGTGCAGAGGCCGCGCGGATTGCCAGCGCCCAGACCCAGCTGGCGCAGCTGCGCTCCGCTCTGGACAGCGGCAACAGCTATGCCGCCAATGTGCAGGAGCTTTCCAACCTTGGCGTGGACGTGCCCGCGGCCCTGTCCGGTCCGGCTGACAGCGGTGTCGCCACCATTTCATCCTTGCGTGACAGCTTTGCCCCGGCGGCCAGGGACGCGCTGGCCGCGGCGCGTGAAGAGACCAAAGGCAGCGGTGGATTGCTGGACTACGTGAACCGGCATCTGGGCGCGCGCTCTGTAACCCCGCAGGAAGGCGACGGCCCGGATGCGGTCCTGTCCCGTGCCGAGGCTGCAGTGGCAGCAGGCAAGCTGCAGGAAGCGCTGAACGAACTATCTGTATTGCCCGAAACGGCCCGTGCCGCCCTGTCCAATTGGGAAGCCGCGGCAAATGCGCGGGCGGCTGCTGTTACCGCAGCTGCTGAACTGGCCCAAAGCCTGCAAGCCAAATAAGGAAGCCGCCATGCTCTGGTCGTTGTTGAAGATCCTCGTATTTGTCTCAATCGTCGCGCTTCTGGCCTTTGGTGCAGGCCTGCTGATGGAAACAGCCGGCGGGGTGCAGATCACCGTTGCCGGCACGGAATACACCCTTGGCGCGCTGCAATCAGTCATCGCGCTGGGCGTGCTGGTTGTGGGCCTTTGGCTGTTCCTGAAGCTGCTGTCGCTGCTGGTTGCCACCTTGCATTTCCTGAATGGCGATGAAACCGCCCTGTCGCGCTATTGGGACAAGGGCCGCGAGCGTAAAGGCTATCAGGCGCTGTCAGACGGTCTGATGGCTCTGGCCTCCGGCGAGGGGCGCCTGGCACTGGCCAAGGCCGCGCGGGCGGAGAAGTATCTGCAGAAGCCGGAACTGACCGATCTGCTGGTGGCCCAGGCGGCTGAGATGAGCGGCGATACCCACAAGGCTGCTGAGGCGTACAAGCGCCTTCTGGCGAACCAGCCGACCCGCTTTGTCGGCGTGCGCGGGATCATGAAGCAGAAGCTGTCCGAGGGCGATACGGATACCGCCCGCCAGCTGGCCGAAAAGGCGCTGGCATTGCGTCCTAAGCATGAAGAGGTTCAGGACACGCTGCTGCGTCTGCAAGCCCAGGCTGAGGATTGGGCAGGCGCGCGCAAGACGCTGTCGACCAAGCTTAAGACCGGCACCCTGCCGCGCGATGTGTACAAGCGCCGCGATGCGGTTCTGGCCTTGTCGGCCTCCAAGGGGGTGCTGGACGAAGGCGCGACGGTTGAGCAGCAGGAACAGGCGATCGAGGCCAACCGCCTGTCGCCGGATCTGGTCCCGGCTGCTGCTATGGCGGCCCGCGCCTATATCGCCAAAGGCAAGAAGCGCCCGGCTGTGCGGCTCTTGAAGAAAGCCTGGGAAAGCCAGCCGCACCCGGATCTGGCCCACGCCTTTGCTGAAATCGAACCGGAGGAAACCGCCGCTGAACGCGTCAAACGGTTCGATCAACTGGCACGTATCAAGCCGCTGAACGATGAGACCCGGCTGGTGATGGCGGAGCTGAACATCGTGGCCGAGGATTTCCCCGAAGCCCGCCGCTGGCTGCATGATCTGGCAAAACGGGCGCCGGATGCCCGCGCGCTGACGCTGATGGCCGCGATCGAGCGCGGCGAGGGCGCGAGCGACAAGGTGGTGCAGGGCTGGCTGGCCAAGGCGCTGACCGCACCGCGCGGGCCCCAGTGGGTCTGCGACAGCTGCAACCACATACATGCCGAATGGGCGCCGGTCTGCGAGCATTGCTCCAGTTTTGACACCCTGTCCTGGAAGCGGCCGGAGACGCCGGAGGTGGCCAGCGTGGCTGCCGCACACATGCTGCCGCTGATCACGGGCGCACTTGAGGACAAAAGCGCGGAACCGGTCGAGGATGCGGAGATTGTCGAAGACGCCGAGGATGCAGAGAGCGAGATTCAGGAAACGGTTAAACCGGTGAACTGAAGCCGGTTTCCATTCAGACGGCTATCCAAGAAAAACGGCAGGCGAGTCCTGCCGTTTTTTCATTTCAGATGACCGCACGGCACACGCCTATGCCGGAGCAGCGGCGATCCATGCAATCATAAATTCAGACTGTTTGGGGAATGGTGCCCAGGAGAGGACTCGAACCTCCACGTCCATACGGACACTAGCACCTGAAGCTAGCGCGTCTACCAATTCCGCCACCTGGGCAGGTGTCGTGGAACCGGCGTATAAGCGGAGTCGCAGGCAGCGTCAAACGGAAAAGTCTCACCACATCACAATTTTTTCGCAATTGCTCAGGAGTGCGTTTTATTGTGTGAATACAGCGCCTTGGTTGCAGCGCGCGGGATTTCGAGCTGGAAGAAATCCACGTGCTGGTTTGATCCTGCGCAAAGTGGAGGATTTGCAAAAGGGGCATAGCAAAGTCATGAAACAGATTGACCGCCTTCAAGCCCTTGGACTGTTCGACAGCCGGGTGCCCCGCTACACCTCTTATCCGACCGCGCCGGTGTTTTCCGCAGCCGTTGGCGCCGCGGAGCAGGCCCGCGAACTTCAGGCGCTGGATCCGGAGGTGCCGGTCTCCGTCTATCTGCACATTCCGTTTTGCGAGCGGCTGTGCTGGTTCTGCGCCTGCCGCACGCAAGGCACCCAGACGCTGAGCCCGGTGGAAAGCTACATCGGCACACTGGAGCAGGAGCTGAAGCTGGTGGCGCCGCTGTTGCCCAAGGGCTTGCGGATGGGGCGGATGCATTGGGGCGGGGGCACTCCGACAATCCTGCCGCCGCATCTGATTCATCGGCTGGCACAGGCAGTGAAGGCAGTTTTTCCGCATACGGAGGACTGGGAGTTCTCGGTGGAAATCGATCCGACCATGGTGGACCGGGACAAGATCGCCGCACTGGCGGCAGAAGGCATGAACCGGGCCAGTATCGGTATCCAGGATTTCGATCCATTGGTGCAGCAGGCGATCGGCCGGGAGCAGCCGTTTGAGGTGACCAAGGCATGTGTCGAGGATTTGCGTGCAGCGGGGATCAATTCGCTGAATGCTGATTTGGTTTACGGCCTGCCGCACCAAACGCAGGCGCGGATGGCCGATACGGTGGAGAAGGTTCTGAGCCTGAGCCCTGACCGGCTGGCATTGTTCGGCTATGCGCATGTGCCCTGGGTGGCCAAACGGCAAAAGCTGATCAAGGAAGAAACACTGCCGGACGATCTGGCGCGCTATCATCTGGCCGGGCTGGCGGCGGAGAAGTTCGCCGAGGCGGGATTCGCCGCAATCGGCATCGACCATTTTGCCAAACCTGGCGACGGACTGGAGGCAGCGGCCCGCACCGGGCATCTGCGCCGGAACTTCCAAGGCTATACAGATGACACCTGCCCGACGCTGATCGGGTTCGGTGCCTCGTCCATCTCACGCTTTGCCGACGGCTATATCCAAAACGCGGCGGCCACGCCTGCCTATGTGCAGCGGGTCGAGGCAGGGCAGCTGACTGGGGCACGCGGTCATGTGATGAGCCAGGAGGATCTGCTGCGCGGCCGTGCCATCGAAATGCTGATGTGTGAATTCCGGCTGGACCGGGCCGAACTGCGGCAGCGCTTTGGAGATCTGGCGGGAAGTCTGGATGCGGATCTGGCGCAGATTGCGGCCCGGTTTGGCGAATTTGTGCGCTTGGACGCGGAAGTCCTGGAAATCCTGCCGGAGGGCCGGCCGCTGACGCGGATTATTGCCAGCTGCTTTGATGCCCATGTACCTGATGGCGTGCGCTACAGCCGCGCGTCCTGATCCAATATAGAAGCAATCCTGCCTGTTTGCGGGCCTCCAGCCGGAGGCCCCTTTTCAGTTCGGCCAGAAGCGGGCGTGCTGACTGCTCAAAGGGCTTTCACCAGGCGGAACCCGAGATAATCCGGCGGCAGCCCGACAGCGCAGCCGCCAACACTTGCGTCGCGGATGAAATCGATCACCACTGCCCGGTGGCGGCCGCCGGTGATGCGGGCGCTGCAATAGGGCTCGCCGAGTTCCAGGCTGCCATCCTTGTTCACTTCGCCATTTTGCATGCAGCCGTCCGTCCATTCCCAGATGTTGCCGCCAAGACCGGTGAGGCCGTTGCTATTGGCACCAGGTTCGCTTTTGGGATCCTGCGCAGGCCCCGGCAGTCCGCGCAGGGTGACCCCGCGCGCATATTGGCGCAGCCAGCGCTGGGCGGGGTCTCCGCTATCCGTTTCAACAGCTTCATCACCGAAGATTTCGGCTGCTGCCAGCTGCCATTCAGCCTCGTCCGGGAGGCGCCAGCGCTGACCGGTTTCCTTGGCGTACCACCGGGCATAGGAGGTTGCGTCGTGCCAGCTGACATGTGTCTGTGCCTGTCCGCTATCCGCCGGTGCTCTGTCTGCCTTCTTGCAGGCGCCCGCTGCCACGCAGGCGGCGTATTCGCTGCCGGAGACCTGGCTTTTCATGATTTCAAAGGCGGCCACGTGGCGCTGCTGTTCCGGCGGCACCACACTCTTGCCGTTTCTGTGAAAATTCCCGATTGGACGGTACGCGATGGTGTCTGCCGCGATGAAAACGGTTTCGGCCGGCGGAGCTGGATCCTTGGCCGTAGAAAACCAAAGGCCCGGAACGCCAATGGCGGCGGCCAATCCGGCGGCAATCAGCTCAAGTTTCATGTCAGCGCCCCTTCAAGCAAAAACGGGCGGCCGCAATGTGCAGCCGCCCGGTCCAGTTTCACATCCAGCCGAAAATCAGGAGCCGGAGTATTCAGTCGGGGCGACCACCTGTTCCATCAAGTCGTTGTTCCACTCGCCTTCGACCACCACGTGTGCGGTTGCGCCGAGGTTCACAGCCTCGATCAGGTTGTGGTTCACATAGGCATAGACACCCGGCTGCAGGAACTCATAGAGCGCTGCTCCGGCAGAGCCGCCGCGGATGAACCAGGTTTCCAGATCGCGGTCCGGCACGTTGTTGAACTTGCCGGCTTCCCAGACGAGGTCGCCATGGCCGCCGATCAGGTGCGGGCGGCTGTCGCGGTTGGCCTGGCTGTGCACAAACAGAACCTTCTCGCCCTGTTTTGCCTTCATGGCATTTTCCCCGGTAAGCGCGCCGACCTTGCCGTTGAACACCACATGGCTGGGGATCAGCCCGTTCATGACTTCCAGTGTGTCCGGATAGCTTTCGCCGACGTCCTCATAGCGGATGTAGTCGCCGTTTTCGTCCTTCGGAATATAGAACTCATTTTCACCGATATAGTAGACGCGATCGTAGAGAACCTGTTCGCCATTGTGGTCCTTCAGGCCATCGCGCGGCAGGACCATGATGGTGCCAGCCATGCCCGAGGCGACGTGCCAAGGGATCATGGGGCCGCCCGGGGCGCAGTGATAGACAAAGGTGCCGGGGCGGGTGGCCTTGAACCGCAGCACAGTCTTTTCGCCCGGGTTCACCAGGGTCAGCGCACCGCCGCCCAGGGCGCCGGTTGCAGCATGGAAGTCGATGTTGTGCTGCAGCATGTTTTCCGGCGGGTTGATCAGGGTCAGTTCAACATAGTCGCCTTCATGCACCACCATCATCGGACCCGGGATGGAGCCATCAAAGGTCATGCCCTGCAGATAGGCGCCCTGGTCGACCTCGATCTCTTTCTCGATGATCTTCATCTCGAATTCTACGATCCGGGGTCCACCCGGTGCTATCTGCTCGTGTTCATGCACGAAGGGCGGTGCAACCAGTTCGCGCTTGATACGCTGCAGGCTGGACAGGTCCACAGGCGCGGCGGCCTCGTGAACTGAGGTGCTTTCGGCCTTGGCGGCTTTGGCAAGTACTGGCAGCGCTGCTACGCCGGCTGCCCCCATCAGTGCGGCTCTGCGGGTCAGCATGATAATCTCCTTTCGGTGTCCCATATGCTGTGTCGTCCGGAACCTAGTCCGGTGGCCGGCGCGGGATATTGTTCTTGATCAACCTTCGATAAGTTTTCTCGAAGTCGAGATAAGAGGTTTTTAAGATGCAGGATTTACTCCTGCCCTGCGGGAACCGGTCCTTGAGGCAAAGCGTAGAAGGGCCACGAGGAAATTGGTGCGGCAGTCAGGGGAACTGCCGGCAAATTTAACTGTTAAGTCAGGATTAACGGGCCGCCTGCTATCCCGGTGATGGGTGAAAATAGTGGTGGTGGATATGAGCGCACAGAGCAATGTGGCGCCCATTATCATCAAGAGGAAAAAAGTCAGTGGTGGCGATGGCCATCACGGCGGCGCATGGAAGGTGGCCTACGCCGACTTCGTGACCGCGATGATGGCCTTCTTCATGCTGATGTGGCTGCTGAACGCGACGACAGAAAAACAACGTAAAGGACTGGCGGATTATTTCTCGCCGTCGATTCCGCTCAGCCGGATTTCCGGCGGCGGAAACGGTGCGTTCCAAGGGGACAGTATGTTCACCGAGGATATCCAGCCGAAATCCGGAACCGGGGCGACTGACATCAACCCGGCGAACGCTCAGAAGGCGCAGGGCGATACCGGTGTTGAGTCTGACGACAAACGGGATCAGGAGGACGACAAGTTCCGCGCGATCGAGGAACAATTGTCCGGGCGCGGCGGCGAGAGTATGGTGTCCACCGTGATGGCGCGCCACATCGTGACACGGGTCACTGACGAAGGGCTGATCATTGAGCTGTTTGCCAGCGAGAACGCACCGCTGTTCGAAGAGGGCGGGGCAGACCCGACGGCCCTGTTCCGCGACCTGGTCAGAATGATTGCCCGTGTGTCTGGCGGCGTGACCAACCACATCGCAGTTGGCGGCCATATCAGGTCGCATCCTGTGGTGCTGGCAAAGAACCCGGTTTGGGAACTGTCCCATGACAGGGCGGATGAAACCCGCAAGCTTCTCGAATCAGGCGGGATGGCGGCGTCCCGAATTGAGCGCGTGACGGGTCACGCCGACCGCAAGCTGGCGGTCAGCAACCCCATGGCGGCGCGCAACGACAGGATCGAAATCATCCTTTTGCGGGAATAAAACGCTGAAAACCAAAAAACCGGCGGCTGACGGATGAGTCATATTTTATCTGTTAGCCGCCCGTTAATCGCTCATGCGCTAGCTGTTGCATCCAGAATGATTAGATGCAGCAGAAAGGCGTGCTATGACCATTTCTTCGTCGCTGAACGCGGGCGTTTCAGGATTGAGCGCCAACGCCAGCCGGTTGGCTTCCATCTCCGACAACATCGCCAACTCCTCGACTCGCGGCTACAAGCGGGTTGAGACAGATTTCCATTCCATGGTTTTGTCCGGTTCCGGCGGCACCTATTCGGCGGGCGGTGTGCGCACCACCAATGTCCGCCTGATTGACGAGCGCGGGCCGCTGGTCTCGACCAATAACGCAACTGACCTCGCCGTCCGCGGCCGCGGCATGCTGCCGGTGGCTTCGATCACCGAGGTGGAGGCCGGAGGCAACCCGTCAATGCTGCTGACCTCAACCGGGTCCTTCCGGACAGATTCGAACGGGTATCTCTCAACCGAGTCTGGTCTGGTTCTCATGGGCTTCCCAGCAGCGGCAGACGGCACTATTCCCGATGTTGCGCGTGATACCAGCAACTCTCTGGAGCCGATCCGGATTGACCTGAACCGACTGTCGGCGGAACCGACGACCGAGATCAGCCTGACCGCGAACCTGCCGGCTTCGGAAACTGACCCTGGCGCAAGCGGCGATCCGGTGGAACATGTTGTTCAGTACTTTGACAACATGGGCCGGTCCGAGGAACTGGCGATCACCTATACACCGACGGTTGCAGTGGCACCTGCAACAACCGGCACCAATGAATGGACGATGCAGATCGTCGATTCGGCAACTGGCGCCACGGTGATCGGCGAATACACCCTGACGTTTGACGACAGTGCGTCCACTGCCGGCACACTCCAAAGCGTGGCCACCACGACCGGCGGCGCCTATGATGCCACGGCCGGATCGGTTACCATCACCACTGCCAGCGGCCCGGTTGAGATCAATATCGGGGTCATTGGCGAACAGAACGGGATGAGCCAGCTGGGTGACGAGTTCGTTCCTGGCACCACCGTGAAGGATGGTACCGCGGTTGGCTCCTTTGTGTCCGTTGAAATCAACGAATCCGGGGAAGTTATTGCGAAGTATGACTCGGGCGACACCAAGGTCATCTACCAGGTGCCGCTGGCCGATGTTTCGAACCTGAACGGCATGCAGTCTCTGGATTCCCAGACTTACAAGCCGACCGATGACTCCGGGGCGTTCTACCTGTGGGATGCCGGCGATGGCCCGACCGGTGAAATCCTGGGCTATGCCCAGGAGGAATCGGCAGTCGATGTCGCGACCGAGCTCACCGACATGATCCAGACCCAGCGTGCCTATTCGTCCAACGCCAAGGTCATCCAGACCGTTGACGAGATGCTGCAGGAAACCACCAACATCAAGCGCTAAGGCGCTTGATGGCCCCCTGACACAGGCTTCATGAAAGCAGGCTGAAAATGTCAATCTATTCCGCCCTAAACAGCGCGATGAGCGGTCTGTCTGCGGCCAGCCGGTCTTCGCAGATCGTTTCTGAGAACCTCGCAAACGCTCTAACGCCGGGCTACACGCGCCGGGTTCTGGATCTGAACAGCCCTGGTGCGGGCGTGCCCGGGGTCCGGATTGGCAATGTTGAGCGCTTGAACGACCCGGTGGTGATTTCCAACCGCAGGGTAGCTGAGGCTGAATACGGCGCGGCCAAGATCCAGGCCGATTTCTTCGACCGGATGTCGGATCTGGTCGGCACCGTTGATGACGAGATGTCGCTGGCGTCCCAGCTATCGGAGTTTGAATCTTCTCTGATTGAGGTTGTTTCCCGCCCGGATTCGCAGCCCCGGCTCAATGATCTGTCGGTTAAAGCGGAGACCCTGGCAGATTCGATTTCCAGAACGGCAGAAGGGTTGCGCGACCTGCGGATCAACGCGGACAGTGCGATCAATAGCCAGGTAGATACCGTGAACCAGGCGTTGAAGGAAATCGAGAAGCTGAATGCGCGCATTATGGTCGTGGAAGCTGGCGGCATGGATGCCGTCTCGATGCACGACCAGCGGGACCAGCTGATCGATCAGGTGAACAAGATCATTCCGGTCAATGTGGTCCGGCGCGATAATGGCCAGGTTACGCTGTATTCAACCGGCGGAGTGAGGCTGCTGGATGGCAAAGCGTCTGAGCTGAGCTTTAACCCGTCGCGGGATATCATGCCTCATATGACACTGGGCAACGGCATGCTGTCCGGGCTTGAGGTCGACGGAAGGGTCATTGACACAAGCCCTGACGGCCCGCTGCGGGGCGGCACACTGACCGCGCAATTCGAAATCCGGGATGTGACCGCGGTGGAAGCCCAGGAAGACCTGGATGCGATGGCACGGGATCTGATCGAGCGCTTCCAGGACCCGGTACTGGACGGCACGATCGGGGTGACCGATGCAGGTATCTTTACTGACGACGGCGGCTTTTTTGATGCTGCCAATACTGTCGGGATATCCAACCGGATCGAGCTGAACGATCTGGTGTCCCTGACGGGCAGCGCAGAGACTTGGCGGTTCCGCGACGGGCTTTATTCCGCTGCGCCGGGCGACCCCGGAGATTCGAGCCTGTTGCAAGCCTATTCCGACGCGCTGAACACCACCCGTACGGTCTCCTCGGTTGGTCTTGGGACATCGGACCTGACAGCAAGCACCCTAAGCGCGAACCTGTTGTCGCGTTTTGCGCAGGACAATGAAACAGCCTCGCGCGGCTCGGCCTTTGCGGCCACCAGCTTCAATGAGCTGAGCCAGGCGGAGCTTGCACTCGGGGTCGATACTGATGCCGAGCTGCAGAACCTGATGCTGGTGGAAAAATACTATGCCGCCAATGCCCGGGTCATCTCTGTAGTTGACGAACTTATGGAAACGCTTTTGAGGATCTGACGCATGATTATTAATTCTTATGGCGATATGGCGCAGCACCTCTTTCTCCGCGGCCGGAATGCGGAGCTCAAGGAAAACGTCACGACTCTTTCAGAGGAGTTCGCAACCGGGAAAACCTCCAACCTGACTGAACGCCTGGGAGGAGATTTCACGTATCTGGCGGATCTGGAAAGCAATTTGAACCGGCTCGACAGCTACATGGTCACCAATAGCGAAGTGCAGCTGTTTGCCACCACCATTCAGGGCAGCCTCGAAAAAGTTCAAGGCCAGGTTCAGTCGATGCGCAATGATATCCTGACGCTCTCGCCGGCAATGGACGAGTACAATGCAGAGCAGTTCGGAAGCCAGGCCAGGCAGAGGATGTCGAGCGCCATCAATTTGTTGAACACCTCAGTCGGCGGCCGCACCATCTTTGCCGGCACGGCAACGGATACCAAGCCGCTCAACAATTCCGGAACGCTGATGAGCGCCATTCTGACGGAAGTATCAGGGCTGACAACAGCCAACGACATTATTCAGGCGGTCAAGGACTGGTTTGATGACCCGGCCGGCTTTGACACTGTCATGTACAATGGCTCGGCAACCGCGCTGCAGCCGGTGACAGTGGGCGAGGGCGAACAAGTTTCCCTTGGCATCCAAGCCACTGACCCCAGCCTCAAACATGCGCTGCAAAGCTATGTGATCACGGCGCTGGCCGACGAGCCCGGTCTCGGCTTGACTGAGGATGTAAAGATCGACCTGGTTATCGAGGCCAGCAGCGAGCTGACGGAAAGTGAAGACCGGTTGATCAAGGTTCAGGCCGATGTCGGCTTTATCGAAGGGCGCCTGGATGCAATCAACACTCGCAATGAGGCCTCGAAAACCAGCCTGAGCATCGTCAAGAACAACCTGGTCTCTGCCGACCCGTATGAAACCTACACCCGGCTGCAGGAAGCTCAGACACAGCTCGAAGGCCTTTACACGGTCACCGCGCGCAGCTCGCAGCTATCCCTGCTGAAGTACATCTCATGATCAGAATTCTCCGCCTTCTTATCACATGCCTGTTTCTGCTGCCTGCAGTGGCGCAGGCCAATGCAATCCGGCTCAAGGATCTGGTCGAGTTTGATGGCGTCCGCGGCAATGATCTGGTCGGCTACGGTCTGGTTGTTGGCCTGGATGGCACCGGTGACGGTTTGCGAAACTCGCCCTTCACCGAAGAAATCATGTCCAACATCTTGGAACGTCTCGGCGTCAACGTGACGGGGGAGCAATTCCGGCCGAAGAATGTTGCCGCGGTCTTTGTGACTGCGACGCTGCCGCCGTTTGCTCGTGTCGGCAGCACAATTGATGTGACAGTGTCGGCAATCGGCGACTCCAAGAGCCTTCTGGGCGGCACCCTGATCATGACCCCGCTGAATGCGGCGGATGGGCAGATCTATGCCGTTGCCCAAGGAACGATCCTGGCTGGCGGCGCGGTAGCTGAAGGAGAAGCAGCAGTCGTTACCCAAGGGGTGCCGACTGCCGGGGTAATTCCGTCGGGCGCCCGGGTTGAGCGGGAAATTGACTTTGACCTCGCGTCGCTCAATTCCATGCGGCTGGCGTTGCGGGAACCGGATTTCACCACCGCTGGGCGCATTGAACGGGCAATCAATGCGGAATTTGGCGGCAACGTCGCCCTGATGCGGGATTCCGGCACGGTTGAGGTGGACATTCGCCGCACCAACACCCGTTCGACCGCTCATGCGGTGGGACGGATCGAAAACATCCTGGTTGAGCCCCAGCGCAAGGCGCGCGTTGTGGTTGATCAGCGCTCCGGCACGATTGTGATGGGCAGTGATGTGCGGATTTCCCGTGTCGCCGTGGCCCAAGGCAATCTGACCTTGCGGATTGAGGAGACACCATTGGTCGTGCAGCCCAACCCCTTCTCTGATGGTGAGACAGTTGTCGTGCCGCGTACTGGCGCCGCTATCGAGGAAGAGGAAGGAATACAGCTGGCAGAAGTTCCCGAAACAACGTCTCTGTCTGAAGTAGTCGCCGGTCTGAATGCCCTAGGCGTATCGCCGCGGGACATGATCGACATTCTCAAAAGCCTCAAGGCGGCGGGAGCCCTTCACGCGGAGTTCGTGGTCCGCTGACCCTAGTCTTCTTGGGAAGCTTGCCCCGGCCTTTCTTGTAAGGGCCGGGTATTTTGCTTTCTGGTGATGCCGTCTGACACAGCTTTGGAAGAGAAAGCTGCTCAGCAAAGGCCGGTTTGCTCTCATCCGTTCACTTGCGACCGAATCTGCCTGTGGTGGTATGTTTGTTCAACGGGAGCTGCATAAACTGACCGTCTTGGCTGAGCAATATGTGCGGTTCCGAATCAAGATGAACGTCCGAAGCGGCACGTATAATTTCAAGAGACGTTTGCGGCCATGTTTCCGGATGTGCGTTCAAACACAGCCGGACAGCAGCAGGTTCCTTTTTTGGTACTGTTTGCAGATGGCTTTTCCGCAAAAAAAATGCCGGACACAAAATGTGCCCGGCGTCTTCAGCTTGGATTGGAATGTTCAGGGATAGTAGCTGCGGACCAGTGCGGTGGCGATCAGGCTCCAGCCATCGGCGACAACAAAGAACGCCAGCTTGAAGGGCAGGGAAACGATGGCTGGAGGGACCATCATCATCCCCATCGACATCAGGATCGCGGCAACGACGAGATCAATCACAAGGAACGGCAGGAACACCAGGAATCCGATTTGAAAGGCCCGGGCAATCTCTGACAGCAGAAAGCTTGGCACCAAAGCCGACAAAGGTGCCTCAGGCACCGGGTCCAGGCCCTGTGTCTCGGGCCTGAGGTCTGCAATTGCATAAAACGTGTCCGGGTCCAGCCTGTTTGCCATGAATGCCCGGAACGGCTCCAAGCTGCGCGTGATGGCTTCGCCGGGCTCCAGCCGCTCTTCCAGAAGCGGATTGATTCCCGTGGTCCAGGCTTCGGTGAAGACCGGTTCCATCACGAAATAGGTCAGAAAAAGCGCGAGGCTGATCATCAGCATGTTGGGGGGCGCCTGCTGCAGCCCGATGCCCTGGCGGAGGATGGAAAGAACCGTCACCAGGAACGGGAAGCAGGTAATCATGATCAGCAGGCCCGGGGCCAGGCTGAGCACAGTAATTAGCAGGATCAGCTGGATAGAGCGGGCGGATATCGACTGCCCGTCAGCCAGTGAGAGGCTCATTTCTTGAGCCAGAGCGGTGTGCGGCAGGGCCAGCAGCAGAACTGAGACCAGAGCCGCCCGCACAAATGTCGTATGTGTCATCCCAAACCGCTTTGCAGATCGGCAATTTCCGTTAGGCGCACGGCCAGCTGTCCTGCCTGGTCGCCTTCCAGTTCTTCCAATTGGCCGCGGGCCACAAGCCGGTCACCTACATACAGGTCCACCGGGTCTTCGACCCGCTTGTCCAAGGTCAGAATGGCGTTTTCACCCAGGCTGACCAGGTCGCGGATCAATGGCCGGGCCTTACCGACCGAGACAACCACTTCAACGGGAACCGAAACGAATGGGTTGCTCGCATCGGCAGATTTCTTGTTCAGATCGGCCGCGTCATCCATAGTGGCTGTCCTCATTTGCGTGATAGGTAAAGGCTTCGATCGAATCCTGGATGGACTCGAGAAGGGCGTCGCAGTTGATTTCACACTCCGCGCCGCCCACGCTCAGATACGCTTGGCCCGGCGACAGAACGCTGTCTTCCCGAACTGTCACTGGCACGGAAAACTTCTCCGGCAGCAGACTGCGAACTGCAGCGCCTTCGCCTGGAGAAACCACGATTTGCATCGGCTGGTCGGTCTGCCCCTTGGCCATGCCTGCCAGCTGGTCGACGATGTGATGGCCGAAGGAAGCAGCCATCGCATCCGGAAGAACCGCACTGGTCAGCACCTTGAACATCGGATCCAGTGAGTCGAGCAGCTGGCTTTGCGCTTCCTGGTAGGTGAAATTCAGGTCCTCAAGCGAACTGGCAAGTTCGGCTGAGATCCGGGTGTTCTCCTGATCCTTTGCCGTCACCGCGTCATCCCAGCCGGCACTATAGCCGTTCTCAAAGGACGCCAGGCGCTGTTCTTCTATGAGCTCCTCGGAAATTGCTGGCAGAGCAGGCTCCACCGGTGTCTTCATACCGAAGTCTTCTAGCAAATGTGCAATCGTCATCAGGCCTGTTCCTTACTCTCTTCCAGCCAGCCGCGCAGGATTTGGACGGTTTCTTCCTGCCGTTCGCCGATGAGGCTGCGCAGGCGGTCGACGGGATCACCCGTGCTGCCGCCCATGGCGGGCAGGCCGATAGCGCCCATCATATCCCCTGTGCCCATCTCAGGCAGACCGCCCAGCGGCTCGAACTGTCCGGTTTCATTGTTTTCAATCTCGCCATCCAGGGCCAGTCCGGCGCCCAGGTCAGGTGCGGTCATGAAACCATCGCCGCCCATTCCGGGAAGCCCGGGCAGTGCATCAGCCCCGCCGCCAGGTGCTGGAAGCGCAGTTGCCGAAGCTCCCTGGTTCGACAGGATCGGGCGCACAACGAACAGGCCCAGTATCAGGCTGACGATGGCGAGAGCGGCGATTTGGATCAGCGACATGGCGTCAAAATTGAGCTTATCCATGAAAGAAGAAGTCGCCACGACGCCCTGCGGTTCAACGGCCGGCAATTCCATGGATTTGAGCGTGATCACGTCTCCACGGTCTGCGTCAAAGCCGACCGCCGCTGAAATCAGCTCTCGCATTGCTGCCAGTTCTTCTTCAGGGCGGGGCTGGAAAACGGATTCTCCAGCTTCGTTGGTGGCGGCAGTTCCGTTGATCAGGACCGCAACGGTCAGGCGTTTGATTGCACCAGGGCCGCGAAGGATTTCCTTTTCAGTTTCCGAGATCTCATAGTTGATTCTCTCCCGGGTGGCGCTGGTGTTTGCTTTGGAGCCTTGGCCAGAGGCTGCATCGCCGTCAGGAATATTGGATGCAACTGTGACCTCGCCGGACTGGTTCGTGGAAGAATCAGCGCGTTCTTCAACATCGGTGCTGACAGCAACACGGCTTTTCGGGTCCACCAGCTTCTCGCGGATCGATTCGGTGTCAGTGATGGTTTCCACACTGACTTCGACAACGGCATTGCCCTGGCCCACGCGAGCCTCGACAAGCCGCAGCACGCGTTCCCGAATCGTTTGCGAGCGGTCATCGGTGCCCGCAGCAGCTGCTGCAGTGGTGTCAGAGGAGCCGATCAGGGCACCGTTGGCATCAATAACGGCCACGTTGTCCACTGCCAGTCCGGTAACAGCGGACGACACTAGAAAACGGATTGCATTGGCCTGGGCGGGCGTGATCGGAGACCCCATCGGCACAATGGAGACGGAAGCTGTGGGTTCGACAGTCCGCTGAAAAGGATTCGACCCTGTATTTGCAATGTGCACCCGTGCCTGGCTCACATGCGGGCTGGCGACGATTGTACGGGCCAATTCGCCTTCCTTCGCGCGCCAGTATGCGGCGTCGAACATTTGTGAGGTGGTGCCGAAACCACTAAGCGAATCAAGGAGTTCGTATCCCTTGCCGCCGTTGGCAGGAAGGCCTTCGCTGGCCAGTGTCATACGAAGTTCATCGCGTTGTGTGGACGGCACATAAATCGAGCCGCCGCGCACTTCAAATTGGGTGCCGCGCTGTTCCAGCGCCCGCACCACATCCCCGGCCGAGCCGCTTTCCAGCCCGGCATAGAGCAGTGTCATTGTTGGCTTGCTTGCCACGTGGGACATCGCGATGACGCTGAGAATCATGATCACCGTGGCTCCCACGGCAATCAGACGCTTTCTCATGTCCATTTCTGCCCAGACATTCTTGATCTGCTGCACATTAACCTCCGTCGCACCGGCGTTCTCTCCGGCATGCAACCGTTTTGACGGATCGGCCTTAACATTCGGTTAGTTCCTCGCAGGTTATGAAGAAGCTGCACGACGTTTTAGGGATAGCCATGACAGACGCTGCAGTAGATATCGAAGCAGAAACCCCGGCCAAGAAAGGCAAACTGCCCCTGATCATTGGGGCAGTGCTGGCGCTGGCAGGGGCAGGCGGCGGATTCTTTGCCGTTCAGTCAGGCCTTCTTCCCTTTGGTCAGAAAGCGGCGCCAGAACCGGCGACCGCGGCCGAAGTGGCGCCAGAAGGCGTGGACACAGGCGAGACGGCGAATGATATCGCCAATCTTGCTTTCATCGAAATGGACCCGATTCTGATTACCCTGCGCAAAGCCAGCGGTTTGAAGCATCTCAGGTTCCGCGCGCAACTAGAGGTCAGCCTGGCACACCAGGCCGAAGTCGAAAGAGTCCTCCCGCGGGTTGTCGATGTCCTGAACAGCTATCTGAGAGCATTGGAGCTTGAGGATCTGTCTGATCCGATGGCGCTGCCGAAACTGAGGGCGCAGATGCTGCGGCGGATCAACATTGCCACCGGTCAAGGCCGTGTGCGCGATCTGCTGATCATGGATTTCGTACTGAACTAGGAGGACAGGATGGACATTATTGCTGATATCCTGCTTGCGGCCGGAGCGCTGGGCGCCGGATTCTATTGTCTGGTGCTGTCGCGCCGGCTGAAGCGGTTCAATGACCTGGAAAAAGGTGTTGGCGGAGCGGTCGCCGTTCTGTCTGCACAGGTTGATGACCTGAACAAATCGCTGCAATCGGCCCAGCAGGTGTCTGATGGGTCCAGCAAGGCGCTGCAGCAACTGACCGGCCGGGCCGAATCTGTGGCTCAGCGGCTGGAACTGATGATGGCGTCGATGCACGACATACCCGAGGCCGGTGCTGCGGCCCCTGCGCCAGCGGCACCCGCTGCCGAGGACGCGGCAATGGCAGCAGCCTATGAGGCCGATCCGCAGCCCGCTGCCGAGGCACAGGAAGAACCGAAGTCTGCCGGTTTGATGTTTGTGCGCCACAACCGTAGCCAGAATCGGGTGGCGTGATGGCGAAGAAAACCAAGCGCTTCCGGCGCAGCGGCACTCTGATGATGCTGGCGCTGCTGCTGATGGGCTCTGCCGTGGTGCGGCTGGGGCTTGAGGCGGGGCCCGCAATTGCGCGTGAAGTGGCGAGCCTCAAGGAGGCGGGCCAAGAAGAGGCAACGCACAACGGGCAGCCGCAGCGCGACGCGATGCCGACATCGGCAGAGTTGCAGACAATGCTGGCTGCATTTCAGCAGAGGGAAGAGGTCTTGGCTGCCCGTGAGGCGGAGATCGAGGACCGGATGAAAGCGCTGGAAATTGCCGATCAGGCGATTGATATGAAACTGGCGGCGTTGGAGCAGGCGGAAGAGAATCTGCGCGCGACCCTCGCGCTGGCTGACGGGGCAACGGAAGCGGATGTATCCCGGCTGACGACGGTTTATGAACAGATGAAACCCAAGGAAGCCTCAGCATTGTTCGAGGAAATGGACCCGGCATTTGCTGCGGGTTTCCTGGCCCGGATGCAGCCAGAGGCGGCGGCGGGAATCATGGCAGGCCTCAGCCCTGAAGCTGCCTATACGATCAGCGTGGTCCTGGCCGGACGCAATGGATCCGTGCCCAAGGAATAACTTGGGCGCGGCGGCTTAGTCTTTCCTTAGGAAGACTCGCCTAAACTAATAAAAACCAACGGAATTCGGAGTGCACCTATGATCGGGATTGTAGGCATTGTGGTGATCTTTGCCATGGTGTTCGGCGGATACCTTCTGGCCGGCGGCAAGATGGCGATCATCCTGAAGTCGCTGCCGTTTGAAATGATGATGATTGGCGGGGCTGCGGTCGGCGCCTTCCTCATTGCCAATGACATGGGCGGCGTGAAGCACACGCTCAAGGACATTGGGAAGGTGTTCAAGGGCCCCAAATGGAAGCCGGATGATTACCGCGATCTTCTTTGCCTGCTGTTTGCGCTGATCCGCATCGCGCGGGCCAATCCGGTTGAAGTGGAGCAGCATATCGAGGATCCGGAAAACTCTTCTGTGTTCAACAAGTATCCCAAGATCCTGGGGGACAAGGAAGCAGTGAACCTGATTTGCGACACCATGCGCTCGGCCTCGATGAACTATGATGACCCGCACCAGGTCGAGGAAGTGCTCGAAAAGCGGATGGAGGCCAACCTGCATCACGCGCTGCACTCCAGCCACGCGCTGCAGACTATGGCTGACGGTCTGCCCGCGCTGGGGATTGTTGCGGCTGTTCTGGGTGTGATCAAGACCATGGGGTCGATCGACCAGCCGCCAGAAGTTCTGGGCAAGCTGATTGGCGGCGCGCTGGTTGGTACTTTCCTTGGTGTTTTCCTGTCCTATGGCCTGGTTGCGCCCTTTGCGGGCAAGGTGAAGGCCGTGGTCGAAGAGGATTCCCACTTTTATCAGCTGATCCGCGAAGTACTGGTTGCCAACCTTCACAATCACGCCGCGGCCATCTGCATCGAGGTCGGCCGCCAGAACACTCCGTCGCATTTCCGTCCAGGCTTTTCGGAACTTGAAGAAGCCCTCAAATCGGTGAAACAGGACGCAGCATGATCTGGCGAGCATTTGCCACCGCAGCTCTTCTGCTGACATCGGGTGCTGTCCACGCGCAGACGATTGTGACCCGCTCAGGCGAGCACAAGGGTTTCACGCGTCTGGTGATGCGGCTGCCAAACGGGGCAGACTGGTCGCTGACACAAAGCGGTATGACCGCAACGGTGAATATTGCTGCGCCCGAAGCTGTTTTTGATACGTCGCGCGTCTTTAACCTGATTCCCCGGACACGGTTGCAATCACTGGCGCAAAACGGTCCGGGCCAGCCTCTGCGCCTGCAGTTGGGATGCGAATGCACCGTTACATCCTACGTCCAGAAAGACGGATACCTGGTGATCGACATCCGTGACGGCGGTAAGCCGGCTGCGAAACCGCAGTTCAGCTCGGCAGCATCCGTTCTGCCGCTCATGACCCCGGCTCCAGAAACGGGCTACCGGTTCGGGTTCTCCCAGCCGGCTGCAGCAGATGCCCGCCTGGCGCTTGAACTCGCAGCGGCGGTTTCTGGACAACGGGAACGCACGCAGGCAGCGCTGCCGGGCGAAGAGACAGGTCCGCCGCCTTCAAGCACAGCTGCCGCTTCTGCCGTGGCCGAGGGGTCCGCGCCGGATCTGAAAGACGTGGAGCTGCCGCTTCTCGGAAGTCAGACCGGGGCAGAAGAAATGACCCCGGAACCTGACACAGAGGTCGCGGAAGAGGCCGCACCAGCCAGGATTCCCGAGACAGGCTTGCTGCTCGATATGGACGAATCTGAGCGCGCGGCTGCGGTTGGCGAATCCGAACGCCGGCTGCTGCAGCAAATAGGACGCGCTGCCAACCAAGGTCTATTGAATGTCACGCTTGATGGTCTTCCCTCCGGGGAAACGTCAGCAGGGTTGGATCCGCTCGGCGGGACCGGCAGGCCGCTTGATCCGCTGGACCATATCTCCGTTACCTCGGCAATTGACCGGGAAACCGGGCTGATCGCTGCTTTGATGGATGACAATGGTGAAGATTCGCATTGCCTGAAGGACCGGGATGTCGCCATTCAGGACTGGGGAGATGAAAGCCCGTTTTCAGATCAAGTGGCCCTTCTGCGCAGCGGTCTGGTTCGGGAATTTGACGATGTGAACCCGGAAACGGTTCAGGCGCTTGCGCGGCTCTACTTGTATTTTAGCTTTGGAGCCGAGGCCCGTTCGATCATGACGTTCCTGCCGCCTGAACAGCAGGAAAGCCCGGAAGTGGCATTGCTGGATACATTGGCAATGCTGATGGACGGCACATCCTTGCCGGTTAGCCACGCGCTTTCCGGGCAGCAGCGCTGTGACAGCGACAGTGCGTTGTGGGGCGCATTGGCTGATGGTGCTGTGAAGCGCAGTGCTAACTCGGATGCCATTCAGCAAGCGTTTTCCAAGCTTCCGGTGCACTTGAGGGTGCATCTTGGTCCACGGGTCAGCAAGATGTTTGCCGAAGTCGGCAATCATCACGTTGCCGAGGCCGTGCTGCGGTCGGTGGACCGGACTGGAGTGGAGGAAGTTCCCGAGATTAACCTGGCTGAAGCCGCAATTGCTGAACTGGAAGGTGACACCGAAACAATGGCTGAGGAGCTTACCAGCGAAGTCGCCGAGCGGACTGGTAACGCGCCTGCAGCACTGATTGACCTGGTTGCGCTCAGCGTCAAGGAGCGTAAGGCATTGTCACCGGATGTACCGGATTTGATTGCTTCCTATGAACTGGAAAACCGGGAAACTGAGCTGGGGGCGGATTTGCGTCACGCTCTGGTCGCGTCATTGGCGCTGATGGGGCAATTCCACGAAGCGTTCGAAGAATTGAAGAGTGTATCAGACAGGGACGGGCCGATTGCGCGGGCCGAGGCTCTGGAACCGCTGATGCTGCTTCTGACAGAGCGTGCCGATGATGTGACATTCCTTCAGTATTCCCTGGTGTTTTCCAAACAGGCAACGCCGGCTGAGGCGGTACCGGTGGCAGCGCCGGTGGCGCGCAGGCTGCTGAACCTTGGCTTTGCAAGCCAGGCCCAGGACCTGCTGACAAAGCTCGCGTTGGAATCGGAGGACGAAACCCGCCGCCTGCTGATGGCTGAAGCTGCCTTGGGTCTTGATAAGCCGCACCGGGCTCTTGTGGAGCTGATGGGTCTGGAAGGGGCCGAAGCCAACCGGATGCGGGCACAAGCCCTGTGGCGGAACGGAGAATACGGACGGGCAGGCGAATATCTTCTGGCTGAAGATGAGGCAGATGCTGCCGCCCGCGGGTTCTGGCATTCTGAAAACTTGGGTGCGGTCGAAGCAATTGGTAGAGACGCTGCAGAATCTTTCGGACCCGTTGCTTCGGTAACCTCGCAGATCGGCGAGACCGCTCAGGACCCTGTGGGCCTGGCGCCGCTCGCCCACGCCCGGGCGCTGGTTGAAAGCAGCGAAGGAACGCGGGGCGGTATTGCCGATCTTCTGAACCAAATCGGCAAAGGCCTCGCGCAGCCTGCCGGTAATCAGTAAACCAAACACAGCACCAAAGTTTCACCGGCTGCCTCTTTCATGGGGCAGCCGGTGCTGGTTCTGATAACACTTTGTCAACCGCCTGCCGGTAACGTCACAAACGGGTGAATCCTGATTTGGAACGGGCAGAATGCCGGATAATTACATACTCCTTGGCCCGCAGGGGCTGTTTCAGCGCGCGGCGGCCGCAGGCTGCAGAGCCGAAGTAAGCACGCGCGCGCAAGTCGAACTTCTCTTCACAGCAATCTTACCCCTCCGCTGGCCGGCCGGCCGGAGGGAGGCTGGTTCCCGAATGACGCGGGTAGCATCCAGGCTGAGTATTACTCTGCTGCGGGCGCCGAATGGAAAATGCCGATCTGTTGATGCCCTGGCCTGCGCGCTTACAGGGCTGTTTGGCTGGTGCCGCCGTGCGATCGGAAACTTCAATGCGCGAGGCGTGAACTGTGCCTAAGCTGACGACAGAGCAACTTTTCAGTCCGACGGTGCTTTTGGCTCTGGCCCTGATGGCGATCATTGTGATGATGATCCTGCCGATGCCAGCCTGGGTTCTGGATGTCGGCCTAGCAGCCTCTTTTGCACTGGCCATCCTGATTTTTACAATCACGCTTTTCATCGAACGGCCGTTGGATTTTTCTTCTTTTCCAACAATCCTTCTGGCGTCGCTGATGCTGCGGCTGTCGCTGAATGTGTCCTCGACCAAACTGATCATCGGGCAGGGTCATACTGGCACTGACGCGGCGGGAGGAGTGATTGAGGGCTTTGCCCAATTCGTCATGGGCGGCAGCGTTTTCCTGGGCCTTGTGGTATTTGGCGTTCTCTTGATCGTCAACTTCATGGTGATCACCAAGGGTGCTGCGCGGATGGCCGAAGTGGGCGCCCGCTTCGCCCTGGACGGGATGCCGGGCAAGCAGCTGGCAATTGACGCTGACATGTCGGCAGGCGCCATCGACCACCAGACCGCCAAAGAACGCCGGGAGCGCGATCAGCAGGAAACCACATTCTTCGGTTCGTTGGACGGTGCATCGAAGTTCGTCAAAGGTGACGCGGTTGCCGGTCTGCTGATTACGCTGCTGAACCTGGTGATGGGGCTGATCATGGGCGTCCTTGTCCATGGCATGCCGGTCGGCAGCGCGTTTGAGACCTATGCCATCCTGACCGTGGGCGACGGTTTGGTATCGCAGATCCCTTCGGTGATCATTTCCATTGCGGCGGCACTGCTGCTGGCCCGCGGCGGCACCACCGGCTCAACGGATATTGCCCTGTTCGATCAGTTCGGCCGTCACCCGGCTGCGCTGATCACAGTTGCGGTACTGATGGTGCTGTTTGCATTGGTCCCGGGGCTGCCGTTCCTGCCTTTCGTAACCGGCGGCGGTGCGCTGGGCTACACTGCATTCCGGATGGCCAAGAAAAAAAGGGACGATGCGGAAGCCGATATCGAGGAAAAGATCGAAGAAGCCTCGGATCCGTCGGCATCCCGCCCGCTGGGCGATATTCTGGATCTGGATGATCTGCATCTGGAGTTCTCGCCGGATCTGGTTAGCATGGTACTGGATGCTGGTACCGGGCTGGATGCGCGGATTGCCAACATGCGGTCTCATATCGCCACCACATTTGGCCTGATCTTGCCCGAAATCCGGCTGACGGATCAGCATGAACTGGAGCGGGGGACTTACGTAATCAAGGTGCAAGGTGTCGAGCAAGTCCGCGGCACATTGCATCCGGAAATGGTTCTGGCACTGATGCCGGACAATCATGATGCGCTGCCGCCCGGAACAGACGTCACTGAACCGGTCTACGGCGCTCCGGCCCGCTGGATCTCTGCCAAGTCGCAGGAACAGGCCGCGCTGGCCGGCGCAACAGTTGTCACGCCGCCGGAAATTCTGGCAACCCATCTTCTTGAAATCATCAAGCAGAACTTCTCCCGCCTGCTGACGCTCAAGTCGCTCCGCCGTCTGCTGGATGAGATGACACAACTCTCAGACGGTTTCCGGGCTGAGGCAAACCGCAAGCTGCTGGATGCGCTGGTGCCGGACAAAGTGCCGATGGATACCTTGCACGCGGTTCTGAGGTTGCTTCTGGAGGAGCGGGTTTCGATCCGCAACATGCCGCTGATCCTCGAATCGATTGCCGAAGCGCGGATGCACACCACCCAGCCGGAATTGATTTGCGAACATGTGCGGCAGCGCCTTGGATTCCAGCTGGTCGCCGAAATGAAGCGTGAAGACGGCACCATTCCTCTGATCCAGCTGGCGCCGGAGTGGGAAGACAAGTTCTCGACCTACCAGGTTGATTCACAGGGCGCCGGGCTGGATATCGCCTTGCCGCCCGATTTGTTCAACAGGCTTGCAGACGGGCTCAGCGACAAGCTGGGGACGATCACGGATCAGGGGGTTTTTGCTGCAGTGGTGACGTCCACCCGCCGCCGCCGGTATCTGAAAACGATCCTGAAATCGCGCGGCATCACCAATCCCGTCCTGTCCTTCGAGGAAATCGGACTCGAAGCGCGGCCTGCCCTGGTTGGGATGGTCCAAGCATGAACCTGAATTTCCTGCCGCCGGAGCTGGTGCTGCTGCTGGGGGCAGGATTCTGGCATGCGGCAATCGTTTTCTTGCGGGTGTCGGCTATGGTTTCAGTACTGCCCGCAATGGGGGAGCTTTATGTTCCCACCCGCGTAAAACTGGCGATTGCTGTTGCATTTACCTTTGTGGTGGCACCCGCACTGCCGCCCTTTCCTGAACCGGACGGGGTTATGGAGTATGCGCGGTTTGCTGTGACCGAAGCGATTATCGGCTTGTCGATTGGCGTGGGCGCACGAATGTTTGTTCTGGCGCTCCAGACGGCCGGCACGATGGCAGCGCAAAGCACCTCTCTGTCTCAGGTTCTGGGCGGCATCGGTGCTGAACCTATGCCAGCCCTTGGGGCTGTGCTGATGATTTCAGGTGTGACCCTCGCGGTCATGATGGGGCTTCATGTCCGCATTGCGGAACTGTTGATCGGATCTTATCAGATGTTTCCTGCCGGTCAGTTCCCTGCCGCGGCCGGACTGACAGAATGGGGCGTGTTTCGCGTGTCGGAGAGCTTTTCCATGGCGTTCACGCTCGCAGCACCCTTTGTGATTACCGCTGTTATCTACAACCTGGCGCTCGGTGTAATTAACCGGGCAATGCCACAGCTGATGGTGGCGATGGTCGGCGCGCCGGTCATTACCTTTTTCGGGCTGTTTATCCTGATGGTCGGCAGTCCCATGATTTTGGATGTCTGGACCCGGGCCCTGATGACTTTTCTTTCCAACCCCGGAGCCGGAATGCCATGAGCGGTGAAGACGACGATTCTGATAAGTCATTTGAACCGACGGAACAGAAACTCCGCAAGGCGCGCGAGAAGGGCGAAGTTGCAAAGTCCACCGACCTGTCCGTGGCAGCTGCCTATCTGGGGCTCATTGTTGCCTTCTACGCGACAGGAAGCGCTAGTGTGGAGGGGATGGGAACCGCGCTGATGGCTTTTCTGGATCAGCCCGACCGGCTGGCGCCGCTGTTCTTTGACGGCGGGTCCGCAACTGCACCCTCAGGTGGCTTTGCAAGCAGTCTGCTAAGGCCAATTCTGCCGTGGTTCCTGGTGCCGTTTGCATTGGTTCTGCTGTCAATCATCGGTCAGCGTGCCATGGTCTTTGCGCCCAGCAAGCTGGAACCGAAACTGTCGCGTCTGTCGATCATATCCAATGCCAAAAACAAGCTTGGCCGCGCCGGACTCTTTGAATTCCTGAAGAGCTTTGTGAAGCTGGTGCTCTATTCCGTTTGCCTGGGTGTTTATTTGAGCCATCGGCTCCCGGATATGATTTCGTCCTCCGGCACCGGGCCGCAATCGGTCGTGCTGATGCTGTCGCAGCTCGCACTGGAATTTCTGTTCCTGGCTCTCGTCATATCATTGGCGATCGGGGTGGTTGACGCGGTTTTTCAACATGCTGAACACCGCCGCAAAAACATGATGTCGCGCAAGGAAATCCAGGACGAGATGAAGGACGCCGAGGGCGACCCGCATGTGAAGGGCAAGAGACGCCAGCGCGGCCAGGAGATCGCAATGGGCCAGATGCTGGCCGAGGTGCCGAATGCCGACGTGGTGATCGTCAACCCGACCCACTATGCGGTTGCTTTGAAATGGAGCCGCGAAAAGGGGGCTGCACCGGTTTGCGTTGCCAAGGGGGTTGATGAAGTGGCTGCAGCGATCCGGCGTGTGGCCAATGAAAATGCGGTACCGATACACAGCGACCCGCCCACTGCCCGGGCTTTGCATGCTGCAGTCGAAATCGGTGACGAGATTTTGGAAGAACACTATGCGCCGGTTGCGGCGGCAATCCGCTTTGCCGAGGAAATGCGAAAGCGCGCCAAGGGGAAAATCACATGAAGCAGAAGATGCTCGACCAGATGGCGGCGGTAACCGCTGCGCAGTACATGCAGGAGCACGCAAAAGTCCAGCCTGTGCTGGCGCGGGAAGCGGAGCTGCGCGGCCAGATGGCCAAACTCAATGAGCAAGTGCAGGCCGCGCGGGAACAGGCAAGCAGCGATCACGCGATGAAAGCTTTGGGTGCAGATCTTTTGTGGGAGGGCTGGCACTCCCGCACCCGGCGCCAATTGAACATGGACCTCGCCAAGGCGACGGCTCAGAAGCTGAGGATGATGGATCAATTGCGCACCGCATTTGGCCGTAAGCACGCCGTGGAAACCATGGCGGCAACCGAGCGCAAGCGCCAGAAGGCTGCGCAGGCGAAAGCGTTTATGGACAAGCTGCTGGACAGCTGAAACCACTGGGTACTTTTCAAACACAAGAAGGGCCGGTCCTGCGGGACCGGCCCTTTTTGCCGTGAGATGCAGACTGGTCAGACGTCCTGACGGGAGATTTCCATGATCAGGACGTCGTAGATCCCTTTGCCGACATGTTTCTGCGCGGCCTCACGCAGAGCGGTGCGCAGCGGCTCAAGAACGTCAGAGCGCGTGAATGCCCCGCGGAATCCGCCCATATTTGCATGGTCAAACAAAACTTGCAGGAAGACATCCCGCAGTTTGGGTTCATAGGTCCGAATTTTTTCGCTGGTGCCTTTGGCCGTTTCCAGGCTGAGCGAGATCACCACAAGGGAGGTCAATTGGTCGCGATCAACAACCGGCACCACGAACTGGTTGTTGATTTTGACGTATTCGCGCAGATCCTCTTCGCTTTCCTCGGAGTGATCCTCTGCAGCGGCGGGGACAGGTGCCGCTTCGGCAATGACGGCGGCGTGGTTTTCCTCAGGTGCGGGCGCCAGCATAATGCCGGCGCCGATGCCGCCTGCGGTTCCGATGATCAGCAAAATGACTGGCAGAAGTTTGGACAGCATAACAACCCTCAGAACGGCAGGACAACGTCAAGCAACTGCTGACCGTAGCGGGGCTGCTGCACATCGGTGATTTGGCCGCGGCCGCCATAGGAAACCCGGGCAGAGGCGATCTTGTCGTATGTGATTTCATTCTGGCGGCTGATGTCCTGAGGCCGGACATAGCCGGTGACCAGAAGCTCCCGCAGTTCGAAATTCACCCGCAACTCCTGGGAGCCGCTGATTGCCAGAACCCCATTGGGCAGCACGTCGACAACGGTTGCCGCGACCCGCAATTCCAGCTTCTCGCTGCGTTTGACGGACCCCTTGCCGCCCGAGGAACTGGAGCTGCCAAGCTCAACCGCGTCAGCGGAGGACGCACCGTCCGGGAGTTTCTCGTCCAAGCGTTGCGGCAGGCCAAGCAGGTGCGGCATGTTCATGCTTTCGGAGCCTGAGCGCGACCGCTGTGTGTCATTGGAAATCTCCGCTTCTTCGTCGATCTCGATCACAACGGTCAGGATGTCGCCGCGCTTGATGGCGCGGCGGTCTCCGAGCAGTGACTGCTGAGAACCGCTCCACAGAGAGGAGCTGTCAACGGTGCGCCGGGTCTGGGTTTGCGCAGGCAGACCCTGGTAAAGCATTGCAACATGCTCCGGCGACTCATTTGCCGGGGTGAAGGAGGGCGCCTTGCCCAAATGATCCATCCGGCCGCAGGCCCCCAGCAGGGCGAGGCCAAAAAGCAGTGGTTTGACGGGAGAGAATTTCTTGGACATCAGTTTACCTCAACAGAGCCGTCTTGAGCGATACGGCCGGTGACGGTGGTGCGGGACGAAAGGTTCATGACACGGACAGCCTCTCCGGCAGCACCGCGGCCAAGCGCACGGCCTTCTGCGGCGATGGAGAGTCCGCCCTGGCGGAAAATCAGTGTCACTAGGTCGTTGCGTTCAACGATAGCGGGCGGGCCAATATCACCCGCGCGCAAGGGCCTGCCTGCGTAAAGAGCCACGCGCGCCTCCATACCGATAACCTCTGAAGGTTCCGACAGAGCGCCAAGGATTTCACCTTTCTTCAGCGCCAGATCTTCAGCGTTCACAACTGCTTTGGCGCGGATCGTACGCGTCGGAACCAGGTAATCCGCCCAGGCAGGCGGGGCACAGAGCGCGGCGGCAGTCAGGCAGGCAAGGACAAGTTTCATCAGCGCACCTGTGTGGTTGCGCCCATCATCTGGTCGACAGCGGAGATGACTTTGGCGTTCATTTCGTAGCCGCGCTGGGCTTCGATCAGTTCGGTGACTTCCCGGACTGCATCAACCGAACTGGCTTCCAGGTACCCCTGGCGGAAGGTGCCCAGCCCGTCTTCGCCTGCGGTGGACACACTGGCCGAGCCAGAGGCTTCGGTTTCGGTGAACAGGTTGCTGCCAATTGCTTCAAGCCCTTTGGGGTTGGTGAAGCTTGCAAGTGAAAGCTGGCCCAGAAGCTGGCCTTCGGTGGTTTCGTTGAAATATCCGTAGACTTCACCCTCGGCATTGATCGAGATGCTGGTGGCGTCGTCAGGGATGGTGATTTCTGGAGAAACGGCAAACCCGTCGGAAGTTACAATCAAGCCCTCAGCGGTGCGCTTCAGCGCACCATCCCGGGTGTAGGCGCTCTGGCCGGAGGGCAGGGTCACTTCCAGGTAGCCTTTGCCGTCGATGGCGACATCCAGGTCGTTGTTGGTTTGCTGCAGCGCACCTTGTGCCAAATGCACCGACACCGCAGCCGCGCGCACACCAAGCCCCACCTGCACGCCGGTTGGCAGCACGGTGCCGTCGGAAGCATTTACCGTGCCGGCCCGCGAGATTTGCTGATAGTGCAGGTCGGCGAACTCGGCACGCCGCGCGTTGTAGGCGGTGGTGTTCATGTTTGCGAGGTTGTTGGAGATTGTCTCCACCCGCAGCTGCTGGGCGCTCATGCCGGTCGCGGCGATCTTCAAGGCACGCATCTGGATTCTCCTAGGTCTTGATCAAGTTCTTGATGGCATTGCGGACGCGCTCGTCTTCCGATTCCAGGAAGCTTTGGCCCATCTCATAGGCGCGCTGTACTTCGATCATCCGGGTCACCTCGGAAATCGCGTTCACGTTGGACCCTTCAAGGAAGCCTTGCAGGACACTTGCGTCGAGCGTTTCCTCGATTTCACCTTCAACGCGGAACATCACCCCGTCTTCGCGCACCAGCGCGTGGTTCTCCACCGGCTTGAACAGCCCGAGCTGCCCCAGCAGGCGGCCGTTTGCGCTGATCGACCCGTCGGCGCCCACTTCGATCTTGCCGGCATCCGGAGGCACGAAAACTGGTGCGCGGCCTGCGTCCAGGACCCGGTAACCATCCATGGTCACAAGATCGCCGGCAGAGTTCGGGGAGAAGGCGCCGGAACGTGTCAGGCGCTCGCCCTGAGGTGTTTCGACCATGAAGAAACCGTCGCCTTCCACAGCGAAATCGAAAGTGCCGCCGGTTTTGGTAAGCTGACCCTGCTCCATGGAGGTGTTGAAGATGTTCGCGCGTGACATCGACAGCGACTCCTGGCCTGGAGCGGACTGTACAAATTCCGAGAAAATCAGCCCCTCCTGGCGGTAGCCAGTGGTAGCGGAGTTCGCGATGTTGTTCGCGATGACACGCATTTCCCGCATCAGCCCCGATTGCCGGGAAAGTGTGGCGTAACCTGCGGCTTCCATTAAAAACCTCCGGCAATCATCGGAACAATGTGGCCATTGAAAAAAGCCACAAGGGTTTGTGTCATGAAGCCCATCGTCATCCAGAACACGACAATGATGGCTGTCAGCTTGGGCACAAAGGTCAGTGTCATTTCCTGCACGGAGGTCAGAGCCTGAAACAGGCCGATGGACAGGCCAACGGTCAGGGCGACAACCAGAATCGGCGTCGACATTGTGACGGCTGCCCACATGGCCTGGCGCAGGGTGTCATAGAAGAGGCTTTCGCTCATCATGGCTCAGACCGGCATTCTCAGGATTTCCTGGTAGGCTTCGACCACCTTGTTGCGCACGGTAACGGCGGTCTCAACCGCCAGTTCAGTCTGTGCAAGCGCCTGCACGAGGGCGTGCGGGTCTGCCTGAGAAGTCATAGCCTGCACGGAAACCTGCTCGCTGCTCTGCAAGGTCGTTGCAAAGCTCTCGAAACTCTCCTTGAGCCGTGCGCCTGCACTGGCGGCCTCATGGTTCGGGTCGGCCTTGGTGGCAGGGCGGGCGGCGGCGTAGCCGCTGGCGGCGGAAAGACTGCGAATATCCATTCTGGATCTCCAAAAATTTCGGTTATTTCGGTTATCGTCTCAAAAGGTCCATAAGCGAGGCTGACATCGAGCGGGTTTGCTCGAACATTTTCAGATTGGCCTCGTAGCTGCGCTGGGCTTCCCGGGCATCGGCGATCTCGATCATCAGATCGACGTTCGAGCTCTTGTAGTGCCCGCTTTCGTCTGCCAGCGGATGCGAGGGATCATACACCTCCTCCAGGTCGCGCCGGTCCAGGGTAACCCGGCCTGTGCGAACGTGCTCCACATCGGTTTGAAGCTCGCGAACAGCTTCAAACGGCACGGTTTTGCGGCGGTAGCCCGGTGTGTCGGCGTTGGAGATGTTTTCGGATACATGCCGCAGCCGCGAGGCCTGAGCCTTGAGGCCGCTGGCGGTGACAGAGAGAGCTCTGGAAAATTCACTCATCGGTCATTCCCCTCAAGTCTTGCCCAGGCTGGCGCGCAGAATGTTCATGGAGGATTTGTAGATCGCCATGGCGCGCTTATGCTGGCGCGCTGTTTCAACCCCCTTCAGCAATTCAGTTTCGACTGATACTGAATTGTCATTGGGGTCACTGCCAGCGTCGGTTGAGGTGATAGCCCAATCCAGGCCGCTGCCTGAGGTGCCATTCAAATGGCTGCCGCGGGATGCGATCATGCTCGCCGGGCGGGCGCCTGCGGCAAAAACTTCTTTGAAAGGTTTGATATCCTTGGCGTGGTAACCCGGGGTATCGGCATTGGCGATATTCTGTGAAACCAATGCCTGGCGTGTGCCGGCATGGGTCGCCATGGAATAGGCGATTTTGAATACGTTCAATTCTGTGAACACCAGGGCTTCTCCCTTGATCGATTTCAATCAAGGCTTAACCCCGATTCCTTTAGAAATTGTTTTCAGGACATCAAGGGAGGCCGCTGCAATGAAAGCAGAGCTGCAAGCATTAACCCGTCAAATTGCCGGCAAACGCCTGGTAACCCAAGTCGGTCGGGTGACAGGGATTTCCGGCGGGGAAATCGAGATCGCAGGGCTTGCGGCTGTGGCACGCATTGGCGATCGGCTGGTGTTGCGGCGCGGTCCTCAGGATTCGCTGAATGGCGAAGTTCTGAAAATTAGTGGAAATAATATCAGTATGTTGCCTGATCGCGCGCCGGATGGGGCTGCCATCGGTGATCCGGTTTTGCTCCATCCGTCGCCGGAGTTTTCTCCCAGTGATCATTGGATCGGACGGGTCATTGATCCCTTCGGAGAGCCGCTGGATGGCCGTCCCATGCTGCCTGGCTCCACGCCCCGCGACCTGATGGCGCCTCCGCCCAAGGCTGCTGGACGGCGCTCGATGGGGGAGCGGCTGGCCACCGGCCAGGCGGTACTCAACACGATTCTCCCGATCGTGCAGGGGCAGAGGGTAGGCCTTTTTGCGGGTTCCGGTGTCGGCAAGTCCTCCCTGCTGGCCAAATTGGCTCAGAGCATGGAGGCCGATGTCGTTGTGATGGCACTGATCGGGGAGCGCGGGCGCGAAGTGAATCACTTTGTCGAACAAGTGCTGGGACCGGAGGGAATGCGCCGCGCTGTTGTGGTGGCGGCAACATCCGATCAGTCTGCCTTGGTTCGCCGCCGCTGCGCCTGGGCTGCGATGACCGTGGCGGAGCATTTCCGGGACCAAGGCAAGAACGTCCTGTTTCTGGCTGACTCGGTCACCCGTTTTGCAGAAGCGCACCGGGAAATCTCCGCAGCTTCGGGCGAAGCACCCGCACTGCGCGGATACCCGCCGTCGGTGACCCCGTTGATCACCGGTCTCTGCGAACGTGCCGGACCGGGCGGGGATGGTCAGGGTGATATCACTGCTGTTTTCAGTGTTCTTGTGGCTGGTTCAGATATGGATGAACCGATTGCCGATATCCTGCGCGGTGTTCTGGACGGGCATATCGTTTTGAACCGCGAGATTGCCGAACGCGGGCGGTTTCCGGCGATTGACGTCTCCCGTTCTGTCTCGCGCAGCCTGCCTGCCGCGGCCTCCGCCGATGAGAACACAGTCATTCAGGATGTGCGGAAATTCCTGGGGGCCTATGAGCAGTCCGAGGTCATGATTCGTGCCGGGCTTTATGCCGAAGGCAATGATGCTGTGCTGGATCAGGCGGTGAAACTGTGGCCGGAACTGGATGCGTTCTTTGGCCGCGAGGATCCAGAGGGAATCACCAGCAGCTTCAACCGGCTTACGCTTTTGCTGCGCCGCGCCAAGGCCGGGCGCTGAATTTCGGTCATGTCCGTACAGAGATGATTCGAAGTCAGGCTCAGGAACCGTTTCAGTGGCGTGTATCCTGCCAAGCCAACGATCTGCGCTCCATTTGCCATCCGGAAGTGAACTGACACCGCGGTGTGCTTGGGTCTGCGAAGGCCGTTTACGGGCCAGGAGGCGACAGTTACCGTCCTTTCTCAATCGCCTTCAGCTGTTCTGTCGGTAGCAGGCGTGCAGCGACAGCCGGAACGCCTAAAGCCATTTGTCTGAACGGCAAATGCAGCTCTGCCAGCTGCGGCGATTTCTTGGGGAAGACACGGCATCTCTTAAGCAAACTTCGTAAGGCTTTTTCTCGGCCTGAAACTTTGTGAAGCGTCGCCAGGAGTTTTAATAGCTGCGGGAAAAACTGAATGGCGGCGAGTTCGGAACCATGAATCCGGCGCCAAATGTTCGCCTCAAAACGTTGCTTGCCAAATTCGGATGCGTTGTGCGGCTGGCCAGAGCAGAATGCTTCTGGCAGGACTGCTGCTGGACCGAAGGCACCCCCCAAGATGTCATGTTCGCAGAAGGCTGCAAACTCCTGAATTTTGCTGAGTGTCCGGCGGGGCTTTAGACACCAATTCTGCCTATGCCCTTGGCAAGCTACGTTTTCTTGCCGCGTGAAACTGCCTTTAGAATGGGACAAACAGGAAAGCTTAAACCCGCCCTGGCATCGGTTGCCGGGGCGGGCGGGACTTAGGACGGCCGGACTGCAAACAGACGGTCTTCACGCGGCAGTAATGTGCGAAGAGCTTTCAGGCAGCGGTAATGGTTGTTGCTGATCAAGGCGTCAGTAGCCTCGGCGATGGATGAGCGGCTGTCCGGGTCAGTAAAGACCTGGCTCAGCTCCTCGATCCGGCGCAGCATCGGCAGGCGTTCTTCTTCGGGGTCGGCATCACCTGATAGTATCAGCTGTGCCGCGTAGCACACCCGGCGCACCGGCGTATTGGCTTCTTCCGGATGGATTGCGTCGCGAAGGCGCAGGATGTTGGCGTCTGGAGTGACAATGGAAAGGCGGCTGCGGCGGTCGCCGTTTTCAATCACCGCACCATTTACCAGGACGCGCTCCTTAGGGGCTAGTTTCAGGACAAGTCCGCTCATTTTCAGGATGCTCCGCTGCGGAGGCCACGCATGATGGCCGTATTGATTTCCACCAGCGGCCGGACATCGGCCTTGCGCTGAAGCACTTTGGTGGTGTGTTGTCTCGTGAATTCTCCCAGTTCGAACAAGTTCTGTTTGAGATCATCCGGCAGGGGATTGCCCTTCGAAGCGATGTCTACTGTGAAAATAGACCAGAGTTTCCGGTTGTCGTTCAGGGCTGTCGCGAGCTCGTTGAACCCGCCGCGGCCTTTTTGCGTCGCCGTGATCATCCTGCGGGTGATACGGGCAATCACTTCATACTCGAAATTCTTAGCTGTCCGGGTCGGGGTCTTTGCCGCCGAATAGGCACTCTTCGCCTTCAGAAGGGCATTCACGTGTTTTCCTAACGTATTATTCTTCAGGTTCTCTGAGAGGGGAAGACCGGGGCACCATCAGCGCCCCGGTAAGGGCTGTTAACGGAACAGCTGCTGCAGGGTCTGCGGCGCCTGGTTGGCGATGGAGAGCGATTGCACCGCCAGCTGCTGCTGGGTCTGCAATGCTTTCAGCCGGGCCGACGCTTCTTCCATGTTGGTGTCTGCCATGGTGCTGACACCGGACTTCAGCGAGTCGGTCAGTTTCGACACGAAGTCGTTCTGGTCGGACAGGCGGTTGCTGTCCGCACCCAGCTGGGCCGCGCTGTCGATCGCAAAGGTCAGCAGGGCTTCGATCTGGGTCAGAACGTCCGCAGCGTTGGCGGAGGTCAGAGTGTCGATGTCGCTGGTATCCAGGGATGCACCGGTGTCGATTGCAGAAACGGTGATCACATCGCCGGACGCACTGATGCCGCCGAGAACGTCGAGCTGCGAAGTCACAGCAGTGTCAAGCAGGTTGGCACCGTTGAAGCTTGCGGAGTCGATGATCGATTCGATCTGTTCCTTTTTCTTGGCCAGGTCAGCTTCGATCTTGTCGTGGTCAACGTTCTGAGAAACGCCGGCAACAGCCAGTTCACGCATTTCCTTCAGGGTTTCAACGATCTGCTCCATGCCGGAGGAGGCGACAGCCACAGTTGCCTCGCCGAAGTTCAGGGCGTCGCCCACGGCTTCGTAGGCCTGAATGTCGGATTCCATGGTCTTGGAGATGGCCCAGACAGCGGAGTTGTCCTTCGCCATGCCGACCTCTTTACCGGTCGAGATCTGGTTCTGGGTTTCTTCCAGATTGTTGTTCACGGACTTCAGGGTCTGCAGAGCAACCATTGCGCCGTTGTTGGTCAGAATGCTGGTCATAGCTTTTTCCTTTAGCTGCGGGGCGCTTTGGCCCCTGAATTACTTGCCCCTCCGGGGCGCTGTGTGACGTCTTTCTGACTGTGCGTTCCACCGTCCGGTTTCCGCGCCACCCTTCATCAGGTGCAAGGCGACTTTGGCGCAGGATTTGCTAAGGGAGTGCTAATGGCGGAATTTGGTTTTTTAGAATTTTCCCCAAATTGCTCTCAGGCCCGTTTTTCCAGTTTGGCGCCGCTGCGGGTGCCATAGCGGGTTCTGCGCCCAGACTGATCGTAGACGTCCAAGCCTTTGCGAATACGGCGCAATTCGGCCATCCGTGCTGCAACAGACCGGATTCCGTTCATGGCGCTGTCCAGGAGATCCTGGTTGCGTGTCAGCTTGGTTTGAACCTGCTCCAGCGATTCGCGCTCGAGTTCAGAAACCGAGTTCAGCTTGCCGATGATCTTTTCTTTTTTTGCGAGCAGACCTTCCAGTTTGGCTAGGTCGCCTGCCATGAGGGCAGTCCGTTCCTGATCCAGGATCTGATCCAGATCATCAATGAGTTGTTGCGGGTCCGGGTTACTCACCTTCGGTCTCCTTCAATGCGTGATAAAGTGATTCGGCCAGGCCGATGCCGCCGGAGCGGGCAATCTGGTTGGCTTGTTCGCGGATCAGAAAACTGGAGAATTGCTCTTCGCCTGCACCGCCGCCAAAGGCTTCGCTTGCTTCGCCGAGACCGGCGGACTTCAGCATTTCTGCAAGAAAGGAGGCTTCCAGCTCAATTGCAGCCTCGCGGAGCGGATCGTTATTAACGGGCCGCACCGGGGCAGTAGAAGACGCGCTTTGCAGCGGGATAGGCAACAAGTCTGTCATGTCCGGTTCTCCGGTTTGCTCTCGAATTCCATCGATTTTTCCGAGACTGCACTGCAACCGGTTAAAATTGCCGTAACTGCTTTGGGCTAAGTCTTTGCGAGTCGAGATAGAATGTCTGGAACAGAACATGATGATGAATTCGATCCTTGGTATTGAACCTGCTTCCGGTGGGAATGTGGCATCTTCTGCAAAAGGAAATTCAGCAAAATCAGATAGTTCTAGCGATTTTTCAAATTACATGACGGCTGAACCGGAGCCGAGCGAAGAGGCAGGCACAGTCCGTTTGCCTGAAGGCGAATCTGCTGAATCGGAATCAGCAGAAATTGCGGAAGCGAAGCCCGTTGAAACGGCCGGCAGCAAAGAGAATTCGTCTGAAGGTGAAGAAACGGCAGACTTGCCCGCATCTTCTGAAGATGCTCCTGAAGCGTCCCCCGATATTGCTGCTCCTGTGCCAGAACTGCCTGCTACCAATGCTTCAGGCGTGACAGAATTGGCGGGCCAAGCCCAAGCTGAGCGCACAGCCGGTGCCGCACAAAAGGCTGAAAGCGCAGATGCCATTGCCGTTAAGAGCACTGAAGTCGGCCAACCATCACAGGAGAAAGTGATCCAGCAGGCGGCCCTTCCAACCGGCGAGACAGGGACCGAAACGGCAAAAGCAGATGCGCAAGGTGATGCGAAGCAAGTACCGGCAGGCCGGATGGCCGGTGGCAGCCAGCCTGCCGATTCGCCGAAGCCTGACATGAGGACTGGAACCGCCCAGGCTCAGGAAACTGAGCGCACCGCCGGTAACAGCCCCCCCCCGCATGAGCTTCATTCGGCCAAGGATAAGGCGGCTGTCCCTGGCAGTGCAGCGGCAGTTCCGGAAACTGTTGACGCCCAGAAGGTGACCGCTGCGGAAAGTGCTGGCAGCCGTTCTCAGATTGACGTTGCAGGACAGAAGGGCACCAGAGCCCCAAGCGGCGGTGTTCCTGGCGGCGAGGCCGTTGAGGGAGCCTCGGCGGCCAAAACAGTTTCCGGAAAGCCAAATGAGCAGGCCGTTGAACAATTGTCGGTCCGGCAGCCCGAAGGCGGAACCCGGGCTGTTGCCGCTGGCGCGCAAGGCGCGGTGCAGGCGTTTGCAGCCGGGTTGTCTTCGTCGCGGGACGCAGCGCGCAATTCGGAACTTGGCTCTGTCAGCATCATGGTTTCTGAGGATATTTCGGCGGAAGCTCTTGCAGAGGGAAAACCGGGTTCAGGGACATCCCGTGCCAGCCAGGTCAACATGGTGCCAGCAATTCAGGCGGTCCCGCAAGCTTCGGTAATGTTTCAGCCGCTGCTGGCTGCTGGAATGACAGAGACCTTCGGCGAGACTGATTTGCCGTTTCACGCGCTTGGGCTTTCGGGAGAGGCCCCGGGGCTGAGCCAGCTTCTGACCGAAGCTTCGTTCGGCTCGCACTCCGTGCACCGGCCGGAAATGCCCCGGATGATTGCAGCCCAGATCGCCGAAGCTTTCGCTGCCAAAGGCGAACAGAAGGTGGAGGTGAGCCTGAATCCTCAGGAACTCGGACACGTCAAGATGCGCGTGGTGACCAGTGAAACCGGAATTACCATGATCATTCAGACAGAGCGCCCGGAGACCGGTGATCTGATGCGCCGCCACATCAATGAGCTGGCCGAGGAATTCCGCCGCATGGGTTATGAGGACATTTCGTTCGAGTTCAGCGGCGGCCAGGCGGGCAGCGGCGGAGAAGGCGACGGCACTGACGAAGGTGCCGGCCAACCTGGCGGAGCAGTGGGTTCACAAACCAATAGCGCTGAGACCGCCGGGGAGCAAACAACACAAAACCTCCGGCTTGGATCGGCCGGCGTGGATATGAGGGTTTGACCACATGACAACAGCAGTTACTTCCGCGGGCAGCACCGCGGCGCAATCCAATCCGTTGCCGGCGGCATCGCAGAAAACTTCCGGGCTGTCGTCGGATTTCGAGACATTCGTAAAGATGCTGACGGCGCAGGCGACAAATCAGGATCCTTTGGAACCGCTTGATTCGACAGAATATGCCGCGCAGCTTGCGCAGTTCTCGATGGTCGAGCAGCAAACCAAGAGCAATACACTTCTGGAAGGCCTGCAATCGCAGCTGGGCCTGGCTAACATGGCAGCTCTCTCGGGTTGGGTCGGGATGGAGGCGCGCGCAGTTGCGCCAGGCCATTTCGACGGTAGCAACTCGGTCACTATTGCACCTAACCCGGCGGCAGCCGCGGATTCGGTTACACTGGTCGTGAAGAACTCAAACGGCACTGAAGTGCAGCGTGTCACACTTCCGGTCTCGGCCGAGCCCTATGAGTGGAATGGGCTGGACGATGACGGAAATGCGTTGGAAGCAGGCGAATACACATTTGTTGTTGAAAGCCGCAAAGGCGATGATCTGCTGCTTGCGGAACATGCCGAAGTCTACTTCAAGGTGAATGAGACCCGGATGCAAGGTGGTGACGTGGGTCTGATCACTCCGGGCGGTTCCGTGGTTCTGGCCTCTTCGGTCAGCGCGCTGCGCGAACCTGCCGGGTAATCCGGGAGTAGGCGCTGGCGGAAAAACTGTCTAAGAACAGGGCGGCCAAACTCCGGAGACCGCCCTGCAACCGCTGACAGTCCAGTTCCAATCCAGTTTCTTTGCGCATTTGTCCGCAATCGGGCTGCATGTTCCCGCCCCCCGGCGTCTGACCGGCGGGCGGTCGAACCATGTCTGGCGGGCCGGGGCGCTGGTTATCAAGCTGTATGCGGAAGGCGGAGCCAATCCGCTGTTCTCCAATGATCCAGCGCGGGAAGGGGCAATTCTGGCGGCGCTTTCCGGTACCGGAATGGTGCCGCCGCTGGTTCAGACCGGGACGTTCGAAGGGAAAAAGTGGCTGTGTTATGCGCATGTCAACGGCAGCCCATGGCAGGAAGACACAGCCCATGTGGCGCGGTTTCTGGGGCGGGTGCACGATTTGGCCGCGCCGCCTGGCCTTCCTGACGGCGTCAACGGCAGCGCTGCACTGGAGCGGCAGACCCAGGGTATTCTGAAAAAATGTAAAGATGTGAAAGCGTTGGGCGAGCTGCGTCCGCTAGGAAGGGTTCCGCCATTGCAGCAAACGCAGCTTATCCACGGGGATCCGGTGCCAGGCAACCTGCTGGCGCATGACGGCACGCTGACGCTGATTGACTGGCAATGTCCGCAAATCGGCGATCCGGCGGAAGACCTCGCGTTGTTCCTTTCTCCGGCGATGCAGCTGATGTACCGGGGCGAGCCACTGACGAAATCGCAGGAAGATAGCTTTCTGCGGGCCTATCCTGATCCGCGGATTGCGGGCAGAACCCTGGCACTGAAGCCGTGGTTTCACTGGCGGATGGCGGCCTATTGCCTGTGGCGGGCAGAACGTGGCGGGGTGCGGGACTGGCAGGCCTATGAACTGGAGCGTGCAGCGCTTCAGTCCATCAGGCCCAGAACCGCATAGGCCGGCGGCATCAGGACCCGGCGGGCGCGGCCAAATGGAAACCGCGGCAATTTTTGCACCGCCGGAGAATAAGGCAGCTCCGGTTGAATACCTTGCACCAGATCACTGAGCAGGCGTCCGGCATAGCTGCCCATTGCAACACCGTTGCCGTGATAGCAGAGACCGGCAAACAGGCCGGGATGGCCGGGCACCGGCCCGATGAAGGGCACTAGGTTGCGTGACAGGCAGACCATGCCGGACCAGCAATGGGTGGTTTCGACCTGATGCCACTCCGGGAACATCGCCTCGAAATCCTGTCTTAGCTTGCGCCGGATACCGGCTTCGGCCCGCGGAGAAGACAACAGCCCGCCACGCATCCCGAACAGGAACCTGTTGTCCGGCATCAGGCGGAAGTAGTGCAGCAGGTTGCGGGTGTCATAGGCCATTTGATGCGAAAACCAGCCCTGCGCCTGCAGTTCGGTTTCCGTCAGGGGGCGGGTCACCATGACCGTGGATTGTGCCGGCATGTACCGCCCGGCCAGCCAATCTGGCAAATCCTCCGAGGAATAGCCGTTGGTGGCAATGATGACCTTGGATGCTTTCAGATGACCTTTATTAGTCTCTATTTCATGCCCGCCACCCACATGCCGTACAGAGAGGACCGGGCTCCGCTGGTACAGTCTTGCCCCGGCATCCGCCGCGGCAGATGCCAGGCCGAACAGGTATTTGCGCGGGTTCAGCGCAAAGCCCGCCGGCGTTGTCAGCGCGGCCTGAAAACGGCCTTTCAGCCCGTGATCCGCCAGCTGATGACGAGAGAGGAACTCCGGCTCTTCACCAGTTTTCCGCAACTCCTCTGCGAGGGCTGACAGACGGCGCGCGGCTTTCTCATTGTGGGCGAGTTGGGTTTCCCCGCGCGAATGGGTGTCGGCGCCGATACCGTGTGTTTCAAGCAGTTTTTTCACAAGGCCCACGGCGGCCACTTCGCTGGCGTCATAGGTGTCTGCAGCGGGCTTGCCGAATACCCTGCGCATCGTGCCGCCGGACAGTTTCGAACCACCAAGGCAACAGAACCCGCCGTTGCGCCCGGAGGCGCCCCAGCCGGGAGTTTCTGCTTCCAGCAGGACTACTGAGGCACCGCCTTCAGCCAGATGCAGGGCCGCTGACATTCCAGTGAAGCCGCCGCCGATGATCGCTACATCGGCGGAGGTTTCTCCTTCCAGGACGGGCCAGTCAGGTGCCGGGATGGTCTCGTCCCACCAGCAGTTGCTGCGCGGACCGGGACCATAGGCGTAGCCGGAGAAGATCCGGCGCATCAGGCCCGCTCCGCGGCCTGTTCCTCACGCTTCTGCCGGGCCACCTGATGCTTGGTCACAAGAGAGGCGGTGATGACGCCCACGGTGACGATCGAGATCATGATCGTCGACAGCGCGTTGATCTCGGGGCTGACACCCAGGCGCACGGCAGAGAAGATCTTGATCGGCAGGGTGGTGGCCGAGGGTCCGGAAGTGAAGGAGGCAATCACCAGGTCGTCGAGCGACAGGGTAAAGGCCAGCAGCCAGCCGGAAATCACCGCAGGTGCGATGATCGGCAGGGTCACCAGCCGGAATGCCTCTGCTGGCGAACAGCCCAGATCCAGTGCGGCTTCCTCCAGCGAGCGGTCGAATGTCACCAGACGGGAGGACACCACCACAGAGACATAACACATGGAGAAAGTGGTATGAGCCAGCACGATGGTGAACACCCCGCGATCCAGGCCGATGCCGATGAACAGCAGGAGCAGCGACAGGCCGGTGATTACCTCGGGCATCACCAGCGGCGCATAGATCATGCCCGAAAACAAAGTCCGCCCCATGAACCGCCCGCCGCGCACCAGCACATAGGCCGCGATTGTGCCCAGCACAGTCGCCATGGTGGAGGAGAACACGGCCACCTTGATGGTCACCCAGGCGGCATTCAGGAACGCCTCGTTCTGCATCAGTTCGCCGTACCATTTGGTTGAGAACCCGGCCCAGACGGTGACCAGCTTGCTTTCGTTGAAGCTGAAGATCACCAGTATCACCATCGGGATATAGAGGAAGGCGAAGCCCAGGGTCAGCGATACGGCGTTAAACCAGCTCATACGGTTCATTGCTCTGCCTCCTGCTGTTTCTGCTGGTTGCGCTGGAACAGCACAATCGGGATCACCAGGAGCAGCAGCAGAACCACCGCCACCGCGGATGCAACCGGCCAGTCTCGGTTGGAGAAGAACTCTTCCCACAGTACCTTGCCGATCATCAGCGTGTCGGATCCGCCCAGCAGCGACGGGATCACGAATTCACCCAGCACCGGGATGAAGACCAGGAAGCTGCCTGCAATGATGCCTGTCTTGGACAGCGGAATGGTCACCAGCCAGAAAGCCGTGAGGCGCGAGCAGCCAAGGTCCTCGGCAGCTTCGATAAGCGATCCGTCCAGCCGTTCGAGCGCCGAATAGACCGGCAGGATCATGAACGGCAGATAGGTATAGACGATGCCGATATAGACTGCGGAATTGGTGTTGAGGATGGTGAGCGGTTCCGAGATCACCCCGATCCACATCAGGAACTGGTTCAAGAACCCCTCGTTCGAAAGGATCCCCATCCACGCGTAAACGCGGATCAGGAAGGAGGTCCAGAAGGGCAGAATCACCAGCATCATCAGCGTGGGGCGCCACTCCTCGGGCGCACGGGCCATGCCATAGGCAATCGGGTAGCCGGCCAGCAGTGTAAAAAAGGTCGAGATAACCGCGATCTTCAGCGAACTGAGGTAGGCCTTCCAGTAAAGATCATCTTCGGTCAGCCAGACGAAGTTCTCAAAGTCCAGCTCAGCGATGAAGGCAGCGATGCCTTCGGCCCAGTCAAATTGAGGGAAGTAGGGCGGCCGGGCCACCGCGGCATCCGACAGAGCGATTTTCAAGACAATGGCAAACGGCACCAGAAACAACGCCAGCAGCCAGACATATGGTATGGCAATCAGGACAAAGCGGCGCATCAGTCGGCCAGCAGAACGCCTGCCGTGGCGGTCCATGACAGCCAGACAGTGTCTTCCCAAGTATAGGCGCGGCGGGCGATACGGCGGGTGTTGGCGGTTTGCGCCTTGATTACCGCGCCGGTGGGCAGTTCCACATGGTAGGTGGAGATGTTGCCAAGATAGGCGATATCCAAAATGCGGCCCTGAACAGCGTTGTCCGCGTCGGCCGGCTTTTCGGCGCTGATCGCCACTTTCTCTGGCCGGATCGCCAGATGGCACTTTTGCCCGTCGGAAAACGCGTTCGGCGATTTGACAGTCAGCGGTTCGTGGCCCTCGTGCCAGGACATGGCGTAGGCTTCGTTGCCGTTGGGCTTTGCTGTGCCTTCAATCAGATTCACGTCTCCAATGAAATCAGCCACATAGACGGAGTTCGGGCTTTCATAGATCCGGTCAGGACTTGCCACCTGGATGATCTTGCCGTGATCCATCACCGCCACGCGGGAGGCGACGGTCATCGCCTCTTCCTGGTCGTGGGTCACGATCACAAAGGTGGTGCCGGTCTTCTCCTGAATATCCATCAATTCGAACTGGGTGTCCTGGCGCAGTTTCTTGTCGAGCGCGCCCAGCGGTTCATCAAGCAGCAGCAGCTTCGGGTGTTTCGCAAGCGACCGGGCGAGGGCAACACGCTGTCGCTGGCCGCCGGAAATCTGATGCGGCTTGCGGCGGGCGAATTTCTCCAGCCGGGTCAGCCGCAGCATTTCATCAACGCGGTCACTGATGTCATGCTTAGGCATCTTTTCGCGTTTCAGGCCGAAGGCGATGTTTTCCCAGATCGAAAGATGCGGAAACAGCGCGTAGGACTGGAACATCATGTTCACCGCCCGCTTGTTCGGCGGCACCGGTGCAATATCCTGCCCGGCCAGGAAAATCTTGCCCTCGGTCGGAGTTTCGAACCCGGCCAGCATCCGCATCAGCGTGGTCTTGCCGCAGCCGGATGGACCCAGCAGCGCGTAGAATTCCCGCTCGTAGATGTCGATGGTCAGATTGTCGATGGCAGTGAACTCGCCATAGCGCTTGGTGACGTTCTGAAAGTGGATCAGGGGCTTAGCCTCAGGATCGTTCCAGGGTTCGAATACGGAAGCAGTCAAGCCGGGCCTCTTCTGCGAAGTGTCGCGGGGATGTTTGGATGGCCGCGCTTGGAGAGCCCAGGCGCGTTGGGATGAGCGGGGCGGCATAGCGCCCCGCGAGTCAGGCACTGCTGATCAGGTGCCGGATTTGATCTTGGTCCACATGCGGGTGGCTGTGCGCTGTACTTTCGGAGGGTAGCCTTCCTTGATGTACAGGTTCTGGACGGTTTCTTCGTTCGGGTAGATCGCCGGATCGCCGATGACGTCCTCTTCCAGGAACTCCTGGCTCGCCTTGTTGCCGTTCGCGTAATAGACGTAGTTGGACGCAGCGGCCATGTTCTGCGCGTCCATGATGAAGTTCAGGAACTTGTGGGCGCCTTCCGGGTTCGGGGCATCAACTGGAATGGTCATCTGGTCGAACCACATCAGCGCGCCTTCCTTGGGCGCGTTGTATTCGATCTCAACACCGTTATCGGCTTCCGCCGCGCGGTCACGCGCCTGCAGAATGTCGCCGGACCAGCCAAAGGCCACGCAAATGTCTCCGTTGGCCAGGGCGTTGATGTATTCGGAGCTGTGGAACTTGGTGATGTAGGGGCGCACACCCATCAGAACCGGTTCAGCCTTGGCGACCACATCCGCGTCCATGCTGTTGGGATCTTCGCCGATGTATTTCAGCGCTGCCGGGATCATTTCATCCGGGGCATCCAGGAAATGCACGCCGCAGCTTGAGAGCTTTTCCATATTGGCCGGGTTGAACACCAGCTCCAGCGAGTCGATCGGGGCGTCATCGCCCAGAACTTCCTTCACCTTGGCGACGTTCACGCCGATGCCGGTGGTGCCCCACATGTAGTTGATGGAGTATTCGTTGCCGGGATCATACTTTCCGGTACGCTCCTCGATCGCGTCCCACATGTTCCCCTTGTTCGGCAGTTTCGACGGGTCCAGCTTCTGGAAGGCGCCGGCCTGAATCTGGCGCGCCATGAAAGAGCCGGTCGGCACCACCACGTCATAGCCTGAACCGCCCGCCAGCATCTTGGTCTCCAGAACCTCGTTGCTGTCGAAGACGTCGTAGATCAGGTCGATGCCGGTTTCCTTCTCGAATTTCTCCAGCAGGCCTTCGTCGATATAGTCCGACCAGTTATAGACGCGAACCTCTTCCGCCGTGGCGGCGGCAGCCGCGCCAATGGCAACGACGGCGGTCATGGTCATCGTTTTAAGTGTCATGAAATTCTCCCTGTGCATGCCGGCTTCCGGGTCCGGCTGTAAATGGATTTGATCAAGTTTTGCCGCGTTCGGCAATACTCTTTATGTTTTCACTTGGCTCAGGATGGTGCAAGCTGGCCAAAATCGAGGAGGAAAACCCCAGGTGACAGAGACCACTTCACCCCCCGCAGCGGTGCAGGAAAACCCGGCGAAACTGCCTGCGCATGAGATCGTTTATCAGAAGCTGAGAGCGCAGATCCTGTTCGGGGAGTTGGTGCCGGGTCAGGCCGTGACAATCCAAGGTCTGGTCGAGACGCTGGAGGCCGGCATGACACCGGTGCGCGAGGCGATCCGGCGGCTGATTTCAGATGGGGCCCTGATGTTTCAGGGCAACCGGCGGGTGTCAGTTCCACTGCTGGGGCCCCAGGATCTGGAGGAGCTCATTTTTGCAAGAAAAACAATTGAATGTGAGCTTGCACGCAGGGCCACATCGCGAATTTCCACGGCAGATATCGAAGAGCTCGTGACCATCGATAATGCACTGGACAAGGCGATTGCGACCGGCGATGTCGCAGGCTACCTGGTGCAGAATTACAGCTTCCACACCGCGCTCTATTCACACGCAAACGCGCCCATCCTAAGCGACATTGCCGACCGGCTTTGGCTGCGTTTCGGGCCCTCGCTCCGGGTGGTCAGCGGCCGCTTGGGTACGCAAAGCTTCCCGGACCGCCACAAGGACATCCTTGATGCGCTGCGGCGGCAGGACCCGGAGATGGCTGCTTTGGCGATGGAGCGGGATGTTTTTGAGGGCATGGAGCATGTGGTTCAGGGATTGCGGGCTGCGAACTGATTCGATTGACACCTGAGAATTTGATCATATTCTGGTGCCAATCAGTCATTCTCAGGAGCGAGTCTCATGACCGTTATCACCAATCACATGCCGACAGCCGAGCTGCAGGCTCTGGACGCCGCCCACCACATGCATCCGTTCACTGCCAATGGTGAGCTGTCGCAAAAGGGCGCGCGTATTATCACCCGCGCTGATGGCGTGCACCTGACCGACAGCGAAGGCCATCAGATCCTCGATGCGATGGCGGGCCTTTGGTGCGTCAACATCGGCTATGGCCGCGAGGAACTGGCAGAAGTGGCGGCACGCCAGATGCGGGAGCTGCCGTATTACAACACTTTCTTTCAGACAACTCATGTGCCGGCCATCGCGCTGGCCGCCAAGATTGCAGAGCTGGCGCCGGGCGATCTGAACAACGTGTTCTTTGCGGGCTCCGGCTCAGAGGCCAACGATACCAACATCCGCATGGTGCGCCATTACTGGGCACTGAAGGGCAAGCCGTCGAAATCGGTGATCATCAGCCGCAAGAATGCCTATCACGGTTCCTCTGTCGGGAGCGGCTCTTTGGGCGGCATGAGCGGGATGCACGCCCAAGGCGGTATGCCGATCCCGGATATCCACCATATCAATCAGCCGAACTGGTGGGCCGAAGGCGGCGACATGCCGCCGGAAGAATTTGGCCTGCAGCGTGCGCGCGAGCTGGAAGAGGCAATCCTGGAACTCGGCGAAGACCGTGTCGCAGCCTTCATAGCAGAGCCGGTGCAGGGTGCTGGCGGCGTCATCGTGGCGCCGGACAGCTATTGGCCGGAAATCCAGCGGATCTGTGACAAGTACGAAATCCTGCTGATTGCGGACGAGGTGATCTGCGGTTTCGGGCGCACGGGCAACTGGTTTGGCTGCGAGACCTTGAACATCCGCCCTGACATCATGACCATCGCCAAGGGTCTCAGCTCCGGCTATGCGCCGATCGGCGGCTCGATTGTCAGCGATGAAATTGCGTCAGTGATCGCGGGGGATGAGTTCAACCACGGTTACACCTACTCTGGCCACCCGGTGGCAGCGGCTGTTGCGCTGGAAAACTTGCGTATCCTTGAGGAGGAAAACATCCTTGACCATGTGCGCGACGTGGCGGCCCCTTACCTGAAGCAAAAATGGGAAGCGCTGACCGATCACCCGCTGGTGGGCGAGGCCAAGATCGCCGGCATGATGGGCTCGATTGCTTTGACTCCGAACAAGGAAACCCGCGCCGCGTTTGCATCTGACGCCGGCACTGTCGGTTACATCTGCCGTGAACGCTGCTTTGCCAACAATCTGGTGATGCGCCACGTCGGCGACCGGATGATCATCTCACCGCCCCTGGTGATCACGCCGGAGCAGATCGATGTGCTGATCGAGCGAGCCGTAAAATCCCTGGATGAATGCTACGCAGAACTGAAGAAACAGGACCTGCTGCACAGCGCCTGATTCCCTTCTGAGCCTCGCGCACATTGCGACTCACATAGGCCCGGCAACATTTTTGCCGGGCCTTTTTTCTTCGGTTTCAGGTTCAAATGGGTCGGTTTTCAGCCGGAGTTTTGCCATATGTGGCGCAAAATATCATAAGGGCGTCGCAATAAGTTCGATCAGGCGCCGTGGAACGGGACTAGGCTTCCGTTAGGGTATTCTTCTCCATTTGAAGGCGGCCGAGGTATGAATTTCGTACGCTCATCGGTGAAAGAATATTTTTTTCATATCTAGCGCTTGGTAGCGTTGGTGTGATTAACTTCGAATAAGTGCAGAGCAAATCTGCCGGAATGACAAAACTACGGGGAGCCTGCTTTGGCTGATGCGTCAAACGTTGATGCGTTCGTTGAATTCGAACGTGTCCAAAAGAGCTATGATGGCGAAAATCTCGTTGTCAAAGATCTCAACCTCACCATGCCCAAAGGTGAATTCCTGACAATGCTTGGCCCGTCCGGGTCCGGGAAAACCACCTGCTTGATGATGCTGGCTGGTTTTGAAACCGCAACCCATGGCGATATCCGCTTGGACGGGACCTCAATCAACAACATCCCGCCGCACAAGCGCGGCATCGGCATGGTGTTCCAGAACTACGCGCTGTTTCCGCATATGACGATTGCGGAAAACCTCTCCTTCCCGCTGGAAGTCCGCAAGATGGGCAAGTCAGAGCGCGAGGAAAAGGTGAAGCGGGCGCTGGACATGGTGGAAATGGGCGCCTTCGGCGGCCGCCGCCCGGCTCAGCTTTCTGGCGGCCAGCAGCAGCGGATCGCGCTGGCGCGCGCCCTGGTTTTTGAACCTGAACTGGTTCTGATGGATGAACCGCTGGGCGCGCTGGACAAACAGCTGCGTGAGAAGATGCAGTTTGAGATCACCCATCTCGCCCACCGTCTGGGGATCACCGTGGTCTATGTGACCCACGACCAGACCGAGGCGCTGACCATGTCCGACCGCGTTGCCGTGTTCGACGATGGCCGCATCCAGCAGATCGCGCCGCCGGACCAGCTGTATGAAAGCCCGGAAAACAGCTTCGTGGCCCAGTTCATCGGCGAAAACAACACGCTCGAAGGCACAGTCAAGGAAATCAACAACGGCATCGCGCTGGTTCAGCTGGACGATGGCGAGCTGATTGATTGCAAGCCGGTGAATGTCTCCAAGCCCGGCGAGCGCACCCGTGTGTCGATCCGCCCTGAACGGGTGGAATACAACAAGAGCCGCCTGCGCGAAGGCGCGCATACCCTTAACGCGGAAGTGCTGGAGTTCATTTACATGGGCGACATCTTCCGCACCCGTCTGCGGGTGGCCGGCAATGATGAGTTCATCATCAAAACCCGGAACGCTCCGGACCAAGTCCGTCTTCAGCCCGGTCAGCAGATCGAAATCGGCTGGCTGCCGGAAGACTGCCGCGCGCTGGACGCCTGATCCGCGCGCGCCGAACCCCCGGCAGAAGAACGACCGGGGGATCCTCACTTCTGTGAATTTCAACAAGGAGAGACTCTCTATGAAACTCAGCAAACTGTCTGCATTGGCAATGACAACTGCCCTTTGCGCCCCTTCGGCCTTTGCCGAAGAAATGGCCAATGAGCTGACCCTGGTGTCCTGGGGCGGTGCCTATCAGACCAGCCAGCACAAGGCTTATGTTGAGCCCTATATTGCGGCCAACCCTGATGTGAAGGTGGTTTGGGATGAAAGCTCGGCTGAAGCCGTGGCCAAGATCCGCGCCATGAACGAAGCCGGCAATGTGACCTGGGACCTGGTTGACGTTGTGGCTTCCGACTCCATGCGTCTTTGCGACGAAGGCCTGGCGGAAGAAATCAACCATGACGAAGACCTGGCAGCGGCACCGGATGGCACCGCGGCCACCGAAGACTTCGGCGACTTGATCGTCAGCGACTGCTTCGTGCCGCAGATCGTTTACTCGACCACCTTCGGCTACCGCACCGACCTGATCGACCAGCCGGATTCGGTTTGCGCGATCTTCGACACCGAGAAGTACCCGGGCAAGCGCTCGCTGCAGAAACGTCCGATCGACAACATGGAGTGGGCCCTCTACTGCGACGGCGTGGCCAAGGATGAGATCTACGACGTTCTGGGCACCGACGAAGGTGTGGCGCAAGCTCTGGCCAAGCTCGACACCATCAAGGACCAGGTGGTCTGGTGGACTGCAGGCGCGGAAACCCCGCAGCTTCTGGCTGACGGCGAAGTGGTGATGGGCTCAACCTTCAACGGCCGTCTGTTCTCGGCGATTGCCGAACAGGGCCAGCCGATCGGCATGCTCTGGGACATGCAGTCCTTTGACCTCGACGGCTGGGTTGTTCCGGCAGGCCTGCCGGCGGACCGCAAGGCCCGCGTGATGGACTTCCTGAAGTTCGCAACCGACACCCAGCGTCTGGCTGACCAGGCTGCCTACATCTCCTACGGCCCGGCCCGTGCCTCCTCGGCGCCGCTGGTTGGCAAGCACGCCGAACTGGGCATCGACATGGCGCCGCACATGCCGACCGATCCGGCCAACGCCGGCAACGTGCATGTCTATGACTACGAATGGTGGGCGGACAACCGCGATGATCTGGACGCCAAGTTCCAGGCATGGCTGGCAAACTAATCTGACCCTTCCACGATTGCAGGGGGCCTGCTGTGTGCAGGCCCCTTGCCCAAAAAAATAAAGACCCGACGGGGAACCCTATGACTGACATAAGCCAATCCGGCCCTGTGCTGGCCGCGGACGGCACACCGCTGAAGCGGAGCCTGTCGCGGGCATTGCGGATGCAGAAATTGCGCGCGCTGATGCTGATTGCGCCGCTTCTGCTGTTCATCCTTGTGACCTTCATCCTGCCGGTGGCGGACATGCTGTTCCGCTCGGTGGAGAACCGGATTGTCCAGGACACGCTGCCCCAAACGGTTGAAGCGCTGGCGGACTGGGATCCCGCATCCGGGCAATTGCCTGAAGAGGCCGTGTTTGCCGCGATGGCCGCCGACCTCCAGATTGCGGCCAAAGCAAAGACACACACCAGAGTCGCCAAGCGCCTGAACTATGAAAACCCGGGCGTGTCCTCTGTGTTCCGCAAATCGGGCCGCAAAGTCGGCAAATGGGACCTCGCGACCGACGGTCCGTTCCGTGAAAAACTGATCGAAATTGACGATGGCTGGGGCGACGTTGAACTGTGGCGCACCATCAAGACCTATTCCGGGTCCTTCACGTCCGGCTACTTCCTGAATGCAGTTGACATGCAGCTGGGTGCGGAAGGCCCGGAAGTCCGGCCTGAAAACGAGCGGATCTACAACACTATGCTGGTCCGCACCATGCGGATGTCCCTGATCATCACCTTCAGCTGCATCCTGCTGGGCTATCCGGTGGCGTGGATTCTGGCCAACCTGCCTGCACGCAAGGCGAACCTTCTGCTGATCCTGGTGCTGCTGCCATTCTGGACCTCCCTGCTGGTGCGGACCTCCGCCTGGAAGATCCTGCTGCAGCAGCAGGGCGTGATTAACGACACGCTGGTCTGGATCGGGCTGGTGGATGATGCCAACCGATTGGTTCTGATCAATAACGAGCTCGGCACCATCATCGCTATGACGCACATCCTGCTGCCGTTCATGATCCTGCCGATGTACTCGGTGATGCAGACCATCAACCCGTCCTACCTGCGCGCCGCCAAATCTCTGGGCGCAACTGACTGGACAGCCTTCTGGCGGGTCTACTTCCCGCAGACCGTTCCGGGCATCGGCGCAGGCTCGATCCTCGTCTTCATCCTGGCTGTGGGCTACTACATCACCCCGGCCCTGGTCGGCGGCACCAAAGGCACCTTCATCTCCAACCTGATTGCCTACCATATCTCGACCTCCGGCAACTGGGGCCTGGGTGCGGCACTGGGTGCAATCCTTCTGGCGGTCGTCCTGCTCCTCTACTGGGTCTACGACAAGGTCGTCGGCATCGACAACGTTAAGCTGGGATAACCGATATGAGCGCACTTCCTCCTTATGCGACCGTTGGCCAGCGCACCTGGCACTACACTTTCCGGGTGATCTGCGGTCTGGTCTTCTTTTTCCTGATCGCACCGATCGTGGTGATTATCCCGCTCAGCTTCAACGCGCAGGATTTCTTCACCTTCACGCCGGAAATGCTGCGGCTGGACCCGGACGGCTACTCGCTGAAGCACTACCGCGATTTCTTCAACAATGACTCCTGGCAGTCTGCGATGTGGAACTCGCTGAAGATTGCGCCGATGGCGACTATCGTTTCGGTCACCTTCGGCACGCTGGCCGCCATCGGTCTCAGCCAGCCGCATGTGCCGTTCCGCCGGGCGATCATGGCGATCCTTATTTCGCCGATGATCGTGCCGCTGATCATCTCCGCTGCCGGCATGTACTTTTTCTACAGCCGCATCGGCCTGCAGGGGACTTACATCGGCGTGGTCCTGGCGCATGCCGCACTGGGCATCCCCTTTGTGATCATCACGGTGACGGCAACCCTGGTGGGCTTCGACCGCTCGCTAACCCGCGCTGCGGCCAACATGGGCGCTGATCCGGTGACCACCTTCTTCCGGGTGCAGATGCCGCTTATCCTGCCGGGGGTGATCTCGGGCGGGCTGTTTGCCTTCATCACGTCCTTCGACGAAGTGGTTGTGGTGCTGTTTGTCGGTTCGGCCGGTCAAAAGACGCTGCCCTGGCAGATGTTCATCGGCCTGCGCGAGCAGATTTCGCCGACCATCCTGGCGGTGGCGACGATCCTCGTTGCGATCTCCATCATGCTGCTGGCCACGGTCGAAATGCTGCGCCGACGCTCCGAGCGCCTGCGCGGGATGTCTCCCAGCTGATCACCGCAAAGAACAATCAACAAGGAAGGCCCCGCACTGCGGGGCCTTTGTTTTTTGCTGAAGCTATTTTGCCGTGCGATTGGTCCCTGTCCGCGGAGGGGTGCGCTCCGCCGCTTTTACCGCAGGCGCTGCAAGAGATGCAGCGAGGCATAACCATCCGGCGTCAGTCCGTTTGCCACCTGATAGGCGCGCACTGCACCGATGGTCTTGGGCCCGATCTTTCCGTCGATACCATCTGTGTCAAACCCGGCGCTTGTCAGCCGCTCTTGCATTTCCTCCCGTTCGGACAGGGTCAGCGCCCGGTCACCGCGCGGCCAATTCGCCTTGATCGGCGAACCGCCCATGATCCGGTCTGCCAGATGCCCGACCCCGATCACATAGGCATCCGCTGTGTTGTAGCGTTCCAGAACAGCGAAGTTGTGGAAGATCATAAAGGCCGCGCCCTCGCTGCCTGCAGGCAGCAGGATTGAGGCAGGTCCGTGATCCTTTACCGTACGCCCATCGTGCCCTTTGATGCCTAGCGCTGCCCAGTCGGAGGGCGATTTCTCAATGTCGCGATCGGCCAGAGTGTAATCAAACCCCTTGGGCAGGGTCACTTCCACCCCCCAAGGCTGACCTTTCACCCAGCCGAACTGCTTCAGATACGCGGCAGTAGATGCCAGCGCATCAGCCGGGTTGTCCGACCAGATGTCCCGCTTGCCATCACCGGTGAAATCCACCGCATAGTCCAGATAGGACGTCGGGATGAACTGGGTATGCCCCATCGCCCCGGCCCAGCTGCCGGTCATCTTGCGGGCGGCAACATCGCCGGCCTGCAGAATCTTCAGCGCGGCAATCAATTGGCCTTCAAAGAACGCCCCGCGCCGCCCGTCAAAGGCCAGGGTTGCCAGGGAGCGGATCACATCCATCTTGCCGCGGAAGGTGCCAAAGCTGCTTTCCAGCCCCCAGATCGCAACCACGATCTCTTTCTCGACGCCGTATTTGGCCTCGATCTGATCCAGCCGTGCCTGCTGATCGCGCAGCGCCGCCTTGCCGTTCTTCACCCGCAGGTCCGAGGCTGCGCTGTCCAGATAATCCCAGATCGTTTTGGTGAACTCGGATTGGTTGCGGTCGCGGCGGATCACGTCGGGATCATAGCGCACGCCGTCAAAGGCACTGTCCAGCACCGGCGTACTGATCCCTTGTGCCCCTGCGCGGTCTTTGAATTCCGTGATCCAGTCTTTGAAGCTGACTTCAGCTGCAGCCTGTTCCACCGCGGCTTGCTGGAGCGCGGCTGGCCTGGCGACAGGTCTCAAGGATGTGGCAGACGCCAGCTGATAGCCTTCATCTTGCCCCTCTTGCGTTACGGCCCCTGGCTGCTCGCCGGCACTCAGGGATTTGTTTGGCGCGGCTTCTGCCGCCATTGCTCCGCCTGCCACTAGCGACACGGCAACCCATTTGCGCATGATGCACCTCGTTATTCACTGCTCAGCCCCAGTCTAGCGGCAGCGCGGTCCGGGTAAAGAGGCCAGTCACGGCGTGTGCGGGGCGCCGCCTGCCATCCCTACTGCCGCTGCTCCTGCCTGTGTTCCTGCCGCAGCTGGTCCAGGGCGTCGCGCAGCATGGGCACCCGGTGCGGACGAAAGCTTTGATCCGTCACTTGCAGGCCGCGCATCCGGTCCAGCCGGAACACCCGCACCGCGTCGCGCAAACAGCACCAGGCGATCAGCACGGTCGAGCGGTCGAAGTACACCACGCTTAGCGGTTTCACCTGCCGCTCGGTCACCGCACCATACCCGTCTGTATAGCCGAAACTCACCTCGACCTCGTCCCAGGCAGCCTGGCGCAGGTCCTGCGCCGAGATTGCTGGCGGGATCGGGCGCTCAAACCGGTAAGGTGCCAGCACCGCATGGCGCAGCCGGTGTGCCTGCCTTGGCGGCAGCCGCGCCTGCAGCTTGCGCAACGCTTCTGAGGCCGCGGTGGCCAGCTCCGGGTCGCCGATCAGCTCTACTTCCCGCAGGCCAAGCACCAGCGCCTCCAGTTCCGTGTCCCGGAACCCCATCGGCGGCAGCGCATTATCCTCGATCAGGGTAAAGCCGTATCCTGCCTCGCCATCAATCACCGCCCCCATCTCGCGCAGGGTGGCGATATCGCGGTGGATGCTGCGGGCCGACACGCCCAGTTCGTCGCCCAGCCGCGCCGCGGTATGCGGGCCGGGTCCCAAGCGCAGGGCCTGCATCAGCTGGAAGAGGCGGTGAGTTCGTGACATGCCTGACTATCCTACGCCCTATTGACACTATCTGTCATCAGGCGGGTTTAGAGAAGGGCGGGCAAACGCAACGAACAGGATTTGACAAATGCTTTCCCTCCTCACCTTCCCCGCGGGCTTCGGGTTGTTCAGCATGAGCCCCTTTTGCATCAAAGCTGCAATGATGCTGGAGCTGTCCGGCCTGCCCTGGCAGCGCAGTGACATGCTGGACCCCACTGAAATGCCGCACCGGAAACTGCCGGTATTGGCAACCCCGGACGGACAGATCGCCGACAGCGACGGCATCCGCGACTGGCTGGAAGGGCAGGGGGCCGATTTCGACGCAGGTCTGAACACCGCAGAACGCGCCCACGCCCGCGCCTGGGTCCGGCTGGCGGAATACCACCTGGGCCTGCACCTGCTGCAAATGCGCTGGAATGACGATACGGTCTGGCCCGAGGTTCGGGATCAGATCTTCCAGCCGGTTCCCGAACCCATGCGTGATGAGATCAGCGCCCCGGTCAGGAGGGAAATCCAGGCCGGGCTCCACTGGCAGGGCCTCGCACGCTTCAGCAAAGCGGACCGGATGCACCGGCTGGAGCAGGACCTGAAACCTATCTCCGTGCTTGCCAGTGAACGTCCGTTCCTGATGGGCGGCAGCATCACCTCTGCTGACTTGAGCGTGGCGCCGTTCCTGATCTCCATGCTGCACACCTCTGAGGCTTCGGCAGTCAGCAAACGCTTGCGGGGCGACAAGGTTTTATGCGCCTATCTGAGCCGTGTGTTCGAAACGGTGCCCTTGCCATGAAACCTGCCTTTGCCAGTCCAGAGATCGAGGCCGCCTTTGCGGTCTCTGATCCGCTGGCGCGGGAGGGGCTGCTGAGGCTCCGGCAGCTGATCTTTGAAACCGCCGCCGAAACGCCGGAAGCGGGTCGGGTGGAGGAAGTGCTGCGCTGGGGTCAGCCGTCTTACGTCACGCCGGAAACCGGGACGGGTTCCACCCTCCGGCTGGGGGTGCCGAAAGGCGCACGCTTTGCGCTCTTCGTGCATTGCCAAAGCCGCCTGATCCCTGAGTTTGCCTTGGCATTCCCTGCCTGGGACCGGTTTGAGGGGACCCGCGCCGTGCTGTTTAACGACCCGGAGGATGTGGAGCCGCTGCGACACGGCTGGCTGATCAAGCGGGCGCTGACCTACAAGATCCGCGCGCCGCTGGATATTCCGGCATAGACCCGATCAGGTCTGCCCTACCGGGGCAGACTCTATTTGCGCCGCTTGCGCTCCACTTTGCGCTTCACCTTGGCAGCCTTGTGCTTGGACTTGGCCGCCTTGCGCTTCACCGTGCGGCCTGCCGGGCTGCGGCGGCCGCGCTGGCCTCCGCCTGCGGGCATCGGGACCGCGTCCAGCGCCAGCAGCTCCAGTTCCAGCCCGCCGGTGACAGGCGCCGCCTGAGTCAGCCGCACCGTCACGCGCTGGCCGATAGTCAGGGTCATGCCGGTGTCCGCCCCTGTCAGCGTGCCGGACTGGGCGTCAAAGTGGAAAAACTCCCGCCCGATGGAGCGCACTGGCACCAGCCCGTCGGCGCCGGTCTCGTCCAGCTTCACAAAGGCGCCAAAGCGAGCGATGCCGCTGATCCGGCCTTCGAACTCGTTGCCCACACGCTCACTGAGGTAGGAGGCCAAATAGCGGTCCGTGGTGTCCCGTTCCGCAATCATCGAGCGCCGCTCGGTGTCGGAAATATGGGTGGCAGTATCTTCCAGCCGCTCGATCTGGGCCTCATCAAGCCCGTCGTCCCCCCAGCCGTGCGAGGAGATCAGAGAGCGGTGCACGATCAAGTCGGCATAACGGCGGATCGGTGAGGTGAAATGCGCGTAGTTGCGCAGCGCCAAGCCGAAATGCCCGAAGTTCTCCGGATTGTAGTAGGCCTGCTGCATCGACCGCAGGGTGGAGATGTTGATCAGCTCCGCATCATCCGTGCCCGCTGCCTGGTTCAAGAGCGCGTTCAAGTGCCGTGTCTGCAGCACCTGACCCTTGGCCAGGCTGAGGCCCGCTGCCTGCGCGGTCTCGCGCAGAGCTTCCAGTTTCTCCTGTGCCGGCTCCTCATGCACCCGAAACAACAGCGGCGAACGTTTCTTGATCAGCGTTTCAGCTGCGGCCACATTGGCGAGGATCATGAACTCCTCAATCAGCTTGTGCGCATCCAACCTGTCGCGGAAGGCAACCGAGGTCACATTGCCATCCTCATCCAGCACGATCTTGCGCTCAGGCAGGTCGAGATCCAGCGGCTCCCGCGCGGCTCTTGCCTTTGTTAGAGCTTGGTATGCAGCAAACAGCGGCTTGATCACGTCATCCAGCAGCGGTGCGGTCTTGTCGTTCGCATTGCCGTCCTGCGCCTCCTGCACCTCGGCGTAATTGAGCGAAGCCACAGATTGCATCAGACCGCGCACGAATTTGTGTGACAGCTTGTTTCCCTCGGCGTCCACCTGCATCCGTACAGCGATACAGGCCCGCGGCACGCCTTCGTGCAAGGAGCACAGGTCGCCTGACAGCCGGTCCGGCAGCATCGGCACCACGCGGTCGGGGAAATAGCTGGAGTTGCCGCGCTTCTTCGCCTCGCGGTCCAGCGCCGAGCCGGGGCGCACATAGGCTGCGACATCGGCAATTGCCACCCAGATCACATGGCCGCCGGGGTTTTTCGGGTCGTCGTCAGCGTGGGCAAAACACGCGTCGTCATGGTCGCGCGCGTCTGCCGGGTCGATGGTGACCAGGGGCAGCTCGCGCAGGTCCTCTCGCCCCTTCAGGCCCACCGGTTTCGCCGCATCGGCCTCAGCCATCACCGCATCGGGGAAATGGTCGGGAATGCCGTGCTGATGGATGGCGATAAGCGACACCGCCTTGGGTGCGGTCGGGTCGCCCAGCCGTTCCACGATCCGCGCGCGCGGCAGGCCCATGCGGCCCTTGGGGCCAGCCTGCTCGGCCTCGACCAGTTCGCCGTCCTTGGCGCCATTGACCGCATCCTGCGCCACCATCCATTCATTCGACGCAGCCTTGTCGATTGGCACAATCCGCCCGCCTTCGGATCCTTTGCGGAAGATGCCCAGAACCCGCTTGGGGTTGGTGCCGATCCGGCGGATCAGCCGCGCCTCGTAATTGTGGTCCTGATCCGGGACCATCTGCAGCTTGGCCAGGATCTTATCGCCCTCGCCCAGTGCCGGGTCCGAGGGTTTGGTCAGGATCAGGATGATCGGCTCTACACCTTCGCCATGCCATTCCAGCGGACGCCCGTACAGGTCGCCATCCTCGTTCGGTGCCTTCACCTGCAGCACCGTCACCGGCGGCAGCTGGTCCGGGTCGCGGTAGGTCTTCTTGCGCTTCTGCAAATGCCCTTCCGCCTCCAGCTCCTTCAGGATGCGCTTGAGGTCGATGCGATCGGCGCCCTTGATGCCAAAGGCCTTGGCAATGTCGCGCTTGGAGGTATGGGTCGGGTTGGCGGAGATCCAGTCGAGGATTTCGGCCTTGGAGGGAATACGGCTCATACTTCCCGCGTAGCATGGCGCGGGGGCGGCGTCATGGTGAAAAGCGAAGCGTCAGCACCGCGGCAGATCCGCAGCGGTATCGACGTCCCGCAGGGTATCGGTCAGCGCGATGCGCCAGCCGGGCAGGGTGTTCAGCGTGTCAGCCAGCGCATGTTCGCTGGACCAGCGGACATTTTCAAACATGCCTTGCGGCAGGCGGGACGGATGATTGGTGCCCACCAGCCAATAACCGCCGTCTGCTGCTGGGCCGAAGACTGCGTCGTGATTGCCGAGGGCCGAGAACGCACGAGAGATATGGCTGCGGGTGATACCGGGAATGTCGGCGCCGATCAGGCAGACAGGCCCAGGAACGGACCGCAGCATCCGCTTCATCCGTTCTCCCAAATTACCGCCCCCTTGCACCAGGCGGGGCAAATCAGCGGGCCAGACCTTGGAGTACACAGCTGTGTCCGGCGCCACTGCCAGCACGATCTGCCAGCGCGGATCGCGCAGCCGCCGGATCAGCCGGGCGGATTGATGGCGGAACCACCAGGTGGCCGGGATCACGCCTAAGTCGCGGCCCAGACGTGTCTTGACCCGTCCGGGCCGCGGTTCCTTGACCATGATGACCAGGCAGCGTTTCACGTGAAATCGCGCACCATGTCCCGGTGGTCGATGCCGGCATCGTCATAGACCGGGCCAAGGGCGGTGAAGCCAAGCTTCTCATAGAACCTGAGCGCATGGATCTGCGCACCAAGTTTGGCCCTGGTTACGCCGGGATGCGCCCGTGCGGTATCCACTGCGGCCTCGATCAGCTTGGCGCCGAGCCCGGTGCCGCGGGTAGAGGGCAGCACGCAAACCCGGCCGATCTTGGCGGTGTTACCGTTGAACACAATCCGCGCTGTCCCAACCGGCACACCGTCCTGCAGCGCCAGAAGATGGGTGGCAGAGGGGTCCAGGTCGTCCTGCTCCTCCTCCACCGGCACACCTTGCTCCTCCACGAACACTTGGTGTCGCAAGGCAAAGCATGTCTGTAGTTCCTCGGTGATCGAAATGCTCAGGCTCATGCGAAATAATCCTGCAGGATGCGGGTGTAGATGGCTTTCAACTGGTGGATCTGGGCAACCTCGACTCGTTCATCCACCTGGTGCATGGTTTTGCCAACCAGGCCGAATTCCACCACCGGGCAGTGATTTTTCACGAACCGCGCGTCGGAGGTGCCGCCAGTGGTTGACAGTTCAGGCTTGCGGCCAGTTTCCGCCTCAACCGCTTTCGAGACCAAATCAGACAGCGCGCCCGGCGGGGTAATGAAGCTCTCGCCGGAGACTTTCACCTCCATCCCGATTTCGACACCGAATTCCGTTGCCACCTTGTCCGCCTCATCCTGCAGCCACTCCGTCAGGCCGGCGCCGGAATGGGCGTCGTTGAATCGGATATTCACCGCAGAGGTGGCCTGAGCCGGGATCACGTTGGTCGCACTATTGCCGGTGTCGATGGTGACTACGGCCAGGGTGGAGGCATCGAAATGCTCTGTCCCTTGGTCCAGCTCATGGCTTGCCAGCCGGTCCATCAGCCGCGCCATTGCGTTCAGCGGATTGTTGGCGCGGTGAGGGTAGGCCGAATGCCCCTGCACACCGGTCACCGTGAACCAGGCCGTCATGGAGCCGCGGCGGCCGATCTTGATCATCTCGCCCATCTCATCGGGGCAGGTCGGTTCGCCCACCAGGCAAACCGACATCTGTTCACCTGCGCGGTCCATATAGTCCAAGAGTGCGGTGGTGCCGTCCACGGCGGGGCCTTCTTCGTCGCCAGTAATGGTCAGGATGATGGATCCGTCCGGCGGTGTGTCCTGCACGAAGTCCACGGCCGCCGCAGCAAAGGCGGCAACACCTGATTTCATGTCGGTGGCGCCGCGCCCGTACATGAATCCGTCCTTTTCCTCTGCGCCGAAGGGCGGCATGGTCCAGGCAGCTTCATCGCCCAGCGGCACCACGTCGGTATGGCCGTTGAAGCCGAAGGTTCTGGCGTGGGCCTTGGACCCCCAGCGGGCAAACAGGTTGCTGACTTCGCCCCGGTCTGCGCGGGTGCAGGTGAACCCTGCCTCGCTCAGCAGTTTTTCCAGCAGAGCCAATGCGCCGCCCTCCTCAGGCGTGACCGACGGGCAGCGGATCAAGTCGGCGGTCAGGCGGGCAGGGTTGGTTTGCGGCATCGGCTGGCTCCTCAGGTTCCGGATGGCACAGGCCTAGCCCGGATCGCGGCGCAGCGCAATTCACAGCACAGACACTGAAACTGAAGGATAACGCCAGACAGGCGAAGGCCGCCAGGTACCTCAAAACCGCCGCTCGGGCTGCCTGCCGGACACAGTTCCGGCGGCAATTCTGCCTCTGCGGCCAAATCGCTTGCGTGGAAAAGGTGATCCGCCTAAGGACGTTGGAACTCTATCAGAGGCCAATCCGAGCGTTTCCGTGCTGTACTTCCGCCTGATCACCGCTGCCCTTTTTGTGCTTTGGGGGCAATTGCTCTCTGCGCAGGTTCTGACGGTCAACACCGTGACCCGGCCGCCGTTCTCCATGGTGGAAGAGGGCCGCGACACCGGATTCTCGCTTGAACTGTTCAAGATCCTGGCCGAGCGGCTGGATCTGGAATACCGCATAAACCGCACCGGCAGCTTTGCAGAGATGCTGGACGGCGTCCGCAACGGCGAGGCGGATCTGGCGGCGGCCAATATCTCGATCACGGCATCCCGCGAGATCCAGATGGACTTCAGCCATCCGATATTCGAAAGCGGCCTTCAGATCATGGTGCAGGCCGATGATATCCGCGAGCCGTCGCTGTTGCGGGCGCTGTTGTCCTGGGACCTTGCCGCCGCCATCGGCATCGCTTTTCTGCTGCTGTTCGGGGGCGGCATGATGATGTGGGCATTTGAACGCCGCGCCCAGCCCTATTTCGACCGCCCGCTGAAGGAGGCCTGGTTTCCGTCTTTCTGGTGGGCGTTGAACCTGGTGGTGAATGGCGGGTTTGAGGAACGGGTGCCGCGCACGCCTGTCGGACGCATGTTCGGCGTGCTGCTGGTGATCTCTTCGTTGTTCGTCGTTTCAATCTTTGTTGCCAAGATCACCGCGGTGATGACGGTCGAGGCGATCAGTGGCTCTGTGAATTCAGTCAATGACCTCTACGGCAGGTCCGTCGGCACCATTGGCGGCTCCACCGCTGCGGGGTTCCTCGACCGGCGCGAGATCGATTATGCCGCTTTCGAAGGTTTGGAAGGTATGCTCGCTGCGTTTGAGGCGTCTGAGATCAAGGCGGTTGTCTTCGATGCTCCGGTGCTGAAGTTCTACGAGCAGCAGGGCGGGCATAAATACGGGCAGACCATCGGCCAGCCGTTCCTGCGCGAAAATTACGGGCTGGTCTTCCCGGCCGGATCGCCGCTGGTAGAGGATGTTAATCAGGCGCTTCTGACGATGCAGGAGGACGGCAGCTATGACGCCCTCTACCGCAAATGGTTCGGCAGTCAGAACTGACGTCTTCTGCTAGTGGAAAACCGGCTCTTCGCCGTCGAAGAACGGGGTCATCTGAGCGACAATCACCGCGTTTTCTTCCAGCGCCCGCTGCATCAGATCACGTTCCTCATCGCCGATTTCATGGCCTTCGGCCTCGCGCTCTTCCAGCGTGCCGTATCCGGTCACGTCCAGCGGTGCGGTATCGGCCTGTTTAAGGATCGCCACCGTTTCCCGCACCGCCTCAGCTTCATCAATGCCAGAGGCATAAATCATCAGCGCAGCACCGGTGGCGCCATCGGGCAGGCCGTCCCCCTCCTTGCGTCCGATCTGGACAAGCAGGGTATAGACTTGCTGGCGGGAGGGTTTCTTCTTTTCCATGGCGCCGCCATAGCGCCGGGGCAGGGGCATGGTCAATCAAATTGCGCGGGCGGCACGGGCCGGAGGAGCGGGTAACGGAAACCTTGCAGTTCCAGGCATCCGGGACTTATGCCTTGATTGAACGACCAGCTGCAAGGATCCTGCAATGCGCTTCTCTACCCTGACCGCCCAGCCCGTGCCGTGGAAGAACGGCGGCGGCGTGACCCGGGAACTGGCGTCGCATAGTGATGATGGAAAGCTGGCGTGGCGGCTGAGCTTGGCAGACATCACCCGGAACGGCCCTTTTTCTGCATTTCCTGGCCTCGCCCGTATCCATTGCATCGTCGAAGGGGCGGGACACACCCTGTCGAATGAAACCGTACGGCTGGAGGCCCGGCCGCTTGATCCGTTGTGTTTCGATGGCGGAGTGGCGCTGGACTGCCAGTTGCGCGATGGGCCCTGCAAGGCCTTCAATGTGATCTATGATCCGGCACGGGTGACGGCAGCCCCTGATATTCTTACCGATGGCCCGGTGCCGGAGGTCGAAGGGCTGAGCGTGCTGTTTGTGGTCTCGGGCAGCCTGGAGGCGGCGGGCACAGGCCGGCTTGGTCCCGGCGAAGGGATTGTTACACAAGGCGCCGGCGCCGCGCTGATCACCGGCGGCGGCACTGTTGTCCAAGGGCGGATACTGCCTGTTTAGAGACTGTTCAGCAGTTCCTTGATTGCCATCTTGTAGGCTGCAACCACGCTGTTCCGTGCGATATGGCGGCCCTGTTGTACCACATGGCGGCCGGCGCTCCAGACATCCGTTACAGTGTCATCGCCAGCCGCAAAGCAGAGACCGTCCAGCATCTGCTCCGGTTTCAACGCGCAGAGGGCCGACACTGTGCTGTCAATCGCCACCAGATCCGCCAGCGCGCCTTCCTCGATCCGCCCGGCATCGCGCCCAAGCGCTTGCGCGCCGCCCTTTGCCGCTCCCAAGTACAACGTCTCGCCAACCGAGCCCTCACCCGGCACCAGCACATTGCGCGCCAGATCCCGCAGGCGTTGGGAGTACTCCAGCGTCCGCAGCTCTTCCGGCAGCGATATCCGTACATTAGAGTCTGAACCAACCCCAAATGCCCCGTCGTGCGCCAAGTATTCTACCCCGTTGAACGGCCCGTCGCCCAGATTGGCCTCAGTGATCGGGCAGAGGCCCGCAATGGCGCCGGAGCGCGCCATGCCGATGGTCTCAGCACTGGTCATATGGGTGGCGTGGATCAGGCACCATTTGCCATCAACGGCTGTGTTTTCCAGAAGCCATTCAACAGGCCGCGCGCCCAGCCAGGCGCTGATGTCGGCCACTTCCTTGGGCTGCTCGGAGATGTGGATGTGCACCGGCAGCCCGTTCTGGATCTGCAGCACCTCGGCCAGATCCTCCGGGCATGTGGCGCGCAGCGAATGCGGTGCGATGCCGACGCGGGCATCCTGGGGCAGGTCCCGCGCGGCAATGCCCCGGGCGCGTTCAACCAGTTCGAAAAACGCGCCAACCGAATTGCCAAACCGCTGCTGCCCCCCGCTTAGAGCCTGTTTCCCTGCTCCGCCATAGGTGTAAAGCACCGGCAGGTGCGTCAGGCCGATGCCAGTCTGGCTGGCCGCCGCAAACACCCGCTCGCTCAGCTCTGTCACCGACGCAAAACGCGCACCGCCGGGCTGGTGGTGGACGTAGTGGAACTCGCCGACAGATGCGTAGCCGGCCTCCAGCATCTCCATGAACACCAGCGCGGCAATGGCCTCGTATTGATCAGGCGTGATGCGGTCCATAAAGCGGTACATCAGGTCGCGCCAGGTCCAGAAGCTGTCCTTGCCGGCGGCTCGGTACTCGGTCATTCCGGCCATGGCGCGCTGGAAGCTGTGGGAGTGCAGGTTGCCCAGAGACGGCAGAAGCACGTCTGCCTGCGCGTCCCCAGCTTGCAGCTGGGCACCGGTTTCCACTGAGGCAATCCGGCCGTTGTCTACTGTCAGCCGGAGGTTCTCAGCCCATCCTTGGGGCAGGCGGGCGCGCTGGGCGAAAATGGTCTGCATCTGACTCTCTTATGTGTAGATATAATATCATTAGCGCCATGTTTATTGCGCGGCAAGGGGTTTGCAGTTGGGGGGCAAGCCGTCGGCCGCCAGAAACAAAAGAAAAACGCGCCCCGCAAGAGGCGCGTTCTTTTCTTCAGGCTTGCGGTGCGGGTCAGTCGCGCAGCAGCTCGTTGATGCCTGTCTTGGAGCGGGTCTTCTCATCAACGCGCTTCACGATCACCGCGCAGTAGAGGCTGATGTTGTTCTTGGACGGCATCGAACCCGCGACAACAACCGAGTAGGGCGGCACTTCGCCGTACATCACTTCGCCGGTTTCCCGGTCGACGATTTTGGTCGATTTGCCGATGAAGACACCCATGCCCAGAACCGAGCCTTCGCGCACGATGCAGCCTTCGACCACCTCGGAACGGGCGCCGATAAAGCAGTTGTCCTCAATGATGGTGGGGCCGGCCTGCATCGGTTCCAGCACGCCGCCGATGCCGACGCCGCCCGACAGGTGCACGTTTTTGCCGATCTGGGCGCAGGAGCCGACGGTCGCCCAGGTGTCCACCATGGTGCCTTCGTCAACATAGGCGCCGAGGTTCACGAAAGAGGGCATCAGCACCGCGCCTGGCGCGATATAGGCGGATTTGCGGACCACGCAGTTCGGCACCGCGCGGAAGCCTGCGGATTTCCAGTCAGCTTCGCCCCAGCCGTTGAATTTGCTGTCGACCTTGTCCCACCAGCCGCCGGCCTGCGGGCCGCCTTCGTGGATTTCCATGTCCTTGATGCGGAAGCCCAGCAGCACGGCCTTCTTGGCCCACTGGTTCACGTGCCAGTCGCCGCTCTCCAGCTTCTCGGCCACCCGCAGCTTGCCCGAGTCAAGCGCGTTCAGGGTGTCTTCGATGGCTTCACGCTGCTCGCCGGTGGTGGCGGGGGTGATGGTGTCGCGCGCCTCCCAGGCGGCTTCGATTGCTGCTTCCAGCTGGGCGTTGGACATGGATGTTCCTCCGGCATTGGTTAGATTCGGAGCTTCATACCGGCAAACTGCCTGCAGGTCATGTCCGGATTGCGTCCAAATTGCCGCCCCTGACGGCGTTTTGCCGGGTTCCTGCCGGTCAGCGCACCCGGCGCAAGTGGCGGCGCAGGATTTCACAGGCTCCGGCAGCATCGCGCCGGGTCATCGCCTGAACAATAGCGGCGTGATCGGCGTCCACCCGGCGGCTCCATTGATGCTGCCAATTGGCGAACAGATGCCGGGCAGCGGCAATATGCAGATCGTCGATCGAGGCCAGCAGCCGCGGCATCGCGCAGGGCGCCAGGATGACCCGGTGAAAGGCGCGGTTCAGCCGTTCCCAGCTGGCCATGTCCTCAGCTGCATCGCAGGCCAGGCGGGCGGCGTCGGCGGTTTCTATGTCCTCGGCTGTCAGGCGGGGGAAGGCGTGGGTCAGGGCCAGCACCTCCAGCGCCACCCGCATCTCAATCACTTCGCGGATTTCAGCGGGGTTCAGGGCGCTGACCCTGGTGCCGCGCCGCGGTTCGGAAACTGCCAGCCCGTGCGCCTCCAGCCGCAACAGCGCCTCGCGCACCGGCACATGGCTGGCTTCGAACTCGCGCGCGATGTGATCCTGGCGCAGCTTTTCGCCTGCCGGAAGCGCACCGGTGATGATGCGCTCGCTCAGGCTCAGATAGATTGTATCGGCGATGGTTGCGGACATGGTGTTGCGATAGGGCTGCCTGCGGATTGCTGCAAGGGTTATCCCAGAGGATCCGGGGCAATGTTGCCGCCGCAGATCAGCACTGCAACGCGCTCTCCAGCGGCGGGACGGTAAACGCCGCACATAAGCGCCGCCAGCGCGGTGGCGCCTGCGGGCTCCACCAGGATCCGGCGTTCACGCCAGAGCGCTGTCTGGGCCACCGTGATGGCGCTGTCCGGCACAGTGAGGGACGTGACACCTTGCGCCGCGGCAAGCTCAAAGCAGATGCTGCCGATGCGTTTTGCCCCCAGCGCGTTGGCTGCCACACCTGAGACCTCGACATCCGCCGGTTGCCCGGCTGCCAGCGCCGCGTTCAGCGCGCAGGAGGTTTCCGGCTCCACGGCGACGATCTTCCGGGCGCCTTGGAACCAGGCCAGCGCACCGCTGATCAGCCCGCCGCCGCCTACTGCAATCAGCAGGGTGTCGGCTTGCAGTCCCTGGGCCTGCCACTCGGCAAAACAGGTGCCCTGGCCCGCCACGGTTGCCGGCGCATCATAGGCATGGACCTGCATGGCCCCGGTTTCCCGTTCATAGGCTTGCGCCATTTCCAGCGCATTGGCATAGGCGCCGGATACCACTTGCAGATCGGCGCCGGTGCGCTCAATCAGGGAGATCTTGGCGGGGCCTGCCATCTCGGGCACATAAATCCGCGCCTTGTGGCCCAGCTGATGCGCGGCATGGGCAACGGCTGCCCCGTGATTGCCGCCGGAGGCCGCAACCAGCCCGGCCGCGGGCACTTCCTGGCTCAGCAGCGTGTAAAAGGCACCGCGGGCCTTGAAACTGCCGGTGTGCTGCATGTGCTCCAGCTTCAGTTCCACCGGGTAGTCCAGGCCGAACCCGCGGGCCTCCATTACGGGCGTTTGCTGCACGTGAGGGCGGATGCGCTCTGCTGCCGCTTCGATTTCACTTTGCCAGTCCATGCGCATTCCTCCCTGCCTGCCTGGCCGGAACCTTAGCCGCGCCGGGGCGGGGCGCAAGCGGAACAGCGCGTTTCCTGCTTTCTTGATTGGCGCTAACGGCCAATGAGGGTTACAAAGGAAGTCCTGTTATTTCTTACCTGGATTGCAAATGACCGAAGATCGCCACAGCCGTTTCCGCGACGCACATTCCGACCGGGACCGGGCCGAACATGTGCCCGCTACGCCGCAGACCCAGGCGCCTGCCTACCGGCTGGCCTTTGCGGATGACGAGTTTCTGTGCCGGGATGAACTGCGCCCGGTGCGCCTGCAGCTGGAGCTTTTGAAGCCGGAGCTGATGCTGAACGAACATGGCATCGAAAGCACCATCGTGATGTTCGGCGGCGCCCGCATTCCGGATCCCGCGCATAAGGACAAGGCACGCACCCAGACGCTGGCCGACCTGTCGCATTTCTACGATGAAGCGCGTGAGTTTGCCCGGCTGATGACCGAAAAGTCCAAGGAGAGCGGCGGCCGCCATAACGTCGTGGTGACCGGTGGCGGTCCGGGTGTGATGGAGGCGGGCAACCGCGGCGCTCAGGATGCCGGCGGCCATTCTGTCGGCCTGTCAATTGTGTTGCCTCATGAGCAGGCGCCCAACGGCTATGTGACACCGGATCTCAGCTTCAACTTCCACTATTTCGCCATCCGCAAGATGCATTTCCTGATGCGGGCGCGGGCGATTACCGTGTTCCCGGGCGGCTTTGGCACCCTGGATGAGCTGTTCGAGAGCCTGACCCTGATCCAGACCGGCCGCATGGAGCGGGTGCCGTTCCTGCTGTTCGGCAAGGATTTCTGGAACAAGATCGTCAATTGGGAGGCGCTGGCCGATGCCGGCACCATTTCCGATCAGGATCTGGACCTGTTTCGTGTGGTCGACACCGCCCAGGAAGCGGTGGAAATCATTGAAAACTGGGAGCCCGCACCGCCGCGCGACAGCCTGCCGGGCCGCGAACGCTAAGTCAGGGTAATCTGTCTGCTGCTGCCGGGTTCAGCTGAATTCCGGCGGCAGTTTTCCCAGGGCCGTGCCTGTGGTCAGCCGGGTCAGAACCTGGGCGCCGCCTACGGTTTTCACCGCATAGCCGTATCCGCGCAGGCGGAATTTCCATTCCCGCGGGCTCAGCGCTTTTTCGCGTTCGCTGCGCACCAGTTCCAGCACGCCAGCTTCGATCATGGCCGTATTCTGTTCCATCGGGGACATCCTTTGATTCCTTTTGAAATTGACTGTCCGTAATTTGGAAACTGTCTGCAGGAATCGGCGGAAATTGAGCTGGAATTGGGAAAAATTGGGGCGGTGGAACCTGCGGGATGGGATTGGTCCCGCGCTGCGCAAACAAAAAAGGCCGCCCGCGGCGGCCTGATCTGAAGATTTACCGGCATGCCGGCAGACAGCTGGATCGGTCACTTCATCCCGGCTTCGGCCTCAATCTGCTTGCGGCTTTTGCGGGCGCGTTCGGTGGCCGATTTCAGCTGGCCGCAGGCGGCCATGATGTCATCGCCCCGGGTCTTGCGGATCGGCGAGGCATAGCCCGCCTGATAGATGATATTGGCAAAGGCCCGGATGCGGTTGTTGGAGGACCGTTTGTAGGGCGCGCCCGGCCATTCGTTGAACGGGATCAGGTTGATCTTGGCCGGGATGTTGTAGCGCTTGATGTGGTCGAGCAGCCGGTGCGCGTCCTCATCGCTGTCGTTCACCCCGTCCAGCATCACGTATTCAAAAGTGATCCGCTCAGAGTTGGACGCTTTCGGATAATCCGCCAGCGCCTGCAGGAGCTCGTCGATGTTCCAGCGCTTGTTGATCGGCACCAGCACGTCGCGGGTTTCGTTGGTGGTCGCGTGGAATGAAATCGCCAGCAGGCAGCCGATTTCGTCGGCTGTCCGGGCAATTTCCGGCACCACGCCGGAGGTCGACAGGGTGATCCGGCGGCGGGACAGAGAGATGCCTTCCGGATCCATCGCAATCTTCATCGCGTCGCGCACGTTGTCGAAGTTATAGAGCGGCTCGCCCATGCCCATCAGCACAATGTTGGACAGCAGCCGCGTCTCGTCCTTTGGGGCACCCGGCACCGGCCACTCCTCCAGATCGTCGCGCGCCATCATCACCTGGCCGACAATCTCCGCCGGGGTCAGGTTGCGCACCAGCTTCTGGGTGCCGGTATGGCAGAAGGAGCAGGTCAGGGTGCAGCCCACCTGGGAGGAAATGCACAGGGTGCCGCGGTCATCCTCGGGGATATAGACCACCTCGACCTCGTGGCCGCCGTTGATCCGCACTAGGTATTTGCGGGTGCCGTCGGTCGACACCTGCTTGCTCACCACCTCGGGGATGCGGATTTCAAAGGTTTCCGCCAGCTGCGCGCGGTAGGCCTTGGCCAGGTTTGTCATGTCGGCAAAGTCGCGCTTGCCCCATTGGTAGATCCACTGCCAGATCTGGCCGACCCGCATCTTGGCCTGCTTCTCCGGCGTGCCATGCTCGATCAGCACTTCGCGCATCCGCTCGCGGGTCAGGCCGACAAGATTGATCTTGCCGCCCTCGGGCTCCTTGCGGGGCAGGGTCATTACGTCCTGAGTGATCGGCGCGCTGGCGGTCATGGCAAAAGCCTCGGGTCATGGTGAGCGGATGCGGCTCTATATAGGATTTCGATCGGAGATCAAAAGGAATCCTGTGAAATTGCGGGCAGAGCCCTCTACTGGGCGTAGCGCATCAGCTCATCAACCCTTGCACGGCCAAGCGACGTCCAGCAGGAGCGGATTGCAATGCCTGTGCCGGATCCGCCGCCGTATGTTGCCCCGACAAAGGCGCAATGCTCCTCACGGTAGGCTTCCCACGCCTTTTGCCCTGCCTCAAGCGCCGGAACCGCAACAACCCGTTCGGTGACGTTGTCCAGTTCTTCAGCGGCATCCAGCGCAAAACGCAATGCCGCGGCCAATGCGGCTTCCACACGCTCCTCGTCGTCGGCAACACATTCGCCGATTTCCACCTGAGAGCCGGCATCGCCGCACTCCAGCGCGGGATCGGCAAATCCGGGCGTTGCTGCCAGAGCAAAACAACAAGCAACTTTGCGCAGCATGGCGGGCACCTCCTGCCTCATGTTACGCGCCGCTCCGGTCTTTAACAAGAAAACCCCGGCGATGGCCGGGGTTTGCCCTGTCTGCACACCTGCCGCGGCTTACTTGCTGCAGCGCTTTTCGGCGTCTTCCACTGCTGCGGTGAACCCCAGCAAAGAGAACGTGTCCTTGGTCTGGGTGCCGCGCGCCGAACGTGCGGTCAGCACCGCATCGGCGCCGCGCTTCATCGCGGTGACGATCTTGGCATCATCTGCAGGGGTTGCCGGCCAGGCCCATTCGCCCTCGGTGAACAGTTCGAACTCGGACTCGCCGATCGCCATGTTCACGGTTGATCCCGGCGCAAACGGATAACCTCCGGTAAAGCTCACCTCGCCCTTGGGCGCATCGCTGCTGCGGAAGGTGACAAACAGCTGGATCTCGCTGCGGCGCACCGCAACGACGCGGCCGTCGCGGGTGTTCACGGTCTCCTTCGGTGCGGAAACCCCCCAGCATTCGTTCGGGTCATTGCCCTCGAAAACGCTCCAATCCACCTTGGCCGCAACCCGGTTGTTCGACGTTTCCTGTGCTGTTGCGGCGGTTGCCAATGCTGCCAGACACAGGCCCGCGGCCACGCGGGCGAGTTTCAATGCCATTTGTCCCGACTCCAAGACTGTTCTTTCATACCTCAAAACCAAGCAAAGGGCCCGCAGCGTTCAACCGCTGTCTGGTCCCGATCCCTTCGCTTGCGCTACACAAGCACACTAACGTAACTAGCACCACGGGCGAAAGTGCGTTTTGGCAGGATTTCGCCCAGAAAACATGAGGGGAGACATCATGCCGAATCCAGTGCCCATGGCCGAAGTCTGGCGCGGCCCGCTGCTGGAAAGCCTGCATCTGGGCCATGCCGTCATCTGCGACGACAGCGGCCAGGTGGTGCGCAGCTGGGGCGATCCGGACGCAGTCATCTATCCGCGCAGCTCCGCCAAGATGATCCAGGCGCTGCCGCTGATCACCTCCGGCGCTGCCGCGCGCTATGGTCTGAACCCGGAACAGCTGGCGCTGGCCTGTGCCTCTCACAACGGGGCGCATATCCACACCGACCGGGTCAACGCCTGGCTGGATCAGCTGGGCATGAATGATGACGATTTCCGCTGCGGCCCGCAGCTGCCGGACGACATTCCCGCCCGCAATGAGCTGATCAAGACCGACAGCAGCCCCTGCCAGGTGCACAACAACTGCTCCGGCAAGCACGCGGGTTTTCTGACGCTGAACCAGTATCTGGGCGGCAATGCCGAATACATCGAGGTGGATCACCCGGTGCAGCAGGCCTGCCTTGCAGCGTTTGAGGAAACCACCGGTCAGGACAGCCCGGCCTATGGCATCGACGGCTGCTCGGCACCGAACTTTGCCACTACCGTAACCGGGCTGGCGCGCTCAATGGCCTGGTTTGCCAGCGCCGCGGACCGCTCCGACCGAGCGTCCGAGGCGGCGCAGCAGCTGGTCGCGGCCATGACCGCGCATCCCGAACTGGTTGCAGGCGAAACCCGCTGCTGCACCAACCTGATGCGCGCCATGGGCGGCAAGGTGGCGATCAAGACCGGGGCTGAGGCGGTGTTCATCGCCATCCTGCCGGAGCAGAAACTGGGCGTCGCACTGAAGATCTCCGATGGTAGTACCCGCGCCAGCGAATGCGCCATTGCGGCGCTGATGGTCAGCCTTGGCGTGCTGGATGCGGATAACCCCGAGACCGCAAAATACATGAACAAAATGCTCTACAGCCGCCGCGGGCTGGAATGCGGATCCATCCGCCCCGCCGCCGAACTGCTGTTCTAAATGCAAATGCCCCGGTCCAGGACCGGGGCATTTTCTTACATTTCCATGTCGATGATTTCAGCGACTTCAACTGAGCCGCTGCCGTCTGCTACCATCGGGCAGCCCTTGGCCATCTGGCAGGCGGCATCCTGATCCGCGGCTTCCACCACCGAATAGCCTGACAGCGGATTGGCGCCGCCATTATCCACAATCCCGCCGGCGCTGACGGTCTTGGACATCCCAACCGGGGCGCCCGGCACCTTCAGGGCATCGCCCATACCTCCCATCCAGTCCTTCCAGGCCTGCATGACCCTGGCCCCCTCTTCCTCGCTCTCCGGGGTCTTGCCGCCGTGATAGGCAAAAATGAACTGTGGCATTGATCTACTCCCTTGGTTTCGTTGATGGATCAGGTCTTTGCGGCTAGCAGCGCCTCCAATTTGCGCAGGGTGGAGGTCCAGCCCTCTTCGTGGCGCGCGGCGATACCGTCGTCGCCAAGATCGCGGTGATCAACCAGCAGCAGGGCGCCATCTCCAGCAGCAGCGATGGTGAAGGTCACATGGCTCTCGGCACCGCGGCTGCCGTCGTCTTCGTGCCAGGCCCAGGTGAAGCCGACGGATTTCGGCGCATCCACATGGGTCACCTGGCCGGAAACATGGAAGCGCTGGCCGTCGCTGTTCTGCATGATCGAATACCAGGGGCCGGTGCGGCTCAGGTTCAGGTCATGTTCCGGAATGGTAACCCCTTCCGGCCCCCACCATTGCAGCAGCTTGTCCGGCGTTGTCACCCAGGCAAACAGTTTCTCCGGGCTGACCGGAAATGTCCGCTTCAGCTGCAGGTCGCTCATGCCTCGTCCTCCATCAGGGCCGCTTCCAGCCTGTCCAGGCTCCCTTCCCAGAAGGCACGGCGTGATTGGGTCCATTCAGCAATCATCCGCAGCCCTTCCGGGCAGGCGGAGTACAGCCGCTTGGTGCCCTCGGCGCGCTGGGTCACCAGCCCGGCCTCGCGCAGGACCTTCAGATGGCGCGAGACTGCGGGCGCAGAAATGCCTGCGCCGGGGGCCAGATCACCGGCGGGCAGTTCGCCCTCAGTAATCAGCTGATCCACAATCATCAGGCGGGTTTCGTCCGACAGCGCGGCAAAGGATTTCAGAATCGGTGTCATGCAATTTATTAGCATGATTGTTAATTAATAGAAATGTTAAATATAGGGTGGAGCCAGAGCTGACTTTAGATCATATCCCACAGCAGCTTGGCGGCGAGCGAGACAGAGGTCACCACCAGCAGCGGCTTGATTACCCTGGCCCCCTGCTTCTTGGCCAGTCCCGCACCTGCCCGCGCCCCGGCAATCTGGGCACAGCCCATCAGCAGGCCGGTAATCCACCAGGGCGTCGCAACGAAGGAAAACGCCAGCAGACCCCCTGCATTAGAGGCGAAATTCAGCAGCTTGGTATGGGCGGTTGCGCGCAGGATGCCGTAGCCCGCCAGCGACACAAAGGCGAGCATGTAGAAGCTGCCCGCGCCAGGCCCCAGCAACCCGTCATAGGCCCCGCACAGCGGAACGATGAGGGCGGTGAACAGGGCAGGGGACAGGCGGCGCTGCCGGTCCAGATCATCCAGCCCCTTTTTCAGCGCAAAGAAAATGGCAATCCCGATCAGCAGCACCGGCAGGATCACCCGGATCCATTCGGTGGGCAGGTAGGCGACCAGAAACGCACCCGCAACTGCGGCCGCAAAGGCGATCAGAGCAGGCCCGACCTGGGCCTTCAGGTCAACATGCCCGGCGCGCGCGTAGGTGGCCGCCGCCGTCGCCGCGCCAAACAGCCCCTGGATCTTGTTGGTCGACAGCGCCGTCACCGGATTGGCCCCAGCCAGCAGCAGCACCGGAACCGTGATCAGCCCGCCGCCGCCGGCAATCGCGTCGATGAACCCTGCGGCAAACCCCGCCGCCAGCAACAGCAGCAGGGTCTCAATACCCACTTCCAGCATGTTGAGGATCAGCCTTTGAATTCGTCCTGGGCATAGCCCTGGATGTACAAGAGCGCCGTCAGGTCGCCGTGGTTGATGCGGATATCGCATTCCGCCGCAACCGAGGGCTTGGCATGAAGCGCCACGCCTGCGCCCGCGCGCTTCAGCATCCCCAGGTCATTGGCGCCGTCGCCCACCGCAATCACATCCGCCTCCGCGATCCCCAGCCGGGCGCTGATCTGCTCCAGCGCCTCCACCTTGGCCTCCCGCCCCAGGATCGGCCGGCCCGCCTCGCCGGTCAGCTTGCCGTCCTGGGCCAGCAGCGTGTTGGCGCGGTTCTCGTCAAAGCCTAGCTCCGCCGCGACCTGTGCGGTAAACGCCGTGAACCCGCCAGACACCAGCGCCGCATAGGCACCATCCGCCTTCATCGTCGCCAGCAGCTGCTTGCCGCCGGGCATCAGCGTGATGCGTTCCTCCAGCACCTTGGCGATCACCGATTCCGGCAGCCCTTTCAGCAGTCCGACCCGCTCTGTCAGCGCGCCCTCGAAATCCAGTTCGCCGTTCATCGCCCGCGCAGTGATGTCCTTCACCCGCGCACCGACGCCTGCCTCCTCGGCCAGCTCGTCGATGCATTCCTGCTGGATCATGGTGGAGTCCATATCGGCCAGCAGCATTTTCTTTTTCCGCCCGGCGCTGGGCTGAATGACCAGATCCACGCCCATCCCCTGCAGGTCTGCCCAGACGTCCCAACGGTTGTCCGGCATCTGCTTCAACGGAAACTCGGCCGCCGCCCCCAGTGCCAGCCACACCGCCTCATCACCACCCCAGGCATTGCGCAGCGATTCGATCAGCGCGGGTTCCAGCACCGGACGGGCAGGGTTGCAAAGCAGGGTGGCGGTGTACATCGGCAGGCTCCGTTCCGGCGCTATCTGCACATGTCATAACGCCCTGCCACGGGAACAGCCAGACAGCAAAAATCTGCTGAAATCAGCGGGCATCATAAGGAGCGGCCCTTTGCGCCATTTCAGCGCGGCTGTTTCCGATGGTGGAAATTCATGTCGCAAAAAACAGATGAACAGCCGCATTTTTCTGAAATTTCTGTTGCGTGCCGCGCTGCAGCACACTAGCTCTGATGGCGGGACACCCCTCCCCAACGAGGGGCGCTTATCTGGAAGGGTAGCATTTATGGCTATTGAACAACCTGCCGCGCGGCCGGCCAATCCGCGTTTTTCGTCCGGCCCCTGCGCCAAACCCCCCGTCTTTGATCTGAGCAAACTTGCAGGCGCGCCGCTGGGCCGCTCGCACCGCGCTGCGGTGGGCAAGGAGAAGCTGAAGGCAGCGATCGAAGGCACCCGGGAAATCCTGAACATCCCCGCCGGTTACAAGATCGGCATCGTGCCCGCCTCCGACACCGGCGCGGTGGAAATGGCGATGTGGAACCTGCTTGGCGCCCGCGGCGTCGAGATGCTGGCCTGGGAAAGCTTCGGCTCCGGCTGGGTCACGGACGCGGTCAAACAGCTCAAGCTGGACGCCACCGTCAAGACCGCTGATTACGGCCGGATCGTCGACCTCTCCACCGTCGATTTCACCAATGACGTCGTCTTCACCTGGAACGGCACCACCTCCGGTGTGCGCGTCCCCAACGGCGACTGGATCCCGGCAGACCGCGAAGGCCTCACCATCTGCGACGCCACCTCCGCCGCCTTTGCGCAGCATCTGCCCTGGGACAAGCTGGATGTAACCACCTTCTCCTGGCAGAAGGTGCTGGGCGGCGAAGCGGCGCACGGCATGATCATTCTCAGCCCCCGCGCAGTGGAGCGGCTGGAAAGCTACACCCCCGCCTGGCCGCTGCCCAAGATTTTCCGCCTGACCAAGGGCGGCAAGCTGATTGATGGCATCTTCCAGGGCGCCACCATCAACACGCCCTCGATGCTTGCGGTGGAGGACTACCTGCTGGCGCTCGACTGGGCCCGCACGGTGGGCGGCATGGAAGGCCTGCGTGAGCGCGCCTACGCGAACCTGGCCGCAGTGCAAAGCTTTGTGCAGGACAACCCCTGGATCGCCTTCCTGGCGGAACAGCCGGAATACCGCTCCAACACTTCTGTTTGCCTCAAGTTCACCGACGAGCGCATCCAGGACGGCGCTGCCTTTGCCAAGGCCTTGGCCAAACGTCTGGAAGGTGAAGGCGTGGCCTATGACATCGGTGCCTACCGCGACGCACCTCCGGGCCTGCGCATCTGGTGCGGCGGCACGGTGGAGGCCGCGGACGTGGCCGCCCTGATGCCCTGGATCAAATGGGCCTTCGAGGCCGAGATCGCCGCGCAGACCGAAGCGGCCTGAGCAACCTTTTTGGCGGGCGGCGACGCCCGCCGTCCCAGCACAGACATTCCAAGGACCACAGACATGGCTCCCAAAGTACTCATCTCCGACAAACTGTCCGAGGCCGCCGTCCAGATCTTCCGCGACCGCGGCATTGACGTGGACTTCCTGCCCGATGTGGGCAAGGACAAGGACAAGCTGGCAGAAATCATCGGCCAGTATGACGGCCTCGCGATCCGCTCCGCCACCAAGGTGACGGAAAAGATCCTGGAGAACGCCGAAAACCTCAAGGTGATCGGCCGCGCCGGCATCGGCACCGACAACATCGACAAGGAAGCCGCCTCCAAGCGCGGTGTCATTGTGATGAACACCCCGTTCGGCAACATGATCACCACCGCCGAACATGCGATTGCGATGATGTTCGCGGTTGCCCGCCAGCTGCCGGAGGCCTCCGCCTCCACCCATGCCGGCAAGTGGGAAAAGTCCAAGTTCATGGGGGTCGAACTGACCGCCAAGACCCTGGGCGTGATCGGTGCCGGCAATATCGGCGGCATTGTCTGCGACCGCGCCCGCGGCCTCAAGATGAAGGTGGTGGCCTTTGACCCCTATCTGAGCCAGGAAAAGGCCGACAAGATGGGCGTCGAGAAGGTCGAACTGGACGAGCTGCTGGCACGTGCCGACTTCATCACCCTGCACGTGCCGCTGACTGATCAGACCCGCAACATCCTGTCCAAGGAAAACCTGGAGAAGACCAAGAAGGGTGTGCGCATCATCAACTGCGCCCGCGGCGGCCTTGTGGACGAGGGCGCGCTTGCCGAACTGCTGACCTCCGGCCATGTGGCAGGCGCCGCTTTTGACGTGTTCTCGGTCGAGCCGGCCAAGGAAAACGCACTGTTCGGCCTCCCGAATGTGGTCTGCACCCCGCACCTGGGCGCGGCCACCACAGAGGCGCAGGAAAACGTCGCCCTGCAGGTGGCAGAACAGATGTCCAACTACCTATTGACCGGCGCCGTTGAAAACGCGCTCAACATGCCCAGCGTGACGGCTGAGGAGGCCAAGGTCATGGGCCCCTGGATCAAGCTGGCCGACCATTTGGGTTCCTTCGTGGGCCAGATGACCGACGAGCCGCTGAAGGCGATCAACATCCTCTACGATGGTGTTGCAGCGGGCATGAACCTGGACGCGCTGAACTGTGCAGTCATTGCCGGCATCATGAAACGCTCCAACCCGGAGGTGAACCTGGTCTCCGCGCCGGTCGTTGCCAAGGAGCGCGGCGTTCAGATTTCCACCACCAATCAGGACAAGTCCGGCTCCTTTGACGGCTACATCAAGGTGACCGCGGTGACCTCCAAGCGCGAACGCTCGGTGGCTGGCACCGTGTTCTCCGACGGCAAGCCGCGGTTCATCCAGATCAAGGGCATCAACATCGAGGCGGATGTGGGCGCGCATATGCTGTACACCACCAACGAGGACGTGCCCGGCATCATCGGCACCCTGGGCCACACCATGGGCGATCACGGCGTCAACATCGCCAACTTCACCCTAGGCCGGTCCGAGGCCGGCGGCGAAGCCATCGCGCTTCTCTACGTGGATAACGAGGTTCCGGCAGAGGTGCGCGCCAAGCTGGCGGAAACCGGGCTGTTCAACCAGATCAAGCCGCTGCAGTTCGACGTTGCCTGACCTGTTCAGACAGTCTCTTGCAGAAGCCCCCGCCATTGCTGCGGGGGCTTTTCCTATTATCTCTGGTGCACGAATGCCGCCTTTTCCGGCCGGCTGCGCAGGACAACAAAGCCGAACAGGAGCATCGACGCCAGCGCCGCCAGCGACCCGGCTTTTGCCAGCACCTCTGTCTGCTCCAGAATAGCCAGCGGAATACCCGGAACCAGCAGTGCCAGTGACAGCACTGTAGCAGCCAGATGCAGCCGCGGCAGCGTGCCTTCACCGGCACCAGGCACCAGGTGATAATAAAATGCGTAGATTGAGCAGCTGACCCATCCCAGCAGATTCAGATGCCCATGTGCTGGCGACAGCAGATGATCCTGGCTTGCAGACATCTGGATCCCCCAAACCATACCGCCCAGGGCGCATACCACTGCAATCAGCATGAACGGCCGTGCAATTCCATTCATCGTTTGTCCCTCCCATGACGCGGTTCCGTATCTCCCATCACCGGAACTCCGCGGATTTCGAAGTGCCAGCCTAGCATACTTCTCTGATTTTTGGGGAAATTCGGCGGCACGGGTATTTCTGCGGGGTTGAGATGCAAGGCTCGATCCGGCATCAAAACAGCAGCAGCAAAGGACAGGTGATGACTTCCCCGATCTACGCCATTGGCGACATTCACGGCCAGCTTGAGATGCTGGAGCAGGCACTGGCGCTGATTGAGGCCGACGGCGGCGCGGATGCCCGCATCGTGTTCCTTGGCGACTACACCGACCGCGGCCCGGACAGCCGCGGCGTGATCGAACGGCTGATGCGGGGGCAGGCCGCGGGCCGCGACTGGATCTGCCTGAAGGGCAACCATGACCGGATGTTTGAGTGGTTTCTGGAAGACACGCCCCGCCACGACCCGCATCTGCTGATCGGCTACCATTGGCTGCATGAGCGGATCGGCGGGGTGGAGACTTTGGCCAGCTACGGGCTGACATTCGAGGACCGCACCCGGCTCGACGCTCTTCATGCCCGGGCCAAGGAGGTAATTCCTGCGCTGCACGCCGAATTTCTGCGCAGCCTTCCAGCCCTATATGAAACGCCGGAGCTTGCCTTCGTGCACGCTGGGATTCGTCCCGGGGTGCCGCTTGCCCGGCAGCATGAGAACGATCTGGTCTGGATCCGGAAGCCGTTCCACGATCACACCGGCGCGCATCCAAAGCTGATCGTGCATGGCCATACGCCCGTGGACAAGCCCGGCCACTATGGCAACCGCATCAACCTCGACAGCGGCGCCGGCTACGGCCGTCCGCTCACCGCAGCGGTGTTCGAGGGCCGCGACTGCTGGCTGCTGACCGAAGCAGGCAGGGCCCCGCTAGAACCCTGACCCGCTTTTTCATCTTTCCACAAGAACTCTTGGGGTGAGCGCCAAAGGCGCGAGGGGGCAAAGCCCCCTCAAGCAGCGCTCATGTCCAATCCAGCACCACCTTGCCGCTGGAGCCGGATTTCATCGCCGCAAAGCCTTCGGCGAAATCATCGACGCCGAACCGGTGCGTGATCACCCGGCTCACATCCAGACCGTTCTGCAGCATCGCGATCATCTTGTACCAGGTCTCGAACATCTCGCGGCCGTAGACGCCCTTGATGGTGATCGCCTTGAACACGATGCGCGACCAGTCGACCGGCGATTTGCCCGGCGGAATGCCCAACAGGGCAATCTTGCCGCCCATCACCAGCGCCTCCACCATCTGATCGAGCGCGGCCTGCGAACCAGACATCTCCAGCCCGACGTCAAACCCCTGTTTCAAGCCCAACTCGCGCACCACGTCCTGCAGGTCTTCCTGCGCCACGTTCAGCGCACGCACCGCCGGCACCACATGTTCTGCAAGGCTCAGCCGGTCCGGGTTGATGTCGGTGATCACCACATGCCGCGCGCCGGCATGTTTCGCCACGGCCGCCGCCATGATGCCGATGGGGCCGGCGCCGGTGATCAGCACGTCCTCCCCCAGCAGGTCAAAGCTCAGCGCGGTATGCACCGCATTGCCGAGCGGGTCGAGGATGGCGCCGATTTCATCCGGGATATCCTCCGGCAGCGGCACCACGTTGAAGGCCGGCAGTTTCAGATACTGGGCAAAGGCGCCCTGTTCATTCACCCCGATGCCGCGGGTGCCCGGGTCCAGGTGGAACTTCCCGGCCCGGCTCTGGCGCGAGTCGGTCTTGATCAGATGACCCTCGCCGGAGCAGCGCTGCCCCACCTCCAGATCAGTGACATTGCGCCCGATCTCGACAATCTCGCCCGCAAACTCATGGCCGGTGATCATCGGCACCGGCACGGTGTGCGACGCCCATTCGTCCCAGTTCCAGATATGGATATCGGTGCCGCAGATGCCGGTCTTCTTCACCTTGATCAGCACCTCGTCGGGGCCGATTTCCGGCACCGGCGCCTGTACCATCCACAGGCCTTCCTGCGGATGGCTCTTTTCCAGCGCCTTCATCGTGTTCGGACGGCTCATCAGATCACCCCCAGTTCCTTGCCCACCTTGCCAAAGGCGGCCAATGCCCGGTCCAGCTCCTCCCGCGTCAGCGCCGCATTCATCTGGGTGCGGATCCGCGCCTGGCCGCGCGGCACCACCGGGAAGAAGAAGCCGGAGACATAGACGCCCTCGTCGAACAGCCGCGCCGCCATGTCCTGCGCCAGCTGCGCCTCGCCCAGCATCACCGGGATGATCGGATGTTCACCCGGCAGCAGGTCAAAGCCCAGCTTTTCCAGCCCCGCGCGCCAGTATTTCGCATTTTCGAACAGCTGCGCCCGCAGGCCGTCCCCTTCCTCCACCAGCCGGATCGCCTCCAGCCCGGCAGCAACAATGGATGGCGGCAGCGAATTGGAGAACAAATAGGGCCGCGCCCGCTGCCGCAGCAGGTCGATCACTGGCTGCGGCCCGGCGATATAACCGCCGATGGCCCCCCCAAGTGCTTTGCCCAATGTCCCGGTGACGATATCAACGTCCACCCCGAAATGCTCCGGCGTGCCCGCGCCTGTTGCGCCCATGAAGCCGGTGGCGTGGCAGTCATCCACCATCACGATGGCATCGTATTTGTCCGCCAGCGCCCGGATCTCCGGCAGCTTGGCCAGGTAACCGTCCATCGAGAACACGCCGTCGGTCGCGATCATGATATGCCGCGCACCGTCCTCGCGGGCCTGCTTCAGCCAGGCCTCCAGATCGTTCATGTCGCTGTTCAGGTAACGGTAGCGCTTGGCTTTGCACAGCCGGATGCCGTCGATGATCGACGCATGGTTCAGACTGTCGGAGATGATCGCATCCTCCGGCCCCAGCAGCGGCTCAAACAGCCCGCCATTGGCGTCGAAACAGGCCGCGAACAGGATCGCATCATCCTTGCCCAGAAACTTCGCCAGCCGCTGCTCCAGCTCCCGGTGAATGTCCTGGGTGCCGCAGATGAACCGGACAGAGGCCATGCCGAAGCCTTTCGGCTCCATCGCGTCCTTGGCGGCCTTGATCAGGGCGGGGTGGTCGGCCAGACCCAGATAGTTGTTGGCGCACAGGTTGATCACCTGCTGGTCGCCCACGGTGATCTCGCCCCCCTGCGGGGAGGTGATCATTCGTTCGCGCTTGTACAGCCCCTCAGCCTCAATCTGGGCCAGCGTGTTGGAGATGTCGGTCAGAAAAGCAGTGGACATGCGCAAACTCCTTTGGTGTCTCGAGTCGCGTGTCTATCATAGCGGATGTGTTTCCGGAATACAGGATTTCAGCATTGCGGAAAAAAATCCGTGAAACTGGAATGCATAAGTGAAATTCCGCCGAACCGGACTATCTGCCCCGGCAACAGGGAGGGCACGGCATGGCCAGAGTCACGGGAATAGGCGGGGTTTTCATCAAGGCGCACGGCGACGCCAAGGCGCTGGCACAGTGGTACAGCGAGCATCTGGGACTGGACCTGCAGGAGTTCGGCGGTGCGGTCCTGAGCTGGCAGGACGACACGGCAGAGGACGGCGGCCTCACAGTTTGGGCCACTGCCGACGCAGACGGCACCTGGTTTGACCCCAGCACCGCGGGTTTCATGATCAACTACCGGATCGACGATATGGACGGGATGATCGCGCAGCTCAAGGCCGCAGGTATTGCCATCCTGAAAGGGCCGGACACCCATGAGAACGGCCGCTTCGCCTGGATCATGGACCCGGAAGGCAACAAGGTGGAGCTGTGGGAGCCGAAGCTCTGGGATGAGACGGACAAGGGCTGACCGCCCAAAAGAAAACGCGGCCCCCAAGGGGAGCCGCGCTTCCAATCAGCAAAGCTGTCTGGCTTATGCCAGTTCCAGGTTCACCGCCGACTCGCGGCCGTCACGGCCGGGCTCGATGTCGAAAGTGACTTTCTGGTTGTCGGCGAGGCCGGTCAGGCCGGAACGCTCAACAGCGGAAATGTGCACGAACACATCTTTGCTGCCGCCCTCGGGCGCGATGAAGCCGTAGCCTTTGGTGGTGTTGAACCATTTTACGGTGCCGGTGGCCATATCCGTAGTCTCCTTTTTGATGCTGCCCGCGGAACTGCGGCAGCCTGGCGTAGTCGGTCTGGATCGAGAGACTGATAACGCCGCAGAACGGGAGACAGTGGATCGACAAGAATAACGTTAGCGGACCACATATGGGCCGGTCCCCCGAGTCGTTCAAGGGGAATGTGCATAAAAGGCACAAGGTGGGGGTTTTAAGCCGATGGATGCCGTTTCCGAATTTCATGAAAAGGCCTGGCCTTCCAGGCATGGGGCACGGTCCCGAGAGCAGGGGATGAAACCGGCTGTTACCCTTGGAAAATTCTCAGCCTTCGAAGCGCCGCTCCTGCAATGGCTGGCAGGAACGTAAGTACCGCAAGATATGCTGCTGCAACGAGGATTAAAACAGCAGTGGATGAGAGGCCGAGAAAAAAGAGAGGCTCACTAAGGCAAAAGGGCGAGAAGATTCCGAGCAAGTCTATGACCACAAGCGGCAGATGTGCCGTCGAGCCAATCAATACATACAGTACGTCTTTTAGGCCAAGATTCTTGCTACGCATTCTTCACAATCAAAAACACCCGCGCCGGCCCCTCCGGTGCGGTGATCGAATGGGCGACATCGGCAGCATAGCGCGCGGTGTCGCCGGCCTGAAGCTGGTCCCTGGCATTGCCGGAGCTGACCGCAATCTCACCTTCCAGCACCGTCAGCTGCTCCACCGCGCCGCGGGTGTGGGGCTGGCTTACCAGCGCGCCGCCCTGGTCGAACCGGATGTCATAGACCTCATGCCCCCCGGCCTCTTCCGGCGGTGACAGGATGCGGATGCGGCAGCCCTGGCCCATGTTCTCGATCTTGGGCACATCGCCCGCGCGCAGCACCTCGATCCGGTCCTGCATGTCGCCCGCTTCCAGCAGCCCCGCAAAATCCACCTGCAGGGCCCGCGTCAGGTTCCACAGCGTCGCAATGGTGGGGGAGCTTTCGCCGCGCTCGATCTGGCTCACCATCGAGCGGCTGACGCCCGACAGGTTTGCTACCGCCTCCAGGCTTAAGCCTTGCGCGCGGCGCGCCTCCTTCAGGCGGGCGGGCAGCAGGGTCAGGATATCGTCTGTGTTTTCCGTCATGACGGATTCTCTGCGCCGATGGGCGGCATTTGTCAATTGATCCGGCAAAACGCGGATGCTGCGCCGCGGCGGTGCACAGGGGGTGTACAAGGGGTGCACGGGGAGTGACGCGGCGTTTCCATGACGGCACGTCCCGGCAGACAGGTCCATGCTGCGGGCGCATAATGGTGCCAACGCAGGAGTTGAGGAGTAAGACCAATGACAGACATCGTGATCCTGAACGGTGCCCGCACCGCCATCGGCACCTTTGGCGGCGCGCTGGCAAATACCGCGCCGATCGACCTGGCCGCCACCGTGTCCAAGGCGGCGCTGGAGCGCTCCGGGGTGGAAGGCGGCCAGATCGGCCATGTGGTGTTCGGCCACATTATCAACACCGAGCCCCTCGACATGTACCTGAGCCGGGTCGCGGCGATGCAGGCGGGGGTGCCAGACGTTGTGCCGGCGATGAATGTGAACCGCCTCTGCGGCTCTGGCGTGCAGGCAATTGTATCGGCTTTTCAATCGCTTGCCATGGGGGATGCGGAGTTCGCCCTGGCTGGCGGCGCCGAGAACATGTCGCGCAGCCCCTACATCATCCAGCAAAGCCGCTGGGGCGCCAAGATGGGCGATGTGAAGTCGCTCGACATGATGCTTGGCGCCCTGAACTGCCCCTTCGGCACCGGTCATATGGGCGTGACAGCAGAGAATGTCGCTGATGAGCACGGTATTACCCGCGAACAGATGGACGCATTTGCCCTCACCAGCCAGACCCGCGCTGCCGCGGCGATTGAGGCCGGGTATTTCAAGTCCCAGATCACGCCGGTCGAGGTGAAGGTGAAGCGCGATCTGGTGCCGTTTGAAGTGGACGAGCACCCCAAGCCCACCACGTCCGAGGCACTGGCGGGCTTGCGTGCGGTGTTCCAGAAGGACGGCCGGGTAACTGCCGGAAATGCCAGCGGAATCAACGATGGTGCTGCGGCCATGGTGCTGGCCACCGCAGCGGCGGCTGAGCGGGCCGGGCTGAAACCTAAGGCCCGGATTCTTGGCTATGCACACGCCGGTGTCCGGCCCGAAGTGATGGGCATCGGCCCGGTGCCTGCGGTGCGCAACCTCCTGGAGAAAACCGGGCTGTCCGCCGCAGATTTTGATGTTATTGAATCCAACGAGGCCTTCGCCTCCCAAGCCCTGGCTGTGAACAAGGAGCTGGGGCTGGATCCGGCCAAGGTGAACCCCAACGGCGGTGCCATCGCGCTAGGCCACCCGGTGGGCGCAACCGGTGCCATTATCACCCTGAAAACGCTTTATGAACTGGAGCGCACTGGTGGCTCCAAGGGGCTGATCACCATGTGCATCGGCGGCGGTCAGGGCATTGCTCTGGCAATTGAGCGCCTCTGACGAATTACGGCATGGGGGTCGGCAAGCGGCCCCCATGCCTGCCTGAACCGGCAAACTGCAAGGGGTTTTACGGACAGGTTACGGTTCAGCGGTATACAGAAAATACAATTAAAAGTAGCTTTTTTATGTGGCAAGAATCGCAAAAGTAACCTGTTTCTTGCCATGAGAATGCTGGGTTGCTCCCCGTAGGGAGAATGCCAGCCAAAAGGCGAGGCAAGGCCAGCTTTCAGTCAGCGGGCCGGTAATGGTGGCGTAATGAAAACAAAGGTGCTGCTCCTGGAAGATGACCAAGGTGTCCGCTTTACCTTCACAATGGCCCTGCAAGACGCCGGATATGACGTAAAACCTGTTGCCAGTTGTGCCGAAGCGATTGCGGCGCTTTCCGACATTGACGCAGGTATTTTGATCCTCGACCTGAAGATTGGAGAAGAAATGTCGCTGCCTGTGGCTGACTATGCTGCTCTGATGCGCCCGGAAATGCCGGTTGTCTGCATAACCGGCAGCCGCCTGTTCACCGGCGGAGAACTGTTTGGACTGAGCCGCAATATCCGCTGGGTGCTGCACAAGCCGGTCAACCTGCCTGATCTTGTGAGCATGATCGACTATGTCGCCGGTCAGGTGGTGACAGCTGAGGCCTGCTGAGCCGGTTTTTTCCTAACCGAAAGAAATGGTGAAGATTGCGCCCTTGCCGGGTTCTGCATCCGCAGTGAGCAGCCAGTTGTGGCGGCGGCAGATCTCAGCGCAAGTCGACAGCCCGATGCCGCTGCCTTCTATTTCGCGGTGCGCCCGGTGAAAGGGCTGAAGGATCATGTGCCGGTCTTGCGGATCAAAGCCGGTTCCGTTGTCGGCAACCGAAATTTTCCACTGATCCCGCCTGGTGCCGCTGAGATCAATTGTGATCTGCAACTGCCGGTCAGGATGCCGGTATTTGATTGCGTTCGACAATAGATTTATGAGTACCAGCTGCAGCAGCGTCGGATCTGCATGCAGCCGGAAGCCGTCACCGTTGACACGGATTTTCCCGCTGCAGGCTTGCAGTTCCTGCGTCAGGCATGTGCATGCTTCAGACACCGCGTCCCGTATGGCGATTTCCTGAAAGTTTATTCTGGCGGACGTCGACACGGAATGGTCCAGCAGTTCGGTTGTCAGCCGATCCATCTGCTGGGTGGCCCGGGTCATGTGCCGCAGGAACTCCCGCGCTGTTTCGGGCAGGTCGCCGGCGTAATGCTCCCAGAAATAATGCAAAGAGCCGGTGAGGGTGCTGATGGGGGTGCGAAGGTCATGGGAGGCTGCGTGGGCGAAGGCCTCCATCGACAGCAGAGTTTCCTGCAGCTTCAGGTTGGCGTCCTTAGCGCTGTGCAGCTCGCTGGTCAGCCTGCCACGCAACCCGTTCATCTGCCGGAGGGAATTCGCGGTCACCCTGAGCTGGTCGTGGGTCAGCAGGATCAGCCGCTCACCCTGTGCATTGGAGCGCAGCAACGAAATGCGGAATTCCGTATCCGGAGATGCTGCCGTGCGGATGCCAGCAGTCATGGGCAGGGTTACGGCACCCTTGGCCGTACCATGCCGCAGCCGCTCGACAACGCGCTCGGCTTCCAGCGTCGTCAGCTCGCTGATACAGGTCCCGTTCAGCGCACCGCAGCCAGGCTGGGAGCCGGAGGCAAAGCTGCGCTCTGCCCGCCGGTTGCAGACAAGAATACGGCCGTTCCAATCGAGAATGAATGATGCGTAGGGGGAGGCCAGATAGGCTCTCCCCAAAAGTTCATCATTCAGGGCGTCATTTCCCGCCGGTAACTGCATCAAAGCCGGTCGTCGTAAGTTTCACGGCGTTTTGAGTGAAGGCACAGCTGCCGAAGCCAAAACCGGGCGCACGTGCGCTCCGGGCGTATTTTTCTTAAGCGCGCCTGGTTCACTCTGGTCCGCTCCGGTAAAGCTTCATACCGCCAAAGACATGGGTCGTGCGGCCGGCTGCGTCCTGACGGGCTTGAGCAAACAGCTCACCGCTTTGGTAGCTGCCATCTGCGCCCTTCAGCCTGATCGGGTACAGGAAGGGCTGTCCTGCAGTCAGCGCGTCCTGCAGCCCGTCGTTCACATAGTCACGATCCTCCGGATGGAGGCGCTCCAGCAGCGTTTCCACGGATGGCACGTCCTTGTCCTGATCACACCCCAGCAGGTTATACATCGGCGCATTCCAGAGCGGCACATTGTTCCTGACATCAAAGGAAAAAGTGCCTACTAAGAAGTGGTTCAGCACTGCTGCGCTGGACCCCAGCATCAGATTGCGTTCTTCGAATTTCGCTTTGTTCCAGCACACGCCAATCAGCTGGAAGTTTTCGCCGTGGGAATCCTGAAAGATCATCATGCTTCCCGCTATGCCAAGCGTGTTACCCGCATCATCGAAGAAACGGGCTTCGTACTCAAAAGACCCTCCTTCTTTCATCAGCTTTTCCAGCCGCGTTTGCAGGCGGGGCTGGTCTTCCGGATGGACCCGGGCCAGCAGTTCCTCAAGATCGAGGCCTGCCTCGGAGTCATCGATTCCCAGAATGGAGTGGGATTCCGGGGAGAGGTAAGTCTCATTGGATTGCAGGTTTTGCGTCCAGAAACCAACGTTGGTGACCTTGCTGACCAGCTTCAGGACTTGGTTAAAGGGCTCGTTATCGAAACGGGACACGGTGATCGAGATACCGATCAGCTTCTGGTGCTGATCAAGCACTGGGGCCAGGATCAGAGTGTAGTATTCGCTGCCTGAGAAAACCGGAATGCGTCGGGTTTCCTGCAGCCGCAGCACAGAGTTTGCAATCGGCGCCAAAGCCGGGAAACCGGCAGGCAGGTGGCATTGACTGAGGTGCAGCCCGGTTGGCGGAAGCTCGCCGATTCCAAGCACGTCCTGTGCCACGCGCGAAAGCCGCCGGATGATCAGCGCCTGATCCGCCAGCGCCACCGCATAGGGCGACGACACCAGCATCGCCTCCAGCTCTGAGGCCAGAGCCTGGCGTTCCGCTGAACTGATCTGCAATTCCTCGTTGACGGTCAGCAGCTCTTCGTTGGTGGATTGCAACTCCTCGTGGGACGTTTCCAGCTCTTCATTGGTGGCTTGGAATTCTTCGTTGTTTGACTGCAATTCCTCATTTGTGGATTGCAGTTCCTCGTTCGCGGTCTGCAGTTCTTCGATGGTTTGCTGCAGCGCCTCTTGGGTAGACCGGACCTCTTGCTCCATTCGTTCAACGTATTCGCGCTGATCGCGATCTGAAATGTCCTCCAGGTTGAGTTCCCTCTGCTCCTCAAACTTGGAATTGATTACCAGCAGGCAATGTAGTTCTCCACCTTTGTGGCTGAAGAATGGAAAGGCTTGCAATTGGACCCGATTGCCGGTGGGCAGAGACAGATTGTGCCAGCGCCCGTCGCGGCGCTCTTCCTTGCGTGTGGCAACCGCGATCAGGCTTGAAGCTTCGCTCCTCAGCGGATCGATCAGCATTTTAACGTTCAGCGACGTTGACATGCCTGCGCGGATTTCGCTGTAGACACTGATATCGCCCAGTACTTCGATGATGTCACCATTGCGGGTGCAAATCAGCCCATTAGGCGCAACAGAGCGGGCAAGCGACAGGCTGACCTGATCCGATTGCTCTGCCGCTGATTGCGTTGCGGTCTTACGAAGCTCAGCAGATCGAGCGTAGGCGCCACCGGTTGAGCTGTGGGAGATCGTTAGTTCCCTGGAAATCCCGCGGCGTTTGCCGAAAATCTTGTCAGCACCTTGCCGGGCTTCAAAGTAGATGCCCATTTCACCAACGGTTTCCGACGTTCCCAAGAACAGCAGCCCGCTTGCGGAAAGCGAGTAGTGCAGCCGGGAGAGAACGCGTTCCTGCAGCGCCAGATTGAAATAGATCAGAACGTTGCGGATGGTGATCAGGTCGATATTGATGAAGGGGGGATCCTGGAAAACATTGTGACGCGAAAACAGCGTGACATTGCGCAGCTCCTGGCGGACAGAGATGTCGCCTTCACCGAGGATGAAGTATTCCTTCAGGTAGGCGGAAGGAATATCCTGCACTGCCGATGCCGGGTAAATACCTTTGCGCGCGATTTCGATAGCATTCTGGTCGATGTCAGTTGCAAAGATCTGCACGTTGCTCTTGGTCAGGGCGTGCAGGCCGCCAAGCAGTTCTGCGATCAGGATCGCAATTGAATAGGCTTCCTCTCCAGTGGCGCAGCCGGCCACCCAAACCCGGATCGGGCCGGGGCCACGACTTGCCAGCTGCTTTTCCAACTGGTCGTTCAGCTTGCGGAATTGTTCCGGGTCGCGGAAGAAACGGGTGACTGAGATCAGCAGATCCCGGTGCAGCGCGTCGACTTCCTCGAGATTTGATCTGCAATAGTCGACATAGCTCTCGTAGTTCTCAATGCCGAGCGCTGTCATGCGCCGGGCCACCCGCCGGTTTATGGTGTTTTCCTTGTAGTTGGCAAAGTCCACCTGGGTCCGGGCCATCAGGATGGCAAACAGGTCGCTCAGCTTGCTGGGTTCATCCGCGTCGGGCTGCAGCAGCGCCAGATTGCGCGGCCTGGTCAGGATCTTTTCGAATTGCAGGCCGATCTGCTCCGGTGTCAATTTCAGGTCGATGCAGCCGGTTTCAATGGCAGAGACTGGCATACCGTCGTATTTTGCCGAACCTGGATCCTGGGCAATGGTGATGCCTCCGCATTCACGGATGGCCTGCACACCATAGCTGCCATCGCTGCCCGTTCCGGACAGCACGATACCAACGCAGCGCTCCGCGCATTCTTCGGCAATGCTCTTGAACAGGCGGTCAGCCGAGGGTTTGGGGGAAGCGGGATGGCCAGCAGGATTGCGCAGCCGCAAGACGCCATGTTCCAGCACCACGTCGGTGTCCGGCGGTGTGATGTAGATTGTGCCGGCTTCCGGCTGGGTCTCGCGCCCCAGCTCCATGACAGGCAGCTTGGTTTCGCGTGCAATCAGAGATGACAGCACGCTTTTGTGAGTGGGCGACATGTGCTGCGCGATGACATAGATGGCGTTGGCTGCCGGCGGAAGGTTCTGCACCAGGGAAGACAGCGCCTCCAGCCCGCCGGCGGAAGCGGCGATGCCGACCACATGGAGGCCATTTTCCTCTTCTCCTTCCGGCGAGGCAGAGCTGGTACCAGCACTCATCTTCTGATCCATATCTTCCATTTGTCGTCAGCCGCTTCGAAAAAATGTCAAAAAGAATGTATCCACTCCCGAAGCTGTCCGGGATGTGAAGCGCGGGATCTATGCCGCAGTGCAAAATTTGTCGATTATTTTGAGAATCCGGCCCGGAGAAACTGGTTTAGGTGTAAAACCGTCCATGCCCAGCTTCTTGACAACCGCCTCGTCGTGATACGCCGCATCTGCGGTCACCGCGATGATCGGTACATTGTTGGGGGGATTCATCGGGGCTTCCCGAATCTTCTTGGTTGCGTCGATCCCCGAAAGCAGCGGCATGTGAAGATCCATCAGGATCAGGCCGTATTCGCTTGGGGCGCTGCTGACCATGTCGATGCAAGTCTGGCCATTCTCTGCAATACCGACTTCGACCCCAAGGGCAGTGATGATCTCGCGCATCATGTATCGTGTAAATTCGTCATTTTCGACGAGCAGAACTTTGCGCGGGTTGTTCATCAACTGGTTCCGTTGTTGCTTCAGGTTCAAGTCAGGAACAGAGCATTCCATCACGGCCTTACTGCAAGAATGAATTGGCGGGCTTTATAGTGCTCCTGCTGCATCAAGTACTTATGCGGGAAATCCGGTCAGGTCTCCGGCTTTCATAATGGTGATGTTTAACCTGCGGGTCAACGTGTCTGGAGCGCTTGATCTGCACCCAGTGGGCGAGTTCCTAGTGGGCATTAGCTGAACTGATTGGCGCAGCATCCGTTAGACTGCCCGCTCGATTTCCGGCCCGGCCTGGGATGATGCAAGTGATGGTGGTCAGGATTTTCTTGTTCAGACCAGCAAGGCAATCACCGCGCAGACGCCGGTGGCGCCGGCTGCACCCAGCACCGCTGGCGCGACCCAGCTTCGCGGGCTGCGTGGCCGTGCCCCATTCTGCGCGGCTTGTGCGATCAGCGCCTGTTCCACCAGCGCAGGCAGGCGGGGGCCGAAGCGGGCCATCACTTTGGCGGTGTCCAGCAGGTCGGTAACAACAGCGCGGGGGCCGATGGATTTCTTGATGTAATCCTCTACCACCGGCCGGGCCGCTTCCCAGATGTTGATATGCGGATCGAGCGAGCGGGCGACGCCCTCGACCACCACCATAGTGCGCTGCAGCAGGATCAGCTCGGTGCGGGTTTCCATGCCAAAGCGTTCGGTGACTTCGAACAGGTAGTTCAGAAGGCGGCCCATCGAGATCTGCGAGGCGTCCATGCCGAAGATCGGCTCGCCCACGGCGCGCAGGGCACGGGCGAATTCATCGACATCGCGGTTGGCAGGTACATAACCGGCTTCGAAATGAACCTCTGCCACGCGTTTGTAGTCGCGCTTGATAAAGCCGTAGAGAATCTCGGCGTAGACCCTGCGGGTGTATTCGTCGATGTGGCCCATGATCCCGAAATCATAGGCGATGATATCACCGTTGCTTGCCACCTTGAGGTTGCCCTGGTGCATGTCGGCGTGGAAAAAGCCGTCGCGCAGCGCGTGGCGCAGGAACAACGACAGAACCCGGTTGGCCAGCAGTTTACGGTCGTGGCCGGCTGCATCCAGCGCATCATTGTCGCCCAGCGGGATGCCGTCTGCCCAGCCCATCGTCATCACCCGGCGGGCGGAATAGGCCCAGCGGATTTCCGGCAGCTGGAAGCCTTCGTCCTTGGCTGTGTTGGCAGCGAATTCCGAAGCCGCGGCGCTTTCCAGCCGCAGGTCCAGTTCGCCCTGCACCACGCCATCGAAATGCTCAATCACGTCCATCGGCTTCRGGCGGCGGGCTCCGGGTGCGAAAAGGTCGACGATGCGGGCCGCGAAATAGAAGGCGTCCACATCCTTGTTGAAGGCGCGTTCAATGCCGGGGCGGAGAACCTTGACGGCGACTTCTTCGCCGGTTTCTGCCAATGTGGCGCGGTGAACCTGGGCGATGGAGGCGGCGGCGATCGGGTCGCTGAAGTCTGAGAAAATCTCGGAGACCGGACGGCCCAGCTCCTTTTCCACCTCGGCCAGCGCCTGGGCGCGGGAAAATGGCGGCAGCTTATCCTGCAGCACGCGCAGCTGGTTAGCCAGATCCTTGCCCACAACGTCAGGCCGGGTCGACAGCACTTGGCCGAACTTGATGTAGGCCGGTCCTAGCGCATTCAGCGCGCGGGTCTCTGGCGGCATCGCGGGGTCGCCCTTGTAGCCCAGCCACTTGAAGGGCCAGCCCAGAGTACGCGCCAGCATGCGCAGGGGTTTTGGCGCCTCAAATGCCTCCAGCACAGAATGCATGGCGCCGGTGCGCTCGAAAGTGGCGCCTGTGCGGATCAGGCGCAGGATATTATGAGGGCCGCGCATGGGTCAGATCTTCCAGCCGGAATGCAGGCAGGCAATGCCCATCGACAGGTTGCGGTACTTCGCGTTCTCAAAGCCCGCCTGTTTCACCATGCTCAGAAACGTCTCCTGATCGGGGAAGTTGCGGATCGATTCCACCAGGTACTGGTAGCTGTCATAGTCGCCCGCAATCATCTGGCCCATCCGCGGGATCACATTGAATGAATAGAGGTCATAAAGCTTCTGCAGGCCGTCATTGGGCAGCTGCGAGAACTCCAGCACCATCAGGCGACCCCCGGGGCGCAGCACCCGGTAAGCTTCGTTCAGGGCTTCCTGCGGACGGGTCACGTTCCGGATGCCGAAGGAGATGGTGTAGACGTCGAAGGTGTTGTCCTTGAACGGCAGCTTCATAGCGTCGCCGGTGACCCAGTCGAGGCTGTCGGCCATCTGCTCGGCTTCGGCGCGCTTGCGGCCTTCCTCCAGCATCGGGCGGGTGAGATCCAGAACGGTGGAGTGGCCGGACCCTGCGCGTTTCAGAAAGCGGAAGGAAATGTCGCCGGTGCCGCCTGCCACATCCAAAAGCCGCTGACCGGGACGCGGCGCCAGCCAGTCCATCATCGCGTCCTTCCAGACCCGGTGAATACCGACGCTCATCACGTCATTCATTATGTCGTATTTCGAGGCGACCGAATTGAAGACCCCCTGCACGCGGCCGGCCTTCTCCTCCTCGCGGACGGTTTCGAAGCCGAAATGGGTGGTCTTGTTTTCTGTCATGAGGCGCACCTTGATTCACTTTTGCCCGGGATATAGCGTCCGGACCGGATAGACAAATGAACAAAACAACGCGGATCGATGTTTGAAGCAATCGCGCAGAAATTCATGACCCTTTTGGCAGCATTTCAATCCAGCCCAGGCGTGTTTTCAGCCATCATGGCCGTGGGGCTGGGGTTGATTTGGCTCAAGTACCGGCTGGTTGGCCGGGCCATCCGATCCTCCCACGAGCAGAACTACGCAGGTTGGAACACAGAGGCAAAGCGGGCTACTCAGGCGCATCCCACAGGTGTAGGCCAGCAGGATGTGCTGGTGATGAAGCCGATCAGACTACTGCCCATCGCCTTCTTCTGCCTGCTCTTCTTTGGTGGCGGCGCAGTTTTCATGGCATTGACAGAGCTTCAGCAGCCAGAACCGTCCTGGAAGGCCTGGTTTTCTGTTGTTGTCGGGATCGGTTTCAGCATTCTCAGCCTTTGGATGATCGTGTTTTCCTTTACCCGTATCATCTTCAACGGCGAGACAATCGAACGGCAGGCTCTCTTTCGGAAACGGCTGGTTTTACCTTTGTCCCGACTTCAAGAGGTCCGCCCGATCAACAAGACGATTGCTGGCGGCGTTTATCTTGAATTTGGCGAGGGTCAGCGGCTGCGGGTTGTTCCGCGCATGTCCGGCTACCGCCAGCTTCTGGAACTGCTCGCGAGGGATGATCCGAAGTTAAGGCTGATGGTCCAGCTGTTCGGCAACCGCATGCAGGAAGTAAACGATGCCTGAACTCCCCGAGGTCGAGACGGTGAAACGCGGGTTGGCGCCTGCGATGGAGGGGGCGGTGATCGTGAGGGCGGCGGTGAATCGGCCGGATTTGCGCTGGCCGTTCCCGGATCGGATGGCAGAGAGGCTGACCGGGGCGCGTGTAAATGGCCTCAGGCGGCGGTCGAAATACATTCTGGCTGATCTCGACACAGACGAGACGCTGCTCATTCATCTCGGGATGTCGGGCCGTATGACCGTGTCGGGCGACCCTTTGGGGCAATTCGTGCATGAGCACCCGCAGGCGGAGAAGCACGACCATGTTGTTCTGGACATGGACAATGGCGCCCGCATCACCTTCAATGACCCGCGCCGGTTCGGGGCGATGGATCTGCTGGAAACCGCAACCGCCGATACCCACAAGCTGCTGTCGGTGCTGGGGCCGGAGCCCTTGGGCAATGATTTCCACGAGGATCATCTTGTGGCCGCCTTCAAGGGACGAAACACACCGGTGAAATCCGCATTACTGGATCAGGGAATCATCGCAGGGCTTGGTAACATCTACGTCTGCGAAGCGCTGTTCCGTGCGGGAATTTCGCCACGCCGTAAGGCCGGGCAGATTGCCGCGCATCGGGTGGCGGCGCTGGTGCCGATCATCCGGGACGTGCTGCAGGATGCCATTCGCGCGGGCGGGTCATCGCTCAAGGATTTCAGGCAAGCTTCTGGAGAACTTGGGTATTTTCAGCATAGTTTCGATGCCTACGGCCGCGAGGGCGAGGCCTGCCGCCGCGAGGGTTGCGCCGGGTCAATTGCCAGAATCACCCAGTCGGGGCGTTCCACCTTCTACTGTGTAAAGTGCCAAAGATAGCTTGATCAAAGGAACCCTTTTGGTAAGGACTCGGATCTGAACGGAACAACCGAAAGAGAAATCATGGCCTACGAGACGATCACCGTCGATGTGCAGGACCACGTTTGCCTTATCAAGCTGAACCGCCCGGAGGCGATGAACGCGCTCAACAAGGAGCTCATTGGCGAGCTCTGCGATGCTCTGGAAGAGGCCGATGCCAGCGACAAGGTGCGCTGCATCGTGCTGACCGGCTCGGAAAAAGCCTTTGCTGCCGGTGCCGACATCAAGGAGATGTCGGAACTGAGTTTCACCGAGGTGTTTTCCACCAATTTGTTTGCCGACGCCAATGACCGCATTTCGGCGATCCGCAAACCGGTGATCGCTGCGGTGGCCGGTTATGCGCTGGGCGGCGGCTGCGAGCTGGCGATGCTGTGCGACTTCATCATCGCCGCCGAAACTGCCAAGTTCGGCCAGCCGGAAATCAACCTGGGTGTTGTGGCCGGCATCGGCGGCACCCAGCGCCTGACCCGGTTCGTGGGCAAATCCAAGTCGATGGACATGAATCTGACCGGCCGCTTCATGAATGCCGAAGAGGCGGAGCGTGCAGGCCTAGTATCGCGCGTGGTGCCAGCGAAGAAGCTGATCGAGGAAGCCACCGCGGCAGCACAGAAGATCGCCGAGAAATCGCAGCTGACTGCAATGGCAGTGAAGGAGGCGGTGAACCGCTCTTATGAGCTGCCGCTGAGCGAGGGCATTCTGTTCGAACGCCGCGTGTTCCATTCGATGTTTGCAACCGAAGACCAGAAAGAGGGCATGGCCGCTTTTCTGGAAAAGCGCGAAGCGCAGTTCCGCGACAAGTAAGCGGCACATCAGAAACCGGAACGGCGGGCTGCACAGCCCGCCGTTTTGCATTCCGGGCCGGTGCACTTGCATTTCCATGCAGAGTTGGGTAAACGCCGCCCTCATACATGCGCGTGCAGCCCGCTCAGGCTAGAATCACACCGGTGACTGATCCGGGGCTGGCTGGCATTGCGTCCGATTGAAACAGAACCCGAAGATAAGGTCAGACACCATGGCAAATTCGCCCCAGGCCAAGAAGCGCGCACGTCAGAACGAAAAGCGCTTTGCCGTTAACAAAGCCCGTCGTTCGCGCATCCGCACCTTCCTGCGTAAAGTTGAAGAAGCCATCGCGTCCGGCGATAAGGAAGCAGCAACCGCAGCTCTGCGCGCGGCTCAGCCCGAGCTGATGCGCGGCGTCACCAAAGGTGTGTATCACAAAAACACCGCTTCCCGGAAAATCTCGCGCCTGTCCGCGCGCGTGAAGGCACTGGCCTGAGATTCGCTCTGCTGAGCAGGCTCACGGGCCTTTGAAAAGTTGTCAGGGCGCTGCAGATTGCAGCGCCTTGTTTTTTGGGAAAACCCTTGCCGGGACTCGCTGGGCGCAGGAGATTCTTTGCCGCCAAAGACAGAGTCAACATCATAGTTTCGTTGCCGCTGCCCCCCTCAAATTGCTACCACTGTATCAGCGATTCACTCGCTGGGGGGACAGGCTGCTCGCGGCAATCTTGACGGGCATCAAGATTGCCAAGTTGCTCGGCATGACGCGTACTTGATGCGCTAACATGCCGTGATCCACTGCTGTATCGGTTATGGTCAGCAGCCTTGTCTCAATTGTGTGCGATACTGTTCGTAACGGCGAATCTGCCGCATTTTGCGGTCTGTTCTGCTGTTCCAAGCGAACGTCATGCCTTCGGGTAATGCGGCCACTGCTGGTCCGTACACGGTAACCCTGTGCGTGAATGCCCCCCGGGTGGTTGGGGGTAAGAATAGAATTGGCCCGGCAAAGGGGCCGCTGCTTTTTTGGGGATGCGTGAGGCGCAGCATGACAGAAGAAAAATGGGGACAGCTCAGAAACCGGCTGTTGAAGACGGTCGGCCAAAACAATTTTACGACCTGGATTGAGCCGCTTGAATTTGACGCCGTGGACGGTGGGGTTGCCGTCTTCAAAGTGCCGACCAATTTCATGGGTAACTACGTCAGCCAGAACTTTGCAGATCTGATTCTGCATGAACTGACGATGTCAGGCGAGCAAGTGCAGCGCCTGGCCTTCCGGGTGGCGGCGAACAGCCCGGCGCGCCCGGTGCAATCCGCCGCTGCGGCTGAGGCATACGGCAGCGCTGACGGTGATGTGGCCGTGATGACTGCGCCCGCGGCTTCTTCCTCCTCGGGCAAGGACACCTTGGAGGCCCTTCAGGCCGCACCGCTCGACCCGCGTTTCACCTTCGACAGCTTTGTCGTCGGCAAGCCGAACGAGCTGGCCCATGCTGCCGCGCGCCGCGTTGGCGAAGGTGGTCCGGTCACCTTCAATCCGCTGGTTCTGTATGGCGGCGTGGGTTTGGGTAAAACCCACCTGATGCACGCCATCGCCTGGGAGCTGAAGGAAAAGAATCCTTCATTGAACGTGCTGTACCTGTCGGCGGAACAGTTCATGTACCGCTTTGTGCAGGCCCTGCGCGAGCGCAAGATGATGGACTTCAAGCACCTGTTCCGCTCGGTCGACGTGCTGATGGTGGATGACGTCCAGTTCATCGCCGGCAAGGATTCGACCCAGGAAGAATTCTTCCACACCTTCAACGCGCTGGTGGACCAGAACAAGCAGATCATCATCTCTGCCGACCGCGCGCCGGGCGAGATCAAGGATCTGGAGGAGCGGGTGAAGTCGCGCCTGCAGTGCGGCCTGGTGGTGGATCTTCACCCGACCGACTACGAGCTGCGTCTGGGCATCCTGCAGACCAAGGTTCAGCAGCAGCGCGAGACCTATCCGGACCTGCGCATTGCGGACGGCGTGCTGGAGTTCCTGGCGCACCGGATCTCAACCAACGTGCGTGTTCTCGAAGGCGCGCTGACCCGGCTGTTCGCCTTTGCCTCGCTGGTTGGCCGCGAGATCGACATGGACCTGACCCAGGACTGCCTGGCGGACGTTCTGCGCGCCTCCGAGCGCAAGATCACCGTCGAGGAAATCCAGCGCAAGGTCTCCGAGTATTACAACATCCGCATGTCTGATATCATCGGCCCCAAGCGCCTGCGCTCCTATGCGCGCCCGCGCCAGGTGGCGATGTATCTGTGCAAGCAGCTGACCAGCCGCTCGCTGCCCGAGATCGGCCGCCGGTTCGGCGGGCGCGACCACACCACCGTGATGCATGGTGTGAAGCGCATCGAGGAGCTGAAGCTGACTGACGGCCAGATCGCCGAGGACGTCGAAATGCTGCGCCGGTCTCTGGAAGCCTGACACCCGCGTTAGCTGAAATTGCAAACCCCAATTAGCACTGCGGCCCCGGATTCCGGGGCCGTTTTTTGTGTGTACCAGGGCCGCTAGTGATGACCCATAACAGCGGTGAATGCCCGGTATCACAGAAAACGAAGTTCCATTGCGTGCAAAACCGGTCATAACAGCGCCTTGGATGAGGAACGCGGCATGACAGATCAGACCCCACAGAACTTGGATACGCCCCGCGGGCTGGCCTTTGCCATCACCGCCTATCTGCTTTGGGGTTTCCTGCCGCTCTACATGAAGGCGCTTTCACACATTCCGGCGGCTGAGATCGTCACGCACCGGGTGATCTGGTCAGTGCCGGTGGCAGGCGCGCTGCTGATCGTGTTGCGCCGGACCAAAGACCTGCGCGCGGCGTTGAAAAATCCGCGGATGCTCGGCATGGCCTGCATCACTGCGGCACTGATTTCTGTTAACTGGGGTATCTACGTCTGGTCTATCGCGGCCGGGCGGGCGCTGGATGCGGCGCTTGGTTATTACATAAACCCGCTGTTCAGTATCGCGCTGGGTGCGCTGCTGCTGCGTGAGCCTCTTGGCAAGGCGCAAATGGCCGCCGTCGCACTGGCCGCGGCGGCAGTGCTGGTGCTGACGCTGGAGGCGGGCAGGGTGCCTTGGGTGGCAGTTGGTCTGACTCTGTCCTGGGGTTTTTATGCTTTCTTCAAGAAGTCTCTGCCGATCGGGCCCAACCAGGGGTTTCTGCTTGAAGTGCTGATCCTTTTGGCGCCGGCGCTGGGGTACTTCGCTTATCTGACAGGCACGGGCAGCAGCAGTTTTGGTGTCTCGCTGACGGACACCTGGCTGCTTCTAGGTTGCGGCGTGGTGACTGCTGTGCCGCTGATCGTCTATGCAAATGGCGCCAAGCTGGTGCGGCTCTCGACCATGGGGATCCTGCAATACATTGCCCCGACGATGATCATGCTGGCAGCGGTGCTGTTGTTCGGCGAAGAATTCGGCCGCGCCCGGATGATTGCATTTCCGATGATCTGGGCTGCGCTGGTGATCTACTCGGTGCCAATGATCCGGCAGATGCGCAAGCGCCCGGGTTGAGGGGTTTCAGTCAGCCGGCTGCTTGTCCTCGGTCACGCCCACAATCGGGCCCATCATGAAACCGGCGTCGCTGCGGCCCAGCGGCGGCGCGTGCAGGCGTGAGATGTTGCCGTCGAAATACAGTGCGCTGGGCAGATTCAGGTGGTCTCGGAACAAGCTGCCGAACTGGTGAAACGTCACTGCGTTGCGCGAGATAGCAAAGATCGCGCGTCTGCCGTCCGCTGAGGTGCCCACACCGTTGCGGATGTAATAGCTGTCGGAATCGGCCAGGAAGCGCGGATGCAGCTCGCCATCAATGACCAGCATTGGCCCGGACTGTGTGGCATAGGTGCAGCCGGGTGCGGCCTTCTCGAACGCAAGGGTTTCAAACACATCTGCCCTGCCATCACGGATGCACAGCACGCCGTTCGGCAGAAGGCCGAAGTTGCCTGGACCAGCATTGGTCACCAGCCGCATCGCCTCGCCGCTTTCATCGACATAAAGCCCGACGGGGGAGCGGTCCGTGTGATACATGCCCGCGTTGGTTGCAAAGGCCAGTGATTTGCCGTCCTCGGCCAGCGCCCCTTCCAAGGTGGAGAAATGCCCGTAAACCTGTCCTTCGCCATCCTTCAGGAACAACTGCAGCTGTTCCTTGGCAGCGTCCACCTCGCAGATCGAGTACCGGTTGCCCTCATAGGCCACATCGCTGCACTCGACCGCACCGGCCGCGGGAGCGGTCCCCAGCGCTGTCAGCAGAAAAGCGGCCTTGCGGATCACTCTTCCACGTCGCGGCGCACCGCGTACTGGCTCAGCATCCGGCGGGTTTCGTCCATCTGGTCGAAGGTTTCGTCCAAGCGGAACCGCAGGTCCGGGGTGAACTTCAGGCCCAGCTTTTTGCCGACCATCCGGCGCAGTTCGCTTTTGTTGCGGGCCAGCAGCTTCAGCACGTCCTCCTGCCCCTTGCCACCCAAGGGCAGCACAAAGGCGGTTGCGATTTTCAGATCGGGGGAGGTGCGGACCTCACCGACCGTGATCGACATGCGGTTCAGGTCCGGGTCATGCACATCACCGCGCGCCAGCACTTCAGAGAGCGAGCGACGGATCAGTTCGCCGACGCGAAGCTGGCGCTGGGAGGGGCCGGGGCCATCGTGGAATTTGTTCTTTGCCATAGTTCCGATCTATGCCGGATCGCAGTCTTTGCCAAGCGCTGCCCGGCGATGTAGGACAAAACCAGCTTGAACAAGGAAATGGGCCAATGACTCACAAACCAGGGATCGTGATAACCGGCGCATCGGGCCGCATGGGGCAGATGCTGATCAAGACAGTGCTGGAGAGCGACAAGGCCACTCTGGCTGGAGCCGTGGAGCGTGAGGGCCACGAATGGGTCGGGCGCGACGTGGGCGAAGCAATGGGCGGCGCGCCGGTTGGCGTCACCGTGACGTCTGACGCACTGGAGGCATTCTCTAAGGCCCAGGCGGTGATCGACTTCACGGCGCCCGAGGCAACGCTGGCGTTTTCCAAGCTGGCGGCGCAGGCCCGCGCGGTGCATGTGATCGGCACCACTGGCATGACCGATGAGCAGATTGCCCAGCTGGAACCGGCCTCCCGCCACGCGGTGATCATCCGCGCGGGCAACATGAGCCTGGGTGTGAACCTGCTGGTGCAGCTGACCAAAACGGTTGCCGCCGCGCTGGATGAGGATTTCGACATCGAGGTGATCGAGGCGCATCATCACCACAAGGTCGACGCGCCTTCCGGCACCGCGCTGATGCTGGGTGAAGCTGCTGCTGAGGGCCGCGGTGTGAAACTGGCGGATGTGCGTGATTCCGGCCGGGACGGCATTACCGGCGCCCGCAAGCGCGGCGACATCGGCTTCACCGCTATCCGCGGCGGCGACATCGTGGGGGAGCATGACGTGCTGTTTGCTGCAGCAGGCGAGCGCGTCGTGCTGCGCCACCTGGCCACTGACCGTGCAATCTTTGCCCGAGGCGCACTGAAAGCCGCGCTGTGGGGCCAGGACAAGGGCCCGGGCCAGTACGACATGGTGGATGTGCTGGGGCTTTAAAGTCTGAACGGCGGCCCAGAAGGGCCGCTGCCCTTGGGGAGCGTGAGAGCTGGCACCCGCGATTTATCAGAAATCGACGGCGATTCCCTTCTTCTCCCAGTCGCCGTAACGTGCCGGATCAGGGCCATCGCGCCCGCCCAGCTCCTTGGGGCGCGGTTCCTCAGCCTCGGCGGCTTTCCGGCGTTCCTCGGCCTCCGCCAGCGCGCGTTGTGCGGCGGGCGGCAGGTCTTTCTTCACAGGCGCAGTGTCGTCGCTCATCGCGGGTTCCTTTATTCTTTGCGCATGATATACGCCCCTGTCCCGCGTGCACAAGGCGCGCCCTAAGGAGTTACCCCATGTCAGATGCCAACCACGCCCGCCGCACCGCGGTCTACCTGCTGGATCAGGTGCTGGGAGAGGGGCGGCTGTTGGCGGAATGCTATGCCGCCGGGGCGCTGGAAAAGCTGGCACCGGATGAACGCGCCCGTGCGCAGCGGCTGGCTGTGGAAACCCTGCGCAGCCTGGAACGCGCCGACCGGGTGCTGAAGAAGCACCTGAAGAAGTCGCCGCCTCTGACCGTCATGAACACCCTGCGGCTGGGGACGGTGGAGCTGTGCTCGGGCGGCGCGGCGCATGGGGTCGTGAATGCTATGGTGGCCATCGTCTCGAAACACCGGCGTCACGGGCAGCTCAAGGGGCTGGTCAATGCTGTTCTGCGGAAGGTCGCAGACGAAGGTCCGGCGGAATGGGCCAAACTGCGCACGCCGCGCCTGCCGAACTGGATCCGGAAACCCCTGGTGCAGGCCTGGGGCGCTGAGGTGATGCTGGGCATGGAGGCAGCGCATTTTGCCGGTGCGCCGCTGGATATCACCGGCAAGCCCGGAGCGGACCTGGGTGGGCTTGGCGGAGAGGTGCTGCCAACTGGTTCTGTCAGGCTCGCCAATGCGGGCCAGGTTTCCGCTCTGCCGGGCTATGAGACCGGCGATTGGTGGGTTCAGGACGCCGCAGCCGCGCTCCCAGCCTCCATTCTGAACGTCCAGCCCGGAGAAAACGTGCTGGAGCTGTGCGCGGCACCGGGCGGCAAGACCATGCAAATGGCAGCTGCCGGAGCAAAGGTGACAGCTGTTGATGTTTCAGAGGGCCGGGTTGCCCGGCTCAAGGAAAACCTGGAGCGCACCGGGTTGCAGGCGGAACTGATCGTGGGGGACGCGCTGGCGCAGACCGGCCAGTATGACGCCGTGCTGCTGGACGCGCCTTGTTCAGCCACCGGCACGATCCGCCGCCACCCGGACCTGCCGCAGGCCAAAGACGGCAGCGAATTCGGAGAGCTGATCGAGCTGCAGGCACAGATGCTGGCTCACGCCTGGACATTGGTGAAACCCGGCGGACGTCTGATGTTCTGCACCTGCTCGCTGCTGCCGGATGAGGGCGAATGCCAGGTCGAGGAGGCGCTGGACATGTTCCCGGAAATGGCCGCAGACCGTGAGGCGCTGACAGTGCCTGGCGTCAATGCGGACTGGATCACCGAGGAAGGCGGCCTGCGCCTGCGCCCGGATTACTGGCCGGAGCGCGGCGGCATGGATGGCTTCTACATGGCCCTTCTGCGCAAATCCGCGTGACGGTGTGGCGTCTCCGGCATTCGCCGGTGACTTGATCCAATCCCCACGCTATGCTCCTGCCAAAACGCCCTGGAAAACCCGGCGTGAGGCAACAGAGCATGTCCACTTTTGACAGAATGGCAGGCCGCGGAACCCGGCTGCTGAACCGGTTTTATGCCTGGCGGGCACGCAGCCAGCCGGCTGCAACCGGTTTTGTCTCGCAGCCTGAGCCTCGCACCATCGGCAGTTTTGCCCGCGGGCGGCAGCTGGTCGCGGGCAATCTGCTGTTTGCCGGCTACCTGGTCGAATCGCCGGATACCGGGCTGTGGGAAGTTGCGGCGCCAGACACGGCCTTTGACGCGGAACGGCATGGGTTTGCCTGGCTCGACGATCTGGCGGCTGTTGGCGATTTCAAGGCGCGGCTAAAGGCGCAGAAGTGGGTCTGGGGCTGGATCGAACAGCACGGGCGCGGCAGCGGGCTGGCCTGGCTGCCGGATCTGACCGGACGCCGGGTGATCCGTTGGATCAACCACGCGCTGTTCCTGCTGAGCGGCAAGGACAAGGATGAGACCGAGGCTTTCTATGGCTCCCTCGCGCGGCAGACCTGGTACCTGGCGCAACGCTGGCAAGGGGCTGCGCCGGGCCTGCCGCGGTTTGAGGCGCTGTGCGGGCTGATTTATGCCGGTCTGGCCCTGCAGGGGCGCGAAGAACTGGCGGACCCGGCGGTCAGGGCGCTGGCGGCGGAGTGCGACTCCCAGATCGATGAGCAGGGTGGCCTGCCGACCCGCAATCCGGAAGAACTGCTGGAGGTGTTCACCCTCCTGACCTGGGCTGCTGCGGCCCTGCACGAGGCGGGACGGATGGTGCCGCCTGCCCACATTGCTGCCATCGAGCGGATCGCGCCGACCCTGCGCACCTTGCGCCACAGCGATGGCGGGCTGGCGCGGTTTCACGGCGGTGGCCGCGGGCTGGAGGGGCGGCTGGATCACGCCTTGGCTGCCAGCCATGTGGCTGAGCGCCATGCGGATGGTTTGGCGATGGGCTTCGCCCGGCTGTCGGCACGTCGGACCTCGGTTATCGTGGATGCTTCGGCACCGCCCAAGGGCAAGGCCTCGTACAACGGTCATGCCTCGACATTGGCTTTTGAACTGACCTCCGGGCGGCGGCCGCTGATCGTCAATTGCGGATCGGGCGAATCCTTTGGTGTGGAGTGGCGCCGCGCCGGCCGGGCGACGCCCTCACACAGCACGTTGTGTATCGAAGGCCACTCCAGCGCCCGGCTTTCGGCTCCGCATAAGACCACCGGCCATGAGGAGCTGATTGAGGCGCCGGATGATGTTCCGCTGGATCTCGCTGAACTGTCTGACGGCTTCCGGTTTCAGGGCGGCCACAACGGTTATGCCGCGCATTTCGGCCTGACCCATGCCCGCACGCTCGATCTGTCTTTTGACGGCCGTGCCCTGGCAGGGGAGGACATGCTTCTGGCGCTGGAAGATGCGGCCAAGGCCCGTTTTGACAAGGTCAGCAAAAACAACCCGGATGGCGGTGTCAGCTTTGATATCCGCCTGCATTTGCACCCGGAGGTGGATGCAACCCTTGACTTGGGCGGCGCAGCAGTATCCATGGCGCTCAAGAGCGGGGAAATCTGGGTGTTCCGTCATGACGGCGCCTGCCATCTGCGGCTGGAGCCAAGCGTTTTCCTGGAAAAGACCCGCTTGAAGCCGCGTGCGGCAAAGCAGATCGTTTTATCCGGGCGGGCGATGGGATATGCCACCCGCGTCCGGTGGACGCTCAGCAAAGCGCAGGAGACTGCCATTGCCGTGCGAGACCTGAACCGGGACGAACCCGAGACGTTTGACTGAGCCTTTAAAAGGACCTGCCCTGCCATGACCGACCTTCACCCCGTACGCCGTGCGCTGCTTTCCGTATCCGACAAGACCGGCCTGATCGAGCTGGGCCAGGCGCTGGCCGCGCGCGGTGTCGAGCTGCTCTCGACCGGCGGCTCCGCCAAGGCGCTGCGTGATGCAGGCCTGACAGTCAAAGACGTCTCTGAGGTGACCGGCTTTCCGGAAATGATGGACGGCCGTGTGAAGACCCTGCACCCGATGGTGCATGGCGGCCTGCTGGCGCTGCGCGACAATGACACCCATGTCGCTGCGATGAATGAGCATGGCATCGGCGCCATCGATCTGCTGGTTGTGAACCTCTATCCGTTCGAGGCAGCGCTGGCGCGCGGCGCGGATTACGATGAGATGATCGAAAACATCGACATCGGCGGCCCGGCGATGATCCGCGCGGCCTCCAAAAACCACCTGTTTGTCAACGTGGTGACCGACGTCCAGGATTATGAGGCGCTGCTGGCTGAACTGGACGCCAATGACGGTCAGACCTCTTACGCCTTCCGTCAGCGTCTGTCGCAGACCGCTTATGCGCGCACTGCTGCCTATGACGCTGCGGTGTCAAACTGGATGGCCTCTGCAATCGAAGAAAAGACCCCGCGCCGCCGCGCCTTTGCCGGTGAACTGAAACAGACTCTGCGCTATGGTGAGAACAGCCACCAGGAAGCGGCCTTCTACACTGATGGTTCGAACCGCCCGGGTGTTGCCACCGCGGTGCAGCTGCAGGGCAAGGAGCTGAGCTACAACAACATCAACGACACAGATGCAGCTTATGAACTGGTGGCGGAGTTTGATCCGGCCGACAGCCCCGCGGTTGCGATCATCAAGCACGCCAACCCTTGCGGTGTTGCCAAAGGCGCAACCCTGGCGGAAGCTTATCAGAAGGCGTTTGACTGCGACCGCACCTCGGCATTCGGCGGTATCGTGGCTCTGAACCAGCCGCTGGATGCGGACACTGCTGCAAAGATCACCGAGATCTTCACCGAGGTGGTGATTGCCCCGGGTGCGTCTGACGAAGCCAAGGAAATCTTTGCCGCCAAGAAGAACCTGCGCCTGCTGCTGACCGATGGCCTGCCGGACCCGCGCAAGCCCATCGTGGCCTACAAGCAGGTGGCAGGCGGAATGCTGGTGCAGGACAAGGATGTTGGCTACGTCGGCATGGAAGACCTGAAGGTGGTGACCGAGAAGGCCCCGTCTGACGAACAGATGCAGGACCTGCTGTTTGCCTGGAAGGTCGCCAAGCACGTCAAGTCCAATGCCATCGTCTATGTGAAGGACAACGCAACGGTCGGTGTCGGTGCGGGCCAGATGAGCCGTCTGGACAGCGCCAATGTGGCAGCAGCCAAGGCGGGCCGCATGGCTGCCGAACTGGGGCTGGAAGAAAGCCTCGCCAAGGGCTGCGCGGTGGCTTCGGATGCGTTCTTCCCCTTCGCGGACGGCCTGCTGGAAGCAGCCGCCGCGGGCGGTGCCTGCGTGATCCAGCCGGGCGGCTCGATGCGCGATGATGAGGTGATCAAGGCGGCCAACGAAAAAGGCCTCGCCATGGTGTTCACCGGCATGCGCCACTTCCGCCACTAAGCAGGGCAGCTAAGTCATGGCAGCACGTTGGATGATCTGGGGCGCGGTCCTTTCCCTCCTGGCGGACCAGGCCAGTAAATACCTGGTGGTCCACTGGATGGGATTGGATCAGCGCCACCGGATCGACGTGCTGCCGCCATTCCTCAACTTCCGCTATGGCGAGAACACCGGCATCAACTTCGGCCTGTTCGGTGGCGGCGACGAGGCAGCACGCTGGATCCTGATTGGGCTGTCTGTGGCGATCTGCATTGCTTTGGCCGTGTGGATATTGCGCGGGCAGAGCAAATCCAGAGGCATGCAGTTGTCGGCCGGGCTGGTGATCGGCGGCGCCTTGGGTAATGTCGTGGACCGCCTGCTCTACGGCTACGTTCTCGATTTCCTTAACACATCCTGCTGCGGTATTCAGAACCCGTTTGTGTTCAATGTCGCGGATATCTTCATTTTCGGCGGCGCGGCCGGGCTTATCTTCTTTGACGGGCGCAGCAAAAAGCCTGCGTAGACCTCGACAGGCAATTGCGTTAAAAGCGCTGGGAAACAGGCAGGAGTTTGGGGCAATGCGGATCCCGTTCGGAGTGATTGTTCTTGCAGGCGCGCTGGCAGTGTCCGGCTGCGCGCAAAAAGGGCTGCGCGTCCTGCAGAAACCAGGGTCCGGCCCGGATGAGTTTTTGATTTTGCCGTCCAAACCTTTGAGCACACCGGACAGCTATGCGGCCCTGCCCGCACCGACCCCCGGCGGCAGCAACCTGACCGATCCCAATCCGAGTGCTGACGCTGTCGCTGCTCTGGGCGGAAAGCCAGGAGCGCTTGTTCCTGCTGCCGGCGTGCCGTCAGGCGATGCAGCGCTGGTCACCGCTTCCAGCCGGTATGGGGTTGAGCAGGGAGTGCGGGAGACGCTGGCCTCGGAAGATGCAAAATTCCGCCACCGCAACCGCCACCTGGGCCGGATCAAGATCGTGCCGGTTGACCGCTACGAGCAGCTGTACCGCAAGCACAGCATTGATCCGTTTGCCGTGAGCGAACAGTTCCGCAAGGCGGGGGCGGCAACGCCGTCTTCTCCGCCAGAAGAAGAGTCCTGAACGCTCACTTTTCCGCCAGCCGCACTTGCATGATGCCAGCCGCGACGTAGGTTGACAGCAGTCTTTCTGCTGGCAATGGGCGGCGAATTGTGGCTGCATTGATCAAAATGAACAATAGAGCAGTAACCGCACCCTGTCGGGCAAGGGCAAAGGTGCAGAAATTGGAGGAAGCCAGATGATCCAGAGGATCACATTGGCCGCCGCGGCGCTGAGCGCTGTCTTGTCCGCCCCGGCACGGGCAGAGAACGAGGCAGTTACCGCCTTCACCTTGGACAATGGCATGGATGTGGTGGTGATCGAGGATCACCGTGCACCGGTGGTTCAGCAAATGGTCTGGTACCGGGCGGGATCCGCGGATGAGCCGCCGGGCCAGTCCGGTGTGGCCCATTTCCTGGAGCACCTCCTGTTCAAGGGCACTGATAAGCTGGCACCAGGTGAGCTGTCGGCCACCGTGCGCGCCAATGGCGGCCAGGACAACGCGTTTACCAGCTATGATTACACGGCCTATTTTCAGCGCGTCGCTGCCGACCGGCTGGAATTGATGATGCAGATGGAAAGCGACCGGATGACCAACCTCCGCCTTAGCGAGGAGGATATTGCCACCGAACGTGAAGTCATTCTGGAAGAACGCAACCAGCGCACTGACAATGATCCAGTTGCTCTGTTCCGGGAGCAGCTGCGGGCAGTGCAGTACCTGAACCACCGTTACGGCCAGCCGGTGATCGGGTGGCGGCATGAGATGGAAAGCCTGGATATGGAGGACGCGCTGTCCTTCTACCGAACTTATTATGCTCCCAACAACGCCATCCTGGTGGTGTCCGGCGATGTGCAGCCGGATGAGGTGAAGGTGCTGGCAGAAGAATACTATGGCGCGATCCCGCCGAACCCGGATTTGCCGGAACGGTTCCGCAGCCAGGAACCGCCGCAAACAGCCGCCCGCCGGCTTGCGTTCGAGGACCCGCGCGTCGCGCAACCCTATGTTCAGCGGTCCTATCTGGCGCCGGAGCGTGACAGCGGTGATCAGCAGAAGGCCGGCGCGCTCTACCTGCTGGCTGAGCTTTTGGGCGGGGGCAATACCTCATTCCTGGCGAACGCTTTGCAGTTCGATCAGCAGGTCGCCGTTTACACGGGCGCCTTTTATTCGGGCAGCACCCTGGACGATACGTCGTTTACCCTGCTGATCGTGCCTGCGGAAGGGATTAGCATGGAACAGGCCGAGGCGGCGCTGGACGCCACCCTTGCCCGTTTTCTGGAGGAGGGCGTGGACGAGGCCCAGCTGGAGCGGATCAAGCTGCAATTGCGCGCCGCCGAAATCTATGACCGCGACAACGTGAATGGGATCGCCAACCGTTATGGCCAGGCGCTCAGCATCGGGCTGACGGTGAAGGATGTGCAGGACTGGCCAAAGATCCTGCAATCAGTCACTGCGGACGAGATCATTGCCGCCGCGAATGAAGTTCTGCGCCCTGAAACATCGGTGACAGGCTGGATGACGCGCAGCCAGGAGGTGACCCAATGAGCATGCTGAAATACATGGCGGGGGCTTTGGTGGCTTGCTTCATGGCGCTGCCTGCCTGGGCCGAAATCGAGATCCAGGAAGTGGTCTCGCCCGGCGGCATCACTGCATGGCTGGTAGAGGACCATTCGATACCGTTCTCTGCGCTTGAGCTGCGTTTCCGCGGCGGCACGTCTCTGGATGCGCCGGGCAAGCGCGGTGGAGTCTATCTGATGACAGGTTTGCTGGAGGAGGGCTCGGGCGATCTTCGCGCGCAAGATTATGCGCGGGCGCTGGAGTCCCTTGCCGCTGACTTCAGCTATGATGCGGACAAGGATTCGGTTTCTATCTCCGCCCGCTTCCTGACTGAAAACCGCGATGATGCCATTGCGCTGCTGCGCCAGACCCTGTTTGAGCCACGGTTCGACCAGGATGCGCTGGACCGGGTGCGGGCCCAGGTTCTGGCCGGGCTGCGCTCCGACGCCAAGAACCCAAACAACATTGCCGGTTTGGCTTTTGCCAGAATGGCCTACGGTGATCACCCCTATGGCAGCGATGGCAAGGGGACATTGGACTCGGTTGCCGCGCTCAGCCGTCAGGACATTTTCGACGCCTATGAGGCCGTTTTTGCCCGCGATAGGCTCTATGTGAGTGCCGTTGGTGACATCACGGCAGATGAACTGGGCGGATTACTGGATGGCCTTCTGGGCGCGCTGCCGGAAAAAGGTGCGCCAATTCCGGGTCCTGCCGACGTGACGATTGAGGGCGGCGTGACCGTTGTCGATTTCGAAACCCCGCAATCCGTTGCATTGTTCGCCCAGAAAGGGATCGAGCGCGAGCACCCGGATTTTTTCACCGCCTATGTGATGAACCAGATCCTGGGCGGAGGCTCCTTTGAAACCCGGCTGATGAGCGAAGTGCGGGAGAAGCGCGGTCTGACCTACGGGGTCTATTCCTATCTGGTGCCGCGGGATCTCGCTGCCGTTTACATGGGGTCAGTGGCCTCCGCCAATGGCAAGATGGCTGAGGCGGTGGAGGTGATCCGCAATGAATGGCGCCGCATGGCAGAGGAAGGGGTGACGGAGAAAGAGCTGCAGGATGCCCAGACCTACCTGACCGGTGCCTACCCGCTGCGGTTCGACGGCAACAGCCAAATCGCCTCGATTCTTGCGGGAATGCAGATGGATGATCTTCCGATCAGCTATGTGGAGACCCGCAATGACCGCATCAACGCTGTCACCTTGGAAGATGTGAAGCGTTTTGCGGCGGAATTCCTGGATCCGGACGGGCTGCACTTCACCATCGCAGGCCGCCCGGAAGGACTGGAAACCACCAACTGACGCGGGTCAGGCGCGGCCTGGGTCTCCGCCAGCAGCCTCGGCTTAGCACGCCGCCGCCCACGGCGGCGGCACCCTGCCGCTTTCTCTTTCATTTTGCCTGAAACTCCTGTATGGGCGGGCCTGTCTGAGACGATGTGCCAGGGCCCCGGCACGCGAAAGAAAGATAGATGGGGCCGGCGGCAATGGGGCCGCCACGCAAACGGGAGACCCGGAGGGCCGGGAGTGCTCCCAATTAGGATACGCTAGATGTTTAACGTTTCGAAAAAATCGATGCAGTGGGGCGAAGAGACGCTCACACTGGAAACCGGCAAGGTTGCCCGCCAGGCTGATGGCTCTGTGATTGCCACCCTGGGCGAAACCTCGGTCATGGCCAACGTGACCTTTGCCCGTCAGCAGAAGCCCGGCCAGGACTTCTTCCCGCTGACCGTGCACTACCAGGAAAAATACTATGCTGCGGGCAAGGTGCCCGGCGGCTTCTTCAAGCGCGAAGCGCGCCCGACCGAAAAAGAAACCCTGACCGCGCGTCTGATCGACCGTCCGATCCGCCCGCTGTTCGTCCCAGGCTTCAAGAACGAAGTGCTGGTGATGTGCACCGTGCTGAGCCACGATCTGGTCAATGACCCTGACATCGTAGCAATGATCGCGGCCTCCGCTGCGCTGACTCTGTCCGGCGCGCCCTTCATGGGTCCGATCGCGGGTGCGCGCGTAGGCTTCGAAGACGGCGAATACGTTTTGAACCCGACCGTCGACGATATGCAGGACCTGCGCCTCAACCCCGAGCAGCGCCTGGATCTGGTTGTTGCCGGCACCAAGGACGCGGTGATGATGGTTGAATCGGAAGCCTACGAGCTGTCCGAAGCCGAGATGCTGGGTGCGGTGAAGTTCGCCCACGAGCAGATCCAGCCGGTGATCGACCTGATCATCTCGCTGGCGGAAGAAGCCGCAAACGAACCCTTCGACTTCACCCCGCCGGACTACGCTGACCTCTATGAGGCGGTCAAAGCCGCAGGTGAGACCGAGATGCGCGCCGCCTTTGCGATCACCGATAAGCAGGAGCGCACCGCCGCTGTTGCCGCTGCCCGTGAGACCATCAAGGAAAAGCTGACCGAAGAGCAGCTGGAAGATGCCAACCTGAGCTCCGCGCTGAAGAAGCTCGAAGCGGGCATCCTGCGCGGCGACGTGGTCAAGACCGGCAAGCGTATCGACGGCCGCAAGACCGACGAGATCCGCGACATCGTGTCGGAAACCGGCCTGCTGCCGCGTACCCACGGCTCCGCCCTGTTCACCCGCGGCGAGACCCAGGGCCTGGTTGTGACCACCCTTGGCACCGGCGACGACGAGCAGTTCATCGATGCGCTGCACGGCAACTTCAAATCCAACTTCCTGCTGCACTACAACTTCCCGCCGTACTCGGTTGGCGAAGTGGGCCGTGTCGGCTCCCCGGGCCGCCGCGAAATCGGCCATGGCAAGCTGGCCTGGCGTGCGCTGCAGGCGGTTCTGCCGGCGCCGACCGACTTCCCCTACACCGTGCGCGTGGTTTCCGAGATCACCGAATCCAACGGCTCCTCCTCGATGGCTTCCGTCTGCGGCGGCTCGCTGTCGATGATGGACGCAGGTGTACCGCTGAAAGCACCGGTTGCCGGTGTGGCGATGGGCCTGATCCTGGAAGACGATGGCTCCTACGCGATCCTGTCCGACATTCTGGGTGACGAAGACCACCTGGGCGACATGGACTTCAAAGTGGCGGGTACCGAAAACGGCATCACCTCGCTGCAGATGGACATCAAGGTGGCTGGCATCACCCCGGAAATCATGGAGAAAGCCCTGGCGCAGGCCAAAGACGGCCGGATGCACATCCTGGGTGAAATGGCCAAGGCGCTGTCCGAGACCAACGAGTTCTCGGTCCATGCCCCGCGCATCGAAACCATGCAGATCCCGACCGACAAGATCCGCGAAGTGATCGGCTCCGGTGGCAAGGTGATCCGCGAGATCGTTGAAGTGTCCGGCGCCAAGGTCGACATCAACGACGACGGCGTGATCAAGATCGCCAGCCCGAACGGCGACGCCATTCAGAAGGCCTATGACATGATCTATTCGATCGTGGCGGAGCCGGAAGAAGGCCAGGTTTACACAGGCAAGGTCGTGAAGATCGTCGATTTCGGCGCCTTCGTGAACTTCTTCGGTAAGCGTGACGGCCTGGTGCACGTCTCCCAGATCGAAAACCGCCGCCTGAACCATCCGTCGGACGTTCTGAAGGAAGGTCAGGAAGTGAAGGTGAAACTGCTGGGCTTCGACGACCGCGGCAAGGTCCGCCTGTCGATGAAAGTGGTCGATCAGGAAACCGGCGAGGAAATCCAGCCGGAGAAAAAGAACGCCGAAGACGCCTGATTTAGGCATCGGACTATGAATTTGCGCACCCCGTGCAACGGGGTGCGCTGCAATTCTTTTAGACTGTTTTCAAGGATTGGCTGCTCTGCGTGCTCTGCCTGCGCAGCCGCGGCTGCCCTACTTCGAGCGAGCTGAGAAAGACGTATGAGTTCTTCCTTTTCACCTTCAAACGTGACTGTCGTTTCAGTCAGCTACAAGAGCGCACCTGTTCTTGAAAGAATGATTGCCTCTCTGCCGGATGGCGTAAAAGTCATTATCGTGGACAACGCCTGCGAAGACGCGGAAGCCCTGGAAGCTTTAAGCGGCCGCCTCGCCGTCAAGGTGCTCACACCGAAGAAGAACCTGGGCTTTGGACGCGCTTGCAACCTCGGCGCGCGGGAAGCCAGCACCGAGTTTCTGCTTTTTTTGAATCCGGATGCTGCCGTTGAGCCAGGGTCCATAGAGGCCTTTCTGGAAGCTGCCGGCCGTTACGGGCCGCAAACGGCCTTTACACCCAAGATCGCGAACAGTGACGGCAGCCCGAATTTCAAGCGCCGTTCAGTGCTGCTGCCACGCAGCGAATGGATGCCGCGGGGCTGGCCGGAAGAGGAGTGCGAGGTCCCGGTGGTTTCAGGGGCCGCGATCTTTGTTCGTCGGGACTTCTTTTTGTCCCATGGATTTGATCCCTCAATCTTTATGTATCATGAGGATGATGACTGGTCTCTTATAGTGCGCGCTGCTGGTGGAAGGCTTGTCTTTTTGCCTTCGGCACTAATCAACCATCAATCGGGCCACTCTTCCGGGAGAGGCAACTTGATCACAAGGTTCAAAGCCTACCACTTGGGAAAATCCAAAGTTTACGTATTCCGAAAATACGGTATCCCGTTCCCCAAGCAGCGCTTGCTGGTGCAAGCGGTCTGGCAGTTGATTTTGCCGCACAACTTGTTCTCCAGTCGTAAACGAGCCAAACACTTGGGGTTTCTGGAAGGGGTGCGCAAACCGAACAAGAATTTCCTCTCCCCGGAAGAAATGATCTCCCAAACAAAGACGCCATTTTGGAAAGTCAAACGGGAGCTAAAGCGCCTAGGCCGGCAGTTCAAATCATTGCCTTTGACTTTCTATGAACGCTTTTTTTCGACGCCATGGTATGACTGGTCCTGCCGGAACAAAATCAAGTGTTCAGATGGCCGGCTTCCGCAGACACCAAAGGTCGCGATCTTCCTCGTTTTCCCGAGAAATGGCCTGTTGCCGAGTCACAAGCGCTCCCTCGAATATCTTATTGAGAACGGATACTCGCCGCTCGTGGTGTCCAATTTGCCTTTCACGCCTGAGGATGAGCTATACCTGAAAGAAAACAGCTGGCGGTATATGGAGCGGCCGAACGTTGGCTACGATTTTGGAGGCTATCGCGATGCCTTCCTGTCCCTGCGTGAAGACTTGGCTTCGCTTGACCGGTTGGTATTGGTGAATGACTCCAGCTGGTTTCCAGCGCCGGGTTCCAAAAACTGGCTGGTTGAGGCTGAAGCTTTGGGGGTCGACTACGCCGCGGCGGCGACCAGTTTTGGGATTTCCAGAGTTTATCCAGAGCAGTTTGAAGCAATTAAATGGGACTACGATACGTCGCTTCGCAATTTTCACTATGGTTCTTATGCCGTTTCGATTGGACCGAGCCTGCTGACGTCCAAGCGGTTTCTTAAGTATTGGAAACGGTATGCTCTGACAGCAGAGAAGAACAAAGTGGTCCGGCGGGGCGAAATTGGCATGACGCGTTTCGTTCTCAAAAATGGTTTCACCCACGGTGCCACCTACGACATCCGAACTCTGCCGGAAATGCTTGCGAAATGCACGGATGAGGAAATCAACAAGTATGCCAGAAACGTCAACTTTCTGGATGACTATCCGACAAAGGATATTGTGGATGATGTCCTGCCTTTGCTGGATGCAACGAAGTCTCGGGAGCAGCGCGAAAGCCTGACCCGTTTCATCATGGCAACTTCAGCACGCATTGGCATCAGCTACGTGCTTCCTGGGTTTCTGATGGAAAAACACGGGTTTTGTTTTTTCAAAAAGTCGCTTGCGAAAATTAACAAGGACAACTCTGACATCGCGCTGCAGCTCGCAGAGACCTTGGAGGGGGAGGATGGTGCAATCATTCTGCAAGAAGTCAGAGACATTAGAAGCCAAAAGGGATTCTGAGACCTGCTTGCGATAGATCCGGAGCTGGAAAAGCCCCGCTTGCTCCACTGCCTGTTCAGAAGATTTGCGGACAGCTGCGCGCCAAGCTGCAGCTGCCCGCGAATTGCCGTAGCTTACTCCGGTGCCTTCACCTTGCGCAGGTAGGGGAAGATGGTTTCGAACTCGCCGAACTTCGCCTTGGCGTCCTCGTTTGAGACGGTGGGCGGGATAATTACGTCTTCGCCGGGGACCCAGTTTGCCGGGGTGGCAACACCCTTGCCGATCGACATCTGCAGCCCGTCCAGTGCCCGCAGAATTTCAGCGAAGTTACGGCCAACTGTCATCGGGTAGGTCATCGAGAGCTTCAGCTGTTTGTCGGGGCCGATGATGAACACTGAGCGCACGGTGGCGCTGTCGGCCGGGGTGCGGCCGTCGGGCAGGTAAGCTTCGGCAGGCAGCATGTCGAACGCCTTGGATACCGCCAGACCGTCGTCGGCAATGATCGGGAAGCCCGGTGTGGCCTTGCCGTATTCCTCGATGTCTTTCTTCCACTTCTTGTGGTCTTCAACGCCATCGACCGACACACCGATCACTTTGGTGTTGCGCTTGGCCCATTCGTCACCCAACTGCGCTACCGCCGAGAACTCGGTGGTGCAGACAGGGGTGAAATCCTTGGGGTGAGAGAACAGAATCGCCCAGCTGTCGCCGATCCAATCATGGAAGCTGATGCTGCCCTGGTCCGTTTCCGCGGTAAAATCAGGGACCGTGTCGTTAATGCGCAAACCCATGGCGGTATCTCCTTGTCAGTTAAGTATCGAGTCGTCTTGACTGCTACTTAAGTACTCTAACGCAAGGATAAAGCCGCCGTGCAAGGAAACCGCAAATTATCACTTTGCCCAGTGCAGGACGTCGCGAAACACGGTCATTGACAGCGCCCTCAATAATTTGATCAAATTATGCATCGAAGACCCTTGCCCCCTCCGGGACGCAGTGACAGAGTGGCCGCAAAACCGGCAATCCACTGCCAGAAATACGTCTGAATTGGGAGTTCCCAGATGATCGAGAAACGTGACTTTTACATCAATGGCCAGTGGGTCGCCCCTTCTGCCGCCAATGACTTCGAGGTAATCAACCCCTCGACCGAAGACCCCTGTGCTGTGATCTCGCTGGGTTCCGAAGCCGACACCAACGCCGCCGTGGCCGCTGCCAAGGCAGCACTGCCAGGCTGGATGGCGACACCGGTGGAGGAGCGCATCGCGCTGGTTGAGAAGCTTATCGACGTCTACGAAGCGCGCGCAGAAGATCTCGCCCAGGCGATGTCGCTGGAGATGGGAGCGCCCATCGACATGTCGCGCACTTCACAAGTCGGGGCTGGCAGCTGGCACCTGCGCAACTTCATCACTGCGGCCAAGGAGTTTCCGTTTGAAGCACCGTTGAACGACCGCAGCCCTAACGACCGCATCATCCACGAGGCTGTTGGCGTCTGCGCCCTGATCACGCCTTGGAACTGGCCGATGAACCAGGTGACGCTCAAGGTCGGCGCCGCGGCTGTGGCCGGCTGCACCATGGTGCTGAAGCCGTCAGAGCAAAGCCCGCTCAACGCGATGATTTTCGCCGAGCTGATGCATGAAGCCGGCTTCCCGGCAGGCGTTTTCAATCTGGTGAACGGCGACGGCCCGGGTGTTGGTTCCCAGCTGACCACCCATCCGGATGTGGACATGATCTCCTTCACTGGCTCCACCCGAGCAGGCATCGCCATTACCCAAGCCGCGGCGCCCACCCTTAAGAAGGTTGATCTTGAGCTGGGCGGCAAAGGCGCCAATGTGATCTTTGAGGATGCCGACGAAAAAGCTGTAAAGCGCGGCGTGCTGCACATGATGCAGAACACCGGCCAGAGCTGCAACGCGCCCAGCCGGATGCTGGTTCAGAACAGCATCTATGACCGCGTGGTTGCCGAGGCAGCGGAAGTGGCCGCCAAGGTAGAGGTCGGCCCGGCAGATCAGGAAGGCCGCCACATCGGCCCGGTGGTCAATGAATTGCAGTGGAACAAGATCCAGGACCTGATCCAGAAAGGCATCGACGAAGGCGCCAAACTGGTGGCCGGCGGCACCGGCCGTCCCGACGGGCTGAACAAGGGCTTCTACGTGAAGCCGACGGTTTTTGCCGATGTGAACAACCAGATGACCATCGCGCGGGAAGAGATCTTCGGTCCGGTGCTGTCGATCATTCCTTTCGAGACCGAAGAGGAAGCGATCGAGATTTCTAATGACACGCCTTACGGCCTGACCAACTATGTGCAGACCCAGGATGGCGCCCGCGCCAACCGCATGGCCCGCGCGCTGCGTTCCGGAATGGTTGAGATGAATGGCAAGTCCCGCTCGGCCGGCTCGCCCTTTGGCGGCATGAAGCAGTCCGGCAAGGGCCGCGAGGGCGGCAAATGGGGCATTGAGGACTTCCTGGAAGTCAAAGCTGTTGGCGGCTGGGCGGCCGAGTAAGCCCTTAGCCTGCGAAGTATTGCAGAGCCGCCCCTCGGGGCGGCTTTCTTTTTGCGAGTGAGGGCGGAGGGCGATGCTCCCGCGCCTTCCAACTCCCCGGCTGCGCCGGGCCGCCTGCAGGCTTGGGTGTGGCCCGTGCTGTGCACGGGCAAGGGGCGGTTGAGAAGCGTTTGAAGAGCAAGACTGACCTTCTGTACGCCTGTTTCAGGACAGGTCGGCAGGCCGGGAGGGAGAGACCCTCAAATGTAGGCTCTAAGCAGGCAGATTACTGCGATACCAGCCGCCATTGTCAGCGGCAGGCTGCGAGAGAACATCGCCACGACCAGCGCGGCTGCGCCCGCCATCCATTCCTGCGGCCCGCCCTGCATCAGAAGATAGGTGACAAGTGACAGGATCAGGCAACCCGGCAGCGCCTGCAGCCCGCGCGCCCAAGGGCCGTGGTCCGGCAGCCGCCGGCCCAGCAGATAGCCTGAGAGCCGCACCGCAAAGGTGGCGGCGGCAAGGCCAAGAATCAGCGTCCAGGTTTCAGTCAACGCCCAGCACTCCGGCAATCGCAGCACCACCCAGCCCGCCCAGGATCAGCGTCAAGGTGGGATCCATCGGGGTCATCAATCCGGCGAACAGCACAATGGCGGAGGACCCGATCCACGGCAGCAGCATGGCCCTGACGCTCCACAAGGACCGCAGGATGGCGATGAAGGCGGCAGTGAAGGCAAAATCCATGCCCAGGGCCTTCGGTTCCGGAACCGAGCTGGCAAAACTTGCACCCGCAACCGTGGCCAGCACCCACACCGCGACCAGCCCCAAACCGCCGCCCACCAGGTACCAGTAGCCCGCGCTGTGGCCGCGGGCGCGCATGGCGTGCATCAGCGCCCAGTTCTCATCCGTGGCCAGATGCACCCCCAGGAGGATCTGCCACCAGGGCCGCCCGGCCAGTTCATCCCGCAGCGAGGCGGTGATCAGCAAAAGCCGCAGGTTCAGCGCGAGCCCCGCCAGCAATGCCGCACCGGCGCTTGCCCCGGCCACCAGCCGCTCCACCGCGATGATCTGAGACGAGCCGGCAAAGACGATGGTCCCCATCACCCCCGTCTGCAGCCCGTCCATCTGCGCCTGCGCCGCCAGAAGCCCGAAGGCCAGCCCATAGACAGCGACGCCGATCGCTAGCGGCAGGATATCCCTCAATCCGGTCAGCAGCTGACCGCGGACGGCGGGGAGGGCGGTGGTATCCTGAACGGCCATCGCAAGGCTCCTCTGGAAACAGGTGTTCTGTTCAGCTATACCGAACATCAGGCTTCTATACCGAACGAACGGACCGTTCGTCAAGGTGAACGATTGGTTGAAATATTGAACGCATCAGCACCCCACCAGATGATTGCCGCGGCCATCCAGCGCGAGCGCAGCCGAGCAGGGATATCGCTCTCAGCCCTTGCCGCCAAAGCCGGGATCGCCAAATCGACCCTGTCCCAGCTGGAGGCAGGCAACGGAAACCCCAGTGTAGAGACGCTTTGGGCACTGGCGGCAGCGCTGGATGTTCCCCTGAGCCTGCTGTTTGAAACCGAGGCGCCTGCCACCAGGCTGATCCGCGCCAGCGAGGGGGAGGTGCTGGCGTCGGAGCAATCCGATTTCGTTGCCGTCCTGCTGTCCCGCAGCCCGCCGAATGTGCGCCGGGATGTCTACCGGGTGGTGATGCAGCCTGGCGAAGTCCGCCATGCCCAGCCGCACCCACGCGGCACGGTGGAGCATATGCTGGTCTGTTCCGGCCGGATGCGGGCCGGGCCTGAGGGGCAGGAAGAGACCTTGAAGCCCGGTGATTATTACACCTACCCCGGCGACCATCCGCACAGCTACGAGGCGCTGCAGGCGGACACGATGTTCCTGATGGTGATGGAGGCGCCCTGACCGGCGTCTTCAGAAATCCGGCTTCACCCGGAATTTCAGCGACTCGCCGCTGTCCGGGTGTTTGATCCGCAACTCCTCCGAATGCAGCATCAAGCGCGGGTGTTCCAGGGCGGCGCCAGTGGCATAGAGCGGATCGCCCAGGATCGCATGGCCCAGCGACAGCATATGCACCCGCAGCTGGTGCGAGCGCCCCGTCTTGGGGGTCAGCCGCACCCGGGTCGCGTTTTCTTCGTATTTCATAACCCGCCAGTCAGTGACAGCCGGCTTCCCGGTTTCATGACAGACCATCTGCTTGGGCCTGTTCGGCCAATCGACGATCAGCGGCAGGTCAACGGTGCCGCTCCTCGGCTCTAGCTTGCCGGCCACCCGCGCCACATAAGCCTTTTTGGCAGTGCGCTTTTCAAACTGCATCGACAGATGCCGCTGCGCATGGGGGGTGAGGGCAAAGACCATCACGCCAGAGGTGTCGCGGTCCAGCCGGTGCACCAGCAGTGCCTCGGGGAAGGCAGCCTGGATGCGGCTGATCAGGCAGTCGGCCAGATGCTCCCCGCGGCCCGGCACAGACAACAGGCCTGCAGGCTTATTCACCGCCAGCAGTTCGGCGTCGTGGTGCAGGATCTCCAGCGGGTTCTGCGGCGGGGTGTATTCGTTTGATACGGCCATGTAGGCTTGCCTACTGCGGGACCCGGGCAAGGGCAAGCTGTCCGGCGCCGCTTTCCCGCCAGCAGCACTTTTGTTAAATTGACACTGTCCCGGCGATCCGGTAACCGGCGCGCCTCACGTACATATGGGGACGATGCATGGCACGCAAACGCAAAGGGCGCGATATTTCCGGCTGGCTGGTGGTGGACAAGCCCGCGGGGCTGACCTCGACTGCGGTTGTGAACAAGGTGCGCTGGGCGCTGGAGGCCAAGAAGGCCGGCCATGCGGGCACCTTGGACCCGGAGGCAACCGGCGTTCTGGCGGTGGCGCTGGGCGAGGCGACCAAGACCGTTCCCTATATCACCGACGCGCTCAAGGCCTATACCTTCACCGTGCGGCTGGGCCAGGCAACCAACACCGATGACGCCGAAGGCGAGGTGATTGCCGAAAGCGCCGAGCGTCCCGCGGACGAACAAATCAAGGACGCATTGCTGCCCTTCCTGGGCGAGATCATGCAGGTGCCGCCGAAGTTCTCGGCGGTGAAGATCGACGGCCAGCGCGCCTACAAGCTCGCCCGTGATGGGGAGGATGTGGAGATTGAGGCCCGTCCGCTGTGGGTCGAGGAGCTGATCATGCTGGATCGTCCCGATGCAGATCACGTGGTACTGGAGATGACCTGCGGCAAGGGCGGTTATGTGCGCTCCATCGCCCGTGATCTGGGCGCGGCGCTGGGCTGCCACGGCCACGTCAAGGAACTGCGCCGGATCTGGTCCGGCCCCTTTGATGCGGCAGAGGACGGGATTTCCCTAGAGGAGATCGATCGCCTGGCCCGCACGCCGGAACTGGACGCATTCCTGCGCCCGCTTGAGGAAGGGCTGGCTGATCTGCCCGAGGTCAAGTGTACCCCCGAAGGGGCTGTCCGGCTGCGCAACGGCAACCCGGGCATGGTGATGCCCAATGACGAGGTCGAATACGGCGACGAGGCCTGGGCCTCGCTCGATGGCCATGCAGTTGCGGTCGGCATCTACAAGTCCGGCACCCTGCATCCCAGCCGGGTCTTCAACCAGGACACAAGCGCCGGTTAATAAAGCGTAACTTTTTGGGTCAGCAGTTTTGACCGGATGTTTCGCGCGCGAAACATTTGGACAGCAGCGCTGACCTATTACCCTGCGGAGGAGGCAGCCCTGGCTAGGCTGGCCCGGCCGTTCCGTTGTCTCCGAAAACGGAGTAAAACTCCTGTGCGGTCAGGATGATAGATGCCTGCCCGCCTTGTTCAGCGCTGATCGTATTCCCCGAGGCATCCCTCCAGCGGTCTTCATCCGTAGAATAGTCGTCGTGGAAGGCGATGCTGATCCCTGACTGGTTGCCGGGCAATGTTGCGATGGCGGTGCCGTCCATGGCGATCAGGGTGTTGTCCTGGCCCGCGTCATATTCGATTCTCAGCCCGGCAATTGCGTCTTCCAGGAGAAAATCCGGAAGTGTGCCGTGGCTGGAAACAACAGGGAAATCGATTAGCAGCTGATCCTCCGCCGGGTCGAAATCGGTGATTTCTGCGGCCGGGGTGCCAGGATCAAACACATTGGTGAACGCGCGGAAGCTGTCCGCCCCCGCACCGCCGGTTGCGGTGGTGCCTGGTCCGATCCACAGGTGGTCATCCCCTGCACCGCCATCAAGCAAATCGCCGTCGTCGCCGATCTTGGTCAAGTCGCCGGGATAGTGATTGTAGGACCCTTCATAGTGGACCGAGCCACTGCCGCTGTAGAGCGTGTCGTTGCCTGCACCGCCGGACAGGGTGTCTGCGCCGTTCTCGCCAAAGATCACATCCTCACCTGCAGTGCCATCCAGTTCGTCGTCCCCGGACGTGCCTCTGACCGCATCCAGGGCAAAGGGCGCGCTTCTGCCGGGATCTTCAAACCGCACCGTGCCTGCGGTCGCGCCATCGCTGTCCAGAAGCTCCACCTCAATCGCTTCGCCGTCATCCAGAGTGACACCTGGCAGTGTCAGAACCGTTCGCTGATTGAGCGTGTCGACGAAGCGCAGGCCGGTGCCATCCTCGGTCTCGAACAATTCAGTGTTTCCGCTGTCCATAGAGATTGCGAGCTGATCGGAAGCCAGTTCAAAATCCTCGATCACCGTTTCCCGGCTGCCTTCATCGCCCAGTATGAACCGGTCCTCGCCCTCGCCACCCTGGGCGGCGTTGCCGACACTCAGGTGCAGCTCGTCGTCACCGCCGCCGCCTGCCAGCAGGTCCCGGTCGCCTGCATTCCCTGTCAGCGTGTCATTTCCGGTGCTGCCTTCAAGAATATCGTCTGTTCCGTCAATGCCGGTCAGTTCCACGGGTTGAACCGGCTGGTCTGCTTCATCCGGCACCTCCGCTTCGGATGATCCTTCGGAAGCAGCATCTGTGCCGCCATAGCCAACCGCTATGGCCGAACCTGCAAGGGCTAGAAATATGAGAAGTTCCATATCACTCAGACTATTTGAACCGGTCAAAATCATAGCGGCAGAAATACGCCTGCCCTTCGGCTTCAGGTTGCGCGATGACCGCTTGGAACGCAACCCCCGCCGCAGTAGAACCAGCCGCATGATCATCCGCAGCCACACCAAGGGCGATGCGCCCTCCACCGCCGTTTATTCGGATTGCGAAACCTACCGATACAGCCTGACCCGGGTCTGGGACCCGGAAGGCCGGCGGGTGATGTTCGTGATGCTGAACCCCTCGACCGCGACCGAGGTGCAAAATGACCCCACCATCGAGCGCTGCGAACGCCGCGCCCGCGCTTTGGGGTTTGGCGGATTCCGGGCCACCAACATCTTCGCCTGCCGCGTCACCGACCCGCGGGAGATGCGCAGGCTGGACGCGCCGGAAGGGCCGGACAATATGGCGGCAATTCTTGAAGGGATGGAGTGGGCCGATACGGTCATTTGCGCTTGGGGCACACACGGCGAACACCTCGGCCAGGGAGCGCGGGTTGAAGAGGCGCTGCGGTCGACAGCAAAACCTCTCCATCATCTTGGTCTCAGTAAGGCAGGCCACCCCAAGCACCCCTTGTACATTGCCTACCGCCAGCAGCCGGAAATGTGGCCGGACGACGCTGGACACTGAACAGCATTAACCGGTGTTCCTGTTTTGTTTTGCAATTTGCCGCGCACCGTGTGAGTGTTTTCATGTGTGAGTAAATCCTCCAGGAGTTGAGTGTCAATGTTGTGGCTGGCAAGCATGTTGGGACTGGTAGCAGTGGGCGGCGCGGTTCTGGCCAATGCCGACAGCGCAGATGACGAAGACACTGCAGCCGCTGAGGAGGACGGCCTGGACGGCGGTTATATCGAGCCTGGCAGTGAAGAACCGTCTAACGGTGAAACCGTAACATGCACCGAGGGTGGTGATGTGCTGGCAGGCAGCAGCGCATCAGACAGCATCAGCGGCGGCGGCGGAGACGACCAGATCGGCGGCTACGGCGGCGATGACTGGCTGGACGGCGGAGACGGCCGCGATGTCCTGCATGGCGATGGCGGCAATGACAGCCTGTTTGGCGGCGGCGGAGATGACCTTCTGCACGGTGAGGAAGGCGCCGATGTTCTGGAAGGCGGCGGCGGGGCTGACAGCCTCTACGGCCATTTCGGAACAGACAGCTTGGTTGGCGGCGGCGGTGATGATGTGCTTCACGGCGGTCAGGACGGCGACTGGCTGGAGGGCGGCAGCGGTGCGGATTCGATGCACGGCAATGACGGCGACGACAGCCTGACTGGCGGTGCTGGTCAGGATGCGCTGTTCGGCGGAACGGGTAATGATGTGGTGTCCGGTGCCGGGGATGGCGTTGAACAGGATTTTGTGAACGGCGGCGACGGTGACGATACGCTGATTGCCGGGGCCGCGGATGTGCTGACCGGCGGTGCAGGCGCGGATCAGTTCACCGCAGGCAGCTGGACCGGCACGGCGGAAGCTGTCCAGCTGATGGATTACGATGCTGCTGAGGATCAGCTGGTGCTGGTCTGGGATTTTGACGGCGGCGCCGAGCCATCCGTGGAGGTGAAGCAAAACCCCGATGCCGAGGGGGAACAGCTGGTCCTGGTGGATGGCGAGCCGGCCCTGCGCGTGTCCGGTGCCGATGGGCTGACGGCCGGCGACCTCGTGCTGATGGACACGGCTTCGGCTGCAGCGGCAGGAATACTCCCGCAATAGGTACGGGGATCCCGGCGGGGGCACCTGCACATAACCTTTGCCTTTGCGCCGGAATCATCTTATACGCCCGCATCTGCCGCGACTCTGCGGCAGATAACTCCATGGGCCTGTGCTGGACGACATCCCGGCCTGTGCCATCCACTCTAACCTATGAAGGAGACCCCGATGTCGATCACTGCGGAAGAAAAAGCGCGCCTGATGAAAGAATTCGCAACCAAAGAAGGCGACACCGGTTCCCCGGAAGTCCAGGTTGCAATCCTGACCTCGCGCATCAACACCCTGACTGAGCACTTCAAAACCCACAAGAAGGACAACCACGGCCGCCGTGGCCTCCTGAAAATGGTTGCTCAGCGCCGCAAGCTGCTGGACTACACCAAAGGCAAGGATGAGGCCCGTTACCAGGACCTGATCAAACGCCTGGGCATCCGCCGCTAATCCGCGCTTATCCGGATTTTCTGCGCCCGTTCCGAAAGGAGCGGGCGTTTTCTTTTCTTCCAGTGGCATCGAGCCGCGAAGTGCTCCCGCGCCCGCTGGCTCCCCGGCTTAGCCGGGGAGCCATTGGCTTTGGGCGTGGCCCGTGCTGCGCACGGGAGGGTGCTGCAAAGGCAAAAACGCCGCCCCGGTTGGAGCGGCGTATTGTCTTGCAGGATGCGGAAGGGGCTACTCGCCGTAGGGCACCCAGATGTTCTTCACCTCGGTGGCCTCCTGCAAGAAGCGCTTGGTCTGATCCTGCATCCAGTCGGTTGCGGTGCCGTTGTTGACCCAGGTCCGCTTCAGGTTGCATGCGGAAGCCGCCTCGATCGCTGCTGAAAGATCAGAGGAGGAAAAGCTCCAGACCGCGTCCACGTTCAGATGCGAGGCCAGCGGTTTTGCCAGTTCCGCGTGGCTGCCAGTCAGGATGTTCACCACCCCGCCGGGCACGTCTGAGGTGTCCAGCACCTGGTAAAAATCGGTTGCTGCCAGCGGGAATGCTTCGGAGGCTGCCAGCACCACCCGGTTGCCCATCGCAATCGCAGGTGCCATCACCGAGACCAGGCCCAGCAGCGGTGCCTCGTCGGCGCAAAGCGCGCCGATCACGCCTACCGGCTCCTTCATTGCCAGTGCTACGCCGCGGATCGGCACGCCATGCACCTGGCCGTCGTATTTGTCGGCCCAGGCCGCGGCGGAGAACAGGCGCTGGATCGAAGCTTCCACCTCTGCTGCGCCGCCCTTCTTGCCGATCATCGCGTCGATGCGGGCTGCAAATTCTTCCGCCCGGGCAGAAAGGTTTTCGCCGATGTAATAAAGGATCTGCGCCCGCAGGTGACCGGTGGTCTTGGACCACTTGCCGGCACCCGCCGCAGCCTCAACCGCATTGCGGACATCCTTGCGGTTGGCAAGGCCAACGTGGCCCAGAAGCGCGCCGGGCTTGCCATAGATGGCCTGGCTGTAGCCGCCATCCGGGCGCACCTGCTTGCCGCCAACATACAGCTTTGCGGTGCGGTCCAGCGGGTCCGCCGGGGCGCCATTACCACCAAACGCTTCAACCTTGGCCAGTTGCTTGGCCTTGGATTTCGGGCGGGTATAGGCCGCCAGCCCTTCCCAGCCGCCTTCGCGGCCGAAGCCGCTTTCGCGCACGCCGCCAAACCCGGCAGCGGCGTCGAACATGTTGGTGCCGTTGACCCAGACCACGCCGGCCGCCAGTTTCGGCGCCATGTCGAGCGCAAGGTTCACGTTCTCGGTCCAGACAGTTGCTGCCAGGCCGTAACGGGTGTTGTTGGCCAGCTCCACGGCTTCCGCCGGGGTGCGGAAGGTGCAGGAGACCAGAACGGGGCCAAAGATTTCCTCTTGCATCAGCGGATCTGCGGGCGACAGCCCTTCGATCAGGGTCGGCGGATAAAAGCAGCCGCCTTCGGGCATCTCGACCTGCGCCTGGTGCATGCTGCCGACGGTGTTGGCCGCAACCATGCTGCTGATGGTATCCAGCTGCACCGGGTCCACCACGGCGCCAACGTCGATGCATTTGTCGAGGGGGTTTCCAACGCGCAGCCCGTCCATGCGGGCCTTCAGCTTGGTGTGGAAACGCTCCGCGATGCCTTCCTGGACCAGCAGGCGGGAGCCCGCGCAGCAGACCTGGCCCTGGTTGAACCAGATCGCGTCCACCAGACCTTCGATCGCGGAGTCGATGTCAGCGTCGTCAAAGACGATGTAGGGCGACTTGCCTCCCAGCTCCAGCGTCAGCGCTTTGCCGCTGCCTGCGGTGGCTTCGCGGATCCTGCGGCCAACGGAGGTGGAGCCTGTAAAGGCGATCTTGTCGACTTTGGCGGCGGTGATCATTTCGCCCACGGCGCCGTTGCCGGTCACGATGTTGACAACACCCTTGGGCAGGCCTGCCTGGCGGCAGATGTCGGCGAAAAGCAGTGCAGTGAGCGAGGTGTATTCCGCGGGCTTCAGCACCACGGTGTTGCCCATGGCAATGGCCGGTGCGATCTTCCAGGCCAGCATCAGCAGCGGGAAGTTCCAGGGGATGATCTGGCCGCAGACACCCAGGGCCTCGGCGTCCGGCAATTCGCTGTCCATCAGCTGGGCCATGCCGGCGTGGTAGTAGAAATGACGCTGCGCCAGCGGGATGTCGATGTCGCGGCTCTCGCGGATCGGCTTGCCGTTGTCCAGGGTTTCCAGCACCGCAAACAGCCGCGCATGCTTTTGCAGCAGGCGTGCAATGGCATAGAGGTACCTGGCGCGGCCCGCGCCGCCAAGACCGGCCCAGCCGCTCTGCGCCTTGCGGGCGGCTTCAACTGCCGCGTCCACATCCGCTTGCGCGGCCTGGGTCAGGCTGGCCAGCACCTCGCCGGTGGCCGGGTTCTTGCTGTCGAACCCTTCGCCCGGGGTGGTGAATTCACCGTTGATGAAATGGCCGAACCGGCTGCCCTGATCTACCAGCCAGGCCAGTGCCTCGGCGGCGCTTTCGGGGGCAGGACCGTATTCCATGGTGTCGAAAATCTCTTTGATGGTCATGTGTTCAGCCCTCAGCCCATGGAGTGGCGGTAGCCGGCGGAGTATGCCCCGGTGACATGGTGTTCCAACTGGCGTTCGATATCATTCAGCAGCGACGAGGCGCCGAAACGGAACAGGTCGGGCTGCAGCCAGCGGTCGCCCAGTTCGTCCTTCATCAGCGCGAGATACACCAGCGCATCCTTGGCTTTGGAAATGCCGCCTGCGGGTTTGTAACCGACGCGGTATCCGGTGCGGTCGTAATAGTCGCGGATCGCCCGGATCATCACCAGCGAGACGGGCAGGGTGGCGTTGACGCTTTCCTTGCCCGTGGAGGTCTTGATGAAGTCGGCGCCGGCCATCATGCAGACCAGTGAGGCGCGCGCCACATTGCGCAAAGACCCCAGTTCGCCGGTGGCCAGGATTGCCTTCACATGGGCATCGCCGCAGGCTTGGCGGAAGGCTTTCATCTCCTCATACAGCGCCTGCCAATTGCCCTGCAGCACATGACGGCGGGTGATCACGATGTCGATCTCTTCGGCGCCGTCCTTGACGCTTTCCTCGATCTCCGTGACCCGCAGGTGAAACGGCGACAGGCCGGCCGGGAAGCCGGTGGAAACGGCTGCGACCGGGATACCGGTGCCTTCCAGCGCTTTGACGGCGGTCGGGATCATGTCGTGATAGACGCAGACCGCACCTGTAGTCAGGCCTTCCATTCCCAGCGTGCGCAGCAGGCCCGCGCTGACCGGTTGGCGCGCCTTTGCGCACAGGCGGCGCACCCGGCCCTCGGTGTCGTCACCGGCCAGGGTCGTGAGGTCGATCATGCTGATTGCCTTCAAGAGCCACGCGGCCTGATGGTCTTTCTTGACGCTACGGCGGCCCGGCAGGGTGGTGCAGCGGCGTTCAATGGCCGACGTATTGGCCTGCACGGCAGCGACCCAGTCCAGGTCCAGCTCCATGCCCGGGTTGCGCGGCTCGGCCAACTGCGGCAGCTGCGCGCTTCGTTCAGCGGTTTGGCTATCCATTGGAATTCCTCGGAAGAGTTCCGTGCGAAAATCGCACGGGTGCGGCATATTGGCAAGCGAGCGCCCCCGCAGACGGGCATGTTTTTTGACTAAATGGACAAAAAATTCAAGGGGGCAGCGTCATAGGGCGCGGAAAGCCGCTTGAAAAAGGGGATTCCAGTTTCGCGGTTCTGCGGTACGGCGGCTGCGCATTCCGGTGGCAGAATCGGCCACACATGCTAAATTTAGGGGTATGAGCAGTGCAGAACCCCATATCCGCGAAAAATCAGCGTCAGACGGCCGGCCCGTCATCCGTCAGCTGGACGACAGTGCCATCAACCGGATTGCCGCGGGCGAAGTGGTTGAGCGTCCCGCCTCCGCCGTGAAGGAACTGGTGGAAAACGCCATAGACGCCGGTGCCACACGGATCACCGTGGAAATCGCCGATGGCGGCAAGACGCTGATCCGGGTGACGGACGATGGCTGCGGCATGACGCCGGAGGACCTGCCGCTGGCGCTGAGCCGCCATGCCACCTCCAAGATCGACGGCTCTGACCTGCTGAACATCCACACCTTCGGCTTCCGGGGTGAAGCTCTGCCGAGCCTGGGCGCGGTTGGGCGGCTGACCATCACCAGCCGGGCGGAGGGCCATGAGGCGGCGCAGATCCGGGTGTCGGGCGGCAAGCTGGAGCCGGTGAAGCCGGCCGCCTTGCGGGCAGGCACCATTGTCGAGCTGCGCGATCTGTTCTTTGCGACTCCGGCAAGGCTCAAATTCATGCGCACCGACCGGGCCGAGGCGCAGGCGATCGGGGACACGGTAAAGCGTCTGGCGATGGCAGAGCCTTCGGTGGGCTTCACCCTGCGCGATGTCTCCGGTGGCGGAGAGGGCCGGGTCACCTTCCGCGCCGATCCGCTGTCAGGCGACCTGTTTGATGCGCTGCACGGGCGGCTGGCCTCTGTGTTGGGGCGCGAGTTTGCCGAGAACGCGCTGAAGATAGACGCCACCCGCGAGGGTATCCGGCTTTATGGCTATGCGGCGCTGCCGACCTATTCCCGCGGCGCGGCAGTCGCGCAGTTCCTGTTTGTGAACACAAGGCCGGTGAAGGACAAGATGCTGACGGGCGCCTTGCGCGCCGCCTATTTTGATTTCCTGAGCCGCGACCGGCACCCGGCGGCGGCGCTGTTCATCGACTGCGACCCGCAGCTGGTGGACGTGAACGTGCATCCGGCGAAATCCGAGGTGCGGTTCCGTGATCCCGGCCTTGCGCGCGGGCTGATTGTCTCCTCCCTGCGCCATGCGCTGGCAGAAGCCGGGCACCGGGCCTCGACCACCGTTGCGGGGGCCACGCTCGGTGCAATGAAGGCGGAGCAGCCCACCGCGAGCGGCGCGCCGCGGATCTATCAGATAGACCGGCCGTCCTTGGGCGCCCGCTCGGCGTCCTTTGCGGGGCAACGGTCGGAAGGCTACAAGCCCGCCCCGGCCTACCAGCCGCCGGCGTCTCCGGGCTTTGCAGAGCTGGCTGGCGCCTACAGCGGCCAAGTGACTGAAACCCCGGAGGTCCCGATGGCCCCGGGTCAGCCTGCGGATGCGCCCGAGGCCACCGTGCCCGGGGCCGAAGCCCTGCCGCTGGGTGCGGCGCGCGGCCAGGTGCATGAGAACTACATCATCGCCCAGACCGCCGACGGCATGGTGATTGTCGACCAGCACGCCGCGCACGAGCGGCTGGTCTATGAGAAGCTGAAACGGCAGATGGCGGAGAACGGCGTCGCCGCACAGGCGCTTCTGATTCCGGAGATCATCGAGCTGAGCGACAATGACTGCGCCTGCCTTTTGGGGGTGGCGGATGAGCTGGCGAAGTTCGGCCTTGGCATCGAGGCGTTCGGCGGCAATGCCATAGCGGTGCGGGAAACTCCGGCGATCCTCGGCGAAGTGAATGCTGAGGCGATGATCAAGGACATCCTGGATGAGCTGTCGGACCAGGGCGAAAGCCATCTGGTGCAGGCCAAGGTCGAGGCGATCCTGAGCCGGGTGGCCTGCCATGGCTCAATCCGTTCCGGCCGCCGGATGCGCGGTGAGGAGATGAACGCACTGCTGCGGGAGATGGAGGCGACGCCCCATTCCGGCCAGTGCAACCACGGACGCCCCACCTATGTGGAATTGAAACTGGCAGATATCGAGCGCCTGTTCGGGCGCACATGAACAAGAACCCCCGTTCAAGGGAGGACGAGCAGTGACATTGGAAGAAGCCCAATGGGTAATCTATGCGCTGGCTGGGCTGGCCGCACTTCTGGCGCTGGCCGGTCTGCGGCTGCGCGGCGCGGCGCGGCAACTGGAGCAGGCGAACGCAGATCAGCGCAGTCATATTGCAGGGCTGAAGGCGGAAGTGGCCCGGCTGCCGGAACTGACGGACGAGCTGGCCACCCTGCGCCGCGTGCATGAAAACGAGCGCGCCGGCCGCTATCAGGCAGAGGCACAGGTGCAGGCGCTGAAAGCCGAGCACGCGGCACGGCTGGAAGAGCTGAAGCACATGAACCAGCAGATGGAGCACAAGTTCGCCTCGCTGGCCTCAGGCGTGCTGAAGCAGAATTCTGAAAGCTTCCTCAGCCTAGTGAGCGAACGGTTCCAGGCCCACAGCAAGACGGCGGATGAGGATCTGGCCAAGCGCCATGCTGCAATCGAAAACCTGGTGAAGCCGCTGGATCAGAAGCTGGGCCAGTTCGGGGAACGGATCAAGGAAATCGAGCAGGCGCGCAACGAGGCCTATGGCGCGATCCAGACACAGGTGAAGCATCTGGCGGAGGGGCAGGCGGCGCTGGGCGGCGAAACCCGCAAGCTGGTACAGGCCCTGCGCGCGCCCAAGACCCGCGGCCGCTGGGGGGAGATGCAGCTGCGCCAGGTGTTCGAAATGGCCGGCATGGCCGAGCATGTGGATTACGAGCTGGAAAAGAGCGTTGGCACCGATGAGGGCCTGCGCCGCCCGGACGCGGTAGTGCGCATTCCCGGAGGTAAAAGCATCGTGGTGGACGCAAAAACCCCGCTGGAGGCCTATCTGGATGCGCTGGAAGCGGAAACGCCGGACCAGCAGCAGGCTGCCCTTGCCCGCCATGCAAACCATGTGAAAACCCATGTGCGCCAGCTGGCGTCGAAATCCTATCAAAGCGCCTTGGGCGAGACACCGGACTTTGTGGTGATGTTCATCCCCGGCGAGACTTTCGTGTCGGCCGCAGCAGAAGCGGACCCGGGCCTGATCGAATACGCCTTTGAGAACAAGGTTCTGATCGCCACCCCGACCACGCTGATGGCCCTGGTCAAGTCAATTGCCTACGGCTGGCAGCAGGAGAAGATGGCGGAGAACGCGGTTGAAGTGCAAAAGACCGCCAAGGAGCTCTATGACCGGCTGGCAACCTTCTCCAAGAACCTGGCTTCGGTGGGGCGGTCGCTGTCGTCCTCGGTCAACAATTACAACAAGGCGGTGGGCTCGCTGGAAGCCCGGGTGCTGCCCTCGGCCCGCCGGTTTGAGGCGATGGGTGTGGTGGCCAATGGCGCTGAGCTGGAGGACCCCGGCCAGGTGGAAGTCGAGCCGCGCCAGGTGGCGCTTTTGGCGGAGGAATAGATGCGGCTGCTGCGGGCTGCCAGGACGGCGAGGCAGGAAGAGGCCGCCCTGCTGCGCTCCGCGGAAGTTGAAGCAGAACGCATCGTTGCGCTTTTGCGGATTGCGGTTTCGCTGGGCCTGATGCTGGCAATGATGCTGGCTGTTGAGTCGGTTCGGGTAATTGAAGAACCGCATTTGCAGCGCCAGGTCGGACTGGCGGCAGTCACCATGCTTGCCTATCTCTCGGTCGGCGTGCTGATTTATTGGATGATCGGAAAGGGGCGATTCAAGCCCTGGATGATCTGGCTGGCAGTTTTGGCAGACTGCGCCTTTCTTCTGCTGAACACTTTTCTGTCGCTTGTGAATACCGGCGTGCCAGGCGGTGCCGTCTTTGCCATGCCCGCCGTGTGGATGGCGCCGGTTGTGCTGGCTTTTGGCGTGCTGCGTCTCAGTCCCCTGCGGCTTGCAGGTATGCTGATCCTGATCGCTGTTGGGTTTGGCTGGATGATCTTGTGGCAGCCATCTGAAGCTGCGCCGGATTTGGTTGGCAGAGTAAGGCTCACCTTGGATTTGCCTCCTAATTTTATGCGCCTGGTCATGCTGTTTCTCGCTGGTGCAGTTCTGGTCGTGGCTGCGGTGCGGATGCGCGCACTGTTGCATCGCTCTATTGAGGAAGCCCGCCAAAAGGCAAACCTAACCCGCTATTTGCCGTCGCAGCTGGCAGACCGCCTGGCAGGCGGCGGGCTGGCGGCGATGCAGGAGGGCCGCCAGCAAAATATGGCGATCCTGTTTATCGACATCCGCGGCTTCACCAGCTGGTGCGAAGGACGCGAGCCGCAGGATGTGAGCCGCCTGATCACGGAATTCAGGACGCGGGTGGAAGAGGTGTCGGCCCGGACCGGTGGTTTGATCGACAAATATATCGGCGACGCTGCAATGATACTGTTTGAAGGCGACCGTGCGGCGGCTCGGGCGCTGGACTGCGCCGAAGGGCTGGTGGAGCAAATGAAGAACTGGCGCCAGAACCGGGAGCAGGCCGGGGACACCGGCCTGGGAGTTGGGATCGGGGTGCATTGGGGCGAGGTGTTCTCAGGAGTGACCGGCACACCGGATCGGCTGGAATACTCCGTTTTTGGTGATACGGTGAACACCGCGGCGCGGCTGGAGCAGCTGACCAAGGCACAGGGGATGGCGCTGATAGCCTCGGCTGATCTGCTGCAACAAGCCGGGGCGGAGCCCGCGCGGGGTGGCTGGATTGCGCTGCCGGCGGAGGTTCTGCGCGGGCGCAGCAAAGGACTCGCGCTCTTTGGCAAGGCGCCGGGGTAACCGCTGCTCCATTTGCCTCAGATCAAAGACTTAGGCGTTTTGCCTGCGGTTTGATATGCTGAGGCTGCGAACAGAAGGAATGGAGCAATGCTGGAGATCTCAGTCCGCAAGGTGGCACAGGTGGCGATGATGGCCCGGGAACTGGGCCGGGCTGAGGGTGAGCTGCGTGCCTTCATCGACCGGATGAGCGAGGACCAGCAATCAGAACTGGTCGGCATCATGTGGGTCGGCCGCGGCAGTTTCGAACCGGAGGAGCTGGCAGAGGCGATCTATACCGCCCGGCAAGAAGCGACCACGCCGACCGTGGACTACTTGCTGGGCACGCCGCATCTGGCCGACAATCTGGAGGCCGGTCTGGAGGCGCTGGGGATCGATGTGAACGATGTAGAGGACGACGTGATCGGCCGCTGAACCGGCAGGTCAGGATCGCAATGCGAAAGGGCGCCGCAATCCGGCGCCCTCAGTTGTTTTTTGGTCCGCGATCAGGCCTTGCTGTCGACGATCTCGAGATGCTGGGCCAGCTTGCCGATCTCCCCCATCCACTTTTCGACCAGGGCAGGGTCGCTGGGCGCGGCGTGGACGCCGGCGGCGATCTTGCCGTTCATGGCAGCCTCAATGGCAAAGGACACCGGATAGGACACCAGGCGCGCCATTGCAGTGCCGCGTTCGTCGCCCCAGGCGTCCATCACATAGGTCTTGTGCCAGGCCTCTGCGCCGTCTTTCTCGGCTTTCAGGCCCACGCACAGCACCACACGGTCCGGTTCACCCTCATCATAGGCGTTCTCGGCCCAGAACTGGTCGGACATCTCCTTGAGCCGGGCGTCGCCTTCGGGGCCGGAGAGGGTCTCGACCTCCTTGAATACACCCGCCCAGGCATCGGCCCAGCCGTTGAGGCGCAGGGTGCCGCGGACGAATTCCTTCACCTTCCAGTCCTCGCCGAACTCATACTGCGCGATGAATGGGATCGAGTCGCGGTTTGGGTAGACTTCGAAGCTCTCCGGCGCGGGCAGCGGCGCCTCGTAGGAGGAAATCGCATCCCACGGGCGGGCGACATCCAGTTCCTTGAAATCGCGGATGGATTTCGACGGCGAACGCAGCGCCTTCAGCACGCCCAAGGGCGACCAGCTGAACTTGTAACGGAAAGGGTTCGGCGTCTTCGGGATACCGCCGCAGTAGGAGATGAAGCTGATCTCGTTGGCCGGGTCGAAGGCATCGGAGGTCTTGTAGTCCGCCACCAGCGCATGCGCCATCAGGTGGTCGATGCCCGGATCCAGGCCAACCTCGTTGATCAGGCACACGCCGGCATCTTTGGCCCTCTGGTCCAGTGCCCGCATTTCCGGTGCGATGTAGGAGGACGAAACGAAATGCGCGCCGTGTTCGATCGCCAGTTCCGCCAGCGGCACATGCCAGTCACCCGGCAGCATCGAGACGATGACATCCTTGGGGCTGAGCATCTGGCCCAGGTTGGCGATACTGAAAGCATGTATGTTGGTGGTCAGGTCGCCGACGGCCTCGCGGGCCTTGTCGGTGGTCCGGTTCCAGACCGCCACGTCGTGGCCCGCTTCCAGCAGGCGGCGCAGGCCGGGGATCGCCGACAGGCCGGTGCCGCACCAGTGAATAGTCATGTGTCAGTCCCTTTCTTGTATTTCAGGATTGCCGCGATGATCGCAAGAACGATGACGATAGAGCAGGCATTGGCAAGGATGATGGGCGCATCACCCACCAGAAGCCCATAGATCAGCCACAGGCTGACGGTTCCGAGAAACATCAGGTTGGCTGGCAGAGACAGACCGGCGGTGTCCCGGGTTGCCCAGGCTTTCCAGGCCTGCGGCAGCCAGCAGATGGTGCCGAGAAGGGCCGCCAGAAATCCGATGTAGGTTGCAGTCATTCGGGCAGGTGCTCCAGGAAGGTGGCCTTGGCCCGCCCCCAAACGCCGCTGTCCAGATCGGTGAGGGTCAGCAGCGAGGACAGCAGCTGAGCTGCGTAATCCTCGGAGCTTTCCACCGGCAGCATCGACGGCAGATTGTCGATCGCCATCACGTCGAGCACCGGGTTTTTGGCGACGCGCAGGGCGGGGGTTTCCCAGGTGGTGGCGCGGTCGTAAACCGGCACCGGGTTGTAGTCGCTGTCCGGGTCGCAGGCGACATCGCCAATGGCAGTGAGCTTGCGGTCCGCGGCCAATGCTTCACGTGGGACAAAAACCGGGGTGCCCGGGCGTGCGAAGATGCAGTTCAGGAATAGGTCATGGGCCAGGATCTCCGGGAACGGGCCGCCGTTTGCGGTTTCGGCCATGTCCCATTTGGTGACGGCGATTCCCATTGCCTCGCAGAGGTCAGCCGCACCGGTGCCGACCCGGCCAAGCGCGCCGATCACGATGGCGGTGGGGCGGTCCATATTCAGCGCGTCCAGCTCTGCACCCAGATCGGAGAGCAACGCGTCCTTGCCGGGATAGACACCAACCGGCCCGCACAGCTCGCCGCGCTGCTGTGCCGCCCAGGCTTTCAGCGTCACCGCGGCGCCGGCATAGCCCGCCCAATAGCCAAAGGCGGCAACCCGGCGGCCGGTCTCGTCGACCAGGTATTCCAGATCATAAAGCGTGCCGCCGCCGACCTTGAACCGCTCCAATAGCGCCTTGCCGGAATGCTGGCCCTTGAAGGCATGACCGAACATGATGTGGCGGTGCGGCAGCGGGGTGCCATCCTCGGGCAGTTCCTTGAGGCCGAAGATGATCGCGTCCGCAGGCGCGCCGGGCCAGGAGTTTTCCGGCGCGATTTCGCAGCCCGCATCAATGTATCCCTGAAGCGGGATCGCCCGGACGGAGCTTTCTTCGACCGTGACCTTGATGCCCGCGTTCAGCAGCGCCTTGGCGCCTTCGGGGGTCAGGCCAACCCGGTCTTCGTTGGGGCGCTGTTCGGCCCGTACCCACAGATGCGTCATTGTCATGTCCTTCAAAGCATTCCCTTGGCATAGACCGCGCGCACAGATGCGCGCTGTTCCATTGCCGTCATGAAGTTCTGGATTTTCGGGAAATCTGCCACGTTCACCCCGTCACCTTCCAGCCATGTGCAAACCACGTAAAGGTAGCAATCGGCGAGGCCGATCTCGTCCCCCAGCACAAAAGGCCCGCGCAGGCCAAACTGGCTGATGTATTCGCAGGAGGCCGCCATGGTCTGCGGAACCATCTTCTGCATGTCCTTCCAGCTGGTCCGCTCCTTGGCCCAGCGGGCTCCGCGCAAGCGGTGCGCGTGGTTCACATGCATGGTGGAGGCGAGATAAAACATCACCTCGCGCATGCGGGCCAGCAGCACAGGGTCCTGCGGGCGCAAGGACGCCTCCGGCGCCATGTCGGCGATGTATTCCAGCAGCGCGCCAGTCTCGGTCAGGATGCCGCCCTCGACCGCCAACGCGGGCACCCGGCCCTTGGGATTGATCTGGGCATAGGCAGCGCTGGTCTGTTCCTTGGCGGCAAAGTCGATTTTCACCGCCTCGTATTCAACCCCGGCTTCTTCGAGTGCGATGGCCACGGCCACCGAAATGGTATTGGGGGCATAATAGAGCTGCATGTCGTCCCTCCCGTTTGTGTCTCAGAGATGTGTCTGGGCAAAATGCCGGTCCGGCGCTTCCAGATGCGGCACCGCGTTGAACAAAACCGGGCTCCAGTGGCCGCCGATCGGGAACAGCCGGTGCATTGAGGTGTTCATCACCGCCAGGGCAATCCGTGCCATGCCTGCGGTGTTCAGCCCCATCGCTTGCCGCAATGCCATCGAGATCAGCCCCCCGGAGGTCACCACGAGGGCCGGACCGTCGCCTGACGCGATTTCCTCCAAAGCTTGCCGGGTACGGGTCTCAAACTGTTCCCAGCTTTCGTAAGGTTCGGCAATGTCGCCGGCGGCCCAGGCGGCAAAGACCTTAGGCAGATGGTCGACAAACCCCTCACGCTCTTCGGGAACGGGCAGCCCGTGCTGATCGCGCATAGCTTCAGCGAGGGTGAAATATTCCATCTCGTTCAGCCGCGCGTCCTGAACAGGGTCTGCAAAGCCCATCGAGGCGGCGGTTTCGATATGCCGGGTCAGCGTGCCGCAATAGATACGCGGATGATGGCTTCCGCTGGACCGCAGGTGATCACCCAGCCAGACCGCCTGCTGGTGACCCAGATCGCTGAGCCTGTCATAGCTGGCCTCGTCGCGGGCCTCGGTGTTGGCCTGGCCGTGGCGGATCAGCGTGATGTGGGACATGGGCGGGCGGCTCCGTTGTTTCGGGCCGAGTCTTAGGGGAGCTTGCAGGCAGAGGAAAGGGTGGCGTGAAACAGCCCTTGTTAAATTCATTGTAGGCGGAAATGACATGGCGCAGTGTGCATCTGCCGGATTGGAGACCTGCCATGCCCCTTGACCCTCAGAAATTTCTTGATGACCTGCATAAGCTGCGCAGCTTTGGTGCCTCGGGCGCGGGCAAGGGGGTTGTGCGGCAGGCCTACTCGGATGCCGACATCGCTGCGCGCAAGTGGCTGGCGGGACGGATGAAAGAGGCCGGGTTAGAGCCGCATTTCGACCCTCTCGGCAACTTATTCGGTCTGGGTGGAGAGCGCAGCCTGCTGCTGGGTTCACATAGTGACAGCCAGCCCGAAGGCGGCTGGCTGGACGGCGCGCTGGGCGTGATTGCCGGACTGGAGGTTGCCCGCGCCGCCAAGGAGGATGGCGGGCCGCCCATTTCCTGCGTCAGTTTCCAAGATGAGGAGGGGCGGTTCGGGGTGCTGACCGGCTCGGACGTCTGGAGCGGCAAGCTGACACTGGAAGAGGCGGAAGGGTTCGCCGACGATCAGGGCAACACGCTTGCGGACATGCGCGGCAGGATGGCGGATCTGGTTGGGGATTTCCTGCCGCATGACAGGTTCACCGGGTTCCTTGAAATGCATATCGAGCAGGGCCCTTATCTGGAAGAAACCGGCCTGCGGATCGGGGTGGTGACGGACATCGTCGGCATCCGGGACATGCGGATCAGTTTTGAGGGGCGGCAGAACCACGCAGGCACCACGCCGATGCACCTGCGCCGGGATGCGTTTCAGGCTTTGTCAGCCTTCAATGCGGCTCTAAACAGCCGTTTTGCAAATGTGGTGACACCCGCCACGGTCTGGACCATCGGCCATGTGGCGCTGCATCCCAATGCGTCCTCCGTGGTGCCGGGGAGGGTGGAGTTTTCCATGCAGTGGCGGGATGCGGAAGCAGACCGGCTGGCGCGGATGGAGAATATTATTAAGGAAACCGCGCAGGAGATTGCGGCCGGTCACGGTGTAAAGGCAGAGCTTGGCCCGCTGATGGGTATCGAACCGGCGGCGATGGATGCGCGGTTTCAAGCGGAGCTGGCGGACGCCGCGGAGGCGCTGGCACCGGGAAAATGGAAGAAGATGCCCTCGGGTGCGCTGCATGATGCCGCCAACATGGCGACAGTGATGCCTGCAGGGATGCTGTTTGTTCCCTCGATTGGCGGCATCAGCCATGCCTTTGATGAAGACACAGACGAGGCGGATCTGGTGCTGGGGCTGCAGGTGCTTGACCGCGCAGCCCGGGCCTTGGCCGGGTGAACTCCCGACTGTGACGGGCATTCGGAGAATGCCCGTCACAGTCGGGCCGGGCGCCGCTGGTGCGGCGCGGGTCAGGCCCGGCCGTAACCGCGCTTGATCATCCGGTTGCGGTGCTTATCGGCGGCCAGCGAGGCCTCGCGCAGGTTGGCGTAGATATTGATCACGCTTTGCCCGTTGCCGCCCGCCACACCCCATTCCCGCAGCACGGAGACTTCGGAAAACAGGTTCATCGCCAGCTCAATGCGGTAGAACCGCGACGGGCGCGAGGGGGCTTGGCGGTAGAGCAGACAGGTGGCCATGGGCTGATTCTATGCCAAGTGATTCGCCCGGGCAAGAATCTCTATGCGGCCCCCAGCAGGGCAAGGCCCAGAAGCGCGGAAGACAGCGCGGCCACTGCAAAGGCCAGCGTGCGCAGGACTGGGATACCTATGGCGTAGATGACATAATGCGCAGCCATGCCGAGGAAAAAGGTGAGGCCCAGGGTGCCGGGCTGATTTTCTGGCGGCAGCACCAGCATCGCCAGGACAGAAAGCGGCGCAAAGGCGGCAAACAGCTCCACCCCCACGATATGCGCCCGGTGCGCGCGCTGCGCCCACAGCGATTGCGGCAGATCGCTGGGGCCCGGATTGGCCATGGCCCCCATCAGCCCGCGGACCATGATCCGGTCCAGGATATAGGGCAGCCAAGCCAGTGCCACCCAGAGCCCCGAAAGGGCAGTAAAATACTGCAGCTGCGTCATCTTTCGCTCCTTTGCCTATCAAAAGGAGCGTAGTGCGGTCTGGGTGTATTTCTACCGGAACGGGGTCAGGCCCAGTCCACATCGCCCAAAAAGATATAGCCTGCGCCGTAAATCGTCTTGATCAGCCGCGGGTTCTTAGGGTCTTCGCGCAGCTTGGTGCGCAGGCGCGAAATGCGCACGTCCATCGCCCGGTCAAAGCTGTCACCGGCGGCGCCGCCCAGCATCTCCTGCATCTGTGCGCGGGAGATCAGCCGTTTGGGGCTGTCCAGGAACAGCCGCAGAACTTCACCTTCGGCATGGGAGAACGGGGTCTCGGTGCCCTCGGAATCCTCCAGCACGTAGCGGTCGAAATGGGCGGTCCAACCGGCAAACCTTGCGGTGTTGCTGGCAGGCGCTGCGGTTCGCGGGCCGGCACGCAGGCGGGCCCGGACGCGGGCCACGACCTCTGCCGGGTCAAAGGGCTTGGTGATGTAGTCATCGGCGCCCAGCTCTAATCCGGTCACCCGGTCCTGGACCTGAGCGCGGCCGGAGATGATGATCACCGCCGCACCCTGTTCGAGCGCAAGCCGGTGCACCAGTGCCAGCCCGTCGGTATCAGGCAACGACAGGTCCACCAGGCAGACGTCCGGTGTGACCCGGTTCAGCGCCGCCTCGAACTCGCGGGCGCGGGCAAAGCTCTGGGTTCGGAAGCCTGCGTCCTCCAGCGTGTCTGTCAGGATCTGCCGGATTTCAGGCTCGTCATCCAGGATTGTGACGAGGGGAGGCATCGTTGGCGATGTCATGCGGCGGGCTCCGGTTGGATCAGCTCAGACAGCTGGTGGATGGTGAAAGGTTTGCGCAAAACCGGGCCGCATTTCAATGCCTTGCGGAACAGCGGATCGCTGACAGGCAAAGAGGTCATCAGGATACAGGGCAGGCCGGAGCCGTCCAACCGCGAATCAAGGTCAACACCAGTTGCGCTACCCTCCAGCATGATGTCCGACAGCACCAGCGCAATGTCCGGCAGGTCAGCGGTCAGCGCACAGGCCTCGTCCACGCTGGCAGCTTCGATCACCGAATAGCCAAGATCGATCAGCATGTCGCGGAAGGTGGCGCGCAACTCCTCGCTGTCCTCGACCAGCAGCGCCATGCCGCCGCCCGCATCCGGCGCCGGGCGGTATGGCAGGCGCAGCGTGATCGCGGCGCCGGAGATGCCATTGCCGATCCGCATGTCGCCGCCCGCCAGCTTTGCCATGTCGTAGACCATCGGCAGGCCCAGGCCGGATCCTTCGCTGCCCTTGGTTGTGAAGAACGGGTTCAGCGCCTTTTCCAGGGCTTCCGGTGAAAAGCCGGGCCCGGTGTCGGTGACGGTGATTTCGACCCAGGTTTGGCCGACCGCATGGGCGCTGACGGTGATCTGGCCGGACGTGCCGCAGGCGTCGCGGGCATTCAGGATCAGGTTCAAAAGCGCGTCCTGCAGCTTGCCTGCGTCCAGCAGCAGCGCCTGATCCGGCAGGTTGTCGAGAATACTGAGCCCCAGCCCTTGCGGCAGCGAGGGCGACGCCAGCACTTTCAGTTCATCGAGCAGCGCGTGCATATCCGTCGCCTGCGGGCGCAGGGTGCGCTGGCTGGTCATCTCGGCAATCCGGTTCAACAGCCGCCCGCCGCGCCGCGCTGCAGATAGGGTGCCTTGCACCAGATCGCTGGCTTCACCGCCCAGCCCCATCTTCTCCAGCTTGCCCTGCATGCCCAGAATGATGGTCAGAAGGTTGGAGAAGTCATGTGCCAGGCCGCTGGTCATCTGCGCGGCCATCTCGCGGCGCCGTGCCTGCTGCAGCGCCACTCGGGCCTGGGTTTCCTCGGTCACATCCATCGACAGGATATAGACGCCGCCCTGCTGGTCCGGGGTGAAGGCGACCCTGATGCGGCGGCTGCCGTGGCTTTCGGTAAACTCGAACACCGGGCTGCCGCCCTTGTAGGCCGCCAGCAGATGCGGCTCGATCCGCTCAAACGCAGCCTCCCCCAAAGCATCCGAAATGTGCGTACCCAGAATATCCGAGGGGCGGCCCGGAAACACGGCGCTAAGGCGGCGGTTGGTGTAGGTGTAATACCCATCGGCATCCACATGGGCGATATGGGCGGGCATCATTTCCGTTGTCAAACGGGTGCGGCCCTCAATTTCCGTCAGCTGGCGCTTGGTCTCTTCGAGTGCGGTGTTGGCGGCCTCCAGCTGCCTGTTGGCGGCGGACAGTTCCTCAGTATGGGTAATCAGCTTCTCGGAAAGTTCTTCGGACCGGGCGCGCAGCAGCTGCTCGGCGCGCTTTGCGCGGGTGATGTCAGTGTAGACCGTAACCCAGCCGCCCTGCGGCAGCGGCGAGCCTTCGATCGAGATCATCTGCCCGTTGGGGCGCTCACGCTCCAGGTAATGCGGCACGAAATCCAGCGCCTGCTCCACCCGGCTTTGAACGATCTCCTCGATATCCGTTTCCGGAGCATATTCCCCGGCTTGAGCCAGAAACCGGATAGTCTCGGCAAAGGCGGCTCCGGGCTGCACCAGATGATCCGGCAGGTTGAACATTTCCTGAAAGCGCCGGTTGCTGACCGACAGCCGCAGGTCGTTGTCATAGATCGACAGTGCCTGGGCGATCAGGTTCAGCCCGGCGGTGGTCATTGCGGCGTGTTGTTTGCTTGTCCGGTTCATGGCTCTCCCCGGGGTCATGGCTAGCACCGGGGCAGTGTTAGGGCAAATTGCCATTCGGCCGCGGGGGCTGAGATGCCTTTGCGTCAAGGCGGGTGGTCTCCTTCTGGTTGCCGGAGAGTGAATGCAGCTTCATGGGCGTCAAGCCCGCTGGCCTGAACGTTTCAGAAAACGCTCTCTGGTAGATGATTCGAAACAAGACCTTTTCGTTCGTATCCCGCGCAAAGGCGTGCGGTTGGTTAGTCTGCGGCGCAAGGTTTAGCTAGAGAGGGGGGTGACCTGCCGGTGTAACAGTCTTTAAAACAAGGAGATTTGGGCTGTTACAATTCGTAAGATTTGGGAAAACATCAGGAAAAAGTTGACGGGCTACTCTGCCGCTGTCCCTAATCGGGGCCAGAGCCGCGGGCAGCGGCCAGTCCGGCAGTAACGCCGGAAAGGGAGGAGAGAAAGTTGGCTCAGATGCAGACGGGCGCCCAGGGTATGCAATCCCTGCCGGCGCTGCTTCAACGCAATGCGGCGCAATTCGGGAATGCGCCGGCCTACCGGGAAAAGGAATTCGGCATCTGGCAGTGCTGGACCTGGGCCGAGACGGCAAAGGAAATCGAGGCTCTGGCGCTGGGCCTCATCAACCTTGGCGTGAAAGAGGGCGATTTCGTCGCCATCATCGGCCGCAACCGCCCCTACCTCTACTGGTCGATGGTTGCTGCGCAGGCGGTGGGTGCCGTGCCGGTGCCGCTGTATCAGGACGCGGTGGCCGAGGAGATGGCCTATGTGCTGGGCCACTGCGGTGCGCGCTTTGTGATCGTCGGCGATCAGGAGCAGGCCGACAAGGTGATCGAGATCCAGGATCAGCTGCATCAGTTCGAGCATATGATCTACCTCGATCCGCGCGGCATGCGGAAATACGACCACACCCAGCTGCACCAGTTCAGCCACATTCAGGATCAAGGCCGCGCCGCCCATGACGAGCTGATCGGCGAGCTGCAGTCGCGGCAGGCCAAGCTGGATTACGACAGCACTTGCGTGATGCTCTATACCTCCGGCACCACCGGCAAGCCCAAGGGCGTGGTGCTGTCGAACCGCAACGTGATCCAAAGTGCCAAGAACTCTTCCGAGTTCGATCAACTGACCCAAGGCGAAAACATCCTGTCCTACCTGCCGATGGCCTGGGTGGGTGACTTCATCTTCTCGATCGGCCAGGCCTACTGGTGCGGCTTCTGCGTGAACTGCCCGGAAAGCCAGGACACCATGATGACCGACCTGCGTGAAATCGGGCCGACCTATTTCTTTGCACCGCCGCGGGTGTTCGAGGGCCAGCTGACCAACGTAATGATCCGGATGGAGGACGCAGGTGCCCTGAAGCGCAAGATGTTCCACCACTTCCTAGCGCACGCCAAAAAGGTTGGCGGCGACATCCTGGACGGCCGCCCTGTGGGGCTGATGGACCGGCTGAAATACGCGCTGGGCAATGTGCTGGTTTACGGCCCGCTCAAGGACACGCTGGGCTATGGCCGCATCCGTGTGGGGTATACCGCGGGGGAGGCGATCGGGCCGGAGATCTTCGATTTCTACCGCAGCTTGGGCATCAACCTGAAACAGTTGTACGGCCAGACCGAGGCCACGGTTTTCATCACTGTGCAGCCGGATGGCGAGGTCCGCGCCGATACTGTTGGGGTGCCGGCGCCGGAGGTCGAGATCAAGATCGACGACAGCGGTGAGATCCACTACCGCTCGCCCGGCACCTTTGTCGAATACTTCAACAACCCGGAATCCACCGCCTCAACCAAAGATGCCGAGGGCTGGGTGGCAACCGGCGACGCGGGCTTCTTCGAAGAAGGCTCCGGCCATCTGCGGATCATCGACCGTGCCAAGGACGTGGGCAAGATGGCCGATGGCAGCATGTTTGCGCCCAAGTATGTGGAAAACAAGCTGAAATTCTACCCGGACATCCTGGAAGCGGTGCTGTTCGGCAATGGCCGCGACCGCTGTGTAGCCTTTATCAACATCGACCTGACGGCGGTGGGTAACTGGGCGGAACGCAACAATATTGCCTATGCCTCCTATCAAGAGCTGGCAGGCCATCCGAAGGTGCTGGAAACCATCCGCTCGCATGTGACGGCTGTGAACAAGTCAGTGGCCGAGGACCCGATGCTGTCGGGCTGCCAGGTGCACCGCTTTGTGGTTCTGCACAAAGAACTGGATGCCGATGACGGTGAAATGACCCGCACCCGCAAGGTGCGCCGCCGCATCGTGGAAGAGAAGTTCGACGATATCATCACCGCGCTCTACGACGGCTCTGAAAAGGTCTCGACAGTGACGGAAGTAACCTATGAGGACGGCCGCAAGGGGTCCATCAAGGCGACGCTGACCATTGTCGATGCGGACGTGAAGCCCGGGGCGGTTCACAAGGTGGCCGCGGAATGATGCACGTTTCACCGGATAAATTCCCGCCCCGTGCCGGGCAGGCCGGGTCACCCTCAGATCAGGTCGGGGTTGAGGCCGGGATTGTAGGCCGTGTTGACCACCTGCTGGATCTTGAAGGGGGAGCTGAACCCGTGGGTCTGCTCCATGATGGAGGCCAGGCTTTCGGATTGGCTGAGGCCCATCTGCTTGCATTCAAGTGCCATCTTCAGAAGGCAGGAATGCTCAAGTTCGCCGAACATAACGTCGATCTCCTTGCTGCTCGTTTTGAACAAGTATCGCATGGAAATCTTAAAATTTCTATGCGGCAGAAATATGGAGGCCGTTGTTATGCTTGACAATTCCTTAAGCTATGTGACTGACGACGGCCGCACCATCGGCGGTGTGGTGATGGAGATGAAGAACATCACCCTGCGCTTCGGCGGTGTGGTGGCGATCCAGGACATCTCCTTTGACATCCGCGAGGGCGAGATCCGCGCGATCATCGGCCCGAACGGTGCCGGCAAGTCCTCGATGCTGAACGTGATCTCAGGCTTCTATGTGCCGCAGGAAGGCGAAGTTCTGTTCCACGGCAAGAAACGCCCGCCGATGCGCCCCTATGAGGTGGCGCGCCAGGGCATCGCCCGAACCTTCCAGAACATCGCGCTGTTCGAGGGCATGAGCGTTTTGGACAACGTTATGACGGGCCGTCTTAACTATATGAAAACAGGCCTGTTTTCGCAGGCCTTGTGGAAAGGGAAGGCGGAAGCCGAAGAGACCGAGAACCGCGAGGTTGTGGAGCGGATTATCGACTTCCTTGAGATCCAGCACATCCGCAAAACCCCAGTGGCGCGGCTGCCCTATGGCCTGAAGAAACGGGTCGAGCTGGCGCGTGCACTGGCGGCGGAACCGAAGCTGCTGCTGCTGGACGAACCGATGGCCGGCATGAACGTCGAGGAGAAGGAGGACATGTCCCGCTTCATCCTGGATGTGAACGACGAGTTCGGCACCACCATCGCCCTGATCGAGCACGATATGGGTGTGGTGATGGACCTCAGCGACCGGGTCGTGGTGATGGATTACGGCAAGAAAATCGGCGACGGCACCCCGGATGAGGTGCGCAATAACCAGGATGTGATCGACGCCTATCTGGGGGTCAGCCATGACTGAGTTGCACCGCAGCAACACCCAGCTCCGGCAGGGTGACACCCGTACACCCCCTGTGCACCCCCTGTGCACCGCCGCAGCGCAGAATTCCGAGGAGAGCCTCTAATGCCCGAACAACTCGTCTTTGCGATGGAAGTGACGCTCAATGGCCTGATGGCGGGCGTTCTCTATGCGCTGGTCGCGCTGGGGTTTGTCCTGATCTACAAGGCTTCCGGCATCTTCAACTATGCCCAGGGCGTTCTGGCGCTGTTTGCGGCGATGACGCTGGTGGGGATCATGCAGGGTCAGGTGCCGTTTTCGCATCTGATCAACGCGGTCTTTGGCGGCCACATCACCCACTTCGGATGGAATGTTCCGGGCGCCGTGGCAATTGCCCTGACGGTTGCGGTGATGGTGCTGCTGGCGTGGCTGGTGCAGGTGCTGGTGATGAAACACTTGGTGGGGCAGGAGCCGATCATCCTGTTCATGGCCACGATCGGTTTGGCCTATTTCCTGGAAGGCGTCGCCGACCTGATGTGGGGCTCCGAGATCAAGACGCTGGACGTCGGTCTGCCGCAGGGCATCAACCTGTGGATCGACGAGACCACCTTCAACATCTTCGGCTACGGCTTCTTTATCGACAATCTGGATATCGTGGCGACGGTGATTGCGGCGCTCTTGGTGGCGGGTCTGGTGGCCTTCAGCCAGTACACCAAGCAGGGCCGGGCCATGCGCGCGGTGGCGGATGACCACCAGGCGGCGCTGTCTGTCGGTATCTCGCTGAACTTCATCTGGGTTCTGGTGTGGTCGGTCGCAGGTTTCGTGGCGCTGGTCGCGGGCATTGTCTGGGGCACCAAGTCCGGCGTGCAGTTCTCACTGTCGCTGATCGCGCTGAAGGCGCTGCCGGTGCTGATGCTGGGCGGCTTCACCTCGATCCCCGGCGCCATTGTCGGCGGGCTGATCATCGGCGTGGGTGAAAAGCTGTTCGAATTCGCGGTCGGCCCGCTGGTAGGCGGTGCGACGGAGAACTGGTTTGCCTATGTGCTGGCGCTGCTGTTCCTGGTGTTCCGTCCGCAGGGCCTGTTCGGGGAGAAGATCATTGAGCGGGTCTGAGGCTCATATGATCTGCTCCCGGCACGCTCAGCCCTCGAGCCGACGGAAGGCGGCGACAACGATGGCGGCGCAGACCGTGGCGACCAGGGTGAAGGCAATGGTGATGTTGCCGATCAGCTGCCCGGCCACAAAGGTCAGCAGCGCGGCCACTAAGAGCCCGATCAGCACCGTCCCCCAGGGGCCGGGCCCGGTATTGGCAGCCTGCCGCCGCGGCGCTTCGAACTCAAAGGGCGGCAGCACAGTTGCGTCTTCCACCGTTTCCAGCAGCCGGCCCTTGGCCTTAGCAAATTCGGCCTCGGATATGTCGCCCTTCTTCCGCGCGGCCTCCAGCCGCCGGATTTCCTCGAAAATCACGGTCATTGGTTCCACTCACTCTACCCGCCAACAGGGTTCCACAAAGAAGTGGGCAAAATGTGTCCAAGCCCGGAAATCTGACAAAGTGGTTAACGCCGGGGGTGCGGCATGACCAAGCTGATCGCCGTCATCAACGTCATTGCCTGGGCCGGGTTCTGGGCCTTTGGCTACCTGGCGCTGTCGGCGGAAAGCTACAGCGAGACCCAGGTGGTGACTGCGGCGCTCTTGGCCTCGGCCGGGCTGATCACCGGCATCATCGCCTATTTGCGGCTGGTGCGCGGCAGTGAACGCAGCGGCTATGCCAAACCTTCGAACCGGATGACGCGCGAACAGCGCGACGCGGCGCAGGCCCAGTGGGGGCAGATCGAATGAGCGCCGCCGCAACCAGCAACAGTATCCGCGCAGGCAAGAGTGCCAACGCGCAACAGAAAGGGAGCATCTGAGACATGTTCTACCGTGAAGCCGGGGATTTCAAAGTCTCCTATGCCGATGACAGCCAGACGTTTCCGATCAAGTTCGACCGCTACCGCTATTACGTGGTGCTGGCGGTTGCGTTCGGCCTCATCCCCTTCCTGATCAACGATTACTGGGCCAATGCAATCCTGCTGCCGTTCCTGATCTATTCGATCGCGGCCATCGGGCTGAACATCCTGGTCGGTTACTGCGGGCAGGTCAGCCTTGGCACCGGCGGGTTCATGGCTGTGGGGGCCTATGCCTGCTATAAGCTGATGACCGCCTTCCCGGAGGTCAGCATGTTCATTCATGTGATCCTGGCGGGCGGCATTACCGCGTTTGTCTGTGTGCTGTTCGGCCTGCCGAGCTTGCGCATCAAAGGTTTCTACCTGGCGGTGGCAACGCTGGCGGCGCAGTTCTTCCTTGTGTGGCTGTTCAACCGGGTGCCGTGGTTCTACAACTACTCGGCCTCCGGCCAGATCAACGCGCCGGAGCGTGATACCTTCGGCATCATCATCACCGGCCCCAATGCGCCGGCCTGGGCCACCTATCTGTTCTGCCTGATCTTTCTGACTGTTTGCGCGCTGGTTGCCCGCAACCTGACCCGCGGCACCGTGGGCCGGACCTGGATGGCGATCCGCGACATGGATATCGCTGCCGAGATCATTGGGGTGAACCCGCTGAAGGCGAAACTGACAGCCTTTGCGGTCTCCGGTTTCTTCATCGGCATCTCCGGCGCGCTGTTCTTTGCGGTGTACCTGGGAGCGGTTGAGGTCGGCGAAGCCTTTGGCATCCAGAAGTCATTCCTGGTGCTGTTCATGGTGATCCTGGGCGGGCTGGGGTCGATCTTCGGCTCCTTTGCCGGAGCCGCCTTCCTGGTGCTGCTGCCGGTGATCCTGAAAGTGGTGGGCGTTGACCTGCTGAACTGGCCCACCGACATCGTGGCGCATTTCCAGCTGGTGATCGTGGGGGCGCTGATCATCGTCTTCCTGATCGCGGAACCGCACGGCATGGCGCAGCTGTGGCGCGTCGCCAAGGAGAAACTGAGACTGTGGCCCTTCCCGCACTGATGGGGGCGGCCTTGAGAGCTGGCGGGGAGAAAAGCAAGACCACCCCCGTTTTTGGAAACCATCGGATAAGACCAAAGGGAGGATTTAAGCCGATGAAAAAGACACTGACCACACTGGCGCTGGGCGCCGCGATGGCGGCCGGTCCGGCAATGGCGGACCTGGTGTTCCCTGACCTCAGCTACCGGACCGGGCCTTATGCGGCGGGCGGCATCCCGTTCTCGGACGGCTACAATGACTATTTCACCCTGCTGAATGAGCGCGACGGCGGCATCGGCGGCGTCAAGGCCAAGGTGATCGAATGCGAGACCGGCTATAACACCGAGAAGGGTGTGGAATGCTACGAGTCCACCAAGGGCCAGGGCGCGCTGATCTATCAGCCGCTGTCCACCGGCATCACCTATCAGCTGATCCCCAAAGTGACCGCGGACAACATCCCGCTGCACACCATGGGTTACGGCCGCACCTCGGCTGCCAACGGCGAAGTGTTCAGCCATGTGTTCAATTACCCGGCCAACTACTGGAACGGCGCCTCGGGCGTGGTGAACTACCTGCTGGAATCCAATGGCGGCGACATCAGCGGCAAGAAGATTGCGCTGGTCTATCACAACTCTGCCTATGGCAAGGAGCCGATCCGCACCCTGGAGGAGCTGTCCAAGAAGCACGGCTTTGAGCTGGTGGCCCTGCCGGTGGATCACCCGGGCCAGGAGCAGAAATCTCAGTGGCTGCAGATCCGCCGCGACCGTCCCGATTATGTCGTGATGTGGGGCTGGGGCGTGATGAACCAGGTGGCGATCCAGGAAGCTGCCAACATCCGCTTCCCGATGGAAAACTTCATCGGTGTGTGGTGGTCCGGTGCCGAGCATGACGTGATGCCGGCAGGCGACAAGGCCGACGGCTACAAGGCGGTGACCTTCCACAACGTGGGCCGCGATTTCCCGGTGTTTGACGATATCCAGAAATATGTCGTGGATGCTGGCAAGGCCGCAGGTGCCGGCGATCAGGTTGGCAACGTGCTCTATAACCGCGGCATGTACGCGGCGATGCTGGCCGCCGAAGCCGCCAAGACCGCGCAGGAAATCCACGGCACCGCGGACATCACCCCGGCGATGATGCGCGACGGAATGGAAGCGCTGGTGATCGACGAGGCGAAAATGGCTGCGCTGGGGATGCCGAACTTCGGCCCGAGCTTCAACGTCTCCTGCGAAAACCACGGTGGCCCCGGCCTGGTGGGCGTGACCCAGTGGGATGCGGAGAGCAAGACCTGGTCGCTGATTTCGGACTTCAAACCGTCCGATACCGAAGTGATCGGCAAGCTGGTCGAAGAAGACTCGGCTGCCTACGCCTCTGAAAACAACATCGAGCCCGGCTGTAAATAAGGGCTCCTTCCGGCCCTGCCTTGGCGGGGCCGGGGACAACCCGCGCGGCGGGGAGCCGCCGCGCTGCGCAAACAGGGTCCCGGACAAGAACCGGGACAGGTATGAGGACACGCTTTGATGCTGGATGCAGCGAACACCGACGCCGCCACTGCCGATGTGCAGGCCGAGACCCTGCTGGAGGTCAACAATATCGAGGTGATCTACAATCACGTGATCCTCGTTCTGAAAGGCGTGAGCCTGAATGTGCCCAAGGGCGGCATCACCGCGCTGCTGGGCGGCAACGGGGCCGGCAAGACCACGACGCTGAAGGCAATCTCAAACCTGCTGCATTCGGAACGCGGCGAGGTCACCAAGGGCTCGATCAAATACCGCGGTGCGCATGTGCATGAGCAGGACCCGGCGGAGCTGGTGAAGAAGGGCGTCATCCAGGTGATGGAAGGCCGCCACTGCTTTGAGCACCTGACGGTGGAGGAAAACCTGCTGACCGGCGCCTATACCCGCCGCGACAGCGGTGCCGACATCCAGAAAGACCTGGAAATGGTCTATCACTACTTCCCGCGCCTGAAGGAGCGCCGCAAATCGCAGGCAGGCTATACCTCGGGCGGCGAGCAGCAGATGGTGGCGATGGGCCGCGCGCTGATGTCGCGGCCGGAGACGATCCTGCTGGACGAACCCTCGATGGGGCTGGCGCCGCAGCTGGTGGAGCAGATTTTCGAGATCGTGAAGTCGATCAACGAACAGGAAGGCGTGACCTTCCTGCTGGCGGAGCAGAACACCAATGTCGCCCTGCGCTATGCGCACTACGGATACATCCTGGAATCCGGCCGGGTGGTGATGGACGGGCCTGCAGCAGAGCTGCGGGAGAACCCGGACGTCAAGGAATTCTACCTCGGCATGTCGGACGAAGGGCGCAAGAGCTTCCGCGACGTGCGGTCCTACCGCCGCCGCAAGAGGTGGCTGAGCTGATGCGGGGAGATGATGTGATGAGCTTTTTTGACACGTTAGAGACCCGCAGCGATGACGAACGCGCAGCCGGCCTTGCCCAGGCGCTGCCGGAGCAGATTGCCCGCGCAAAGTCCGCGCCGGGATATGCCGGGATGCTGGACGGGGTGGACCCCGCAGCCGTGACCTCGGTGGAGGTGCTGGCCGCGCTGCCGGTGCTGCGCAAATCCGAACTGAGCCGCGCCCAGGCGGCAAATCCGCCCTTTGGCGGCTTCACCGTCAAGCCTGCGACCGGCTTTGCCCATATCTTCCAAAGCCCCGGCCCGATCTACGAGCCGGGCGGGGTGGACGGCGACTGGTGGCGGATGGGGCGGTTCCTGCATGCGGCAGGCATCGGCCAGGGTGATGTGGTGCAGAACTGCTTTGGCTATCACCTGACGCCTGCCGGCATGATCTTTGAAAACGGGGCGCGGGCTGTCGGTGCCGCGGTGCTGCCTGCCGGCACCGGCCAGACCGAGCTGCAGGTGACGGCGGCGCATGACGTGGGCGCTACCGCCTATGCCGGGACGCCGGACTACCTGAAGGTGATCCTGGACAAGGCGGACGCGATGGGCGTGGAGCTGATGTTCTCCAAGGCCGCAGTGGGGGGCGGCGCGCTGTTTCCCAGCTTGCGCCAGGAGTACCTGGACCGCGGGATTTCCTGCTTGCAGTGCTATGCCACCGCCGATCTGGGCAATATCGCCTATGAAAGCCCGGCGATGGAGGGGATGATTGTCGACGAGCATGTGATCGTCGAGATCGTTACCCCCGGCACCGGCAATCCGGTGGCACCGGGTGAGGTGGGCGAGGTTGTTGTGACCACGCTCAATCCCGATTACCCGCTGATCCGCTTTGCCACCGGCGATTTGTCGGCAGTGATGCCGGGGGTCTCGCCCTGTGGCCGCACCAACATGCGGATCAAGGGGTGGATGGGCCGGGCCGATCAGACGACCAAGATCAAGGGAATGTTTGTGCGCCCGGAGCAGGTTGCGGCGCTGGTTGAAAAGCATGACGAGATCGTCAAGGCGCGTGTCATTGCCAGCCGCGATGGCGAGATGGACGCGATGACCGTGCAGATCGAAGCCAAGGGCGGGGATGAGACAGCTTTTGCCCGGTCGGTTGCCGAGGTGCTGAAGCTCAAGGGCAAGGTCGAAGTGGTGGCGCCGGATGCGCTGCCCAAGGACGGGCTGGTGATCGAGGATCAGCGGACCTACGACTGAACCGTCTGTATTGCAGGCAAGCACGGGCGCCGGATGCGGGCGCCCGTTTTCTGTTTTGAGGGACTAAAGAGCGGGGCCGCGCTTTCCGGCTGGAATTTCTGACTGGAATAGTCGAAATAGAGTGCCGAGAGACTTACGCCGGACCCAAGACCGCCGCAAATGACCGCTGCCAATGATCCCATAGAATACGCGCCACACGGGCGCCGCCGCGGCGGCAGGACCGGCGGAGGTGTCTTTGCCGTGCTGGCTTGGGCCGTGGCGCTGTCCTGCCTGCTGCCAATGGTGGCAGTGGCATTGGCGGCGGCGTTCGGCGGCACGGAGACGATCAGCCACTTGGCCGGGACCGTGCTGCCGGGCTATTCGCTGACCACTCTGGTGCTGGTGGCGCTGGTGGCGCTAGGCACCTTTGCAATCGGCACAGGCGCCGCCTGGCTGGTGACGATGACCCGGTTCCCCGGTGCCCGGCTGCTGGAAGTCGCGCTGGTGCTGCCGCTGGCCTTTCCGGCCTATGTGCTGGCCTATGCCTATACCCATATCTTGGACCATCCCGGCATCGTGCAGTCCACCCTGCGTGAGGTCACGGGCTGGGGCCCGCGGGATTACTGGTTCCCGGAGATCCGTTCCACTGGCGGGGCGGCGGCGATGCTGGTGCTGGTGCTGTATCCCTATGTCTATTTGCTGGCGCGGGCGGCCTTCATGCAGCAGAGCGCCGGTGCCTTTCTGGCTGCGCGGGCGCTTGGCAAGAATTCCTGGCAGGCGTTCTGGCTGATCAGCCTGCCGATGGCGCGGCCGGCCATTGCCTCGGGCGTGCTTCTGGCAGTGATGGAGACCATCGCGGATTTTGGCACGGTCAGTTATTTCGGTGTGCAGACCTTTGCCACCGGGATTTACACCAGCTGGTTCTCGCTGGGCGACCGCGGCGGCGCGGCGCAGTTGGCGCTGTGCCTTTTGGGCTTTGCACTGACGCTTGCGGTGGTGGAGCGGGCCACGCGGGGGCGGGCGAAATACCACCACGCGGGCAAGCACCACAACCAAATGGCGCCGGCCGAACTGGGCGGCATCAAGGCGGCGGTGGCCGTGTTCTTTTGTGCGGTTCCGGTGGTGCTGGGGTTTCTGCTGCCGGTAGCGGTGCTGTTTACGATGAGCTTTGACTCCGAGCAGAACCTGTTCAGCCGCCGTTACATCGATTTCACAACCAATTCGATCACCCTGGCCACGGCGGCAGCAGTGCTGACCGTAACGGCGGCGGTATGCCTGGGCTTTTACCAGCGGTTGCGGCCCGGCCGGGTGTCTGCTGCTGCGGCCTATTTTGCACGGCTGGGCTATGCGGTGCCGGGTGGGGTGATCGCGGTGGGGCTGATCGTGCCTTTCGCAGCCTTTGACAATGCGCTGGATGCCTGGATGCGGGAGAGTTTCGGGATCCGCACCGGACTGCTGGTCACCGGCTCGATTTGGCTTTTGGTGGCCGCCTATGGCGTGCGGTTCATGGCGGCGGCTCTTGGCGCCTATGAGGGTGGTCAGGCGACGATGCATTCCAACATGGATGCAGCGGCCCGGTCGCTGGGGCAGGGGCCGATGGGAATGCTGCGGCGGGTGCATCTGCCGATCTTGACACCCAGCCTGCTGACGGCGCTGCTGATTGTTTTTGTGGATGTGATGAAGGAACTGCCCGCAACCCTGATCATGCGGCCCTTCAATTTCGACACGCTGGCGGTGCAGGCGCACAGGCTGGCGGCGGATGAGCGGCTGGAGGGCGCCGCTGTGCCGTCGCTGGTGATCATGGCGGTGGGGCTGCTGCCGGTGATCCTGATCTGCCGCCAGGTGGGTCGGCGGCGGTAGGCGCAAGAATTTTGGAAAATTCTTGCCAGGAAAATTCGAATTTTCCTGGTGCGGTTCGGGCCAACGGGGCGGCTTATGCCGCCCACCAGGCCTCGATCTCTTCGCGGGAAATCCGGTCTGCGGGGCCGAGGCCGACCAGCAGTGTTTCTTCTGCCTCGCAGCGTTTGGCCTCCACATGGCGGCCGACCACATGCAGCTCATAGGCGCCGCCAGTGGTCAGCACAAAACCTTTCATCCGGTAGAGGCCCGTGGGGCGTTCTGCCAGCTTGTCCCCCAGCGCGCGGCGGTCCAGCACGGCGCCGCTGCGGTGCTGCCAGGTGGTGTAGGCGGGGTGCGCCGCAACCGCGCGCCCCTTGGGCAGCGGCACCACGTCAAAGAGAAGTTCTGCCACGGGCGAGCCGTTCAGCACTGTAGGGGTTCGGGCGCCTGCCTTGGCCAGAAGCGCTGAGAGGTCTGCGTTCAGTTCGCCGCATTTGGTCGCGATCACCAGGTCTGCGGCACGGATCTGCTGCTCTGCCTGCGGAGCCACCAGCGGGTCGTTCAATAGGGTTGCGGCGTTTTCCGCATCCACCAGGGAGACGATGCCGCCATAGCTGAGGCCGCTTTCATTCAGGACGGAATTGGCGATGGCGACCGGGTCGGAGATGCCGCTGGCCTCGATCACCAGATGATCCGGGCGGTCCTGACGAGCCATAACTTCGCGCAGCGCCAGGGAAAGGTCGTCCCCCATCGTGCAGCAGACGCAGCCGTTGGTCAGGGCTATCTTGCCGCCGTCCGTGCCCTGGATCAGCGCGTCATCAATGTTGACTGCGCCAAAGTCGTTGACGATCACCGCCAGTTTCAGCCCGTGATCCTCTGCCAGGAGGCGGTTAATCAGCGTCGTTTTGCCCGCGCCCAGATAGCCGCTGATGATTGTGACCGGCAGCCTGTTCATGCGCTCTGGCCCTTCAGGGCGAAACGTCCGTTCAACCGCATGATTCCTCCCAAAATGACATTTTTCAATGCGCGGGAAGCTATAGGCGCGATGCGGCGCCAGGTCTAGCGAAAGCTGATTGCCGGATGAACCGCCGGAGCAGCGGTGCTTTGGGGGCACGTTACTGCCAAAAAATGGCGCGGAGTGTTCCGCGCCATTGTTCATCGGTTTGACCTGAAGGGGCTTACTTCCAGCCGACGTCGTTGAAGATCTTCTGCGCCTCTGGCAGGTTCTTGGCGACCTCGGACAGGTTCACGTCATCCGGCTTGAAGTGGCCAAGTGCCGCGATCGACGGGGCCAGGCCGACGCCGGACACAGCCGGGTATTCGTCATTGCCGGCCGAGAAATACTGCTGGGCGGAATCGCTGGAGAGGTACTCCAGGAACTTGATCGCGTTCTCCTTGTTCGGAGCGTGCACGGCGACGCCGCCGCCCGACAGGTTCATATGCGCGCCTTCGGTGTTCTGAGAGGGGAACAGCCAGCCGATCTGATCGCGGTTCTCCGACACGCCCTTGACCTCCTTGCGGATCGAGCGGGCAAAGTAATAGCTGTTGGCAACGGCGATACCGCATTCGCCGGAGACCAGGCCGCGAATCTGGTCGGTGTCGCCGCCTTGCGGATCGCGGGCCATGTTGGCAACCACGCCTTCAGCCCATTCACGCGCCTTTTCAGCACCGTGGTGGGTCACGATCGAGGCCAGCAGGGTCTGATTGTAGGTGTTCTTGGACGAGCGGATGCAAACCTGGCCCTTGTAGGCGGGATCTGCCAGATCCAGATATGTCTGCGGCGGGTTGGCCACACCGTCCTTGTCGAAGAAGATGATGCGCGCACGCTGGCTGAAGCCGAACCACTGGTTGTCCTCATCCTGCAGGTAGGCCGGAACCCGGGCCTCCAGCACGTCGCTGTCGATGCTTTGCAGGACACCGGCCTCCTTGGCGCGGGTCAGGCGCGAGGTGTCGACGGTGATCAGGATATCTGCTGGGGAGTTTTCACCCTCGGCATTCATCCGGGCGATCAGCTCGTCGGCGTTGCCCTCGATGCGGTTGATGGTGATGCCGGTGGCCTCTTCGAAGTCCGAATACAGCTGCTCGTCGGTGTCATAGTGGCGCGAGGAGTAGATGTTCAGCTCGCCTTCGGCTGCAGCGGAGGTGGCAACGGCGGCGCTCAGCGCGCCGGCCAGTACGGTTGTGGCTTTCAGCATTGGATGTCCCGTTCTTGGTTAGATCAGTTTTCCGACTGAAAGAGTCGATTAAAGCATCTGACGGGAGATGCAATGAATTTCCGACTGAAACAGTCAGAAAGTCGCAATCAGCTGTTGCCTTGCCAGGCCCTGAACGCGCTCTGTCGTTACAGCGCTTGTCCGGACTGCCCCCCCCAAACGCAAAAAAACCGCATCGGATGATGCGGTTTTCTGCATGTCGCTGTGGCGGACCTTAGCCCTGGCGCGCTTTGAACTTGCGCTGGGTCTTGTTGATCACGTACACGCGGCCTTTACGGCGCACAACCCGGCAATCGCGGTGCCGGTTCTTCAGCGAACGGAGCGAGTTCTTGACCTTCATGGTCTCTCTCCTTGTCTGCGGCGCGAACCAGCGCCTGGGTTAGCGGGTGCTTGGGCCGGAGCCGAAGCAGTGAATTGAATGGTGGGCGATACAAGGATCGAACTTGTGACCCCTTCGATGTCAACGAAGTGCTCTACCGCTGAGCTAATCGCCCACTCTGGCCTGCGCTGCTTTCCTGCCCCTTAGAAGTGAAAGGGGCGCGGGGTGCCGCGCCGGTGAGGGGGTCTATAAATAGAGTCGCCGGGGTGCGCAAGAGCTTTTGACCGCAGAAATTTCCGCGATATGCTGTTTCTTGCACAAGAAGCACCGGAGCAAGGATGCCTGATACAGCGTTTTCCGTGATTTCCCCGCAGAAACTGGCTTCGGCGGTGGTTTTTGCCTCTCCGCACAGCGGCGCGGAGTATTCCGATTCCTTTCTGGCACAATCGATTCTGGGGCGGAGGGAGATCCGAAGTTCGGAAGATGCCTTTGTCGATCAGCTGTTCCGGGCGGCGCCGGAGTTCGGGGCGCCGCTGCTGAAGGCGCTGAAGCCGCGCGCCTATCTGGACCTGAACCGTTCGCCGGATGAATTGGACCCGGCGGTGATTGAAGGGGTGCAGAAGCGCGGCCAGAACCCGCGGGTGGCCTCCGGCCTGGGGGTGATTCCGCGGGTGGTCGCAAACGGCCGGGCGATCTACAGCGGCAAGCTGCCATTGGCGGAGGCAGAGCGGCGGATCCGGACATGCTGGCATCCCTACCATCAGGCACTGAAAGGGCTGCTGGATCAGGCGCACGCGCAATTCGGGCAGGCGATTCTGGTGGATTGCCACTCGATGCCGCATGAAGCCGTCGACGCGATGGTCCCGCGCGGTGCGGGCAAACCCGAGATCGTGCTGGGCGACCGCTTCGGGGCGGCTGCGGATGGCAGCGTTGTGGACCGGATCGAGGCGGCTTTTGCCGCCGCCGGGCTGCGGGTGGCACGCAACACGCCTTTTGCCGGAGCCTATATTGCCCAGACCTATGGCCGCCCGTCGCGGCGCCAGCATGCAGTGCAGATCGAGATCGACCGGGCGCTGTACATGGATGAGGCCAACATCCGGCCCAATGCGGACTTTGATGCGCTGCAGACTCTGCTGCGCCAAGTGGTGGCGGAAATCGCAGCCATCGGGCGGGAGGAGCTGCCGCTGGCGGCGGAATAGCCCGCAGCTGCAAGCTCAGCGCAGGGCGCGCCCTTTCAGGATGGCGCTGTCGCCGAATTTCTTTCGGATGGCATCGGTGGCACGTTCGGCCTCTGCCCGCTTGCCTGCATTCGGGTCCAGCAGGTCGCCGGTGTCATCGGCATGCGATTCGGGCACCAGGTCCGATATCCCGCAACCCAGGAGCCGGTAGGGGCCCTCGTCGCCGACCTGATCCAGCAGGCCGCGGGCGGTGCGGTAGATGCGGTCTGCAATCTGGGTCGGGCTGCGCAGGGTGACGCGCCGGGTCAGCGCCGAGTGATTGGCGCGTTTCAGCTTCAGCGTCACCACCCGGCCCGCCAGTTCCCGCGCCTTGGCCCGGTCCGACACTTTCTCTGCCAACCGCCACAGGTGGCCGTCGAGCACCTCCAGACTGGCGGTGTCCTCAAAGAAGGTGGTTTCGTTGGAGATCGACTTTATCGGCTCATGGGCGGAGACCCGGCGCCGGTCCTGGCCGCGGGCCAAATGCCAGAGCCGGTCGCCCATGGAGCCGAAGCGGCTGTGCAGCGCATCGCGGTCCCAGCGCAACAGGTCAGAGAAGGTTCGGATGCCGGCCTTGTCCAGGCTTTCCTGCGCAGCCGGGCCGATGCCCCAGATCAGCCGCACCGGCTTTTCGTGCAGGAAATCATCCGTCTCTGCCTTTCCGATTACCGAAAATCCGCGCGGCTTGTCGAGATCGGAGGCAACCTTGGCCAGGAACTTGTTATGGGAAAGGCCGATGGAGCCGGTCACGCCCAGCTCATCTTTCATGCGTTTGACCAGCCGGGCCAGCATCACTGCGGGCGGCGCGCCATGCAGCTTTTCGGTGCCGGTGAGATCCATGAAGGCCTCATCCAGCGAAAGCGGCTCCACGTCCGGGGTAAGCTCATTCATCATCTTGCGGATTTCGCGGCTGACCTCGACGTAGACATTCATCCGCGGCTTGATCACCACAGCGTCAGGGCAGAGCTTCAGCGCCTGGAACATCGGCATGGCAGACCGCACCCCGCGGATGCGGGCGACGTAGCAGGCGGTGGAAACCACGCCGCGCTTGCCGCCGCCGATGATCACCGGCTTGGTTGCCAGCTCAGGATTGTCTCGTTTCTCGACGCTGGCATAGAAGGCGTCGCAATCCATATGGGCAATGGTGAGCGCGAACAGTTCCGCATGCGCCTTGATCCGCGGGCTGCCGCAATGGGGGCAGCGCCGGGCGGGGGCGATCTGGCTGAGGCAGTCTCGGCAAAGGGCGTGCATTGGTACGGTGGGCTGTGGTCGTGGATGGACAAGTCTAACTTGCGGCGCAGGGCTTGTCTTTAGCGTGCCGGAGGACCAAGTGACAGATCATGACAACAGCAGGCGAAGATTTTGCCGGCGCAAAGCTGGCAGTGTTTCTGGGGCAGGACCTGCTGGTCATCCAGCGCGATGACAAGCCGGATATTCCCTATCCCGGCCATTGGGACCTGCCGGGCGGCGGGCGTGAGGCAGATGAAAGCCCGGTGGCCTGTGCGCTGCGGGAAACGCGGGAAGAAGTCGGGCTGGTCCTGAGGCCGGAGCTGCTGATCTGGTCCCGTGTGTACCAGCGGCCGCACGGGCGGGTCTGGTTCTTTGCCGCGCATCTGCCTGCGGAAACCGTCAGCGCGGTCCGGTTCGGAAACGAGGGGCAGGGCTGGGCGCTGATGGCGCCAGAGGCCTATTGCGCGCACCCGTTGGCAGTGCCCCACTTTGCGGACCGGCTGCGCGAATACCTTGCCGCGCGGCCTGTGTGACAGTGGGCTGAAAAGAAAGATCCCCCGCTGGTATGCGGGGGGAAAGGTGACGGGTCTCAGGAAGAAAAGCCCGTCTGGGGAGTGTCTCAAGTTGAGAATCTCCCACATGGATCAGTTTCGCAAAGTTTGCGGGGCCGTGCGTTGGCTGCGGGTTCTTCAGGTGTGCTTTTTGAGGCACAGGACGATTTGGCGCAGAAATTGCCCCGCTGGCGGGTTTCGTCAGCGAAAAGAGCGGCTTGACGTTACGTCATTGCCAGCCGGCGGGGGAACTGGTCAGAAAATGGTGCACCTGCCGCACATTTTTCTTTCTGCCCAAAAATTGGGCAGTTTGATAAGGGGAGAACTTGCGGCAAGGCAATATAGCCGTCACCGCCGATGCCGGAAACGGCTTGGCGTTTCTACGCTTTTGCGCCTGCCAGCTCTGCCAGAATGGCTTCGGCTGCGGCGCGGGGGCTGTCAGCCTTCCAGATCGGACGGCCCACGACGATGTGATCGGCGCCATCTGCAATGGCACTGGCCGGGGTGGCGACACGTTTCTGGTCGCCCAGGTCAGCACCGGTAGGGCGCACGCCCGGGGTGACGATCAGCTTGCCCTCAGCCTCGGGCAGGGCGCGGATCAGCGCCGCCTCTTGCGGACTCGCGATGACGCCGTCGGCGCCTGCGGCAAAGGCATTGCCGGCGCGTTCCAGTACCAGGTCCTGCACCGCGCCGTCCTTGATCAGCGCGCCGTCCAGATCCTGGCGGTCGAGCGATGTCAGGATGGTGACGGCGAGAATCTTGAGGTCCTTGCCGGCCGCGCCTTCCTTGGCGGCGCGCACGACGTAGGGGTCGCCGTGCACGGTGAGGAAGTCGAGGTCGAACTGCGCCAGGCCGCGCACCGCGTTTTCCACCGTGGCGCCGATGTCGAAGAGTTTCATGTCGAGGAAGATGCGCTTGCCGTGCTCCTGCTTCAGCTCATTGGCCAATGCGAGGCCGCCGCCGGTAAGCATGCCGAGGCCGATCTTGTAGAAGGAGACCGCATCGCCCAGCTGCTCGGCCAGCTTCAGCCCGGCCAGCGCATTGGGGACATCCATGGCAACAATCAGGCGGTCGTCGGCGCGCGGGGCATGGGTCATGGCGGGGTCCTCTGATGGCGGGTTCGGCGTGAAACTGGCGTTTCATACGCAAGGGGCGCCGGTTCGGCAAGGCGCAGCGGGGCGCTCCCGCAACTGAAGCTGCCCCTGCGGGGCAGATTACAGTTTTGGGCATGGCGCCGCGCTGGCGCGCGGCGCGGTTTCGCCTGTTGGTAGACCTGCCGGTGAAAGTTGACGCAGGTCAGGGATTTGCTCACCTTTCTGAGCGAACATGGGTTGAAGCGGCGGGATCGCTTCCCAAATTGAACCTTGAGGCCCGGACCGGGGCGTGCCGCCTAGCGGGCGCTGCCAAAGACAGGGCGCTTGATAAAGGAGAGCAAGATGGACTTGAACAAGTTCACGGAGCGTGCGCGGGGTTTCGTGCAGGCAGCGCAGACCATTGCGATGCGCGAGGGGCACCAGCGGCTGGTGCCGGAGCATATTCTGAAAGCGTTGATGGATGACGACCAGGGGCTGGCAAGCAACCTGATTTCCCGCGCGGGCGGGGTACCTGCGCGTGTCGTGGAGGCCGTTGAAGCGGCTGTCGCCAAGCAGCCCAAAGTGAGCGGCGATGCGGCGCAGATCTATCTGGACGGGCAGACCGCCAAGGTGCTGGATGAGGCTGCAAAGATTGCCGAGAAGGCGGGCGACAGCTTTGTCCCGGTTGAGCGTCTGCTGATGGCGCTGTGCATGGTGAAGTCCAAGGCCAAGGATGCTTTGGAAGCTGGCGCAGTTTCCGCGCAGAAGCTGAATGAAGCGATCAATGATATCCGCAAGGGGCGTACTGCCGACTCGGCAACGGCTGAGGAAGGCTATGACGCGCTGAAGAAATACGCCCGCGACCTGACCGAGGCGGCGCGCGAGGGAAAGATCGATCCGATTATCGGGCGGGATGAGGAAATCCGCCGTTCGATGCAGGTGCTGTCGCGCCGGACCAAGAACAATCCGGTCCTGATCGGTGAGCCGGGCGTGGGTAAGACCGCAATTGCCGAGGGCATGGCGCTGCGCATCATCAACGGCGATGTGCCGGAGAGCTTGCGCGACAAGAAACTGCTATCGCTGGACATGGGCGCGCTGATTGCCGGTGCGAAATACCGCGGTGAATTCGAGGAGCGCCTGAAGGCGGTGCTGACCGAAGTCACCGAGGCGGCGGGCGAGATCATCCTGTTCATCGACGAGATGCACACGCTGGTCGGTGCCGGCAAATCCGACGGTGCGATGGATGCGGCCAACCTGATCAAGCCGGCTTTGGCGCGCGGGGAGCTGCACTGCGTCGGTGCGACCACGCTGGATGAATACCGCAAATACGTGGAGAAGGACGCGGCGCTGGCCCGCCGGTTCCAGCCGGTGATGGTGACGGAGCCGACGGTGGAGGACACCGTGTCGATCCTGCGTGGCATCAAGGAAAAGTATGAGCTGCACCACGGTGTGCGCATTGCCGATGCGGCGCTGGTGGCGGCGGCAACGTTGTCGAACCGCTATATCACCGATCGCTTCCTGCCGGACAAGGCAATCGATCTGATGGATGAGGCCGCTTCCCGCCTGCGGATGCAGGTGGACAGCAAGCCGGAGGAGTTGGATGCGCTCGACCGGCAGATCCTGCAGATGCAGATCGAGGAAGAAGCGCTGAAGCTGGAAGACGATGCGGCCTCCAGGGACCGGTTGGAGAAGCTTCAGAAGGAACTGGCTGAGCTGAAGGAGCAGTCCGCCGAGATGACCGCCCAGTGGCAGTCGGAGCGGGACAAGCTGGCCTCCGCCCGCGACCTGAAGGAACAGCTGGACCGCGCCCGTGCCGAACTGGACATTGCCAAGCGGGAGGGCAACCTCGCCAAGGCGGGGGAGCTGTCCTATGGCGTCATTCCCGGGCTGGAGAAGCAGCTGGCGGATGCCGAAAGACAGGAAGAGCAAGGGCTGATGGTCGAGGAGGCCGTGCGGCCCGAGCAGATCGCCGCCGTTGTCGAGCGCTGGACCGGTATCCCGACCTCTAAGATGCTGGAGGGCGAGCGCGAGAAGCTGTTGCGCATGGAAGATGAGCTGCACCGCCGGGTGATCGGCCAGAACGCGGCTGTAACTGCGGTGGCCAATGCGGTGCGCCGGGCGCGGGCGGGTCTGAATGACGAGAACCGGCCGCTGGGCTCCTTCCTGTTCCTTGGGCCCACCGGCGTCGGCAAGACAGAACTGACCAAGGCGGTTGCAGGCTTCCTGTTCGACGACGAGCACGCAATGGTGCGCATCGACATGTCGGAATTCATGGAGAAGCATTCCGTCGCCCGGCTGATCGGCGCGCCTCCGGGCTATGTCGGCTATGACGAGGGCGGGGTGCTGACCGAGGCCGTGCGCCGCCGCCCCTATCAGGTGGTGCTGTTCGATGAGGTCGAAAAGGCGCATCCGGATGTGTTCAACGTGCTGTTGCAGGTGCTGGATGACGGCGTGCTGACCGACGGTCAGGGCCGCACCGTGGACTTCAAGCAGACGCTGATCGTGCTGACCTCCAACCTTGGCGCGCAGGCGCTGAGCCAGCTGCCGGAGGGCGCCGATGCGTCTGACGCGCGGCGTGACGTGATGGATGCGGTGCGGGCGCACTTCCGGCCTGAGTTCCTGAACCGTCTGGACGAGACGATCATCTTCGACCGTCTGGCACGGGGTGACATGGACGGCATTGTCGAGATTCAGCTGGCGCGTCTGCTGAAACGCCTGGCAGGTCGCAAGATCGCGCTGGAGCTGGACGAGGCCGCCAAGACCTGGCTGGCGGACGAAGGCTATGACCCGGTGTTCGGCGCCCGGCCGTTGAAGCGGGTGATCCAACGCGCGCTGCAGAACCCGCTGGCAGAGGCCCTGCTGGCGGGAGAGATCAAGGACGGCGACACCGTCCCGGTCTCGGCCGGCAGCGACGGGCTGATCATCGGCGACCGGCTGGGGACGTCGGACCGGCCCAAGCCCGATGATGCCGTGGTGCATTGAGAGGTAGAGATTGAGAAAGGCCCGCCAGAGATGGCGGGCCTTTGATTTGCGAAGAGGTGCGTTACAGCTCCAGGCGGCGCGCGCCGGTGTGGGAACGCTCGCCGGCGAGAACCAGGCAATAGCCCTCACTTTCCAGTACCAGCTGACTGAAGGACGACCGGTTCCGGCGCAGTTCCTGCAGATACCCTGCGGTGCTGGACTTGTGGAGCTTCACGAAACGGAAACGCACTTCTGCCGGGGCTGCCGCTGCAGCAAATGATGGAAGCGTGCCAACTGCCGCGGTCGCAGCCGCAGCAATGGTGCTGGCCATGAGATCACGGCGCGAAATGCCGGCGCAGGTTCCTTTCATCAGATTACCAGCCTCTTGAAGTACTGCACCTTTGGAGGTGCAGTCATGAAGGAGACAAGCTGGGCCATGACGCCGTTTTCGGAAATTGCCTGGATGTAGCTGGCATGATGCGCTTTGGAGAGCCACTCTTCGGCAATCAGCAGGCTGCGTGTTTCCTCGTCATAATAGACAGTGACCGACAAGGCGCCATCGAAGCCTCGCACTGCCGGTAAACGTTCTGCCAGGAAGGGTTCCAGCTCACCAAACTTTCCCTTTGCCACTTCCATCTCAAGCGTTACCCAAATGCTCATCGGGGTCTCCTTTTCTCATTGGATGGCCCGTTCTTTGCCTGTGGTCCCCAGCCGCCGCTAACGCGATCCGATCAGGGATATTGCAATCGGATCAGAAACCCTCATTAGTTTGCGGTATGTGGAAAAAAGCTGCTTACCGCGGCCTGCTTAGAACAACCTGTGGAACAGCCGCGTGACCCGCACACAGAACAAGCTGATCGTTATTCCTGAGGCTTTGGCGGCCTTTTCCTTTACCAGGGAAATCCTGTCGAGCAGGCATGGCCGGCTGTTGCATAAGGTTTTGCACGCAGATCTGCGGGACTTGGAGTTTGTCTGCAGCGAAATCTGTATTTGCTACTTGCTGAAAGGGCGTGAGCGCTTTTTTGACACTGGCGGAACCTGCATTGAAATCCAGGCGGGCGAACTTGTCATCATTCCGCCGAATGTCCGGTTGCAGTCCGATTTCCGCAGCCAGGATGGCCCGTTGGAGGCTATGATGATCTTTCTGTCCCCGGCGCTGGTCAGCGATGTGCTGCCGCGATTGGGTGGCGGGCAAGGAGCTGAACAGGCAGGTCTGGCAACCGTTCCAGCGAGTCAAAGCCTGGCAGCCTTCATGAGCGGCATCGTGGAGGTCTATGACAACTTGCAGGTGGATGCGGACCTGGCGCGCCTGAAACTGGTTGAGCTGATCATGCTGCTTGCATTGCTGTATGACCGCAGCAAGCTGGCCAATACGCTTGCAGGCAGTTTGGGCACACAGCACCATCGCTCGGTTGCTCATGTCGCCCGGGCTTACCTGGATCATGATTTACGCACTGCGGATCTGGCGGCGCTGTCCGGGCGCTCGGTTCCGACTTTCAACCGGGAGTTCCGGCGGATCTTCGGCGCGTCCCCCGCAAAATGGCGCAAGCAACGCCGGTTGGATCAGGCAAAGAAGATGCTGGAAAGCACTAACGATGCGATTACCAGTATTGGTCTGACTGCGGGGTACGAAAGCACATCCAATTTCATCAGCGCCTTCAAGAAGGAATACGGGCTGACGCCTGGTCAGTTCCGGGCAGCAGCCTTAGCGGCAGGTCTTTAGGGGCAGGCCCAAGCCGCGCTGAGGGCTGTTTAACCAGCCGCGGCCTCCTTGGCCATCTTGCGTTCATACTTCCGTCGCAGAACTTTAAGCCGCGGCTCCCAGTCATACCGGGGGTCCTCGGTGGTGGCCGACCAGTAAAGCTTACCGCCATAGCGCCAGGGGTCGAGCACAATGCCCTCGTAAATACCGTCGCCCTTGGCGGCGATTACCGCGGTGGAGTGATCGATGCGGAAATCACTTTTCGGCTCGGCAATGGCACGCAGCATGGAAAGCGTGCGAAAGTTCTCCTGATTGAGGCGTGCCTGCATATCCTCTGCATAGTGCACGCAGACACCGCGTTCCTTGACGCCGCTGTTCACCAGTGTGTTGTGGATGATCGGCGACGTGGTCACATCATACTGCTCGGCCAGCTGGGTGGAGTAGCTGTAGGCGATCTCCGCCGCGCGGCGGGCCTCTGCAGGGTCCACCTGCGGATCCATGGACTGCAGCGCCAGCGCCAGCTCTTCAACATTGTTCCTAGTGGCAGAGGGCGCGCTGGCACAGCCTGCCAGAGCCGCGGCGGCCAGCATCATCAGCGGTGCTAAAAGGGATTTCATGGTGATCTGCCCGGTTTGGTTTCCGTTTCCGGCCAGCATAAGGGTTTCGCCGCCGGGGTGAAGCGGGGAAATTGCGGCCGGTTGGCTGCAGGAGAGATACGTTACAGACCTCTCGCGCAGTCGTTACAGGATATGTTTTGGGTTTTGCGCCCGGGGCCGTTACCTGAAAGGTGACATCTATTATCAGGAGACGCAGATGGCGCGCCGCTGGACCAATGATCTGACCCTTGCTGACAGCACCCCGGAGGCGGCGTTCTGGAACCGGCGCCAAATCATGGCAGGCCTGGCGGGATCCGGGCTGGCTGCGGCGCTGGGCAGCCGGGCGCGGGCAGACGAGGGGCTTGAGCCCAACAGCTGGGAAGAGGTGACCAGCTACTGCAACTTCTATGAATTCGGCACCGGCAAGGGCGACCCCTCAGCCTATGCCGGCCGGATGACAACACAGCCCTGGAGCGTCAGGATCGACGGCTTGGTGGACAAGCCGGGGGACTATTCCCTTGAGCAGATCCTAGGGGAAATGACGCTGGAGGAGCGCATCTACCGTTTCCGCTGCGTTGAGGCCTGGTCGATGGTGGTGCCCTGGCTGGGATTTGAGCTGGCCGACCTTTTGAATATGGCGGGTGTGCAGGAGGGGGCCAAATATGTGGCCTTCGAAACCCTCTACCGCCCGTCGGAGATGCCCGGTACCGCCTATAAGGTGCTCGACTGGCCCTACCGTGAAGGCCTGCGCCTGGATGAGGCGATGCACCCGCTGTCGATCATGGCGACTGGCATCTTCGGTAAGCCGCTGCCCAACCAGAACGGCGCGCCGCTGCGGCTGGTGGTGCCTTGGAAATACGGCTTCAAGTCGATCAAGTCGGTGGTGCGGATCACTTTGACTGATGAGGAGCCTCCCACCAGCTGGAACATGGCCAACCCGCGCGAATACGGCTTCTACAGTAATGTGAACCCCGATGTATCGCACCCGCGCTGGAGCCAGGCCAGCGAGCGCCGCCTCGGCGGCGGGCTGTTTGCCAAGCGCCAGCCGACGCTGATGTATAACGGGTACGAGGAAGAGGTCGCGTCTCTGTACGCAGGCATGGACCTGGCTGAATACTTCTAAAAGGGGGGCGTCGACGGATGGGGTCACTGAACCAGCTTCTGCGCCGACTGCCTGTCTGGGCGGTCTACCTGCTTGGGGCGCTGCCAGCGCCCTGGCTTTTTTACCAGGGGCTGACCGGCGGGCTGGGGGTGGAGCCGATCAAGGCGCTGGAGCATGAATACGGGGAACTGGCGCTGCAACTGATGATCCTCACACTGGCAGTCTCGCCGCTGCGCCGCCTGCTTGGGCTGAACCTGATGAAGTTCCGCAGGGCCATCGGGCTCTTGTGCTTCTTCTATGTGACTTGCCACCTGCTGGTCTGGCTGGTGCTGGACGTGCAGCTCTTGGGACAGATCATCGCGGACATTGCCAAACGGCCCTACATCACCATCGGCATGGGGGCTTTCGTCTTGATGCTGCCGCTGGCGCTCAGTTCGAATAACCTGTCGGTGCGGGCGCTGGGCCGGACCTGGACGCGGCTGCACCGGCTGACCTATGCAGCTGCACTGCTGGGGAGCGTTCACTTCGTGATGCTGTCCAAGGGGTTTCAGATCGAGCCGCTTATTTACCTCGGGCTGACCCTTCTTTTTCTGGCCCTGCGCTTGCCAGTGCTTAAGCGGTCCAAAAACCCGACATCACCCGGAACGCCCAGCCGGACTTAGTCCGTAGGATCTGTTCCTGGTGCCCAGGGGGGTGTGCTTATTGGCGGTCATTTTGATTCCGGGCCGGGGCTGGGTTTAGCGATTCCGGTTGTTGAGTCTGTGGATATGTTTGCCTGGTTTGTGGGTAAGTGGGGCGGATTGCTGATTTGAGGGTTCTGGTTTGGGTGGGTTTAGCGATTCCGGTTGTTGAGTCTGTGGATATGTTTGCCTGGTTTGTGGGTAAGTGGGGCGGATTGCTGATTTGAGGGTTCTGGTTTGGGTTTGCGGTGTTTTCGGTTGCTGGAACCGGGTCAGTTCTGCTGACTTTATTGCAGGTTAAGCTGTTGATATTGTTTGGTTTGTGATTTTTCTTTGCGGAAAGTTTGGTTTTTTGCGTTTTTTGGGTTGCGGGTGTTCTGGGGTATCCGTAAAAGCCCCTCACCGGCGGCGCTGAGGCGCAGCTGAGACACACCGGACGGGRCGGCGGCGACGCGGAAACGGACGGGAGACGGACCGGAGAGACGGTTGGACGCTCAGGAGAGACTGGGTCATTTTGGAGATTTTGCAGGCGGGCGCGCTGAGGGATTGGCGCAACGGTCTGGTTTTGGCCTCCGGATGATGCTCTTTGACATTGATGGAATACTGAAGAGATATGCGGGCGGTTTGGTTCATTTCGATGGATCAGCCGATGCATATCGCGCTGCTAGGGCTTTGGTCCGATGATGCAGTGTCAGCTTCACTGTTTGTACGGTTCTTCGGTGCCTTTGGTACTGAAGCACATACAGACAGAGACTTTCATCAGGATTAGCCTCCTGGTGAAGATGTGCAGAGGTTCGAACGTCAAGGATATGCTGGTGACAGCATTTGGTGACAGCATT
>NZ_LYUZ01000102.1 GCF_001679925.1 Leisingera sp. JC1 | reverse complement strand
ATAAGCAGAACTGGATCGCCGCATTCGAGAACACCGGCGGGCGCCCAGGGCGGCCCTCATGCGGCGCGTACCAGGCCATCTCCTTGTCCAGCCAGATCAGCAAAGACCCGCGCTTGCGGAGCGCAGCGTTGTAGGCGGACCAGTTCGTCGTGCGGTAGCGGGCGGGCTTGGGCTTGCTCATGACATCCGTCTAACCCCATGGATTCGTGTTGTGAATCCTCCAACGAGAGAGTTCTGCAACAATGCCACGTCCATGATAGACTGCGGGAAGAAAACCCGGATGTTGATTTTGCAATCAAGTGGATTGGCAGAGATGCAAAATGGATTGAACAAACGGGTGAAAAGGATGGGTGTATTCACACCATTCCGTCTGCGCGTAAATTCAGGAGCAGGCAGGAACAGGAAGAGATGACACGACTGTTTTGCGAGCTCATGGCTTGGGGCAATTGGGGGCCATACCCGATGTTTAAAGGCGGTTTCCCTCTCAATGCCGGCTCAACGTGGAAGAAGATCAACAAAAGGGTTGTCGGTTTTGACCACAAGCTGAAGGCGCGCCTAGCTGCAGGTGAATTTATTCAGCGGTCAATAGTCGCCAGCCTATTTTATCTCTTTAAGAAAGATCCGGCTTAAACCCAGACCGCCAGCGCCCAGATCCCGGCAATAACCGTCGGGTAAAACGTCCCGGCAAAGCCCAGCCCGCGCAAGGGCGGCGACAGGTGGTAGCCGCCCCAGAACAACAGCCGCATAACGGCAAAGGAGAGGCCAAGGGCAATCGCCACGGCACCGCCGAGGGTGACGGCGGCAAAGGGCCAGATGGCCAATGCCAGCACCAGCTGTTCCACCGTGTTGGCCAGCACCCGCTGGTCGATCTCTGCCGGGGAGCCTGGAGAGAAGGGCTCTCCGTCGATGATGGCATCGTCGAAGAACCGCCGCTGGGCCAGGCGGCCGATGATCAGCGCCAGCACCAGCCCCGGCGCGAGGAAGGCGCCGGGCAAGGCGACGGGAGCCGGGATATACGGCAGGCCCAGCCATTGCGGCAGGCCGATGACCAGCACGCCCCAAAGGGCGCCGAGAGCCATGCCAATAAGGATCCGGGGGCGTTTGGTGCGCTGCATGGCGTCACTCAACCACCACTATCCCGGTTTGCCAAGGCATGGCGTATCAGACCCGGTGGGAAGCTGCTGCAGGCGGCACTAATTTTCTGACAAACAAGCACTCCCGCCCGGCGCCTGCCTGTGCCTTTGGCCCATCCGCGCCGGTTGGGCGTGGCATCGCGCCTGTGCGCGATGCAGGCAGCCCGCCCCATTGGGCGGGCTGCCGGACCCAAAGCCGCCAAAGGGGGCGGCCCGGAGGGCTGGCACCTGCGGGTGCGGGAGAACCTCCCCTGCCCTGCAGATGCTGTGCTTGCTTAAGTGCGCGCTTCGCGGATCAGGCGCAGGATGTCCTGGGCGGCCTCGGGGATGTTGGTGCCGGGGCCGAAGATCGCCTTGACGCCTTTGGAGTAGAGGAACTCGTAGTCCTGCTGCGGGATCACGCCGCCGCAGATCACGATGATGTCGCCTGCGCCTTCCGCCTTCAGTGCCTCGACCAGCTGCGGTGCCAGCGTTTTGTGGCCCGCGGCCTGGGAGGAGATGCCGATCACGTGGACGTCGTTGTCGATGGCGTCCTGGGCGGCCTCTTCCGGGGTCTGGAACAAGGGGCCGACGTCGACGTCAAAGCCGATATCGGCAAAGGCGGTGGCGATCACCTTGGCGCCGCGGTCGTGGCCGTCCTGGCCCATCTTGACCACCAGCAGGCGCGGGCGGCGGCCTTCTTCCTCGGCGAACTCCTCGATCGATTTCTGGATCGCGGCAAAGCCCTCGTCGCCCTCGTAAGCGGCGCCATAGACGCCGGCCAGGGTTTTGACTTCCGCGCGGTGGCGGCCGAATTCCTTTTCCATTGCCATGGAGATCTCTCCGACTGAGGCCCGCGCGCGGGCGGCTTCGACTGCGGCTTCCAGCAAGTTGCCCTCGCCTGATGCGGCGCGGCGGGTCAGTTCATCGAGGGCGGCCTGGCAGGCGGCCTCGTCGCGGGTCTCGCGCATCTTCTGCAGGCGGGCGATCTGGGCGTCGCGCACCGCGTGGTTGTCGACATCCAGAATGTCGATCGGGTCTTCCTTGTCCTTGCGGTACTTGTTGACGCCAACCACAACCTCGTCGCCGCGGTCGATCATCGCCTGGCGGCGGGCGGCGCTTTCTTCGATGCGCAGCTTGGGCATGCCGCTCTCGACGGCCTTGGTCATGCCGCCCATCTCCTCGACCTCTTCCATCAGCGCCCAGGCCATGTCGACCAGCTCAGCCGTCAGGCTTTCGATGTAGTAGGAGCCGGCCAGTGGGTCGACGACATTGGTGACGCCGGTTTCCTCCTGCAGCACCAGCTGGGTGTTGCGGGCGATGCGGGCGGAGAAATCGGTGGGCAGCGCGATGGCTTCGTCCAGCGCGTTGGTGTGCAGCGATTGGGTGCCGCCGAGCACCGCTGACATCGCCTCATACGCCGTGCGGATCACGTTGTTGTAGGGGTCCTGCTCCTGCAGCGACACGCCGGAGGTCTGGCAGTGGGTGCGCAGCATCTTGGAACGTTCGGACTTGGCGCCGAAATCGGTCATCACCCGGTGCCACAGGGTGCGGGCGGCGCGCAGTTTGGCGATTTCCATGAAGAAGTTCATGCCGATCGCAAAGAAGAAAGACAGGCGGCCTGCGAATTTGTCCACGTCCATGCCGGCATCCAGTGCGGCGCGCACGTATTCGCGGCCGTCTGCGATGGTGTAGGCCAGTTCCTGCACCAGGTTCGCGCCGGCCTCCTGCATGTGGTAGCCGGAGATCGAGATCGAGTTGAACTTGGGCATCTCGTTGGAGGTGTATTCGATGATGTCCGAGATGATCCGCATCGAGGGTTTGGGCGGATAGATATAGGTGTTGCGGACCATGAACTCCTTGAGGATGTCGTTCTGGATGGTGCCCGCAAGCAGGGACTTGTCGTGGCCCTGTTCTTCGCCTGCGACGATGAAGGAGGCCAAGACCGGGATCACCGCACCGTTCATGGTCATCGAGACCGAGACCTTGTCGAGCGGAATGCCGTCGAACAGGATTTTCATATCCTCGACTGAATCGATGGCCACGCCGGCTTTGCCGACATCGCCGACCACGCGCGGGTGGTCGCTGTCATAGCCGCGGTGGGTGGCGAGGTCGAAGGCGACCGAGACGCCCTGCTGGCCCGCGGCCAGGTTGCGGCGGTAGAAGGCGTTGGATTCTTCCGCCGTGGAGAAGCCCGCGTACTGGCGGATGGTCCAGGGGCGGCCTGCGTACATGGTGGCCTTCACCCCGCGGGTGAAGGGGCCGAACCCGGGGAGCGTGCCCATGTGGGGCAGATCCCTGGTGTCGTCTTCGGTGTAGAGCGGCTTGACTTCGATGCCTTCCAGCGTCTGCCAGTTGAGGTCGTCGACCGCCCGTCCGCGCAGCTCTTTCTCAGCCAGAGCCCGCCATTCGTCTTTGTTTGTCATCAGGTCTTCCTCTTGTCAGGTCTTTACGGGGCGGGTTCGTGCCCGCCGCCTGTTTATCCGGGTCTTGTGCCAGCGCCGCGAGGCCGTCCGCCCCGCCCGCAAGCCACATAATGTCGTCGGCATAAGCCTCGCGCAGGGCAGCGGTCTGCGCGTCGCTGAAAGGGCGCCAGCGGCCTGTGCCTTCGGGCAGTTCCGCTGCCGCTGCGGGCGGCAGGCTGGCGCGCAGGTCCTGCAGGCAGAGCGAGGCGTTGAGGCGCACCCGCGCGTGGGCGTGCGGCGCCTTGATGCCGGTGAGGGCTGTCAGCGCGGCCTCAGGCCGGGTGCCGAAGGTTTCAAACGGCAGCACATGCAGGTTCACATCCGGCATGGCGGCGGCAATGTCGGTGATCACGCCGCGCCAGCTGCGCGCCGAATAGGCGAGCCGGTCAAGGCTGGCGGCGGTTGGCATCTTGTGCCCGCGCGCCACTGCAAAGGCGAGGCCGGAGGTCCAGTAGCTGTCGAGGCTGCGGATCGAGAGCGCCACATCACTCACCGCGCCGCCGAAGGCCTGCGCATAGCGCGCCATGCGTTCGCCGACACCGCCGTACAAGTCGCCGAGCCGCAGGTTCTGACGCACCGCGCCGATCATGTTTTCCTCGCTCACCAGCAGCTGTTTGATGCCGCGTTCGCGGCAGCCAGTCATGCGGATCCGCAGCCTGCCTTGCGCGCGCTGCACCAGATCGCGGCCCGTCACCTGCGCCGGCCCCGGCTGGATGCCATGGAACAACCCCTTGCGGGTGCGGTACGGCCCCCAGAAGCCGATGCCCTGCCTGTTCAGGCCGTGCACGTTCTGGCGCATGTATTCCTGGAAGGATGTGGTGGCGCAGCGGTGGGCGCCGGTGTGCAGGATGACTTTCATGGCGTTACGGGGCCTCTTATGGAGGGCCGCAGGCCGCAGCCCGGTCAAGGGGAATGGCACAATCATGGCCGGCAACCCCTCATTATCCCGTTAACGAAGATGTTTTTTGTCCAAGTGGCGGTTTTCACAGTCGCATTTGCCGCCGGCACACATATATTCAACACAACAGGAGAGATCATGAGAGCAATCCTAAGCGTTGTTTTGGCAGGCTTTCTGCCGCTGGCGGCTGCGGCGGCGGATGGCACTGCGGCCGACTTGATCCAGCCCGGGTACGATGTGGAGCTGGAGGAATTCCAGTGGACGCACCGCCCGGTGGTGGTGTTTGCCGACAGTCCCGAAGACCCCCGGTTCCATGAGCAGATGGAGCGGCTGATGGAGGGTATCGAGGCGCTGAAGACGCGCGATGTGGTTGTGCTGACCGATACCGATCCGGCCGCGAAATCTGCCCTGCGCAAGAAGCTGCGGCCGCGCGGCTTCATGCTGGTGCTGGTGGGCAAGGACGGCGGCGTCAAGCTGAGGAAGCCGCATCCCTGGACGGTGCGCGAGCTGTCCCGCACCATCGACAAGTTCCCGGAGCGCCTGCGAGAAGTGGAAGAGCGGCGCGGCGGTTGAGCCCGCCGGTCGGCTACTGTCAGCCGTTGCCGCGGACGTAGATCAGCGCCATCGCCTGTTTGTCCAGGATCACCATCGCGCCGGTTTCCGGTACGAAGACCAGGCTGGAAGCCGGGTTGCGGATCGCCTGGTAATAGACGGATTTTACCAGATCGGTCATGCAGCTGACCCCCGCCAGACCGGAGTTCAGCACCCCCAGCCCCTGCGGCAGGTCGCGGGACATGATGTCCTCTGTCACCGCGTTGGGGGATTTGCCCGAGACCGCAAACATCACCGGCTTGCCGGCCTCCAGCATCTTCATGCCGGTGTTGAGGGATCGCGCGCGGTCCACCAGCGACGTGATGCGCGGGTTTTCCGCAGTGTGGAACACGGCGGCGGTGCAGCTCATCGAGCTTTGGAAAAAGAACGTCTCCCCCAGCTCCACCCAGGCCGACAGCTGGGCGCGCAGCGCCTCCTCCTTGTCGAGCGCGCAGGCGGACAGGACGGCCAGGGCGGTCAGAAGGCAGGTCAGGAGACGGATCATGCGGCACCTTGGCGTCGTCAAAGAGGTCGTCAAACGGCGCCAGTGTCGCAGAAATTCCTGAAGATTTGGTGCACGGCACCGGTTTTTGCGGGGCAGGCACGCCCGCGGGGGCGGGAAAACCCGCCTGCCCGCGTGCATATGTGCCTGCCCCGAAGTGCATTATTCGAATTCCATGATCACGTCGTCGACCGCCAGGCTGTCGCCTGCTGCGGCGTTGATCTTGGACACCACGCCCTTACGCTCGGCGCGCAGGATGTTTTCCATTTTCATCGCCTCGACAGTGCAGAGCGCCTGGCCCTCCTGGACCTCCTGCCCCACTTCGACGTCGACCTTCACGATCAGGCCGGGCATCGGGCAGAGCAGCATCTTGGAGGTGTCGGGCGCAACTTTCTCCGGCATCAATTCCGCCAGTTCGGCCTGGCGCGGGGTGCGCACCTTGACCGCCAGGTCGGCGCCGCGGGAGCGGACGCGGAAGCCCTGGGTCACCTTGCCCACTTTCAGCACCAGGGTTTCGCCATTGATCTGCAAGGTGGCCAACTGGTCGCCCGGGGTCCAGTCAGAGGTCACGCGGTAGCTGCCGCCGCCCTCGAAATTGACGGTGGCGCCGTCGCGGTCGGCGTCGATCACCACGTTGAAGGACTGGCCCTGCAGGCTGACGACCCAGTCGGTGCCGACCTTGCGTTCGTGATTGTCCATCCGGCCGGACACGCGGGTGCGGCGGATTTCGGCAACCCGGTGCATCGCGGCGCAGGCGGCAGCGATCTTGCGCAGGTCGTCGCTGTGCAGTTCAACGCCCTCGAAACCATCAGGGTACTGCTCCTCGATGAAGGCGGTGGTCATGGAACCGTCGATAAAGATCGGGTGGTCCATCACAGCGCTGAGGAACGGCAGGTTGTGGCCAATGCCCTCCACCTCGAAACTGTCGAGCGCGGTGCGCATGGCGCCAATAGCATCCTCGCGGGTCGGTGCCCAGGTGCAGAGCTTGGCGATCATCGGGTCGTAGTACATCGAGATCTCGCCGCCCTCGTAGACGCCGGTGTCGTTGCGCACGGCGGTCTCGCCCGCGGGCGCATCCCCCTGCCATTTGCCGTTGACCAGCATCGGACCTGCCGCCGTTTCCGCTGGCGGGCGGTAGCGGGTCAGACGGCCGATGGAGGGCAGGAAGCCGCGGTACGGGTCTTCGGCATAAAGACGGTTCTCAATCGCCCAGCCGGTGAGTTTCACATCTTCCTGACGCATCGGCAGTTCGGCCCCGTCGGCGACACGGATCATCTGCTCCACCAGGTCGACGCCGGTGATCAGCTCAGTCACCGGGTGTTCCACCTGCAGGCGGGTGTTCATTTCCAGGAAGTAGAAATTCTTGTCGCCGTCGACGATGAATTCAACAGTGCCGGCAGAGGAGTAGCCAACGGCCTTGGCCAGCGCGACGGCCTGCTCGCCCATCGCCTTGCGGGTTTCCTCATCGAGGAAGGGCGACGGGGCTTCTTCCACAACTTTCTGGTTGCGGCGCTGGATCGAGCATTCGCGCTCCCCCAGGTAGATGCCGTTGCCGTGCTTATCGCAGAGCACCTGGATTTCGATGTGGCGCGGCTGGGTGACGAATTTCTCGATGAAGATCCGGTCGTCGCCGAAGGAGTTTGCGGCCTCGTTCTTGGAGGACTGGAAGCCTTCGCGGGCCTCTTCGTCGTTCCAGGCGATCCGCATGCCCTTGCCGCCGCCGCCGGCAGAGGCCTTGATCATCACCGGGTAGCCGATCTCATTCGAAATCTTCACCGCCTCGTCGGCGTCGGCAATCAGGCCCATGTAACCGGGCACGGTGGAGACGCCGGCCTCCTGGGCGATTTTCTTGGAGGTGATCTTGTCGCCCATCGCCTCGATCGCGCCTTTCGGGGGGCCGACAAAGGCAACGCCTTCGGCCTCCAGCGCCTCGGCGAACTTGGAGTTCTCGGAGAGGAACCCGTAGCCCGGATGCACCGCCTGGGCGCCGGTCTGGCGGATCGCCTCCATCACCTTGTCGATGACGATATAGGACTGGTTGGCGGGCGGCGGGCCGATGTGGACGGCCTCGTCGGCCATTTGCACATGCAGGGCCTGCTTGTCGGCGTCAGAGTAGATGGCAACGGTCTTGATACCCATCTTGCGCGCGGTTTTGATCACGCGGCAGGCGATCTCGCCCCGGTTGGCGATCAGGATCTTATCAAACATAGGCAGTCCCTTGTTCCTTGGTATTCCGGAATGCAAAACGCCGCGCCCGGGGAGAGCCCGGACGCGGCGTTTGCGCGATGTCAGAAGCGGCCCGCAGGGGGCGGCTGTTCAGAGCGGCGGCAGGTGCATCAGCACTTGCGCGGGTTTTGCTCGCAATAGATGAGGTTTGCGGCAACGCCGACAGCGGCGCCGGTGACCAGGTTGGCATCCAGCACGGCTGCGCCAAGCGCGCCTGCGCCGCCGCCGTAGATGATGCGCTCGCCGGTGGTGTCGCCACAGGCCGCCACAAGGCCGCAGAGCGAGAGCGCCGCGATGAGAGATTTTGCCCGCATGTCCATGTTCCTTCTTCCGGGGACGTTGCTGTCCCGGCCGAATTTGCAGGCCACACGGGGCGGTGCAACGCTGCGGACTCAAACTGCGGCTGTTGAGCGGAGGCTTGCCGCACCGGGGGGGAGATACGGCAAGCTTCCGCCAATGCCTGAAGGGGATAAAAGACGGGCAGGCCGCGGATGGGGGCGCGTACCTGCCCGTTCAGGCGAAGGGGCCGGAACAGATGCTCGGCACAGCAGCGTGGCTGCGCTGCTTGACTCACGATGCACCGGGCACGCGCCGCTGTAAGCCCCTGAAACGCAAGATCCGGCAATTTGGCAGATTCCTGCTGAACCGGAAGGGTCGTGTGCAAATTCACGCCGAAATTGCGGCGCCCCGGACGCCCGTACTGGCTGCGCGCAAGGAACCGCGCTGCCGTGCCGGAGGTATGCGTCCGGAGGTGCGGCATCAGTCGAACGCCTCCGGGAAGGACGCGCGCGCAACCGCTTCGTTGATGACCAGCAGCGCCTCGTAGCTTTCGGGATCAAAGGGATCTTCGGCCGGGATCACCTCGCGGCCGAACAGCCAGCTGAGACGGCCGGCATCAAGGTTGCCGCGTTCAAACGGCTGGTCGCCGAAATGCTCCCACAGAGACTGCATGAACATCAGGTCGACGCGCTTGTCGACGTTCTTGCGGTCGCGGAAGCGCTCGCGCCGGGTCAGCGGCGTGACCCCCTTGGGGTTGGGGCGGCGGATGGTGAATTGGAAATCTGTGCCGGGCATACGGCCCGGGAACCCGCGGTGTTTCAGCATTTGGGTGCCTCCGGTCCGGCACCCCACGGGGCGGCGGGGGCCGGCCGCAGGGCCGGACCCCTGAAGTGTTTAGTTGTACTTGCCGGTGAAGACCGGTTCTTCGGAAACCGGCTCGACAACGACGAATTCTTCTTCCTGCTGTGCGCAGGCAGTGACGGCGGCCAGCAGGCCTGCCAGGGCGAAAAGCTTGATGCTCTTGGACATTTCTGTCTCCTGATAAAATTTGTGAAACCTGCGGCGGCGCAGCCGTCCGCGTGCCTCAACCTCAATGCGAAGGCAGCCGTGTGACTGCCCGCGCCGAGGATACCCGGCTTTGCGGCCAAGTCACATGCAAATCGCGGCAATTGATGGGGCTGTGGCTGCAATGCCGCAAGATTCCGCCGATCCCGCGCACGGCCCGCAAGATATTGTGGAAACATCAGAAAGCCTCCCAAATGCAGGCCGCGCCCTCGGGGCGGTAGGCTTCGAAAAACTGGGTTGCTTCCGGGTCCTGGGCGCCAAAGGGCACCATCCGGTCCGACAGCGAGATCACCACCCGCGCCGCGGTCAGGCCGTGTTCGGCCAGATAGGGCAGCGCAATGCTGCCGCAGAGGTGGTCCATGTCGGGGGCAGCCGCTTCATAGCTGACCGTTCCGCTTTCGCGGGCGATCTGCGGTGCCAGGAAGCGGAACCGCGCCCAGGTGTCACCGGGCTGGCCCGGGGCATCATCCAGAAGCACCTCTGCCAGGGTCACAGGCTGTCCCGAGGGGACAGGCACGGCATCTGCCGCAGCGGCGGTGACCGCATAGAGAGCAAAGGGGATTGCCGCCAGATATCCGCAGCCCCGGCCCCCGGTCACCCGGGCTCCTCCGGCCGGAGCTGCAGGCGCTGCGCAAGTTGCGCGCGCTGTCTGATATCGGCTGGAGCGGATCATGACGCTGATTCGCTCTTCATGTCAATTTTTGCCGCGATTCTATGCGAATCCTTCGCATCTGCGCGGGAATCGGGCAGAGTACGCCCCTGCCCCCGGCTGGCATGCCGGATCCAGCGGGCGCGGTTTGCGGGGTCTTCCAGCACATCTGCGATCAATCCGGCGGCATTCGCAGGCACCCGGCCCGCCACCTGGCCGCCTGCACGCACCCGCAGCCCCTGCCCTGCGGCAGTGATTTCCACCACCGGGGCGAAGCCGCGCAAGCGCTGCAGCTGCCGCCAGAGGTCCTGGCGGATCTGATGCGCCAGCCGCAGGGGATCAGCGGCGGGCAGCACCGTTTCCGCCGAAACGTCGGTCCGCGCAGGCAGGCGGCGCGACAGCGTCAGGCTGCTGTCCGTGCGGGTGATATGCCAACGTACCGTCATTTTCAGCCCCTTGGCCTCGACGAATAACGAACTGCACGGCAAGAAGAGTTCAGGAATGCCGACTGCATGTTCCGCACATCCCAATCTGATCTCTGCAGAGCTTCCCTTTGATCCGGCCAATGCAATTCGATGATGATATTGCGGTAGCTTCCCTTTTCATGGGCTTCCGAAATCACCGGCATTACTGCTTTGCAGATAGCTTTATACCGGTGGCCGGAATGTATGCGGTCCTGCGCAACATCTCCAAACATGGCCAAGGCAACCGCTACCGCCTTAAAGCTACTGTTAGAAACATTTCGGCCAGTATCGACAATCTGCTTGCTCTTGTTGACGCTTCCTGTACCAGTTCCGAGCACACACCCTGCGGCCCCATCGGGCAGTTGGAAGCTGAACTTTCCTTTGCAGATCCGCTCTTGCTGACCGGCAGCAAGCGGAGCGGCCAGCAACAGTAGACAAAATGTAAGAACACTTCGCATCTTCATCTCCTAATTGAATGCTGGCCGGTACTAACGCGCTGCTTCTTACAGCGGAATGTTGTCGTGCTTTTTCCACGGGTTTTTCAGCTGCTTGCCCCGAAGGGAGGCAAAGGCGCGGCTGACCCGTTTGCGGGTGGATTGGGGCATGATCACCTCGTCGATGAAGCCGCGTTCGGCCGCCACGAAGGGGTTAGCAAAGCGGTCTTCATAGTCCGCCGTGTGGGCCGCGATCTTGTCCGCATCGCCGAGGTCGGCGCGGTGGATGATCTCGGTGGCGCCCTTGGCGCCCATCACCGCGATCTCGGCGGTCGGCCAGGCGTAGTTGAAGTCGCCGCGCAGGTGTTTGGAGGCCATCACGTCATAGGCGCCGCCATAGGCCTTGCGGGTGATCACGGTGACCTTGGGCACGGTCGCCTCGCCATAGGCGAACAGCAGCTTGGCGCCGTGCTTGATGACGCCGCCGTATTCCTGGGAGGTGCCCGGCAGGAAGCCCGGCACGTCGACGAAGGTCAGGATCGGGATTTCGAAACAGTCGCAGAAGCGCACGAAGCGGGCGGCCTTGCGGCTGGAGTCGATGTCGAGGCAGCCGGCCAGCACCATCGGCTGGTTGGCGACGACGCCGACGGTCTGGCCCTCAAGCCGGATGAAGCCGGTGATGATGTTCTTGGCGAAATCCTCCTGGATCTCGTAGAAATCGCCCTCGTCCGCGACCTTGGTGATCAGCTCCTTCATGTCGTAAGGGCTGTTGGGGTTTTCCGGGATCAGGGTGTCCAGGCTTTCCTCGATCCGGCCGGGCTGGTCGAAGAACGGACGCACCGGGGGCTTTTCGCGGTTGTTGAGCGGCAGGAAGTCGACCAGGCGGCGGACTTCGGCCAGCGCCTCAACGTCGTTTTCAAAGGCACCGTCGGCGACGGAGGACTTCTTGGTGTGGGTGGAGGCGCCGCCCAGTTCCTCGGCCGTCACCACCTCGTTGGTCACGGTTTTCACCACGTCCGGGCCAGTCACGAACATGTAGGAGGTGTCCTTGACCATGAAGATGAAGTCGGTCATCGCCGGGGAGTACACAGCACCACCAGCACAGGGCCCCATGATGACGGAGATCTGCGGGATCACCCCGGAAGCCATGATGTTGCGCTGGAAGATCTCGGCGTAGCCGGCCAGCGCATCGACGCCTTCCTGGATGCGGGCACCGCCCGAGTCGTTGATGCCAATGACCGGTGCGCCGTTCTGCACCGCCATATCCATGATCTTGCAGATCTTCTGGGCGTGGGTGGCAGAGACCGAGCCGCCCAGAACAGTAAAGTCCTGGGAGAAGACATAGACCTGGCGGCCGTTGATGGTGCCCCAGCCGGTGACCACGCCATCCCCGGCCGGCTTGTTGTTTTCCATGCCGAAATCGGTGCAGCGGTGGGCGATGAACATGTCGAACTCTTCGAAGCTGCCCTCGTCCAGCAGCAGTTCGATCCGTTCGCGGGCGGTCAGCTTGCCGCGGCCGTGCTGTGCGTCGATGCGGCGCTGGCCGCCGCCCAGCCGCGCGTCCTGGCGGCGGTCTTCCAGCTCGGAAAGGATGTCTTTCATGGCACATGTCCCCTGTCAGTTTCAGCGCGACCATATATTGCGCTGCGGCGAAGCCAAAGGACATTGTCGCAAATTTGCAAACCGTTTGCATACTAAGACAGCAAAGTTGAAAATCAGCAAACTCTCCACGTATTCCCCAAGGGCAGGGAAAAAATCCGGTGACTTTCCGGCCACTCGCCTCTAAGCGAAGCGCCATAAGAGAAAAAACACTCAAGGGGCTTTGAATATGGCTTTCTTTAACTGGCGCAGCTTCCTTGCGCTTGCTTCTGCAGCTCTGCTTGCCGCATGTGAAGAGCACACCGCTCTAGTCGACCCGACTGTCAGTTCGAACATCAACGTCGTCGACGTACAAAGCAACCCGGGCTCCCTGCCCCTGAAAGAAGATGGAACCGTGCGGACCGGCCGGGAGTACACGATCTCTGAAACGCAGTTCATTCAGCAGCTTGACGCGGCACTGACGCGCCAGATTCAGGCCCGCGGCATGAACGGCGGCACCAAAGCCGTTCTGTCTGTCACGCCAACTAAGCTGGCACTGGTTTCCCCCGGGCAAGCCTTGGTGGTCGGCGGCCGGAGCCAGATTGAAGGCATTGTGACCCTCAAGACCACCCAAGGCGAAACCCTTGTGGCTCCCGTCACGATCAAGGGCTTCACCGACGAACTGCGCGCCGGTGGCCTGATCGGCGCGATGACCACCCCCTCCGCGTCGGAAGATTACCGCCGCACGCTGGACGGCTTTGCAAACAATGTGAGCCGCAAGCTGTTCGAAAACCTGACCGTCGGCATTGGCGGCACGGTCATCAACTGATCAGACACGTGAAGCCGGGCCGCCGCATCAGGCGGCCTTGGCGATCCCGGCGATCTGGCGCAGGGCGTTGCCCAGCGGCGCCCGGACGGGCGCAGAGATGCCAAAGGGGTTGTCCTCCACCAGGGCAATCACCGGATCATCCTTGAGAAACTTGCCGTAGGCCGCGACCTGCGCCAGCAGCGCCTGCGCCGCTGCCTTGCGGGCCTCACCGGTGGCGGACTTCATCTCGAACAGCGCCTTCATCAGCGCGGTCTGGTTGCCGTCGGTAGCGCCCGCCAGCCCGGCATCGGCGATCTGTGCCAGCACCGGGTGGTTCTGGGAGCGCAGAGCGGCCTGCAGGTCGGAGATGCCGCGGTCCGCCTCTTCCTTGGCGGCCTGCCAGATTGCCATGACATCCGCCTGCGGCGCCTCGGCCTCTGCCGGAGCGTCCAGGGCCTGTGCCAGCGCCTTAAGCCCCGCCGCCGCATCCCCCAGCGCGCCGGATTTCAGCTGCGCGGCGATCTCCTTGGCCTTTGCCGCAAGAGGCGCTGCCTGTTCCGGCGGCAAAGTTATGATTTTGGCGGCCTGTGCTGCAAGCAGTTTGCTAAGCTTGGCGGCCTGCTCCGTATCCGCCGGAGCGGATTTCGGCTGACCCTGAAGTTTGGCCAGCGCCGCCTCCAGCCGGTCGAGACGGGCGGCGCAACTGTCAAGCTCACCCTGCCCCAGGAGCTTGGCGCTGACCTTCACCTCCGGCGCCAGCTTTCCGGCAATGTCCGGGCTGCCCAGCGCCTTGAGCGCTTCCGCCGCGGCGGCGATGCGCTGCTTCAAGGCGGCGGCGGTGCCATCATCCGCCTGTGCCGGTGCGTTGATGTCCTGATCTTCGGCGTCGTCATCCGGCAGGGTTTCCTCATCGATGATGCTGCCGTCCGGGCCGAGGAGGACAGGTTTGAACTTGACCATGCCTTCCTTCATGAACCGCTTCTTCAGCTGTTTGACGATGCCCTTCAGCGGTTTTTCGGGTTGCAGGAAGACCTCGTTCTCCTCCACCCGCAGGGTGCCGAAGCAGGTTTTCTTGATGCCCGGCATCTTCTTCAGATCGCCGCGCAGCACCTTGCCGGGCTTGCGCAGGTCGATCATCAGCCCGCAGTTCTCCGGCTTGCCCCCCAACCCGAAGGCGAAGGGCAGTTCCTTGCCGGAGGCCTTGGATTTCTTGATGAGTTTCAGGACGGCATCGGCGTCAAAAGCCTGGTCAGACATGGCAATTCCCTCAGGCGCCGGTGAAGGCGTCCCACTCCTCTGCGCTCATTTCCACAAACTCCAGATCGGCCTCATCGCCCGGTTCCGAGAGCGGCTGATCCGGCCAGATCATGCCATATGCACGGCGGAACAGCGCCTCCAGCTCCTGGTCGGAAAACGGGTACTGCTGCCCTGCAAACTGGCCGATGCGCCCGTCCGGGCTGGCGATCAGCGCATCAAGCGCCAGGCGCAGCCAATCGAGGTTGCCCTCCTTGTGGGCGCGCTTTTGCATGGCGCGGATGTCGGCATCGAATTGCGCCAGATCGGCCATAGGATCAGGCGCGTTCACTGCCCGGCCCATGGTCAAGAGGCGCGTATAGCCTTCGATCAGTTCCTTGCGGATTTTCATGGGATCATGTTCCCCGGATTGCCATTGGTGTAGGTCTTGGTTTCATTGTCCCAGCCATCAGCGACCGGGTATTGCTGCATCATCACCCAGCGGCCCTTGATTTTGGCCGGCGGGGCTCCGTGGCGGGTGATGTATTTCGCCACATAGTCGGCGTTATCCTGTGCCTTTTCCTCCGGATGATCCGTTCCCGGATCGGGATGGTCCGTGGTTTCGGCAGGCAGCAGTTCCGGCTCCCAGATGAAGTTCACATATGCGCGGGTCAGCCCCTCGATCTCCTCGAAGGTTTCATAGGTCTTGTCGGGGATCGGCTCGCCGCTGTCATCAAGGCGCACATGCTTCTTGTGGCCGATGTAGGCCTTATCGATCGGGCGGCCGTGCTCGACGGTGAAATCGGCGTTCTCATCGGGGTCGGTCAGCGGGTCGCCGGTGAAAGTCATTTCCGTCACCGTGATGTCAATGCCGTCAGCCAGCGCCGCCTGGGCGGCCAGTTCACGCCCTGCAAGCCAGTCCTGCGGGCTGTGGAACTTGGACGAGGCGCCGGTATAGGAGCGCTCATCGTCCGAATGCGCATTGGGCGGCTTGCCGGTCTTGAGGCGGGTGATCAGATCCTCGTTGGTAACGTCCGGGCCGTGGCGGTCCAGCGAGTGGCCCGCGTTGCTGCCCGCGCCATCCGCGGCCTCGCAGTCCAGCGCCACACTTGCACAAAGCGCACCGAGATCTGTGCGGATGCTGTCAAAATCTGTCTTGGCCTTATCAAAATCCGGCTTCTTGGCCTCCCCTTCTGCGGCGGCGATACGGACCTCGAAGGGGTCCAGCTTATCCGCGTCCGTGCCCGCGCGCTGCAGCGCCTTCAGGATGCCCTGAACCTGATAGCGGGCCGTGGCCATCGGCTTGGCCTGCTTCAGCAGCGTCAGGTGCGCATCGAGCAGCAGGAAGGCGTCGCCGTATTCGCCGTCATCATCGGCCCGGTCTGTGGCGGTTTTCAGCGAGGCATCCAGCGCAGATTCCGCCTCCGCCAGCTTGAGGTACTTCTTGGTCCGGGTGTGTTCCTTTTGGACCTTGGCGAGCTTGGCGCGGTAATCGGACATCGCCAGCACCAGATCCAGATAGTCGGTGCCGTCCAGCACACCCTGCAGGTCCGCCGTGGCCTTGGCCGGATCGCCGCCGCGGGCGGTGAGTTCCGCCGCCTGAATCGCGTCATCCAGCGTGCTGCGCAATTCCGCCGGATCGCCGGGCAGAGCGGCCAGAAGATCCAGAGCCGTCTGGCGCAGCGCCAGGTAATCCGGCATCGCCTGCAACAGCGCCAGCGCCCCCGGTGCGGCGGCAACCGCTGCCGGGTAATTCGCCCCGGCGAGCGCATCGGTCACCGGCTTGCGGAAGTCATACCCCTCAGCCGCCGGATGCTTGCGCAGGATCGCGTCCATCTCGCGGCGGCTGTCGGTGATGGCTTCCAGCTTGAACAGCTGATCAAGCTTGGCGTGATACTGCGGCGCACCGGTGTCCATATCGAAATTACCGGCCTCGGCCAGCACCCTGTGCGCGTCCCAGGTGGCGTTGAGATCGCTCAGCTCCGGCTCCTTCAGCACCTGTTTCAGCGCGTCATAGCGTTTCTGCAGCGCCTTGAGGATCTGGGTGGAATAGCTCTGCCCCATGATCGCGGGATGCGCCCTGACCCAGGACTTCAGATCCTTGAGCGCCTTCTTGGGGTCATTGTCGCCGGCGGCGGCCTGTTTGGCCTGGGCAGCCAGCACGGCCTTGCGGAACTCTGCATCCGTCATCATCGACATGTCGAAGCCGCGCAGGAACTTGGCCAAGGCCGCGCGCTCCCTGGCGCCATAGGCGATGAGGGTGTTCAGCTTGGCCTCTGCCTCCGGGTATTTGCTGTCGGTATAGGCCAGCTTCTTGGCGTCCTTCAGGTGATCGCGGAAATCCCTGGCATCACGCAGCTGGCTGCTGAGGATGTTCTGGCAGCGCTTGTGGTGATTGGCCTCGTAATTACACAGAAGGGCATCGAAACTGACCGCGGCGGCCAGGTGGTCCTCGGTATCAAGGTTGCTTTTCCAGACCTCCAGCGCCGCCTTGGCACCATCGAAATCCCCCGTCTTCGAGAGCGCGGCCGCCGCCGCCATCTGTGCCGCGCGCGCCGTGGAGGCGGCTTCCTTGGCCGGATCCCCCATCGGCCTAATCAGCAGGAGCGTGGCACGGGTCCAGTTGTCGAAGAAAACGCCATAGGCTTTGGCGCCATCCGCCTTGGCGGAGATGTCCTTGGCCTGCGCCTCCACCGCTTCGAATTGAGTGCCGGAGACGGCGGCAGCCATGGCCGTTTGCGCGGTTTTGATCAGGGTTTCGAGATAGGTGAAGGCACCCTGGTCCAGGCCGTCGCGCTCCTTGGCGAATTTTTCCTCTGCCGCAGCGAGCGCGGCCTGCGCCTTCCCGCGGGCGGCGGCAATTGCCAGCTGAGCAGTGATCTGGTCTTTCAGCTCCTGAATGCCGCTGTCGATCTGATCGAAGGCCTCCGCCGCGTCCGCGCTGAAGATTTGCTTTTTTAGCGCCTTGCGCCCGCCTGCCAGGCTGCGCCGGGCGCCGGAGCTGAGCGCAGCGGGCACGGTGATCTTGTCCAGCTCTTCCAGCGCCGCGGCGCGCCGCTCCTCCAGCGCTTCCCCGCCGGCGTCCGGCATGTCCGGCATCTCCCAGGCCTTAACGGTATAGAAGCGTTCGGCCCAGAGCCGGATGGCAGGGTTGTTGGCAAGCGGATCGGGGGCATTGGCCATGGATCACCTCGGCAGCAAATAGGACGGGACTGAAAAACAAGAAAAAATGCAGCTCTGCCCCCAGCATAGGCGGCGCATTGTTTTGCAGGCAAGAGTCTTCTGACGCGGCGTCACCCCTGTGCGCCGCCGCACATGCGGCAGATGGACAACCCCGGCCGACTCCTCTAACCGGATGGTATGTCCACATATGATACCCGGGCCCCTGGCCAGCGGACGCCTCCGCGCATCTTCACCCTGATCCTGCTGGCAGGCCTGTCGGCGCTTGGCATGAACCTGCATCTGCCCTCACTGGCAGGAATGGCGGAGTATTATGCGGTCGACTACCGGGTGATGCAGCTATCGGTGGCGCTGTATCTGGCGGGCAATGCGGTGGTGCAGATCTTTGTCGGGCCGATTTCCGACCAGATGGGAAGGCGGCCGGTCATTCTGATCAGCATCGCGCTGTTTCTGGTGGCCACATTGGGCTGCATCTTTGCGCCGACAGCCGAACTGTTCCTGCTGTTCCGGGTGGCCCAGACGGTGGTGGCGGCAACCATGGTTCTGAGCCGCGCCGCGGTGCGCGACATGTATGACACCAACGAGGCCGCCAGCATGATCGGCTATGTCACCATGGGCATGGCGGTGGTGCCGATGATCGGCCCCGCAATCGGCGGCTTCCTGGACCAGTGGATGGGCTGGACCGCCAACTTCTGGCTGCTGTTCCTGGTGGGCGCGGCGACGCTGCTGATCACCTTCAGCGATTTCGGTGAGACCGCGCATAAAAGCGGCAAGACGCTGGTGGCGCAGTTCCGCGAGTACCCGGAGCTGCTGCAGTCGCCGCGGTTCTGGGGCTACTCCCTGTCCTCCGGTTTGGCGTCGGGCGCGTTCTTTGCCTATCTGGGCGGTGCGCCCTTTGTCGGCACTGAGGTTTATGGACTGAGCACGGCAGAACTGGGCGTCTTTTTCTCCGCCCCCGCGGTTGGCTATTTTGCCGGCAACTTCATCTCCGGCCGGTTCTCCACCCGGCTGGGCGTCAACCGCATGGTGCTGTGGGGCTGCGTGATCAATGGCGGCGGGGTGCTGGCGTCCTTGCTGATTGCGATGGCGGGCGCAGATACTGTGTGGACGTTTTTTGGCCTGATGTGCTTTGTCGGCCTGGGCAACGGCATGGCAATCCCCAACGCCACCGCCGGCGCGATTTCGGTGCGGCCGCATCTGGCGGGCACTGCCTCCGGTCTCAGCGGTGCAATCATGATCGGCGCGGGCGCCGCGCTCAGCGCCTTTGCGGGGATGCTGCTGGTGCCCGGGTCTACCGCAGTGCCGCTGCTGGTAATCATGTTTGCCACCGCCATAATGGGCCTGGTTGCGATCCTGCTGGTGGTATGGCGGGAGCGGCAGATCGGCGCATAAGGCATCCGGCGGGCTTGCGGGCGTGAATTTGCAATTATACCATTCGCAAGAATTGAATTTGCAAAGGCGCGCCTCATGGCAACCCAGAAACTATATGCAGGCGCCAAGCTGCGCGAGATGCGGCAGCGGCTGGAGCTGACGCAGAAGGATTTTGCCGCCAAGCTGGGGGTATCCCTGCCCTATCTGAACCAGATGGAAAACAACAACCGCCCGGTGTCGACCACGGTGGTTCTGGCGCTGGCGCAGGAATTCGGCATGGATGTGACCGAATTGTCGGCTGGGGACAGTGAGCGGTTGGTCAGCGACATGCGCGAGGCGATGGCGGACCCGGTGTTTGCCGATGACGCGCCGCCGCTGGCGGATCTGCGGCTGACGGCATCGAATGCGCCTGCGCTGGCGCGGGCCTTTCTGGCGCTGCACCGGGCCTACCGGCAGACTCATGAACGGCTTGCCTCGCTGGATGAGGCGCTGGGGCGGGAGGATGCGCGCATTCAGGCAAGCCCATGGGAGGAGGTGCGCGATTTCTTCCACTACTGCGACAACTACATCGACGCGGTTGATCACGCGGCGGAACGCTTTGCCTCCACCAGCGACATCCGCGCGGCCGCCATTGCCGAGCTGGAGCGTGGCGGCATCAAAGTGCGCCAGACCGAGATGGAGGGCTTGCGCCATTACGATGCAGAGGCGCAGGTGCTGCATCTGTCGAACCGCTCCGCGCCGCAGACGCAGCTGTTCCAGATGCTGCTGCAGGTGGCGCTCCTGCGGCAGAACACGCTGCTGGAAGCGACGCTGGATTTTGCAAAGTTCCAGAGCGAGGAGGCCCGCTCCATCGCCAAGATCGGCCTCGCGAACTACTTCGCGGGTGCGGCGCTGATGCCTTATGGGCGGTTTCTGGAGGCGGCGCAGGCCTGCCGCCATGACCTGGAGCTGCTGGCAATCCGCTTTGGCGCCTCGATCGAGCAGATCGCGCACCGGCTGTCGACCATGCAGCGGCCCGGTGCCAAGGGGGTGCCGTTCTTTTTCGTGCGGGTGGATCAGGCCGGCACCATCACCAAACGGCATTCAGCCACGCGGTTGCAGTTTGCCCGCTTCGGCGGCGCTTGCCCCCTGTGGAATGTGCACCGGGCGTTTGAAACGCCGGGCCGGTTCCTGCGCCAGCTGGCGGAGACGCCGGACGGGGTGCGCTATATCTCCTTGGCGCGGGATGTGTCCAAGCCCGGCGGGTCGTTCGGCGCGCCAGTGCGGCGCTATGCGATCGCATTGGGGTGCGAGGTGCGCCACGCGGATGCGCTGGTCTATGCAGACGGGATGGACGTGAGCCAGGACAGCGCCTATGAGCCGATTGGCATTTCCTGCCGCATCTGCGAGCGCAAGGACTGCCATCAGCGCTCTGTCCCGCCGCTGGAACGGCGGCTGACGATCAACACCGATCAGCGCGGCGTTCTGCCATACGAGGTAAGCTGAGGCCACCGCTGGCGGCGGTAATGTTCTTGCAGGAAAATTGCCAAGGATATTCGGCTATCCTTGGCAGCGGACGCGGCAATATCAGGCGCGCAGACGGTCCAGCAGGCGGGACATCAACGCGCGGTCCTTCGCGGCCGTCGCTGGCGGCGGCTGATTGGGCTGGACTGCTTCGGCTGGCTGCCATTGCTGCACCCGGCCGGGCGCGGGCTCCTGCGCCTGGACCGGAGCGTCTGAGGACGCTCTGACCACGTTGCGGACCGCTGCCAGCATGTCCGCCTCAGAGGTTTCGTCGGGCACGCCTTCGATCTCTTGCCAGCGCCCCGGCTGATAGATCTCTCCCATCGGTTTACTCCTTCACACAACTGCGCAGCTGGCGCTTTGAGACCGTATTTCCTGCTGCAGGCATGATATAAGGCGGCCGGTCACAATTTTGACGAATTTGCCTTAAATTCATCTAAATTACCCGATTCCGGGAGGGGAACACTTAACACTTGCGCGGGCAGCGCAGCACTGTTTCCGATTCAGGGTCAATCCAGCTACCGCGAATCCTTCTGCAATCACGGCGCGGGCCAACGCCCTACTCCAGCCCTTCCCAGAAGTGTTTGCGGTATTCCGCCTCGGTGATCACCCCTCCTGCCTTCCGCGCGGCCTCGCGGTCCTTGGGCGGCAGCTGTTCCTGCAGGTAATCCACCCGCTTCCATTCCGGCACCGGCGTTTCGGCACCGTCAGCGGGCACATATTCAGAGCGGCCGGTGCGCTGGTAGCTGTGAATGTACCGCGGGCAGTTGGTGAAGATGGCCTCAAGCTCCACCTGGACCAGCATCAGGGCCTCCGGGACGTCTGCCAGCTGCGCCTCGTCTGTCACAAGGCTGGCGGTGCCCTGCAGCCGCAGGCGGCGGGGCTGTGTGAAATCAATGAACAGCAGGCCAACCTTGCTGGTGCCGGCGATATTGCCCGCCGACAGGAACATGCCGTTGCCGTCATAGACCGGAAAGCGGAGGGTGCGTTCGCCGGGCATTTGCACGAAACCCGGGAAGCCGCCCTTGTAGGACACCGTCGGATAGCCGCGGTGATCCACGGTGGAGAGGAAAAAGAAATCGCTGGCGGCAATGAATTTCCGGTCCATCGGAGCCAGCGCCTGCCGCAGGACGTTGCCGTGCAGAGCGTCTGCCAGCCCGCGGGTGCCGAAGGCATCCTGCAGCTGGCGCTGCTCTGCGGAATAGAACTCAGCCATTGAGAGTGCCTCCTCATTTTTTCGGAGGAAGCATAGCACAAGGCCGACGGGCAGGTCCGGGATGCAAAAAGGGGCGCTGCAGACGCCCCTTCCTTCCGCAAATGTTCAGACGGCTCACGCCTTGGACAGGATGCCCCAGATCTCGTCTTTCAGCGCGGCGCGCTGTTTGCGCATTTCGGTTTCCGCCTGTGCGCTGACGGGTTCCACGTTGGTTTCCGCCCGATGCACGGCGCGGTTCACCTCGTGGTATTCGTCGGACAGCTTGGCGAAATGCGCATCCGACTGTTTCAGCTGGCTCATCAGGGCCGCTTTTTCCGGGAATTCTTCGGCCAGTTCATGGGGAGTGTTGGACACCTGCTCGCTCCTTCTTCCTAGGGTCGCCTGCAGGTTATTGCCTCCCCTGGCCCGCCACTTTGACGCGGATCAAAAGATGCGGGAAAGACGCTGATTTTCAGGAAAAAAGTAAGCCGCCCGCACAAAGGGGAGGTGGCGGGCGGCTTGCTGGCAGTGCAACAGGATCAGCGTTGCGCTTCGCGCCAGTTCGGGTTGAACCACGGCTCTGCGTTCGAGGACGGCAGGCGGCGGCCCAGGATGTGGTCGGAGGCCTTCTCGCCGGTCATGATCGAGGGACCGTTGAGGTTGCCGTTGGTGATCCGCGGGAAGATCGAGCTGTCGGCAACGCGCAAACCTTCAACGCCGATGACACGGCATTCCGGGTCGACCACCGACATCGGATCATCCGCCGCGCCCATCTTGCAGGTGCCGCAGGGGTGGTAGGCGCTTTCCACATGCTCGCGCAGGAAGCCGTCGATTTCGTCGTCGGTCTGCAGGTCTGCGCCAGGCTGGATCTCGTGCTTGAGGAACGGTTTCATCGCATCCTGAGCAAAAATCTCCCGCGTCAGGCGCACGCATTTGCGGAAGTCAATCCAGTCCTGCTCGGTCGACATGTAGTTGAACAGGATCTTCGGCGCGTCCTTGGGATCGTTCGACGCCAGCGTGACCTCGCCGCGCGAGGGCGAGCGCATCGGGCCGACGTGGGCCTGGAATCCGTGTCCTTCTGCCGCGGCCTGGCCATCGTAGCGGACCGCGATGGGCAGGAAGTGGTACTGGATGTCCGGGTAATCCACGCCCTTGTCAGAGCGGATGAAGGCGGCGCTCTCGAACTGGTTGGAGGCGCCCAGGCCGGTCTTGGTGAACATCCATTGGGCCCCGACCAGGCCCTTGCCCAGCAGGTTCCAGTACTTGAACAGAGTAATCGGCTGCTTGCAGGCAAACTGGAAGTAGAATTCCAGGTGGTCCTGCAGGTTCTGACCGACGCCGGGGCGGTCAACGACCACGTCGATGCCGTGCTCGGCCAAGTGCTTGGCCGGGCCGATGCCGGACAGCATCAGCATCTTGGGGGAGTTCAGCGAGGACGCGGCCAGGATCACTTCGGCATTTGCGCGGATCACCTCGACCTTGCCGCCGCGTTCGATCTCGACGCCGACAGCGCGGCCGTCCTCGATCACCACCTTGCGGGCGAAGGCGCGGATCAGGTCGCAGTTTTCACGTTTCAGGGCGGGCTTCAGATAGGCGTTGGCGGCAGACCAGCGGCGGCCCTTGTAGACTGTCATCTCCATCGGGCCGAAGCCTTCCTGCTGCTCGCCGTTGTAGTCGGAGGTGACCGGGTAGCCCGCCTGCTCGCCCGCCTTGACGAAGGCGTCATGCAGCGGGTTGTCGCGGGGGCCGCGGGTCACATGCAGCGGGCCGTCCTTGCCGCGCCAGTCCGGGTCGCCGCCGTGGCCGCGGTCGTTCCAGGTTTCCATACGTTTGAAGTACGGAAGCACGTCGGCGTAGGACCAGCCTGCGGCACCCGACTCGGCCCAGTGGTTGTAGTCGCCCGCGTGGCCGCGCACATAGACCATGCCATTGATCGAGGAGGAGCCGCCGATCACCTTGCCGCGCGGGCAAACCAGCTCGCGCCCGCCCAGGTGCGGTTCGGGCTGGGATTTATAGCCCCAGTCATAAAGTGGCATGTTCATCGGGTAGCTGAGCGCACCCGGCATCTGGATAAACGGCCCGGCATCGGTGCCGCCGTGTTCGATCACCAGGACCTTCTTGCCGGCCTCGCTGAGCCGGTAGGCCATGGCACAGCCCGCAGAGCCGGCCCCGACGATCACATAATCCGCGTTCATTTCCACTCTCCATCCGGCAGCCGGAAGTTCAGGTCTGCTGCCGCTATCGTTTGATTGGGCGGGCGCGCGGGGCGCCCTGCCCGGCCGTTGCTTTCAGACAGCGCCGATCAGAACGCCGCTTCGACGTCACCCATGCGGACGTAGACCGATTTCACCTGGCTGAAGTGCTTGATTGCCTCCTTGGAGTTCTCGCGGCCCACTCCAGACGCCTTAACGCCGCCAAACGGCGCCTCAACCGGGGCGTCGTTGTAGGAGTTGATGAAGCAGCTGCCGGCCTCCAGCTGGCCGATCACCCGGTGGGCGCGGCTGAAGTCGTTGGTGAAGACGCCGGCGGACAGGCCGAACTCGGTGTCATTGGCGCGGGCGACCACCTCTTCCTCGGTTTCGAAGTCGAGAACGGACATGACCGGGCCGAAGATTTCCTCACGGGCGATGGTCATGTCGTCGGTGACGTCGGCAAAGACGGTGGGCTGGATGTAGTAGCCCGGCATGTCGGCACGCGCGCCGCCGCAGACAACGCGGGCGCCTTCTTCTTTGCCCTTTTCGATGTAGCCCAGCACAATGTTCATCTGGTTCACGGTGACCATCGGGCCAAAGCTGGTGGCCTCATCCATCGGGTCGCCCAGGATGGCGTTGCCGGTGCGCTCCGCGAGGCGGGCCAGGAATTTCTCCTTGATGCCTTTCTGCACGAACACGCGGGTGCCGTTTGAACACACCTGGCCGGAGGAGTAGAAGTTGCCATTGATGGCACCGCCGACGGCGTTGTCGATGTCGGCGTCATCAAAGATGATCAGCGGCGACTTGCCGCCCAGCTCCATGGTGACGTGCTTCATGCCTGCCGCGGCGGCGGCATAGACCTTCTTGCCGGTCGGCACCGAGCCGGTCAGAGAGACCTTGTCCACGCGCGGGTCGGTGACCAGCGCGCCGCCGACCTCACCCATGCCCTGGATGACGTTGTAGATGCCTGCGGGTGCACCGGCCTCGAGCAGGATCTCAGCCACCTTCAAGGCGCAAAGCGGCGTGGTCTCGGAGGGTTTGAACACCATCGAGTTGCCGCAGGCCAGCGCGGGCGCGCCTTTCCAGCAGGCGATCTGGGTCGGGTAGTTCCAGGCGCCGATGCCGACGCAAAGGCCCAGCGCCTCGCGCACGGTGTAGACCCAGTCCTCGCCCATCGGAATATGCTCACCGGTCAGGGAGCCCGCAAGGCCGCCGAAGTATTCCAGCGCGTCGGCGCCGGAGGTGGCGTCAGCCACCAGGGTTTCCTGCAGCGGCTTGCCGGTGTCGTAGGTTTCCAGAACGCTGAGTTCGTGGTTGCGCTCGCGCATGATGTCGGCGGCGCGGCGCAGGATGCGGCCGCGCTCGGTGCCGGTCATCTTGGCCCAGGCCTTTTGCGCTTCCTTGGCGGTGGAGAGCGCCTGTTCGACGATCGCCGGGGTTGCTGCGTAGACAGTGGCAATCTGCTCACCCGTCGCGGCATAGATCACCGGGATCGGGGTGCCTGCAGTGTCTTCGACGTATTCGCCGTTGATGAAGTGGCTGGCCTTGGGCTGTGCGGGGTGTGTCATGATACTCTTGTCCGATCTGTTCAAGGGTTTCAGTGCTGCCGGGGCAGCAATTTCGGGGTCTTCGTGCGGCTGGCAGATGGTGCTGCCAGCGGGTTCAGTTGCGGGCCGGTCTGCCGGTTGGCAGGAGCGTCCGGGAAAAGCGGCCTTCCGAAGCCTGAGGCTGAAGCCGCTTGTCGCAGACCTCCGCGGCGGCGGCGGTGTGCAAAGGCGCCTGACAGGCCCGAAAGCGCTGCCAGGCAGTTGGAGGCTGGTTCCCTCATTCGGGGAAACTTGGGAACCAGCCGGGAGACCGCCCTTAGTGGGCTGTCTTGATCTTTTCGAAGTCGAGCGTGTTTTCCTCCGGCGAGGCGTCGATGCTCATCACTTCACTGCGCTTGAAGGCCACGATGTAGGCCAGGCAGGCCACGTAGATGGCGATCACGATGGTGCCTATCCACTGGATCTGCAGCCACTGGCTCTGGAAGGCCAGGGTCAGGCCGAAGAGCACAACCGCGTTGCCGAGCACGTAGGGAATGGTGCCAAAACGCTTGGCCGTCAGGTTCAGGTTGTCGGTGTAGAGGCGGATCAGCGAGTCAAAGGAGTTGACCACGAAGATGATGCCCACCGCGACCATGGAGACGTTGATCAGCAGCGTCGTTTCGATGCTGTTCAGGTGGTAATAGTACAGCACCGAGAACCACACACCCAGCGGGATCGACGGGAAGATCAGCAGCGCTGCCAGAACCTGCCAGGTGCGCAGGCCGCCGACAAAGCGCGAGGTGAACTGGCCGATCATGATCGACCATGCGAACCACCAGAACAGGTAGAACTCATGATAGTCGGTCAGCGGCAGCACGAACTTGTGGATGTTGGCGAAATAGCCGCCGATGTTCGACGCGGTATCCGCAAAGGCGCCCAGGCCCATGCCTGCATAGGCCCACATGCCCAGGATCAGCGCCAGGAACAGCGCGGTGGAGCCAACCGACAGGATACGCACGTATTTGATGTCGGTGGAGGAGAAGGCGGCGAACAGGATCACCAGGAAGGTGATGACATAGAAGGCCGGGATCACGGTTTCGCCGTCGCCCATGAAGGTCGCGTAATACGGCAGGTAGATCAGGAACAGCGCGCCGGTGAAGGCGCAGGTGCCGATGATCACAATGTTGTTGATCCATTTCACCAGCGGGATCTCGAAGAACTTCACCCGCGGTTCGATCACGCAGAAATAGAAGGTCGTCAGGAAGTAGAAGCCCCAGATCAGGAAGCCCCAGAAGCCGAACTCCAGCGCCAGCGGGTTGGTGAAGGCATAGGCCGGTTCCGCCGCGGTGTCCGCATAAAGCGGGAAGTCCCAGGCCAGCGGGAACATGATCAGGCCCACGTCCAGGCCGGAGGTGAACAGGATTGCGATGAAGGTGAAAAGGTGAACGGGGGTCACGCCGACGTTGCGGACGTTCCACCACTTGATCACGCAGAATGCCACCAGCGCAAAGGCCAGCAGAATCCCGAACGAGATGATTGAAGTCATATGTCCCTCCCATTTCCGGGCGGTTTCCGCCCTAAGACATGGAAGGAGTACATATCACAGCCAGCTGAAGCGCCAAACAGTTTTTTGAATGACCATTCAAGTTTCGGAATCGCGCGAACAACAGTTGAAACGCCGGCCCAATTGCCGCACAACTTAATCATGAGCAGGAAACGCATCCGGGATATCCGCAACGAAGAGCTGATCGAAGCCACCATCGTTGCCGTGCACAAGCGCGGCTACGGTGTTGTAACGATGGCGGAAATCGCGCGGGAGGCCGGAGCGTCAGCGGCCTCGATCAACTACTATTTCGGCTCCAAGGAAGGGCTGATGGAAGCCACCATGCTGCATCTTCTGGGCAAGCTGCGCCGCGCGATGAGCGAGGGATATGCAACCGCGCGCACCCCGCGAGAGCGGCTCTATGCGGTGATGGACGCGAACTTTGCCGACGGTCTGTTCACTGTTCCCCAGTGCAGTATCTGGATGCAATTCTGGGCCAATGCCCCCTATTCGCCGCGCCTGAGCCGGTTGCACCGAATCAACCGGGCCCGGGTGCGCAGCCATTTCCTGGCCGAGCTGCGGGCGCTGCTGCCGGCGGACCGGGTGGAAACCGCGCGCCAGGCGCTGCAGTGCTACATGGACGGGGTCTGGCTGCAGGCAGCACAATCGGAAGAGGCGCTGGACCCGGATGAGGCGCGCGCCGCCGCGCACCGGGTGGTGGACCTCGTGATCCCCTGACCCTAGCGCACCCGCCGGTAGCCCAGCCGGATGCCGCGCGGCATGTAGATCAGCGTCATCCTGTCCCGAGCCAGCGTTTCGATCCGGTAGCAGAGGCTGCTGCCGCGCAAACTGTCCCAGGCCAGCAGGAAATCTCCGTCAACGGCATCATCGCAGCTGTCCTGCACTGAAAGAAATTCAGGTGTCATCTGGCGCCCGCCATAGCTGACCCGGCGTACGGCACCGGTAATGGTAAACCGGTCCAGCGGGCTTCGTTCCGACTGCCACCGGCCTTGCATCTGCCGCAGCAGCCCGTCAAAGCGGTCCGGCACCCGGGGCGCAACGCTGTGCAGGTCCAGTTCGCCGAAAGACCCAAAGCGGGTAATCATCTGGCCATCGATTTCCAGCGGAGCGCCGCGCAGCAGACCCAGCAAATAGGTAAAGACAGGATCGCTGACCTGCAGGCGCCCTTCGGAGCCGATCTCCATACCGTGGCCAACGAATTTGCAGGTGACAGTTTCTTCCTCGGGGTTCAGCTTGCAGCCCTGAAAGACCACTTCAGCAGAATAGTGCAGCCCGTTGCCTGTTCTGTGTGGATGATCGCGCGGGCGGGATTCTATTTTCCCGTCCCCGCCGCCCTTGGAGCGGGCGCTGAGAAAGACGGGCCGTTCCCTCTGCCCCATCTCCGCCTTGGCAAACCCGCGCAGCACCTGGTCCTTGCCTGCGCATTCACTGCTGCGGGGGATGCGGAACTGGCCCGGAGCGGTGCAGAACCACACGCCGTCATCGCGAAAACTGCGCCCGGCAGCTTCGGAACGGAAATAGAGAAATTTCCCCTCATACCCGCGCGGCGCCGGCTCGGCGCAGCCGCCCGGATGCAGGTCCTGCCAGCCTTGCGCCACCCAGCGGCCGCCGTCGCGCAGAACCACCGCCAGGTGATGCAGGGCGGGGGTATCATTGCAGATCCGCGGCCCGGCTTCGGCACCTGTCATATCAAGGAGTGCTGCCAGCAGCAGGGCAGGCAGCCAAAGGCATTTCATCATTCACGGTCCCTGCAATCATCCGTAAGCGCAGGAGGCTACCGAAGGTTTGTAACATCCATGAGACGATCAAACGCCCGCCACGTTACCGGAAGATGAAGCAGTCCGCTTTTTAATCATGGCTTCACGCCAGGAAATGAAGCTGACTGCCGCCAGGATCAGCCCGCCGCCGGATATGACCCAGATGTCAGCAGGCTCCCCAAAGGCCAAGGCGCCCAGCAGCGTTGCCCAGACCAGCTGCAGGAAGGTGACCGGCTGGGTGACCGCCACAGGTGCGGCAGCAAAGGCCAGTGTCATTGTGTAGTGGCCCGCAGTGGCAAAGCAGGCGACCCCGAACAGCATCGCAACCTCTGTCAGCGTCGGCGTGACCCAGACCGCAAGGGCAAAGGGCGCCAGCCCGATGGTGACAAAGACCGACAGCATCCCCACCACCACCGCCGGGCTGTTGCTGCCAACGGTGAATTTGGCAATCAGGTAGGAGGCGCCAAAGGACACCGCGGTGAACAGCATGGCGATATGGCCGGGCGAGACCTCGCGGAAGCCTGGGCGCAGGATGATCATCGCGCCGATCAAAGCGACAGCGATGGCGGTAATCCGGCGGAAGGCCAGCTTCTCGCCCAGGAACAGCGCTGCGCCCAGGGTGACATAGACCGGCGACAGGTAGTTCATCGCCGTGACCTCCGCGAGCGGGATCTGGGTCATGGCGTAGAACCACAGGATCACGCCCGCCGTATGCACCACGCCGCGGCCGGCAAACAACGCCCAAAGCCGCGGCGTGAGATGCGCCCTGCGCAGCGCGCCAGCCATCGGTATCAGAAACACCAGCCCCAGAAGATACCGCAGAAAGGCGCTCTCGGCGGGCGGGATGCGGGTGCCAAGCGATTTGACCAGCGCCGTTACCGCGACAAAACAAAGACCGGTCACAACCATCCAGAACACGCCCCTGAGGGGGTTCTGGGCATGCTGGACGGGGGCGGCGGATTGGCTCATAGGGTGACAGAACACCCGTTCGGGCGGCGGCGCAAGACTTCACATGTGAATTATTTCCGGCCCTCGGGCAGCGGGATGAATTCTTCGTCGTCTCCGGGAGGCAGCTGAAAGCGGCCATGCTGCCAGTCGCCAGCGGCCCAGGACACTTTGGCCGCTTCGATCCGGTCGCGGGAGGAGGCGACGAAGTTCCACCAGATGTAGCGCGGACCGTTCAGCGTCGCACCGCCCAGCGCCATCAGCCGGGCGCCTTCAGCGCCGGCGGTCACGGTGATCTCATCGCCGGGGCGGAACACCATCATGCGGCCGGCCTCAAAGGTCTCGCCCGCAATTTCCACCAAGCCTTGCGTCACATACAGGCCCCGGTCCTCGTGATCGGAGGGCAGCGGCAGCTTGGCGCCAGGATGCAGGACAATATCGGCATAAAAGGTTTCAGAATAAAGGGTTGCCGGGGCTTTCTCACCCCAGGCCGAACCGAGGATCAGGCGCACGGTCTTGCCCTCGCCCTCCAGCACCGGCAGCGCCTCCTTGCCGTGATGCTCGAAAGCGGCAGGCACGTCCTCGTGGCTTTCGGGCAGCGCAATCCAGGTCTGGATGCCGAACAGGCTGCTTGGGTTCTGGCGGGTGTCGGCAGAGGTGCGCTCGGAGTGGGTAACGCCCTGCCCGGCCACCATCCAGTTCACCTCGCCCGGGTAGATCATCTGGTGAGTGCCGAGGGAGTCCCGATGCTCGAATTCCCCCTGATAGAGGTAGGTGACGGTGCCGAGGCCGATATGCGGATGCGGGCGCACGTCGATGCCCTGGCCGGTCAGAAATTCGGCAGGCCCGGCCTGGTCGAAGAAGATGAACGGCCCGACCATCTGGCGGCGCGGTGCGGGCAGCGCGCGGCGGACCTCAAATCCGCCGATGTCGCGGGCGCGCGGAATGATCACCGTCTCGATGGCATCAAGGCTGCCCGCGTCGGGGCATTGCGGTTCCAGTGCTGGATTCCAGCTCATCCTTCCCTCCTGTCTGCTGTCATGGGGGAAAGGTAGAGCATTTCTGCGCCGGCGTTAGGGCCGCCCCCGCACAGGCGCTGTTCGTCACATCAGGAGGAGCTTGGCGGCAATTGCCCACATGGTCAGGCCAACCAGCGCATCCAGCACCTGCCAGGCGCGCGGGCGGGCAAAGACCGGGGCCAGCAGGCTGGCGCCATAGCCCAGCGAGAAAAAGAAAGTGAAGCTGGCGATGGCTGCCCCGGCGGCAAAGACCAGCGGGTCGGGGTACTGGGAGGAGATCGAGCCCAAAAGCACCACCGTGTCCAGATAGACATGCGGGTTCAGCCAGGTGAGCGCCAGAACGGTGGCCAGCACCGGCAGCAAGGCTGCGCCTGCCCCCTCCTGCGCCGCCTCCAGCGCCTCCCCGCCCTGCCAGGCGGCGCGCAGGGCGCGGGCGCCGTACCAGATCAGAAACGCCGCCCCGCCCCAGCGCATCGCCTGTTCGAACCAGGGAAGCGCCAGAGCCAAAGAGCCAAAACCGAGGACGCCTGCAGTGATCAGCACCGCGTCGGAACCCGCGCAGGTAAGGCAGATCCAGAACACATGCTGGCGCCGCAGCCCCTGGCGCAGGACAAAGGCGTTCTGGGCGCCGATCGCCATGATCAGGCTGAGGCCCAGGGCAAATCCGGCAATCAGGCTGGGGGGCATAGCAGTCTCCATCGTTGTGCTGGGGTTTGACTACCGCCCGTGCGAACATTAATCCAGTTAAAGAGATTTAAGTCAGATTGGAGTTGTTAATGCAGATGGACCCCAGCCAGCTGGCAGCACTGAGCGCTGTGCTGCGTCTCGGCACATTCGAGGCGGCGGCACATGCGTTGAACGTGACGCCCTCAGCCGTTTCACAGCGGATCAAAGCGCTGGAGGACCGCATTGGCGCGGCTTTGGTGCTGCGCGGCGCGCCCTGCACCGGCACCGCGGCGGGCCTCAGGATTGCCAAACACGCCGAGGACATCGGCCTGCTGGAGGCGCAACTGGCGCGGGAGCTTGCGCTCGAGGCGGATCACGGCCCGGTGCGGCTGCGGATTGCGGTCAACGCCGACAGCTTGGCAAGCTGGTTCATTGACGCCATGGCGGCTGTGGAGGGCGTGCTGTTCGACCTGCTGGTCGATGACCAGGACCACAGTGCCGAATGGCTGAAACGCGGTGAGGTCTCGGCAGCCGTCACCGCCAGTTCCAAGCCGGTTACCGGGTTTGACGTTCACCCGCTGGGAACGCTGCGCTATGTGGCAACCACCAGCCCGGCCTTTATGGAGCGATGGTTTCCCGACGGGGTGACGCCGGAGGCCGCCGCCCGCGCGCCCTGCCTGATCTTCAACGCCAAGGACAACCTGCAGCGGCTGTGGCTGGAGCGCAATGTCGCCCCCAGCCTGGCACCGCCTGCGCACTTCCTGCCGTCGACACAGGCGTTTATTGATGCGGCTGCTGCGGGTCTGGGCTGGGGCATGAACCCGTTGGCAATGGTTGAGCAAGACATCCGGTCCGGACGCCTGGTGCCGCTGATCCCGGACACAACGCTGCCTGTGCCGCTCACGTGGCAGGTGGCGCGGGTGATGGCCCCGGCCCTTGCCGAGGTGACCCGCGCCGTGCAGAAATCGGCAAAACAGTATTTGACGCAAAGCTAATCCGGAAAGACCGCTCATGTTTGCCAAAGACGCGCTCAGCTATGAACCGCTGCCCCTGCCCGACCGGGCGGAGTATTCCGACGCGGAGATGCAGGAAAAGGCAGGTGCCTTCCTGGCGCATATGCAGCGGCGGCACACGGTGCGGGACTTTACGGATCAGGTGGTGCCGCGGGCCGTGATCGAGGATTGCGTTCGCGCCGCAGGCACCGCGCCCTCGGGCGCCAATCACCAGCCCTGGTTCTTTGCCGCAATCTCCAACCCCGCACTGAAAGCGCAGATCCGTGCGGAGGCGGAGGAGGAAGAGCGCCGGTTCTATGCAGGCGGCGCAGGCGATGAGTGGATCAAGGCGCTGGAGCCGATCGGCACCAATGCAGACAAGCCGCATTTGACCACCGCGCCCTGGCTGATCGTCGTCTTTGCCCAGCGCTGGGGCGAGTTCGCGGACGGCACCCGGTACAAGAACTACTACGTGCCGGAAAGCGTGAACATCGCCACCGGCGTGCTGCTGACGGCGCTGCATACGGCGGGGCTGTGCACACTGACCCACACACCGAACCCGATGAAGTTCCTGAACGGCGCCCTAGGCCGCCCGGCGTCGGAAAAGCCGACGACGATCATCGCGGTTGGTCATCCGGCGGCAGATGCCAAGGTGCCTGCCGTTGCCAAGATGAAGAAGCCGCTGGAGCAGATCTGCCAGGTGTTTGAATGAAACCGCCCGTGGGATGACGGGAAGCCCGGCCTCCCTGCCCCGCAGCCTGATGCTGCAGGTGGTGCTGCCGCGAGGAGCAGTGCTGCTGGTGTGGCTGGCACTCAATCATTGGATCCGGCTGCCGGTGCCGTTGGCCTTTGTGCTGATGGCAGCGGACGGGCTGTTTCTTCTGTCACAGGCTCGGGCCTTTCTGCGCAGCGCCGATGCCCATGTGCAGAGCACCGGAGCGATGGCGCCGGTCTGGGGCGGCTACCTGCTGCTGCTGTTTGCGGGGTTTGCGGCGCTGACCCAGTGGTGGGACGCGCTGCTGATTGCCCGGGCGGTGGAGGAGCCTGCCTATGCCGAGCAGCGGCGGCTGGAGCGTGAGGCGCTTTACCGGCTCACGGTTTCCGCAGATGGCCGTACGCTGATCTTTGACGGCGAGGTCACCTTTGGCCTGACAAAACGGATGCGGCAGCTGGCGGAGGAGAACCCCGGCTTGGATCAGGTTGCGCTGGCCGGACCCGGCGGGCTGATCGCCGAGGCGCGCGGTGCCGCACGGCTGATCCGGCAAAAAGGCTGGGACACCCGCGCCGCCGGTGTGTGCGCCTCAGCCTGCACGCTGATGTTTGCAGCCGGCACCGAACGCAGCCTGGGGCCGGACGGGCAGCTCGGCTTTCACAGCTACGCGCTGCAGTTCGAAAGCGGCCTGCCGCAGATTGATTTGCAGAGGGAACAGGAGAAAGACCGGGCCTTCCTGCTGCAGCAAGGGGTCAGCGCCGAATTCACAGAACAGATTTTTGCCGTGCCCAGCGCGGAGCTGTGGCTGCCGGGCAGAGATGAGTTGCACCGCGGCGGTCTCATCCGGCCGGGCACGCGCTGATTACCGGCGCTGCGACCCAGCAAGTCAACCGCTGAGCGGCTTGGTCATCCGGTAGTTATGCAAGGTTACACCGCGGCGTTCGATTTCGCGCCGGACCTCAACGGTGAAGCCCTGGCGCAGAAAGAACCGGCAGGCGGCCTCGCTGGCTTCCACATACAAAGACTTGAGGCCGAGGCTGCGGGCTTCTGTTTCCAGCCGCTGGTACAGCGCGGCGCCGGTACCGTTGCCTGCCGCTTGCGGGCGGCAGTAGAAGCAGTCAATGTGGCCGTCCGTTTCCAGTTCGATGAAGGCCTGGGGCTGGTCCTGCCCATCCGCGGCGACAAACACCCGGCGGCCATCGGCGGCACGGCTGGCCCAAACATCTGCCGGGGCAGGCTCCGGGCTCCAGGCGCTCAGCTGTTCGAGGCTGTAGTCACGGGCACCGATTCCATGAACAGCGTCATGGAAGATTTGCGCAAGCGCTGCGGCGTCTTCGGGACGGAACTCTCTGATCTGCATTGGGCGGCCCTTGATCTTCTCTGTGCGCTTGAAAGCAAAAGGCCCGCCGGGCTGGCGGGCCTTGGAAATCGCATCAGGCGCCTGCTCAGAGCTGCGCCATGACCTCGTCGGTGGCTTCGAAATTGGTGGTGACGCGCTGAACGTCGTCGTCATCTTCCAGCGCATCGACCAGCTTCATCAGCTTCTGCATGCCTTCCAGATCCAGTTCGGTGGTGGTGCTGGGTTTCCAGACCAGCTTGGTCGACTCGGATTCGCCCAGCTCGGCCTCCAGCGCGTTGGAAACGTCATTGAGGTCAGTATCGGCGCAATAGATGATGTGGCCGTCCTCGGAGCTTTCGACATCCTCGGCGCCAGCTTCGATCGCGGCCATCATCACGGTGTCGGCGTCGCCCACGGAGGCCGGGTATGTCACTTCGCCCTTGCGGTCGAACATGAAGCCGACCGAGCCGGTTTCACCCAGGTTGCCGCCGTTCTTGGAGAAGGTGGAGCGCACGTTGGAGGCGGTGCGGTTCTTGTTATCGGTCATTGCCTCGACGATCACCGCGACGCCGTTGGGGCCATAGCCCTCATAACGGATTTCGTCATAGTTCTCGGCGTCGCCGCCGGTGGCCTTCTTGATCGCGCGTTCGATCACGTCCTTGGGGACCGATTGCGACTTGGCTTCCTTGACGGCCAGGCGCAGGCGCGGGTTCTTGTCGGGATCGGGGTCGCCCATCTTGGCGGCCACGGTGATCTCCTTGGCCAGCTTGGAAAACAGTTTCGACCGCGCCGCGTCCTGACGGCCCTTGCGGTGCTGAATGTTAGCCCATTTTGAATGGCCTGCCATGGTGCATCCTTGCTGCTGTATATCTGAATTGGCGCCCATATAGCCCTGCAAGGCGGGGGCTTTCAAGCGCCCCTGTCCCGCTTTGCCCTTGTTCCGCGGGGTTTCGGGGATAAGCTGGCGCCATGACATATGATCAAGCCGTTTTGTTTGCGCTATTTGCTGCCGTCTTTGCCCTGCTGCTGTGGGGGCGTTTCCGGTACGATCTGGTGGCCTTTGCCGCGCTGATGGCAGGCGTGGTGCTGGGAGTGGTACCCGCAAACGACGCCTTTGCCGGCTTCGGGCACCCGGCAACACTGGTGGTGGCGCTGGTGCTGATCGTCTCTGCCGGGCTCGTGCGGTCCGGCGCAGTTTTCCTGATCACCCGAACGCTGGTGGACAGTGCGCGGGGCCTGGGCGGCCACATCGCGCTGATGGGCGGGGTTGGCGCCGTGCTGTCGGCCTTCATGAACAATGTGGCGGCGCTGGCGCTGCTGATGCCGGTGGATATCCAGACCGCGCGCAAGGCAGGCCGGGCGCCGGGGCTCAGCCTGATGCCGCTGTCCTTTGCCACCATTCTTGGCGGCATGGTCACGCTGATCGGCACCCCGCCCAACATCATCATCGCCGCCATCCGCGGCGAGACGCTGGGCGAGCCGTTCAAGATGTTCGATTTCGCCCCGGTGGGCGGGGTTGCCGCACTGGCGGGGCTTGCCTTTGTGGCACTGATCGGCTGGCGGCTGATCCCGGCACGGGACAATGCGGCTGGCGCGTCCGAGGCACAGCTGGCCCCCTATATTGCCGAACTGACAGTGGGCGAAGGCTCCGAACTGATCGGCAAACGGCTAGGCACCCTTGATGAAGAGGCGGAGAAAGCTGATGTGGCCATCCTGGGCCTGATCCGCGACGGTAAGCGGCGCTACGGGAGGGCTGTGGCCGCGCTGCTGCGCGAAGGCGACACGCTGGTGATCGAGGCCGAGCCGGAAGCGCTGGACGAGTTCCGCAGCGCGCTGAAGCTGGAGTTTGCCGATGCGGCACGTCAGGAGAAGCTGACGGCAGCGGGCGAAGGGCTGGAACTGGTGGAGCTGGTGGTGCCTGAGTCCGCCCGTATCCGCGGCAGGACGGCGCAGTCCATTGGCCTCGCCTGGCGCCAGAGCGCGGTGCTGCTGGGGATTTCCCGCCAAGGCACGCGGATCACCCGCCACATCCGCCAGACAGAGGTTCAGGCCGGCGACATCCTGCTGCTGCTGTCGCCGCGCGGGCGCAGCGCCGATGTGGCGGACTGGCTGGGCTGCCTGCCGCTGGCGGAGCGTGGTTTGGCAGTCACGGCCAACGACAAGACCTGGGCCGCCATCGGCCTGTTTGCCGCCGCGGTGCTGGCGGCCTCCGTCGGGCTGTTGTACCTGCCGGTGGCGCTGGGGCTGGTGGCCATCGGCTATGTGCTGCTGAAGATCCTGCCGGTGGCGGAAATCTATGACCACGTTGAATGGCCGGTGGTGGTGCTGCTGGGCTCCATGATCCCGCTGGGGGCGGCGCTGGACACATCCGGCGGTACAGCCCTGATCGCCAACGCGCTGACAGGCCTGACCGCAGGATTGCCCGCCTGGGCAGTGCTGACGGTTCTGATGGTGGTCACCATGACGCTGTCGGATGTGCTGAACAACACCGCCACGGCAATTGTTGCGGCCCCTGTCGGCATCCAGATGGCGGAGACGCTGGGGGTCTCGCCCGACCCCTTCCTGATGGCAGTGGCGGTTGCTGCCTCAGCCGCATTCCTGACGCCGATCGGGCACAAGAACAACACGCTGGTTCTGGGGCCTGGCGGCTACCATTTCGGGGATTACTGGCGGATGGGACTGCCGCTGGAGGCGCTGGTCATCGCGGTGTCAATTCCGGCCATTCTGGTGTTCTGGCCCTTGTAAAGACCGCTTGACGGCAACCGCTCATTGCGAATGTTCCTGCTGAAGAGGCACTGCACGGGCAGCGCCGCTGGTCTGGACTTGCGACACCAGCGCAATTGCGGTGGAGCCTGCGAGAACGACAAACAAAAACACTTTTCTGAAACTCATGGTCCTGGACGGCATTGTTGCAGAAAGGCGTCTTGAGGCGTGACTTCCCCTTTCCCCTTCAGGTTCAGGCCACGCGGACGATCTCGGCGGTGCCGAGGGCATTGAAGCGGTTGATGAGTGCGACGCGGATGTGGATTTCAGCGGTTTGGCTATCTGGGTCTCTCGCGGCGATGCGCTCGCCGAAGGCCTTGAGGCAGCGCATCCTGGCTTCTGCGCGGCTGCGGGTGTGGTATCCCGTCCATCGTTTCCAGAACGCC
>NZ_LYUZ01000101.1 GCF_001679925.1 Leisingera sp. JC1 | reverse complement strand
CAGCGCCTTGGCGCGGTCGATCGCCAGGTTTTCAGCGACGTCGACATACTGGCAGCCGCCGTAGTAACGGCGCCCCGGGTAGCCTTCGGCGTATTTGTTGGTCAGCACCGAGCCTTGCGCTTCCATCACCGCGGCGGAGACGATGTTCTCGGACGCAATCAGCTCGATCTCGTCGCGCTGGCGGCCCAGTTCGGCAGTGATCGCGCCAAACAGTTCAGGATCGCGCTCAGAAAGCGCTTGGGTGAAAAACAGATCTTTGGACATTCGGGGCTCCTGTCTATCCAGTCCAGCCAAGGCCCGCCGCAACGCAGTTCATCGACTGCATCAGCGGGACGGGCACTGTTGAAGATTTCCGGGCGCGCTCTTCCCGCAGGAGGCGCACCTGGGTTTTGTGTATTTCGCGCAGCATGTTTTCGACGCGGCTAAACCGGGCGCGCAGGCGCGGGAACCGCTGCGACAGGCTGCTGTCGCCGGTCAGGAACGCAATTGCCTCGCAGGACAGCTGGTATTCCTTGCGGATCGAACCAAAGATGCGGTCGCGGATCTCGGCGTCCTGCACCAGCGTCGCGTAATCAGCGGCGATTTCCATGTCGCTTTGCAGCAGAGTCTTTTCAACCTCGTCCACCACCAGGCGGAACAGCGGCGATCCCGCAAACATCTCCTGCAGCACCGCATCGCCGCGGGCGCCGCGGAACTTGCGGAAACTGGCAACCGCCGAGCCGAAACCATACCAGCCGGTGATCATGTGGCGGTTCTGCGACCAGGCAAAGACCCAGGGGATCGCCCGCAGATCGTCCAGCGATCCAGCTCCGAAGCGGCGCGCAGGGCGCGAGCCGATCTTGAGCATCGCCAGTTCCTCCACAGGGCTGGCCTGCTGAAAATAGTCAAGAAAACCCTGCGTGTTCAGAAGGTTGGAGTAGGCCGCCTGGGACATGCCGGCCAGCGCTTCAAAGGCGTCATCAAACTCCGGGTTTACCGGCGGGGKGTCGTCCTGCAGCGAATGGCGCAGCACCGAGGACGCCATCAGCTCCAGCTGGTGCAGGGCAGTACCGCGGTTGGCGTATTTCGAACTGACAACCTCGCCCTGTTCGGTAATGCGCATCCGCCCCGCGATGGTGCCTGCAGGCTGGGCCGCAATGGCGCGTTCGGCAGGGGCACCTCCACGTGAAACAGAGCCGCCGCGGCCGTGGAAGAATACCGGCTTCATCCGGTGCGCTGCCAGGGTGCGGGTGATCAGCCGCTGCGCCTTTTCCAGCTCCCAGGTGGAGCAGAGAAAGCCGCCGTCCTTATTGCTGTCGGAATAACCCAGCATCACCTCGATACGGTTGTCACTGGATTTCAGAGAGCGGAGGGCAAAGGGCACGCCCAGCAGGCCATCAAGGATACCCGGGGCCGCGCGCAGATCGCCAATGGTTTCAAACAGCGGCACCACTTTGAGCGCGGCCTTTTCAGCACCGAAGCCCGCATAGCGCGCCAGAAGATAGACCCCCAGCAGGTCATCGGTGGAGCGGGTCATCGACAGGATGAACGGCCCCATCGCCTGCGGATCCTCGCCCGCACCGGCATCGCGCATCAGCCGCAGCAGCTTAAGCAATTCGCCGCTTTGCGGGCTCAGCTCATCCGGGGTCATGTATGGAAGCGAGGCGCTGCCCAGTTCCTTGCGCAGCCGCGCCGACCATTCCGGGCTGCCGAACTCCGGCACCTCGCCGGAACGCGCCCAGATTTCGGTCAGCGTTTCGGTTGTCACGGTGGAGTTCTGGCGGACATCCAGTGTCACCGTGCGGAAGCCAAAGACATCCGCCTGCCAGCGGATCGGACGCACATAGCGGGCGGCCAGACGGTGCGCGCCGATTTCCTCCAGCGCTTCTTCGATTTCTGCCAGATCGGCAACGAAATCGCCGAGATGTTTATATGCACCGGCTTCCTCTGCCGCGGTGGCCTTGATCCGCGCCAGGATCGCGGTCAGCGCCTGGCGAAAAACCTCGCCCGGGTTGCGAGCGGACAGCGCCGCAGCGCCGGGGGTGGCGGCAATGACCTTTGTCAGCCTGGCAGAAGTGCCGTCAGGCAAGGCAAACACGGCAGCCGAAATGGAGATCCGTTCCGCTGCGGTGGTCAGCGCCTTCTGGTAGCGTTTCAAGATCGCCGCACGGTTTGCGGTCAGCGCCGCCGCCGTGGCGTCAACCGTGACATTCGGGTTGCCGTCGCGGTCGCCGCCGATCCAGGAATGGAACTTGAGGCAGGGCGCATCGGCACTGTCGCCTAGCCGCGGTTCGGCAGCTGCGATGTAGCGTTCAAACAGCTGCGGCACCGCTTCATACAGGCTGTCACGGAAAAACTGCAGGCCCCATTGGATTTCATCCTGCAGGCTGGGCCGGTCGCGGCGCAACTCGCCCGTCATCCACAACAGATCGATTTCCGAGCGCAGATCCTCCAGCAGCCCCTCACGCTCGCGCGGGGTCCAGCGCTTGGCTTCCAGCGACACCAAACCGCGGTAGATGCGACGGTGGATTTCCAGGATGGTGACACGCTTGGCCTCGGTCGGATGCGCGGTCAGGGTCGGGCCGATGGAAAACTGACTGGCAACCTCCTGCAGCCGTTCCGGCGTGGCCAGTTCCCCGGCCAGATCCAGCGCGCGGGCAAAGCTGCCCTCGACCACCTCCGGGCCGTCCTGGGTTTCCGCCATGCGGCGGTCGCGCATGGCCGCGTTTTCCTCGACGATCTTCAGCAGCTGGAACCAGATATTGAAGGCCTGCAGATAAGGAGTGGCCGGCTGGTCGCCGGACAAATCCCAAGCGGATTCCCCGACGGCCTTCTGGGCCACCTCCGGAGCGCGCTGGCGCAGGACGTCCAGCCAAAGCGCGTGGAGTTCGTTGCGAAGCTCAGCGGCATAGCCGGTGTCTTCATAGTCCGCATGGGCGGATTCGGCAGGGTCTCCCATCACATCACCCGGTCGCGCGGCTCGCGCCCTGCAAAGAAATCGCTGAGGTTATCGAGCACGCGGAAGCCCATCGCCTCACGTGCCTCGCGGGTTGCGCTGCCCAGATGCGGCAGCATCACCAGGTTGTCGCAGTCCAGCAGATCCGGGTTGATGCGCGGCTCGCCGTCGAAGACGTCCAGACCTGCGCCGCCGATGGTTTCAAACCACAAAGCACGGGACAGGGCCAGTTCGTCGATCACCTCACCACGCGCCGTATTAATAAGGAAGGCGTCCGGCTTCATCAGGTTCAGCATCCGGGTGTTGATCAGATGCCGGTTGGCAGGCCCGCCTGGACAATGCAGCGAGAGAAAGTCGCACTGCGGCATCAGCTCTTCCAGGCTGTCCGCCTGGGTCGCGTTGTAGCGGGCCAGGATATCAGGGGAAACGCGGGAACGGTTCTGCACTACGATCTTCATGCCAAAGCCGTGATGCGCACGCCGCGCCATCTCCTGGCCGATGCGGCCAAAGCCGACAATGCCCAGTGTCTTGCCGGAGACCTTGGTGCCGACCAGATGGGTCGGGCGCCAGCCGGTCCATTCGCCGGCGCGCAGCTCGCGCTCTCCCTCACCGGCCCGGCGGGCCACCATCAGCAGCAAGGTCATGGCGATATCGGCGGTGCATTCGCTAAGCACATCCGGGGTGTTGGTCACGGTCATACCGTGGCCTGCGGCGCCATGCATATCAATGTGGGAGTATCCGACACCGTAGTTGGCAAGGATCCGGGCTTGGGGCTTGGCGATATCAAACGCCCTGGCGGAGATCTTGTCGGTCACGGTTGGCAGCACCGCGTCATAAGACTTGAGCGCGTCGCGCAGTTCGTCCTCGCTCAGCGGCTTGTCGCCCGTGTTCAGCACAGCATCAAACGCCTCGGAAAGCTGCGCCTCGACTGCGGCTGGCCAGCGGCGGGTCACCAGAACCTTGGGCTTTGCCATGATTTCATCTCCCTGACGTGCTTGTGCTATTTTTTAATGCGCCCCACCCCCGCCATTGCCCCGGGCCAGGGGTGGAGCGTTGCGCCTGTTCCGTTTCCGGATCAGGCGGCGTTCTTTTTCATCACGCTTGCGATGGTTTCGCCGATCACGGCGGGGTTCTCGGCAACGGTCACGCCGGCCGCCGACAGGATCTCCACCTTCTCAGAGGCGCTCTCGCCAAAGGCTGAGATGATCGCGCCCGCATGGCCCATGGTACGGCCCTTGGGTGCGGTCAGACCCGCGACATAGGCCACCACCGGCTTGGTCACATGGTTCTTGATGTAATCCGCCGCTTCCGCTTCCTGCGGGCCGCCGATTTCACCGATCATCGCGATGACTTCGGTTTCCGAATCCTTCTCGAACCATTCCAGGATGTCCTTGAAGGAGGAGCCGTTGATCGGGTCGCCGCCGATGCCGACCGAGGTGGAAACCCCCAGACCCAGCTCTTTCAGCTGTGCCGCGGCCTCATACCCCAGTGTGCCCGAACGGCCGATGATGCCCACGGTGCCCGGCAGGTAGATATGGCCCGGCATGATGCCCAGCAGTGCTTTGCCCGGCGAGATGGTGCCCGCGCAGTTCGGGCCTGTCAGGATCATCCGCTTGTCCTTGGGATAGCGGTACATGTAGCGCTTCACCCGGATCATGTCCTGGGCCGGGATGCCGTCGGTGATGCAGACGCAGTAGTTGATGCCCGCATCCGCCGCTTCCATGATGGAGTCGGCTGCAAACGGCGGCGGCACAAATACCAGCGAGGCATTGGCGCCGGTGGCCTCAACCGCTTCTTTCACGGTGTTGAAGACCGGCACGCCCTCGACGGTATCGCCGCCCTTGCCCGGCACCACGCCGCCCACGACGTTGGTTCCGTATTCAATCATGTCCTTGGTGTGGAACCGGGCAATCTTACCGGTGATGCCCTGGACGATGACTTTGCTTTCGCGATCAAGAAGGATGCTCATTTGACGGCCCTCACACGAGTGTTTTGATCAAGGTCGTTTTTCCACGCACCGACGGCCCGCTCGGCGGCTTCCATCAGCGAGGTTGCGCGGATCAGCGGCAGGCCGCTTTGCGCCAGGATCTTCTGGCCTTCCTCCACGTTTGTACCGGCAAGGCGGACCACTACGGGCACGTCGACCTGCACTTCCTTCAGCGCTTGCACGACGCCTTCGGCAACCCAGTCGCAGCGGTTGATGCCGGCGAAGATGTTGACCAGAACCGCCTGCACATTGCTGTCGGACATCACCAAGCGGAACGCCTTGGCGACCCGCTCAGGCGTTGCACCGCCGCCGATGTCCAGGAAGTTGGCAGGCTCGCCGCCGGCCAGCTTGATGGTATCCATCGTCGCCATCGCCAGGCCTGCGCCGTTCACGATGCAGCCGATATTGCCTTCCAACCCAACATAAGACAGGCCGCGGTCGGCCGCGCGGGCTTCGCGCGGGTCTTCCTGGGACTTGTCGCGCAGTTCCGCGATCTGCGGGTGGCGGAACAGGGCGTTGTCGTCAAAGGTCATCTTGGCATCCAGCGCGATGACCCGGTTGTCCGAGGTGACCACCAGCGGGTTGATCTCAACCATGGTGGCGTCCAGTTCGGAGAACGCCTGGTAGCAGCCCTTGAGCGTGCGCACCATCTGCTGCGTCATTGCCGGTTCAATACCCAGCTGGAACGCGATCTCCCGAGCCTGGAAGTCCTGCAGGCCAACGGCCGGCTCAACGGTCGAGCGCACGATGGACTCGGGCCGCTCGGCAGAGATCTCCTCAATCTCCATGCCGCCCTCAGAGGAGGCAACGATCATCACCCGCTGGCTGGAGCGGTCCAGCACAAAGCCGAGATAGATCTCGCGGGCAATCGGCACCGCGCCTTCGACATAGACACGGTAGATGCCTTTGCCCTCGGGGCCGGTCTGGTGGGTCACCAGCTTCTTGCCGAACAGGTTTTCGGTCGCCTCATAGATCTCGGCTTCCGAGTTGCACAGCTTGACGCCGCCCGCCTTGCCGCGGCCGCCGGCGTGAACCTGGGCCTTGACGATCCAGCGGTCACCGCCCAGTTCCCGCGCGCGGTAGGCCGCCTGCTCGGGGCTGTAGGCCAGCGCACCCGGCGGTACGGTCACGCCGAAGTTGCTGAGAACTTCCTTGGCCTGGTATTCATGAATGTCCATTGGTTTCCTCCCTATGGAGCGGGCTTATTCGGCCGCAACCGCGGTGCTGTAATGGCGGTCGAGCAGCGCATTGATCTCTTCCATGTTCACCTGGGCGCCCATGTCGTTCATCGCATTTCCGAACCGGTTGACGATGTCGGTGATAGCGGCCGGGGTGATCTGGTTCAGGATGCCGATGCGGACCTGGACCGGCTCCGACAGGGTCGGCCAAATACCGAAGCCAACGGCGCGGCAGTTGCCCACCAGCTCTTTTTCGCGGCCCGCCAGATCGCCGGGCAGGTTCAGAACCACCAGGCTGGTCATGTTGCTGGTCACGTCGCAGCCCATGGCGGTCACGGCGTCGCGCAGCGCTTTCTCATGGAAGGCATAGTCGCGGGCCTTCTGGGCGCGGCCGTGCTGCAGGGTGATGCGCAGCGCCTCGTGGAAGGCGGCAACCGCATAGCCGGAATGGGTGCGGTGGTAGGTGCCGGCGGCCACGTCCTGGCCGTCCACGATGCCCCAGTGTCGAGCTTCCAAGATCGGGTTGTGGACATAGGAGTGACAGCCGTTCTCACGCACGGTCTGGATGTACTGGTCGGTGAAGGACACCGGCGCGTAGGTCAGCGGCAGGCACAGCACGCCTTTTTGCGGGCAGGAGGCCCAGCCCACGACGCCCGGGTAATCGTCGATCGAGACATCTTCGATACCCAGCGAAGATACCGCGTCGATCAGGCCCATCACGCCGTTCTTCACACAGGCATCCGAGAACCCTTTGAGGTCGTTGATGCGGCCCGAGCCGGTTTCCCAATGCGCCATGAAGGCCCACTTGGGCTTCTTCTCTGCCAGCACCTGCTCCACCAGCTTGCCGGACACCGACTCGCCGTGCGGCACGTCAACCACCGTGACGGAGGCCGGCTGCGGGTTCATGGCGTCGGCGGCCAGCTCCTCGCGAGTGGCCGCTTTCATCCGGATAGTCATAGCGTCGATGCCGGAGAAGGTGCCATTCTGGAAGGCAACCACGGTATCGCCAGGCAGGATCGCATTGAGCATGCAATCCAGGCCGGAGAAGCCGGTGCCGCCGACACCGTAGGTGTAAGTGTTGGAGGTGCCCCACAGATCGCGCAGCATCTGCTTGCACTCGATCATGCCGCGCAGCACGTCCGCCTGCATGTGGTCGGCCAGGCCGGTGTTGGCAAAAGCCTGCAGCACGCGGGGGTCGGTATTGCCCGGTCCAGGGCCGGCGGCCAGGGTTTCCGGGATTTCCAGGCTGGGGAAGATCGTGGGTTCAGTCATCGGGGTCAGGCCTCGCTGTTGTCGTTTCGGCGATGTGCCGGAGGTCACGGGCCTTCTTCGTCGCGATCTTCGCTGCGGGAAGGTTTGTTTCCTGTTGGGCAACATCTGTTAACCTAAGGAAAACCTAGGTCGACAAAACCCGCAACATTCCTATATCCTGCTTTTGGGTATCTAAATGGGTGGCGAAAAACCTACCCAAAGTGGTAAAAATACCGTTGCATACCGAAATACGCCCTACCCATTTGGGTGGTTTGAAACGAAAAGGCACCAAATGGCTCCTATAAGCGACAAAGTTTCCCCGATATCGGTCATGCTTGCTGACGCAAATCCGCTGGTGCTGTCAGCGATGTCAGAGATCTTCGACAAGGACCCTCGATTCTCGCTGGTCGCCACCTCTGCCACCGCCGAAGGCTTCCTCGGAACGGTGATGCGGGTGCCGGTTCAGGTCGGGATCATCGACTGGAACCTGCCCGCGCTTGGCGGCGCCAAGCTGATCGAAGTGCTGCGCGACCAAGCGAACGCGCCGCGGCTGGTGGTCTATGCCGACGACAGCGGCGACGTCCCGCGCAAGGCGATGAGCGCAGGCGCCGCCGGTTTTGCGCCGCGCTCCAGCGCTGTCGAGGGGCTCTTGGACACTTGCCTCGCGGTGGCCGCAGGCAAGATGGTGTTTCCCTTCCTCGACGTCCGCGGCCTGCAGACCGATCCGATCGAGCAACTGTCGCGCCGTGAGCGCACGATGCTCGAGGCGCTGTCCAAGGGGCTGACCAACAAGGAGCTCAGCAAGGAGCTGGAGATTTCGACCAACACGGTGAAGTTCCACCTGTCGAACCTCTACGAAAAACTCTCGGTCAAAAACCGCGCCCAGGCGATTGCGTTCTACTACGCCAACCGCGCCGCCAAGGGCGATTTCAGCCTAGAGGAATGACCCCGGATTGCCGCCCCGCGCCTCGCGTGCGTGCTCGCGTACGCGTACGCACGCGAGGGCGCGACGCGCGGGCGCGCTCCCGCGCGAATGTATTTAAATGAAAACTTTTTTCTTGACAGGAAACACCCTGATGGGGAATGCCTAAGGAGGAGAGGACGAAACCCCATTGCGAATGAGGAGCGCACCCATGTCGTTTCATACCATCGAACAGGCCCCTGGCCGCCTGAACCGCAGCGAGCTGGCAATCCCCGGATCCCAGCCACAAATGTTTGAAAAAGCGGCAAAATCCGACGTCGACGTGATCTTTCTGGATCTCGAAGACGCGGTTGCACCGGACGAAAAAGACCAGGCCCGCAAGAACATCATCAAGGCCCTGAACGAGATCGACTGGGGCAACAAATCCATGTCGGTGCGAATCAACGGCCTCGACACCCACTACATGTACCGCGACGTGGTCGATGTGGTTGAACAAGCAGGTGAACGTCTGGACCTGATCATGGTCCCCAAGGTCGGCACCGCAGCCGATGTTTATGCAGTCGACATGCTGGTCACCCAGATCGAAGACGCCAAGGGCTACAAGAAGCGGATCGGCTTCGAGCACATCATCGAGACCGCGCTCGGCATGCAGAACGTGAGTGAAATTGCCGCAGCCTCCAAGCGCAATGAATCGCTGCATTTCGGCGTTGCCGACTATGCCGCCTCGACCCGCGCCCGCACCACCATCATCGGCGGTGTGAACCCCGATTACTCGGTGCTGACCGACCCGGCCGCAAACGGCTCGCGCGACGTGCATTGGGGCGACATGTGGCACTATGCGCTGGCCCGCATGGTGGTTGCTGCACGCGCCAACGGCTTGCGCCCGATCGACGGCCCGTTCGGCGATTTCCAGGACAAGGAAGGCTACAAGGCCGCCGCCAAACGCGCCGCTGTTCTGGGCTGCGAAGGCAAATGGGCCATCCATCCCAGCCAGATCGAACTGGCCAACGAAGTGATGTCTCCGTCGGATGCGGAAATCACCAAGGCGCACCGCATCCTCGAAGCCATGGCCGAGGCCGAGGCCGCAGGCAAAGGCGCGGTCTCGCTGGACGGCCGCCTGATTGACTATGCCTCAATCCGTCAGGCAGAAGTGCTGGTGGAAAAAGCAAAGCAGATCGCCGGCAACTAAGCCGCCGTTCAGTCTCAAGACCTTACGCCGTCCCGGTTCTGGCTGGGGCGGCTGAGCGTCGCTATGCCAGGGAGATGCAGATGACCGGATTGCTGACCACCGCCAAGGCCCTGTTCCAAGCTGCTGTCGACCGGGCAGACCCGGCGCAGGCACTGCGTGCCCAGCTGGCGTCTTCACCGCTCCCGCCGCTGCCCGAAGGCGGCAGAAACGTGCTGCTGACCGTGGGCAAGGCCGCCATCCCGATGATGCACGAAGCGTTGCGGCTGATCCCGGATGCAGCCCAGGCGCTGGCCATCACAAACCCCGAGAACTACGCGGAAATTCCCGGTGCCACGGTGATCTGCGGCAGCCACCCTGTGCCGGACGAAACGAGCGCCGCAGCAGGTCAGGCAGCCATAGAACTGGCGCGTTCTCTCGGCCCGAATGACCGGCTGATCGCGCTGATTTCCGGCGGTGGCTCCGCCCTTATGGTGGCCCCCGCTCCCGGCCTCACACTGGCGGACAAGGCGGCTGTGAACAAGCTGCTGCTCGCCTCGGGACTTGAGATCAACGAAATGAACCTGATCCGACAGCAATTGTCGGACACCAAGGGCGGCGGGCTGTTGCGCCATGCGGCGCCTGCGCAGGTTCAGGCCTATATCCTCTCGGACGTGATCGGTGACGACCTGCGCGCCATTGCCTCCGGCCCCACCGTAGCGCCAATTGGCACCCGTTCTCAGGCACGGTACATCCTGCAGCGTGCCGGCTTATGGGACAGCGCGCCAGAGGCCGTCAGAACCCATCTCATTGCAACTGAAGAATCCCAGGAAACCCCGCCTCCTGCCACCAACATATTGATCGGCTCCAACCGCCACAGCCTGAAGGCGATGATGACCGCCGCGGCAGAAGGCTGGAACCCAAGGCTGGTTTCCCACCGTCTGGTGGGCGACGTGGCTGAGGCAGCGGAAACCGTTGTCACAGCAGCCGAATCCGCGCCGCTGGACAGACCTATCGCGCTGATCTTCGGCGGGGAAACCACGGTGCAGCTCCGAGGCACCGGCCTTGGCGGCCGCAACCAGGAACTGGCCCTGCGCGTCGCCAAACTTGGTGCTGAACGGCTCAGCGGTGACTGGCTGTTCCTCTCCGGCGGCACCGACGGGCGCGACGGCCCCACAGACGCGGCCGGTGGCATCGCAACCCCCACCACTTGGGAGGCCATTCGAGCCGCAGGGCAGGACCCGGACGCGCTTCTCGCCAACAATGACAGCTATGCCGCCTTGAACGCCGCAGAGGCGCTGCTGATCACCGGCGGCACCGGCACCAATGTGGCCGACGTGCAAGTTTTCCTAAGGCGGCCGGATTAACCCTTGAGCCACGCCCGGCCTTCATCTTTGCTGGAGGTCCACCATTTCCGAAGCAGCCTGAGGTGCTCTCCTGGCTCCTGAATACAAGCCTCCGCGGCAAGGGGACTTTCCGGTGCCAGCCCGGCGCGGAACGACAGCAGATCGCCTACATCTCCACGATCTTGCCCGGATTCATGATGTTTTCCGGATCCAGCGCCGCCTTGATCGCCGCCATGTAGCGGGTCGCTTCGCCCAGCTCCTGCTGCAAATAGGGGCGTTTGCCCTGGCCGATGCCGTGCTCGCCGGTACAGGTGCCGTCCATGTCTATCGCCATCTCGTTGAGCCAGCCAATGTACTCATCCGCCTTCTGCCGCTCCGCATCGCTCTCCATGTCGATGAGCAAGAGCGCGTGGAAGTTGCCGTCCCCCACATGGCCTACCATTGGCGCCAGCAGGCCCATGCCCTCGGCCTTCTCGCGCGCCGCGCTTACGCATTCCGCCAGCCGCGAGATCGGCACGCAGACGTCGGTAGACAGCCCTTTTGCGCCGGGACGCAACTGCAGACTGGCCCAATACATGTCATGGCGCGCCTGCCAGAGCTTGCTGCGCTCTTCCGGCGTTGAAGTGGCCGAAATATCGAAGCCGCCAAACTCCTCGGCGATAGACGCAAACATGTCCGACTGCTCCACCACGCCCGCGTCCGAGCCGTGGAACTCCAGCAGCAGCAGCGGCGTTTCCGGCAGATCGAGTCCGGAATAGGCATTGGCGGCGCGCACGCTCATTTCATCCAGCAGTTCGATGCGGGCCACCGGAATGCCGTACTGAATGGTCATCATCACCGCGCGGCAGGCCTCATCCACCGTGCGGAAGGAACAGCGGGCGGAGCGGATTGCCTCCGGGATGCCCTGCAGTTTTAGGGTAAGCTCAGTAATCAGTCCCAAAGTGCCCTCGCTGCCGACCAGCAGCCGGGTGAGATCATAGCCAGCGGAGGATTTCTTGGCCCGCTGTGCGGTGCGGATCACGGCGCCATCGGCCATCACCGCCTCCAGAGCCAGCACGTTGTCCTTCATGGTGCCGTACCGCACCGCATTGGTGCCGGAGGCACGAGTCGCCGCCATGCCGCCAAGCGATGCATTGGCGCCGGGATCAATCGGGAAGAAAAGGCCCTGATCGCGCAGGTAGGTATTCAGCTGCTCGCGGGTGACACCAGGCTGCACCACCACGTCCAGATCCTCGGGATGCACTGCAATGATCTGGTCCATCCGCATTATGTCGACGCAGATGCCACCCGCAGGCGCGTTCACGTGCCCCTCCAGCGAGGTACCGGTACCGAAGGGGATGACCGGCACACCGAATTCAGCACAGACCGCGACGATCTCTGCGACTTCGCGGGTAGTGGTTGGGAACACCACCGCATCCGGCGCCTGGTTGGTGATCCAGGTGGTGGTGTGGCCGTGCTGCTCGCAGATCGCCTGGCCGGTTTGCAACCGGTCGCCGAACTGCTGGGACAGTGCATCAATGGCGGCGGCGATCCCGGCCTCGTTGCGCGGCAGTGATGTGGCTTGGACCATGGCGGCCTCCCCTGGCAGCGGGGCGCAGCGCCCCGGAACATTTCACCTGTTAACCTACGGGCAGCCACCGGAGTTCAGCAATACCCAGAACCCGGTAGCCGCCCCCTGCACGGCCTATCCGCCCAGTGCGATCCCTTCCCGCCGCGGATCCGCCGCGCCCTTCAGCCCGTCGCCGATCTCAATCGCGTGCAGGCCGGAAGACAGGTCGCGGGCATTGACCTCATAGCCCATGTCTGTCAGCGCCTCCGACAGGTCTTCGGCACTGGTCCCGGCCTCCACATCATAGGTGCCGAAGCGGTTCACCAGATGCGGCAGCGCCAATGCTTGCTGGATATCCATGCCCCAGTCGGCCCAGGCGATGATCGACTTGGCCACATAGCCGATGATGCGGCTGCCGCCGGGGGAGCCGATGGCCAGCACCGGCTTGCCATCCTTCAGCACAATCGTCGGCGCCATCGAGGACCGCGGCCGCTTGCCCGGCTCCAGCCGGTTGGCGATGGGCACCGCGTCCGCATGGGTCCGGAAGGAGAAATCCGTCAGCTCATTGTTCAACAGGAACCCGGCCGCCATCAGCCGCGAGCCAAAGGCATTTTCAATCGTCGTGGTCATCGACAGCACGTTGCCGTACTGGTCCACAATCGAGATATGGGAGGTCGAGGGCAGCTCGATCGACTCATCATCCGCCAGCATCAGCGCGTGGTCAAATTCCGGGGCGCCCGGCGCCACTTCGGGCAGTGCATCATCACCCTGCAAGAGCTCTGCCCGGCCCGCCAGATAGTCCGCAGCAACCAGTCCGTGGGCGGGCACCGGCACATAGTCGCTGTCCGCCATGTAGCGGCCCCGGTCGGCAAAGGCGAGGCGCGAAGCGTCGCCGATCATCCGCCAGGACTCGGCGCTTTCCGCCCCCAGTTCCGCCAGATCGTAGTTGCCCAGCATCCCCAGGATCTGCCCCACGGTCAGCGCGCCAGAGGACGGCGGCCCCATGCCGCAGGCCTCGAAATCGCGGTAGGCTGCACAGACCGCCGGGCGCTCCTTGACCTGATACAGCGCCAGATCGGTGGCGGAGAGCACGCCGGGGTTGCCCTCAGCCGTGGTCACGGCGCGCACAATCTCTGCCGCGATGGGGCCCGCGTAGAACGCACCCGCCCCGCCCTCTGCCAGCGCCCGCAGGGTGGCGGCATATTCCGGGTTCAGCAGGGTTGCGCCCTCGGCAATGGGTTCGCCCTCCGGCAGGAAATAGGCCGCGGTCGCCGGGGCGCGCGCCAGCCGTCCGGCGTCCCCTGCCACCAATGCAGCCAGTCGCGGCGACACGGCAAAGCCATCCTCCGCCAGCCGGATGGCCGGCTCAAACAGAGATGGCCAGTTGGCACGGCCCCAGCGGCGGTGCGCCTCGTCCAGCAGCGCGGGCGTGCCAGGCGTGCCGACGGAACGTCCGCCGACCACCGCGTCAAAGAACTTCAGCGGCTCGCCGTTTTCATCCTGGAACAGGGTCGGCGTCGCCGCCAGCGGTGCAGTCTCGCGCCCGTCAAGCGTGGTCAGTTCACCCGTGGCGGCATCATACCAGACCAGAAACGCACCGCCGCCCAGGCCAGAGGACTGCGGCTCCACCAGGCCCAGCACGGTCTGCACCGCGACCATCGCATCCGCCGCACTGCCGCCTGCGCGCAAGATCGCAGCGCCGGCCTCCACCGCATGCGGGTTGGCGGCAGCAACCATCCAGTTGTCCGCTTCCACCGGCTGGCCTTCGGCCTTGGCCTCCAGCGCGGCGGCCACCTCGGGGGACATCGCCTCAAACGTGCCAGCGGTTGCAGCCTCGGGGGCGACTGCATCTGCGGCCTCCTGCGCGGCGGCAGGGCCAGCAGCAAATGCGGCAGCGGCCAGAATCAGATACTTCATGAAAAGTCCTCCTTGATAATTCCAGCCCTGCAGCCGCGGTTACAGCATCGACGGCACAACCTGATCCGGCGGCCGGTGGCCGTCCTCAAACGTCTTGATATTCAACAGCACTTTCTCGCCCATCTCGATCCGGCCCTCGATGGTGGCCGACCCCATATGCGGCAGCAGCACCACATTGGGCAGTTCACGCAGGCGCGGGTTGATGTCGGTGCCGTGCTCATAGACGTCCAGCCCCGCGCCCGCGATCTCATCCGAGCGCAGCATCCTTGTCAGTGCGTGCTCGTCGATCACCTCGCCGCGCGACGTGTTCACGATCACCGCCGAAGGTTTCATCAGCTTCAGCCGCCGCGCGTTCATCAGGTGGAAGGTGGAAGGCGTCGAAGGGCAGTTGACGGAGATCACATCCATCCGCGCCACCATCTGGTCAAGGCTCTCCCAAAAGGTGGCCTCCAGCTTCTCCTCAATCTCCGGGCGCAGGCGGCGGCGGTTATGGTAGTGGATCTGCATCCCGAAGGCGGCGGCGCGCTTGGCGACCGCCTGGCCGATCCGGCCCATGCCGAGGATTCCCAAACGCCGCCCGGCGATGCGCCCGCCCAGGAACGCGGTCGGCGCCCAGCCCTGCCAGTCGCCCTTTTGCATCACCGCCAGGCCTTCGGGCATCCGGCGCACCACGGCCATGATCAGCGCCATGGTCATATCCGCGGTATCATCGGTCAGCACACCGGGGGTGTTCGACACCAGAATGCCGCGCTGGCGGGCGGTCGCAACGTCGATATGATCCACGCCGGCGCCATAATTGGCGATCAGCTTCAGCCGCTGGCCGGCCTGACCCAGCAGGCCCGCATCAATGCAATCGGTGACGGTCGGCACCAGCACATCGGCATCTTTCAGCACCGCGGCCAGCTCGCTGCGGGTCATCGGCGTGTCATCTTCGCGCAGACGCACATTGAACAGCTCGCTCAGCCGGGTTTCCACAGGTTCCGGCAACCGTCGCGTAACGACAACACTCAATCGGTCTCTTGGCACTTGTGCTCTCCCTTGGGCTTTTCATTCCGCACGCCTCCATGGCATCGTGGCGCAGGATGCGCAGAGGCACAAGAACCCAACCGCATTCCCTGACCGCGGGACCGGAAATATGCCGGGCGCTGCAGGGGCATAACAAGACGGGCTAAAAAAACCGGAACAAGAGGCTGGGCATAACCCGGCTGGGCAACGAAGAGGCGAGCAGGCAGTGAGAAACGCGGCAATGGCACTCCGCCATCTGGCAGCGGCAGCAGCAGTTACCTTGCTGACGGCCACCGTTTGTGCGGCCGAATCCCGCGGCCCGGTCACCAACCTGCCCCTGCCCCGCTATGTCTCGATGAAGGCCGCCACCGGCAATGTGCGCCGCGGCCCGTCGCTGACCCATAAGATCGACTGGGTGTTTAAGCGCCGTGGCATGCCGCTGGAAATCACCGCGGAATACGGCCACTGGCGACGGGTGCAGGACCGCGATGGCGCCGGCGGCTGGGTGCATTACGCACTCTTGTCCGGCGTGCGCACCGTGCTGGTCGAGGAGGACATGCTGACAGTGCACGCCCGCCCCGACACCCGCGCGCCGGTGACGGCCGCCTTTGAACTGGGCGTGGTGGCGCGGCTGGGCGAATGCGCTAGCGACTGGTGCGAGATCTCCGCCGGCGGCTACAGCGGCTGGGCGCCGAAGAAAAAGCTCTGGGGCGTCTCCCCGGACGAGTTGCGCGAGTAACCCCCCTCCCCGCCCCTTCTTCTTTGCCGAAATACTCCGGGGTGAATTGAGCCCGCTGCCCAAGAGGGGCTGCGCCCCTCACGCCAGCCGCGGCAATCCGCGCGGGGGCGCAAGTGCGCCAAACCATTGCACCCGCAGCAATCGTGTTCTACATGGGGGCCACACACATGGCTGCCCAGGCCTGACCCGCCCGAAACACGGGCGCCGCTGCGGCAGCACCGGACTACCCGAAACCGGCGCGGCCCGACCGCGCTGATGCCCTATAAGCCTCCGAGATCGCTGAAAGGTTGTGGAACATGGCAGAAAATCAAACCCCGGACATATTGTATACCATTGTAGACGAAGCGCCCGAACTGGCCTCGGCATCCTTCCTGCCGATCATCCGCAAGTTCGCGTCTGCCGCTGGCGTCACCGTCGGCACCAAGGACATTTCGCTGGCCGGCCGCATCATCGCCGCCTTCCCGGAGAACCTGACCGACGCGCAGCGCCAGAGCGACGACCTGGCCGAGCTGGGCCAGCTGGTGAAGACCCCGGACGCCAATGTGATCAAGCTGCCGAACATCTCCGCCTCGGTGCCGCAGCTGACCGCCGCCATCAAGGAGCTGCAGGCCCAGGGCTATGACCTCCCGGACTACCCGGAAGAGCCCAAGACCGACGCCGAAAAAGACGTGCGCGCCCGCTATGACGCGATCAAGGGCTCGGCGGTGAACCCGGTCCTGCGTGAAGGCAACTCCGACCGCCGCGCCGCCAAGGCCGTGAAGAACTACGCCAAGGCCAACCCGCATTCGATGGGCACATGGTCGGCAGACAGCAAGACCAAAGTGTCGTCAATGCCCGGCAACGATTTCTACGCCAACGAGAAGTCCGCAACCATCACCGCCGCCCAGACCGGTGCCGCGCGGATCGAGTTTGTCGCCAAGGACGGCGCTGTCACCGTGCTGAAAGACGGCTGGCCGCTGGAAGAAGGCACCGTGGCGGACGCCACCTTCATGTCGGTGAAGGCGCTGTCGTCCTTCCTCGGCGAAGCGATTGCCGACACCAAGGCGGACGGCACCATGTTCTCGCTGCATATGAAAGCGACCATGATGAAGGTCTCCGACCCGATCATCTTCGGCCACGCAGTGAAGGCCTGGCTGGCCCCGGTGTTCGAGAAATACGGCGCCGAGCTGGACGCGCTGGGGGTGAACCCGAACTCCGGCATGGGCGACCTGCTGGAGCGCGTCAAAGGCAACGCCGAAATCACCGCCGCCATCGAAGCGGTACGCGCCGAGCGCCCCGACATGTACATGGTGGACAGCGACAAGGGCATCACCAACCTGCATGTGCCATCGGATGTGATCATCGACGCGTCCATGCCTGCGGTGATCCGCGCCGGCGGCAAGGGCTGGGACCAGAACGGCAACAAGGGCGACACCAACTGCGTGATCCCGGACCGCTGCTATTCCACCGTCTATGACGAGTCCATCAATTTCTTCAAAGCCAACGGCGCGCTGGACGTGACCACCGCAGGCGCGGTCGCCAACGTCGGACTGATGGCGCAGAAGGCTGAGGAATACGGCTCCCACCCGACCACCTTTGAGGCGCCGGCCGACGGCACCATCCGCATCATGCTGTCCAATGGCGATACGCTGCATTCGCACGACGTTGAAACCGGCGACATCTGGCGCGCCTGCACCGTCAAGAAGGCGCCGATCGAGAACTGGATCCAGCTGGCGATGGACCGCCAGCGCCTGACCGGCTCCGAGGCGATCTTCTGGCTGGACGCAAACCGCGCCCATGACGCCGAGCTGATCAAATACGTTCAGCCCGCGCTTCAGGCGGCCGGCGTTGCGGACAAGTTCCAGATCTTGGCGCCGCGCGAAGCCACCCGCCAGAGCCTGGAAAGCATCACCGCAGGCAAGGACAGCATCGCAATCACCGGCAACGTGCTGCGCGATTACCTGACCGACCTGTTCCCGATCCTGGAACTGGGAACCTCGGCCAAGATGCTGTCGATCGTCAAGCTGATGCAGGGCGGCGGGCTGTTTGAAACCGGCGCTGGCGGCTCTGCCCCCAAGCACGTGCAGCAGCTGGTCGAAGAGAACCACCTGCGCTGGGACTCGATGGGTGAGTTCTGCGCCCTCGGCGAGTCGCTGAACTTCCTGGCCGACGTCAAAGGCATCACCAAGGCCGGCGTGCTGGGCCGTGCGGCTGAGGACGCGACCCAAGGCATCCTCGACCACAACCGCTCGCCCTCGCGCAAGGCGGGCGAGCCGGACAACCGCGACAGCCACTACTGGTTTGCCCGCTACTGGGCCGAGGCGCTGGCAGCCCAGACCGACGATGCAGAGCTTGCAGCGCATTTTGCTCCCATTGCCGAGGAGCTGGGCGCCAAGGAAGAGCAGATCATCAGCGAGCTGGCCGCCGCCCAGGGCGCGCCCGCCGATATCGGCGGCTACTTCCGCCCCAGCGTGGAGCTGAAGGCCAAGGTGATGCGCCCCAGCCCGACGCTGAACGCCATCATCGGCTGATCCGCTCCTGACCGGCTGAAACAGCAAACGCCCGGGGATCGCTCCCCGGGCGTTTTTTCTGCAAAGACCCTGTCCTGGATCAGAAATCCTGCCACAGGTCGCGGGCGGCGTTGCCGCTGGCGGCCACTGCGGCCGGTTGCGGCGCGGGTTGCATGTCCCAGTCATCGCCGCCATGCGCGGTTGGTGCCGAGGCCGGGACAGCGGCGGGTTTCACCGGGGCTGCCGGGGCCGCCGCGGAACCGCCGCCTGCGGTCTTGAAGTGGGCCACCAGGTCGGCCAGCTTGCCTGCGTCGGTCTTCAGCATGTGGCCGGCGGCCGTCGCCTCCTCCACCATCGCCGCGTTCTGCTGGGTCACCTGGTCCAGCTGAGTGACACCGGTGTTGATCTCATTGAGGCCGGTTGACTGCTCCGCGGCACCCTCGGCAATGCCGGAGACCAGCTGCGAGATATGGGTGACCTGACTGACGATGCTTTGCAGCGCGTCGCCCGCCTTGCCCACCAGATCCACACCGCGGGCCACCTGGCCGGAGCTGTCGGAGATCAGCGTCTTGATCTCCATCGCCGCGTCAGACGACCGCTGCGCCAGAGCCCGCACCTCGCTGGCGACCACCGCGAATCCGCGGCCTGCCTCGCCGGCCCGCGCCGCCTCGACGCCTGCGTTCAGCGCCAGCAGGTTGGTCTGGAAAGCGATGTCGTCGATCACGCTGATGATCTGGCTGATCTTGTTCGAGCTTTCCTCGATCTCGGTCATTGCAGAGACCGCGCTCTGCACCACCTCGCCGCTGGTGCGGGCCTCTGCCTTGGCGTCTTCCATCGTCGCCTCAACACTGCGGGCGCCCTCAGCGGCGGATTTCACCGATGCCGTCAGCTCATCCAGCGCGGCGGCGGTCTGTTCCAGCGTCGCCGCCTGGCTTTCGGTGCGGTGCGACAGGTCGTCAGAGGCCTGGCTGATTTCAGCCGCACCATTGCGGATGCTGGCGGCGGCGGCGATCACCTGCTCCACCGTGGCGCTGAGGTTCCGCGCGGTGGTATTGAAATCCTGGCGCAGCTGTTCGTAATCCTCTGGGAAGGTCTCGGTGATCTGTGCGGTCAGGTCGCCCTGCGACAGCGCCGACAGCTTGCTGCTGAGCGCCGCCACCACCTTGCTGCGCTTCTCGTTCAGCGCATGCTCCGCGTCTTCCAGCTCCTGCTGGCGGATCAGCGCCTGGCGGAACACATCGACGCTCCGGGCAATCTCGCCCAGTTCGCTGCGCGCCTCTGCTGAGGGGATTTCGCTGCTGGTGTCGCCATCGGCCATCGTCTGCATCCGGTTCTTCAGACCGGTCAGCGGGCCGGTCACGCTGCGGGTGATGAAATAGGCGGCAACCATCAGCGCGACCAGGCTGATACCCAGAACGATCAGCGCCTCATTGCGCATCTTTGCAACATCGGCCTCGATGTCCGACACATAGGCGCCAGTGCCGATGATCCAGCCCCAGGGCTTATAGGCCTGCACATAGCCGATCTTGGCTTCCATCACTTCTGAATCGGGCTTCTTGAAGAAATAGGTCAGCTCCCCTGCCCCCTTGGCGGCAGCGATCTTCTCCAGCTCCTGGAACACCTTGATGCCGGTCACATCCTCATAAGCGCCCTGGTTGGTGCCAACCCAGTCCGGCACAACCGGGTGTGCTTGAACCACCAGATCGTGATCGAAAACAAAGACATACCCCGAATCGCCAAAGCGCAGCGCGGTCAGGCGCTCGCGGCCGATGTCACGGGCCTCCTGTTCCGTGAAGCGGCCGGACTGAACCCCTTCCTCCAAGTCGTGCAGCAGGCTGACAGCCGTGTCGGTGACATTGTGCAGCTCCGTATAGCGCATCTCATAAGCGTTTTTGACGGACTGCGAGAGCAGCAGGAAAGTCAGCAGCGCCATCAACGACAGCGCAAGCGCCGAAAGCGCGTAGATACGGACAGGCAAGCGGTAGAGAAAAGCGGGTATTCTGGACATGTAATCAGAGCCTTCATTGCAGGTCTATTGCCTGCCTGTTTAGGCCGCAGTTTCTAACAAACCCCTACCCAGCAAAGCCCTGCCTGCGCTTTCACGCCGTATTGCCGGAAATTCTTGCCGCATTTTGATTGAACCGCTTTCAATCTGCCGGCCAGCGCCCATCCCTACCGCCGCAAGATAAAACGCCCGGGGAATTTTCCCCGGGCGTTTTTTGTCTGCAACGGTCTGTCCTGGATCAGAAATCCTGCCACAGGTCGCGGGCGGCGTTGCCGCTGGCGGCCACTGCGGCCGGTTGCGGCGCGGGTTGCATGTCCCAGTCATCGCTGCCATGGGCGCTCGGGGCCGGCGCTGCTGCCGGGGCGGGAGCGGGTTTCGCCGGTGCTGCCATCACGCTGCCTCCTGCGGTCTTGAAGTGGGCGACCAGGTCCGCCAGCTTGCCCGCGTCGGTCTTCAGCATGTGGCCGGCGGCCGTCGCCTCCTCCACCATCGCCGCGTTCTGCTGGGTCACCTGGTCCAGCTGAGTGACACCGGTGTTGATCTCATTTAAACCGGTTGACTGCTCCGCAGCACCCTCGGCAATGCCGGAGACCAGCTGCGAGATATGGGTGACCTGGCTGACGATGCTTTGCAGCGCGTCACCCGCCTTGCCCACCAGATCCACACCGCGGGCCACCTGGCCGGAGCTGTCGGAGATCAGCGTCTTGATCTCCATCGCCGCGTCAGACGACCGCTGTGCCAGAGCCCGCACCTCGCTGGCGACCACCGCGAATCCGCGGCCCGCCTCGCCGGCCCGCGCTGCCTCGACGCCTGCGTTCAGCGCCAGCAGGTTGGTCTGGAAAGCGATGTCGTCGATCACCGAGATGATCTGGCTGATCTTGTTCGAGCTTTCCTCGATCTCGGTCATCGCCGATACCGCGCTCTGCACCACCTCGCCGCTGGTGCGGGCCTCTGCCTTGGCGTCTTCCATCGTCGCCTCAACGCTGCGGGCGCCCTCAGCGGCGGATTTGACGCTTGCTGTCAGCTCGTCCAGCGCCGCGGCGGTCTGCTCCAGCGTCGCCGCCTGGCTTTCGGTGCGGTGCGACAGGTCGTCGGAGGCCTGGCTGATCTCAGCCGCACCGTTGCGGATGCTGGCGGCGGCGGCAATCACCTGCTCCACCGTGGCGCTGAGGTTCCGCGCGGTGGTGTTGAAGTCCTGGCGCAGCTGTTCGTAATCCTCCGGGAAGGTCTCGGTGATCTGTGCGGTCAGGTCGCCCTGCGACAGCGCCGACAGCTTGCTGCTGAGCGCCGCCACCACCTTGCTGCGCTTCTCGTTCAGCGCATGCTCCGCGTCTTCCAGCTCCTGCTGGCGGATCAGCGCCTGGCGGAACACATCCAGAGTGCGCGCCATCTCACCGATCTCGCTTTTGCTGGCGGTGGCCGGAATGGCGCTGGCGGTATCGCCGTCAGCCATCGACTGCATGCGCCCGCGCAGAGCGCCGACCGGCCCGGTGACACTGCGGGTAATCAGGGTCGCGCCCACCATCAGAACCGCCAGGGTGACAAGCAGCCCGGTCACGGTCGTGATAATGTTCTGCTGCACCTTGGCCTCGATATCCGACACATAGGCACCGGTGCCAACGATCCAGCCCCAGGGTTCATAGACCCGGATATAGCCCATCTTGGCTTCAATCACTCCGGTGCTTGCGTTGGCGAAGTGGTAAATCAGAGAACCCTGCCCATCCGCCTTGGCGATCTTGAGCATTTCCTGGTAGATCTTGACCCCGTTTTCATCAGTCAGGCCTTGCTGACGCGTGCCCACCCACTCCGGCAGAAAGGCGTTTGCGGTGATCACCAGGTCGAAATCAAAGGCGTGAAAATCGCCGGCGGTTCCGAACCTGAACGTCTCCAGCACCGTGCGCCCCATCTCGCGGGCCGCTGCCTCATCCAGCTGGCCATCCGCGACCTGGTTCTGCAGCGCATCCAGCTGACTGAAGGCCATGTCCGTGACCTGATGCAGCTCGCGTTCGCGACTGACATATTCATCGTTATTTGCGCGAACCAGCAGGAAGACGGTCAGCAGGGCAAACAGGCAAACCGCCATTGCGGCCAGTGCGTAGATCCGCACCGGCAAACGGTAGAAGAAAGCAGGCATAGTGATTTGGGTCCTTTGATTCCGGGCCATCTCCTTCTTCAAATAGGCAGCCGGTCCTAACAAAACCCTAGCGCCGCAGCACCGTCACCGGCGCAGCACCATCCGTGAGCGCACCGGTCCAGGCCGCCGCGCAAAACCGCAGCGGCCTGGACACAATCAAGCTGCACTGGCGCAGCCGCCCGGTGCTAGGCGGCAGGGCTGTAGTAAGGGGAGTGCATTGCCCTGCTGGCGGTCTCCGTGACCGAGGCGTCAAACACCCGCGTGTAGAAGGCGCAGCCCAGCTCCGCCGCGGTTTCCGGGAACATGTTCACTGCGAAATCCAACGCGTGGTCCAGCGTATCGAAAGCATCAAACCCGCCCAGCGTCCGGGTCTGCAACCCGCTGAGCCAGACCTTGTTCTGCAGCCCTGGCAGCATCTTCAGCGCCTTGTTCCGGGCCTGCCAGGGCGCATCTTCAAAAGGCACCGACAGTTGCAGCTCGGTATAGACAAAGGCACCTGGTGCTGCGCCTGCGCCGCCGTATTGCACCGCAGCCATGTCACGGCTGGCGGCTTCGGTCATCCGGGCATCAAAGACCCGCGTGTTATGTGCCACACCGAAGGCCCGAGGCTCCGAAGGGAAATAGCCGGTCACGAATTTGCGCGCGTTTTCAATGCTGTCAAAGCCATAAAACCCGCCCAGCGAGTTATTGCCGTGGCCCGACAGCCAGGTCTTGTTCAGGAACCCGGGCTGCTGCCGGATCGCCTCGTTGATGTCCTGCCAGGGCGCCTGGTCGAACGGCACGGAGATGGCAACTTCGGTGTAAACAAAGGCTTTGGGGGTCATGGCAGTTTCCTGTGCTTGGGAAAGGGAGGGCAGCAGCAGCGCACCCGCAGAGGCGGCCAGCAGCTGGCGGCGGGACAGCCGCGATCGTTCGCGGGAATCCGCGGTCATCGGGGTTTGGGTCATGGTCACTCCTGATTGCTTGCCTTTTGCAAGTGATTCATTGGCTCGCACGAACACTTGCATTTCGCAAGTAAAAAACATACGCAGGAACCATGACCCATTCACGCAGCAAATATGACTCCGGCTGTCCCGTCGCCTATGCGCTGGACATTTTCGGCGACCGGTGGAGCCTCCTGGTGATCCGCGACATGGCAGTGAAAGGCGCCCGGACCTATGGCGAGCTGCTGGCAGGCTGGGAGGGGATCTCCACCAACATCCTGGCGCAGCGGCTGAAGCAGCTGGAGCAGGCGGGCATTGTCACCAAGGAGAAGGACCCGGACAGCGGCCGCAGCTTTGTTTATGGGCTGACACAGAAAGGCCGTGACCTGGCGCCGGTGCTGATTGAAATTGCCCTGTGGAGCGGCCGCTACAACCCTGACCCGGATGCGTTGACGGGGTTCCTTGACAAAATCTCGGCGGACCGGACTGGAACCGAGGCCAGAATGCGCGCAGGCGAGCGGCCCTAAACCTCTGATCTAAAATCGTCTTTAACCCGCCTCCCACAGTCCCGGCGGGCGGCTCCACATATTTGTGGATTTTGTATCCATTATCCTGTATCTGATTCTCCACAACAACGAACCGACAGGAGGATCTCATGTTCAAATCGCTGGCCGCGGCTGCGGCGCTTGCCCTGGTGCCCTTGGCACCTGCCCTTGCGGATACGCTCGATGATGTAGTGGATCGCGGCACCCTGCGCTGCGGCGTGGTGCTGGATTTCCCGCCAATCGGCTACCGCGATGCCAATAACGAACCGGCAGGCTTTGACGTCGATTACTGCAACGATCTGGCGGCGGCGCTGGAAGTCGATGCCGAGATCCTGCCGGTGACATGGGCCGAACGCCTGCCGGCCATCGTGACAGGCCGTGCCGATGTGGTCTTTGGCGCCACCTCCGACAGCCTGGCGCGGGCGCGCACCGTCGGCTTCACTATCCCCTACGCGATCTATTTCGCCCAGGGCGTCGTGAATACCGAAAGCGGCATCGAGAGCTTTGAGGACATCAAGGGCAAGCGGGTGGCCGGCGCCATCGGCACCGTGCCGGAGCAGGAATGGCTGAAGATCGCCGCCGAATGGGGCGAGGAAGGCAACTATCAGGGCTACCAATCCGAGAACGAGGTGTTCCTGGCGGTGGCGCAGGGCAAGGCGGACATTGGCCTGACCACCAATACCGCGGTGCTGCCGGTGACCCAGCAGTATGAGACCCTGGCAGCCGGCCCGCGGATGCCCTGGACGACCGATTACACCTCGGTCGTGGGCAAGCGCGAGGATGTCACCTGGATCAACTTCCTGAACCTGTTTGTCACCCATCAGGTGCGGTCGGGCCGTTATGCCGAGCTGTGGGGCAAATACGTCGGCGGCGACGCGCCTGAGCTGCGCATCCCCGGCGTGCTGTACTGATCCAACGGTGAAACCCGCCCCTGCTGGCCGCGCTCTCCCGGCGGCTGGCAAGGGCTAGGGAGCATAACCCCACATGTTCGACTATAATTTTCACTGGCGGCCGGTGATGAAAAGCCTGCCGGACCTGCTGGAGGCGGCCTCCCTGACGCTTCAGGTGGCAGTGCTGGCGATGGTGCTTGGCATCGTGATCGGCCTCTGCCTGGCGCTGGCGCGGCTGCATCTGAAGGGGCCGGTCTACTGGTTCGCCACCGCCTGGGTGGAGCTGGCCCGCAACACGCCCGCGCTGTTCCAGCTGTTTTTCTTCGGCTTCGGCCTCGGCGCCTTCGGCCTGCATCTGTCGCCCTATCTGATCGTGCTGGCAGGTCTGACCTTCAACTGCGCGGGCTATCTGGCGGAAAACTTCCGCGGCGGCTTCAAGGCGGTGCCGGAGACCCAGATCCGCGCCTCCCGCAGCCTTGGCATGACACCCTGGCAGGCCTACAGCCGCGTGGTGATCCCGCAAGTGTTCCGCATCGTTTATCACCCGATCACCAACCAGATGGTCTGGGCGGTGCTGATGTCCTCTTTGGGGATGCTGGTGGGGTTCCGCGAGTTGTCGGGCGAGACCCAATTCTTCGCCTCCCGCACCTTCCGCATCTTTGAGTATTTTGCGGTCACGGCGGTGATCTACTACGCCATTGTCAAGGTGATCCTGCTCAGCTCGCGGCTGATGGCCGCCCGGCTGTTCCGGTACTGAGGGGGAGAGCCATGGAACCGACACTCAAGTTTTTCAGCGGCTTTGCCCCCAATGACCTGTGGTTCATGGGTGAGGCCGCGCTGCGAACGCTGTGGATTTCCGTCCTGTCGATCTCACTTGGCACGGTGCTGGGCACCCTTTTCGGCTGGATGCTGTACGAGGGGCGGCGCGCCGCAACCCTGACACTGGCACCGGTGCTGGACGTGTTCCGCTCGGTGCCGCTGATCATCCAGCTGGTGCTGTTTTACAACTTCGCCCCCATCGTCGGGCTGAACCTGGATCCCTTTGCCTCCGGCACCGTGATCCTGACCGTCTATACCGCGGCGCTGGTGGCCAATGTCGCCCGCGGCGGGATTGAGGCGGTGGGCGCCCCGATGCGCCGCGCCGCGCGCAGCCTCGGGCTTAGCTACTGGCAGGACCTGCGCCATGTGGTGCTGCCGATCGGCGGGCGGGCGGTGTTCCCGTCCTGGGTCGGCGTTGCCTTGGGGGTGATGAAGGACAGCGCGCTGGTTTCGGTGCTTGGCTATGTCGAACTGCTGAAAGCCAGCCAGATCCTTATCACCCGCACCCAGGAGCCGTTCCTGATCCTTGCCCTGGCCGGCGCCTTCTATTTCGCGCTGTCCTATCCAGTCTCCCGCTACGCCACACATCTCGAAAACAGGTGGGCCCAATGATTTCCATCCGCGACCTTCACAAGTATTTCGGCGCTCTGCACGTTCTGAAAGGCATCGACCTGGATGTGCAGAAAGGCGAGGTGCTCTCTGTCATCGGCGCCTCCGGCTCCGGCAAATCGACGCTGCTCTACTGCATCAACGGGCTGGAGAAGATCCAGGATGGCGCAGTCACCGTCGACGGCACCGATGTGCACGCCAAGGGCACCGACATCAACAAGCTGCGCCAGAAGCTGGGCATGGTGTTCCAGCAGTGGAATTCCTTTCCCCATCTGACGGCGCTGGAAAACGTGGCGCTGGCGCCGCGCATCGTCAAAGGCAAATCCAAGGCTGAGGCCCGCGAGATTGCTGCCAAACAGCTGCAGCACGTCGGTCTGGGCGAGAAGCTGGATGTCTACCCCAGCGCCCTGTCCGGCGGCCAGCAACAGCGTCTGGCGATTGCCCGCGCGCTGGCGATGGAGCCGGAGTACATGCTGTTTGACGAGGCGACCTCCGCCCTGGACCCGGAACTGGTGGGCGAGGTGCTGGATACCATGCGCCTGCTCGCCGACGAGGGCATGACAATGATCTGCGTCACCCATGAGATGGGCTTTGCCCGCGATGTCTCCGACCGGGTGGCCTTCTTCCATCAGGGCGTGATGGAGGAGATCGGCCCACCCGCCCAGATCTTCGGCGACGCCCGGTCCGAACACACCCGCAAATTCCTCGCCAACGTGCGCTGACCCCTTCCCCCGCAGGCTGCCGTGCCTCCCAGCGGCGGCCTGCCCCTAACTGGAGAAATTGGATAATGTCTACAAACGTCTTCACCGGCACCATGCCGGCCCTGATGACCCCCTGCAACCCGGACCGCACGCCGAACTTCGACGCGCTGGTCAAAAAAGGCGAAGAGATGATCGCCGCAGGCATGTCGGCGGTGGTCTACTGCGGCTCGATGGGCGACTGGCCGCTGCTGACAGATGAACAGCGGATGGAAGGCGTCGCCCGCCTCGCCGCCGCCGGGCTGCCGGTCGTCGTCGGCACCGGTGCGATCAACACCAAATCCGCTGTCGATCACGCCCGCCACGCGCAGGAGGTCGGCGCGGCCGGCCTGATGGTGATCCCGCGCGTGCTGTCCCGCGGCACCTCCGTTGCGGCGCAAAAGAACCACTTCAAGGCCATTCTGGACGCGGCTCCGGACGTGCCCGCGATCATCTACAACAGCCCCTATTACGGCTTTGCCACTCGCGCCGATCTGTTCTTTGCCCTGCGCGCGGAACACAAGAACCTGATCGGCTTCAAGGAGTTCGGCGGCAAAGACGACCTGCGCTATGCGGCTGAACACATCACCAGCCAGGACGATCAGGTGACGCTGATGGTCGGCGTCGACACCGAGGTCTACCACGGCTTCGTGAACTGCGGCGCCACCGGCTCGATCACCGGCATCGGCTGCGCCCTTCCGCGGGAAGCGCTGCTGCTGGCGCGCCTGTCCAAACTGGCGGCAGAGGGCAGCGCTGAGGCCCGTGTCCGCGCGCAGGAGCTGACCGATGCCATCCATGTGCTCTCGACATTCGACGAAGGCCCGGACCTGATCCTCTACTACAAGCACCTCCTGGTGCTGAACGGTGAAGAAGACTACCGCCTGCATTTCAACGAGACTGACGAGCTGTCGGACGCCCAGCGCAACTATTGCGAACAGCAGTACAAGCTGTTCCGCACCTGGTTCGCAGACTGGTCGGCGCAGGGCGGGATCATCGCCGAATGCATGTAGTCGACAGCCACACCGGCGGCGAGCCGACGCGCGTGATCCTGGAGGGCGGTCCCGATCTGGGCACCGGCCCGCTGGCAGAGCGCGTGCGGCGGCTGGCAGAGGACCACATGGGCTTCTGCCACGCCGTGATGCGCGAGCCGCGCGGCCAGCCCGCCATGGTCGGCGCGCTGCTGGTGCAGCCCACCGATCCCACCTGCGCCGCTGGCGTCATCTATTTTGATGCCGATGCAGTGCTGGGCATGTGCGGCCACGGCACCATCGGGCTGGCGGTGACGCTGGCCCATCTGGGCCTGATCACCCCCGGCAGCCACCGCATCGAGACCCCCGTCGGCGTGGTGACGGTGCTGCTGGAGGATGCCAATACCGTCACCGTCACCAACATCGAAAGCCGCCGCGTCACCGCGGCGGCCAATGTCACCCTGCCGGACGGCAGCACAGTGACGGGCGACGTCGCCTATGGTGGCAACTGGTTCTTCATTGTCGAACCCAGCCCGCTGCCCTTGCGAACAGAGAACATCCGTACCCTGACCGATCACGCCATCGCCATCCGCACCGCCGCTAACGCCCAAGGGGTGGGCGGCGAGAAGGGCGAGCCGATCGACCATGTGATCTTTCAGGACCCCTCCCCCCGCGCCGGCATCCACAGCCGCAACTTCGTGCTGTGCCCGGACGACACCTACGACCGCTCTCCCTGCGGCACCGGCAGCTCTGCCCGGCTGGCTTGTCTGGCCGCCTCCGGACGGCTGCAGCCGGGTGAGGAGATCATCCAGGAAAGCATCATCGGCTCCCCTTACCGGCTGTCCTATCAGCCGGGGCCGGGCGGCGGGGTGATCCCAACCCTCAGCGGGCAGGCTTTTGTGATGGGCGAGGGCAAGCTGTTCTTCAGCCCTGATGATCCCTTCCGCGGCGGCATCTCCAGCAGCGGGGAAGCCGCCGCCTGAACATCTTTAACCAAGGCCCGGGACAGAAACCCGGGCCGCATTCCAGCAGAAGAGAGGTCCATAACATGAAATTCACATCCGCAATCGCCGCGGGCTTCAGCCTGGCCCTGGCCACCGCCGCCGGTGCGGCAGAGGTCGAATGGAAAATGACAGCCGCAGTCGGCGAAGGCTCGTTCCTCTACCAGAACTTCATGGAACGTTTTGCCGGCAACGTCGAAACCCTGACGCAAGGAAGGGTGGAGATCCAGCCGTTCGGCGCAGGCGTTCTGGTGCCTGCCTTCAAGGCACACGAGGCGGTGCAGGAAGGCATCGTCGAGGCCGGCCACTCCACCCCCTCTTATCTGGTCAACCAGGACCCGACCAACGCGATCTTTGCCTCCTTCCCCGGCGGCATGTCGCCGGAGGCCACCCTGCACTGGATCTACGAGGGCGGCGGCGAGAAGATGCTGCAGGAATTCCGCCGCGAGGAGATGGGGCTGCACAGCCTGGTCGTCGGCATCGGCACCTCTGAAGTGATGGCCCACTCCAATGTCGAGATCAAAACCGTCGAGGATCTGAAGGGCGTGAAATACCGCACCTCCGGCGCCTTTGCCGCGGTGATGAAGGACGACTTCGGCGGCGTGCCCACCGTGGTGCCCGGCAACGAGATCTACACCCTGCTGCAGCGCAAGGGCGTGGACGCCATCGAATGGTCCACCCCCGGTGCCAACTTCTCCGAAGGCTTCCACGAGGTCGCGCCCTACATGATCATGCCCGGCGTGCATCAGCCGTCCTTTCTGTGGGAGGTGTTCGTCAAGGCTGAGACCTGGGACGCGCTGCCCGAAGACCTGCAGGGGCTGATCGAAGCCTCCGCGCGCCTGTCGACCTATGAGGGCTACACCCGCTTTGGCGATGCCGACATCAAGGCGATGGCCGACTACCGCAAGACCAAGGTGCAGATGGTCCAGATGGAGCACGCAGAATCCGAGAAGCTGCGCGAGGCTGGACGCAACTGGGCGCGGGCGCGGGCCGCGGAACTGTCCGAGGGAGGCAATGCCCGGATGCAGGAGGTTCTGGACAGCTACCTCGCCTACCAGGCCAGCTGGGCTGAAAACTCCGTCTACCTGGTGCGTGACGCCGCCGAATGACCCTATGCGCGGGCCGGGATCTCCGGCCTGCGCCTCCCTGCCCGGAGGTTTCCATGCATTTTTTCAGAACCGGCGTTGAAGGGCTGTCAGCCCTCTTCGGCGCGGTTGGCCAGCTGACCATCCTCGCCATGATTGCAGCCATGCTTTACGAGGTCGCCGCCCGCTACGTCTTTGGCGCGCCGACGCTCTGGGCCTTTGACATTTCCTACATGCTGAACGGCTCCATCGTGTTCCTGGGCGCGGCTTATTCGCTGCGCAAGGAGGCGCATGTGCGGATCGACTTCCTGTCGCAGAAATTCCCGCTGCGGGTTCAGCAGCTGCTGAATGCCGCGGTCTATGCGCTGCTGATGGCGCCGATCACCGGCGCACTGACCTGGGTCGCCGCCTCCAAGGCGCTGAAGGCGTTTCAGACCGGCGAGGTGGAAACCGTCAGCCCCTGGGCACCCCTGATGTGGCCGTTCTACGCCGTGATTGCCCTCGGCCTCTTTGCTTTCTGCCTGCAGTTCCTGCTGGAGGCGCTCCTTTACTTGCGCGGCGAGAAGATCCCGGGGCAAACCCCCGATGATCATCACAGCACGCCGGAGAGCTGATTTATGATCCCCCTTCTGATGTTTGCGGCGCTTTTCGCGCTGGTCTTTGCCGGCATCCCGGTGGCCTTTTCAATGATGATCGTGGCGGTTGCCTTTGGCTATTCCGTCTTTGGCGACATGCTGTTCCTGCAGCTTTACGGCCCACTGTTGCACACCGCCTCCAACTTCGTTCTGGCAGCGATCCCGCTGTTCATCTTCATGGGCGCGGTGCTGGAACGCTCCGGCATTGCCAAGCGGCTGTTCTATGCCCTGCAAATCTGGCTGGGCGGGCTGCCCGGAGGGCTGGCGCTGTCGACCATCGCCATGTGCGCGATCTTCGCCGCCGCCTCCGGCGTTGTCGGCGCGGTGGAAATCGTCGTGGGCCTGATGGCAATCCCCGCCATGCGCGCCGCGGGCTACAAGAACGACCTGATTGCCGGCACCATCTGCGCAGGCGGCTCGCTGGGCACCATCATCCCGCCCTCGGTGATCGTCGTGGTCTATGCCTCCATCGCGCAGCTGTCGATCGGGCAGCTGTTTGCCGCCTCGATCCTGCCCGGTGTGCTGATGGTGGTGTTCTTCGTCGGCTACGTTCTGCTGCGCAGCCTGCGCCGCCCTGAGGACGCGCCGGTGCTGCCGCCGGAGGGCCGCGCCATGCCGATGGGGCAGAAGCTGAAGATCACCGTCACCGCGCTGGTGCCGCCCTTGCTGCTGATTGCCATGGTGCTTGGTTCGCTGCTGGCCGGTGCCGCGTCGGCAACCGAGGCCGCCGCGGTGGGTGCTGCCGGCACGCTGGTGCTGACACTCCTGTTCCGCGAACTCACTTTCACCATGCTGCGCGAGGCGCTGGGGGTCACCCTGCGCATCACCGCGATGATCATGCTGATCGTGGCGGGCGGCACCATGTTCACCTCGATCTTTGCTGTCACCGGCGGCGGCGGGCTGGTGCGCGATACGGTGGAGGTCATCGGCTACGGCAATGCAGGCCTGATTACCTTCCTGCTCCTGGTGGTGTTCTTTGCGGGCTTCGTGCTGGACTGGGTGTCGATCGTGCTGATCTTCGTGCCGATCTTTGCGCCACTGGTGCGCAGTGCCGGCATCGATCCGGTGTGGTTCGCAATGCTGGTGCTGGTGGTGATCCAGACCTCCTACCTGACGCCGCCGATGGCACCCTCGATCTTCTACCTGCGTTCCATTGCCCCCAAGGACATGACCTATGGCCACATGTACCGCGGCGTGCTGCCCTTTGTGGCCGCACAAGGCCTGGTGCTGGCGGCGCTCCTCCTGGTGCCGGAGCTGGCCACCTGGCTGCCCTCCCTTCTGGTTGGCCTGTAACGGAGCCTCTCATGACCACTGAAACCACAGACGATATCCTCGTCATTGGCGCCGGCATCATCGGCCTCAGCGCCGCGCTGGAGCTGCAGAAACAGGGCTGCCGCGTGCGCATCCTCGACCGCACCGGCGTCGCGGCTGAAGCCTCGGCCGCCAGCGCCGGAGCCTTCGCCTTTACCGACATCGTGCCACTTGCAACGCCCGGCATCATGCGCAAGGCACCGAAATGGCTGCTGGATCCGCTGGGCCCCCTGTCGGTGCCGCCTGCCTATGCGCTGCAGATCGCGCCCTGGATGCTGCGGTTCTGGCGCGCCAGCTGGCGCAGCCGCTACCAGGCGGCGCTGCAGGCGCAGGTGCTGCTGATGGCACATTCTCGCGCCGCACTGGAACGCCAGATTGCCGATGTAGAGGGCGAGCCGCTGATGCAGCGCGAGGGGCAGATGCAGCTCTACGAGGGCGACACCGCCTTCCGCGCCGCCCTGCCCGGCTGGCAGCTGCGGCGCGAGCATGGCATCCGCTTCGACCTGCTGCGCAGCCCGGAGGCGATTGCCGAGGTTCAGCCCGGCCTGGCGCCGCGCTTCACCCATGCCGCCTTCACCCCCGACTGGATGAACACGGTGAACCCCAAGACCTGGGCGGAGCATCTGGCGCAGACCTTTGTGGACCGCGGCGGCCGCATAGACACCGCTGAAGTCAACGCCCTGCGCAGCGAAGGCGGGCAAACCGTGGCGCAGACCAAGGACGGCCCGGTCCCCGCGGCGCAGATCGTGGTGGCCTGCGGGGCCTGGTCGCACCATCTGGCCCGCACCCTGGGCGAAAACATCCCGCTGGAGACCGAACGCGGCTACAACACCACCCTGCCCCCCGGTGCCTTTGGCCTGAAGACCCACCTGACCTTCCCGGCGCATGGGTTCGTTGTCACCAAGATCGACGGCGGCGTGCGGGTTGGCGGCGCTGTAGAACTCGGCGGGCTGAAACTGCCGCCGAACTACCGCCGTGCTGACATCCTGCTGCAGAAGGCCAAGCACTTCCTGCCGGACCTCGACACCGCTGGCGGCACCCAGTGGATGGGCTTCCGGCCCTCGATGCCCGACAGCCTGCCGGTGATCAGCCGCTCCGCCCGCGCGGATGGCGTGATCTATGCCTTCGGCCACGGCCATCTGGGCCTGACCCAGGCCGCCGGCACCGCTGAGCTGGTAGCGGCGCTGGCCGCAAACATCCCCGCCGCGCTGCCGGTGCAGCCCTATTCCGCCACCCGTTTTTGACCTGCCCCAGAAAGGACCCGCACCATGAAGATCACCCAGCTCACCGTCTATCAGGTTGATCTGCCGCTGAAGGAAGGCCGCTACAGCTGGTCGAACGGCAATTATGTTGATGTCTTCGACAGCACCGTGCTGGAAATCACCACCGACGAGGGGCTGACGGGTTATGCCGAGTGCTGCCCGCTGGGCTCCGCCTACCTGCCCTCCTTCGCCCGCGGCGTGCGCGCTGGTCTGGCCGAACTGGCACCGCATCTCATTGGGCAGGACCCGCTGAATATCGGCGGCATCAACCGCACTATGGACGCCGCCCTGCGCGGCCACCCCTATGCCAAGGCACCGGTCGACATCGCCTGCTGGGACATCCTGGGCAAGGCCACCGGCCAGCCGGTTTACACCCTGCTGGGCGGCGCCGCGCAGGAGAATGTGGTGCTCTACCGCGCCATCAGCCAGGAGGCCCCGGACATCATGGCCCGCAAGATCGAGGGTTATGCCGCCGAAGGCTACACCAAGTTCCAGCTCAAGGTCGGCGGCGAGGCCAACGACGATATCGACCGCATCCATGCCACCCGTGCGGTGCTGAAGAAGTCCGACCTGCTGGTGGCCGACGCCAACACCGGCTGGACCCGGCACGAGGCGGCGCGGGTGGTGGGCGCCATCGCGGGCCTCGACGTCTATGTGGAACAGCCTTGCCTCACCTACGAGGAAAGCGTCTCAATCCGCCGCCGCACCGCGCTGCCCTTTGTGATGGACGAGGTGATCGACACCCCCAACACGCTGGTGCGCGGCATTGCCGAGGACGCGATGGACGTGATCAACCTCAAGATCTCCAAGGTCGGCGGCCTGAGCAAAGCTAGGCTGATGCGCGACCTTTGCGTGGCGCATGGCATTCCGATGACCATCGAGGACACCTGGGGCGGCGACATCACCACCGCCGCCATCGCCCATCTGGCCCGCTCCACCCCGGCGGAGTTCACCTTCTCTGCCACCGACTTCAACAGCTATGGCACCGTTGACATTGCCAGCGGCGCGCCCAAGCGTGTGAACGGGCGGATGACCGCCTCCGATGAACCCGGCCTGGGGATCACCCCGATCTTCGAGGCTCTGGGCGAACCGGTTGCCCGCTATTCCTGAGGAGGCCTGCGGATGCGCAGCAGCAAGACCATCCATGTGATTTCCGCCCATGCAGAGGGTGAGGTGGGCGACGTGATCGTTGGCGGCGTCGCACCGCCGCCGGGCGACACCCTGTGGGAACAGCGCGCCTTCATCGACCGCGACCAGACCCTGCGGAACTTCGTCCTGAATGAACCCCGCGGCGGCGTGTTCCGCCATGTGAACCTCTTGGTGCCGCCCACGCACCCGGAGGCCGACATGGGCTTCATCATCATGGAGCCGGAATACACCCCGCCAATGTCCGGCTCCAACTCGATCTGCGTCTCCACCGTGCTCTTGGACGGGGGCATCCTGCCGATGCAGGAGCCGGAAACCCGTCTGGTGCTGGAGGCCCCCGGCGGGCTGGTGCGGGTGCGCGCCGAATGCAGGGGTGGCAAGGCAGAGCGAATCTTCGTGCAGAATGTCCCAAGCTTCGCCGGTGAGATCGGCGCGGCGCTGGAGGTGCCGGGCATTGGCACGCTGACCGTAGACACCGCCTACGGCGGCGACAGTTTCGTGGTGGTGCAGGCCGCCGATCTGGGGCTGGAGATCACAGAGGCAAACGCCAAGCAGATCGCCCAACTCGGCACCCGCATCCTGCAGGCCGCCAACGCGCAGCTGGGCTTCGCCCACCCGGAGAACCCGGACTGGAACCACATCTCTTTCTGCGCTTTCTGCGGCCCGCTGGAGGAGAAGGAAACCGGCCTCAGCAGCCGCTCTGCCGTCGCCATCCAGCCGGGCAAGGTCGACCGCTCCCCCACCGGCACCGCGGTCTCCGCCCGCATGGCACTGATGCTGGCCAAGGGGCAGATGACGCCGGACCAGACCTTTGAGGCCGTGTCCATCATCGGCTCCCGCTTCACCGGGCGGATCGTGGAGCAAACTACGGTGGCGGGGCGCGCGGCAATCGTGCCGGAACTCAGCGGCCGCGGCTGGATCACCGGCATCCACCAGCACATGCTGGACCCGGACGACCCCTGGCCCGGCGGCTACCGCCTCAGCGACACCTGGGGCGCCTGACGGCCCGGGTTTTGGATACAAAAACCGCGCGCCGAACAGCAGCGCCCGTTGCCCGCTTTAAACCGGCCCAATTGCTTGAAGAAACGGGGCAGACCCTCTAGCGTATCCAAAATACGAACAACTGATTTCACGAGGCCCCCATGGCAGGCAAACGCGCCGTTACCCGCAGCTCCCTTCCCGAGGTGATTGCCAACGACCTGCGCGAACGCATCCTCAGCGGCGAGCTGGCAGAGGGCGAAACCATCAGGCAGGAAGCGCTGGCAGAGGAATACGCGGTCTCCCGCATGCCGATCCGCGAGGCGCTGAAACGGCTGGACGCCGAAGGCCTGGTGCAGTTCACCAACAACCGCGGCGCCTCCGTCACCAAGCATTCACTGCGTGAAATCGCGGAGATCTTCGACCTGCGCATCCTGCTGGAAGTGGACCTGTTCCGCCGCGCGATCCCCGCCATGACCACCGAGGACTTCGCGCGCTGCACCCGGATCCTCAAGGACATGGACGCGTCTTACGATGCCAATGACGTGGCCAAATGGGGCGCGCTCAATCACAAATACCACTCGGCGCTCTATGCCGCTGCGGACCGCAAGCTGACCAACGAGGTGCTGCAGGGCATCAGCCTGCATTGCGACCGCTTCATCCGGATGCACCTCAGCGTGATGAAACAGCGCGAGCCTGCCAAGAAAGAGCACCACGACCTCTTGGACCTGGCCCAGGCCCGCGATGTGGAGGGCGCCTGCGCCGCGCTGACCCATCACATCTCCCGCACCAAGGAGGAACTGCTGTCGCTGGTCGCCGAACACCGCGCCACGGCCGACAGCTAACCCGCCCTATTTCAGCTTCTGACACGTGAACCGCCCGGTTTTCTCCGGTCAGCATCTTGCACAATTCGCATTTTGTATCCATTATCCTGTATCAAGATTCACTGACCCCACGAGACAGAGGCCCGCCCATGTTCACACCGCACGGAAACCACCTGATCGCTGGCGCCTGGGTGCCCGGCGGCACCCGCTTCCCCTCCGCCCCCGCCAGCGGTGCCAGCCACGACTTCTCCGTTGGCCGCGTCAGAGACGTCAACGCGGCAGTAGAGGCGGCAGAGGACGCTTTTGCCAGCTACGGCAGCACCAGCCGGGCAGAGCGCGCCGCCTTCCTCCACGCCATCGCCGATGAGATCGAGGCCCGCGCGGAAGACATCACCGCCATCGGCACCCAGGAAACCGGCCTGCCCGAGGCCCGCCTGCAGGGCGAGCGCGGCCGCACCACGGGCCAGCTGCGCATCTTTGCCGAGCATATCCTGAAGAGCGATTACCTCGACCGCCGCTATGACGCCGCCCTGCCGGACCGCGCGCCCCTGCCCCGGCCCGACATGCGCATGATGCAGCGCCCGCTGGGGCCGGTCGCGGTCTTCGGCGCCTCCAACTTCCCGCTCGCCTTCTCCACCGCCGGCGGCGACACCGCCGCGGCGCTGGCCGCGGGCTGCCCGGTCGTGGTCAAGGGCCACAGCGCCCATCCCGGCACCGGCGAAATCGTCGCCGAAGCGATCCTGGCCGCGATCACCAGATGCGGCCTCCACCCCGGCGTCTTCAGCCTGATCCAGGGCGGCAACCGCGAGGTCGGCGCGGCGCTGGTCCAGCACCCGCTGATCAAGGCCGTGGGCTTCACCGGCTCCCTCGCAGGCGGCCGCGCCCTCTTTGACCTCTGCGCTGCCCGCCCCGAGCCGATCCCCTTCTTCGGCGAGCTGGGATCCGTGAACCCGATGTTCATCCTCACCGCCGCCCTCGCCAATCGCGGCGCGGAAATCGCCACCGGCTGGGCCGCCTCGCTGACCATGGGCGCGGGCCAGTTCTGCACCAACCCCGGCATCGCGGTGCTGCGCGCAGGCGCCGAAGCCGAGCTTTTCATCGACACCGCCACCGCCGCCCTGTCAGCGGTCGCCCCCCAGACCATGCTGACCGAGGGCATCGCCAGCGCCTACCAGGACGGCCAGCGCCGCGTCGCCGCCACCGCGGGCGTGCGCGAGCTGCTGACCACCAGCTGCAACACCCGCACCGCCGCGCCCTACCTCTATGTGACCGAAGCCCGCACCTGGCTCGATAACGAGATCCTGGCCGAGGAGGTCTTTGGCCCGCTGGGTCTGGTGATCACCGCCGACAGCGACGCCGAGATGCTGGAGATCGCCCGCGCGCTGCAGGGCCAGCTGACCTGCACCCTGCATCTGGACGAAGCTGACACTGCCCAAGGCCAGACCCTGCTGCCGGTGCTGGAGCGCAAGGCCGGCCGGGTGCTGGCCAACGGCTTCCCCACCGGGGTTGAGGTCAGCGACACCATGGTCCACGGCGGCCCCTACCCGGCCTCCACCAACTTCGGCGCGACGTCTGTGGGCACCCTGTCCATCCGCCGCTTCCTGCGCCCGGTGTGCTACCAGAACATCCCGGAGGCATTGCTGCCGGAGGATTTGCGGGAGGGGTGAGGGGGCGGTTTTGAGGCGACAGCTGCCCTGAGAAATGCAGAAGGCCCCGGAGGTGATCCGGGGCTTTAGTTTTACAAATCAACCCCAAGCTGAGAGGCTGGGTTCTGGGAACAATATCGGCATTGTTAGTTGCGCTGAGCTACCATTCAACCATGATGGAGAATACGGAATACCCTTACACGAATTTCAGCCGCTGAGTTTTCCTGAATGAAAGACCGTCTACGCAAAATCCTAGCACTACAAGACACTCCAGTTCTAAAAGCCGCTCGACTGATGCAAGCCTCTGCGCTCCCAGTCGAGTACCAATCCATCATCGACCAGCTGGGCGAAACTGTATCTGTACCGGGCATATCCACTGATAACGACCTTGCAAAAGTGAAGCTACTTGAGCAATCGGTAGGTCTAGCAGGAGTATTGGATCTTGCCCTTGCAGAGCCCAATGAATCTCTTTCCAAACTAGTTGCAAGTTTGGCTGGTACCGGCATCGCCTCGGAAGCGAATCTAGAGCAGCTAAGATTGAATGCTCCTAAGATTGGCTTGTTGGACACCCTTGACAGATATGACCTTAAGGCAGACTATTTTCGGCGCTTCGCGTTGGGTATTACTATACCCGAACAGTTAGAAAGCCTCAACTTTGGCTCAATAACAGCCCTGGCGGAAATTCAGGGCATCGGGAACCTTGTGAACACGCTTCCCAGTTTCGATGAAGACCTCGCCCAAGTTCTACGAGTTGATCTTGGTGATTGGCGTCAACCTCTGAAAGTCGATTTTAAAGCTCTTCTCGACCCAATTATCCGCACTGAATTTTATGTCTCGCAAGGACTTGCGCGGGAGTTAGTTGAGCTACCCGAAACCACCTTCAGAAGCGGAATGAGTTCAGCCGGTCTCAATTATGTAGAGGAAGTATCTGAAGAGGAGAGCAGCGAAACTACCGAAGACGATTTTCAAAGGACAAACGAGGCGCATAACCAACTAATGCGGTTTGAGTATGAACTGCGTCAATTTGTCTTCAATTTGATGACCAATGCCCACGGCACCAACTGGGTGAAGCAGCGAGTACCCGGAGAAATTCTCGGCAAGTGGAAGCAAAAGAAGCGCTCTGACACTACAGAAAGAGCGACCTCGCAGCCACTGATTGCTTATGCGGAATTAGGCGACTTGAGCTACCCCCTGAATTTCGGACACTGACGTAAGCTACGATTTGCTGTCTGTTGATCTTCGACGCAGAGGAGATCAGAGATGTCGAAACGGAAGAACCATTCGCCTGAGTTCAAGGCCAAGGTCGCACTTGAGGCTTTGAAGGGCGAGCGGACTGTTGCAGAGCTGGCAAGCCAATTTGGCGTTCATCCGACGATGATCCACAGCTGGAAGCGGGCGCTCCTGGAGGGCGCGTCCGGCGTGTTCGAGCNAAGGCCAAGGTCGCACTTGAGGCTTTGAAGGGCGAGCGGACTGTTGCAGAGCTGGCAAGCCAATTTGGCGTTCATCCGACGATGATCCACAGCTGGAAGCGGGCGCTCCTGGAGGGCGCGTCCGGCGTGTTCGAGCGTGGCGGCAAGAAAACCCCGGAGATTGACGAAGAACAGGTCAAAGAGCTGCACGCTAAGATTGGGGAGCTGGCCGTTGCCAACGATTTTTTGTCACGAAAGCTCAAACCGTGGATCGGCAAGTGAGGCGGAAAATGATCGAGCCTGCCAATGCCAATCTGCCCATTGGCAAGCAGTGCAAGCTGCTGTCGATCTCGCGGTCGTCGTTCTATTATCAACCCAAAGGCGAGACGGCTCTGAACCTGATGCTGATGCGTCGGATCGACGAACAGTTCCTGGAAACGCCGTTCTTCGGTGTGCGGCAGATGACTTGGCATCTGCGCAATGAGGGKCATTTGGTGAACGAAAAGCGGATCAGGCGGCTGATGAGGGTGATGGGGCTCATGCGCGTCGGATCGACGAACAGTTCCTGGAAACGCCGTTCTTCGGTGTGCGGCAGATGACTTGGCATCTGCGCAATGAGGGGCATTTGGTGAACGAAAAGCGGATCAGGCGGCTGATGAGGGTGATGGGGCTCATGCCGATCTACCAGAAGCCCAACACCAGCAAGGCAGCGAAGGGACACAAGACCTACCCCTATCTGCTGCGTGGTCTGCGGGTGGGGCGCCCGAACCAGGTCTGGGCGGCAGACATCACCTATCTGCCAATGCGCAAGGGGTTCCTGTATCTGGTGGCGATCATTGACTGGCACACCCGCAAGGTGCTGGCCTGGCGCATCTCGAACACGCTGGAAGCGGACTTCTGTGTCGAGGCGCTGAACGAGGCCATCCACAAGTTCGGCCCGCCCGAGATCATGAATACAGATCAGGGCAGCCAGTTCACGTCCTTCGCCTGGACGGACAGGCTGCGGCGATCCGGTGTGCGCATCTCGATGGATGGCAAAGGCCGGTTCCGCGATAACATCTTCGTGGAGCGGCTCTGGCGGAGTCTGAAATACGAGTGCGTCTACCTGCACGCTTGGGAGACTGGATCAGAGGCGAAGGCGGGCGTCGGCAGATGGATCGAGTTCTATAATCGAAAACGCCCACATTCCGCCCTTGGCGGCAAGCCTCCTGCCATGGTCTATTGGCTGAGAAAAGACGAAACCCAACCTGGTCAGCAGCGGCAGAGAGTAGCTTAAATTACGCCAGATCCTGTCCAACG
>NZ_LYUZ01000100.1 GCF_001679925.1 Leisingera sp. JC1 | reverse complement strand
CAGCAGCATGGCGGCAATCAGCAGCACGCCGACCACCTTGATCGCCACCGCCACAACCAGCGCCAGCGCGATGGTCAGCACCATCTGCTCGCGCCGGGGATCAATGCCGGCGGCATGGGCCAGGTCCGGGTTCAGGGTCGCGGTCAGCAGTGCAGACCACCGCCACCACAACAGTGCCAGCACCAGCACCGCGCCGCCCCAGATCACAGCCAGATCGGCCCGGCCCACCGCCAGGATATCACCGAAAAGATAGGCCATCAGGTCGATCCGCACCCCCTGCAGGAAGGAGACGGCAACCAGGCCGAAGGCAAGCGAGGAATGCGCCAGGACCCCCAGGAGCGTGTCCATGGCATAGCCGCGCCCTGCCAGCGCCGACACTGTGGTGGCCATTGCCATCGCGGTGGCCAGAACGCCTGCAAAGACCGAGACATCAAAGCTGAGCGCCAGCGCTACGCCGAGGATCGAGGCATGCGCAGTGGCGTCGCCGAAATAGGCCATCCGCCGCCAGACCACAAAACAGCCCAAGGGCGCGGCGGCCAGCGCCACGCCGATGCCCGCCAGCGCGGCACGGATCAGGAAATCGTCCAGCAGGGTCATTCGGCGGCCTCGTGTTGGTGCCCATGGCCATGCTCGTGATCATGGGCGCAGCCGTGGTCGTGGCTGTGGTTGTGTTCATGCCGGTAGAGCGCCAGCGCGCCCTGGGTGCCGGTGCCGAACAGGGCACGGTATTCCGGGGCGGAGGCGACATGCTCCGGGGCGCCTTCGCAGCAGACATGGCCATTGAGGCAGATCACCCGGTCGGAGGCGGCCATCACCACATGCAGTTCGTGGCTGACCATCAGCACCGCGCAGCCCAGCTCCTGGCGGACCTTTTCTATGCGCTGGTAAAAGGCGGCGGAGCCGGGCTGGTCCAGCCCTTGGGTGGCCTCGTCCAGGATCAGCAGCTGCGGATTGCACAGCAGCGCGCGGGCCAGCAGCACCCGCTGGAACTGTCCGCCCGACAGGCCCGACATTTGCCGGGCCGCCAGATCGCCGGCACCTGCCTGCTGCAATGCCTCAGCGGCGCGGGCGTCGGACACCCGGTCCGGCAGGCTGAGGAAGCGGCGCACAGTCAGCGGCAGGGTGGGGTCGATGTGCAGTTTCTGCGGCACATAGCCGATGCGCAGCCCTTGTGCCCGGGTTACGGTGCCGCGGGATGGCTTCAGCGCGCCGATCACGCTGCGCAGCAGGGTGGACTTGCCAGAGCCGTTGGGGCCGACCACGGTGACAATCTCACCGGGTGCAATCGACAGTCTGACGCCGGACAGAACCGTGTTGCCGCCATGCGCGACGGTGAGGCCGTCCAGGGAAATCAGGCTGGTCATGCGGCGGGCTTCGCTTGGCATTTCGGGCACAGGCCCTCGGCCTCGATCACCGCGCGCTCAATCACGAAACCAGCGTCGCGGGCGGCCTCGCCAAGCTGGCCCTGGGTTGGCTCGCGCTGCGCCTCGGCCACCGCGTCGCAGGCGCGGCAGATCAGGAAAACCGGGGCGTGGCTCTCGCCCGGATGGGTGCAGGCGATAAATGCATTCAGGCGCTCGATCTTATGGGCAAAGCCGTTTTTCACCAGGAAATCCAACGCCCTGTAGGCGACGGGCGGCTGCGAGCCAAGGCCCTCTTCGCGCAGCCGGTCGAGGATTTCATAGGCTCCCAGCGCGCGGTGTTCTTGCAGCAGAATCTCCAGCACCCGGCGGCGGACCGGGGTGAACTGCAGGCCTTCGGCCCGGCACTGGGCATCCACGGCGGCGATGCCGTCCTGGATGCAGCTGCTGTGGTCGTGCGGGGCAAAGCCGATGGAGTCCATGTCCGGGGTCCTTTGGGCGGCGGCGGATTTGCCTCTTGATATGTTATGTTATGACGTTTATCAAGCCGCGTGATGTTATAAGATTACATGGGGCGCGTCATGCGGAAAACGGGGATGTGGACAGCGAGCGCGGCGGCCTTGCTGGCCGGGGCAGGGGCTGCGGCGGCAGAGGTGCCGCGGGTGGCGGCAGATATCGCGCCGGTGCACGGACTGGTGGCACGGGTGATGCAGGGTCTGGGCGAGCCGGCGCTGGTGGTGCCGCCGGGAGCGTCGCCGCATGGTTACTCGATGCGCCCGTCGGAGGCGCGGGCGCTGGACCAGGCGGATATTGTGTTTTGGCTGGGCGAGCCGCTGACCCCCTGGCTGGAAGGCCCGCTGGAGGAACTGGCCGGCGATGCGCACAGGATTGAGCTGCTGGAGGCCAAGGGCACCACGGTGCTGCCGTTCCGCGAGGGGGCCCGGTTCGAGGCGCATGCGCATGAAGAAGAGCATGACGATCACGATTCTCACGACGGCCACGCGGAGCATGGCGAGCATGATGAACATGCCGAAGGTCATGATGATCACGCGGGTCACGAAGACCATGCTGAGCATGGCGATGGACATGACGATCATGATCATGAGGAGCATGCCGAAGGAGAAGGCGACGTGGGCCATGAGGATCACGCCGAAGCCCACGGCCATCACCACGAGGGTGCCGATCCGCATGCCTGGCTGCTGCCGGCCAATGCCCAGGCCTGGCTGGACGTGATCGCAGAAGAACTGGCAGAGAACGACCCGGATAACGCGGCCGCCTACCGGGCGAATGCCGAAGCCGGTAAGCAGGAGATCGCAGAAGCCGTTGCAACAGTCTCAGCCCAGCTGGCGCCGTTCCAGGACAAGCCGTTCATCGTGTTCCATGACGCCTATCAATATTTCGAGCAGGGCTTTGGCCTGAGTGCTGCGGGGGCGATCTCGCTGAGCGACGCGGTGAAGCCCAGCCCGGCGCGGGTTGCTGAAATCCGGGATGTGGTGGCGGATCTGAAAGTGGCTTGCGTGTTCTCGGAGCCGCAGTTCAACCCGGGACTGGTTGCCACAGTGCTGGACGGCACCGCGGCTGGCACCGCTGTGCTGGATCCGCTGGGGGCGGGGCTGGAGCCGGGTCCGCAGTTCTATCCGGCGCTGCTTCAGGACATCGGCGCGGCGATTGCTGGCTGCGAGTAAAAGGGGGCGGGCATTGGACCCGCCTTTTCTTTCATCTATTGCTGAAAAGATGAGTGAGCGTGGCGCCGGTTTCGTAATAGGCGCTGCGCAGGCCCGCGAGGGGCAGGCTGTGACCCGGGGCGGGCGGAACTGGCAGGCAGGCGCTGTCACCTGTCAGCAGCGCCTCGGCCATTGCCGCGCCGAACAGGGTGCCGGGGCCGATGCCGCGGCCGGAGTAGCCGAAACAGGCATAGCCGCCCTGCAAGTCCAGGATTTTGGGCAGGTGCTCCGTGGTCATGGCGATGCGGCCGTGCCAGTGGCTGCGGAGCTGCACATCTTTCAGTTCCGGGTACAGCGCTGCCAGCTTGCGGGGCAGCCAGTTGCGGTGCAGGGCGCTGCCGAAATGGTTGAGCGCGCCCATGCCGCCGATGACCAGCCGCCCGGCCTGGTCCAGCCGCCATGACGACATCACCAGCGCGGTGTCCCAGCAGCCTTCCCTGCCCGGCAGGATTTTTTTCAGCAGGGATGCGGGCAGCGGATCGGTGCCGGCCTGGAAGTAATGCACCGGGATCACCTGCGGCGCTGCGTAGCCGGAGATCTCGCGGGCATAGGCGTTGGTGGCCATGATCAGGTGTTTGGCGCGGATGCTGCCCCTGGGCGTCGCCACATGCCAGGTGCCGCTGTCGCGGCTGATGGCCGTTGCGGGGGAATGGCCGTGCAGCTGCGCGCCTGCGTTTGCCGCAGCGCGGGCGAGGCCGCGGACGTAGGCCAGCGGCTGGATGGTGCCCGCGCGTGGGTCGAACAGCGCGCCGTGCACGGCGTCTGACCCCGTTCGCTGCACCGCCTCTGCACGGGAGAGCAGCTCCACCGGCGCACCGATGGCGGTGAGCTGGGCGTGGCGGCGCTGCAGGTCTTTCATTCCGTCGGGCGCATGGGCACAGTGCAGGGTGCCGCCGCGTTCCGGCTCGCATTGGATGGCGTGTTTTTCGATCAGCGAGAACACCATCCCGGGGGCGCCCGCCAGCAGGGAGGAGAGGCGGCTGCCGGTCTCCGGCCCCAGCGCGGAGTTGATGTCTTCGGGTGGCAGCCAGAGGCCCGCGTTGGCCAGCCCCACGTTGCGGCCGGAGCCGCCGCAGCCGATCTCGTCCGCTTCGATGAGGTGGACCGAGGCGCCCAGTTCCGCGGCTTTCAGGGCTGCAGAGCAGCCGGTGTAGCCGCCGCCGATCACCACAAGATCGGCCTCTGCCTCCCCGGTGAGTTCCGGGAAGGCAAGGTTTTCCTGGCAGGTTTGGTGCCAGAGGCAGGACGCCAGATCAGATGTCAAACTTGATCCCCTGAGCAAGCGGCAGCTCGCGCGAATAGTTCACGGTGTTGGTCTGCCGGCGCATGTATCCTTTCCAGGCGTCGGAGCCGCTTTCGCGGCCGCCGCCCGTCTCTTTCTCGCCCCCGAATGCGCCGCCGATTTCAGCGCCGGAAGGGCCGATGTTCACGTTGGCAATACCGCAGTCGGAGCCCGCTGCCGAGAGAAAATATTCGGTTTCGCGCACGTCGGTAGAGAAGATGCAGGAGCTGAGGCCCTGGGGCACTTCGTTCTGCATTTCAATGGCTTGGTCCAGATCGGAGTACTTTACCACATAGAGGATCGGGGCAAAGGTTTCGGTGTGCATGATCTCCGTCTGGGCCGGCATCTCGACGATGGCCGGGTGCACATAGGCCGCATCGCCGTGGCTGTCCGCCAGCGCGCGGGTGCCGCCGTGCACTTTGCCGCCTTCACTCTGAGCACGGTCCAGCGCGCTGGTCATCGCGTCCAGCGCGGCGCCGTTGATCAGCGGGCCGACCAGGGTTCCGTCGGCCAGCGGGTCGCCGATGGGCAGGCCCACATAGGCCTTGATCAGGCGCGGGATCAGCGCGTCATAGATGTCCTCGTGCACGATCAGGCGGCGCAGCGAGGTGCAGCGCTGGCCGGCGGTGCCGACGGCGGAGAACACGATGGCGCGCAGGGCCATTTCCAGATCGGCGGAGGGTGCCACGATCATCGCGTTGTTGCCGCCCAGTTCCAGAATGGTGCGGCCGAGGCGCTTGGACATATCACCCGCAACCGCCTTGCCCATCGGCACCGAGCCGGTGGCGGAGATGATGGCGACGTCTCTGGAGGCGGTAAGCGCCTCGCCCAGGTCCCGCTCGCCGATCAGCACCTGGATGAGGCCCTCGGGCGCGTCATCGCCAAAACCCGCCATGGCGCGGTCGCAGATTTTCTGCACGGCAAGGGCGGTCAGCGGGGTTTTCTCCGACGGTTTCCAGATCACCGGATCGCCGCAGACCAGCGCCAGCGCCGCGTTCCAGCACCAGGGGGCGACGGGGAAGTTGAAGGCGGTGATGATGCCGCAGGTGCCCATCGGGTGCCATGTCTCGCGCATCGCGTGGCCGGGGCGCTCAGACGCGATGGTGAGGCCGTAGAGCTGGCGCGACAGGCCGACCGCAAAGTCGCAGATGTCGATCATCTCCTGCACTTCGCCGAGGCCCTCCTGGTAGATCTTGCCGCATTCCAGTGTGACAAGGCGGCCCAGGTTTTCCTTTTCCTTGCGCAGTTCGTCCCCCAGCAGGCGCACCAGCTCGCCGCGGCGCGGGGTTGGCACCAGGCGCCAGGATTTGAAGGCGGATTTGGCGGCGGCGATTTGCGCTTCGGCCTCCGCCGCGGTGTGGGTTTTCAGGCGGGCGATTTCGCTGCCGTCTACCGGCGTGGTGACAGAGAGGCTGCCGCCTGTGATTTCGGCTTCGGTCAGGCCGGCAGCGGCGAGGATGTCGGAATGGGGCATATCAGCGTCCTTTCGGTGCGAGGGCAGGGCATGAGCAAAACTTTAGCCTGATTTGCGCCGGTGTCCCGCCGGGCGTCGGTTGGATATAGAAATTGCACCCTTCGGCGCGGATTGCTATTGAAACAAAATCCTGAAGATATGAGCAAAGATCATATGATTGCCCCGCGCCGCTTTCTGCCCTCGATCCCGTCGCTGCTGGCGCTGGAGGCCGTGGACCGGCTTGGCAGCGCCTCAGCCGCGGCAGAGGATCTGTCGCTGACGCAAAGCGCCGTCAGCCGCCAGCTGAAACAGTTGGAGGAGCAGATGGGGGTGGACCTGATTGCCCGCGACCAGATGCGGATGCAGCTGACACCGGCGGGCGCTGGCTTTGCCAAGGAGGCGCGCGCGATCCTGACCCGGCTGGCGCAGGCCTCGGTCAAGCTGCGCGCCAACCCGGATGGCGGCAGTTTCACCCTGTCGATCCTTCCGTCCTTCGGCCTGCATTGGCTGGCGCCGCGGCTGAAAGGGTTTGCCGCCAGCCATCCCGGTATCACGGTGAACCTGCACACCCACAATCTGCCGTTCAGCTTTGACGGTGGCACGGCGCAGGCGGCGATTCACTACGGCACGCGGGACTGGCCGGGGGTGGAGTATCTGCCGCTGATGCCGAAACACGTGTTGCCGGTCTGCGCGCCGGGGCTGATGGACGGGCCGGTGGCCAGCCCGGTGGAGCTGCTGGACTATCCGCTGTTGCATCTGGAGACGCATCCCGACTGCTGGGAGCAGTGGTTTCACCTGCACGATGTCCCGGCAGCCAAGCTGCGCGGGATGCTGTTTGACCAGTCTTCAGCCATGACGCAAGGCGCGGTGCATGGGCTGGGGGTGGCGCTGCTGCCGGACTTCCTGGCGGAGAACGAGATTGCGCAAGGGCGGCTGGCGCTGGCGATGGAGGGGGATGCGGTGAGTCTGGGTGAGTATTTCCTGGTCTGGCCTGCGGATCAGGCGGAGGACTATCCGCTGATCAAGTTCCGCGAATGGCTGCTGGCGCAGCTGGAGGAGAGCTGACATGCGATTGCCGAGCCTGACCCATCTGCGCTGTTTCGAAAGTGCCGCGCGGCATCAAAGTTTCACTGCCGCGGGGGAGGAGCTGGGGCTGACCCAGAGCGCGGTCAGCAAGAAGGTGAAGGAACTGGAGGCGGATCTGGGCTTCGACCTGTTCCAGCGGGCAGGCCGCGGCGTGGTGCTGACCCCGGCGGGGCAGGGGCTGGCGGCCGATCTGGAGCTGGATCTGGCGGGGCTGCGCGCCACCTTGCAAAAGGCTGCGGCTGCCGGGGCCGGGCGGTCGGCCCTGCGGATTGCGGTGCTGCCGGCATTTGCCAACCTCTGGCTGATCCCGCGGCTGCCGGATTTTTTTGCCCTCCACCCGGAGGTGGAGCTGAGCTTCTCCACCCGGCTGGAGCCGTTTGATTTTGCCCGCGAGAATTTCGACCTGGCGGTGCATTACGGGCTGGATAACTGGCCCGGCACCCGCATGGCGCCGCTGTTCGGCGAGGAGATGGTGCCGGTCTGCGCACCAGGGTTCTATGCCGCCCATCAGCTGGAGCAGGCGCATAATCTGGCACAGGCGCCGCTGTTGCATCTGGAAAGCCGCGCGGGCTCCTGGGCGGAGTGGTTCGAGCGCGCAGGGCTGGCGGGCGCGCCGCGGCAGGACGGACGCTATTTCGACCAGCACTCTATGGTGATTGCGGCAGCAGCGGCGGGGCTGGGCGCGGCGATTGTGCCCTATGACATGGTGGCGCGGGAGATTGCGGGCGGCGATCTGATGCGCATCCCGGGGCCTGCGCTGGAGTCGCGCAAGCGCTATTACCTGGTGCGCCCGCACGGGGTGGTGCCGGAGGCGGTGCAGAAATTCGAAAGGTGGCTAAAGAAGCAATTGCGTTCAAAGTGAGATTGAGATGTTTTGCCCGGCCGACAAGCCGGGCTGCACCTGCCTGCCCGTCAAACCGGAGGTTTGCCTCCGGCAAAACGGACAGGTGCATTCGCACCTACCCAGGCAGGCGCAGCCCTAGGTGGTTTATGCATGTACCATGACAATCTGGAATTAGTTGTGTCGTAATGGGCTGGTATTTCAAGAGCGGCTTTCGTTTCATTCTGGCTGTGCCAAAACCAGAAGGGAGCCTTTGCCATGGCCCAGTTCCGCCGCGCCGCCCGTCTTGACCCGCTCGAGGTCTCCGAAATTCTGACCATCGGCGCCAAGGCCGCGGAGATGAAGCAGCAGGGCGTACCGGTGATTATCCTGGGCGCGGGCGAGCCGGATTTCGACACACCGGACCACATCAAGGAAGCCGCCGCTGCCGCGATGCGGGCGGGGGAGACGAAATACACTCCGCTCGGCGGCACGTTGGCGCTGCGGCAGGCAATCCAGGCCAAGTTCAAGCGTGACAACGGGCTGGATTATGCGCTGGACGAGATCATCGCCGGCACCGGCGCCAAGGAAATCCTGTTCGATGCCTTCATGGCCAGCCTCAATCCCGGCGATGAGGTGATCGTGCCGACGCCATATTGGACCTCCTATTCCGACATCATCCGCATTGCCGGCGGCGAGCCTGTCCTGGTGCCTTGCGGGGATGACACCGGTTTCCGGCTGACGGCGGAGAAGCTGGAGGCGGCGATCACCCCGCGCACCCGCTGGCTGCTGCTGAACTCGCCTTCGAACCCGGCCGGCGCCGGCTACAGTACCGCGGATTATCAGCCGCTGCTGGAGGTGCTGCTGCGGCACCCGGATGTCTGGCTGATGGCCGACGACATGTATGAGCACATCACCTATGGCGGCTTTGAATTCGCCACTCCCGCGCAGGTGGAGCCGCGGCTGAAGGACCGGGTGCTGACGGTCAACGGCGTCTCCAAGGCCTATGCAATGACCGGCTGGCGGCTGGGCTATGCGGGCGGACCGAAGGCGCTGATTGATGCGATGAAGGTGGTGCAGTCGCAATCGACCTCGCACCCGTCGTCCATTTCGCAGGCGGCGGCAGAGGCGGCGCTGAACGGCCCGCAGGGGGTGCTGGCAGAACGGCGGGCCAGTTTCCAGATGCGGCGCGATCTGGTGGTCGAAGCCTTGAACGGCATGGAGGGGATCAGCTGCCCGGTGCCGGAGGGGGCGTTCTACACATTTGCCAATTGCGCCGGCGTGCTGGGCAAGCGCACGCCGGAGGGCAAGGTGCTGGAAACGGACGCGGATTTCTGCGCCTGGCTGCTGGACCGGCATCATGTGGCAGTGGTGCCGGGCCGCGCCTTTGGCATCTCTCCCTATTTCCGGATTTCCTATGCCACATCCGAGGCGGAGCTGCGCGAGGCGCTGAGCCGGATCGGGCGGGCGGTGGCGGCGCTTGCCTAGGCTTCCGCAAGCGACGGCTGGCGGGCGCGGGCGTTGGCCCAGGCCCGCACCAGCTGCCGCTGCAGGGAGGCAACGGCCAGCCCCAGCGCGATGCCGCCGAGGATGCCGAGCGTGTTGACCAGCGAGCTGCGTCCCTCCAGCCCGATCATCGGCATCAGGACTTCCGGCACCAGCCGGTGCAGCAGGTAGATCGGGAAGGCGGCCTGCGCCAGCCGCATGACAGTACGCGAAACCGGGCGCGGCAGCGGCACCCGCTGGACAAAGATCAGCCCGGCGATCAGCGCCAAGAGCCACATGTACTTGATCCAGCCGCCGTACCAGTTGCCGCCGAGGTAGGCGGCTGACGGCATGATCACGCATGCGGCGCCCAGCAGCACCAGCTGCTGGCGCAGCCCGCGGGCGGCGGTGATGCACCAGCCGATGGCAAACAGGTAGAGAACCCACGGAACAGTGAACTGCGCGCGGCCGCCGATCTGCCAGACCTCCGGCGCGATCAGCCGCAGCGCCACGGCAATCCCCAGCAGGCACAGGCCCGCGCGGTAGGCGCCCTGTGCTGCCAGCCATCGCCGCGCGGGCGGCAGGGCAAAGGGCAGGGCGATCAGCAGGGTGATCTGCCAGTAGGCCTCCACGAACCAGTAGAGATAGGGCAGCATCAGATGGGTTTCCGGCGTGGTCAGGGCAAAGTTCCCGGCCAGGAAGACAGAGACCCAGGGCACCTGCTCCCACGCGACGGCATAGCCTGCCAGTACCAGGTAATAGGGGATCAGCACCGCGGCCACGGGTTTGAAGAAGCTGCGCATGTCCCCCGAACTCAGGGCCTCCCAGCGGTAGCCTGCGACGCTCATCCCCATCAGGATCACCATTGCGGCGGCGCCGCCGTAGGTGGGCCAATGGGTCTGATGCGCGATGACCACGGCGAGGATCGCAATCACCCGCGCGACCAGTTCGAACGGCAGGCTGCTGCCGCGGGCGGGGGCGATGGTCTCCAGCTCCTTGATCGGCATGGATTCCCAGCCGGCCGGGGCGCCGCCCAGGGCGTCGTCCAGCGCCAGCGACAGTTCCACATGGCGCAGGGAATCGCCGCCCAGCGAGGCAAAACTGTCGTTGCGGCCCACGGTTTGCGGCGCAAAGGCGGCCTGGTAGGCGGCCAGCACGCCCTTCGAGTGCGCGGGTTTGGCAGCCTGCGCCTTCAGCGCCGGGTAGTCGATCTTGCCATTTGCCCGGCGCGGCAGGGATTTGCGCGGGATCACGCAGAAATGCTGCTGGCCGACGCCAGTCAGCTTGGCAGCCAGCGCGGCGATGCCGTCCTCTGGCCCGCAGATGGCGATGGAGATGCGGGCATCATCGCCCCAGACCGCGGCCTCATGCCCCTGGGCAGCCAGCGCGCGTTCGATGGCGTCATGGCCGATGCGCAGGCCCGCGATCTTGGACATCCGCGACAGCCTCCCGGTGATGTGGTAGAGGCCGCTTGCATCGCGACGGGCCAGGTCGCCGGTGGCGAGCTCAGCAAGCTCCTCGCCCTTGGCCAGACCGGCGCTGTCTTCGGCATAGCCCATCATCACATTCGGGCCTTTGTAGATCAGCTCACCCTCGCCTTCGGGCGCGGTGACTTCCTTGCCGCCCGCATCGCGCAGCAGCAGCTGGCCGCCAGGGATGGCGCGGCCCGCGGCGCCAGGGTATTTCAGCGCAAGGTCCGGCGGCAGATAGCTGATCCGGGCCGTGGCCTCGGTCTGGCCGTACATCACAATGAACCGGCCGGCGCGGGCCTGCATCCGGGCGGCCCAGGTTCGGACTTGATCCGCCTCCATCGCGCCGCCGGCAACAGTAAGGGTCTTGATGGTTTCCGGCAGCGCATGTGACAGGCCCGCGCTGTTCAGCAGCCGGAAGTGATGCGGCACGCCTGCGAGGCTGGTGGCACTGGAGGCCGCAAACGCATCTGCAAAACCGGCATCCAGAACCGAACCGGGTGCGAGCCAGATGCTGGCCCCGGCCGCCAGATGCGAATGCAGCACCGACAGGCCATAGGAATAATGCAGCGGCAGGATCAGCGCGGCGCGGTCCCGGGTCTGGATATCCAGATACTCCGCAATGGCGCGGGCATTGCTGTCCACGGCCGTCGCGGACAGGCGCACGCCGCGCCCGTGGCCGGTGCTGCCGGAGGTTTGCAGCAGCAGGGCTAGGTCCGGATGGATCTCTGCCGGTTCATGCGCATGGGCCAGCAGCTGCCAGGTGCCGCCGATGCAGCGGAAGCTGGCGGCGGGGCGGAAGCGGTTTGTCAGACTGTCTGCGGTGGCCTCATCCCCGGCGGGCAGCGGCATCACGGCATGTCCTGCGGCCAGCGCGCCGAGATAGGCGGTGATGGCCTCGCGCGTGCTGGCGGCCTCAATCGCAATCAGCCGCCGGTCCTGTGGCAGCTGGCGGGCAAACTGTTCTGCAGCATCCGCCAAAGCGGCATAGGTCAGCTGGCGTCCATCCGCCGAAATCAGGCAGGGACGGGCGCCGAACGCGCGCAATTCAGCCAGGTCAAAAAACATCCGCAACTCCTTCGAGCGCGGCGGGTAATTTAATTTACTAATTTTGTCAATTATTCCTGGGCGGCTTGTTGCCGTCTGTTCCGCAGATGCTCCGGAGCGGCATAAGAAAAAGAATGTAATAGGGATTATGGTAAAAATATGAGGGGCGAAATGCCGCGGGCGTTTGCCCGCGGCTTCCGTGTCAGGCCTTCATAGGCTGCCCGGCCACATAGGTCTGCGCGATCGAACGGTCATCGCCCAGGGTCTGCAGGATGAACAGTTCTTCGGACAGGGTTTCGGCGCGCTGCATCCGCAGGTCCATTGCGTGGGTGGCGCGGGAATCGAGCACCACGATGTCGGCCTCGGTGCCGGCCTCCAGCGTGCCGATCTTGTCCTCCAGCCCCAGTGCCACGGCGTTGCCGCGGGTGATCCAGTGGAAGGCGCGCAAGGGGTGCAGGCTCTGGTTCTGCAATTGCAGGACCTTGTAGCCCTCGTTCAGGGTCTGCAGCATTGAGTAGCTGGTACCTGCGCCGATGTCGGTGGCAATCGCGTTGGTGATGCCGCGCCCGCGCAGGCCTGCGTCGTCAAACAATCCGCTGCCCAGGAACAGGTTGGAGGTCGGGCAGAACACCGGTTTGGCCTGGGTTTCCGCCAGCGCGTCGATCTCGCGCGGCTGCAAGTGGATCGAGTGGCCAAGCAGCATCTTTTCCGTCAGCAGCCCGTAAGACTGGTAGACGTCCAGATAGTCGCGCGCCTGCGGATAAAGCTCTGCGGTGAAGGCGATTTCGTCGTGGTTTTCCGACAGGTGGGTCTGCACGTAGCAGTCCGGGTGCTCCTGCACCAGGGCACCCGCCATCTCCATCTGGTCGGGGGTGGAGGTGATGGCAAAGCGCGGGGTGATCGCATACATGCCGCGGCCCTTGCCGTGGTATTTCGCGATCAGCTCCTTGGTGTCGTCATAGCCGCTGACGGGGGTGTCCAGCAGACCCTCGGGCGCGTTGCGGTCCATCAGCACCTTGCCGCCGATCATCCGCATGTTGCGGCGTGCGGCCTCGGTGAAATAGGCCTCGGCTGAGGTCTTGTGGACCGAGCAATAGGCCACTGCGGTGGTGGTGCCGTGGCTGGTCAGCAGGTCGAAGAAATGGCCCGCCATTTCGTTGCTGTGGCCGGCATCGGCAAAGCGGACCTCCTCCGGGAAGGTGTAGTTGTTCAGCCACTCCAGCAGCTGCGAGCCCCAGGAGGCGATCACCTGCACCTGCGGGAAATGCAGGTGGGTGTCGATGAAGCCGGCCATCAGGATGTTGGGGCGGTGGTCGATCACTTCGGCCCCGGTTGCCTGGGCCGAGACGTCGCCGTAGCTGCCCTTGGCCAGGATCATGCCGTCGGCAACCAGCAGCGCGCCGTCCTCGATGAACTCATAGGCGCTGGTGTCCTGGGGGTCTTGCGGCTCGGCGGTGAAGGAAAGCACCCGGCCGCGCAGCAGCGTCTGTTTCGTTGTCATGTCAGTGTTGTCCTTGGTTCGCAGGCAGGGGGCGTGCGGCCCCCTGCCCATTTTCATTTGGGATTATTCGCCTGCCGGCAGGTGCGGCACATGCGGTTTGATACCGTCGTCTTCGGCTTCTTCATGCTCATCCGCCTTGTGGAAGATCGGGTAGATGAACAGGAAGGCGGCAGCGATCAGGTAGCCCATGGCGACACCGCTGAACTCCGGCCAATGCAGGCTGGCAGAGTGGATCACGCCGATCAGCGACATCACCGCCGCCGCCAGGGCAAAGCCGCCCGCGTTGCGGAAGTCGCCGTCGATCACGCTGGCCACAATGGCGCCCCAGATCAGGCCGGTCAGGATCGCACCCTGGCTGAGCGCCAGATGGCCCTCATAGTGCGCGCCCTGCTGCAGCAGCGCCGCGGTCAGTTCCGGATCGCCCAGCTGGGCCATGCCGGTGGCACCGAGTGCGCCCAACGCGCCTGCCAGTGCACCCCATTTGATCACCAGGAAGGCCGAGACATGCGGCATCATCGCGATGGTCACCGCGGCGATATGGTCGGTTTTCACCGAATGCGCTGTATTGGTCACCAGGCTGAGCGCCACAAACACCAGCACCGGTGCGGCGGCGGCCACGGGGATCAGGGTGTTGAGGAACGCCAGCAGGCCAAAGAAGGCGGCAAAGGGGATCACGATGCCAACGCCGATGATATAGCCGGAGCGCGCGCCCATCCGCTTGTAGGCCGGGTGGCCGATATAGGCGGTGGTCGGGAACGGCGAGCCGAAGACCGCGCCGATCATGGTGCCGACGCCATCGGTCACCTGGCACAGGGCCACCGGATAGTGGTCGCCCGCGGCTTCGGCGCTTTCGACGTTGTTCATGGTTTCGATGAAGTTGTAGATCTGCACCGGCACCAGCACCAGGAACAGCTCCGGGTTGGCAAACAGATGCTGGATGCCTGCAACCAGGTCACCGAAGTAGGGAACCGGCAGGTAGACGCCCACGCCCTCGATCGAGACCGAGGCCTTGCCCATCGCCAGCGCCACAACGGTGCCGACGATCAGCGCCAGCAGACCGGCGGGGATGTTGAACGGCAGCCGATGGCGGCCCACCAGGCCCCACAGGATGATGATCATCGAGGCAAAGCCGATGAACGGTTCCTCGAAAATCGTTGCCAGCGGAACGGTGCCGATGAACACCAGCGCGATGCCGCAAAGCGTGCCCAGCATGCCGGCGCGCGGGGTCACCCGCTTGAGCCAGGGGCCGACGATGGCGCCAAGGCCCGCGACGATGCCACCCATGAAGCCCGCGCCGATGCCCACCTGCCAGGCCAGCATGGCGTCATTGGTGGACCAGTAGATCGGCCCGATCACACCGAACAGATAGACGAACATCACCGGGGTCGAGATGCCATAGGGCAGCGCGGTCACGTCGCGGCCTTCTTTCTCGGCGGTGTGCTTGGCCAGCCAGGTGTAGACCGCGATACCGGCCAGGATCGCCACTGCGGCGCCGGGCACGATGCGGCCGAACACGATGTCGGCAGGCATGTTGAAGACAAACTGACAGATGCCCGAAAGCACGATCAGGTTGATCAGGTTGTCGGTGAACAGCGCCCAGAATGCACTGAAGTCATTCCGCGCGAACAGTTTGTACGTGTAGCTCCGCCCGGTCATGGCGGCCTCCTCCTGTCAAGAGGACGCAGTCTTAACGGCTGTTTGCTCCAGCCGTATCTCCCTCTGCGTCCGGTTGCTTACCCGCTTGGGGCAGGTCAGTGCTCCGTGATGGAGCGGACGCGGCAGTTTCAGAGGTCAGATCAGCAATCACTTCCGCCGCCACGAAGGCCGCGATGACGCTGGGCCGCTTGTCGCGGCTACCGCTTGCCCCGATGGGGCAGATGAGACGGTCGGTTCCCAGACCGTCGCAATGGTCCCGGCACCAGCGGCGGAATTTCTCCCGCTTGGTGGCCGATCCGATCAGGCCGACATAACCCGCATCGCCGCGCTGCAGGGCAGCGGAGGCAAGCAGGAAGTCGAGCGCATGATCATGGGTGAGAACGACAAAGGCGCTGCCCGCGGGTGCGGTGGCAATGTCGATCTCGGGAATAGCGCTTTGGCGGATTTCCACATCCGCGTTGCACAGGGCAAGTTCTTCGGCACGCTGGTCAACCAGGATGCAGCGCACCGGCATATGCTGGAACAGATCCGCCAGAGCCCGGCCCACATGGCCCGCGCCCATCACATAGACATGCGGCAGCGCCTGTTCCTCGGCCTGCTGCCGGGCAATGGCAGCGTCGCGGTCGGCCTGGCGCATCTGCGCCAGCGACATCTCCACCCGGCCGCCGCAGCACTGGCCGATCTCCGGCCCCAGCGGCACATCCAGCGTGTCGCTGATCACACCCTGCTTCAGCATCCGCCTTGCGTGGTCGATGGCGATATATTCCAGCTGGCCGCCGCCAATGGTCCCCCACAGGCCTTCCGCCGCCACAAACATGCAGGTGCCGGTTTCGCGCGGGGAGGATCCGCGGACGCGGGTCAGCACGACCTGCACCACATGTTTGCGGCTGGCCAGAAAGTCCTGGAGGGAAAGGCGGCGGGTCATGGCTCAGCCCTGCCCTTTGAGGGTTTCGATCGCCATCAGCACGCGCTCCGGCGTGGCCGGCGCATCGAGGCGCGGGCAGACCTTGTAGTCCGTGGTGCTGGCAACCGCCATCGACAGTGCCTCAAACACCGAGATGCCCAGCATGAACGGCGGCTCGCCCACGGCTTTGGACCGCTTGATGGTGCGCTTCTTGTTCACCGACCATTCGGCCAGCCGGGTGTTGAAGATGCGCGGCCGGTCGGACGCCAGCGGGATCTTGTAGGTCGAAGGCGCATGGGTGCGCAGGCGGCCTTCGCCGTCCCACCACAGCTCCTCGGTGGTCAGCCAGCCCATGCCCTGGATGAACGCGCCCTCCACCTGGCCCTTGTCCAGGATCGGGTTCAGCGAGCGCCCCACGTCATGCAGGATATCTGTGCGCTCCACCCGGTATTCGCCGGTCAGCGTGTCGACCGACACCTCGGAGCAGGCGGCGCCATAGGCGTAGTAGAAGAACGGCTGGCCCTTGCCCGCCGCGCGGTCCCAGTGGATTTCCGGGGTTTTGTAGAAGCCCGCCGCCGACAGGTGGACGCGGGCCATATAGGCCTCTTTCACCAGCGTATCGAAGGGGATCTCTTCGCTGCCGACGCGCACGCGGTTGGGCAGGAATTCGACCTCCGCCTCGGTGACACCGTGCTTCTCAGCCGCGAATTTGGTCAGCCGGGCAATGATCTGCTCCGCCGCATCCAGCGCCGCCATACCATTGAGGTCCGAGCCGGAAGAGGCCGCGGTGGCAGAGGTGTTCGGCACCTTCTCGGTGGTGGTCTTGGTGATCTTGATGCGCTCGAAATCCACCTGGAAGGCGTCTGCCACAACCTGCGCCACCTTGGTGTTGAGGCCCTGCCCCATTTCGGTGCCGCCATGGTTCAGGTGGATCGAGCCGTCGTTATAGACATGGATCAGCGAGCCCGCCTGATTGTACCAGGTCGCGGTGAAGGAGATGCCGAATTTCACCGGTGTCAGGGCAATGCCCTTCTTGATGATCTTCGACTCCTTGTTGAAGGCGATGATCTCCTCCCGCCGCTTGCGGTATTCGGCGTTTTCCTCCAACTCCCCGATCAGCCGGTCGAGGATATTGTCCTCCACCTTCTGATGGTAGGGCGTCAGATCGCGGCCCTCTTCGCCATAGAAGTTGGCCTTGCGCACATCCAGCGGGTCCTTGCCGAGGGCATAGGCGATCTCCTCGATCATCCGCTCTGCCGCGACCACACCCTGCGGGCCGCCAAAGCCGCGGAAGGCGGTGTTGGAGACGGTGTTGGTCTTCATCGGGCGGCTTTTCAGCAGCACGTTCGGGTAGAAATAGGCGTTATCCGCGTGGAACAGCGCGCGGTCGGTGACCGGCCCCGACAGGTCCGAGGAATAGCCGCAGCGCGCGGCAAAACCGCCCTCGACCGCCTGAATGCGGCCCGCATCGTCAAAGGCCACGTCATAGTCGATCACGAAATCATGGCGCTTGCCGGTGGCGGTCATGTCCTGGTCGCGGTCCGGGCGGATCTTGACCGGGCGGTTATGCTTCTTCGCGGCAATCGCAGCCACCGCGCAGAACAGGTTCATCTGGCTTTCCTTGCCGCCAAAGCCGCCACCCATCCGGCGCACGTTGACGGTCACCGCATTGTTCGAAACGCCCAGAACATGCGCCACCATATGCTGCGCCTCGCTCGGGTGCTGGGTGGAACAATGCACGGTCACATCCTCATCTTCGCCGGGGACGGCAAAGGCGATGTGCCCCTCCAGATACATGTGGTCCTGGCCGCCGACGGTCATCTGCGCCTGGATGCGGTGGGCGGCGCCTTTGCGGCCCGCTTCCACATCGCCGCGCTCCAGCTTCAGCGGGTCGGTGATCATCGGATAGCCGGCCTCCTGCGCCTGGACCGGGTCCAGCGCGTGCGGCAGCACCTCATAGTCCACCTCTGCCAGCTCGGCCGCTCGGCGGGCGGCATCGCGGGTCTCGGCGATCACCGCAAATATCGGCTGGCCGTGGAATTCGACCTTCTCGGTCGGGAACACTGGCTCGTCATGCTTGCCGGTGGGGCTGATGTCGTTGACGCCGGGAATATCCTCAGCGGTCAGCACATCCACCACGCCGGGCGCGGCGCGCACAGCTGACAGGTCGATGCTCTTGATATTGGCGTGGGCGACGGTGGAAACACCCAGGTAGGCGTGCAGCGTGCCATAGGGTTCGGCGATATCGTCGGTGTATTCGGCGCGGCCGGTCACATGCTTGATCGCGCTGTCATGCTGGCGGTCATGGTGCACGGCGCCGCTGATGGTCTGATGGTCTTTCATCTCAAAATCCTCCTCAGGCGACGGCCAGCCGGACGGCACCGGCGGTTCCCGCATCATGTTCCAGGTAGAAGCGGCGCAGCAGGTTGCTGGCCGTGAGCGCGCGGTACTCCGCAGAGGCGCGCCAGTCGCTCAAGGGGGTGAAGTCCTGCTTCACCGCCTCCGCTGCCGCGTCAAATGCAGCCTCGCTCCAGGGCTGGCCAACCAGTGCGGCCTCGGCACCGGCGGCGCGCTTGGGCGTTGCCGCCATGCCGCCGAATGCGATCCGTGCAGCGGTGATCACGCCTTCCTTGACGGTGACGCTGACGCCTGCCGCAACCGAAGAGATATCCTCGTCCCGGCGCTTGGAAATCTTGTAGGCGGCGTCGATCTGGCCATCGCGGTGCAACGGAACGCGGATCGAGGCGACGAAATCGCCCGGCTCGCGGTCCTGCTTGCCGTAGTCGATGAAGAACTCCTCCAGCGGCAGGGTGCGCGACCCGCCCTTCTTCTGCAGCGTCACCTCGGCACCCAGCGAGATCAGCACCGGCGGAGTGTCCCCGATGGGCGAGCCGTTGGCGATATTGCCGCCGATGGTGCCCATGTTGCGCACCTGCCAGCCGGCGATGCGGTCCCAGTAGGCGCCCAGATGCGGGAAGGCATCGCGGATCGCCGCTTCGCTCTCGGTATAGGTGACGCCGGCACCGATGGTCAGCGCCTCATCCGTCAGCTCGATGGCCTTCAGCTCCTCCAGGTGGGCAACAAACACCACCGGAGAGATTGGCTTCATAAACTTGGTGACCCACAATCCCACATCGGTGGAACCTGCGACGATGGTCGCCTTGGGGTTCTCGGCCAGCACCTCTGCCAGATCCGCCGCATTCAGCGGCAGGATGGCGCGGTCGTCCTCGGGGCCGGTAACCACACGGGTCTGCGGCTGGATCGCCTTCAGCTTGGCGGTCAGCGCGTCGCGTTCGGTAGTCAGGTAATCATTGGCCGGGGTGCCGTACTGGTTCACCGCAAGCGCTGCCTTCACGATCGGCTCATAGCCGGTGCAGCGGCAGAGGTTGCCCTGAACGGCTGTTTCTACTTCGGCCTCATTCGGCTGCGGGTTTTCCATCCACAGCGCATAAAGCGACATCACGAAACCGGGGGTGCAGAAGCCGCACTGGCTGCCGTGGTATTCGACCATCGCCTGCTGCACCGGGTGCAGACGGCCATTGGGGCCGGACAGATGCTCAACCGTCACAACGTGGCAGCCGTTCAGCGATGCCAGGAACCGGATGCAGGCGTTCACCGCCTCATAACGCAGTGCGCCATTGTGCAGACGACCCACCAGCACGGTGCAGGCGCCGCAGTCGCCCTCGGCGCAGCCTTCCTTGGTGCCGGTCAGGCGCTGCTCCAGCCGCAGGAATTCCAGCAGGGTGGTGGTCGCCTTCACGTCCTCCAGCACAATATCCTTGCCGTTCAGAAGAAAGCGTATGCCGGTTTGATGTGCCATGGGGCCTCCCGAGTGTCTCTTGGGCCGAGCTGGCCCGCTTATGTCATTTTTACCTTGTCTGACTGCCACGGTTAACGGCCGCAATCGCGAAAGGCTTTCAACACCCTGTTGAAAATGGTTACGGTAATAGGTGCCGGAACCGGTGCTTTTCCGCCTGCCTGCCTGACTGGCAGGCGGGGAACGCGCCCCGTAAAGGTCTGTGAAACATGTCTTATCTGGAATCCCTGCGGGTCTTTACCCGAGTCGTCGAACTAGGCAGCATCACCTCTGGCGGGCGGGATCTGCGGCTGACTCCGGCGGTGGCCAGCAAAAGGATCAAGGAGCTTGAAAAGCACCTTGGGGTGCGTCTCTTCAACCGTACCACGAGATCGCTGACCCCGACAGAGGTCGGGCAGCTGTTTTATGCAGAAGCCAAGAAGGTGCTCGAATCGATTGAGGACGCCGAAGCGGTGGTCTCGCAGTTCTCCGCCGCGCCGCGCGGTGTGATCCGGGTGACCGCGCCGCTGGGCGTTGGCCGCCGCATCATCGCGCCGCTGGTGCCGGGCTTTGTCGAGGACTATCCGGCCACCGAAATCCGGATGCGGATGTCGGACCGCAAGGTCGATATCCTGGCGGACGGGCTGGATGTGGCGTTCTTTATCGGCACCCCGCATGATTCCACCCTGAAGATGCGCAAGATCGCCGATTGCACCCGGGTGCTGTGTGCCGCGCCGGAATATCTGGAGCGGCACGGCACCCCGCAACTGCCGGAGGACTTGCTGACCGGCCACAACTGCCTGCTGCTGCGCTATCCGCGTTCGMCGGAATATTACTGGACATTGTCGACCCCGGAAGGCCCGCGAAAGCTGGAGGTGTCAGGCAAGTACGACGCCGATGACAGCGACGTGCTGACGGGCTGGGCGCTGGACGGGCGCGGCATCGTCAACAAGCCGCGGTTTGACGTTGCCGCGCATCTGCGCAGCGGCGCGCTGGTGGAGGTGCTGCCGGACACGCCGCCGGAGGCGACCATCTTCGGCTGCCTCTACCCTCACCGGAAACTGCAGGATCCAAAGATCCGCCTGTTTGTGGATTACGCGGTGAAACACGGCCTCTCCGCCTTCCGGCGCAGCGAGGCGGGTAACTGAAGGCAGCAAAAAAGGCGGGCACCGCTGGCCCGCCTTTTTCATTTCCAGGGTTCTCGCGTTAGCAGCGGTGCGGATTTTCCTGGCAGTAAATCAGGTTGGCCGCAGCCCCGACGGCCGCACCCGTTACCAGGTTGGCGTCCAGAACAGCGGCACCGGCTGCGCCGGCGCCCGCACCGTAAACCAGCCGTTCGCCGGTGGTGTCACCGCAGGCGGCCAGAGTGGTGCAAAGTGCAAATCCGATGGCGATGGATTTCTTAAACATCGTGTTTCCTCCTTCAACGTCCAAACCCCGCAGTTTTGCCGCGGTCCCAAACGGCCAGCCCCCGGCATGTGCTGCTGGGGGAAGGGTGCCCGAAAGGGAATGGCGCTGTGGCAGAACAGACCGGAAACCCCGGAGATCCGGCGCAATTGGGCGCACCCTGCAGGGATAACGCACGGCTGCGGTGAAAGGTTCCCAGGTTTTTTGCTGCCTTGGGGGTGCACAGGCGGTGTACGGGGGGTGCACGCTTGGTGCTGGGCAAAAAAATGGCCCCGCCGCCAGGCAGGGCCATTCGGTTTGTTTGTGCTGTTCGGCGTCAGTTCGCGGCCAGCGTCAGCGGCAGATCCTTGGAGGCGCTGCCGTACCAGCGGCGGATCAGGGCGCGCTCCTCGTCCTCCATGAAGGTGACGTTGGCAGGCGGCATCGCATGGGTGGCACCGGCTTGGAGGTAGATCTCCTTGGCGTATTTCGCCACATCGGCCGGGGTCTCCAGCAGCACGTTCTTGGGCGCGCGGCGGATGCCGTCATAGTAGGGCTCCCGCGCGTGGCACATGGCGCAGCGGCCCGGCACCACATTCATCACGTCCTCGAAGTGCTGATTGCTGGCAAACACTTGCTCGGATTTGGTCAGCTCCCGCGCCTCGGATTCCTCGTAGGTGTCCTGCTGCAGCGGCGCCTGGCTCAGGATCATGATGCCGATGAACAGGATGGCGGTCACAGGCCAGGTCCAGGTCGGGTTGCTGGTGCCCGCGTGGTTGCTGTTGAAGTAGTGGCGGATAGTGACGCCCATCAGGAACACCAGCGCCGCGATCAGCCAGTTGTACTCGGTGGCAAATGCCAGCGGGTAGTGGTTCGACAGCATCAGGAACACCACCGGCAATGTCAGGTAGTTGTTATGGGTCGAACGCAGCTTGGCGATCTTGCCGTATTTGGCATCCGGCGTGCGGCCTTCCTGCAGATCCTTCACCACGATGCGCTGGTTCGGCATGATGATGAAAAAAACGTTTGCCGTCATGATGGTAGCCGTAAAGGCGCCCAGGTGCAGCATCACCGCGCGGCCGGTGAAGATCTGGTTGTAGCCCCAGCCCATGGCGACCAGCAGCACAAACAGCAGCACCATAAGGAAGGTCGGCTTTTCCCCCAGCGGCGATTTGCACAGGAAGTCATAGACGATCCAGCCGATGGTCAGCGACGCGCCGGAAATCAGGATGCCCTGCCACAGGGCCAGGTCGGCCTTGGCGGAATCGATCAGGTACAGCTCTCCGCCCGCCCAGTAGACGATCATCAACAGGCCAGCACCGGACAGCCAGGTGGCGTAGCTTTCCCATTTGAACCAGATCAGGTGATCCGGCATGTTCTCCGGTGCCACCAGGTATTTCTGGATGTGGTAAAAACCGCCGCCGTGGACCTGCCATTCCTCGCCATGCGCGCCGACCGGCAGATGCGGAACCTTCCGCAGGCCAAGGTCCAGCGCGACGAAGTAGAAGGACGATCCGATCCAGGCAATGGCGGTGATGACATGAAGCCAGCGGACCGCAAAGCCCAGCCAGTCCCACATGATCACAAGCTCTTCCATTGTTCTCTCCTCATAAGCTTTGACCCGAGACTAGAGCATGGTGCTATTTTCATGTATTAGGTAAAAAATCCAAGCTGTTTCAAAATAACACAAAGAATACATGAATGGCCTATCTCGACAATATCCGCACCTTTGTCCGCGTCTATGAACTTGGCAACATGTCTGCTGCCGCCCGCGACATGCGGATCTCGGCGGCAGTGGCGTCGTCGCGGATTTCGCAGCTGGAGGATCACCTGAACGTGCGGCTGTTCCAGCGCACCACCCGGCTGCTCAATCCGACCGAGCAGGGCAATTTGTTCTATCACGGCGCGGTCAAGATCCTGGAAGCTGTGGACGAGGCGGAAGCCGATATCAGCAGTGTCACCCAAACCCCGCGCGGCACGCTCTATGTGGCAGCGCCCTTGGGGCTGGGGCAGCGGCTGATTGCGCCGGCGGTGCCGAAGTTCAAGGAAGCTTATCCGCTGATCTCGATCCGGCTGCGGCTGTCGGACCGCAAGCTGGACCTGGCGGCAGAGGGGCTGGATGCGGCGTTTTTCCTAGGCGTGCCGGAGGATTCAAACCTGCGCATCCGCAAGATCGCCGATTGCCCGCGGGTGCTGTGCGCAGCGCCGGAGTACATCAGGCAGCGCGGCCAGCCGAAAAACAGCGAAGAACTGAAGACGGAGGCGCATGACTGCCTGAACCTGCGCTATCCCGGCGCGCCGGAGTTCCAATGGCCGCTGCGGAGTCAGGACGGGGTGAAACGGGTGACGGTCACCGGGCCGTTTGAATCGGATCACGGCGATGTGCTGACCAGCTGGGCGCTGGACGGGCACGGGATCATCCTGAAACCGGTGTTCGAGATTTCGGAACATCTGGCCTCCGGCAGGCTGGTGCCGGTGCTGGCGGAAGAGCCGCCGATTCCGATCCAGATGGCCTGCCTGTACGTCCACCGCCGCCATCAGGACCCCAAGGTGCGGCTGTTCATGGATTTCATGGTGGATCACATCCAGGCATCGCTCCCCTCAGAATGAAAAAGCCCGCCCCAGTTGCCTGGGACGGGAACCGCCGGCAGATGCCAAGCGGGAGGAGAGGTATCTTGGGGAGGGTGGCTCAGCTGCCGCGGTAGGTGGAGTAACCGTAGGGCGACAGCAAGAGCGGCACGTGGTAGTGGCTGCCTGCCTCGCTCATGCCGAAACGCAGCGGCACCTCGTCCAGGAACAGCGGATCAGCGCCGGCCTGGCCGGTGGCGCGCAGGTAGCCGCCTGCGTGGAACACCAGCTCATAGGTGCCGGTGGCGAACTCGCCTGCGGGCAGGATCTGCTCATCGGTGCGCCCGTCGTCATTGGTGGTCAGGCTGCGCAGGTGCACGCGCTCATCGCCTTCGATCCGGTAAAGGTCGATCTTCAGCCCTTCCGCCGGGCAGCCGCGGGCAGTGTCCAGCACATGGGTGGTCAGAAATCCGGCCATGCCAGCCTCCTATCAATTCCGTTTCCCTAGGTATGCGCGGTTCAGCCCGCTGCATACAGAAGGAAGAGTCAAAAAGTTCTTTCAAAAATATACTGAAAGCCGAAGCGGATTATCTGTTCTATACATAATAAAAAGACAGGAGACCTGACGTGACGCGCTATCCTCGTGACTTGCGCGGATACGGTGCTGCCGCACCTGACCCGCAGTGGCCCAATGGGGCCAAAGCCGCCGTGCAATTTGTTCTGAACTATGAAGAGGGCGGCGAGAACTGCATCCTGCATGGGGATGCGGCCTCGGAAGCGTTCTTGTCCGACATTCCTGGTGCCTCGCAATGGCCCGGCCAGCGCCATTGGAACATGGAGTCGATCTATGAATACGGATCGCGCGCCGGCTTCTGGAGGCTGCACAGGCTGTTCACCGGCGCGGGCATTCCGCTGACTATCTATGGCGTCGCTAGTGCTCTGGCCCGAAGCCCCGAGCAGGTGCAGGCGATGAAGGACGCGGACTGGGAGATCGCAAGCCACGGCCTGAAATGGGTCGAGCACAAGGACATGGCCGAGGATGAGGAGCGCGCCGCCATTGCCGAGGCTGTGCGTTTGCACACTGAGGTGACCGGCACCCGCCCGCGCGGCTGGTACACCGGGCGCTGCAGCGCCAACACCGTGCGTCTGGTAGCCGAGGAAGGCGGCTTTGACTACATCTCCGACACTTACGATGACGACCTGCCCTATTGGCTGGAGACCGGCGGGCGCGATCAGCTGATCATCCCCTACACGCTGGAAGCCAACGACATGCGGTTTTCCAATTCGCCGGGCTGGATCACAGGTGAGCATTTCTTCCAGTATCTGAAGGATGCGTTTGACGTGATCTATGCCGAAGGCGAAGCCGGCGCGCCGAAGATGATGACCATCGGCCTGCATTGCCGTTTGGTGGGCCGTCCGGGCAAGATCGCCGGCCTCAAACGCTTTATAGACTACATCCAAGGGTTCGAGGGCGTCTGGTGCCCGCGCCGCATCGACATTGCCGAGCATTGGGCGGAAACCCATCCGCCGGAGAAACGTGAGCGCCCGAGCCAAATGGAGCGCGAAGCGTTTGTCGCCAAGTTCGGCTCTATCTTTGAGCATTCGCCTTGGATCGCCGACCGCGCCTTTGATCTGGAGCTGGGCCCGGCGCATGACTGCGCTGCGGGCGTCCACAACGCGCTGTGCAGGATTTTCCGCACCGCATCTGAGGATGAGCGTCTGGGCGTGCTGACCGCGCACCCTGATCTGGCTGGCAAACTGGCCGCCGCGGGCCGCCTGACGGCGGAGAGTACCTCGGAACAGTCCAGTGCCGGCCTTGATATGCTGACCGACGAAGAGCGCGAGACCTTCACCCGGCTCAACACCGAGTATGTGGAGAAGCACGGTTTCCCCTTCATCATCGCGGTGCGCGACCACAACAAGGCGTCGATCATGGAGGCCTTCCACCGCCGCATCCACAATGACCGGGCAACCGAGTTCGATGAGGCCTGCCGCCAGGTTGAGCGCATTGCCCAGTTCCGCCTGCAGGACCTGCTGCCGTGAGCGGGCGGCTGACAGCAAAGCCGCTGACCGCAGCGGCTTTTGCACCCTATGGCGACGTGATTGAGGTTGCGGGCGCGCCGGACAAGATCATCAATCAGGGCATGTGCGGGCGTCATCACGACCGCGCGGCCCTGGATTTCGGCCCGGACGGGCGGGCCGGTATCAGCCTGTTTGACGCCAAGGCCCGTCACTTGCCGCACAAGGTGGACATGGTGGAGCGTCACCCGGAGGGCAGCCAGGCCTTTGTGCCAGTGAGCGGCGTGCCGATGCTGGTTGTGGTGGCGGATGACGACGGCGGTGTGCCGGTCAACCCGCAGGCCTTCATCAGCCAGCCGGGCCAGTCCATCAACTTGCACCGGGGCACCTGGCACGGGGTGCTCGCCCCGCTGGGAGCACCCGGGCAATACATTGTTGTCGACCGGATCGGCACCTCGCCCAACCTCGAAGAACACTGGTTCAAGGAGCCGTTTACCGTGGTCGCTGACTGACCGCACACCTCGAAGCCGCCAGCAAAAACAAGAAGCGGCAAGATCCCCATGACCAACAGGAGAAATTCATGGCTGACACTTCCATCGGGACGCCAGCACAGCTGCGCGACCCCAACTATACGCCGCCCTTGCACAAGGCGGTGCCGCTGGGCATCCAGCACGTGCTGGCGATGTTCGTATCAAACGTTACACCCGCCATCATCGTGGCCGGAGCCGCCGGTTTCGGGTTCGGCTCCAACTCACCCGATTTCCCCGAGCTGCTTTATCTGATTCAGATGTCGATGGTGTTTGCCGGCATTGCCACACTGCTGCAGACCATCACGCTGGGGCCGGTCGGCTCTGCGCTGCCGATTGTGCAGGGCACCTCCTTTGCCTTTCTTCCGATCATGATCCCGCTGGTTGCGGGCAAGGGGGTGGACGGTCTGGCCGCATTGTTCACCGGCGTCATTGTTGGCGGTATCTTTCATGCCTCGCTGGGCACGGTGATCGGCAAGATCCGCTTTGCGCTGCCGCCGCTGGTCACCGGACTGGTGGTGACGATGATCGGCTTGGCGCTGGTCAAGGTCGGCATTCAATACGCCGCGGGAGGCGTTCCCGCCATTGGCACCCCGGAATACGGCTCGCTGCTGAATTGGTCGGCGGCGCTGGTGGTGATTATCGTCACCTTGGGGTTGAAGTTCTTTACAAAGGGGATGCTGTCGGTCTCGGCGGTGCTGCTGGGGCTGATCGTCGGCTACATCTATGCGCTGATGACAGGCATGCTGACCTTTGAGGCGGTCTCCGGCTCCTGGGAGCGGGCCGCGGCCTTTGCCCTGCCGCAGCCGTTCAAGTACGGGGTGGAGTTCTCCGCCGCGGCCATCATCGGCTTCTGCCTGATGAGCTTTGTCTCAGCCGTGGAAACCGTCGGTGACGTCTCTGGCGTGACCAAGGGCGGCGCGGGCCGCGAAGCCACTGAGGAGGAGATTGCTGGCGCGACCTATGCCGATGGTGTGGGAACTGCTGTGGCGGGGTTCTTCGGTGCCTTCCCCAATACCTCCTTCAGCCAGAACGTAGGCCTGATCGCAATGACCGGCGTGATGAGCCGCCATGTTGTGACCTGCGGCGCCATATTCCTGATCATCTGCGGGCTAATCCCCAAGGTGGGGGCGGTGATCCGCACCGTGCCGATCGAGGTGCTGGGCGGCGGTGTGATCGTGATGTTCGGCATGGTGGTTGCGGCCGGTGTTTCGATGCTGTCGGACGTGGACTGGAACCGCCGCAACATGGTGATCTTTGCGATCTCCCTGTCCATCGGCCTTGGCCTGCAGCTGGAGCCGGGCGCGCTGCAGCACATGCCCGACACCGCGCGCATCCTGCTGACCAGCGGCCTCCTGCCGGCGGCGCTGATCGCCATCGTTCTGAACCTGGTGCTGCCGCAGGAACTGTCGGGGGAGGCGACTGAAGAAGTCTCTGGCGGGATGAGCGGCCATGGCAAAGGTTCGCTGCCGCATGAGGATCACGCCTGAAACACACCGCGCCAGGCAAGCTGAAATTGAAGAACCGGCCCGCGGTGGGCCGGTTCTTTACGTTTCAGGCGGCAAGCCCGTGCAGAACTGCCAGCCCCGGCAGCCAGCCGGTGAAGATCCCGCACAGGAGCGTTGCAATGGCAGTCACACGGGGGCTGCCGCGCCGCAGCGCAAGGTTCAGGAAATAGAGGAACCACAATCCGGACCAGGCGGCCCAGCAACCGGCCAGCCAGACATCGAACAGACCGTCCGCTTGCGCCAGTACCCGCAGCACCATCGGCGCGGCAGTCAGCGCCACAAAGCCGCTGAACCATCCCAACCCCTCGCCGCTGGAGGCGAAAGTGCGGTTGTAGGCCACCCACAGGTATGTGGTGCCGAACAACAGTGTCATGCCCGCATCCAGCAGGTCCGCGGGCTGCCGTGCCGCCAGCGCGATCAGCAGGACGATGGCGAAGAACACCAGCGCCGCAACCGCATTTATCAGGATGATCTCGCGGTCCTGAATACGGCCCATAAGCCAGACGCCGTTCAGGCACAGCACGACGCCGACCACCAGCAGGCTCAATCCCAGAAACATGTTTTCAGCCCCTCAAAGAAAAAACAGGAGAGAGGTACACCTCTCTCCTGCTGCTCCGCTACGCGGATATTTTCGGAATGTGTTTCTTGCCGGGGCTTAGAAATCGACCTCGATAGCGATGCCTTTTTCGACCGCAACTTCCACGACAGAGGCTGCGACGGCCAGATCCTGCAGGCCGACGCCGGTGCCGTCGAACAGGGTGATCTGATCGTCCGAGGTGCGGCCCGGATTGGTGCCGTTGATGACCGCGCCGATCTGGGCGACATCAGACTCCTGGATCAGGCCCTGCGCCACCGCGTGCTGCGCTTCACCGATGGAGATGGACTGGGCGACCTCGTCGGTGAACACGTCGGCCGCAACCAGCAGCTGGGGATCCACTTCCTGCTTGCCCTTGGTGTCGGTGCCCATGCAGGCGATATGGGTGCCGGGGCTGACCTGATCCGCCTTCAGGATCGCATCGAACGACGAGGTGATGGAGATGATCACATCTGCCTCGCGCATGCCGTCCAGCTCCACGGCTTCAAAGGGCAGCCCCGCCTCATCCGCCACCTCTTGTAGGTTCGGCAGCATCTCGGGATGCAGATTCCAGCCGATGACCTTTTCAAACTGCCGCTGCTCCAGAGCGGCGCGCAGCTGGAACCTGGCCTGATGGCCAGCGCCGATCATGCCGATCACCTTGGCGTCCTGGCGGGCCAGATGCTTGATCGACACAGAGGACGCCGCCGCAGTGCGCAGCGCGGTCAGGAGGTTGCCGCCCACCATCGCCTTCACCTTGCCGGTGTCCGGGTCGAACAGGAAAACGGTGGACTGGTGGTTGATCAGCCCGCGTTTCTCCAGGTTGTTCGGCCAGTAGCCGCCGGCCTTGAGGCCCAGGGTGAGGCCTGCGCGGTCAAAGCCGCCCTTGAAGCCATACAGCGCGTCCTCGTGGCCAATTGCCTCGCGCACCACGGGGAAGTTATAGGCATCTCCCGAAGCCATGGCGGCAAAGACCTTCTCGACCGCATCGAACGAGGCTTCACGGGTCACCAGGTCCGCAATCGCCTTTTCCGGAACGATATACATGTCTGTTTCTCCTCAACAAAAAAGCCGGCGGAGGGCGGCATGCGCACCTCCGCCAGTTCGGGGATGGTTCGGTCAGTAGGCCTTGCCGCGGGCCGAGACGGGCCAGACGGTTTCAACCTTGCCGTTGCGCACACCGACGTACCAGTCGTGCACGTTGGCGGTCGGGTCGCAGTGGCCCGGCACCAGGCGCAGCTTGTCGCCCACTTTCAGCGCGCCGTTCGGGTCGGAGACCACACCGTGCTCGTCCGAGCATTTGATGTATTCCACATCGTCGCGGCCGAAGATGAAGGGCAGGCCGCTGTCGACCGACTGCGCCTTGAGGCCGGCATCCACGATGGCCTTGTCGGCCTTGGCGTGGCTCATCACCTGCGTGTAGAGGAAGAAGGCGTTTTCCCACTCGCCCTGATCGATCCGGTTGCCGTCCTTGTCCAGGATGCGGCCGTAATCCGCGTCCATGAAGGCGTAGGAGCCGCACTGCAGCTCGTTGTACACGCCGGAGTTCGACTCGAAGTAGTAGGAGCCGGTGCCGCCGCCGGAGACCAGTTCGCACTCGATGCCTTCGGCCTTCAGCCCTTCAACCGCATCGGCCACCTGCGCGATGGCGATGTCCAGCTTGGCCTTGCGGTCCTCGTAGMTGTCCATGTGCTGCATGGCGCCCTGATAGGCCTGGATGCCGGAAAACTTGAGGTTCTCAGCCGCGTTCACCGCCTTGGCGATCTCGACAACCGCCTCAGTCGTGGTTACGCCGCAGCGGCCTGCGCCGCAGTCGATCTCGACAAACACTTCCAGCTCGGTGCCGTGCTTTTGCGCCGCTGCCGACAGGTCAGCCACGTTGTCCAGATCATCGACGCAAACGATGGTGCGGGCGCCGAGCTTGGGCAGGCGGGCCAGACGGTCGATCTTTTGCGGGTCGCGCACCTGGTTGGACACCAGAATGTCCTTGATGCCGCCGCGGGCAAAGACCTCAGCCTCGGACACCTTCTGGCAGCAGACGCCAACCGCGCCGCCCAGTTCTTCTTGCAGCTTGGCCACGTCCACCGACTTGTGCATCTTGCCGTGCACCCGGTGGCGCATGCCGTGCGCCTTGGCATAGTCGCCCATCTTCTTGATGTTGCGCTCCAGCGCGTCCAGGTCGAGGACCAGCGCCGGGGTCTGGATGTCAGCCTCGTCCATGCCCGGGATCGCCGGGACGTCATAGCCGACTTCAAGTTCTTCGAATTTGGTCTGTGCGTTCATGTTTCTATTCCCCAGTTTAGCTGTTCATCCAGGGCAGCTTGTCGAGGTCGACATTGCCGCCGGTGACGATCAGGCCCACGCGTTTGCCCGCGAAGGCGTCTTTGTTTTTCAAAATGGTGGCGAGCGGCACCGCTGAAGACGGCTCCATCACGATGCGCAGGTGCTTCCAGATCAGCTTCATCGCGTCGATGATTTCCGCATCCGACGCGGTGTAGATCTCGCTCACGTGGTTGCTGACAAAGTGCCAGGTCAGGTCCTTCAGCGGCACCAGCAGCCCGTCGGCAATGGTCTTGGGCGCATCATCTGCGATGATGTACCCCGCCTTGAAGCTGCGATAGGCATCATCGGCCTGCTCCGGTTCCGCCGCGATCACCTGGGTTTCCGGCGCCAGCGTCGACAGCGTCAGGCAGGTGCCCGAAATCATGCCGCCGCCGCCGATCGGGGCCACCACCATGTCGAGGCCGTCGGTCTGCTCCACGAATTCCTTGGCGCAGGTGCCCTGCCCCGCGATGACCCGGTGGTCATTGTAGGGATGGACGAAGTCGCCGCCGGTCTCGGCCTGCACCTTGGCAAAGGTCTCCTCGCGCGAGCTGGTCGAGGGCTCGCATTCGGTGATCTTGCCGCCATAGCGGCGCACGGTGTCCTTCTTGGCCTGCGGCGCGGTGCGCGGCATGACCACGTTGCACGGGATGCCACGAAGCATTGCCGCGTAGGACAGGCAAGAGGCATGGTTGCCGGAGGAATGCGTGGCGACGCCCTTGGCGGCCTGCTCTTGGTCCAGCCCGAACACCGCGTTGGTGGCGCCGCGCACCTTGAAGGCGCCCGGTTCCTGGAAGTTCTCGCACTTGAAGAACAGTTCGGCGCCGGTCAGTTCATTCAGATAGGCAGAGGTGCGCACCGGGGTGCGGCGGATATGGGGCTGGATGCGCTCATGCGCAGCCAGCATGTCCTCATAGGTCGGGATATACATCGCGGTATCCTTCATCAGGCGGCGGCCTTGGCGCTGCTGGCGGTGTTGCCGCGGTAGTAGTCCTGTGCAGCAGCAACGCCGGAGCCCAGCTGGATGTCCAAGCCAAGGTCGGCCATGACCATTTCGGCGGTGGCAATGCCCGACAGCGCCATCACGTCGGTCAGGCTGCCCAGGTGTCCGATGCGGAACACCTTGCCCGCGACCTCACCCAGGCCGGTGCCAAAGGCGACGCCGTATTTCTCAGCTGCCAGGCTGACGAATTTGTTGGCGTCAAAGCCGTCCGGCGTGCGGATCGCACTAACACTGTCGGAGTAGACATCCGGCGACACGGCGCAAAGCTCCAGCCCCCAGGCGCGGACCGCGGCGCGAACGCCCTCGGCAATCCGGTGGTGGCGGGCAAAGACGTTCTCCAGCCCTTCATCCAGCAGCATACCACAGGCCATGTTCAGACCGTTCAGAAGGCCGACAGAGGGGGTGTAGGGATAGGCGCTGTTGGCATAGCCGTTGGCCATGTCCTTGATGTCAAAGAAAGTGCGCGGCAGGGTCGCGGTCTCCGCCGCTTTCATCGCCTTGGGCGAGAAACCGACGATGGCCAGGCCCGGCGGCAGCATGAAACCTTTCTGCGAGCCAGTGACGGCAATATCGACGCCCCATTCATCCATCCGGAAGTCCATCGAGGCGATCGAGGACACGCCGTCGACAAACAGCAGTGCCGGGTGGCCCGCGGCGTCCAGCGCGCGGCGGACGGCGGCGATGTCGGACTTCACGCCGGTTGCGGTCTCGTTGTGGGTCGCCAGAACCGCCTTGATCTGGTGGGAAGTGTCGGCGGTCAGGATTTCCTCGTAGCGGTCCGCAGGCAGGCCCTCGCCCCAGGGAGTTTCGACAACCTGCACGTCCAGCCCGTGGCGCTGGCACATGTCGATCCAGCGGTGGCTGAACATGCCGTTGCGGGCGGCCAGGATCTTGTCGCCCGCATTCAACGTGTTAGTGATCGCGGTTTCCCAGCCGCCGGTGCCGGTCGACGGGAAGACGAAAATCTCGGCGGTTTCGCTTTTCAGAACCTTCTTCACGCCGGCCAGTGCCGGGTGCAGGATCTGGCCGAACAGCGGCGAGCGGTGGTCCAGCGTCGGCATGTCCACTGCCTTGCGCAGCGCTTCGGGCATATTGGTCGGACCGGGGATGAAAACCGGATTTTGAAAGCTCATGTCGTGCCCTCCTGTGGCGATTTCCTCCAATGTAAGGGGCAGCTGCCCGCAGGGATACTTTTTTGAAAAAAACTTTCAAAAACGGATGAAATGAGTAATTTTTCTATATTTTCAATGGTTTTAGTTTTTTCACTGTACAGAAGTGATTTTCAGTTTTATCCATAAGCAGCTGCTTGAATTGCCAAGAAAGACCTGAAAATGCCCCAGCCGCCGCGCCGCAAGGGCCGTCCCAAGAGTTTCGATTCCAACAGCCAGCCGGCCACCATCCAGTCACTGGACCGGGCGCTGGACGTGCTGGACGCTCTGGCCGGCGCCAGCGGCATGACGCTGACGGAACTCTCAGCAGCGCTCGATCAGTCGGCAGCCACCATGTACCGGGTGCTGGCGACGCTGGAGGCGCGCCGGATTGTCGAGATGGAACCGCAGTCCCAGACCTGGCACATCGGTGCGATGGCGTTCCGCCTCGGCTCCGCCTTCCTGCGCCGCTCTAGCGTTATTGAGCGTTCGCGGCCGGTGATGCGAGAGCTGATGGAGGCCACCGGCGAGACTTCCAACCTCGGCATCGAACGCGGCGGTGATGTGATGTTCGTGAGCCAGGTGGAAACACATGAATCGATCCGGGCTTTCTTCCCGCCCGGCACCACCTCACCGATGCACGCCTCGGGCATCGGAAAGGCTCTGCTCAGCTGTTTTGGTGAGGATCAGCTGGCCCGCTTCCTGCGCGGACGGACGCTGCAAGAGTTCACGGAGAAAACCCTGACCTCAGCCGAGGCGCTGCGCGAAGATCTGGCGCGGATCCGCAGCCGCGGCTGGTCCTTCGACGACGAGGAAAAGGCGCAGGGTATGCGCTGTGTTGCTGCGCCGGTCTTTGGCATGCAGGGCGAGGTGCTGGCCGGGATCTCGATCTCCGGCCCCACTGCACGGATGCCCGACGGCGGTATCGACGGCATCGGCGCCCTGGTCAAGGACGCCGCACAAAAACTGTCGCAAGGGATGGGGGCGCCGGCAGTCTGACGCCCCTTGCCCCTAGAGCTGTTTTTTCTCTTCAACGCGGTGCGGAGTGCCCTGACCGGTGTCCAGGAACGCCTTGAGGCTGGAAACGAAGAAATGGTCCCAGCCGGCCTCGCAGATGCGGTAGCAGAGCAGGCTGGGTCTGAGGCCCTCATGCTCAAACCGGATGCGGCAGCCCTGCGGATCCGGGAAGATGCGCCAGATCGCGCGGGTGCCGTGCCATTCGGTCTGGATCCCGCTGGGCTGTCCCTCGTGCAGATGCAGCGCCTCGACGCATTCGAGCTCGACAAGTTCGCCGGGAACAAGGCGCTTGGCCTCAAAGGTCCAGAACGAATGCCCCGGAGGGAAGGTGAATTTGGCGCGGTCGCCGGGTTGCAGAATGGGATTATCCGACTCCGTCCACCAATCCCCGAACCCTTGGGTTAGGGCGTGAAACGCCTGGTCAGGTGTGGCGGCGGCGGAAATGCTGCGTTTGTAGTTGCGCGCGGCGGGTCTGCTGTCCTGCTCGTTCCAGTGCGGCGGCAGGGTTTCAGCCATACCGGGCAGTGCGCTCATCCGCTCCTTCCAGTCCGCCAGACGGGGGTAGTGATTGGGAGGAAAGCCGAACCCGAGTTTTTCCATAATTGCGTGGCGCGTTTCGACTGCTCTTTGGATCAGCCGGATTTCCGGAAACGCCACCGCGTCTGCGGCGCTCGGCGCATCCCCGGCCAGATACGGCCTGCCGTCCAGCAACCCTTCCAGCCAGCGGCACTCTCTGTGCAGGGTCTCCGCCGCGGTCTTCAGCGCTGCTTCTTCCTGGCTGCCGGGGGCTGGCGTGACGCGTTGCACCAGGACAGGCGCCAGCACTGCATGGCAGGCATCGCGCAGATAGCTGTTTGTTTCCATTGTGATCTGCCAGATTTTTGCGGCTTCATCCGGACAGGATCCAAAAAGCGGACGCTCCGGAAAGGCCCGGTCGAGCCAGGCAAGAGCCGCGATGGAATCCCGGATAACGCAGCCGCCTGCTTCCAGCACCGGGACCGTGCCGCGCGGATTGAGCGACAGGAAGGGTTCCTTCTTGTGCTCGCCGTCCGACGCTGACAGCACGTTCTGCTCCCAGCTCAGCCCCTTGAGTGCCAGGCCCGCGAGAACACGCCAAGCGCATGGTGCACCGCTGATTGTGTGAATAGTGAGTGTCATATTGAACCTCCTTCAGGTGTCTCCGAGGAGGGTAAAGGTTGTTAATGAATTGAAAAGTAGGCAGAATTTTCTAACTTAGTCAGGAAAACGATACTATTGCCGGGCTGCTTCCAGTGAAAGGTTCCGGCGAAAGGGCATCCTAAACTCTGATTTTCCGCGAAACTGTTTGAATTCATGTTAGTATGATTTTTGTACCAAGGGGAATTTGCGATGAATGCCGAGCCGCCGGAAAATTTCCAGGCCAAGCAAACTGGCGGGGCATTTGGCACGCGCTGTCCGATGCCGGACATCGCTCAGCTCATTGGCGGCAAGTGGAAGCTGATTATTCTTCAGGTGCTGATCTTTCAGGGAACCAAACGGTTTGGCGAGCTAAAGCGTGAAGTTGAAGGCATCACCCAGACCATGCTCACCAGCCAGCTGAGGGCGCTGGAGAAAGACGGCCTTGTCAGCCGGGAGATCTTTCCCGAGGTGCCGCCGAGGGTGGAATACACGGCAACCGCCAAGGCGCTGGCCCTGACAGACATGTTCCACGCAATGCACAAATGGTGGGTGCTCCATAACGGCGAACAGGCCAGCTGACCTGAGGGTCGGCCAGCCTGAGTATGAGCAGCCCGATACCGTAATACGGCTTGTGTTGCCCTGACCTGCCCTCAGCGCAGCGGTGCCAGCGGCATGTGGCGGTTCACGTCCTTGTACAGCAGGTAGCGGAACTTGCCCGGACCGCCCGCGTAACAGGCTTGCGGGCAGAAGGCGCGCAGCCACATATAGTCGCCGGCCTCGACCTCGACCCAGTCCTGGTTCAGCCGGTAAACCGCCTTGCCCTCCAGCACATAAAGGCCGTGCTCCATCACATGGGTCTCGGCAAAGGGGATCACCGCACCGGGTTCAAAGGTGACGATGGTCACATGCATGTCGTGGCGCAGGTCGTTCGGATCGACAAAGCGCGTCGTCGCCCATTTGCCCTCGGTTTCCGGCATCGGGGTCGGATCAACGTGTTTGTCGCTGGTGACAAAGGCCTCCGGCGCATCCAGGCCCGCAACCGGCTGATAGGCCTTGCGGATCCAATGGAAGCGCACCGGCGCATCGCCGTTGTTGCGCAGGCTCCAGTTTGCTTGCGGCGGCAGGAAGGCATAGCCGCCCTCTTCCATTTCATGCGCGGTGCCGTCGATGGTCAGGGTCATGGAGCCTTGCACCACGAACAGCACCGCCTCGGTGCCCGCTTCCGTTTCCGGACGGTCGCTGCCGCCACCGGGCAGCACCTCGGCGATGTACTGCGAGAAGGTCTCGGCAAATCCGGACAGGGGCCGCGACAGCACCCAGAAGCGGGCCTTGTCCCAGAACGGCAGGAGGCTCGCCACGATATCGCTCATCGTGCCCTTSGGRATCACYGCATAGGCCTCGGTGAACATGGCGCGGTCGGTCAGCAATTGGGTCTGCGGCGGCAGCCCGCCTTCAGGGGCGTAGTACGATCGTTGAGTCATGGGCTGCCTTTCCTGCTGAAGTGCTGCCCTATTGATACCCGCCCGTCCGGCGCAACCGAACTTATTTCCGTATCAAGAATACCTGAAGGATTGTCTTGGTATTTTTGAAGACGTCATTGACGGCCCTAACCGCCGCTGCTGCCGATATCTTCCGGCGCGATGGAGACGGTTTTGACCACTGCATGGCATTCCGCGCCTGGTTCCAGTGCCAGCGCTTGGGCGGAGCGTCGGGTGACACGGGCCAGAACCCGGCCCGCAGGCGTGGTCAGCGAGACCATGGCGCCGGGCCCGCCGCCGGTGCGGACATGTTCAACCGTCCCTGGCAGGATATTGAGCGCCGACAGCCCTTCGGGTCGCTGGCGCGACAGGATTACCTCATGTGCCGAGATCCTGACCCGAACCATGCTGCCGGGAGCCTTGGCAATTTGCGGCAAGAACAAAGACACGCCGCCTGCATCCAGCTCTGTCAGCCCGTCGCCGTGATGCCGGGCAACCCGCGCCTGCAGCAATGCGCCTGCCGCGCGGACGCCTGCGGGCATAACTGCGGGGTCGCCTAGAACCTCTGCCGCCATCCCTTGCCGCTGGACTTTGCCGTCCTGCAGCACAACCACGGTGGTAGCCAGCCGGGCGACCTCGGCGGCGGAGTGGCTGACGTAAAGCATCGGAATGCCGATCTCATCCCTGAGCCGCTCGAAATAGGGCAGGATTTCCGCCTTGCGGGCCTCATCCAGCGCCGACAGCGGCTCATCCGCCAGGATCATCCGGGGGGCGGCCAGCAGTGCGCGGCCGATGGCAACCCGCTGCTTCTCGCCGCCTGACAACCGGCCGGGGCGGCGCTGCAGCAAGGGGCCGATGCCCAGCAGCTCGACTACCCTATCCAGGCTCTCTTTCTTGGCGTCGCGTGGTGCAAACCATTGCCCGAACAAAAGATTCTGCCGCACTGTCAGATGCGGAAACAGCCGCCCCTCCTGAAACACATAGCCCATGCGGCGCTTGTGCGGTGGCAGCCAGTGGCCGCGGCTGGTGTCGCACAGAACTTCCCCCTCCAGCGCCACCCTGCCCTGATCCGGCCGAAGCAGCCCGGCAACCGCCTGGATCACCGTCGTCTTGCCGGTGCCGGAGCGGCCGAACAGCACGGTGACGCCCGGCGGCGCTTCGAACTGAACGTCCAGCCCGAACCCCGGCAGCGCATGTTGCAGCGACACGGTCAGCATCAGCGCCCCCCTGCCCGGTCGGCTGCCCGCCGCGCCAGCAGTTCCGACAGCAGCAGCGCGGTCAGGGCGATTGCGACCGACACCAATGTCAGCCGCAACGCCGCGGTCTCGCCGCCGGGCACCTGCAGGAAGGTATAGRTCGCGGAGGGCAGCGTCTGGGTCTGGCCGGGAATGCTGGAGACAAAGGTGATGGTAGCGCCGAACTCCCCCATCGCCTTGGCAAAGCCCAGCACAGTGCCTGCAATCAGCCCGGGCAGGATCATCGGCAGGGTAATGGTTGCAAAACACATCAGGCGCGACGCGCCCAGGGTCGCGGCGGCCTGCTCCAGCTTGGGGTCCACCGCCTCAATCGACAGGCGGATGGCCCGCACCATCAGCGGAAAGGCCATGATGGCCGCGGCCAGCGCGGCCCCGGTCCAGCGGAAGGCAAAGACGATGCCGATCTGTTGCAGCGCCCCGCCGATCGGCCCCTTGGTGCCGAACACCATCAGCAGCAGATAGCCGGTAACCACCGGCGGCAGGATCAGCGGCAGATGCACCAGGCTGTTAACGATCTGTTTGCCGGGAAACTGCCAGCGCGCCAGCGCGTAGGCGGCAAACACCGCCAGCGGCAGCGCTGCCAGCGTTGCCCAGACGGAGACCCGCAGCGACAGCATGACCGCCTGCCACTCCTCGGGGCCCAGCCATGCGGTTTCAGCACTCACGGATCTGGCACTCCAAACCCCTGCTGAATGAAAACCTCTCTGGCTGCCGGGCTTTGCAAGTAATCCAAAAACGCCTTGGCCTCGGCGATGTTGCCATCCGCGACCGCTGCAGCAGGATAAAGAATTGGCGGGTGGCTGTCTTCCGGAAAGACGGCAAGGACCGAGACGCCGGCCTCTGCACGGGCATCGGTGGCGTAAACCACCCCCATCGGCGCCTCGCCGGAGGCAACCAGCGCCAGCGCGGCGCGGACATTGGCGGTCTGAGCCACCTTGGGGGCAAGCTCACTCCATTGCCCCAGTGCCATCAGTGCTGCCTTGCCGTAGATGCCTGCAGGCACCGTATCCACCAGCGCCATGGCCAGGCGGCTTTCGCCAAGCCGGCCTGCCAGATCCGCGGTCTCTAAGTCCAGCGGCAGAGCACCTGGTCCATGCGCGATCAAAACCAGACTGTTCGCAAGCAAGTCCAGGCGTGAGGCTTCATCGATCAAGCCCTCTTGCTGCAGGACATCCATCCAGCCGGGATTGGCCGATATGAAAACATCCGCGGGTGCGCCCAGCTGGATCTGCCGGGCCAAGGCGGGCGAGCCTGCATAGGAGAGCGTGACATCCCGGCCGGTGCCTGCCTCGTAGGCTGCCGAGGCTTCATCCAATGCGGTTTTGGTGCTGGCGGCGGCGAAAACTGTGATCCCGGCCTGCAGCTGACCGGCCAGGCTCAGGAATAAAACCCCAGCAGCAACAAGGCTCCGCCGGAATGCCGGCGAAGCCAATGAATTCAGGAATGAAGCCAGGTTTGCGCTCATGTCCCTTAAGGGACTACCTCTGCCGGCCGGAACGGGCAAACGGAAATTCTTGCCCTGGTGCAGCGGCTTTGCAGCCCGGATGACGGTCGAGGCCGCTGCTCAGAACAGATCAACAACGCCAGCGCCTGCACCAGCAGCCGCAGGAGCGGGTGCGGGTGCGGGGCGCGTAGCGGCGCGCTGCTCCATTTCGCCGAGCTTGCGGTCGTCCTTCACATGGGTTTGCTGGGCCGCGCCGGAACAGGCGTGGAAGCGCACCCGGCGCGCCGATGTGCCGCCAACGCTGGAAGAGATCACGGGGATGCCCTCATCGCGAAGGAAGCGTTGCACAAAATCGGCATTGGCGGCACCAATATCCGACAGGTTGGCCGACATCTTCGCACCGCCGAACACTTTGGACTTGAGATTGGAGCGGATCGCGCCCTTCTTGAGAACCCCGTTGATCAGCAGCTCCATTGCATGGATGCCGTAGCGGGCATTGGCCGCACCGCCCTGGCGGGCGTTGGCCAGCAGGAAATGATTCATCCCGCCCACACCATTTTCCGGATCATAAATGCAGGCAGCAATGCACGAACCAAGGACCGTGGAGAACATGATCTTAGGATCAGTGCTCACCCGGTATTCCCCTTGCAGAACCGTAACGGATTTCGAATTGGCGAAAACAGTAGTCAAAGTCAGGTCCTTCCTGCGGTTCGATCAGACCTTGCTGGCCTGTAGTAGTGTATTGGCCATCCGGGTCAGAGGCACCTGCTGCTGGGCAGCCCCCATTTCCCAGGCCACCCGGGGCATGCCGTAGACCACTGAGGATTTCTCATCCTGGGCAAAGGTCTTGGCGCCGGCCTTGCGCAGTTCCAGAAGCCCCCTGGCCCCGTCCTGGCCCATGCCGGTCAGAATAGTGGCAACAACGTCCTTCCCATATGGCACGGCAGAGGTGAACAGAGCGTCAACAGAAGGTGTGTGGCCGGAAATATCCGGGCCTTCCTTCATCCGCAGACGCAGGGGCTTGCGGCTGGTCAGCCCCATGTGACGGCGCTGGCCGGCAGCGATGTAAACGTGGCCCGGTTCCAGAGTGATGCCATCCTCGGCCGCACGCACGCGGGCCGGGCAGATGCGGTCCAGCAGCGATACCAGGCCGGAGCCGAAGTTCTTGCCGGTGTGCTGCACTATCAGGGTCGGCGGACAGTCGAATGGAAAGCCGACCAGCACATTGCGCAGCGCTTCCACGCCGCCGGTCGAGGACCCGATCAGGATCAGCTTCTTGGCGCTTCCAGCGGTGGCGGAAGGGCGTGCAGCCGAAGCACGTGCTGCGGCACGGGCACTGCGGCGCGGCGCATTCAGCATCATGTCCAGATACTGGGCAAACTGGCTTGGGTGGTCGGATTTCGTTAGTTCGAAAATGCCCGCGCCGACATCCAGAAGCGGCGAGGATTTTCGGGCCGGTGTGGCGCCCTGAGTATCCATCACGGAAACCCAGCGGGTATCCATGGCGGAGAACAGCGCCATCATCATCTCAAATTCGGGCAGTTTGGTGAAACCGTCCTCGACAAAGGCAAAAACCGGCTGTGCGGCCTCTGCCTGATTGTAGGCCATCATCAGGTTGTTGGCCAACAGCACTTTCATGCCGGGGTAGGCGGACTCCATGTATCCCTGCAACGTGCGGGCAAAGTTCCGGTCCGTGGTAATGATCAATAAGTTTCGCGAAGACAATGGGTTCCCCAGTCAAGTTGCAGTGCCATCAGAATTACAGGCACAGGTTGCCATAGTCTGAAGGCGCCGCGTTTTTTTGCGGCGCCTCCGGTGAGTTCTCAGAAGTCCTGCCAGAGGTCGCGTGCGGCATTGC
>NZ_LYUZ01000099.1 GCF_001679925.1 Leisingera sp. JC1 | reverse complement strand
CCGGCGCCACGGAGACCGCGTTGCGGGTGGCCATGAAGGGGGCCAGCCAGTCGCGCCGGCTGGTGCCGGATCAGAAGCCCGGGGTCGACCGGATGGTGAGCGCGGCCATGGGCGCCGCGGGCGGCGCTGCGGGGCTGCCGGGGGCGCTGGTGGAGCTGCCGGCCACCACCGCCTTTCTGCTGCGCACCATTCAGGGCGCGGCAGCGGCGGAAGGGTTTGATCCCGATGCCGAAAGCGTGACCTTCGACTGCATCCAGGTGTTTGCCGCGGCGGGGCCGCTGGCGGAGGATGACGGGGCGGATTTGGGCTTTGTCTCTGTCCGGCTGGGATTGCCCGGCGGCCTGCACAAGCTGATTGCCCAGGTGGCGCCCAAGCTGGGCACGGTGCTGGGGCAGAAACTGGCGGCACAGGCCGTGCCGATTGCCGGCGCGGTGGCAGGGGCTGCGGTGAACTATGTGTTTTCCGGCTATTACCGGGAAATGGCGCATGTGCACTTCGGCTTGAGAAGGCTGGCGGTGGAGGCGGATGTCGCGCCGGAGGAGCTGACGGCGCGGCTGCGGCAGCGGCTGCAGAACCAGAATGGAGCGCGGTAGCTGCGCGGCGGACACAGAGACCTCTTGCGCTTGCCGGAGAGGCAGATTTAATCAGCCTTTCCTGCTAAGAGAGTAAGCATGATTCAATACAGCCTCAAATGTGCGGACGGGCATGCGTTCGACAGCTGGTTCCAGTCGGCGGCCGCTTTTGACAAGCTGGCCGCGGGCGGGATGGTGTCCTGTGCGGTCTGCGGCGGCACCAAGGTGACGAAAGCAATCATGGCACCGCGGGTGCGCCCGGGCCGCAAGGCGGTGTCCGGTGTCGGCGAGCCTGAACCGCAGGCCGTGCCTGCTGCTGCCCCGGCACCAGCTCCTGCGCCGGCGCCTGCTGCGTCAGGGCCGGGTATGCTGAGCCGCCCGTCGGGCGAGGTGGAGAAGGCGCTGGCCGAGCTGCGCAAGAAGGTTGAGGAAAACTCTGACTATGTAGGGGACAGTTTCGTGCGGGAGGCCCGTGCGATGCATCTGGGCGAGGCGCCGGAGCGGGCGATCCACGGCGAGGCAAGGCTGGAAGATGCGCGCGAGCTGATCGAGGAAGGCGTGCCGGTGATGCCGCTGCCGTTCCGCCCGGGCCGGAAATCGAACTGACAAGACCAAAGCTGAAGGACAGGGCAGAATGCATGCAGTTGTAACGGGAACCAGCCGCGGGATCGGCAAAGAGCTGGTGAAGCAGCTGCGGGAGGCGGGCCATGAGGTGACGGGCACCTCGCGGGACCATTCCTCGGGCGTCAAGCTGGATGTTTCCGACCCGGGCCAGCAGGCGCGCTTTGCCGCCCAGATCAAGGGCCGCCCGGTGGATCTGCTGGTCTGCAATGCCGGCGTTTATATCGACAAGGCGATGGGGCTGGAGGATTATTCCGCCGAGGTCTGGACCAAGACGATGGCCGCCAATGTGACCGGCGTGTTCCTGACGGTGCAGGCGATGCTGCCGAACCTGCGGCTGGCGGAAAGCCCCAAGATCGCCATCCTGTCGTCGCAGATGGCCAGCCACAACCGGGCGCCGGGCGGCAGCTATGCCTACCGCGCGTCAAAGGCGGCGGCGCTGAATATCGGGCGCAACCTGGCCACCGACCTGAAGCCGGAAGGGATTGCCGTCGGCATCTATCATCCCGGCTGGGTGCAGACTGACATGGGCGGCTATGACGGCGAAATCACGGTGCAGGAGTCGGTTGCCGGGCTGATCAATGAATTTGATGTCCTGACCGTGGACACCACCGGCTGCTTTCATACCTGGGACGGCCGCATCCACCCTTACTGAGCGGAGGCTGTCAGGCAGCGCAGCGCTCCCGCGCCCGCAGCGGCTTGGCTTTGCCAGCCCCCTTGGCGGCCTTGGGCGGTGCGCCGCGCGGTTGCGCGGCGCGGCACCGTGCGCAGGCACGGTGCCATGCCCAACGGGCTGAGGGCCCGGCAGGGCCCGGTGCCGGGCGGGAGCACTGCGCTGCTTTTAGGGCTGCGGGCGCTGCAAAAAAGAAAGCCGGCGCGAAATCCGCGCCGGCTGTTTTGTGTCAGCAGTTTGCCTGCAAGCGGGGCAGGGGTTACTCCCAGCAGCTGACCAGAACGGTCATGCCGGAGGCCAGCCGGGTGATTGCCGCGTTGGGCAGGCTGCCGCCGGAGGCGGGCTGTGCGGCCGGGCTGAGGCCTGCGTCGTTCAAGGCGCCGCGGATCACCTCGGCGTTCACGGCAAAGCTAACGCCTTCGGGCAGCTGCTTGCCGCCGGACTGCTGCGGCAGCAGCATCCCCAGCACCGCGCCGGTTGCATCCAGCACCGGGCCGCCGGCATCGCCGGGCTGTGCTGCCAGCTCAAGGCGCGCGACATTGGTGTTGCCGTCCAGGCTTTTCACGTCGGCAATCTTGCCCCAGGTCAGGCTGGGAGCGCCAAGCACGCCTTCGTAGGAGAAGCCGGAGACCGCGACCTCTGACTGCAGCCGCGGCGAAGCGGTGCTGAGGCCGCCCACGGCGGCAGGCGCCAGAGGCTGTGCGGGTTTCAGCACCGCGATGCCGTCGGCGGCGTTATTGGCTGCAACGGTGGCTTCATAGCCGTGGTCCAGGGTGATCCGGGTGCAGCCGGCCACCACGTCCGAGGTGGTCAGAACGCTGCCGTTGCCATCCACGAAGAAGCCGCTGCGCGACAGTTTCGGCTTGCGGATCTCCAGGCCGGAGACCAGATCGACGTTTTGCACCGCGTCGCCGCCCTCAGCCGGGTCCAGAACCCCGTCGAGGCGGGTGAAGCTGGACTGCATCGCGGCCAGAACGCGGGCGCGGCGGTCTTCGTCGCCGGCGGGCCAGACCAGGGTGAAGCCCTTGATCTCGCCGTTCTTCAGGCTGGCCTGGGTGAAGGAGACGATTTGATTGCTGCGGCCTTCGATGGTGAAGCTGCTGGCGCCGCGTTCGCGCGGGCCGTCCAGCGGCACGATTTCCAGCGTCTGCAGGATGTCATAAAGGCCAAACAGGGTGCGCTTGTCGCCGGGCTGGCTGATCAGCAGCAGCTGGGCGCCCAGATCGCCTTTGCTGGTGTAATGGGCAAAAGGCGATTCATAGCGGTCAAAGGCAACTTCATCTGCCGGGATCTGCAGCGCGATGCCGGCCTTGGCGTCCTCGGCGCGGGCCATGCCGACAGAGATCAGCGGCGCGTTGTATTCATCCATCAGCACCTGGCGCTGGGCGGTGGTCAGCACGCCGGTCGGCTCAAAGCCGCGGGCCGCCTGCCAGTCGCTCATCGAGGCGCGGGTGCCGCGGCCGAAGGCGCCGTCGATGCCGGAGTTGTAGAAACCTGCCGCCTTCAGCGCGACCTGCAGGTCCATCCGCTGCTCACGGCTGAGCGCGCTTTCGCTGCGCCGCGCCTGGGCCGGGGTTTCATCGGGCAGGGTGGTCTGCAGGGCGGTTTGCGGCTGCGGTTCGGGTTCCTGCACCGCGGGTTCCACAGGGGCGGGGGCGGGTTCCGCGGGCTGGGTGGCATCCGCAGCAACCGGGTAGAACTGGCTGCCCAGGTTGCGTTCAAATGCGATGAAGCTGTCGCGCGGGATCTGCCCCTCGCCGCGGTAGACCTGCAGCACGCGTTCGGCGTCATCACGGGAATAGGGGCCGAGCACCACCCCGTACCAGCCGCCGCCAATGGAATAGCCGGAGACATCGGGCAGGCGGGCGGCATAGCTGCGGGCCTCTTTTTCGGCCTCGCGCAGGGAGGGGCGGGCGGCGATCTGGRTCCAGACGCCATCGCGGCTGCTCTGCGCTGAAACAGGCGCCGTGAACGCAATGGCCAGCGCAATCAGCGGCAGGGCCAGAGCGGCAAACAGTTTTTTCATGGTCAGGGCCTCGTATCCCGGAAGTACTCTTATTCTTTGAGGCGGAGATTAAGCATTTTGCGGCGGCAAAGGGAACTCCTCATGACAGGGGGAATTCCCGGCCCGTTGCCGCATTCCCGCACTTTTGTTGCCGATGCGCGGCGGGCATCGGGGCAAGGACAGGGCTTAGGCAGGCAGAGGGCGTTGACCCTGCCAAGAGCCTTGCATAGGAAGAACCCCGCAATTGCTGCCCCAGATGCCCCCAAAGGGATAAGAGATGACCCAGACCAACGGCGCGCCGCGCTCCTTCCAAGAGATTATCCTGAGGCTCCAGAACTACTGGGCCGCCAAAGGCTGTGCAGTGATGCAGCCCTATGACATGGAAGTCGGCGCCGGCACCTTCCACCCGGCGACCACGCTGCGCTCGCTGGGGTCCAAGGCCTGGGCCGCGGCTTATGTGCAGCCCTCGCGCCGCCCGACCGACGGGCGCTATGGCGAGAACCCGAACCGGCTGCAGCATTACTACCAGTACCAGGTGCTGATCAAACCCAGCCCGCCGAACCTGCAGGAGCTGTATCTGGGCAGCCTTGAGGCGATTGGCGTTGATATGGCGATGCACGACATCCGCTTTGTCGAGGACGACTGGGAGTCGCCAACGCTCGGCGCCTGGGGCCTGGGCTGGGAAGTCTGGTGTGATGGCATGGAAGTCAGCCAGTTCACCTATTTCCAGCAGGTCGGCGGCCATGACTGCCACCCGGTGTCGGGTGAGCTGACCTATGGGCTGGAACGTCTGGCGATGTATATCCTGGGCGTCGATCATGTGATGGACATGCCCTTCAATGACCCGGACGCGCTGATCCCGCTGAGCTATGGCGACGTGTTCAAGCAGACCGAGGAAGAATACGCCCGCTGGAACTTTGACGTGGCCAACACCGAAGTGCTGCTGCGCCATTTCGAGGAGGCCGAGGCCGAATGCGCAGCGATCCTGGCGCAGGAGCATCAGGACCCGAAGACCGGCAAGCGCATCATCATGGCGCATCCCGCCTATGACCAGTGCATCAAGGCGTCCCACATTTTCAACCTGCTGGATGCCCGCGGGGTGATTTCGGTCACTGAACGCCAGGCTTATATCGGCCGTGTCCGGGCGCTGGCCAAGCAATGCGCCGATGCATTCGTGCTGACCGAAGCCGGCGGCTACGCGCCCGAGAACGCGGCCTGAGCAGGGGACGGCACGTTATGGGGAAACTCCTTGCCCTGATCCTGATCGTCTCCGGCCTCGCGGCCGGGGGGGCGATGTATTACCTGCAGGTCTATGGCTTCTATGACGAGGTCGCGCTGCAGCCGGGCCGCGATGTGATGCTGGTGCCGCTGGATGGCGGCGAGGCGCAGCCGATTGCCTATGCGGATTTCGAGGCGATTGACGCGGACAGCTCCCCCATCCGCTACCGGGCCTGTTTCACCACCAAGGTGTCACCGGATGAGCTGGCGCAGGTCTTTGCCCTGTCGGACAAGGTTGAGCCGCGCAACGCGCCGGACTGGTTTGAGTGCTTTGATGCCGCCGCCATCGGGGCCAAGCTGGCGGATGGCTCTGCCAAGCCGTTCCTGTCGGTCAAGAACATCTCTTATGGCGTCGACCGGATTGTTGCCGTCACCGATGAGGGCCGCGGCTATGTCTGGCATGAGCTGAATGACTGCGGCCAGAAAGCCTATGACGGCACCGTGGTGGGCGAGGAATGCCCGCCCCGGCCTGAGGCGGGTGCAAGCGAATGATGCGCCTTCGCCCCATGCCCGCCTTTTCTGAATTTTCCGCTGCGCCCGCCCGCGCGGCCACGCCCGAGGATATCTGATGCCCGATCTGCTGATTGAACTGTTTTCCGAGGAAATCCCGGCCCGCATGCAAGCGCGTGCGACGGAGGACCTGAAGAAGCGTGTGACCGATGGTCTGGTCGAGGCGGGCCTCACCTATGCCGGGGCCGCGGCGCTGTCGACGCCGCGCCGCCTGACGCTGGCGGTGGATGGACTGCTGGCGGAAAGCCCGACCATCCGCGAAGAGCGCAAGGGGCCGAAAGTGGGTGCGCCGGACAAGGCGATCGAGGGCTTCCTGCGCGGTGCGGGCTTGACCCGTGATCAGCTGGAGGAGCGTGAGACGCCGAAGGGTGCGGTCTTTTTCGCGATGATCGAAAAGCCGGGCCGCCCGGCGGCGGAGATCATTGCCGAGGTGCTGGAAGACAGTATCCGCAACTTCCCCTGGCCGAAATCCATGCGCTGGGGTGCGGGGTCCTTGCGCTGGGTGCGGCCGCTGCATTCGATCCTCTGCATCCTGTCGGATGAGGCAGGCGCTAGCGTGGTGGATCTGGACATCGACGGCATCAAGTCCGGCAATACCACCCGCGGCCACCGCTTCATGGCGCCGGATGAGATCACCGTCACCGGTTTTGACGACTACGCCGCCAAGCTGAAGCGCGCCCATGTGGTGCTGGACGCCCGTGAGCGGGCCGAGGCGATCTGGCAGGAGGCGACCAACCAGGCCTTTGCCAACGGGCTGGACGTGGTCGAGGACAAGGGCCTGCTGGCTGAGGTTGCAGGCCTGGTCGAATGGCCGGTGGTGCTGATGGGCGCGATTGACGAAGAATTCCTGGCGCTGCCGGCAGAGGTGCTGCAGACCTCGATGAAGGAGCACCAGAAGTTCTTCTCGGTTAAGAACCCCAAGACCGGGCGGATCGAGAAGTTCATCACCGTCGCCAACCGCGAGACCGCGGACAATGGCGCGACTATCCTGGCGGGCAATCAAAAGGTCCTGTCGGCGCGTCTGGCGGATGCCAAGTTCTTCTGGGCGAACGACCTGCGCACGGCGAAGTCCGAGGCGGGCATGAGCGCCTGGGTCGAGAACCTGGGCAATGTGACCTTCCACAACAAGCTGGGCACCCAGGCGGCGCGGATCGACCGCATCGCCGCGCTGGCTCGGGAGATCGCGCCGGTGGTGGGCGCCGATGCGGACCTGGCAGAGCATGCGGCGCGGGTGGCCAAGGCCGACCTCAGCTCGGAAATGGTCTACGAATTCCCCGAGCTGCAGGGGCTGATGGGCCGCTACTATGCCGAGGCTGCGGGCCTGCCCTCAGCCGTGGCGAATGCCTGCGAGCAGCATTACTCACCGCTGGGGCCGGGCGATGATGTGCCGTCGGAGCCCGTTTCGGTCGCCGTGGCACTGGCCGACAAGCTGGACACGCTGACCGGCTTCTGGGCGATTGATGAAAAGCCCACCGGCTCGAAAGACCCCTTTGCCCTGCGCCGCGCCGCGCTGGGGGTGATCCGGCTGGTGCTGGAGAATGATGTGCGGATGCCGCTGGACCGGTTCTTTGACAGCCAGCTTCTGCGGGCCGAAAGCGCCGCCAATGGGGCGCTTCCGGAGGAGACCGTGAATGACCTGCTGCAGGAGATTGCAGAACACGGGGTGTTCGGGTCCGCTTTCGAGGCCGTGAAGGAGAACCTTGGCGCGTCCCCTGCGGAAGCCTTCCTGAACCTCGAAAAGAAGGTTCCGGACACTTCGGACGACCTCCTCTCCTTCTTCCACGACCGCCTCAAGGTCTTCCTGCGCGATCAGGGCATCCGCCATGACGTGATCGACGCCTGCATTGCAATGGACGGGAACGACGACCTGACACTGCTGGTGAAACGCGCCCGCGCCTTGGAGGATTTCCTGAAGACCGAGGATGGCACCAACCTGCTGCAGGGCTTCAAACGCGCCAACAACATCCTCAGCCAGGCGGAAGAAAAGGACGGCGTGGAATACTCCTATGGCGCCGACCGCAAGTTTGCCGAGGACCCGGCCGAGACCGCGCTGTTTGATGCGCTGGAGGCTGGCGGGGCGGCGATCTCTCCGGCTGTCGAAGCCGAAGATTTCGCGGCAGCCATGCGGGGCATGGCCGCCCTGCGCGCGCCCATCGATGCGTTCTTTGAGGCGGTGCAGGTCAATGCGGACAGCGAAGTGGTGCGGCGCAACCGCCTGAACCTCCTCAGCCAGATCCGGCAGGTCTGCGGCCAGGTGGCGGACCTCGCCAAGGTCGAGGGCTGACCGCCAGCGCCCGTCTTCTTCTTTGCCTAAAATACTCCCGCCGGAGGCACCGGCCTTTCCGCAAGGGAAGGCCGGTTTTTCGTATCTGCGCCCGCCTGATCCGTCACTGCCCTGTTACAAGACCCTTGCGCCGTCGCGTCTTGGCCTTATGGTGACTGGCAAAGGAGACGTGCTGCAGTGCAGAAAGATTTCGAACAGACCCCGCAGGCCTGCCTCATCACTGCCACCGCGCCGGTGGCCACCGCCACCCATGGCGGGCGGGCGAAATGCCTGCAGCGCTTGGTGCGCTTGGACCTGCCGGTGCCGCGCACGGTGGCGCTGTCGTTTGATGCTGTGCACTCCATTGCCGAAGGGCAGATGCCGGACCTGAACGCGGTGCTGGCCGAATTCGACCCGGAGGCGCTGCTGTGCGTGCGCCCGTCCTCGGAAGATCCTGACTGGGGCGGTCCCGGTGCGATCCTGAACATCGGCATGAACGATGCCCGCTATGTCGACCTCTGCGACAGCCTGGGGCGGGAGGCCGCGGCGGCGCTGTATCTGCGGTTCGTGCAATCCTATGCGGTGCATGTTGCGCGGCTGGATCCGGATGTGTTCGACGATGTCGAGGACGGCGGCCCGGATGCTTTGAGTGAAATTCTGCATGCCTATGAGGCGGAGACGGATGAGCCGTTTCCGCAGGACCCGGGTGAGCAGCTGGCGGCGGTGCTGCGCTCAATGGCGCGGGCCTGGGAGGGCACCTCGGCACGGCTGTTGCGCCAGGCCAAAGGCGCGCCGGCCGATGCGGGCCTGGGGCTGGTGGTGCAGGAGATGATCCCCGGTGTGGGCCAGGGAGAATGCGGATCGGGTGTCCTGCAGCTGGTGAATTCCACCACCGGCATGCCGCAGCTGACCGGGCGCTACCTGAGCCAGAGCCAGGGGCGCGATGCGCTGGGGGCCGGGGTTCAGGCGATGTACCTTGCCAAGGATGCGCGCGGGCTGTCGCTGGAGGAGCTGGCGCCGGAGGCGTTTGCGGACCTGAAGGCCCACGCAGCGCTGATGCGCCGGAAGCTGCGCGAGGAAATGCAGCTGGAGTTCGTCATCGAGAACGGCCGGGTGCATATCCTGGACGGGGTGCGGGTGGTGCGGTCGGCACAGGCAGCGGTGCGGATTGCCATTGCGCTGGCCGAGGACGGGGTGATCCCCAAGGAAGAGGCCCTGATGCGCGTGGATGCGCATATCCTGAATGAGCTTCTGCACCGGCAGGTGGCGCCGGACGCCGAGCGTGATGTGATCGGGCGCGGCATTGCCGCAAGCCCCGGAGCCGCGACCGGCAAGCTGGTTTTCACTGCTGCCGGGGCGCAGGCCAGTGCGGCGCGCGGGGAGCCCTGCATTCTGGTACGCCGGGAGACCTCTCCCGAAGACGTGCGCGGGATGCATGCGGCGGCGGGTGTGCTGACCGAGAAGGGCGGCATGACCAGCCATGCGGCGGTGATCGGCCGCGGTTTGGGCCTGCCGTGCATCGTCGGTGCCTCCAACTTGAAATTTCACAGCAAGCGCAAAATGCTGGAGTCCGCAGACGGCCGCGTGTTTAACGCGGGCGACATCATCACCATCGACGGCAGCAGCGGCCAGGTGCTGGCAGGCCAGCCGCAGATGCTGGAAGCGGCTGAGGACGGGGCGCTGCAGACGCTGCTGACCTGGGCCGACGAGGCCCGCGATATCGGCATCCGGGCCAATGCGGACACCCCGGAAGATGCTGAAATGGCGAGAAAGTTCAACGCTCAAGGCATCGGACTGTGCCGGACGGAGCATATGTTCTTTGAGCCCGGGCGGCTGACCGTGATGCGCGAGATGATCTTTGCCGAGACGCCCTCGGGCCGGGAGGCGGTGCTCGAGCGTCTGCTGCCGATGCAGCGCGACGACTTCCGCGAGCTGTTCCGGATCATGGAGGGGATGCCGGTCTGCATCCGCCTGTTCGACCCGCCGCTGCATGAATTCCTGCCCGCCACCAAGACCGGCCAGCGCGAGCTGTCGGAGGCTTTGGGCATTCCGGTCAGCGATGTGACCCGGCGGGTGGAGGAGATGGACGAGTACAACCCGATGCTGGGCCTGCGCGGGGTGCGGCTGGGCGTGACGGTGCCGGAAATCTATGACATGCAGGCGCGCGCCATCTTCGAGGCCACGCTGGAAGCCTCGAAATGGGGTGAGCCGGTGGTGCCGGAAATCATGATCCCTCTGGTCTCGGCCAAGCGTGAGGTGGAGCTGGTCAAGGCCCGCATCGATGCGGTGGCTGCGGCGGTGAAGTCAGAGCGCGGCGAGGACTTCACCTACCGGCTGGGAGTGATGGTGGAAACGCCGCGCGCGGCGCTGCGGGCGGGGGAGATTTCGCCTCATACGGCGTTTCTCAGCTTCGGCACCAACGACCTCACGCAGATGACCTATGGCCTGTCGCGGGATGACGCCGGGCGGTTCATGTCGGAATATGTGAACCAGGGGGTGTTCCCGGAGGATCCGTTCCACGTGCTGGATACCGACGGGGTCGGCGAGCTGCTGAAACTGGGTGTTCAGCGCGGCCGCGCGGAGAACGGCGAAATTACGCTGTCGATCTGCGGCGAGCACGGCGGCAACCCCGAATCGATTGCATTTTGCCGTGACGCGGGCTTTGATTACGTTTCGTGCTCGCCGTTCCGGGTTCCGGTTGCGCGGTTAGCCGCCGCCCAGCTGGCGATTGGCAGCAGAACCGGACAGGTTGCGCCAACTTACCATAAATATTAGGAAAATTCAGGGCATCCAGCTGCTGGAAGAGGTTCTGGCCCCGCATATGCGTTAACCATGCTGTCGCACCCCCGGGCGGCAAGCTGGACCTTCGGGGTCATTTCCTTTAAAGGCTGCGACCGCATGTGGCCGGGGTAACCGGTTGCAAGCTGCTAGGACGGGGGAACCCTGAATGAAATTGTTGACTATGATTGCCGTGATGGCTGCCACCATCGCGATGGGTAAGAGTGTTGCTGCCGAAACCGGTCTGGATGCGCTGATCGAGCGTGAGCAGGCCAGTCTCAACGCGGTACCTGCGCGGAAGTTCAGCGGATTTTTCGGATTCCGCTCCAATCCGTTCAAGAGCCGCAAGACCGGCACGCAACAGGTGGAGTACTCAAAAGCCTGGCTGGACTCCCAGCCCAAAGCGACCGGTGGCGAACAGTTCGCCTGCCTGGCCGAGGCGCTGTACTTCGAGGCGCGCGGCGAGACCGTGAAAGGCCAGTTCGCGGTGGCCGAAGTGATCCTGAACCGGGTCCAGAGCGAACAGTTCCCGAACACCCCGTGCGGGGTGATCAACCAGGGGACAGGGCGCAAGTACCAGTGCCAGTTCACCTACACTTGTGACGGCTACGAGGAAGTGATCCGCGAGAAGAAAGCGTATCAGCGGGTGGCCAAGGTGGCGCGTGCGGCGCTGGACGGGCTGAAGTCGGAACTGACCGCAGGCGCGACCTACTACCACACCACCGCGGTGCGGCCGCGCTGGAGCCGCACCTTCACAAACACTACGCGCATCGGCGTGCATCTGTTCTACCGCGACGATCGCTACCAGACCGCGATGAGCAACTGATGGCATGAAGGCGGCATCCCGGTGCCGCTTTCTGCTACTGGCATGGCGTATGCGGGACTGTTAAGAAGCCGCTGAAAGTCTATTGTTGGGTCCCGCACCTGACACAGCCAGCCAAAGGCCCGTTTCCCATGCCCTCTGAAATCCGCCTTGCCTTTGCGCACCCGTCCGAACGTTCGATGGCCACTGCCGCGCCCGGCCCGCTGGACCGGATTTCGCTGCGCGATCACACTGTCGAAGTGGAGATCGGCGCGTTCCAGGCGGAGCGCGGCTCAACCCAGCGGATCAGTTTCAACGTGGTGGTCGAAATCGCGCCGCTGCCCAAGGATCTGGACGACGATGTTGACCGGATCCTGTCCTATGACAAGCTGACCGAAGCCATCGCTCATGAACTGGCGGCGGAGCGGCTGAACCTGCTGGAGACGCTGGCGGAACGGGTGGCCGAACGGATCCTGCTGGAGCATCAGGCGGTGCGCGCATTCGTGCGGATCGAGAAGCTGGACCGCGGCCCCGGCGCGCTGGGCGTCGAAGTGGTGCGCTCCAAGGATCAGATCACCCATCTGGCAGGCGAGCAGGACCGCCCGCATCCGCGGCTGATGTACCTGTCCAACGCGGCCATCGACAGTGAAAACCTGACCGCCTGGATAGACCAGATGGAATGCCGCAAGCGGCCGCTGATCCTGTGCGTCGGAACGCACCCGCTGGCGGTCCCCACGACGGGGCATAAGTGGACCCAGCGGCGGATCGACCTGCTGGCGATTGAACAGAATGCCTGGCGCCTTGCGGCCAAGGATGACCGCTGCGTTGTGGTCTCCACCCGGACCGAACTGGATTGGGCGATGAAGAACGGCCAGATCTGCGTCTGGGCGCCGTCCAAGATCGTGCTGGATGCAGTGGAAGGGCCTTCGGCGCCGCCCTCGAACTCGGTGGCGCTGGCGGCCTGGTTTGCGGCGACGTTCGAGGCTGGCGAGATGATTGTGCTTGGCGGGGATTTGCCTGATAATCCCGGTGTCCCCTTGCGGGCCGTCAGCGTGGAGCAAGCACAACTGTGACATATTACCGGCCGTTGGTTCAGCACGGCGAGGCGCGCCCCGAAGGCGCGGTTCCGCTGGCAGGCAGTGCCTTGTGGTTCACCGAGGTTGAGATCCTCAGCCGCGATGCGCCGCCGCGGATTGTGCCTGCCGGTCTGGTGCCTGAGATGGAGCGCCGCCGCCTGAGCGCGCGGCGCGCGTCGATCGCCGGTCTGGATATGACCCAGCCGCAGATCATGGGCATTCTGAATGTGACGCCGGACAGTTTCTCGGACGGCGGCAAACATGCCGGTGCCGAGGCTGGGAAGGCCGCGGCGCTGCAGATGGTGGCCGATGGCGCAACGATCATCGACGTGGGCGGCGAGTCCACACGGCCCGGGGCTGCTGAGGTGCCCGAGGCCGAGGAAATCGAGCGCACGGCCCCGGTGATCGCGGCCATTCGCGCGGAGTGCCCGGTGCCGGTCTCCATTGACACCCGCAAGGCCACGGTGGGCATGGAAGCGCTGGAGGCGGGGGCGAACCTGCTGAATGATGTCTCCGGCTTCACCTTTGATCCGGCCCTGGCGCCCCTGGCGGCGCAGGCCAGCGTGCCGGTCTGCATCATGCATGCCCAGGGCGATCCGGCCACCATGCAGGATGATCCGCAATACGGAAATGTGCTGCTGGATGTCTATGACTTCCTTAGCGACCAGATCGACCGGCTGGAAGCCATTGGCGTGGTGCGCGAGCAGATCGTGGTCGACCCGGGCATCGGGTTCGGCAAGACGCAGGAGCATAACCTGACGCTTCTGCGCAATCTCAGCCTGTTTCACGGGCTTGGCTGCCCGGTGCTGCTGGGGGTATCCCGCAAGAAATTCATCGGCACCATCGGCGAAGCGCCGCGTGCGGATGCCCGGGCGCCGGGGTCGATTGCGGTAGGGCTTGCAGCGCTGGCGCAAGGCGTGCAATTCCTGCGGGTGCATGACGTGGCTGAGACGGTTCAGGCCCTGCGGCTTTGGCAGGCGGTCCGGTAAGGCCTTTTTAGGCAGGAAAGCATAATGCGGAAACTCTTTGGAACCGATGGCGTGCGCGGCACGGCCAATATCCATCCCATGACCGCGGAGATGGCGCTGCGCATTGGGGCAGCCGTGGGGCGTTATTTCCGGCGCGACGGCACCGGGGTGCACCGGGTGGTGATCGGCAAGGATACCCGGCTGTCCGGCTATATGTTTGAAAACGCGCTGACGGCGGGGCTGACCTCGACCGGCATGAACGTGCTGCTGCTGGGTCCGGTGCCGACGCCGGCGGTCGGGCTGATGACACGCTCGATGCGGGCGGACCTTGGTGTGATGATCTCTGCCAGCCACAACCCGTCAGAGGATAATGGCATCAAATTCTTCGGCCCCGACGGATTTAAACTGTCGGACAGCGCCGAAATGGAGATTGAGGCGCTGGTCGAGGCAGGGGTCGATCCGGCCCAGGCTGTCAACATCGGCCGCGCCAAGCGGATCGACGATGCGCGCTTCCGCTATGGCGAGCGGGTCAAAAGCTCCCTGCCGCGCAATCTGGGCCTGAACGGGCTGAAGGTGGTGATCGACTGCGCCAATGGCGCGGCGCACCGGACCGCGCCCGAAGTGCTGTGGGAGCTGGGGGCGGACGTGATCCCGGTCGGGGTGGCGCCGGACGGGCTGAACATCAACCGCGGTTGCGGCTCGACCCATCCGCAGGCCGCGGCTGAGGCGGTGGTGGCGCATGGGGCGCATGTCGGGATCTGTCTGGATGGCGATGCCGACCGGGTGATCCTGATCGATGAGACCGGCACCGTGGCGGACGGCGACCAGCTGATGGCGCTGCTGGCCAGCCGCTGGGCCGAAGAAGGTCTTCTGACCGGCGGCGCGCTGGTTGCAACCGTGATGTCGAACCTCGGTCTCGAGCGCTTCCTTGAGGGCAAGGGCCTGGGATTGGAGCGCACGGCCGTGGGCGACCGCTATGTGGTGGAACGGATGCGCGAGGGCGGGTTCAACCTGGGCGGCGAACAATCCGGCCATATCGTGATGAGCGACTATGCCACCACCGGCGACGGGCTGATGGCGGGGCTGCATTTCCTGGCGGCGATGGTGCAGACCGGCCGGAAGGCGTCAGAGCTGGCGCATCAGTTTGAGACCGTGCCGCAGCGGCTGCGCAATGTGCGGTTCCAGGCGGGCCAGGTGCCGCTGGAGGATGCGCGTGTGCAGGAGGCGATTGCCGCGGCTGAGAAGATGCTGGACGGCCAGGGGCGCCTCTTGATCCGCAAGTCCGGGACCGAACCGCTGGTGCGGGTGATGGCGGAGAGCGAGGATGCCGAGCTGATGACGCTGGCGGTCGACAGTGTGGTTGCCGCGGTTGAGGCGGCGGTCGAGGGCTAGTCGGGAGGGGGGCGTTCAGCCCCCTTTGCCGAACAGGCGGCTGAGCCTGCCGAACTGACTGAGGCCGAGACCGCCCAGGATCATCACCATTGCCAGCAGCATCGAGGGCGGCAGCTCCTCGCCCAGGAACACCGCGCCCAGCACCACCGCCCAGACCGGCACCTGGTAATTGGTGAGGGTCATGAAGGTGGGGCCGGCCTCGCGCACCACGATGACGCGCAGCAGGTTGGCAGCGGCTGTCGGGATCAAGCCGAGGACAGCGGCGATCAGCAGGGTCCGGGTGTCCGGCATCACTGGCGGGCCTTCTGCGGCCCAGGCGGTCGGGAAGATGATGAAACAGCCGATCACCAGGAAGATGGCCGCCAGTCCGACCGGGTCGGCGGGCGGCAGACGGCGGGTCAGGATAGAGCTGACCGAGTAGCAGGCTGCGGCAGCCAGGCAGGCGGCGCGGCCATAGGCCTCCAGTTCGGCGCCGCTGGTTTCAAATGCCTTGCCGCCGATCAGCAGCGCGACGCCGGCAAAGCCGATGCAGAAGCCGATGAGGCGGCGCAGGGTCATCTGCTCGCCCGGCACAAAGACATGCGCCAGCGGCAGCACCATCAGCGGGATTGCGGCCATGCTGACGCCGGTGAAGCCGGAGGAGACATGCTGCTGACCCCAATTGATCAGCATGAAGGGCAGGGCGGTGCTGAGAATGCCGATGAGGATCAGCGAGGGCCAGTTGGCCTTACCTTTGAATAGCTTGAACCCGCGCCAGCCCCAGACCGCGCACAGCAGCAGCGCGGCAAAGCCGATCCGGCTGGCGGCCAGCCAGAACGGGGTGATCCCGTCCAGCGCCAGCTTGATCAGCAGAAACGTCCCGCCCCAGACAAAGCCGAGGGTGGCAATCATCAGCCAGTAGCGAGGTGCGATATCGGGCATGGGGTCCTCTTGCCGTTCACCGCGCGACAAGACCCCGCCGGGCGGGCGGGGTCAATGGAAATTGCTTTGTTATCGATCGAAGCGTTTGCGCTTCACGCCGCGCGCGGGCGGCGGCTGCGGCTGAGGAGAAGGCCGCCGAGGATCAGCGCCAGCGCGGCAAACAACTGCGGCGGCAGGGTTTCCCCCAGAAGGGCGGCGCCGAAGATCACCGACCAGACCGGCACCTGGTAGTTCACGGTGGACAGGAACGCCGGGCCTGCGCTGCGGGCGACCTGCACCAGCAGCACCTGGGCGAGGGCGGTGGGCAGCAGGCCAAGGTAGATCACGGCGCCGAGCGGCAGGGCGGCGGGCAATTCCGGCACGCCCTCAGCCCAGAGCGCGGCGGGGGTCATCATGGCAGCTCCGCACAGGAGAGCTGCGGCAGAGAGCGACAGCATGTTCACCTGCGGGCAGAGCCGGGTAATGATCGAACCGATGGCGTAGCACAGCGACGCACCAAGGCAGGCGAGGCGGGCCAGTGATTCAAAATCCGTTCCGGCGGAGCGGAAGGCATCCAGACCGATCAGCACCACAACACCGGCAAAGCCGATCAGGAAGCTGATGGTGCGGCGCAGGGTCATATGCTCGCCCGGCACCAGAAGATGCGCCAGCGGCAGAACAAACAGTGGCACCACCGCCATGCAGACCCCGGCAAAGCCGCTGGCCACATAAGTCTGCCCCCAGCTGAGCAGGGTGAAGGGCAGGGCGTTGGTAAAGAACCCCATGCCGATGGCGCAGGCCCAGATGATCCGGCCTTCCCGCATACGCGGGGAGGGCAGACCGATGCCCATGGCATAGACCACGCCCAGAAGGCAGAGCGCGCCGATGGAGATCCGCAGCGCGGCGATGGTCATCGGCGGGAAGCCCCGAAGCGCCAGCGACACCGCCATGAAGGAGGCGCCCCAGATCACACCGAGGAACAGGAGCTTGGCCCAATTGGCAGCGCCGGGGGTGTCTGGCATCGGATAACCCCAATGAAATAAATGAAAAAGGGCGCCCCAAATTGGAGCGCCCTGCAGAGGTAAGGTCAGCGGAGGGTTCCGCGGGCGCCTTAGTTCTTCTCTTTGTCGACCATCTTGCCGGCCGAGATCCAGGGCATCATGCCGCGCAGCTTGGCGCCGGTTTCTTCGATCAGGTGCTCGTCGTTGGCACGGCGGGAGGCTTTCAGGGTCGGCTGGCCAACCTGGTTTTCCAGCATGAAGTCGCGGACGAATTTGCCCTGCTGGATGTCTTCCAGAACCGCTTTCATGCGGGCTTTGGTTTCGTCGTACTTCAGGATGCGCGGGCCGGTGACGTACTGGCCGTACTCGGCGGTGTTGGAGATCGAGTAGTCCATGTTGGCGATGCCGCCTTCATAGATCAGGTCAACGATCAGCTTCACTTCATGCAGGCACTCGAAGTAGGCCATTTCCGGGGCATAGCCGGCTTCGACCAGGGTTTCGAAACCGCAGCGGATCAGCTCAACCAGGCCGCCGCAGAGAACTGCCTGTTCGCCGAACAGGTCGGTTTCGCATTCTTCGCGGAAGTTGGTCTCAATAATGCCGGAGCGGCCGCCGCCGATGGCGGAGCAATAGGACAGGCCGGTTTCCAGCGCTTTGCCGGTGGCGTCGGTGTGAACCGCAACCAGGCAGGGCACGCCACCGCCTTTGGTGTATTCGCCGCGCACGGTGTGGCCCGGGCCCTTGGGCGCCATCATGATGACGTCGACGCCTTCTTTCGGCTCGATCAGGCCGAAGTGCACGTTCAGGCCGTGGGCGAATGCGATGGCTGCGCCCGGACGGATGTTGTCGTGGACGTATTTCTTGTAGGTCTCAGCCTGCAGTTCGTCGGGCATGGTGAACATGATGACGTCGCACCAGGCGGCCGCTTCTGCGATGCCCATGACCTGCAGGCCTTCGCCTTCGGCTTTCTTCGCCGAGGGGGAGCCTTCGCGCAGGGCGACGACAAGGTTCTTGGCGCCGGAGTCGCGCAGGTTCAGCGCGTGGGCGTGGCCCTGGGAGCCATAGCCCAGGATGGCCACTTTTTTGTCCTTGATCAGGTTCACATCGCAATCGCGGTCGTAATAAACGCGCATGATCCACGTCCTTTCGTTTGGTGTTTGAGGGCATCATAGGCATGTGGGCGGGGAAGGCGATTGCTGTTGCGCATGAATTTCGCGGTTTCTTTGCGGTAGTCATTCGTAATTTTGCCTGATAGTGATGAAATCATGCTTGATGATCTCGACCGGCGCATTCTGCGCTATATGCAAAGCGACCCGGAGCAATCGATTCCGGATCTGGCCGAACGGCTGGGCATGACCGCCTCGCGCCTGTCGCGGCGGCTGGAGAAACTTCGTGAGGCGCGCGTGATCCTGGGGCAGCGGGCGGTGATCGACTGGCGCGCCTTGGGCTATGAGGTGGAGGTGTCGCTGCGGGTGACGCTGGACAAGACCAACCCGCGCGCCTTTGACGAGTTCATCGAGGCGGCCCGGGGCATTGCCGAGGTGATCGAGATCCAGACCTTTCTGGGCCAGGTGGATGTGCGGCTTTCGGTGATTGCGCGGGACATGCCGCACTACCAGCAGATCTACCGCGCCGCCATTTTGAACCTGCCGCATATCACCGATATCGAGGCGCTGATGCATGTGGCGCGGATCAAGTCGGACGAGGTGCTGCCGGTATGAGCGCTTTGGATGATCTGGACTTTGCCATTCTGCGGGCGCTGTCGGAGGATGCGACTTTGTCGGCGGGGGCGCTTGGCCGGCAGCTGGGGCTGAGCCAGCCCGCCACCTGGCGGCGGATCAAGCGGCTGCAGGAGGCGGGGATCATCGCGGGCCGCAGGCTGGAGCTGGACAAGGAAAAGCTGGGGTTTGGTGTCACCGTCTTTCTGGGGGTAAAGCTGGCGACCAAGGGGCGGGTCAGCCTCGAGGATTTTGAGCGCGCGGTCTCAGCCATCCCGGAGGTGCAGACGGTGGAGCATGTGCTGGGCATGTATGACTACCGCCTGCGGGTGACGGCGCGCGACATTTCCGATTTTGAACGGGTGCTGCGGCGCCGGGTGATGACCTTGCCGGGAGTCGGTAATGTTGAGGCCAATGTGCTGCTGAGCGAGGAACGGCGGCCGGGGCCGCTGGGATGACTATCAAGGGCTTGCAGCGGGCATCTCTTGGGGAGCGCTGAATTGAAACGTAAACAGATGCAGCGGATGCAAGGCAAACTGCCGCCGGATCATGAGTTTGCAGCGGTGGTTGCAGAGGCGTACAGGGTATTTGCCTGCCGCAAGCCGTCAGATACTGGAGTCTGCAAAGGATGCTGCATGGACCCGGCTATTGAGGCAGACTTCTTTGGTCCGGAGATCGCGGACTTGCCACTTCACTATCTGCGCGACTGGTTTTTTGCGGCTTTGGAAGGGCCGCTGGATCAGGCTATCTGGCGATACTTGCTGCCCAGGGTTCTAGAAGCGCTCGCGGGCAACAAGGAGTTGGCTTATGTTGGCCTTGAGGTCAGCTTGAACCGTTTCCCGACCGGCGATGCCGCGCGTTGGCGCGAGCAAGAGTGGCAGGTTCTTAGTACATTCCAGCGGATGTTTCTCCAGAGAGCTGTGCGAGAGGGCGGCGACAGCTTGGATGATGTATTGTGCATGTTTGGTCTTGCGGGCTGGCCGCTGGAGGATTTGTTCGCGCAGGTGCTGGAAATGCCTGCGGATTTGCTCGCCGCCAAACTGTGGCGCGACTGGTGCATCGGGCGCCCGTCGATCTGGATTACGGCGTTCTGGGACAATGGCGGCAATTCTGATGCCTTTGCCTTTTACACCTCGCCGGAGCTTTATCAGCGGATTTCGGATCTGGCCTTGGATGAGCAAACGCCGCCTGAGCTGGCGGAAAAGGCGCTGGCGGTGGCTGGGGTGATCGAGCAGGCAGTCGCTTGGGATGCTGGGAACTGATGCCTGTGCGCCCGGTGGGCGGGCCGCAGCGGAGTGTTTGTTGCCGATGTGAAACCCGCTTGGCGCAAATGCGGGTGTTTTCTGTCGTGCTTGGGCTGTCTTTTCCTTTCCGTTTCGCCAGTATCCCCCTTCGGAGAATGGCGGCGGCGCTGTATGCCATTGTAGGCTTTGCCAAAGCCTGCGGCACCGGCTAGCCGTTAGTAAAGGAAGACAAGGGAGGCCCAGATGGCACTGCTCGATACCGTGGACCCGCAGGGTCTGGATGAATTTTCGGTGGTTTTCACCGACCGCTCACTGAACCATATGTCCAAGACCTTTCAGACCGTGATGCTGGACATCAACGCGATGCTGAAAGAGGTCTATAACGCCGAAGCGGTGGCGCTGGTGCCCGGCGGCGGGACCTATGCGATGGAGGCGGTGGCGCGCCAGTTTGCCCGCGGGGCAAACGCGCTGGTGGTGCGCAATGGCTGGTTCTCCTACCGCTGGAGCCAGATTTTCGAGGCCGGCGGGTTCACCGCGTCCTCCACCGTGATGAAGGCGCGCCGCACCGGCAATGAGAGCGCCTCGCCGTTTGAGCCGGCGCCGATTGCGGATGTGGTGGCTGCGATCAAGGAGCAGAAGCCGGACATCGTCTTTGCCCCGCATGTGGAAACCGCTGCCGGTGTGATCCTGCCCGATGACTATGTGACCGCGATGGCCGCGGCTGCGCATGAGGTTGGCGCGCTGATGGTGCTGGACTGCATCGCGTCGGGCTGCGCCTGGATCGACATGAAGGCGACTGGTGTGGACGTGCTGATCTCCGCCCCGCAGAAGGGCTGGAGCGCATCCCCGTCCGCCGGTCTGGTGATGTTCTCGGACCGGGCGCTGGCGCGGCTGGAGGAGACAACCTCGGACAGCTTTGCCATCAATTTGAAGCAATGGCGCACCATCATGAAGGCGTACGAGGACGGCGGCCACGCCTATCACGCCACCATGCCGACCGACGCGCTGAAGGCCTTCCGCGATACCATGCTGGAGACCAAGGAGTATGGTTTCGAGAAACTGCGCGATGCGCAATGGGCGCTGGGCAACGGCGTGCGGGCGATGCTCAAGGAGAAGGGCATCACCTCGGTTGCGGCTGACGGCTTTGGCGCGCCGGGCGTAGTGGTGAGCTATACCAGCGATCCGGATGTGCAGAACGGCAAGAAGTTCCTCGCACTTGGCACCCAGATCGCCGCGGGCGTGCCGCTGCAGTGTGACGAGCCTGCGGATTTCCGCACCTTCCGGCTGGGCCTGTTCGGTCTCGACAAGCTGTATGACGTGGATGCCACCATCGCGCGGCTGAAAAACGTCGTGGATCAGGTGCTTTAACGCAAGATCCGGACTGGGCTGCGCAAGGGGATATTGCTTGTGCGGCCCAGCCCGTGGCGCAGGGTGAGCCAGATCACCCCAAGGCTGATCGCCAGCCAAATCCCGCCCCACAGCATGGTTGCGCCGCCGAACTCCTCGGCCATCATCCGCGCGTCCGAGCGCAGGTGGGAACGGGCAATGGTGTCGTCCCAGATGTCGAGCGGGGCGTAGATCATGCTGCTGACCCCGATCACCCGTAGGATCATGTCGTTGATGTTCAGGCTGAGGTATCGCGATGCGGCGAGCATCAGCGCGCCGGTGGCAAGAGTAAAGCCAAGCGCGAACAGTTCCCGGACATAGAAGGCGGCAACAGCGAGGGTGATCGCGCCGAAGACGGCGAGCACCCTGCGGTCCCAGTCGGTGCGCAGGGCAATCACGAACAGGGCAGAACCGATCAGCAGCGACCCAGTGTAGCCTGCCGTGAGCGTCAGGAAGCGGCTGCCGCCGCGCGAGACCACCCTGCCGCCTTCATAGGGGTCGATGGTCAGGCTGACCACATCGCCGCCGGTGAACAGGGTTGCTGCCGCGTGCGACAGTTCGTGCAGGAATACGGTCAGGATACGCAGGGGCAGCAACGCCGGTGTTTGCCAAAGGGCGGCAATGGCCAGGGTCAGGCAGAGGAGCTGCCAGTGGCCTTTCATAAAGCGTCCGGCAGCCCGCATGTTATTTCACACCAAGGCCCATTTGCATCAGCGTTTTGCGCACCGGGGCCAGCGAATACAGCGCGTTGAGGCCAAAGGCGCGCAGGTCGCGGAGCGGGCGAGGCGCCAGCATCGAGGTGCGGTTCAGGAGGTCGATGCCCTTCACGCGCAGCAGGATCTCGTTGTGGCGGGCCTTGTGGTAGGCGGCCAGCATCTGGGCATCGCCCAGGCCTTCGGGGCGGGCCTCGGCCAGTTCCAGCAGGCTGCGCAGATCTCCCAGCGACATGTTGAGACCTTGCGCGCCGATCGGCGGCACCACATGGGCGGCTTCGGCCATCAGCGCCAGCCGTTCGCCGTTCAGCCGCGCTGCCGACTGGCTGATGATCGGCCAGATGGTGCGGCGCGACGCCAGTTTCAGACCGCCGAACAGCCCGCAGCTGCGTTCGGTCATCGCGGCCTCAAAGGCTGCGGGTTCGAGGTTCAAGAGTTCCTGCGCCTTGGGGCCGCGTTCCATCCAGACAATCGCCGAGGACGGCTGGCCCTGGTAGTCCGGCAGCGGTACCAGCGTGAACGGTCCGCCGGAGCGGTGGATCTCGGTCGAGACGTTTTCATGCGGCACCGGATGGGTAACGGCAAAGGCCAGCGCCTTTTGCCCGTAACGGGTGGTTTTCACCGGAATGCCTGCGGCCTGGCGCATCGGGGAATTGCGGCCGTCGCAGGCGACAACCAGCTTGGCCGTCACCTGGCTGCCGCCGCTGAGGCTGACGCGCGCCTCATCGGTGCGGGTGAACAGGGCGGTGGTGCCGGTGCCAAAGCGCAGGTCCACGTTCGGGAGTTCCGCCAGCCGGGCAATCATCTCACGCCGCAAGAGCCAGTTGGGCAGGTTCCACCCGAACGGCTGGTCAGAAATGTCGGCGGCGTTGAAGTCCTTGACCACCCGCGGTTCGGGCCGGGCGCCGCCGGCATCGACGATGCGCATGATCTGCAACGGGGCGGCGTGGTCCGCCAGCCGCGCCCAGATCCCGCAGCGCTCCAGCAGCGCCTGGGCCGGTTGCAGAAAGGCGGTGGTGCGCAGGTCGGAACCCTCGGCGTCGCGCTCAGTGACCGGCGGGGCCGGGTCGGCGCAAATGACGCTGAACCCCTTGGAGGCAAACGCGGCGGCTGCGGTCAGTCCCGCAATGCCGCCGCCGGAAATAAGGATGTCGCAGGTCTCGGCCATGGTCTCAGCCCTCCGTTGTTGCCCTGAAATAGGCCCTGACGGAGGGGGAAGACAAGCGGCAACCTGCCGCGCGGGGAATTAGCCGCGGGTAATGGAGAGCAGGACCAGGAACATCACCGGCACCATGCACAGCGCGGGGATGTAGAGGCCCGGAATGCCGAACAGCATGATCGAGCAGCCCCAGAGGCTGACAAAGGTTGCCAGGGCGTAGCCGATGTTCTCCTCCGGGCCGTAGGCGACTTCCTTGAAGATCCGTCCGAGCAACGGCACGGCAAACAGGATGCGCTGCCACAGGGTCAGGCGGGCGGGGAGGGTGTATGCGCTCATCGGTCAGGCTCCATCAGGTCGTTTCGGGGCGCATATAGGGAGGAAAACATGCAGCAAACAGGTATATTTTGCCGCAGTTGCGAAGTTTTGCCGGAATGCAATTGCACACATTCTGCGATGCGGCAGACGGCTGCACAAAAGCGTCCTGGCGCAGGTTCTGCGGGTCAGGTCAGGGCGGTCAGAAAACCCGCAAGATCGTCTGAGTGATGATGGATATGGTCCGCCCGGACCGGCTCCGGTGCCACATGCACGGTGCGCATGCCCATTTCATGCGGGGCGGCCAGATTGCGCGGGTCATCCTCGAACATGGCGGCCTGCTGCGGGGCGATCCCGGCGCGGTCAAACACCCGGTCAAAGGCACGGCGTTCGGGCTTGGGGTGGTAGTCCGCATGTTCGACGCCGTAAACGTCATCGAACAGTCCGGACAGCCCGCGCGCGGCCAGCACCCGTTCTGCATAGGGGGCAGAGCCATTGGTGTAGACGATCTTCTTGCCGGGCAGATTGCGGATCGCGGCCGCCAGCGGGGCGTCTTCTTCCAGATGGTCCATTGAGATGTCATGCACCGCGACCAGATAGGGGGCCGGGTCCAGGCCGTGCTCGCGCATGAGGCCTGCCAGGGTGGTGCCGTGCTCGCGCCAGTAATGGCTGCGCAGGCGGTCGGCCTCTGCCTTGTCCACCTTGAGCGCGTCCATCACATAGGCGGTCATCTTGACCTCGATCTGGTCGAACAGCCGCGCGGAGGGATGATAGAGGGTGTTGTCGAGATCGAACACCCATTGGCAGACGTGGGAAAAGGCGTGTTTGGGCATGGTGCCCAAGTAGGCGCCCTTTGCTGCTTTTGCAATGAAAAGCGCATTTTGCCTGCGGGTTTTCAGCGCGTTGGCGCCATCAGGGTTGATTGCTGGGGGATGCGCTGTAGAGATTGTCGGATCAAAACAGACAGGAACGACCATGAGCCAGAGCCGCAGCAACCAGAAAGATGCCTATGCGCTGATCCTAGAGGCGATCGACTCGGGGATCTACAAACCGGGCGACCGGCTGGTGGAAAGCGATCTGGCGGAACGCTTCGGGGTGTCGCGCACGCCGATCCGCGAGGCGCTGCAGCGGCTGGAGACGCAATCGCTGCTGGAGCGTGACGGGCGGTCGCTGATTGTGGCTTCGCTGGATCACAACCAGATGGCGGAGCTGTACGTGGTGCGGCGCGAGCTGGAAGGGCTGGCGGCGCAGCTGGCGGCCCGCCATGCCACCGAGGAAGAGATCAAGGTGCTGAAGGAGATGGTTGAGTCCGACGACAAGCTGATCGGCGATCCGGCAGCGCTGTCCAAGGCCAACCGCCGGTTCCATGAGCAGATCCATCTGGCTTCGCACAACCGCTATCTGGTGCAGCAGCTGGATCTGGTGCACCGGACGATGGCGCTGATGGCAACCACCTCTCTGGCGGCGGAGGGGCGCAGCGAGATTGCCCAGTCGGAGCACAAGGGCATTGTCGACGCGATCAGCCGCCGTGACGAGGCGGCGGCGGGCGAGGCGTTGAAGGAGCACATCTCGATTGCCTTCATGACCCGGCTGAAGCAGGACGCCAGCGGGCGGGGATAAGCCGCCAGAGCCAGCACCGGGGCCGGGCTGCGGGTTTGATGCCGTGGGCTGTTTTGTCCCAGAAAAACGGGCGGGCGAGCAGCTCATGCGCGGCCTTGGCGACGGCGATGGCCCCCATCGGAAAGTAGAGGATCATCGCCGGCGCCCAGGCGGCCAGCCAGGGCCGCCCCATGGCAAAGGCCGCGGTGATGCTGATCACCAGCCCCAGCCCTTCAAAGAACACCAGCGTGGCCGCCGCCAGCAGCAGAAGCTGTGGCGGCAGGCTTTCGGCGCCCGGGTGCGGCAGGCCCAGGGTAAACAGCCAGAATGACCAGAGAACGGGAGCAAACAGAAACTGCCCGATGGTGCCCAGAAAGAAGGCCTGAAAGCCAAGGAAGCGCGTCCAGCCCAGATCGGCCAGCAGCCGCAGCGGCTGGCGCATATGCACCAGGTATGTCACCATGAACCCCTTGAGCCAGCGGGAGCGCTGCCTGATCCAGGGCCAGGGGCGCCAATTGGCCTCCTCGTAAGTGGTGCTGGGCAGCATCTCGGTGCGGTAGCCCGCCCGGTACAGGCGGACACCCAGATCGGCGTCCTCGGTAACATTGTGGGCATCCCATCCGCCCAGCTCCTCCAGCACCGTCCGGCGTACGAACATGGTGGTGCCGCCCAGGGGCACCACCAGGCCAAGCCGGGCAATGCCATCCAGGACGATGCGGAACCAGCTGGCATATTCCAACGTGAAACAGCGCGAAATCCAGTTGGTGCCGGGATTGTAGTAGTCCAGCACCCCTTGGAAGCAGGCGGTGCGGTCCCCGGCTGAGGCAAAGGCCCGCGCCACCTGGTCCAGCTGGTCGGTCTGGGGCGCATCCTCTGCGTCCCAGACCCCGATGATATCCCCCCGGCAGAAGTTCAGCGCATAGTTCATCGCCCGCGGTTTGGTTGTCAGCCCGCCATAGGCCGGGACCTCCACCACCCGGATCCAGGGCGGCAGGCGGGTGTTCTCCAAGGCGGCGCGGGTGACGCTGTCGTGCTCCTCCAGCACCAGGATCACGTCCGTCTGCGCCCGCGGATAGCTGAGCTTCCGGATCCGGGCGAGCAGGGCGCGGCTGATCTCCGCCTCCCGGAAAAGCGGCACCAGGATCGAAATCATGGGGTAACCGGTGCGGGCGGGCGGGGCAGCCGCAGGCGCAGCGGATATCCTGTCCGCCCGTGCCTGCCAGTAAGAGGCGAGCCCGAAGAGCTTGAGCGCTGTGAACAGGAGCACAGTCAGCAGCGCCAGTGCACTGAGGGCAGCGGGAAGTGCTGCCGGTGCGTGCCAGGCCAGATAGAGTGCCGGAATGGCCAAGGCGGCCAGCAGAGCGCGGCCCCGGGGCGGCCGCAGGGAGCGGCAGCTCAGGCGCAGGGGCACGCTGCAGCTTGCCCTCCGCACCAGCGCCGGGCTGAAGTGCGCCGTCAGCAAAGCGGTGATTTGCGCTTCGCTGGCCAGAACAGGCGTGATGTGTTCGAATTTGTCCTGCAGTTCCTGCTGCAGGATTGCAAACCGGTCGGGGTGGGCCACGGCCAGGGTGACGGTCCGGCCCAGCTGCATCCAGGGAACAGCGCAGTGGCGCAGCCAGAACGCTGCGGGTTTGCAGGCCAGCAGCCGCGCATTGGCCATTTGGCCGGACAAGTCTGCGCGGGGGATCCGGTACTGGCAGGACAATGTGTCCTGAACCCGGTCTTCGCTGGCCAGGCCCTCGGCGACCAGCACCCGGCCAAGCGCGGCCCCTTGATGCTGACGCAGCACCAGCGCTTTCATCATGCTGCTGCTGTCGACTGGCGGCAAAGCACCGGCGGTCTGGCCCTGCTGCGGGGGCTTTCCATGCGGCGGCAGACGAAACTGCCGCTGCGGCTGTGACAAAATACCCATCGCCTGCCCGCAACACTGAAACCAGAGGCGTTCAGGCTGGCGGCAGGGGGTTAAAAGTTGGTAAATGCGGCGTTAACCATGCCGCCGGAGCGGCATGGCGAGCCGGTTTTTTACGCAGATTTGCGTTCTGCCATCGCGTCGGCAAAGCGCTCGAACAGGTAGAAGCTGTCCTGCGGGCCGGGGCTGGCTTCGGGGTGGTGCTGCACCGAGAAGACCGGCTTACCTGCAATCCGGATGCCGCAGTTGGAACCGTCAAACAGCGACACATGCGATTCCTCGACGCCTTCGGGCAGGGTCTGCGCATCAACTGCAAAGCCGTGGTTCATCGAGGTGATTTCCACCTTGCCGGTGGCATGCTCCTTGACCGGATGGTTGGCGCCGTGGTGGCCGTGGTTCATCTTGACGGTTTTGGCGCCCAGGGCCAGGGCCAGCATCTGGTGGCCGAGGCAGATGCCGAAGACCGGCAGGTCGGCTTTCAGAACGTCCTGGATCATCGGCACTGCGTATTCGCCAGTGGCAGCCGGGTCGCCCGGGCCGTTGGACAGGAACACGCCGTCGGGGTTGTGCGCCAGCACTTCCTCAGCCGTTGCATTGGCGGGCAGCACGGTCACGTCGCAGCCTGCGGAGGCGAGGCAGCGCAAGATGTTGCGCTTGGCGCCATAGTCAACGGCCACAACCTTGTGCTTGGGCGCTTCCTGGCGGGCATAGCCGTCCGGCCAGGCCCAGCGCATCTCGTCCCAGCGGTAGCTTTGCGCGCAGGTCACGTCTTTGGCAAGGTCCAGGCCCACGAGGCCGGACCAGCCGCGTGCCTTGGCGACCAGCGCCTCAATGTCGAAGTTGCCCTCTGGGTCATGCGCCAGTGCCACATGCGGTGCGCCCTGCTGGCGGATCGCGCGGGTTAGGCGGCGGGTGTCGACGCCGCCGATAGCGATGCGGCCTGTGCGGGTGAGCCAGTCCTTCAGCTCTTCTGTCGCGCGCCAGTTGGAGGCCAGCGTCGGATCCCATTTCACCACCATGCCGGCGGCGACGGGATCGCCGGTTTCATCATCTTCCGGGGTGACGCCGGTGTTGCCGATGTGCGGGAAGGTAAAGGTGACGATCTGGCCGGCGTAGGACGGATCGGTCATGATCTCCTGGTAGCCGGTCATCGCGGTGTTGAAGCAGAGCTCGGCCACGGTGTCGCCGGTCGCGCCGAAACCGGTGCCGTAAAAGACGGTGCCATCAGCGAGCGCCAGGCATGCGGTGGGCTTGGTCGGGGCGGAAGCGGCCATTGCGCGAGTCTCCATGCGGGTAAAATTCATGGGCTTGTAAGGGGAGCGCCCATGCGGGTCAAGCCTGCAAGGGGCCGGCAGGCTGACGCGGGGTCCGGAATTGAAAGTTTACTGAAAACTTGCGCAGAAGCGCCGGAATGGATAACCATCGGTGTCCGGCAACCATGGGGATGCTTTTGAATATGGATACGCGCACACGGGTCAATCAGGCCCTGAAGCAGGCGATGAAAGACAAGGCCGCCGACCGGCTGGCCACGCTGCGGCTGATCAATGCCGCCATCAAGGACCGCGAGATCGCGGCCCGTGCCGATGGCGAGGAAACCAGCATCGGCGACGGTGAAATCCTTGCCATCCTGGGCAAGATGACCAAGCAGCGCAAGGAAAGCGCCCGCGCCTATGAGGAAGGCGGGCGGCTGGATCTGGCAGAGCGGGAACTGGGCGAGATCAGTGTGATCGAAGAGTTTCTGCCGCAGCAGCTGAGCGACGATGAAGCTGCCGAGGCGGTGAAGGCCGCGGTGGCTGAAACAGGCGCCGAATCGATTCGCGACATGGGCAAGGTGATGGCGGCGCTTAAGGCGAAATACACCGGCCAGATGGATTTCGGCAAAGCCGGCCCGATGGTCAAGGATCAGCTCTGCAGCAAGGGTGACTGCTGATCCGTTGCCGCGAGGCTGATACCGTGCTGGCGAGCGATGCCTGCAGCGCGGAAATTTGTTGAAAGAAGATAAGATGAGGCCCGCATTGCGGGCCTTTTTCACGTCTGCTGACCGGACAAGGCAGTTTTGAGGTCGGCGTAGAGCGCCACCCGTTCTTCTTCCGAGAGGAAGGCGCCGATTTCGACCTCGCGGCCGCCGCCCTGCAGGGTCACGTAATGGGGCACGGGCCCGTCATGGTCGTGCATCTCCACCCGGGTCCAGTAGCGGTTGCAGTGCCAGCTTTGGCGGGCCCCATCCGGGTTGATCCGGTCCAGCCTTGCTTCGTCAGCGGTGAGGGTCAGCACTTCGAGGATCTGGTGGTCGCGGCGGCTGCGGTCCAGCGCCCATTTCATGCCGAACAGCGCCAGCAGCAGGAATGGCAGGAGGCCCCAGAGCAGAAAGGATCCCAGAAGCGGCACCAGGGGCACGCAGATCAGAATTGCCGTGAGGCCGATGAAGCGCACGTATCCCTTGGGCGGCAGCGATTGGTGCGGCCAGAGGTGCAGTTCGCGCTCGGCGCCGGCCTGCGGGCGGGTCCAGTTATAGGGCATCGGTTCGGGCCTGCTGGGGAGGAAAGCTCTTGCTCAAATGATGTGCCGGAAAAACGGGATGTCCACTGCAGCTGTTCAGCCCGTCAGGAGGGTATGAAAAAGGCCCCGGAGCATCAGCGCCGGGGCCTTTGGCTATTTCAGGATCCGGGGCCGCTTAGTGCGAATGCGAGCGGTCCCAGTCTTCCTGCTTGGGCAGGATTTCGAAGGTGTGCTCCGGCGGCGGAGAGGGCAGGGTCCACTCCAGGGTGTCCGCGTATTCGTTCCAGTAGTTGTTCTGGGTGACGCGGGCACCGCGCAGCAGCGAATAGATCACCACGCCGAAGAACAGCAGGAACGAGGCAAAGGACAAGAACGCGCCGTAGGACGAGATCTTGTTCCAGTAGGCGAACCCTTCCGGATAGTCGATGTAGCGGCGCGGCATGCCCTGACGGCCCAGGAAGTGCTGGGGGAAGAAGGTCAGGTTGGCGCCGATGAAGAACATCCAGAAGTGGATCTGGGCGCCCAGCTCGTTATACTGGCGGCCGGTCATCTTGCCGAAGTAGAAGTAGACGCCGGAGAAGATCGCGAACACCGCACCAAGCGACATCACGTAGTGGAAGTGCGCCACAACGTAATAGGTGTCGTGATAGGCACGGTCGACAGCCGCCTGCGACAGCACCACGCCGGTCACACCGCCGACGGTGAACAGGAACAGGAAGCCGAAGGCGAACATCATCGGAGCCTTGAACTCGATCGAGCCGCCCCACATGGTTGCGATCCAGGAGAACACTTTCACGCCGGTCGGAACCGCGATCACCATGGTGGCCAGCATGAAGTAGGCCTGCTGGTTCAGCGACATGCCGACGGTGTACATGTGGTGCGCCCAGACGACAAAGCCCAGCACGCCGATGGCGATGATCGCCCAGACCATCGGCAGGTAGCCGAACACCGGCTTGCGCGCGAAGGTGGCGATGACGTGGGAGATGATGCCGAAGCCGGGCAGGATCACGATGTACACTTCCGGGTGGCCGAAGAACCACAGGATGTGCTGGTACAGGATCGGGTCGCCGCCGCCAGCCGCGTCAAAGAAGGTGAAGCCGAAGTTGCGGTCCATCAGCAGCATGGTGATGGCGCCGGCCAGAACCGGCAAGCTCAGCAGGATCAGCCAGGAGGTGACGAAGATCGACCACGAGAACAGCGGCACCTTGAACAGGGTCATGCCCGGGGCGCGCATGTTCAGGAAGGTGGTGATCATGTTGATCGCACCCAGGATCGAGGAGGCGCCCGAGACGTGCACGGCGAAGATCGCCAGGTCCATCGAGTAGCCGCCTTCGTTCACGCTGAGCGGCGGGTAAAGAACCCAGCCGACGCCGGAGCCCAGCTGGTCATTGCCGCCCGGGGAGACAACCGAGAGGACCGCCAGCGAGGTGCCTGCGACATACATCCAGAACGACAGGTTGTTCATGCGCGGGAACGCCATGTCCGGAGCGCCGATCTGCAGCGGCATGAAATAGTTGCCGAAACCGCCGAACAGCGCCGGGATCACCACGAAGAACATCATCAGGATGCCGTGGGCGGTGATCATCACGTTCCAGAGGTGGCCGTTCGGAGTACATTCCGCAGCAGCGTCTGCGAACAGGCGCGCGCCTTCCAGGCACATGTACTGAACGCCGGGATCCATCAGCTCCAGCCGCATGTAGACGGTGAAGATGACGGAGATGAGACCTGCAATCGCCGAAACGATCAGGTAAAGAATGCCGATATCCTTATGGTTCGTGCTCATGAACCAGCGGGTGAAAAAGCTCCGCTCGTCCTCGTGGCCGTGACCATGAATGGCTGCGTCTGCCATTTAGGTGCCTCCTGCTGCATAACGAAAGGCCACCGGAGACGGACTCCGGGCGGCCTGGATTCCTTGCGAGTTTTAGTGTGGCCTGCCGGGGCCTTCAATGGCGGAGTTTGATCTGGATCAAGATTTATTGCCGCAGGGGCTTGAATGCCCTGGGAATTGCCCGGTTCTGAGCGCTTGACCTAAGGGCGGGGCGCGCGCACAACCGGGAGAAAGCCAGAACAAGGAGCCCGGACGCATGCCTGCCTATGACCCCGACAATATTTTTGCCAAGCTCCTGCGCGGGGAGATCCCCTCGACCCGCGTCTATGAGGATGACGATACCGTGGCCTTCATGGATATCATGCCGCGGGCCGACGGCCATCTGCTGGTCATTCCCAAAACCCCGTGCCGCAATATCCTGGATGCCACCCCGGCGCAGCTGGCGGCGGTGATGCAGACGGTGCAGAAACTGTCGCAGGCGGTGATCACCGCGTTCGGCGCGGATGGGGTCACCGTGCAGCAGTTCAACGAAGCGGCCGGCGGGCAGGAGGTGTTCCACCTGCATATGCATGTGCTGCCGCGGCACGAGGGCGACCGGCTGCGCCCGCCGGGCACCATGGGTGACATGGAGCTGATCCAATCCCAGGCTGAAAAAATCCGTGCGGCGCTGGCGTCGGGCTGATCTTTCCTGCCTGTCAGTATCTTTTGAAATGTGAAAACACCGTGGCATAAAGCCACGGTGTTTTGGTATGCGAATTTATGCATCTGAAATAAATGTTGAATTTTAGTTGAATTTGATCATAGCTGTTTCGCAAATTGGTTGTAGGTCAGAGAGGGCGCCCGCGCCCAATAGTTTGGGGCCCCAAGAATTGGGGCAATTCGGCAGTGCATGCCAGCCCGGTCCCGGGCGGCATCAGCCGGGTATTTTCTGTTTACAGGCAGGCTGCCTGAAACATGCAGGCCAGAAGGCCTGCACCATCCCCTGCGCGTGCCGCGTGCTTGCCGGGTGCGGTGCTTCTTTGACTTCCTAAACTGTATTGGAGGGACAGGGGTGACTCTCTTGTGCCATGGGCAGGCCTTGTCGCAAGACCAGGTCGTGGCCGCCATTTATGAAACGATGATCCGGCCGGAGCAATTCGACCGTTTCATGTCCGGTGCGCAGGACGGTCCGGGCACACCTGCGGCGGGCGGAATGCCGCAAGGCCGCCGGCCTGTGCTGCAGGCGCATTTTGCCCGGGCGGCTGAGATCCAGGAGCAGCAGTGGCAGCGGGCAGGGCGGCCGCACCCGGGAGCCTATTCCGGCAGCTGCAGCCGGTTCTGGCTGCTGGCGGAGGCGCGCCCGGACGGCGGTCTTCTGAACGCCTCGCAGCGGGCGGCACGCCAATTGACCGGCAATGGGCCGCTGCCTTCTGCACTGGGATTGACGCAGGCGGCGGCTGAGCTGTGGCAAAGCTACCTTGAGGACGTGCGCTGCGGGGCCTTTTCCTGGCGGGACGTGCTGCTGCTGGCCTCCCGCACCCCCGGCGAGCGGTTCCTGTGCCGCCCGGTGCGCCTGAGCGGTCCAGATGCATCTGTTGCAGTCATGGCAGAGCGGCTGGACGGGGTGCAGACGGCGGAGGCGGCTGTCCCGGTTGCCGCAGCGCTGGGCCTGCAGGAGGCGGATTTCGCGCCTCTGAAAGACACAGCGCACAGCCCGGGCGGCAAAGTCGACGGCAGGCTGGAACAGGCCGCGGGCCAGGCCGGCGCGCCCGGCCCGGCAGAGCTGATCCGGCTGGCGGTCTTTCTGATGAATGAACACAGCCGGGACCTGGCAATATCGCGGGGCGAGGTGCTGCCGCCCTCGGGCACCTATGAGGACAGTTCCGGTCAGCGCTCCCAGTGCTTCCGGCTGGGGGCGGAGACCGGCCAGCCGGTGATTTTCGTGCATGGCATGCTGGACGGGATTGCGCCGCTGCAGCGTTTGCAGCCGCAGCTGCGGAATCTGGGCTTCAGGGTCTATGCGCCGATGCGCCGCGGCTATGGCGGTTCGGTGCCGCTGAAACGCGGAGAGGACCCCGCGGAAGCCTTTGTGCAGCAGCTGATTGCCCTGATGGCGCATGAAAACCTGCAGCGTCCGGTGCTGCTGTGCCATCGCGGCGGGGCGCTTTACGGTTTTATCGCAGCCAGCCGCCTGGACAGCAGGATTGCCGGTCTGGTGGCCGCTGCCTCAAATTGCGCCATCAGTTCGCCGCGGCAGTTTTCCGGCCTCAGCGGCTATGCATGGCTGGTAGCGCTGGCCGCCACGCGCGCCAATTGGATGCTGCCCGTGCTGATGAAGGGCTGGGCGGCAGCACTGCGCTGGTACGGGCACAAGATGCTGTTGCATATACAGACCCGCAGCGGCAGCAAGGAGCGGGCGCGGTTGTCGCAGCTGGATCTGTTGCAGCTGCTTCAGCAAAGTCAGGCGCTGTTTCAGGAGCAGGGCGGCGCCGGGTTCATGGCCGATGTGCAGATGCTGCGGCAGGGGAACCGGACCGGCATCCCGGCCCGGATGCCGCGATCCGTGTTCGTGCACGGGGGAGAAGACCACGTGGCGCCGCTCTCAGCGGTCCGCGAGATGCTGAACGGGCTGCCGGATGCCCGGCTGTGCATCAGCCAGGAGGCGGGGGCACTGCTGTTTTACCACTTCCCTGAGCTGGTTCTGACGGCGCTGCAGGATCTCACCTCTGCCTCTGACGGCTGAGGTCAGCTGCCGAAAACCTGTTCGAAACTGCGCCTCAGGGCGACATCCACGTCTGCCATTGTCACCGGCAGGCCCAGGTCCACGAGGCTGGTCACCCCGTATTCGGTGATTCCGCAGGGCACGATTCCCGTGAAATGCTCCAGCTCCGGCTCGACGTTGATCGAGATGCCGTGAAAGCTGACCCATTTGCGCAGCCGGATGCCAATGGCGGCGATCTTGTCCTCGGCGGTGCCGCCTGAGGGGGTGAGAGGCTTTTCCGGGCGTTCGACCCAGACGCCAACCCGGCCTTCGCGGATATGGCCCTTGATGTTGAACTCATCCAGGGCGGCAATCACCCAGGTCTCCAGCTGCTGAACAAAACGGCGCACGTCATGCCCGCGCGTGCCGACATTCAGCATCACATAGACCACCCGCTGGCCCGGCCCGTGATAGGTGTACTGGCCGCCGCGCTTGCTCTCGTAGACCGGGAAACGTTCGGGATCTGTCAGGTCTTCGCGCTTGGCCGAGGTGCCGGCCGTGTATAGCGGGGGGTGTTCAACCAGCCAGATGCATTCCTCCGCCGATCCGGCAGCAATTGCCGCGGCGCGCTCTTCCATGAAGGCAACCGCTTGATCATAATCGACTAAACCGTCTGATGTGATCCACTCAACCATGCCTGCTGCAGTCCTTTTACATCCCGCCAGGGGCTTGCCGGCGGAATTGGCGGGAAAACCCTAGGTGCTAACGCTGCCTGTGGAGTATCCTGATTCCGTAGCGAGTATCCATAGGGGGCGAGTATCATGTTTTCCAAGCCGCTCAAACCGGCCCTGACAGCCGCATTTCTGGCGACATCCGTAACCGGACCCGCAGCAGCGGACGAACTGGGGGCCGCCATCGCCGGCGCCGTTATCGGCGGTGTTATTGTCAACGAAGTCCATAAGAACAAGCAGCGCCGCCGTGCCGCGACCACCTACCGGCGGGCACCGACCTATTCGGCTGCGCGGGCCGAGAACCGCGAAACCCAGGTTGCGCTCAATTATTTCGGCTTCAACGCAGGCACACCGGACGGGGTGCTGGGACGGCGGTCGCGCGCGGCGATCACCCAGTACCAGGTGCATATGGGCTATCCGGCCACCGGCCATCTGGCACCGTATGAGCGTAACTTCCTGGTCAGTTCCTATAACCGGGCTCAGGTTGGCGGCCCGCAGGTCATCAAGGCGATGCAGGGCCCGCAAGGGGTGCGCGGCGTGCTGCACACTTGGCGGGATGAGGCCGCGGGCATCCGCGCTCCTGGCAGCACCTATGCCAGCGGCGGCTACGGCGGGCTGCCGCCGGAGGTCAGCCACGCAGTGGATGAGATCGCCGCCAGCTCCGAGCCGACCGGGGAGCAGCTGCTGCAGCGCACCGGCTTCATGCAGCTTGCCGACCTGAATGGCGACGGGCGCAATGACTATGTGCTGGATACCTCTGTTTCCGGCAGCTCGTTCTGGTGCGGGGCCTCCAACTGTTCGGTGATGGTCTTTGCCTCGACACCGCAGGGGTACCAGCGCAATGATTTCCTGGCCCGCGGTGTGACCCCGGCCAGTTTTGCCTGCCATCAGGGCACGTGCCGGATGACAGACACGGGAACAGAAGAACCGGTGCAGGCGGCTCAGCAGAACCGGAGCACCGTCATGGCCTTTGCCGGGCAGGAAAGCGCGGCCCTGGGCGGCATCACCCTGTTTGACCAGCAGGAGCAGAGCGCCTCGCTCACCAGCTATTGCAGCAAGGTGAGCCTTCTGACCAGTTCGAACGGCGGGTTCATGACAGCAGACAGCATGAACGACCCGGAACTGGCGCTGGGCGAGCAATTCTGTCTGGCCCGCACCTATGCCATCAATGCAGGCGAAGCGCGTGCCGGCAAGGTCGCAGGGGCGTCGCAGGCGCAGATCGACAGCCAGTGCGATGCCTTCGGGCCTGCCTTGAAGCCTTATCTGGCCAAGCTGGGCACCGCGGGCAGCGGCGAAGTGATGGGGGACGTGCAGAAGTTCGTTCTGCAATCGGGCATGTCGCTGGATCAGCTGTCCAATACAGCCGGGATCTGCTTGTTCTCCGGTTACCGGCGCGATGACATGGATGTGGCGCTGGGATCCGCCCTGATCCTGGCGGGAACCGGCCAGCGCCCCTATGCCGAGCTGATCGGCCATCACCTGGCGCTGGGCTTTGGTGCGCCGAATGCGGTGAAGAAGGCGCAAGAATGGTACAGCATGGCGGTGATTGCGCTGGAAAGCGGTGCCGAACCCGTGTTTGCGCCAGGCCAGCCGGGCCGCGCGGAACTGATCAAGGCAGCCTCGACAGAGCTGGCGGGCGGCCGGGTGCAGCCTGTGCAGGCCTCTGGCGGAGCATCTGCTTTGCCCTCTTTCAGCAGCGAGTGAGCGCCTGATCCCAACGTCTTGAAGAAATGGGAAGGCCGGCATTTTTGCCGGCCTTTTCTTTTCCGCCTCACCGGCCGCTAGGGGACTGACCTTAAAAATTTGCAGCATTTGCTTGGTGATGGATAGGTTTTTGACGCTTCTCTAATGGTCGCGGATATTCCTCAAAACGTGATTTGGTGTACCCTCTACGCAATCTTTGAGTGTGTGTTTTTAAGGGGTCCCATGTGTATTAAGCCGCTTCTTACCTTTGCCGTCAGCCTGTCGCTGGCTTTCACCCCAGCACCCCGCGCCGCAGCCGACGCCGGAGATTTCGCAGCTGGTGCAATCATTGGCGGGATCATCGGCAACGCGTTGGGCAAGAACCAGCAGCGGCGATCCGGGGCCAAGACGCCACGCCGGTCCCGGTTGCCTTCGACCCAGGAAGGGCGGCAGATCCAGCAGTCGCTGAACTATTTCGGGTTTCCTGCCGGCGCGGTGGACGGCCAGCTGGGCCGCAAGTCGCGGGAGGCGACCTCCGCCTACCAGGCTTATTTGGGGTATCCGGTCACGGGCCAGTTGAATGACTTCGAACGGGATCTGCTGATTTCATCCTTCCAGCGGGCGCAGGCCAGCGGCTATTTGGCTACTCAGCAGGCGATGGCGCATCCTGACGGCCCGCGCGGTCTGCTGAAGATCTATTTGGCAGAGCGGATGGCGCCGCAGCCGCAGCAGCCCTATGGGTTGCCTCAGGCGACCATGGCCGGCACTTATGGCGTGCCGCAGCAATACGGTCAGGCGGCACCGCCGCGTCAAAACGGCCAGCCCCAGATGGGATTTGCGGCGTCAAGCCAGACATACGGGGTCGCCCAGCAGCCGCAGTACCAGGGGCAGCAGGGGGAATTCGTTCCGCAAGGCCAGATTCCGCAGAAGGGCCAGTTCATGCAGCAAGGCCAGCTCCTGGCCGCCGCGCCGGGGCAGGCCCTGATCCAGAATGGCGGCTCGGTTCAGGGTGCTGCTCCCGCTGCGACTCCGGCGCTTTTACAGCAAAACGATCAGGCTGCGCTGCCCCAGATCAGCCGCCGTGCGCTGGTGATCGGGGTGGACGGCTACCAGAACCTCGCAGCGCTTCAGAAGGCGCGCAACGATGCGCAGGCTGTCAGCAGCACGCTGGCGGCGCTGGGCTTTGATGTCACCACGCTGTATGACGCCAGCCGCCGCGATATCAACAGCGCGGTTTCCACCTTTGCCAACCGGATTGAGCCGGGGGACGAGGTTCTGTTCTACTTTGCCGGCCACGGGGTGGAAGTGGACGGGCGCAACTACCTGCTGCCCTCGGACGTGCCGGTGGTGAACTTTGGCGACGAAAGCTTCCTGACTGGCGAGAGTATTGCCGCTGATCGTGTGCTGGGCACCTTCCAGCGCAAGGGCGCGCGGTCAACTATCATGATCCTCGATGCCTGCCGCAACAACCCCTTCCCGCAGGATGGCCAGCGGTCTGTCGGCGGCAGCCGCGGGCTGGTGCGGATGGAGCCGCCGGAGGGGGCTTTCATTCTGTACTCCGCTGGCGCAGGCCAGACTGCGCTGGACCGGCTGTCGGACACTGATGCCAATCCGAACTCCGTCTTTACCCGCGCCTTGCTGTCGCGGCTGAATGAGCCGGGCATGACCCTGCACCAGCTGGCCAAACAGGTGCGCCGGGATGTGCAGGATCTGGCGGCAACGGTGAATCACGATCAGTTCCCGGCTTACTATGACCAGATGTCAGGCGAGATGGTGCTGCGCCGGCAGTTGGCGGTCCAGGGTAATTGAACGCCTCCTTTGATCTTGTTCAAGCTGGAAGGCAGCCGGAAAAACCGGCTGTTCTCCGCCAGTTGGCAGTCTGGAGCCGCAGCCGCGATATTCTGCGCAAAAAAGACGATTTTCGGCTTCACATCGCATCCGGGCTGGTCTATACGCCGCTACACCAAGCCTAAGACAGTGCGGTCGTGGCGGAATTGGTAGACGCGCAGCGTTGAGGTCGCTGTTCCTTAACCGGAGTGGAAGTTCGAGTCTTCTCGACCGCACCAACTTTCCTGAAAAGTTTATATTTTTCAAGTACTTGCCGCGGGTGGCGTGAGTCTGTCCACCCCTAAGTACACCCTTTGGCTTGCAAAGCGCTTGAGAGTTGAAGGCATTTGGTTCGGTCGTTTGCACATCAACAGGAATTTTGAGTGCACAGGCTTACGACGACTGGGTCCATCGCGTCTCGCTGCTTCTGCACCCAACTTCGAAAATCCGCTGTAGGTTGGGAATGTTTGACGTTTTAGGGGGCAAATGCCTGATGCTAGCTTAGTTGGCGGCGAAGCCCCGAAGCCCTTCATAGAACACAAGGCCAAAATGCCGAGCGATCAAAACCCGGCTCGAACTGACTATAATTACCTAAGCTCCGACCATAAGGACTGAGCAGCGACAAGGATAGCTGCAGGCGCAACTTAAGCCTTTTCCTGGGATGGTCGAGCGCGCGTTACAACGCCTAGGCCGGTTGCTAGTGTCGGTTACGCGGCCGGTCACAGGGCGCTATACGACCAGTCTTGGATACTGCAGCGCAGCGCTTCCATAGTTTGGCTTGTTGACTTTGGATTGGCATTCGATGCTGCGCGCGTTTATGTCCAATTTCAACCTTCGTAGAGTTAGTGTTCAGTGGTGTTCGCATGTTCTCGATATTGCCTTGTTCTTTTGGTTGGCAAAGGTGAATATCGCAAAGTATTTCAGAGTTACATTTAGGAGCGTTGCGATGCGTGTACATGTGTTGGACAAGTTTAATGAAGGGGATTCTGAGGGGGTCTTATGTCGAGTATCGTTCACTGAGTACTTAAAATATTTGCCTGAAGATTTCCGTCAGTACTTTGTTCAGCGCGGTATCACGTCTAACCGGTATCTTGACAATCTTTGGGAAACGATTGTTGAGAAGAAGCACATCCCTCTAATTGTGCTGGTTGCGAGCCCGGAGAATGAAAGCCCTGGCTCTAGTACTGCTGTTCAGCTTGGTTCAGGTTGGAAAATACTTGACGGCCTGCAGCGTACGCACCGAATGAAGCTAATTTTCGATGTAGTGCAATATCTCATTGAGTCTGTCGATGAAGAATTAGACGTTTCGGGAGTGCGCCCTCCAATTTCAAAAGTAGTCAGAGAGCACAAGGATTGGCTTCTGCGTAACGACTGCCCCTCATCACTGTTTGTAAAGGTGTTGCGATCCAAGCGCTCTATGAGTCCCGAGGACTTCTCTAGAGTGTTTGATGATGTGAACCTCTGGCTAGAAGTGTGGTTTGGGTTGAGTGAAAATGAGCAGATTCAGAAGATGCTAATCCTCAACGCTGGGCATAAATCTGTTAATATTAAGCATCAGATTGAGCTTCTTTTTTCGGATTATTTGGAAGTTTTGAAGGGTAGGTTGGGTGATGGTCGCATAATAAGAGAGCGGGATAAAAGTTCAATTTCTTACAGTAAGTCGCGAGAGGTTGGTCAATTCCATTTTTCTCATTTGGTAACGGCTTTTCAGTCCCTGGATGCGGGGAAGCCAATTTCTACAAATTCCGACTTTGCTGCGGAGAAATCACTTTCAATGTCTAGTGGTGAGGACAATAAGCTAGAGATCAATGTCGAGCTTTTGGAAGCGTTTGCAGAGTTTTTGCGGGAACTGGATGCGCAATTTCGTGAAGATGATCTTTCGGTTAAGTGGCTCGGCCGGGAAGTGGTTTTGGCGGGGGTATTCGGGGCGATTGGAAGATATTCCAGCGATGAGAAAAAAACAAAGATAGAGGTGCTGGGAAAATTCAAGGATGGGCTCAAGGAATTTTCCGCCTGGTTGGACCTAGAGAGATTCGAGGCCGCGCGAAACGCCTTGAATTTGGCTAAGGTGAATATCGGGAATAAAAATAAGCTAGCGGTGTCGAAGGCTACACTTTCCTTTCTGAGGTGCCCAAGCGGGCCGAGTCCAGATTGGAAAATGCTATTCGATGGGGAGCGCCTAAATGACATTTGAAGAGAAGTTTCTTGAGCTCACAGAGATTTTTTTTGAGTTGCGTGATTTGAGTGGCGACGAAACTGATGCCAAGGTTGACCAGTATTTTATGGTTGATGGGCGTGTTGGTGAACTAAAAGAAGGCTTAAGAAGCCTTGCCAAAGGCGATCCGAAAGATTTGCAGGATATTTGCGATTTTTTTTCAGATGATAATGTTTTCGAATTTCTTGCCCGTGATAATGCGGCTGTACTTCCTAAGTTGCTGTCTTTGGCTGGCAATATTACTGCAGACACTTGGAGGGCATTGTTGCAGAAAGGCGTCTTGAGGCGTGACTTCCCCTTTCCCCTTCAGGTTCAGGCCACGCGGACGATCTCGGCGGTGCCGAGGGCATTGAAGCGGTTGATGAGTGCGACGCGGATGTGGATTTCAGCGGTTTGGCTATCTGGGTCTCTCGCGGCGATGCGCTCGCCGAAGGCCTTGAGGCAGCGCATCCTGGCTTCTGCGCGGCTGCGGGTGTGGTATCCCGTCCATCGTTTCCAGAACGCATGAGTGCGACGCGGATGTGGATTTCAGCGGTTTGGCTATCTGGGTCTCTCGCGGCGATGCGCTCGCCGAAGGCCTTGAGGCAGCGCATCCTGGCTTCTGCGCGGCTGCGGGTGTGGTATCCCGTCCATCGTTTCCAGAACGC
>NZ_LYUZ01000098.1 GCF_001679925.1 Leisingera sp. JC1 | reverse complement strand
GCCCCCTGTTGCGACACCCTGTCCGCAGGCGCAGAAAACGCCCCCTGACCGGATGGTCAAAGGTGGTTTTTCCGTTTAGGAGCACTGCAATTTTGCCCGCGGCCTGTCACCCGCCCGGCCCGGGCCGGACTGCAAACCAACGATACGAGCGAGAAAATGACCCCCGCCAGCGACCTTACTCCGGCACCCGCCGCCCCAAGCGCCGATTACAAATTCACCCCGAAACAGGTCCTTGTCGGCGCCCAGATGCTGTTTGTCGCCTTCGGCGCGCTGGTGCTGGTGCCGCTGCTGACCGGGCTGGACCCCAGCGTCGCGCTGTTCACCGCAGGCCTTGGCACGCTGATTTTCCAGATCGTCACCCGCGGCCAGGTGCCGGTGTTCCTGGCCTCCTCCTTCGCCTTCATCGCGCCGATCATCTACGGCGTGCAGACCTGGGGCATGGCCGCCACCACCGGCGGCCTGGCGGCAGCGGGCCTGCTGTATGTCGCGCTCTCCTTCGCCATTCGCGCCTTTGGGTCCGGCTTCCTGCACCGGCTGCTGCCGCCCGTCGTGGTCGGCCCGGTGATCATGGTGATCGGCCTGTCGCTGGCGCCGGTTGCGGTCAACATGGCCACCGGCCTCGCAGGCGAAACCCAGGTGATGCCGCGCAACACCGCGCTGCTGCTAGCTGCCATATCGCTGGGCGCCACCATGCTGACGGCCATCCTGGGCCGCGGCATCATGCGGGTGGTGCCGATCCTCGCAGGCGTCGCCGCAGGCTATATCGCCGCGCTGGCCCTCGGCGCGATCAACGGCGAAACCCTGGTCAACACCGCGCCGCTGGCGGATGCTCCCTGGTTCAAGGTCCCGGGCTTTGTCGCGCCCGAGTTCAACCTCGCCGCCATCCTGTTCATCCTGCCGGTTGCCATCGCCCCCGCGATTGAGCACTTCGGCGACATCATGGCGATCTCCAGCGTGACCAAGCGCGACTACATGGAGAAACCCGGCATCCAGAACACCATGCTGGGCGACGGCCTCGCCACCGCCGCCGCGGGCCTCCTGGGCGGCCCGCCCAACACCACTTATTCCGAGGTCACCGGCGCCGTCACCCTCACCCGTGCCTTCAACCCGGCGATCATGACCTGGGCCGCGGTCTTTGCCATTGCGCTGTCCTTTGCGGGCAAGCTCTCCGGCGCGCTGTCGACCATCCCGATGCCGGTGATGGGCGGCATCATGATCCTGCTCTTTGGCATGGTCACCGTGGTCGGCCTGTCGGTGCTGGCGAAACTGGGCGAGGCGCTGTCGGAGGCGCGCAACATGGTGATCATCTCCACCGTGCTGATCATCGGCCTCGGCGGGCTCACCCTGCAATTCGGCGAAGGCTTCACCCTCGCGGGCATCGGCCTGTCCGGCGTTGCCGGCCTCTTGCTGAACCTGATCCTGCCGCAGCAGCGGGACTGATCCCGAAAAAATAGCAGGGCCGCTGCAAAGGCGGCCCTGCTCACCGCTCCTCCGGCTTCAGATGCCGGATGCGCGCCACATGCGCGGCAATATCCTCACCGGTAAATTTTGAATGCACCCGCCGGGTTGACGCCGGATGGTTCCCCAGCCCCAGCTTCAGCGCCTCCCGCCAGGCCTTCTGGGGCCGGATCGGCCGCGGCGTAAAACCGCCGCCGCAGGTCGGGCAGACATTGTGCAGCACGCGCTCCACGCAGTCCGCGCAATAAGTGCACTCATAGCTGCAGATCCGCGCATCCGCAGCCTCCGGCGGCAGATCCTTGTCGCAGAGCTCGCAATTGGGCCGCAGTTCCAGCATCGCAGTCTCCCTGTTTCCACCGCCACCCTGCCGCGCTGCCGCAGCCAGTGCAAGCCACCCGCGCCGCGCGCCAGCGCGGCGCCACGCCCAACCGCAAGGCGGTGCGGGCCTGACCGCATCCCGCGCGGGCGGGAGCCCTCCCTTGCCGGCCAGCCTGCGGCATAGCGCCGGCCCTCGCAAAACAAGGCAAATCCCGCCGTTTACGCATCCATCCCGCATTGCGAAAACCGCAACTTTCCCTATAGTGCGCGCTCCACAAGCCGCGACAGGAGCCACCATCCATGGGTGACATCAAAGTGGGCATCATCATGGGCAGCCAATCCGACTGGCCCACCATGAAGGAAGCCGCCAATATCCTCGATGAACTGGGCGTTGAATACGAGGCCAGGATCGTCTCTGCCCACCGCACCCCGGACCGGCTGTGGAGCTACGGAAAATCCGCCGCAGACCGCGGCCTGCAGGTGATCATCGCAGGCGCCGGCGGGGCAGCTCACCTGCCCGGCATGGTCGCCTCCAAAACCCGTGTGCCGGTGGTCGGCGTGCCGGTCCAGACCCGCGCGCTGTCCGGCGTCGACTCGCTGTATTCCATCGTGCAAATGCCCAAGGGCTTCCCGGTTGCCACCATGGCGATCGGGTCCGCCGGCGCCGCCAACGCGGGCCTGATGGCCGCTGGCATCCTGGCGCTGCAGGATGAGGCCCTGGCCCAGCGGCTGGACGATTGGCGCGAGGCGCTCTCCGCCTCCATCCCGGAGGAACCCGTTGATGACTGACGTGCTTGCCCCCGGATCGACCATCGGCATCCTCGGCGGCGGCCAGCTGGGCCGGATGCTCTCCGTCGCGGCCTCCCGCCTCGGCTTCAAGACCCATATCTTTGAACCGGGCACCAACCCGCCCGCAGGCCATGTGGCCGACCAGGTGACCACCGCAGGCTACGAAGACGCCGAGGCGCTGGCCGCCTTCGCCGCTTCCGTCGATGTGATCACCTATGAGTTCGAGAACATCCCGACCTCCGCCCTCGACCTTCTGGAATCGCACAAGCCGATCCGCCCGGGCCGCGAGGCGCTGCGGATCAGCCAGGACCGGCTGACCGAAAAGACTTTCCTGCAGGACCTCGGCCTCAAAACCGCGCCTTTTGCCGACATCACCGACCAGGCCAGCCTCGACGCCGCCCTGGCGGAGATCGGCGCGCCCTCGATCCTGAAAACCCGCCGGTTCGGCTATGACGGCAAGGGCCAGGCCCGCATCAAATCCCCGGAAGACGCAGGCGAAGCCCTCGCGTCCATGGCTGGCGCCCCCTCGATCCTCGAAGGCTTCGTGAATTTCAGCCACGAGGTCTCCGTCATCGCCGCCCGCGGCGTGACCGGCGAGATCGCCTGTTTCGACCCCGGCGAGAACGTCCACCGCGACGGCATCCTGCACACCACCACCGTGCCCGCCAAGCTGAGCACAGGCCAGCGCATGGATGCGGTGCTGATGGCAGGCAAGATCCTGAACGCGCTGGAGTATGTCGGCGTCCTCGGCGTCGAGCTGTTCGTCACCGCCCAGGGCCTGATCGTCAACGAGATCGCCCCGCGGGTGCACAATTCCGGCCACTGGACCCAGAACGGCTGCACCGTGGATCAGTTCGAACAGCACATCCGCGCGGTTGCGGGATGGCCGCTGGGCGACGGCCAGCGCCATTCCGACGTGGTGATGGAAAACCTGATCGGCGCCGACGTGGACCGCATCCCGGAGCTGGCAAAAGAGGCTGACTGCGCCATCCACCTCTACGGCAAGGCCGAGGCCAAGCCGGGCCGCAAGATGGGCCATGTGAACCGGGTGGTAAAGGCGGAAGGCTGACGGGTTGGGGCTCAGCCCCAATCCCACTCCCCACTTGGGGTGCTGCCCCCAGACCCCCGGGGTATTTCAGACCAGAAAGAAGCGGCCGGGCAGTGAAAGCGGCACCGCCGGTTTCACGCGCCGCAAAGAGGGCCACCCGGCCTGATGCGCGGCGCCCCTCCCTCAGGCGAGGAAGCGGCCCGCCACGTCCCCCGACATATAGCTGACCCGCCCGCCGGAAATCGTCGCCGCCACCCGCTGGCTCTGCTTGTCCAGCACCAGAATATCGGCGCGTTTGCCCGGCTGCAGCCTGCCGCGGTCGGTGAGACCCAGAAGCTGCGCAGGCCCTTCCGACACCAGCCGCCACGCCCCCGCCAAGTCCAAAAGGCCGGAGCGTTCCAGCATCAGCGCCGCACGGCGCGGGCTGGGGTAGTGGTAGTCGGAGGCCAGCGCATCGCACAGCCCCATGGCGATCAGCTCAACGGCAGAGGCATTACCCTTGTGCGAGCCGCCGCGCACCACGTTGGGCGAGCCGAGGATCACCGGATCGCCGCCTGCACGCGCGGCCTCTGCCGCCTCCAGCGTCTCGGGGAACTCGGCAATCCGCGCGCCGCGTTCACGCCAGACGGCGCGGTCCTCTGCGGTCTGGTCGTCATGGCTTCCCAGCCGCACATCCAGCGCCGCCAGCTCTGCACAAAGCACATCCAAGCAGCCCGGCACCTCATCCCGGCGCGCGTGCATGTCCTTCAGCATCTGCCAGTGGACCTCCGGGTTGCGTCCTGCCTTCAGCGCCTGGCCGGTGAGGCGCGGCGGCTTCTTGCCTTGCGCCAGCCGGTCATGCGGCAGGTGGTCGTTGAACACCACATAGGGCACCTGCCAGTCTGCCACTTTCGCCGCCAGCCCGGCGTAATCCTCCAGCATGTGGATCTCGAACCGCAGCTGCGGCAGCAGATCCGTCACCACCGATCCGCGCACCGCCTTGATGCCCTCAAACACCTGCGCCGCAAACTCCGGCCCGCGCAGGCCGCCCTCCCAGGAATAGAACTGCGCCAGCACCGCGGTGGTGATGCCATTGGCCGCCAGCTCGGCCTCCGCCGCCACGACGCCCTCCGCCATCTGTTTCATCGCCCCCCGGCGCGGTGCCAGGTGGCGCTCGAACCCGTCGCCATGCACGTCCACGATCCCCGGCAGCACCAGATAGCCCGACAGGTCCACCGCGCGGCCGGCAGGCGCCTCTGCCACCAGCCCCTCCGCGATGGCGATCTCACCGCCTGTATCCAGCCCGCCGGGGCGCAGCACATCGCCGCCCTGCAGCGTCAGTTCCAACGTCATTGTTCCGCCTCTTCGCAGCCGCCGTTCAGCTGGCAGGCCTCGCTGATGATCTCTTCCACTGCCGCCAGCCAGCCAAGCGACGGGTCAAACCGCCCTTCCTCCAGGAAATGCAGCGCCTGCGCCATCACCTGGGGATTGTTCATCATGTAGGTATGGGTGACCGGCAACGTCAGATGCGCCGCCATGCCCTCAACCTTGGTGCTCTCAACCGAAACCTTGCCGTCATCCGCACCGGGAATGAGCGCCGAGAACACCGGGTTCAGCGTCTCACTGCCGGCAATCACCCCCAGCTCGAAATCCACCGGCGGCAGGCGCTTGGGCAGGCTGTCCGCCCCGGTGCCCAGCTGCAGCCCGGCCGGGCCGTTCAGGTAGCCGAACACCTCCCAATCGCCCAGCTCATCCACCAGCTCGCTGCCCTGGTTCGGCGGCCCCATCATCACCGCGCGGCCCAGATTTTCCGGGCGATTGCCCTGCAGCCAGTACCGCAGCAGGATGCCGCCCATCGAATGGCTGACCACATGGGTTGTCTCCTCCCCGCAGGCGGTAAAGGCGGCGGGCAAAGTCTGCTCCGCCAGCACCTGCACCGGGTCTTCAGTCGAGGCATATCCGGGCCGCACCACGGAATACCCGCGCGACTGCAGCACCTCCTCCATCACCGCGAATGAAGTCTCGGAGCGCGCCAGCCCGTGCAGCAGGATCACGCAATCAGCAGCCGCTGGCAGCGGCAGAAGCACCGCAGCGGCGGCTATCAGGGATTTCAGAACATCACGCATGAGGCCCAGATAAGCCCAAGCGGCACCACAGGGAAGCCCCCGCGCTTACTTCGCCGCCCGCTTCTCCGCCTGCCCCTTGCGCGCAGGCGCCCGCAGCACCACCAGCGCAATGCCGCCCAGGACCGCCGCGCTGCCGAAGACCAGCCGCAGCCCGACCGCCTCGCCCAGCAGGGCCGCCCCGGCAAGGATCGCAATCACCGGCACGCTCAGCTGCACGGTGGCGGCCACCGCAGGCAGGATCTGCGGCAGCAGCCGGTACCACAGCGCATAGCCCATGCCGGAGGTGACCGCGCCCGACAGCACCGCCAGCACCGCGCCGTAGAGGCTCACCGTGCTGCCGCCCAGCCATAGGGCCACCGGCAGGAACATTACTGTGGACCACAGGAAATTCACCGCCGTCGCCGTCAGCGGCTGCACAGCACCGCGCCCCAGAACGCTGTAGATGCCCCAGCCCAGGCCCGCCGCCGCCATCAGCAAAGACGCCCCCAAAGGCGCCGTGCCGGAGCCATCCGGCCAGACCACATAGGCCAGCCCCAGAAACGCCAGCACCGCGCCCGCCACCTGGCCCGCGCTGACAGGCGTGCCCCGCACCGCGCCCCACAAGAACATCGTGACCTGTACCACCCCGAACAGCACCAGCGCGCCAAGACCGGCGTCAAGCTGCTGATAGGCCAGCGAAAACCCGGCGATATACAACGTCAGCGCCGCGCCGCCGCGCAGGCTCGCACCCAGGTTCTGGCGCACCGCCAGCCCCTGCATCCGGCACAGCACCACCAGCATCGCAGCCCCCGAGGCCAGCCGCAGCAGGCCAAAGCTGCCCGCATCCATATGCCCGGCCCCGATCGCCAGCCGGCTGAGGATGGAGTTCGCGGCAAAAGCGATCATGGTGAGAGAGACGAGAAGAAACAGGCGCATGCGGAACGGGTAGCGCGCCCGGCAGAGCAGGGCCAGAGAAAACTCAGCGGCACCTGAATGGTGCCCCCCGCATTCACCTTTGCCCAAATACTCGCGCCGCAGGCAGGCCCGCAAGGCGGGCCTTCTCCCCCCTTAAACCGAAAAGGGGCCGCCCGAAGGCAGCCCCAAATCTTGCAGTCATCAGCGGCGGGCTTCCGGCAGATTGGCCTTAACGGCCAATCGCCTGTCGCCTCATCCCAAATCCCAAAGGGATTTGTGATTACATCATGCCGCCCATGCCGCCCATGCCGCCCATGTCGGGCATGCCGCCGCCTGCCGCGCCTTCTTTGGCGGGCTTGTCGGCCACCATGGCTTCGGTGGTGATCAGCAGGCCGGCAACCGAGGACGCGTCTTCCAGCGCGGTGCGGGTCACTTTGGCCGGGTCGATCACGCCGAAGGAGAACATGTCGCCATATTCACCGGTCTGCGCGTTGTAGCCGAATGCGCTGTCCGAGGATTCGCGGATCTTGCCGGCAACCACGGCACCGTCGACGCCTGCGTTCTCGGCGATCTGGCGCAGCGGCGCTTCGATGGCCTTGCGGACGATGTTGATGCCTGCGTTCTGGTCAGCGTTGGCGCCTTCCAGGCCTTCCAGGCCTTTGCCGGCCTGCACCAGGGCAACACCGCCGCCGACGATCACGCCTTCCTGCACGGCTGCGCGGGTCGCGTTCAGCGCATCGTCCACACGGTCCTTGCGCTCTTTCACTTCCACTTCGGTCATGCCGCCGACGCGGATCACGGCAACACCGCCTGCCAGTTTGGCAACGCGTTCCTGCAGCTTCTCGCGGTCGTAGTCAGAGGTGGTCTCTTCGATCTGGGTGCGGATCTGGGCAACACGTGCTTCGATCTCGGCCTTCTCGCCAGCGCCGTCGACGATGGTGGTTTCGTCTTTGGTGATGGAGACCTTCTTGGCGGTGCCCAGCATGTCCATGGTGACGGACTCGAGCTTCATGCCCAGATCCTCGGAGATCACCTGGCCGCCGGTCAGGATCGCGATGTCCTGCAGCATGGCCTTGCGGCGGTCGCCGAAGCCCGGTGCCTTGACGGCTGCGATTTTCAGGCCGCCGCGCAGCTTGTTGACAACCAGGGTTGCCAGCGCTTCGCCTTCGACGTCCTCAGCGATGATCAGCAGCGGCTTCTGCGACTGGATCACCTGCTCCAGCAGCGGAACCATCGGCTGCAGCGAAGACAGTTTCTTCTCGTGCAGCAGGATCATGCAGTCTTCCAGATCCGCGACCATCTTGTCGGGGTTGGTGACGAAGTAGGGCGACAGGTAGCCGCGGTCGAACTGCATGCCCTCGACCACGTCGGTCTCGGTTTCCATGCCTTTGTTCTCTTCGACGGTGATGACGCCTTCGTTGCCGACTTTCTGCATCGCGTCAGCGATCTGGCGGCCGATTTCAGCTTCGCCGTTGGCGGAGATGGTGCCAACCTGCGCAACCTCGTCGGAGTCTTTCACTTCGCGGGCCATGTCCTTGATGCCCTGCACGACTTTGGCGGTTGCCAGGTCGATGCCGCGCTTCAGGTCCATCGGGTTCAGGCCGGCTGCAACCTGCTTCAGGCCTTCTTTGACGATGGCCTGGGCCAGAACGGTTGCGGTGGTGGTGCCGTCGCCGGCTTCGTCGTTGGTGCGGGAAGCAACTTCCTTCACCATCTGGGCGCCCATGTTCTCGAACTTGTCTTCCAGTTCGATTTCCTTCGCCACGGACACGCCGTCCTTGGTGATGCGCGGTGCGCCGAAGGATTTGTCCAGAACCACATTGCGGCCTTTCGGGCCCAGGGTCACTTTCACGGCGTCAGCCAGAATGTTGACGCCTTTCAGCATGCGGTTGCGGGCATCGGTGTCGAATTTGACGTCCTTAGCAGCCATTTTTCACTCTCCTAGAGAATTTCTGTGTGTTTCAGCGATCAGGGATCAGAGCAGACTTGGGAAAATCCCGGGGTCTTACTCGATGATGCCCATGATGTCGCTTTCCTTCATCATCAGCAGCTCTTCACCGTCGACGGTGATCTCGGTGCCGGACCATTTGCCGAACATGATGCGGTCGCCAGCGGACACGGCCATCTCGATCAGCTCGCCGCTGTCCTTGCGGGCGCCTGCGCCGCATGCAACCACAACGCCTTCGCTCGGCTTTTCCTTGGCGGAATCGGGGATGATCAGGCCGCCCGCGGTTTTTTCTTCGCTTTCGGTGCGGCGCACCAGCACGCGGTCATGAAGCGGTTTCAATGCCATCTTTGCAGCTCCTTGAAAGGCTCAAAGGTTGTTATCTATGGGACCTCCGCCTCCCCGGCGGGGCCGTTATCACTCACACCCGGTGAGTGCTAACGAGGGGAAGCTAGGAATGCCCCCGCATGTTGTCAACACGGAATCAGCAAAAAAATGAGGGCGCCGGAGCGCCCCCTGTTCAGCATTGGATTTCCGCTTATGCAGCCTTGTCTTTCAGGTGCGGAAAGCTGTCCTTGAAACGGCCGAATTTATGCGCGCCGCAGGTCACCGGCTCATAGCGCGCGGGGTTCTGTGCACTGACGCAGCTGTCCAGCGGCTGGAATACGGCGTCCGCGTCTGCGTCGATGAAGAACGGGATCGAATAACGTTCCCGGCCCGAGGCATTCACCACCCGGTGCAGGTTCGCCAGATACAGGTCATTGGTCAGCCGCTGGATCAGATCGCCGATGTTGATGACAAATGACCCGGCAATCGGCGGCCCCTCGACCCACTGGCCGTCGCGGTTCATCACCTGCAGGCCGCCCACATCGTCCTGCGCCAGAATGGTCAGGCTGCCGTAATCTGTATGGGCGCCGATCCCCATCACGCTTTCATCGATCTGCCCTTCCTGCGGCGGATAATGCAGCAGCCGCTGGATGGTGATCGGGTTCTGCATCCGCGGCGCAAAGAAATCCGCCTCCAGATCCAGGCTGACCGCAATCGCCCGCATCAGCCGCTGCGCCAGGCCCTTCATCTCCTGGTGATAGCCATAGACCGCGAGTTCAAATTCCGGCCGCGCCGCGGGCCACAGGTTGGGGCCGAAGAATGGCGTGTCCCCGGCCGGGCTTTCCGGCCCGATGTCGAAACACTCCTTCAGGTCCTTGGTTTTCTTGGGGTCGGTGTTCTCCCCGAAAATCTCGATATAGCCGCGCAGGGCCAGCCCGGACTTGGAAATATGCAGGTCCATCTTGTCCTGCAGCGGCAGGTCAAAGAACGCCCGGGTCTCGTCAAAGGCGCCGTTCACCACCGCCTCCGGCACGCCGTGGTTCTTGACATAAAAGAACCCCACGTTGGTCAGTGCCCAGCGGATTTCCTTGGCCACCTCAAACAGGCTGCCGCCCGTGTTCAGCGCGCTGATGTCGATCACCGGGATCTTGTCGAAGGAAACCCGCTGCGCCCGCAGCCGGTCCTGAAGCCGGTCGATGTCCTGATCTGCCATTGCTCTCTCCCCTTGTGCAAAGCTGGGGCAGTCATCGGCTGACAGGGCCGCGCGCTCAACAGGGAAAAAATGCACTTCGCATGAGATCAGTTAAATCGAATTGCCGAAATACACATGAAAATAAGAAACTTCTGCAACATCACGCATTAGGAAGCCACAAGGCCAACTTACGGCGTCACTCTGCCTCCCAGCTTTCGGCCCAATGCACCAGCCCTTCACGGCCCGCATCGGTCAGCTGGTAGATGCCGGTCTCCACCCGCTCGAACCAGCCATAGTGGTTGCTGGCCATCAGCCGGGTGGCCCGCGCAACGCCGGTGGCCTTGGCGACCTCCGCCCCCTTGCAAGCGCCCGCCCCGGCCAGATGCGCGGCGCAGGCCAGCGCGTCCTGGCGGTAGGCGGTGACGATGCCATGCCGGGTGGCACCGCCCGCGTTGGGGTCGCCGCGCAAGGTATGGAACTCCCGCAGCAGCCGCGCCTGCTTCTTCTTTGACTTGCGCGGGGCGTAAGGGCCGGGATCGCAATGCACCTCTGCCCGCCCGTCCGCCAAGACCGTGATCAGCCCCAGCCCCAGCCGCCGGCACATTGCCAGATTGTCCTTCATCATCCGCCGCGCCTGCCGCCCGCCGGGCCGCGGCACCGCGATATAGACATGGTCGGTGATGGCCAGCCGGGCGATGGCCTGATGGAACAGCGACAGCGAGAACTTCAGCTTCAGCTCGACAATCACCGGCGGCTCAGCGCCGCGCACAGCCACCACATCGGCGGCACCCACCTCGCCCTTGACAGCATAGCCCTGGGCCTCCAGCAGCGCCTTCACCGGCGCATAGAGCTGATCCTCGCGTTCCATGCCCCATGACTGGCAGGAAGCCGCGCCAATGGCAATCCGCCGCCCGGGTTTTACGGGGCAACGCAGGGTTTTACATTGCCGCCACCCCTGCCCCGCCCTAGGCTCATAAGCTCAGGCCACAAATCCGGAACCCCGGGGAAAGGGCGCGTGATGAAACGGATCGCACTGGCATTTGCGCTGATGCTGCAAGCCACCGCCGGGTTTGCCGCCTGCCGCGGCATCGACTACCGCGACCACCTGCCGCCCGCCACCCAGGCGCAGCTGGACCGCGAAATGACCGCCACCCCGTTTTCCCAAGGCAACCATTGGGTCGCCGCCAAGGGCCGCCGCACCATCCATGTGATCGGCACCATGCACGGCGGCGATGCCCGCATGGCCAAGGTGATGCGCACCCTGCGCCCGGCGCTGCTTTCGGCGCAGGCGATCTACCTGGAAACCTCGGACCAGGACATGGAGCGGCTGGACCGGATGCCGCCCGCAATGGCGCGCAGCTTCCTGCTGCCGCAGGGGCGCGAACTGCGCCACCTGCTGACGCCGGAGGCCTGGCAGCACTTCAAGCTGACCACCCAAGTCACCGGCGCCAGCCTGGAAACCATGAACCGGATGCAGCCCTGGGCGATCTCGATGTTCGTGGTGCAAAGCGGCTGCCGCCCTTACGGCTTCGGCCTGCGCCGCGGGCTGGACGACCGGATCTCCGACTTTGCCCGCCGCAAACGGATCCCGCTCGGCGCGCTGGAAACACCGGAGCAGGCACTGGCCGCCATTTCCGGCCTGCCGCTGCGGGACCAGGCCCGGATGCTGGAGCTTGAACTGCAGCTGATCCAATCCGGCAAGCCTGAGGACGCAACCCCGGTGGAGGCCTATTTCGACCAGAGCGTCTGGACCTCCTTCGTGCTCGCCCCCTGGATCAGCGCCCAGTACAGCAGCTTCTCTCATGCCGAGACCCAGCGGCTGTGGGCGCAGTACAACGGCCGCCTGCTGGACCAGCGCAACATCCGCTGGATGAAGGTGATCGATGCCGCCCGCGAGGACCGCATCGTGATCGCCGTCGGCGCGGCCCATCTGCCGGGAAAAAACGGCCTGCTCAACCTTCTCCAGGCCAGGGGCTTCAGCCTCAGCCGCGCCCCGTGGTAGGCTGCCCCGGCCAAGCCGTTTCACTCTTTCAGGACTGATATTTCATGCGCCAATTTCTGACCGTGTTTTTCCTGCTGCTGCCGGCCTCCCTTTGGGCGGCCTGCACCGGCACCGATCAGCGCACCGCAATGACACCGCAGGAACGCGCCGGGCTGGAGGCCCGCATCTCCGCGATGCCGTTTGCCGAAGGCAACCACTGGATTGCCCGCCGCGGCAGCCGCACCGTGCATCTGATCGGCACCCTGCATGTGAATGATCCGCGGATGGCGCAGATCACCGCACGCCTGACGCCGCTTGTGCAGCAGGCGGACCTGCTGCTGATGGAGGCCAGCCCCGCCGACAAGGCCGGCTTTGAGGCGGAACTGGCCCGCACCCCCTCCCTGATGCTGATCACCGAAGGCCCCAGCCTGATCGACCGGCTGCCGCCGCAGGAGTGGGAGGAACTGGCCGCCACCATCCGCAGGCACGGCATGCCGGTCTGGATGGCCGCCAAGATGCGACCCTGGTTCCTGGCGCTGTCGCTGGCCTTCCCGCCCTGCCTGCGCCAGGACAAGGACGTCAAGCGCGGCCTGGACCTGCGCCTTGGCGAGGCTGCCGAAGCCGCAGGCGTGCCGGTGCAGTCGCTGGAGGATCCGATGACGATCATCCGGCTGATGGACTCCGACCCGCTGGAGGAGCAGATCCGCCAGCTGCGCGCCTTCACCGCCATGCTGGGCAGCGGCACCGACGGCTTCATCACCACGGTTGAATCCTATTTTGACGAACAGGCGCTCTATGCCCTGTTCCTCAGCGAACGCGACTTCCTGAACAGCGGCGCGCTGACCCGGGCTGAGCGCGAGTCGCTGTGGCAGGAAACCATGACGGAGCTGATCGACACCCGCAACCGCAACTGGATTCCGGTGATCAAGGCGGCGGCGGGCGATCATATCGTTGTCGCTGCCGGCGCGCTGCACCTGCCCGGCGAGACCGGCGTGCTGAACCTGCTGGAGCAACAAGGCTACACGCTCGAACGCGCGCCGTTCTGAGATGCGGTCTTAACCCAGCTCCGGCCTCTGCCCCGATCCCCGCTCTGAACACAACGCCGCATTGCAGCATGAGCGGGGTGACAAGCCTGCGCGCCAGCCCTATAAGGCGCGCAAATCCCGACTTTCTGACCTTATGCATGAACAGGACAGCCCCATGACCATCCAAGTTTTCGGCCACAAATCCCCCGACACCGATTCCACCGGCTCCCCCATTGTCTGGGCCTGGTACCTGAACGAGGTGAAAGGCGTGGCCGCCGCCCCGAAACTGCTGGGCGAACCGAACACCGAAGCCGCCTTCATGCTGCAGCGCTGGGGCCTGGAGAAGCCGGAAATCATCGCCGACGTGGCCGATGATGCGGCGGTTGTCATCGTCGACACCAACAACCCGGCGGAGCTGCCCGCCAACATCAACGGCGCCGATGTGCAGGCGATCATCGACCACCACAAGCTGGTCGGCGGCCTGGAAACCAAAGGCCCGATCGACATCACCATCCGCCCGCTGGCCTGCACCGCCACCATCATGCACGACCTGATGGGCGACGATGCCGCCAAGATGCCCGAAGCCGTCAAGGGCGCGGCGCTGACCTGCATCCTGTCCGACACGCTGGAGTTCCGCTCCCCCACCACCACCGCGCATGACAAGGCCGTGGCCGAGAAGCTGGCTGGTGAGCTGGGCATCAATATTTCCGAATACGCGGCGGAAATGTTTGCCGCCAAATCCGACGTCTCCTCCTTCTCCGACGCGGAGCTGATCCGCATGGATTCCAAGGAATACGAAGTCGATGGCACCAAGTTCCGCGTCTCTGTTCTGGAAACCACCGCGCCGGGCGTAGTGCTGGACCGCAAGGCCTCGCTGATGGACTCGATGACCTCTGTTGCGGCCGAGGACGGCGTCGATCAGGTTCTGCTGTTCGTGGTCGACATCCTGAACGAGGAAGCCACCCTGCTGGTGCCGAACGACCTGGTGAAAACCGTGGCCGCCAAGAGCTTTGGCGCCGATGCCGCCGGCGACACCGTGGTGCTGCCGGGCATCATGTCCCGCAAAAAGCAGATCATTCCGAACCTCAAGGTCTGATCCGCCTTCTGGCCAAGCTTAAAAAAGGCGCCCGCGGGGCGCCTTTTTCGTTTGTGCCGGCAGGGCCGCAGTTATTGAACTTTCTGGAGTTCCACCCGCGCCTCGATCTGCTCCATCGTCGCCAGGACGGTTGCGAGCCGCATGGAATCAGGCGGATGGGTGCCCCAGAAAGACAGCTTGCCTGCTGCGGTGCGGGCATCCTCGGGCCGGGCAAAGAACTTTGCCCCCTTGACCGGATCATAGCCTGCACTGTGCGCAATCCGCGTGCCAAGGGTGTCGCTTTCAAGCTCATAAGTCTGCGAATAGGCCCGGTTCCCTGCCGCAGCGCCGATTTCCATGCTGCTGTTCACCAGCGAGGGATCGTAGTAGCCGGCATCCGCGCTTGCCGCAGCCGTGATCACCCCCAGGATCAGCGCCCCCGCCAGCGCCTGCTGCTCGCCTTTCTCGATGTGGCGCCCCAGCAGATGCCCGTATTCATGGCTTAGGATAAAAGCCACTTCGTCATCGCTGGCGGAATCCTGCAGCATCGGCGTGGAAATGCGGATGACAGGTTTGTCTTCCTGATAAGTGAAATAGGCGTTCCGCTGCTTCATCTCCCGGTCGATGCCAATGTCGACGTTGCAGTCGAACGTCTTCCGCTCTGCCATCAAGGTGGCGCAGTACTGCTTGCCGACAGGGCCGACGCGAGCCGCAACCCGGTTGAACCGGCGTTCGGCCGCTGCAGGAGACAGCGCTTTGCGGGGCGCTTCACCGCGGGCCTCAGAGAACATGCGGGTAGCAGCCAGGTTCTGCGCGTCGCCCGGAACCGGCAGCTGAAAGGTGGTGCCGCAGGCGGACAGTCCGGCGGCAACCGCCAGCCCTGCCAGATATCTTGCAATTGGTTTCATGAAATCTCCAAGTGAACATGTCCCCCGTATAATTGCGAAGGCGACAGCGGCATCAACCCCTCATTGCAAACCGGGTAAACATCCGCCCCTCCCGCCCAGCAGAACATCTCGCGGTCACCGCCACAGCGCGACGCAATGACCAGGCACGCAAAGGCGGCAAGCAGAAAAGCAAGGCGCCCCAGCAGGGCGCCCCTTTTTCATTGCATCGGATTGTCACAGCAACAGCCCCGCCGGCTTAGGCCGCGCCTGCCCGGTTTAAGCAGACCGGGCCGCAGGTCCAGAATCCGAGGCGAACGCGGTTTCGTCTTCCCCGTTGAAATCCACCCAGCGGTCCGCCTCCAATGCGCTGGCCATGGACTCTGCATATTCCGCATCAGTCTCCGCCGGTTGATGGGAGGTTGTCGTGTTCTCCGGCAGTGCTGGCGGCGCCATTACCGCAGATGCCGCGGAGAAAACGGCCGCCTGGCACGGCGCATCCGGGCGGGCACTGTCCAGCAGCACGAACTGGCCGACCATCCGGTTCAGGTCCACGGTCTCGCCGCTCATCGCGCGGATCGCTGAGCCGGTTTCCTCCACCATCGAGGCGTTCTGCTGGGTCACCGTGTCCAGCTGGGCAACGCCGATATTGATTTCGTTCAGCCCCTGCGCCTGTTCTGCCGACTGGCGGGAAATGCCGGCCACCAGTTCGGTTATGCGGCTGACCTGAGTGACCACGGTCTCCAGCGCCTTGCCGGCGCCGTCCACCTTGTGCACGCCGTCCTGCACATGGCCGGAACTGGCGGAAATCAGGGTCTTGATCTCCATCGCCGCACCGGAGGAGCGCTGCGCCAGCGCCCGCACCTCGGAGGCGACCACCGCAAAGCCGCGGCCGACCTCGCCTGCGCGGGCGGCCTCCACCCCGGCGTTCAGCGCCAGGAGGTTGGTCTGGAAGGCAATGTCGTCAATGACGCCGATGATCTGGCTGATCTGGTTTGAGGAGGTTTCAATCTCGTTCATCGCGGCAATCGCGCCCTCGACCACCTCGCCGCTGCGTTCCACATCAGCGCGGGCGGCCTCCACCGCACCCTGCACCTCCTGCGCGTTTTGGGCCGAGGAATTGACGCTGGCGGTCATCTGCTCCAGCGCTGCGGCGGTCTGTTCCAGCGTCGCGGCCTGGCTTTCGGTGCGCGCCGACAGATCCTCTGCAGCGGTGCGGATGCCGTCCGCCTGGCTGTTCAGCCGCCCGCCGGCCTGCACCACCTGGGACAGCAGCGTGTTCAGCTTGTCGACGGTTTCGTTGTAGTTCACCCGCAGCGGATCGTATTCGGCGCCGAACGGCTCGTTGATCTGGTCGCTGAAATCCCCGGAGGCCAGATGCTTCAGCGCCTGGCGCAGCCGCTCGATCACTGCCTCGCCTTCCTGGCGCAGCTTGTTCTGCTCCTCCAGCGCCTTGACCACCCGGCCCGAGACCGCGTCGATATCATGGGCAATCTCGCCAAAGTCGTCAGCCCGCATCCGGTCGGCCACCTTGAGAGAGAAGTCACCTTGCGCCACCTCGCGCAGGGCAGCCCGCATTCGTTCGATGGGGCGGATTATGCTGAGTGTCACCTTGCGCGAATTGTGCAGCATGATGATCGTGGCAACTGCGGAAATGCCCAGCACCAGGTAAATCAGGTTTTTGTCGTGCTGCCGCGCCGCAGCAGCGGTTTCCGCCGCCGACTTCTTGATGGCCGTGCCGAGTTTCGCCAGTTTTTCCGAGATCGTGGCGGAATAGGACTGGAAGGCCGGCAGCGCGCCGGCGGCATTCTCGGTATTGGTGAATGCCAGCGCTGCCACCTCGGCCCCGGTCCGGTTGAACCCATCCACCAGCGGCAGCAGCGACGCCACCATGCTGCGGATATGCTCCGGCAGTTCGAGCGCGCGCAGGGCCTCCATTTCAGACCGGAATCTCTCTGCCTCTGAGGCGATCAGCGCCTGAATCTCCGCCTTGCGGTCCTCTGCCCCGTCCTGGCCCAGCACCACGGCGGAGACAACCGCGGTACTGATATGGCTGTGGGCGATGTCCGCCGTCAGCTCATGCCGGACTGCCTGGGTCACATTGATCTGGCGTTCCAGATTCTGCTCGCTTTGCCTCAGGCTGAAAAGTGACACCGCAGCAAGGATCAAAACCGAGGACATCGCGACAACCCCAGACAGCTTCAGCCTGCGTTTCAAGGGCATTGTGCGGAACATGGAGGGGCTGCGAAACATAACGAAATCACCACAAGGTTGTTTTCAGCCAGACAAAATCACCCGGGTTAAAATTTAAAAAACCCGCCAGCCCCTGCTGCGTTTTTAACGGTGGCTGAACGCTGGCAGCCAGTATCCCGTCCGCAGCAGTGCAAATGCAAAGCGGGCCGTGCATTTGCTGCACGGCCCGCCTGCCAAAGTTCAGATCGGCCTGTCAGGTAAAGAAGATATGGCCATTCAAGTCCTGCAGCTGCAGGTCGAGCAATGTCAGCGTGTCGCCATCGCCGAAGTCGAAAAACACATTCCCCGACACTTCGGTGGCATAGCCTAGCGCATCCTGCTCTGTCGAGAAGCTGAAACCGCTCAGCAGCAGGCTGTCATCGCCGTTGCCGAAGTCCGTGATCCGGTCCGCATCGTAGCCCTTGTTGAACACGAAAGTGTCGGTGAAATCGCCCCCGGTCAGGAAGTCGTTGCCGGCCCCTCCGTCCAGCGTGTCCGATCCGTTCCCGCCGTTCAGCCAGTCCGCGCCGTCACCGCCCTGCAGCTGGTCGTTGCCGCCGCCGCCCAGCAGGGTGTCGTGGCCAACGCCGCCAGACAGTGTGTCGGCGCCGTTGCCGCCCAGCAGGCGGTCATTGCCGGTGCCGCCTGACAACATATCGTCACCCAAGCCGCCGTCCAGCGTGTCCGCGCCAGCATCACCGTTCAGCGTATCGGCGCCGCTGTCGCCCATCAGCAGATCGCGGCCATCGCCGCCTTCCAGCAGGTCGCCCCCGTCACCGCCCCACAAGCGGTCATCGCCGCCGCCGCCCCGCAGCGTGTCATTTCCGGTACTGCCGGACAGCGTATCGGCGCCGCCGTCACCCAGCATCAGGTCACTGCCATCGCCGCCCCACAGCTTGTCTCCGCCCAAACCGCCGTCAAGAGTGTCTGCTCCCGAGTCGCCGAACAGCGAATCCGCCCCGGTGCCGCCCATCAGCAAATCGCGGCCCGCATTGCCATTCATCCGGTCCACCCCGCTCTGGCCGTCCAGCCGGTCATCGCCGCTGCCGCCATCCAGCGTGTCCTGGCCATCGCCGCCCGACAGCGTGTCCGCGCCGATGCCGCCTTGCATCAGGTCATCCCCAGAGCCGCCCGAGAGGATGTCATCACCCCATCCGCCGTCCAGCGTGTCGGCACCTGCTTCGCCGAACATGCTGTCTGCTCCTTGGCCGCCCCACAGCTGGTCGTTGCCCTCGCCGCCAAACTGCCGGTCAGCCCCGTCCATGCCCCACAGACGGTCGTTGCCGTCGCCGCCCAGCAGCGAGTCGTTGCCAGTGCCGCCCCACAGGCGGTCTTCGCCGCCGCCGCCCGACAGCGTGTCGTTGCCGCCTTCGCCATGCAGGGTATTGGCCGCTGCATTGCCGGTGACTGAATCATTGCCGGAGCCGGCGATCACATTTTCAATCAGGGAACGCTCATCCCCCTGATACTGCAGGGCATTGTAGATATTGCCTTTGGCATAATTGCCCCTGCCCAGATCGGCGGTCTGCGATGAGCCGAAATTGGAGTAGCCCCCGGGGGTGAGGTCCACATTCAGATTGCTGGAATAGGCCGACAGGTCATAGGTGTCGTTGCCGCCGCCATCCCAAATGGTTGCAAAGATGACATTGCCGCCGGCGTCAATGGCAACCGATCCGTTGATCAGGGTGTCGCCCGAATTCGGATCCCATTTGTAGATGGTGTCGCCGCTGTTGGTGGTGAAATCCGCGCCATACATATGCTGCAGCGCTGCGATATCGAGCATCATGTAGCTCTGGGCATAGCTCCAAGTATCATTGGTGTAGCCGGTGTAAGTCGATGCGCCCACATACGACCGGTAGCTCATGACCGTGTATTCCATGGCGTCATAGCTGTAGGGAACCGTGCCGAAGCCTCCGAGGTTCTGATGCGGATGGGACAGGCCCAGCGCGTGGCCGGTTTCGTGCAGAACCGTTGCCCAGGAATAGTTGCCCGCCTTTGGTGCCGAATAGGTCGAGGTCCGGAACCACATATCGCCTTCGGCCTCACTGACGGTTCCCAGATCCGAGGCGGTTCCGGGCGGCAGGCCGAAGGCGGTGCTCAGGCCGCTGGCGCTGCTGTTGGCATACCGCAGCGTGCCGGCGCCGCTGGCATCATGGGACAGCGACAAGTTGGTGAACCCTTCCACCGCAAACCCGTCGTTTGCGGTGTTTCCGTCGCTGGTGTCCAGCGCATAGGTGGCAGCCGCCTGCTGCGCGCTGTTGAAGCCGGAGAAGGTTCCAGTCAGATCCAGACCGAAGATCGAGGAGTAGGAATAGTCACATGCGGAATCCGGGAAGGAATAGGTCAGCGACGAGTCCGCCCATTTGGTTCCCCACAAAACACCATCGACTTTGGCATCATATGTTCTGCTTACGTTGGCTGCGCTGGGCATTGGCTTCTTTCAAAATTCGGGCTGGGAGAGGCAGCAGCGGGCTGGCACACCGCAGCTTCTCCGAAGCAAGGTTCAAAAGACACTCATAAGAAGATTCACAGTAAAAACCCCTCGTGCCTAGCGAAAGCAGGTCAGAGGAACAAGACCTTTCTTAACGGAAATTAACGGCCGTTGCGGAAAGGGGCCGCGGCCTTCGGCACTGGCCTATCGCGTTTGTCTCTGCCATAGCTGGCCGCAAGTGAAACATGCGCGAAGGCCCGGCCATGACCCAGATCATCAACTCCCTGTCCGAAGTTTCCAGCCGCTATAAGGCGCTGTTCGTGGACCTGTGGGGCTGCGTGCACAACGGCATCACCGCCTTTCCGGATGCGGTAGCGGCGCTGCAGGCCTACCGAGCGGCGGGCGGCATCGTGGTGCTGGTCACCAACTCGCCGAAACCGCGCGCAGGCGTGGCGGCGCAGCTGGGGCAGTTCAACGTGCCGGATGATGCCTATGACACCATCTCCACCTCCGGCGACAGCGCACGGGCGGCGATGTTCACCGGCGCCGTCGGCAACAAGGTCTATTTCATGGGCGAGTGGGAGCGGGATGCGGGGTTCTTTGAGCCGCTGCATGTGATTCACAACCCGGTGGAGATCACCCGGGTGCCGCTGAAGGAGGCCGAGGGCATCGTCTGCTGCGGCCCGTTCGACACCATGGCCGACCCTGAGGTGAACCGTCCCGATTTCCTCTATGCCAAGCAGATGGGGATGAAACTGCTGTGCGCCAACCCTGACATTATCGTCGACCGCGGCGAGAAACGGGAATGGTGCGCGGGCGCCCTGGCGCGGCTTTACACGGAGATGGGCGGCGAGAGCCTGTATTTCGGCAAGCCGCATCCGCCGATCTATGACCTGGCCCGGCTGCGGCTGCAGGAAGTGGCGCCGGGGATTGCCGATTCCGAGATCCTGGCGATCGGCGACGGGCCGCATACGGATATTGCCGGTGCCATGGGAGAAGGCATCGATTCCCTGTTCATCACCGGCGGGCTTGCGGCCAGAGAAACAAAGACATCAGTCCAGCCGGACCCGGAAGCGCTGGAAGCCTACCTGGCGCAAGAACAGTCCGCACCGACCTATGCCATTGGTTTTCTGCGGTAAATTCGGCGGCAGCCAACCCTGGCGGCCAATCCGGCCCTGCAACCCTGCCCGCATCGGGCGGGGTTTTCTTTTGTCAAAAATCTCTTGATTTTCTGCAGCTGCAAAGTAATAAAGTTGCGCAAGGCGTCACGCTGGCGCGCAAAAGTTACAACGCCAAACGGTCAAACGATGCATTCAGGGCCAGGCGAACGGAGGATGAAATGTTGGACAACATGCCGCGCGGAACCATCTGCATCGAAGACATCGAGATGGGCATGGTGCGTTACCTGCGCAAAGTCATCACCGATGAGGACATCGAGAAATTCGCCCAGGTGTCGACCGACCGCAACCCGGTGCATCTGGACGACGATTATGCCCAGGACACCATCTTTGAAGGCCGGATCGCGCATGGGATGCTGACGGCCGGGCTGATCTCTGCCGTCATTGGCGAGCAGCTGCCGGGCCATGGCACCATATACATGAGCCAGTCGCTGAAGTTCCTGGCGCCGGTGCGCCCGGGTGATCTGGTGCTGGCGGAGGTCGAGGTGACCGACATCGTGATCGACAAGCGCCGGGTCAAGCTGGACTGCCGCTGCATCGTGGATGGCAAGAAGGTGCTGGTGGGCGAGGCCATGGTGATGGCGCCCTCGCGCAAGTTCGACTGAGTTTTCCGCACGCAGCCGTTTCAGCCGCCGGGGGCCTTTGCCCTTGGCGGTTTTTCTTTGCCGGTCTGTTTCGTTCCGGCCATTTTGTTTCCGTTGTTGCGCTGTGTCCCAACTAAGGGGGCGGCGCCGCCGGGTGGAGGTGGACAGACCCCGCCGGGGGCCTGCTCGGACAAGCTCGCTTGGACGACCCCCTTTTTATCAGGGCCGGTCTCCGGGGAGTCGCGCAGGCAGCCTCACAGATGCCTGCGCCTCGTATCATGGCCCATGCGCGGAGCCATGGCGGGGGATCGCGATCAGGAGGCAGTTTGGCATTTACACGTGAGGATTGCGTGAAGGGGGCGTACGGTGGGTGCGCAACAGTAAACGCCGCCTGAGCAGGCCGCACATTGATTCAGCTTGCATAGAGTGGCTATCCCCGCGAAGTTTACGCCTCTTTGGGATTAGGGGCTGACGATCACTTCAGATGACATACTTGAAAACTATCTTTGTGGCCGCTTATGTGCTCTGCTTCTTTTCCGGAACCAGCAAGGGACAGCAGATCATCATTGAAACTCAGCCCCTTGATCCTTTGGACGAATTTCCTCTTTGCCTGTCTCAAACCCAGGTAATAGCTTTTACGGATTCAAAAAACTGGTCGCTTTCACCGTCTTCAAACAACACCTGGCTTGTCACCCCGCCAGGCCTCACCCTGCGATATAGAGACGGCGATCTCACCTCCGTTTCCAGGGAAGCTCCTGGTGACTTTGATGAGTTCATGAAACTTGCCTTTCGGAGGCAGATAGACAGCAAGGTATCTATGCAAGACGTTGAGTTTACTGCACTTCCAACGGCTGGCCTGAGCCAGCTGAGTATGATTCAGGTCATATTTCAGCTGCCGAACGATCGGCGGATCATCTACCATTTCAGCACCCTGGCAGGCCAGTCCACTATTGTGAACACCCATTTATCGTCGTCCGACTGCGAAAATTGACAGCTGCTGAAAAGCGCTGCACGGTTCAGAATTTGAGCGTCATTGCCCCCCTAGGGCGTCAATAGTGTTTTCCTGACTGTCGGCTTGGAGTTCTGCGGGAAACTTGCAGTGCTCCCTCCCGCCACTGGCCGCTTGAACCGCCGCGCGGGTGCGGATAGGCATGCGCCATGCGTATCGTCAGAGATTATCAATTCGTCGAACACCAGGACCGGGGCGCCACCGTTGCCATCGGCAATTTCGACGGCGTGCATCTGGGCCATCAGTCGGTGATCGAGCTGGCCCGCAAGGCCGCCCCCGGGGCGCCCTTGGGGGTGATGACGTTTGAGCCGCACCCGCGCGAGTATTTTGCGCCCGATGCGCCGCCGTTCCGGCTGATGCGCGCCGAGACCCGTGCCCACCGGCTGGAGAAGCTGGGGGTGGAGCGGCTTTATGAGCTGAACTTCAACACCGCGCTGTCGAGCCTGACGCCGGAGGAGTTTGCCCGCGACGTGATCTCTGAAGGGCTGGGGCTGGCGCATGTGGTGGTGGGTGCCGATTTCTGTTTCGGCAAGGGCCGGGCTGGCAATGCCGAAGACCTGCAGCGCTTTGGCGAACAGTACGGGTTTGGCGTAACGATTGCGCCCCTGATGGAATATTCCGAGCACGCGGTGTCCTCCACCGCGATCCGCAATGCGCTGAGCGAAGGGCGGCCTGCCGATGCCAAGGAGATGCTGGGCCACTGGCACCGGATCGAGGGCACCGTGATCGGCGGCGAGCAGCGCGGGCGGGAGCTGGGGTTTCCCACTGCCAACATGTCGATCGACGGGCTGCATCAGCCGTGCTTTGGCGTCTATGCAGTGCTGGTCGATGTCCTGGACGGGCCGCATAAGGGCAGCTATCACGGCGCGGCCTCTGTCGGGGTGCGGCCGATGTTCGGGGGCGTGGTTCCGAATATCGAGACCTTCGTGTTCGACTTCTCCGGCGACCTGTACGGCGCGACGCTGTCGGTGGGGCTGGTGGCCTTTTTGCGGCCGGAGATGAAGTTTGACGGGCTGGACGCGCTGATCGCGCAGATGGACGCGGATTGCGCCGAGGCGCGTGACATACTGGCGGCGCTATGAAACCTGCAAAAGACGTGATCGACCGCTCCGGCCTGGGCCAGCGCTTCTGGGAGAAGAAGCCGCTGGACAAGATGAGCCAGAAGGAATGGGAAGCGCTGTGCGACGGCTGCGGCAAATGCTGCCTGAACAAGCTGGAGGATGAGGAGACCGGCGAGGTCGCGCTGACCCGGGTGGCCTGCCGCCTGCTGGATGATGCCACCTGCCGCTGCGCCCAGTACCCGATCCGGCACCAGTTCATCCCCGAGTGCATCGTGCTGAAGCCGGACAATCTGGACACCCACGCCTATTGGATGCCGGAAACCTGCGCCTACCGGCTGCTGTGGCAAGGGAAGCCGCTGCCGGAATGGCACCCGCTGCTGACCGGCACGCCCGAAAGCGTGCATGAGGCGGGGGTTTCGGTGCGCGGCTGGACGGTGTCCGAATTCGAGATTTCCGAGGATGAGTGGGAAGACCACATCATCGAGGAGCCGACCGGCTGAGCCTGCTGCGCGCGGTCGCGGGACTGTTAAACAGAAATACAATTTAAGGTTGCAAAGCATGCAACCTCGCCGCCATGATGGGGGAATCCCAAAAGGTTTCCATGAGGAGGGCGGCAGATGCCATTCGAGCACGGCACCTATTTCAGTGAAAGAGAAGCCTACAAGGCCAGGGAGTTCCTTTCGACCCTGGGCCTGAGCAGCAAGCAAGCCGGTGAAATCAAGGCCTGGCACCAGTACCACCTTGGCAAGCAGCTGACGATCTGGGCCACGGTGGGCACCTTTTCCGGCATCGGGCTGGGGCTGCTGTTTGCGCGGATGTTCTGAGGACGCCGGGCCAGGCCGGCTTGGCATCAGCGCCGGAACTGCCTACTGCTAGACGGATACTCTGGCAGATCAAGGGACTTCGCTGATGCATTTCGCCTCTGACAACTCCGGCCCGGTGCCGCAGCAGATCCTCGACGCGCTGGCGCGGGCCAACCGGGGCTATGCCATGGGCTATGGCGCGGATGCCGAAATGGCAGAGGTGACGGAACGGATCCGGGAGATATTCGAAGCACCGGAGGCGGCGGTCTATCTGGTGGCCACCGGAACCGCTGCCAATGTGCTGGCGCTGTCGACCCTGACGCAGCCCTGGCAGACGGTGTTCTGCACCAAGCCTGCCCATATCAACATGGATGAATGCAACGCCCCGGAGTTCTACACCGGCGGCGCCAAGCTGACGCTGGTGACGGAGGCGGACAAGATGACCTCCGAAGGCTTGCGGGCCGCCATCGAGGGTGAAGAGACCCGCGGCGTGCACGGGCCGCAGCGGGGGCCGGTGTCGCTGACGCAGGTGACCGAGTTCGGCACCGTCTACAGCCTGCAGGAGCTGCAGGCCATTTGCGGGGCGGCCAAGGAATACGGGCTGCCGGTGCATATGGACGGCGCGCGGTTCACCAATGCGCTGGTGTCGCTGGGCTGCACGCCTGCGGAAATGACCTGGAAGGCGGGCGTGGATGCGGTATCCTTCGGCGGCACCAAGAACGGCTGCATGGGGGTGGAAGCGGTGATCTTCTTTGATCCCCGCCATGCGCAGGAATTCGAGTACCGCCGCAAGCGCGGCGCGCATCTGTTTTCCAAGCACCGCTACCTGTCGGCGCAGATGCATGCCTATCTGAGCGACGATCTGTGGCTGGAGAACGCCCGCGCCGCCAATGCCAAGACCGCGCTGCTGGCCGAGGGGCTGAAGGCGGCGGGTGCGCATTTCACCCACCCGGCGCAGGCCAACATGATCTTTGCCGCCCTGCCCCGCCGCAAGCATCAGGAGCTGTTTGCCGCCGGCGCCATTTATCACCTGTGGGACGGGCTGCTGCAGGGGCCGGAGAACGAGATGGTCACCGCCCGGTTTGTCTGCGACTGGTCGGTGCCGGACGAGGACATCCGGACGTTCCTGTCGCTGCTCTGACCGCAGGCAGGGCGGCGGTCAGCGCTTGCCCTGCGCCCAGAGCAGCGCGTCCTCCAGCCGGTCGTCACCCCAGAAGACCTCCCCCGCCACAACGAAGCTGGGGGCGCCGAAGATGCCCAGCGCCATTGCTTCCTCGGTTGCGTCCGCGAGCATTTTGACCGTTTTGTCCGACACCGCCTCTGCCAGCACTCGGGCCGGGTCCTGGCCCGCGGCCTGGAGGCTGGCGGAGAGGTTCGGGTCCTCGCCCGCGGGCTGGCCGGCCTCGAACCAGCAGCGGTAGGCGGCCTGGGTATAGGCCTCGCCCCAGCCCTCTGCCGCGCCCAGCGCCGCCACCTGGTTGGCCAGCACCAGCTCCGGCAGCGGGTACGGCGCGGGTAGCCGCACATGGAGGCCGTAGCGCCCGGCGCGCCGTTCGATGTCGCGCCACATATAGGCGGTCTTTTCCGGCTTGTCCTTGAACGGGATGTTGTTCTGCACCGTCATCACATGGCGCACGTTAAAGGGGCGCCAGCGGACCGGAACGCTGGCCTGCGCCGCCGCATCCGCGATCCGCATCACGGTGAGGTAGCTGTAGGTGCTGCCGATCGAATACCAGAAATCCAGTCCGGGCATGGGGGCCTCCTGTCACTCTTCACCTGCGGCTGAGTTTAGCGAAAGTGCCGGGTTTTCCAAAGGGCAGCTGCGGCCGGCCGCGCCCCGACCCCTGCTGCTGCGGCCGGTTTTATGGTAGAGTTGCGGCGGCAGCGGGTGAGAAGACCCGCGTCCTGGGGCCCTGTGCGAGCAGCATTGCCAGCAAGGGAGGGGACATTCATGACACGATCCGACATTGACAGCGCGGCGCTGGACTATGCCGCGGGCGGCGGGCTGCTGAGCCGCCGGACGCTGCTGGCCTCAGCCGCTGCGGGGACGGCCGCGGGGCTGCTGCAGCCGCGCGTGGCGCGGGCAGAGGCGGAGATCCCGGAATGGACCAAAGCCGCAGGCGCGCGGGCACGCGGCTATGGCGCGCCGGCGGCGGCGGAATCGGCGGTGCAGCGCGCCATCATTGAACCCTGGCAGGATGTGGCGCCGGCCTTCAGCCTGTCGGGCACGCCGCATCACAAACTGCGCGGCACCATCACCCCCAGCGGGCTGCATTACGAGGTGCACCACGGCGGCCGGCCCGATATCGACCCGGCCCGCCACCATCTGATGATCCACGGGCTGGTGGAACGCCCGCTGCAATTCGATCTGGACGCGCTGGAGCGCTACCCGATGGTGACGGCGACCCATTTCCTGGAATGCGCCGGCAACAGCCTGTTCAACGCCATTATGCCAGAGCCGATGCAGGCGGGCTGCGACATGCTGCACGGGCTGGTGTCGAACACCGAATGGGCCGGCATCCCGATGCGCGTGCTGATGGAGGAAGCGGGCGTCAAGCCAGAGGGCAAATGGGTGGTTGCCGCCGGCGCCGACGGGCCGAGCCTGGCGCGCTCGATCCCGATGGAGAAGGTGATGAGCGACGGGATGCTGGCGCTCTACCAGAACGGCGAGCGGATCCGGCCCGAGCAGGGCTATCCGATGCGGCTGCTGCTGCCCGGGTTCGAGGGCAATATGAACATCAAGTGGCTGACCAGCCTGTGGGTGACGGAGGCGCCGGTGCATACCAAGGATGAATCGGGCGAGTACACCGAGATCCTGGCCGATGGCTCCTCGCTGCAGTTCACCTTTGCGATGGGGGTGAAGTCATTCATTACCCATCCGTCTTCGACCATGACGATGAGCGGGCCAGGATTTTACGAGATTTCCGGGCTGGCCTGGACCGGCGCGGGCAAGGTCGCCAAGGTCGAGGTGTCGGCGGACGGCGGCGCCAGCTGGGCCGAGGCGGCGCTGGCCGGGCCGGTGCTGCCGCAGGCGCTGACCCGCTTCAGCCTGCCCTGGCACTGGGATGGATCACCGCTGGTGCTGATGAGCCGCGCCACGGATGAGACCGGCGCGGTGCAGCCTGCGCGCGCCGACTGGAAGGCGCGCTATCACGCCTCGAACTTCCTGCATTACAACGCCATCCAGCCCTGGCAGGTCACGGCAGAAGGAGCGGTTCAGAATGTCTATCTTTAAACTCACCGCCACCGCCGCCCTGCTGCTGACCGCCGCTGCCGCCCGCGCCGAAGGGCCGGGGCTGGGGCAACCGCTGGAGGCCGCGGATATCCCGTTCTACGCCACTTATGTGAAACCCGACGGCACCGGCCTGCCTGCGGGCAGCGGCACCGCGGCGCAAGGCGCGGAGATCTACGCTGCGAAATGCACCACTTGCCATGGCGCAACCGGCAGCGAAGGGCCGGTGATGCCGCCGGTTGGCCCCAATGATGTCTGGGCCAAGCCCGCGGGCAGCTACTGGCCCTATGCCACCACGCTGTTTGACTACATCCGCCGGGCGATGCCGCTGGAGGCGCCGAAATCGCTGAGCGATGACGAGGCCTATGCGCTGGCGGCCTATATCCTGGAGCGCAACGGGGTGATTGACGCGGAAACCGCGATGACGGCAGAGACCCTGCCCGCGGTGAAGATGCCGAACCACGGCAATTTCCTGGACGTCTGGGCCAAGCAGGGCGCGACCCCCTGGTGAGGACGGGGCTAGCTCCAGGCAGCACATAAGGCACGGGCGATCCCGGCCGCAAACTGGGTTTTGCGATGTGCGATCCCGGCCTGGCGGTGAACCTGGCTGCCGCGCAAGGGCAGGACAGCGATTCCGCCCTGCGCGCGGGCGTGGCCCATCGGCACAAGGGCAACCCCGAGCCCGGCAGCAACCAGATCCAGCAGCTGCGCATCATGCGCCGCCTCTGCCACGATACAAGCGGGGGTCTCCCCCTGCATCAGGAACTGGTCCGCTGCCGGGCAATAGGGCCGCGCGATCAAAGGTTCGCCCTCAAGATCCTCCAGCGCAAGCTCCGGGCGGGCGGCAAGGGGATGATCCCGCGGCAGGGCGGCACCATAGCTTTCCGTCCACAGGGGATGGAACGTGCAGCCCCGCGGCACGCAGCCGTCTGAACAGAACAGGATATCCGCATCCTCGCAGCTGTTTGTGAACTGGAAGGTCAGCGCTGCAGTGTCCCGGCGCAGGCCGGAGAGCGCCGCATGAAAGGACGCCACGAGGATATCCGGCTGGCAGTGCACCCGCACCACCTGCGGCACGCGCCCTGTCAGCCGTTGCTCCAGCAAGCTGAGCTGCGCCAGCACCGCGCCGGACTGGCGGTACAGTTCATGCCCCAGCGCGGTTGGCGCCAGACCGTCCCGCCTGCGCAGGAACAGGGCACCGCCAAAATGCTCTTCGAGCTTTGAAACCGCAGCGGACACCGACGGCTGGCTAACACCGTTCATACGGGCTGCAGCACTGAAGGTCCCGGTGTCATAGGCGGACTGGAAATACCGGAGCGGGGCAAGATCAATCATAGGCAACACCTATATTAACGATAGTCATCAAAGCAATTAACTTTGCCCAGGTCCCGTGGCTAGCTGCGTGCAACTGCAACAGCACAGAAAGCCAGCCACATGAAAGACACTGCATCAGCCGCTCCTCCCGTCATCGGGCAGCTCTTGAAACTGTTTGAGGCCGGAGACCCGGCAATCATGAACCTGATTGCCCCCGGTATTGATTTCCGCATCGACCACTACAGGGATGATGCCGATATTTCCTGGCAGGCCGCAACAGATGCCGAAGGGTTCGCGAGGCTGCTGGCCCGGCTGGGTCAGGAAGTCTTTCCGCAAGGCACCCGGATCCTGGAAAGCGCCACCCAGGATCTGGGGGACGGCTGGTTCCTGACCCGGTTCCGTCAGCGGTTTTTCTATGCAAGGGCCGGGGCGGTGGTGGAGAGCGGCACGCTGATCACCACCCACCAGGAGGATGGCAAGATCGATTTCTTCCGCGAGGTGGTCACCTCGGTGACGGAAATCTGACCTGCAATGAAGCTGTCAGGGGGCCGCCGGGCCATGGCGCCGCCAGAACCCGCGCAGCAGCGCGGCGGTTTCCGCTGGGTGGGTTATTGGCAGCATGTGGCCCGCGCCCGGCACCGCGGTGTGTGTGGCACCGAGGCTGCGGCAGAGGCTGCGGGCGATGGCGGGGATGACGGGCGGGCTGTCCGCGCCGGTCAGGATCTGCACCGGCATGGTGACGGCATCCAGCGCGCCGGGGGCCAGGGTGCCGTTTGCGTCCTCGTGCAGAACCGCGCGGCTGGCCATCACCACCGGCATCGCGCGCAGCATCGCGGCACGGGCGGGTTCCGGCAGATCGGGCCATTTCACCTCGCCGGTTCCCCACATGCGGTTGAACAGCCGGGTGGTCCGCTCGCAGTCGCCTGCTTCCCATGCGGCCTCGGCGGGCCGGCTGGCGGCCTCAAGTGCGGCAAAGGCGGCGGGGTCCTCGCCGCGCGCGGCGGCGAACAGTACCGGTTCGATCAGGGTGAGGCTGCGCACCAGATCCGGGCGGGCCATCGCCATCCGCAACGCCACAGTGGCGCCGAAGGAGTGGCCGATCAGGTCCAGCGGCTCCGTCAGCAGCGCCAGCCCTGCCTCCATGTTCAGCAGCTGGTAGTTGCCCTGCCCGTCCCAGTCCGGGCTGCGGCCGTGGCTGAGCATGTCGAAACCGGTGAGGGTGATCTCCTCTGCCAGTCTCTCGGCCACGCCGCGCCAGGCGCCGGAATGGGCCAGCGAGCAATGCACCGCCAGCACGGGACGCGGGCCGTGGCCGAAGCTGCGGTGGAACACCTGCGGGGCGCGGCTCATGCGGGGCCGGCCGGCCGGGCAAACCCGCAAAGGGTTGAGAGGGGGTGCCGAGATGCCACCAAAAGCTGTTTCTCCCGCTTAGAACTATGCGCGAGGGTAAGTGCATGATAAGCGGGGTTCAATATCACGAATCTGACACATTGCCATTGCTGCCTGGGGATAACAGCCAATGCCGACCTTGAACGAACCCAAGCTGATTGCTGGGAACGCCAACCTTCCTCTTGCCCAAGCCATTACCCGCCGCATGAGCCTGCACCGCGGCGTCGACCAGGGGCTGGTGGATGCCCGCGTCGAGCGGTTCAATGACGGCGAGATCTTCGTCGAAGTCTATGAGAACGTCCGCGGCGAGGACATGTTCATCATCCAGCCGACCTCGAACCCGGCCAATGACAACCTGATGGAGCTGCTGATCATCGCCGACGCGCTGCGCCGCTCTTCGGCCCAGCGCATCACCGCGGTGATCCCCTATTTCGGCTATGCCCGCCAGGACCGCCGAACCAAGGCGCGCACGCCGATTTCGGCCAAGCTGGTCGCCAACATGCTGACCGGTGCCGGCATCGAGCGGGTTCTGACCATGGACCTGCACGCGGCGCAGATCCAGGGTTTCTTCGATATTCCGGTGGACAACCTCTATGCCTCGCCGATCTTTGCGCTGGACGTGAAGGACCAGTTCAAGGACCGGATGGACGAACTGATGGTGGTATCGCCGGATGTGGGCGGCGTGGCCCGCGCCCGCGAGCTGGCCAAGCGCATCAGCGCGCCGCTGTCGATCGTCGACAAGCGCCGTGAGAAGGCCGGCGAAGTGGCGGAGATGACCGTGATCGGCGACGTGAAGGACAAGATCTGCCTGATCGTCGACGACATGTGCGACACCGCCGGCACCCTGTGCAAGGCAGCCCAGGTGCTGCTGGACAACGGCGCCAAGGAAGTGCACGCCTATATCACCCACGGCGTGATGAGCGGCCCGGCGGTGGAGCGGGTCACCAATTCGGTGATGAAGTCACTGGTGCTGACCGACACCATCCAGCCCACTGAGGCCGTGATCAACGCGCCGAACATCCGTATCGTTCCCACCGCGCCGCTGTTCACCCAGGCCATCCTGAACATCTGGCACGGCACCTCGGTGTCGTCGCTGTTCGAGGACAAGACGCTGGTGCCGATCTACGAGAGCCTCTATTCCAACGGCGGCTGAGACGGCTGTTAAATCGAATTGGAAAGCCCCGCCATTGTGCGGGGCTTTTTGCTTTTCAGGCTCTCGCACGGTGGCGGCCGGCTAAGACGGTCGCGGCGGCGGCTGTTGCCGCCACCAGCGCCAGCAGGGCTGCGGCAGCACCGAAAGCGCCGTCATATCCCCACCGTGTGATGGCCGGCGTGCTGGCAAAGGGCGACAGGAACTGGCCGCAGAACACCGAAGCCGTGAGGATTGCGCCGGCCGTGCCGCGCCGTCCCGAGGGGGCAAGCGCCAGCGCAATGGCAACAAAACCGGGGGAGACCGTAGCGTAACCGATGCCGACAACCATGGCGCCTGCCAGGGATAGGGTGGCGCTGCCCTGCTGTGCCAGCACTGTGAAGCCAACCGCCAGCGCACCGTAGCCCAGCGCAAAGATGACGGTGTGCGGCAGCCTGGATTTGAGCCGCCCATAAAACAGTGCGGCGATACCGCCACAGAGCGACAAAAGCCCCAGCCCGGCGCCGGTCATCAGCGCGCTGTTGAGGCCCTGGGCGGCAAAGAAGAACGGCAGCTGGGTCGGCATCATGAAGAACAGGCCATTGGTCAGCATCTGCAGGGCGGAGACCGCAATGACCAGCACCAGCCAGGCCGGGTGGCCCGGCGCCTCTGCCTGCCCTGCCCCGCCGCCGCTGCGCCGGGGTTCGGGGGCGTGGCGCCAGACGGCATAGAGGCACAGCACCGACAGCCCGTAGATCAGGAACGGCAGCCGCGGCGACAGCGTGGCGGCCAGCCCGGCGGTGCCGATGAAAACCAGCCCGCCGAAGTTGCGGGCGGAGATCTGCAGGCCGGTCAGCGCCTGGCGGCTGGCACCGGTGAAATAGTCACCGATCAGCGCGGTCTGCGCGGTCATGATCAGCCCGACGGCGATGCCGAGGCCAAAGCGGCTGATAAGCATCAGCTTCAGGTCCGGCAGGAAAAAGCCCGCAGTGCCGCAGAGCATGAACAGCCAGACACCTGCCAGCAGCACCACCCGCCGCCCGCTGCGGTCTGTGAGCCAGCCCGCCAGCGGTGCGGTCAGCATCACCCCTAGCGAGGGCGCGGTGATCAGAAGCCGCACCAGGAAGCCTGCATCGGGCACATCTGCAAATTCCTGCTCCAACCCCGCCAGCGCCGGGCTGATGGTCGCGTTGGCCATCACCGTGAGGCTGGCGGCCATCAGAAGCGCGAGTGCCTGCGGCTGCCGCCAGAGGCTCATGTTTTCAATCGTCATCGTGGATTTCCCTTGTCCGGTCCGTTCAAGGCTGGCAGCCTGCCAATTCAAGCCAGCTTGAGGTCAAGGATGAAACTTCTGGATATTGGCGAGGTTGCGGAACGCTCCGGCGTGGCCCCCTCAGCGCTGCGGTACTACGAGGATCTGGGGCTGATCACCTCAGCCGGGCGCAAGGGGCTCAGGCGGCAGTTCGGGGTGGAGGTCCTGCTGCAGCTGTCGCTGATCACGCTGGGCAAGGCGGCGGGGTTTTCGCTGCAGGAGGTTGCGGGCATGTTTGGCAAGGACGGCCAGCCCGATCTGCCGCGGGACCAGCTGCATGCCCGCGCCGATGCGCTGGAGGCGCAGATCCGCGAGCTGACCCTGTTGAAGGACGCGCTGCGCCATGTGGCGGACTGCCCGGCACCCAGCCATCTGGAGTGCCCGAAATTTCAAAAGCTGCTGCGGGCCGGGTCCATCACGGCGGAGGTTTAGTCGACGTCCCAGTCGTCAGCATGGGGCAGCTCGCCGATTGCCATCCAGGCGGCGCGCAGGCGGGCGGCGCGGCTGTCTGCCCAGGTGCGGAAAACGATCTCGAACCCCTCGCAGGTGATGTTCTCCGCCACCAGTTCCCCGCGGACGGCGGCGGAAGTGTCCATATCCCAGAGCGACACCGAGACATGCACTGCCGGCGGGCTGGCATAGGCCGTGCTGAATGCAACCGTCTGGCGCCGCACCCGCGGCCCGGTGCCGGTCCACATCCCGCCGCCGTCCTCGAAATCCGAGAACACGGTGACATCGCCCTGTTCGATGCCGGTGCGGGGATTGCGCAGTCGTTTCATGCCTGGTCTCAATCAGTCTGTCCGGCCCTAGGAATGGCCGATACCCAAGCGCGGCGCCAGCCTTGAACCGCTTCGGACGGCCAAAGGCCTGGGACAGTATTGATCCTTTGCATCACTGGGCACAGCCTGACGGGCGGGATGCGAATCGCTGCCAATCAGAAAACGGCACATTCCGCAAGAGATGAGACGCACAAATACTGCACACCCTAAAAGAGTGTAGAACTTCACAAATTTACCAGCGTGAGAAATTTCACTCCGCAAAATGCCCAAAAATTGGGCGCAAGCCCACCAATAAGCAATTCTTAACTCTTAGATACATGAAATCGAATGTGTTCAGCTATTCGGAAGCCTGGTTTGGAGATTGCAGTATGGGCAAGAATGGAAATACGCAGACGATTTCGAAATTCGCCCTGGACGGTGAGCAGAAGAAGGACCTCGTGACCGCCGGCAAGCTGGTCGCGCCAAAACTGGATGAAGTTCTGGAGTTCTTCTACGCCTTTGCCAAGTCGGACCAGGAAGCCTCAGGCTTCTTCAAGAGCCAGGACTCCCTGAACCATGCGCGGGGTGCGCAGAAACGGCACTGGGAACTGCTGCTGAGCGGCGAGTTCTCTGACGATTACTTCAAATCAGCCGACACCATCGGCCGGGTGCATTTCCGCATCCAGCTGCCGTTCGACCTGTATCTGGCAGGTTATGCGCGGGCGACCTCCTTTATTCAGGAGATGCTGTCGCAGCAGTTCGGCGCCACCTACACGCCGATGGCGCGCAAGCGGATGGTGCGGCTGTTAGGGGCGCTGAACCGCGCCTTTGCGATGGACAGCTACCAGGTGATCGACGCCTATTTCGCAGCCCAGCGCGAGGAGCAGGACACTGCCTTCCGCTATATGACCGAGGGTATTCAGCGGATGTCGGAGCGTGATCTGACCCAGCCGATCCCCAGCCCGGAGGAAAGCGACTTCCCGGCCCGCTACGACGTGGTGCGCACCTCCTTCAATACGCTGATGGACAGCATGGGCGGGGTCATCGGCACTATCCAGGACTCTGCAGCCAACCTGAGCAGCTCTGCCGGGGAAATTTCGGATGCGGCAGAGGAACTGTCCAGCCGCACCGAGACCCAGGCCGCGACGCTGGAGGAGACCGCCGCTGCGGTGGAGGAAATCACCGCCAGCATGAAACAGTCCTCCGGCGCGACGACGGAAACCAGTTCGCTGGCGCGGGAAGCGCAGGGTATTGCTGAGGAAGGCATGGCGGTTGCCTCGGATGCAGTTGAGAAGATGAATGAGATCTCCTCCTCCTCCGATCAGATTTCCCAGATTATCAGCGTGATCGACGACATTGCCTTCCAGACCAACCTGCTGGCATTGAATGCAGGCGTTGAGGCCGCACGGGCCGGCGAGGCGGGCCGCGGCTTTGCGGTGGTGGCCTCCGAGGTCCGGGCACTGGCGCAGCGGGCCGCGGTTTCGGCCAAGGAGATCAAGGATCTGATCAACGTCAGCTCCGGCCACGTGGACGAGGGCGTCGACCTGGTGAGCAAGGCCGGTGAAGTTCTGGAGCGGATTGTCGGCCATGTGAAACGGGTGACGGAGCTGTCCTCGGACGTTGCCTCCTCGGCGCAGGAGCAGTTCACCGGGCTTTCAGAGATCAACACCGGCGTGTCGCATATGGACAGCGTCACCCAGCAGAATGCCGCCATGGTGGAGCAAACCACCGCCGCCACCGTGACCATGCGGCAGGACACCCGGGTGCTGGCCGAACTTGTTCAGACCTTCCAAGTGACTGGTGCGGCCCAGGCCGGCCGCCCTGCCCCCACGGCCGGCGGCTGGGAGCAGGAGCAGCCCGGTCCGGAGGCCTCAGCCGCCTGATTTTGCCGCCGCAGCACCGGTCCCCGCTGGTGCTGCGCTTTCAGCTGCTGTTCCCGCAGCATCTGCCCCGCGCCGCCGGCCCAGCGGCGCGGCTGGCGTTCTGCCGAACGTGCGCCGCCTCCCCTATGGGAAATTTTTCCCCTGATGCGCGCCACCCTCCCCTCCTGTCGCAAAATGTCGCAATAGACGAACAATCTGGCGCGCTGGCATCGAGTCCCCGGCGGCGATCTCTGGTGTGTATCTGCATCCGCCAAAGCCAGGCGTTTTGACCCAAGGGAGGAGAAACCCCGTGTCACCATCTGATCCGAATACCGTAAAACCCGGTCTGGGACTGGCGCTGCTGCCGATCCTGCTGACCCTCCTGGTGCTGGGCATCCAGCTGTTCTATTTCGGGGATTTCACCCCGCATATCCCGCTGGCGATCGGCATCGCCATCACCGCGCTGGTCGGCCTGAAACTGGGCCACAAGTGGGACAATATCGAAGAGGGCGTGTTCCACGTCATCAACATCTCGCTTCCGTCGGTGTCGATCCTGATCACCGTCGGCATGATCGTCGGTATCTGGATTGCCAGCGGCACCGTGCCGACGCTGATCTATTACGGCCTGAAAATCCTGTCGCCGGAGCTGTTCCTGGCCGCGGGCATGGTGCTCTGCTCCATCGTGTCGGTGTCGCTGGGCACCTCCTGGGGCACCGTCGGCACCGTCGGCCTGGCGCTGATGGGGATCGGCGCGGGCTTTGGCATTCCGATGTACTGGACCGCTGGCGCGGTGGTTTCGGGCGCGTTCTTCGGCGACAAGATCTCCCCCCTGTCGGACACCACCAACCTGGCCCCGGCCGTGACCGGCACCAATCTGTTCGATCACATCCGCAACATGCTGCCGACCACCGTGCCGTCGATGCTGATTGCGCTGGCGATCTATCTGGCTGTCGGGTTCACCCTGATCGACACCTCGCAAGTCTCGTTCGAGCGGATCGACGCGATCACCGCGGCGCTGGACAATGCGTTCTGGATCTCGCCGCTGATGCTGCTGCCTGCGCTGCTGGTCATCGTGCTGGCGGTGAAGAAGCAGCCGCCGATCCCATCGCTGTTTGCCGGTGCTGTCGTGGGCGGCATCATGGCGATGGCCTGCCAGGGCGCAGGCCTGCATGAGACCTTCACCTTTGCCAACAGCGGCTATTCCATCGACACCGGCGTGGCGGAGATCGACCCGCTGCTGAACCGCGGCGGCATCCAGTCGATGATGTGGACCATCTCGCTGGTGCTGCTGGCGCTGGGGTTCGGCGGCGCGCTGGAGCGCACCGGCTGTCTGCAGGCGATCATCGAGGTGATCATTGCGCGGGTGAAAAGCTTTGCCGGCATCCAGACCTCGGCCATTCTGACCTCGGTTGCGACCAACACCGTGGCGGGGGATCCGTACCTGTCGATTGCCCTGCCGGGCCGGATGTATGCGCCTGTCTATCGCGGCATGAAGTATTCGCCGCTGAACCTGTCGCGCGCCATCGAGGAAGGCGGCACGCTGGTCTCGCCGCTGATCCCCTGGAACGCGGGCGGCGCCTTTGTGATCTCGGCGCTGGCGCTGGGGATCGCCGACGGCAACTTCGAGAACCTGCTGTACATCCCGCTGGCCTTTGCCTGCTGGCTGTCGCCGCTGATCGGCATCTTCTATGCGATGACCGGGCTGTTCTCGCCCAAGGCAAGCGACGAAGAGGTCGCGGCCTGGGAGGACAGCGGCGAGCCGGTGCAGGAACTGACCGCCTGATCCCCCTGCGCGCCGGAGCCTCCCCTCCGGCGCGCGTTTCACTGTGAACGTCCCATCTGTTAGGTTAGCGATATGACACTCCGCAGCTTTGTCCCGAAGGGTGCGGCCAGTTTCCGGGTCGATTACGACGGGCCGCCCAAGGATATCTACTTTGTGCTTCTGCCGAAGCTGACCATGCTGGCCTTCAGCGCTGCGGTGGAGCCGCTGCGGATTGCCAATCAGGTCACCGGCAAGGAGCTGTACCGCTGGTTCCTGCTGAGCGAGGATGGCGCCGCCGTGCCCTGCTCCAACGGGATTGGCATCAACACCGACATGGCGCTGGAAGACCTGCCGCGGGGCAGCTTCGGGTTTGTCTGCGCGGGCATCGAGCCATCGGACAGCGCCAGCCCCAAGGTGCTGTCCTGGATGCGGCGCCAGAATGCCCACGGCAGCCGGTTCGGCGGCATCTGCACCGGCGCCTTTGCTCTGGCCCAGGCGGGGCTGCTTCAGGGGCAGCGGTTTACCCTGCACTGGGAGAACCAGCCGTCGTTTTCCGAATATTTCCCGGGGCTTGAGCCGACTGCGAACCTATATGAGATCGACAAGGGGCTGATGACCTGCGGCGGCGGCAATGCGGCCACCGACATGATGCTGGAAATGATCCAGACCGACCACGGCAAGGATCTGGCGGTGATTGTGTCGGACATGTGCATCCACTTCCGCTCCAACAACCGCGAGGCGCTGCAGAAGTCTGCCTATTCGGTAGCGCTCAGCAGTCGCAACCAGCATCTGATCAACGCGATGCAGTTCATGCATGAAACCATCGAGGAGCCGGTGGAGGTCGGCTTGGTGGCTGAGCACGCGCAGATCTCGCGCCGCCAGCTGGAGCGGCTGTTCCAGCGCTATGTCGGCACCTCGCCGGTGCAGTTCTATATCGACCTGCGGGTGGGCCGGGCGCTGGCGCTGCTGAACGAGACCAACATGACGGTGGCTGAGATTTCCGCCGCCACAGGGTTCAGCAGTGCAACGCAGCTGTCGATCCGCTTCAAGAAGCGCTACGGGCAGTCGCCCGCGTCCTTCCGCAAGAGCTGGGCCGAGAAGAAAGCCTAGGCTCAGGCCTCGTCGCTGGCGAGGGCGGTGCTGAGTTCGGAAATGCGTTCGAGCCGGGCGGAAATGCGGTCCTGGAACACGCCAAGCTCATCAATGATGGAGTTCAGAGATTCCCCGACGTTGCCCAGCCGGGCGCATTCGATCTTGCACAGCACGCGGGTGGTGGTCAGTGCCATGAAATGCCGGTGCAGGGTCTGGCAAGCCTTCTGGATGCGGGCCGCCTCGAAGCGGACCGCTTGCAGGCTGGCGCGGGCTTTGCTGAACTGGACGTCCGTCAGGTCATTCAGAATGCCCTGCTCGCGGGGGATATCGACGGCTGCTGTTGCGCTTTCCTGCTCCAGCTGGTGGCCGCATTCGGTCAGGATCCGGGCCAGGCCTTCGACGAAGATGGCCGCGGTCACCGTGCCCTTGATGGCGCGGAAGTTGCTGTCCTTGCCCCAGACGTGGGCTTCGAACCAGTTCGACATCTCGCGCGACATGGCGCTGTAGTTCTGGGACAGCACCGTCACCGGCCCGCCGGCCGGTTCAATGCGCGAGGCGATGACCCGCAGGTTGTGGGGGATGGTGCGCATCGATTCAAAGTCCTGCACCAGCGCCTCGGTCTCCTCAAACAGCTGGCCGGCGGTGGCGTGCATCGCGCGGCGTTCGGCCAGGCGGGCGCAGGGCGGCCGTTTCAGGCCGGCATCACGGGCCAGCAGTTCCTCTGCCAGGGCGTGGCCTGCAAAATCGCTGTAGGTGGCAAAGCCCAGTTCCTTCAGGCGGGCCAGCAGGCGGGCGGCGCTGTCCTCTGGGCTCAGCTCCTCTGCCTGCTCGGCCTGGCGCAGGGTGCTGTATTCCTGCTGCACTGTCTTGAGCAGCGGGTTGGTCGGCTTGATCCGGGCCGAGAGGTAACCCCCGTCGCAGGGCGTGACCACGGCAAACACCCAGTAATAGCTGCCGTCACGGGCGCGGTTCTTGACATAGGCGCCGACGGTTTCGCCGGCCTTGATGGTGTCCCACAACAGCTGGAAGACGGCACGCGGCATGTCCGGGTGGCGGATCACCTTGTGCGGCGCGCCGAGCAGTTCCTCCAGCGGGTATTTGGCGACCCGGCTGAACACGGCATTGCCGGCCCGGATAACACCGCGGGGATCGGTGCGGGAAAAGAACACTTCATCAAGGGCAAAAGCCGATTCCCGGCCAGTGGATTGAGCAGCCAGCGCGCGGTCTTCAAAGGACACGTTTCAGTTCCTGTCAGTGGTTGTCTCGTGCCGGACCTTTTTACCGGCCAGTGCTTGCCGAAATGCTAATGCGGGGCGGAAGCTGCATGGTTTCCGCCCCGGAATTTTCACCGCTCAGGCTGCGGCGCCCTGCAGCTGTGCCGGGGCCTGGCGGCTGTGTTCCAGCGTCACTCCAAGGCTTTCGCAAAGCGGCAGGCGGCGGGCTGCGAAATTGCCCGCGCGGGCGCGCAGCAGCGCAAGGTTTTCCTCTTCGGTCTCCAGCACCCTGCCCTCATGCTGCAGGCGTTGGCCCTGCGGGGCCAGGATGCGCCAGACCAGATCTGCCCATTCTGCCGGGGTTTCCAGCCCCTCGCTGCGCGCGAGCAGGAACAGCTGCTCGAACCGGTCCAGCTCCACCCCGCCGCCGGTAACCGGCGAGGCGAGATAGCGCAGGGCATCGCTGTCTTCGGCCCGTTTGCAGACCGCGAGGTTGAAGGCGCGGCAGGCGGCGGTGCGGCTCTCCAGCCCCTCCAGCGGCAGCGCAGGCGCGATCTGGCCGGAGCCTGCCAGCACCGTCAGCATGCGGGTGATGGCACCCCATTCCATGGCGCCGAATACGCCCTGATCCAGCAGACTGCGCACCGTGGCCGGCCCCTTGCTGAGCGCCTGCAGGACCGGCGCGTAGTCCGCCTGCTCCAGCGGCACATCCCGGTCGCGGTGGTGGAACTTGAGCGTCCCGCCATGGTAGGGACGGGTCAGCGCCAGCGGGGTGGCGAACCAGGCGCCGATGCTGCCGCGCGGGGTATGGGCCAGCCTGCCCTTTGCAAAAACATCGGTGCGGAAATGCTCATTCAGCAGCACGTCACGCAGGCCTTCACGCCGGACCGGATCGCTTTCGCCGTCCAGCAGTGCCTGCTGCTGCGGAGTGAAACGGAGGCTGTCGAGATTATCCATCAGGCTGACGGAGCCTGCAAAGCTGAGCTTGGCGGTGCCCAGTTCAGCGGCCAGATCCTCGAAGAAAAACGGCGTCCAGTCCTTGTTGAAATACTCATGCGCCACGTAGTTCTCCGGCATCGACGCCACGTGATCGAGTCGGGCCGCAACCGCGGGGTTGCGTTCGAAATAACCGCCGCCGCTGCCGGCCAGCTGGCGGGCGTAGGACAGGGCTTCGCCGATCCGTTCCGGCAGGGTGCCCCTGCCCTGCTCTGCCCGGGCTGTCAGGATCCGGCGCAACGGCATCGCCGCAGCCCAGCCCGGCTGGGTGTTGCAGCTGACATAGACCAGCCCGCCCGGTTTCAGCCGGTCCGCGATAAACCGCAGGATGTGCTGGCGGTTCTCCTGCGAAACCCAGCTGTAGACACCGTGCAGCGCGATGATGTCGAAGGACGCAGGCAGGCCGGAGGTCTCGCCGAAATCCTCGAAACTGCGCTCGTGGAAGCGCACGTTCCCCAGCCCCGCCTCCTGCGCCAGCTCAGCTGCGCCGGCAATATGCGAGGGGCTGAAATCCATCGCATGGAATTCGATGTGCGGGTTGGCGGCTGCCAGCAGGTTGGCGGAGAAGCCCTGACCGCAGCCCAGCTCGCAATAGGTGATGTTTTCGCCGTCCAGCCCGTGCCGCAGGCCCTGCGCGGTTGCGGTCAAGCCCAGCAAGGCCGGGGTCAGCTGGCGGTGGAAGTCGAAGGTGTAGTCGATGCCGGCGACATAGCCGGAGGTCCAATCGGTCACGGAGAATCCTGCTGTTTGGGTAAACGTCCTGCAGGGCAATTTCGGAAAATTTGGTGAGAATTGGGTTAAGGGCGGAGGGATTGGTGCTGCAAGTTTCGGAGACGTTTTTGATGAGGGAAGGCAAGATGCCCCTCAATTCAGCAAGTTCTTCTCGGCCCAATGCCGGGATTGGGCCCAAGCACCAAAGGAGCCATTGGTTTCTGCAACAGAATTTGGCCAAACGACGCTTTGCGCACACAACGGGCATTGTTGCAGAAAGGCGTCTTGAGGCGTGACTTCCCCTTTCCCCTTCAGGTTCAGGCCACGCGGACGATCTCGGCGGTGCCGAGGGCATTGAAGCGGTTGATGAGTGCGACGCGGATGTGGATTTCAGCGGTTTGGCTATCTGGGTCTCTCGCGGCGATGCGCTCGCCGAAGGCCTTGAGGCAGCGCATCCTGGCTTCTGCGCGGCTGCGGGTGTGGTATCCCGTCCATCGTTTCCAGAACGCCC
>NZ_LYUZ01000097.1 GCF_001679925.1 Leisingera sp. JC1 | reverse complement strand
CGGGCTGCTCGGTGCCTTTGCCCGCGGGCTGCGGCGCGATCAGGCAGCCGTCGCCGCGGCGCTTCGGGAACCATGGTCGAACGGGCAGACTGAAGGGCAGATTAACCGCCTCAAGACGCTCAAACGCCAGATGTATGGAAGGGCGAACATCGACCTGCTCAAAGCGCGGCTCGTTCAAGCGCTCTGATCTGAGGGAGGCCGAAGTTGCACCAAAACTGAGTCAGAGCCAATTTTGCACGCCGATTCACAGGATGAGCATTGAAACCGCCCTGCGGCGCGACGCCGCCAGGGAAGGGCATTCAGATCAATATCGACGACCGCGCGGTCACATTGACCGGGCGAGTGCGCACCGAGGCCGAACGGGATGCCGCCCGACGAGCTGCCTGGGCGGTGCCTGGCGTCAGCAGCGTAGTCGACGGTCTCAGCGTGGAACCGTGATCTGCCCAACTCAGAGAAGGTTCGCACAATGAACCGCGCCCATTGGCAGGACTGCGTGAGTTTCACTGCTGGCCTCTGGCTTTTACTGGCACCGCTTGCCTTCCGCATCGACTGGCCTGTCGGCCTTGACCTTACGCATATCGCCATGAACTCCCTGGCATCCGGTCTAGCGGCAGCGGCACTGGCCATGCTGGAAATGTTTGTCTTTCTCAGATGGCTGGAACTGGCCATCATGCTGCTTGGGCTTTGGGTAATCTGGGCGCCTTGGATGCTCGGTTTCTATCTGGTTCCCGCCGCACTGGCCCAATCACTGGTCTGCGGCTCTGTGCTGGCGCTGATGGGAGGCTTATCACTGCAGCAACCTTCTTGGGACGACATGCCCTGACCCTTTTCGCCATCGGGCAGCGGGCCATGGGAGACAATAGCCCGATCAGTCTTGTCAGCAGTCAATGCGCGCTTCGCAAAACCGTTCAAAATAGTTCTGGAGAGGCGAACAGCGAGGATGCCATGCCCGCACCGGACACGATAACCGCACAACATTGACGGGCGTCAACGGCGGAAGCTTCCCGCCTAGAAATATCCCCGTTTCCGCTTATAGCCTCGGCTCAGCCGCGCCGCCATTGACGGCTATCAATGGCCGGTCGCGGGGCGCTTTCCCATCCCGCCATACTGCTTGCGCCAGCGGTAATAAGTCTGCTCGGTGATGCGCACTTCGCGGATCGCATCCACCCGCGCCATCCCTTGCCCGACAAGGGGTCTGTTCCGGTAAGGGGCAGAATAGTACGATAAGACCCAAATTTTCTTGAGTGAAATCCGAAGGAAGTTGCTGCCAACCACCTATCGTTTGGCTACCACTTTGTAGCTCTCCCCCGCTACGCTCAATCACCTACACAACATAGTTGCATGGAGCTCTCTTCTGGCATAGTTTTGAAACATTCGGTACAAAATGGTTGATAACTATGAGGCCAAGAGAATTTGATGAGGGCGCGGTAGTTGACGCAGTCATGCGCACATTCTGGCGCAATGGCTATGCTGCGACTTCCATGAATGATCTGGTGGAAGCAACCGGCCTGTCCCGCAGCACGATTTACAATTCCTTTGGGGGCAAGAAAACGCTTTTTGCGCTTGCACTTAAAGAATATCGACGGGTAACCACCGAGAATGTCGCGATGATCTCCCGGACCGCTGATGTGCGGGGCAGCCTCCGCGCACTGTTGCTGTCCATCGTTGACGACGAGTTGAGCGACCACGAGGGCTTTGGCTGTTTTGCCGCCAACAGCAGCCTGGAGATTTCCGGCCGGGATCCGGAACTCAGTGCGCTGGTCGCGCAGCATTTCGAGCGGTTGGAAAGCGGGTTGCTGCGCCTTTTGAAGTACGGCCAAAAGGGTGGCGAAATTTCGCCTGATCGAGACTGCCAAATGCTATCCAGGTATTTTGTTGCTGTAATACAAGGCCTTAGAGTTGTTAGTAAAGGGCTTCCAGCGGCCTGCCGCAAGCCCTATCTGCACAGTATCGTCGAAGCCTCCATCGAAACGGTGTAACATCAACATGAAGATCTCCCTTTGGTTGTTGACTATTGTGGAATGATTGGTCCACAAGTAGTTTCAGATGCCAACCGTCCAAGTGGATTTGACACTACAGCGGTCGCTTTGACCCAGAAAACAGAGGTTTAACATGACAACTGACGCAATTTTGCCGCCGTCCCGCCCCGTACTACACGTGGCAGTTCTGGGGACTGGACTGATGGGAGGCCCAATGGCCCGCAATATCGCTGCGGCTGGTTGCCAAGTCAGTGTATGGAACCGCTCCCCCGACAAGGCGTTTTCATTGGCAGGGCCAGGTATCACCCCGGCTGCGGACCCCGCCGAGGCAGTTCAGAATGCCAGTGTCATTGTGACCATGCTGAAAGACGCAGGGGCCATTGCCGAAGCCATGTCAGTACTGCCGGATGCGGAGAGCGTGCCCGGGGCACCTGTCTGCTGGCTGCAGATGAGCACAGTCGGGCCGGCCGACATGCCCGGACTGGAGACGTTGGCGGCCCGCAAGGGGCTCACCCTGATCGACGCGCCGGTGCTTGGCACTCGCCAACCGGCAGAGGCGGGCCAGCTTCTCGTGCTGGCGGCCGGACCGGACAGCACCAAGGAAGTTGTGCAGCCGGTGCTGGATGCGGTCGGCAAAGCCACCCGCTGGCTGGACACTGCCCCCGGGATGGCGACCCGGCTGAAACTGGCCTTGAACAGCTGGGTCTTCGCTTTGACACACGGAGCGGCAGAGAGCCTGGCGCTGGCTCGCGGCCTGGGACTGGATCCGGAGCTAGTGGCGGACACTCTGCGTGGCGGGCCATTGGATACCCCTTTCTTTCAAATGAAAGCCCAAGCTATGGCCTCGGGCGATTTCGCTCCAGCATTCACCATCGATAATGCGGTCAAGGACAGTGCTTTGATCGTTGACGCCGCACTGAAAGCCGGGGTGAAGCTGGATTTGGCCGAGGCAGGCCTGAACCGCTACAGGCGGGTGCAGGACCAAGGCCATGGCGGCGCCGATATGGCCGCCACGTTTCTTGCCTAGCAGCACAGCTGCGCCCCAAGCCATTGATCGAAAATTTCAAAATTACAGGATTTAGTCATGAGTAATTTTCTGGGAAAACGGCTGCGCGTCGGTGTCGCCATTCCATCGACTAACACTTCGGCTCAGCCAGAGATGGAGGCCATGCGCCCCTTTGGCGTTACAAACCACATCGGCAGGATGATCATCGACGATGATTCCCTGACCCATGAGGAGGGCTTCAATCGGGTCATTGAAAATATCCGCAGCTCCACCCCGGACGCCATCCGCAGCCTGCGCCATTGCGGCACCGGGGCGATTATTGTTGCGGTATCTCCAGATGGATATTGGGAAGGCCACTCTGCGCATGAGGCTTTGCATGGCCGCCTTGCGAAAGCTGCAGGCGGTGCAAAGATCATCATGAGCGCAGACGCAATCCTGGCAGCGCTAAAAGCGCTTGGCGGTATCCGGAGAATTGGCCTGATTTCTCCTTACCTGGAACTGGGAGATGAACCGGTTTCGCGGTTCTTCACCGATAGCGGGATCGAGGTTGCGGCCATGCATGGTCTTGGCGGACGGACGCCGTCAAACATCTCCGACGTTACCCCAACAAACCTGCGTGACGCTGTGCTGGACGTTGACCGCCCGGAAGTGGAAGCCATTGTCCAAGTGGGGACCAATGTTCCCATGGCGGATTTTGCCGCTGCTGCCGAAACCTGGGTTGGCAAACCGGTGCTGTCGAACAATGCGGTTCTTTACTGGCACGCGCTGCGCAGCTGCGGTGTGACCGACCCGATCTCCGGTCGCGGTCTTCTTTACGAAAACCACTGACTCAGCCCGTAGCGGGCATACCTGCTGCTGGCATCTTTCTGAATAGCAACATACTCACTGTCGGCCTGCTCCGGCGGTGAGTGGCCGCCAGTTTTGTAATGAACATTCCAATACTTGACAGGACATACCATGAGCACCTCAAATTCGCTCCTTTCCAAACCCATTACCAACCGGCCTCAGCAAACCGATATCACCCGCGCGCTGCTGCGCACTGCGTCGGAACGCACCTCGTTGGTTGATATGCTGATGCTACAGGTGCGCTGCCGCGGCGAAGAAATCGCTGTATGCGACGATACCAGCGCGCTGCGCTATAGCGATCTGGCCGAATACGCCGCTCGCCTGGCCGCTCGCCTGAAACGTGCTGGTGTCGGCGCGGGCAGTCGTGTGGGGCTGTTCGCGGACTCCTCCGCCGAGATGATGGCGGGCCTCTGGGGTATTCTGTTCTCGGGCGGTGCCTATCTGCCGCTGGGCACCGATTATCCAGTGGACCGGCTCACTTACATGATCCGTGATGCCGGTATTGAAGTGATCGTCACCCAGGACAAGCTGCAGGGCCGCCTGGCTGAGATGATCCTGCCGGAAGTTACCGTGATTACTTTGGATGCGCTGGATGCGGTTTCTGGCCAGGAAGACAGCGATTGCTTGTGCGGCCCTGCTCTTCTGGAGGACGATCTGGCCTATATGATCTACACTTCCGGCACCACCGGCGCGCCAAAGGGCGTAGGCATTTCCCATGCCGCGATCCTCAACCAGCTGACCTGGCTGCAAACTGAGCAGAAGTTGCGGGTGGGTGAAGTCATTCTGCAGAAAACTCCCGTCAGCTTTGACGCCGCACAGTGGGAACTGCTGGCGGTCTGCTGCGGCGTTCAGGTTGTGATGGGCCGTCCCGGCGTTTACCGTGATCCAGAAGCTCTGATTGAGCAGGTCAAACAGCATGGGGTTACCATGCTGCAGGGGGTGCCAACCTTGCTGCAGGCACTGGTTGACCTCCCGGAATTCGAAAGCTGCACCACCGTCACCAGCCTGTTTAGCGGCGGCGAGGCCCTGACCCGCAAGCTGGCCACCAGGATTTTTGAAGCCCGCCCCGGCTGCCGCTTGGTAAACCTTTACGGGCCGACCGAATGCACCATTAACGCCACCGCCCAGACGGTGGATCCGGCGACGCTGGAAGACGGCCCGGAGATGATCCCGATCGGCCAGCCAGCCGCAAATACAAGCTGCTGGGTGCTGGATGAAAACCTGCAGCCGGTTGCTGAAGGTACGGCGGGCGAACTGTATATTGGCGGCCGCCAGCTGGCAAATGGCTATCACAATCGCGTCGAACTGACTGCCGAACGCTTTATCACCTGGGTCAGCCCGGCTGGCGGCATGCCGCTGCGGCTTTACAAAACCGGAGATATGGTGTGCCAAAATCCCGATGGCACCCTGCAATTCAGGGGCCGCGCCGACAATCAAGTCAAATTCCGCGGCTACCGGATTGAACTGGATGAAATCCGCTTGGCCATCGAGAACCACGACTGGGTCAAGGCTGCGGGTGTATTCATCAAGCCTCATGCCCGCACCGGCCAGCCGGTGCTTGCCGCGGGTATTGAGCTGAACCCGCGCGAAGCACCGCTGATGGATCAGGGCAATGCTGGCACCCATCACCACAGCAAGAAAAGCCGCTTGCAAGTGCGGGCTCAGCTGTCCGGCGCAGGCCTGCGCAGCTCGGCGGAAACCGACGGGCGCAAGACCTATACGCTGACGGGGGGCGATGCGGATGCGGCCCAGCGGAAGCTGGCGTTTGCCCGCAAAACTTACCGTTTCTATGAAGGCGGGGAGGTCTCGGCTCAGGATGTGCTTTCGGTCCTGTCACAGCCGGAACAGCCGGCCTCAGTTGCGGGCGGGCTTGAGGCGCTCAGCACCAGTGATCTGGGTTACCTGCTGCGCTGGCTGGGTCAGTTCACCAGCGAAGAGCGTCTGCTGCCCAAGCATGCCTATGCTTCGCCGGGTGCGCTGAACGCAACGCAGGTCTATGTGGAGCTGGCAAATGTCGCGGGGTTTGAACCAGGCTATTATTATTATCACCCGGCCCGCCATGAACTGGTTCTGACAGCGCCGCGCCTGGCCTCGGCCAAGCCGGTGATGCAGTTGCATTTCGTAGGCAAAATCCCGGCCATCGAGCCGGTCTACAAGAACAACATCCGCGAAGTTCTGGAATTTGAGACCGGCCATATCCTGGGCCTGATGGACCATGTCCTGCCGGCGCATGGGCTGGGCATCGGTACGGGCACTGATGCGCCGGATGCGCTGCCCCATCTGCAGTGCGGCCCGGGTCACATCTATATTGCCGGCTATACGGTCACGGCCCATGCAGACCGGCAGACCGAATTGCCGGTGGACTACTACGTCCAGGCGCATGGCAGCAAGGTCGCGGGGCTGGAGCCGGGGCATTACGCCTACCGTGATGGCGGTTTGCAGCCGTTCTCACGCCACATCATGGAACAGCGCCATGTGATCGCCATCAACCAGCGTGTCTATCAACGGGCCAGCGGCATGCTCTCGATAGTCAGCCGGAACGCAGAGCGCTGGCACGCCTATATCGACCTGGGCCGCAGCCTGCAGCGTATACAGCAGAACAGCTGCCGCATCGGAACCATGTCGTCGGGCTACAGCTCCAAATCCGGTAATGATCTTGTTGCGGCTACCCGCCTCAAGGACATCCTGAACGCGCAGGGCCTCCCCTCTGGCGCTTGCTACAGTGCGGTGTTCGGCAAGATCAGCGCCGAACAGATTGCGCATGAAGGCATGCATGAAGACAGCGTGCATATGGAAGGCCCGGCTGAACTGATCCGCCGCGACCTGCAATCTTCGCTGCCCGACTATATGGTGCCCAGCAAACTGGCACTGGTGCCATCGATGCCCTACAGCGCATCGGGCAAAGTGGATGTGAATGCCCTCAAAGCGTTCCCGGAGTTCGACGATGCCGCAGCCGAGCGCGAAATCATCGCACCCCGCAACAATACGGAAACCCGTCTGGCAGAGATCTGGTGCGCGCAAATGGGCATTGAGGAGGTCTCGGTACGAGACGATTTCTTTGAAATCGGGGGTGACTCGCTGAAAGCCGTCAAACTGGTGCAGGGCATCAACCGGGCCTTTAAAGCCAGCCTGCCGGTTCAGGTGCTGTTCGAAGACACAACAATCGAAGCGCTGGCTAGCCGTTTGGACGGCGGCAGTGCTGGCTCCAGCCTGTCGCGTGCAGTGCCATTGAAGAAAGGCAGGGGCAGCCCGGTATTTTGCTGGCCCGGTCTTGGCGGTTATCCGATGAACCTGCGTCATCTTGCACGGGAACTCGACACGCCCCGTCCCGTCATTGGAGTGCAGGCCTCTGGCGTGAACCTTGGTGAGCAGGTCTGCGGCTCGATCCAGGAAATGGCAGCTCGCGATGCCGAACTGATCCGTCAGGCGCAACCGGAAGGCCCCTACACGCTTTGGGGATATTCCTTTGGCGCGCGGGTGGCTTACGAGACCGCCTATCAGCTGGAGCAGGCAGGCAGTGAGGTGGCGGAGCTGACCCTGATCGCGCCAGGCTCTCCAGAGCTGCCCGGCGGCGATCCCGTGCGCGCGGATAAGCCCGCGCTATTCCGCGACCCGTCCTTCCTGACCATCCTGTATTCGGTCTTTGCCCAGACAATTGCTGCGGACCGGGTGGCTCCGGTGATCGAACAGGTTTCGGATCTGGACAGCTTCGTCGCGTATATCGCCGCCGAAAAGCCGGATCTCGACCCGGGCATGATCGGCCGTATCACCCGGCTGGTGGCACAGACCTATGCGCCCGAATACGGGCTGCAGATGGAACAGCGCCAAGTGGCCGCGCCGGTGCGCCTGTTCAAGGCGGCGGGCGACAATCTCTCCTTCCTGGAGGAAGCCACCCGCATTCTGGCCGCTCCGGCACCAGTCCACACGCTGGCTGCCGACCACTACGAACTTCTCAAACCCGGCGGCGTTGCCGAGCTGGCCGCTGCAATTCGCCGTCACGTTCCGGCATGGCAGCCGGCCCAGCCTGCAATCCGCAACCTGCAACAGACCTGATCCCATGCCCCACGTTATCATCAAGCATTTTGCCGCCACACTGACTGCTGAACAGCACGCAACCCTCTCAGAAGCCATTACCCGGTCGGTCACTCAGGCCTTTGGCTGCTCGGCACATGCGGTCTCAATCGCACTGCGCCCGGTGGCACCGGATGACTGGCACGGCAGCGTCTTTGTTCCGGACATCGAAACCCGGCCCCAAGAACTGATCAAATCGCCGGATTATTCGGCGGTTTGACCTTCCAGACGTCTCATCGAAAGGATTTCCCATGACCACACGCATCGCCAAAGCGTCACCAGCATTACTGCTGGTCGCGATATTCCTGATCTCACTGAACCTGCGCCCTGCAGTTGCTGCCATCGGCCCGCTGGTGTCGCAAATCCTGGGCGAAACCGGCGTCAACTCCACCATCATCGGCTTCCTGACTATGATCCCGGTGTTCCTGATGGGTATTGGCGCCATCTATGTGCGCCAGCTGCGCGCGGCCTTGGGCGAGCGCGGCGGCATCACTCTGGGCGCACTGATCATTGCCGTGTCCTGTGCCGCCCGCATGTGGCTGCCCACAGGTCCCGGCCTCCTCGTCACCGCCGCGGGGGCGGGGATCGGCATTGCCATGGTGCAATCACTGATGCCGGGTTTTGCCAAGCGCAACTTCGGTGCCGCAACCGGCCGGGTGATCGGCCTCTACTCCACCGGGATCGTGGCCGGCGCATCCATTGCAGCGGGCACAGCTGCAGGGCTTGCGTCCTCGCTGGAATGGACCGGCACTCTGGCCGCTTGGAGCCTGCCTGCGGTTCTCGCGGTTCTGATTTGGGCCATGGCTGCGCGCAACGCCGACAGTGAGCGCACAGCGCCTGCCCCCGCGGCGGGCACAACGCCGCCGCAGTTCTGGCGCAGCGCGCGTTGCTGGTCGCTGATGCTGTTTTTCGGGGTCGGCACCGGCGCCTTCATGCTGGTGATGGCCTGGATTCCGCCCTTCTACCTCGAACAGGGGCAGGATCAAGGGACCGCAGGCCTGTTGTTGTCTGCATTGACGGTGATCGAAGCTGTTACGGCCTTGGGCGTTGCAGCCTTTATCCATCATTTCCCGGATCGCCGCGGCCCCCTGGTCTTTGCGCTTGTCCTGACAGCTTTGGGTTTCGGCGTGCTGTACACCGCCCCGATTGATATGTCCTTCCTGGCAATGGCGTTGCTGGGTGTCGGCATTGGCATTCTGTTCCCGCTGTCAATCATCGTGGCCATCGATCACGTGGACGACCCCACAACCGCAGGCAACTTCACCTCTTTCGTGCAGGGCGGCGGCTATATTCTGGCCAGCTTCGTGCCATTGTCCGCTGGCGCCGTGCGGGATGCAATGTCGGACCTTAGCAATGTCTGGCTGGTTATGGCGGCAGGTTCTCTCCTGATGATCTTCCTTGCTGTTCGCTACTCTCCTGAAAGCTACAAACGTTTCTCCACCATGCTGCGCAGCGTTTCCCTGGACCGCGGACTGCGCGCAGCCGGCTAACACCAGTTCCTCCCCAAGCAGGTTCTCTCCTGCCGCGCTATCCCCGTTGCAAAACGGGGATAGCATTTGTTGTGCTAATGCTGATGCTTTATATGTACCTAGATAGAAGGTCAGCTCTGGTACCGCTTCAAGGTTCTGTAGACGGTGGGGCGCGACACTGAGAAAACTTCAGCCAGATCGTTGATCGAGTATTCGCCGGTGCCGTGCATACGGCACAGTTCTTTTTGTTGCCTCTCTGTCAGCTTGGGCTGCTTGCCACGCAGCTTGCCCTTAGCGCGAGCGATGGCCATGCCCTCTCTGGTACGCATGCGGATCAGGTCGGCTTCGAATTCGGCAAAGGTGGCGAGGATATTGAAGAACATCTTGCCCATCGGATCTGTCGGATCATAGACGGATGCGCCGAGGGCTAGCTTGACCCCTTTCTCCTGGAGCTGGTCGGAAATAGCGCGGGCATCGGGCACAGAGCGGGCCAGCCGGTCGAGCTTGGGCACGACAAGGGTGTCGCCTTCCCGCACAGCTGCAATGGCCTGATCCAAACCGGGCCGGGCGCGATTGGTGCCGGTCAAGCCATGATCCGTGTAAATGCGATCCGGGGCCACGCCGAGCTTTTGCAGTGCTTGTTTCTGCGCGGTAAGGTCCTGGCTGTCGGTGGAGCAGCGGGCGTATCCGATAAGTGTGGTGTTCATGGCCGAACTGTACGAATAAGGCCCCTTCATTGCAATTTATATCGTACTGCCTATATGAGACACTCACTCAGTCAGTTTTGTTGAAGGGATGTCGCGGCGGAAAAACGTCCGTTGAACGATCCTCTTACGGACAAGCCCCCCTCACGCATTGGAAACAGAATTGCCAAGACGCCAGATTTTGAGCGACCGACAGCGGGCAGCGTTGTTTGATCTTCCAGCCGATGAAGCAACCTTATTGCGGCACTACACGTTGGCTGATGATGACATCGAACACATTCGATCCCGCCGCCGGTCACACAATCGCTTCGGATTTGCTTTACAACTCTGTGTCTTTCGCTATCCGGGTCGGTTGTTGCAGCCGGGGGAGGTCATTCCATCCGAGATTACAGAGTTTCTGGCGGCACAGTTGGGCATAGCGCCTGAAGACTTGATAGATTACGCGCACCGGGCCGAAACCCGACGCGAACACCTTGCCGATCTGCGAGAGATTTACGGCTACAAGATGTTCTCGGGCCAGGGGGCACGTGATCTGAAAACATGGTTGGTACGGGAAGCGGAAACAGCACGGTCAAATTTGGATTTGGCGCGGCGGCTCGTGGAGCAATGTCGCCAGACGCAAACAATCCTGCCCGGTGTCTCCGTTGTTGAACGGCTTTGCGCTGATGCCCTGGTTGCCGCAGAACGGAAGATCGACAGCCGTATTGCGGAGCGTCTCAATGAACCCATGCAAGCCCAACTGGATTCATTGCTAACGGAACTGGTCGATGAGCGGGTCAGCCGATTTGTCTGGCTGCGTCAGTTTGAGGTCGGAAAAAACTCGTCCGGTGCCAGTCGCCTTCTGGATCGGCTGGAATTCTTGCAGGCGCTCGGAATTCCGAGAGAAGTTCTGGACGATGTGCCACCTCATCGGATTACCCGGTTGCGCAGACAGGGTGAACGGTATTTTGCGGACGGGTTGCGGGACATTTCCAGTGACCGGCGCCTAGCCATTCTGGCGGTTTGCACCGTCGAATGGCAAGCGGCCATCGCTGATGCTGTTGTCGAAACCCATGATCGGATCGTTGGGAAGACATGGCGCGATGCCAAGAGTTTGTGTGATACCCGCGTTGACGACGCAAAGGCCGCTGTGCAGCAAACCCTGCGCTCCTTCACCGAGTTGGGAACCGCCTTGCTTGCTGCACATAGCGATGGTGTATCCCTCGAAACCACTGTTTCGGACACACCCGGATGGACGGCTCTCGAAGAGCTGGTTGCGACATCGGCGCAGCTGACCAAGACCATGGCAGCGGATCCACTTGCTCATGTCATACAAGGACATCGCCGGTTCCGACGCTATGCCCCGCGCATGCTGAAATCGTTGGATATCAAGGCCGCCCCAGTCGCTATTCCCTTGATGAATGCCGCTGAGTTAATTGGCGGAAAAAGCGACCGGGTAAAACCGACAGATTTTCTGCGCAAAAACTCGAAATGGCATCGGCACCTTAAAGCGCAGCCGGAGGATGACCTGCGCCTCTGGGAGGTTGCAGCGCTGTTTCATCTGCGCGATGCCTTCCGATCCGGGGATATCTGGCTGCGGCATTCAAAACGCTGCGCTGATTTGAAGCAGGCCCTTGTGCCAATCTCCGCTGTTCCCGCCATCCCCAGATTGACCATGCCTCTTGATCCGGTCACTTGGCTCTCGGATCGAAAGGCGCGGATCACCGACGGCCTGAACCGTTTAGCACGTGCTACCAGGCACGGAGCCATCCCCGGCGGCTCTATTGAGCACGGCACACTGAAGATCGAGCGCCTAACAACCGTCGTCCCTGACGAGGCGGAGGCTCTCGTCCTCGATCTCTATCGGCAACTACCAGATATCCGCATCACCGACCTGCTTCTGGAAGTGGATGAGGCCACTGGATTCACAGACGCCTTTACCCATCTGCGAACAGGTGCGCCTTGCAAGGACAGGATTGGGCTGCTGAATGTTCTGCTGGCCGAGGGCTTGAACCTTGGACTGAGCAAGATGGCCGAGGCCACCAACACCCACGACTACCTCCAATTGTCCCGCCTGTCCCGATGGCACATCGAAAGCGAGGCCATCAACCGGGCATTGGCCACAGTCATTGACGCACAATCCACATTACCGATGGCAAAGTTCTGGGGTGCTGGTGTCACCGCGTCCAGTGATGGTCAATTCTTCCCGGCGGCGCGTCAGGGCGAGGCGATGAACCTAATCAACGCAAAATATGGCAATGAGCCGGGGTTGAAAGCCTATACCCATGTTTCCGACCAGTTCGGGCCATTCGCCACCCAGAACATTCCGGCGACGGTAAGCGAAGCGCCCTACATCCTCGACGGTTTGCTCATGAATGAAACCGGCAAGCGGATCAAAGAGCAATATGCCGATACGGGCGGCTTCACTGATCATGTCTTTGCTGTTTCGGCTCTGTTGGGCTATCGGTTCATCCCGCGTATTCGGGACCTACCATCCAAACACCTGTATGTGTTCGATCCCTCAACAGCCCCCAAAGAACTGCGCGGCCTGATTGGCGGCAAGGTCCGGGAAAATCTGATCGCCCAGAATTGGCCGGACATATTGCGTGCCGTTGCGACAATGGCGGCTGGTATCATGCCTCCCAGCCAATTGCTGAAAAAGTTCGCGTCATACCCGCGCCAGCATGAACTTGCAGTAGCGCTGCGGGAGATCGGCCGCATCGAGCGCACCCTGTTCATAATCGAATGGTTGCTGGACACCGACATGCAGCGCCGCGCCCAGGTCGGTTTGAACAAGGGTGAAGCGCATCACGCCCTCAAAAATGCTCTGCGTATTGGCAGGCAAGGTGAAATCCGGGACCGCACGGCTGAAGGTCAGCACTACAGGATGGCTGGCCTGAATCTATTGGCCGCGATCATCATCTATTGGAACACGGATCATCTCGGGCGCGCGGTTACGGCAAGATTGCACGATGGTCGAGATTGCCCGCCAGAGCTCCTGTCGCACATCTCACCACTCGGTTGGGCTCATATTCTGTTGACGGGCGAGTATAGGTGGCCAAAACGATGACCACTCCGGCTTAGCGTACTATCCTGCCCCCTACAGGAGCAGACCCCGACAAGCACCTCAACCTGCCGCAGCTTCGTGACAATTTCTTCGGGTTTGTGCCGCTTCGTTCCCATTCTGATCCTCCGTTTTCCTAAACATAACGGCGGACCACTTCACTGGGGGAGGATCACCTTCGCCGAACAGCAACGATCAATGCCCAAAACCTCGATGTCCATCAGACGCTCTTCTCCCCATCTATGCCCGCAACAATAGCGGCGGTTTGGTGGGAAGGCAGTTCAACCCATTAGCTCAACCAAGCACACGGCCCAATTCTCATGGGCGGATTGTCGGGGTGGGCATATTTGGCTAAAGTTGGTAGTCAATAAAACGGCACCCGAAGGTGCCGCAAACTTAAAACTATGAACTTTCGGTAGCCACCACTCACATAACATCGCTACCGGACTGCAGCAGAGATTAAGGAACTCCCCTCAAGTGTCAACATGAGACTTCCTTGATTTCTGTTGCAAGCTTTCAAAAACGAAGCAAGAATTCCAAGCAGTTGAACTTTAACCGGTGCCAAACATGAGTGAAATTTCCAAACTCGCAGAGCTGCGAAAAATGCTGTTGGGGATGGAGCAAGCTCTGGGGTTGGAGAATCTGTCAGCAGTGGAGCGGGATATTTATTATGCCGCCTGCGATATATCAGACAGCCAGGATGATTTTCGCACAATCGGATTACAGAAACATTCGCTAGTCGCCGGGATCTCGCGGCCGACCTTCTTCCGTGCGCTGAAGTCTCTGGTACAAAAAGGGTACCTGTCGCCAAGCGACACCTCCGACCGGGGCAAGTATGTCGTGAAACATCCTTCTGCCAAGAACTGACTTTCCACATGAGTGCCCGGTGGCTGATATGGGTCCGAGAGACCCTCACGGTATCTGGGCTATACATAGCGGCGTTCTGGTTGACCTCTTTGGTTTGGATGCCGATTCAAAATCTGTTCTTTGCAGAGTTCGTTCATTTTGCCAGCCTCTTGTATCTGCCGTTCGGTGTCTATGTTCTGACGGCCTGGTTGTTGGGCTGGCGTTCGGCGCTGGCGATACTGCCGGGTGTAATTTATGCCTTCTGGGTTTTGGGCGGGATGAACATCCTTCTTCCGAGCCGGATTATTTCTATCGTCATTGTTATTTGTGTTGCTCCGGCCGTTTTCCACCTGCTGGCACTAATCGGTTTGGACATTCGCCCGAAGGCGGGCAAACAGTCCTGCTGGATCTGTTTAATGACCGCAGGCATTTTGATCTCTGTCATTAAGTCCGTCCTGGTCAACAACGTATTGGGCAGCACTCCCTCGGAGTATGTTGCCTACATGATTGGCGATGTGTCGGGGCTGTTCTTCTTGATGTTGGCCCTGATGCTGTTCTTCCGCAGCATGCGCTCCGCCGGCCATTGAGGTGGGCACACCGGCACTCGTTGAGCGCTTCGGCAATGGCTCTAAGGGTCATCCCTTGTTTTGGAAGTGGGCGAACATGCTTTGAGACCTCCCGAGCGTTCCGCCGGAACATAAACCTTTCACCAACGAACTTCCTGCATAAAGTAAATGAGCGTCCTGCTGGCAGGCTCTGTGGCGCTCTGTTTCCTTCAGTGTCAGCGGGTGCCTTCGGGCGCCCGCTTTCCTTTTCGCCCCCAAGTCGCGTAATATCCAGTTGACTTCGACATAATACTCGAAGCCGCAGCCCATACTACCGAATGCTGCGTTTGGTCCGAACGGCAGCGGTGTTCGTCAGACCTACAGCATGCCCAGCCTGATCAATCGGCTGGTTGCGTTCACTTTTGCCGTGCAGCATCGTTTCTATCGCAGTTCGTCAAAATGGAACCGATCCGTGATACTTCCTCAATAAGCAGGTCGAGGTCCTCGCGCCTTGTGCGATGGTTGCAAATTGCCGCACGAAGGCAGTGATGTCCGGCAACATAGGTGTCGGAAACCGCGGCGATGCCGGTTTCCTGCATCCGCAGCATGATCTCCGTGTTCAATTCACGCAGCTCGGCCTCTTGCATTCTTCCGGGAGAGTACCGGAAACAGACGATGTTGATTTCCGTTGGCGCCATCAGTTGCAGATCTGGCGCGCGCTCGATCAAGCCACTGAGATAGCGGGCCTGCGCAATGTTTTGGTCTATTAGCCGGCCAAATTTCTCTACGCCATGCTCCTTAAGCGTCAGCCATACTTTCAACGCCCGAAACGCACGGGAGGTTTGGAGATTGTAATCATGCAGATACTCGGTCGCCGCGATACCGCGCGGTTTTTCCTCAAGATACTCTGGATGCACGGCAAACGTATTCCGATGCGTGGTTGCGTCCCGGACCAGCGCACAACCGGCTTCAAAGGGCACGTGCAGCCATTTGTGCGGATCGAGAGCCATTGAATCGGCCACTTCCAGCCCTTTGACCAATTGCCGGTTCTCCGGCGCGATTGCGGCCAGCGCGCCGATACAGCCGTCCACGTGGAACCAAAGTTTCTCAGCTTTGCAAAGGGCGCTGATCGCCGACAGGTCATCAATGGCACCGGTATTCACCGTGCCAGCGGTCGCAATAACGCAGGCAGGACGGTGGCCCGCCTCCCGGTCCTCGGCGATCATCTGCTTCAGAACACTTACATCCATGCGGTAATCCGGCCCTGTGGGCACCCGCCGTAAGGCCTTGTTGCCCAGTCCCAAGAGCTCAACCGCCTTTTGATGGCAGCTGTGTACTTGATCGGAGCCATAAAAACGCAGCTGTTGCGGGATAGCAGCCACCCCTTCGGCCCGAACGTCGACGCTCGCCATTGCGTTGCGCGCGGCAGTCAGCCCGATGATATTGGCCATGGAGCCACCGCTGACCAAAGTCCCCCCTGCGTTCTGAGGAAAGCCCATCATCTGTTTCAGCCAGTCCACGACCTGGCGGTCCATCAAGGCTGCGGCGTTGTTACCGCCGCCAAGATTGGAACCATCAATGGCCGCAATGAACTCAGCCAACGCGCCGCTGAAACTGCCCGCCCCCATGTACCACATCCAAAACCGCGGATGAATGTTGCCCATCGGATAGGGCATCAGCAACTCCTGAAGGTCCCGATAAACTTCGGAAATCGGGTGCGGTTGGTTTGGCAGCGGTGCCGCAAACGCTTCCCTTACGTGAGTGGGCATATCTTTCCAGACCGGACGGTCCCGCACCTCCCGAATATGCGCAATAGCATCGTCAATGACCTGATGTGCTAGCCCTTGCAGCGCCTCCCAGTCGCACGGGTCCAGAGTTTCTTCGGCCGAATCCTGACGTTGAATGTCCATCGCTGCCCCTCCACAGTCGCTAACCAATTTTTTTGTCATCAGTCACAAATCCTTGGATCCAGAATAGCACAATTGCGCGTTATGAGTGCTAGCGGCCAAAATGGCAGTTCAGAAACATTGCGTTCGCTCAGCCCATAGGAGTGAGTGGCGGTTCCTTTTCCTTTCTGAATCCCATTTTCTGCTTTGCAGGGAGCTCACTTTCAACGGTCTGTATCAACCCGGAAAGCTAGGGGCACAGGATCTAACATGAGAAAGTGTGGGCCGTTGTCGGGGCTGGCATGTTGACCCTACTTGCGCTAGAAAATTTCCTGAGGTCAGCGACTTCAGGAGAAACCAGCCACTCGGCCATCCACATTTAGGAGCTGTTTTCATAGATATACTGGGTCATGTGACCGGACATATGAAAACGCGCTCCGGCAGCTTGCTGCGTGGGGTGTGGGACAAATCTGAGGCCTCCGGGCCGAAACCGGCGCTCCAAAGCACCCGGTAAGCCATTCAACAGACTGGCTTTCCCGCCTGCGGTGTGCAGAGCGGATTTGCGCATGGCTGTCTTCCATCTCTGCTTCAGGAAAAATTCCGCGCCGCTTCCCGGGAAGCGGCCAGGAGAAGCAGGGAAGCAGCATATTTCAGGAAGGAAATCCGTGTCACATTCCAGGCGAGCATGCCATTTGATTAACTGCTGGGGCGCAGCGGGATGCCACGGGAAGTCTACCAGAGAGAGTGAAACCAGTTGCGTTTCCCAGGCGGGATGTCTCTCTACCTTTCAATCTCCACGATTAGCAGTGCGGCACGGGATCTACTCGGAATGATCGACCTGCAGCTCAATGTCGGTGATGTAATTGGCGCCCATAAAGCGCCTGAAGCGGTCATGAAACCCCCGGGTGTGCGCATGTGCCAGCGCGTCCGCGCGCTCCACGTCGCGTGCTTCTATTGCGTCAATCATCTCATGATGCTCAGAACCGAGAAGCTCGTCTTCAGTGGACTCCTGAATGTAGTCGAAAAGCATGTGGAGAATGCGCCGCCCTTCATCCAAGAGCATCCCGTAGGACCGGGTGAAATACGGGTTGCGGCCGGCTTCGGCGACGGCCATGTGGAAATCCTTGTTCGTGGCCGACATTTTCAGATGGCCGCCGTTCTTGCAGGCAACGTCAAAAGCTGCCGCCTTTTTCCGCATCCGTTCAATGTCCGCGGGCTGGCGGTGCTGAGCGGCCAACCGCATGGTGATGCGCTGATTAAGATCCAGGGCCTCAACGTAGCGGGGGAAATCCGCGAGGTTCACCGGCGATACTAACGTTGACCGGTTCGACAGCATTTCCACCAGCCCTTCTGCCGACAGGCGTATCAGAGCTTCGCGGATCGGGGCGCGTGACATCGTAAACCGCTGCGCCAGAGAGGTTTCATCCAGGGGCACACCCGGTTTCAGGTCCAGCGAGAGAATCTCCGTCTTGAGCACATCATAGACATGTTTTCCGCCGCCTCCCTTTGCTGGCTTGGCGGGCTGCTTGGCCTCTGCGGCGGTCTTTGCGCTCATGAATCGGCCTTTCTTCAACAGGTTCCGTGGTCCAGCAGATAGCGGAAACGGTGCTTGAAACAAATCTATTGACTTGTCGCCACTGTGTCGACAACAATCATGTCAACAAAATGTCGACAACGGTGGAGGATAGTATGGCGACGAACATGAAATGGCTTGGAGCAGCGGCTGGCGGTGTGTTGACGCTGGCGGCAACCGGTGCGGCCGCGGAAGGCCGCCTTGGCACAGTCCTGGAGAGGGGATCGCTCTTGTGTTCAGGTCACAACGGGTCGTTCCTTGGCTTTGCGGAAGTGGATGACCAAGGCCAGTGGAAGGGGGTCGATATCGACCTTTGCAAAGCTCTGGCAGCCGGACTCTTTGGCAAGTCCGAAGGGCATTTGGAGATTGTGCCAATCAGCTGGGCGCAGCGCTGGCCTGCGCTTCAGTCAGGCGACATCGATGTGGTGATCAAGGTTTCCGGCTGGACCCAAAGCCGGGATACCGAGCTGAACCTTTCTTATTCCACCCCCTACTTCATCGGCGCGTTTCAAGCGATGGCGAAAGCTGACTTGGGGGCGGAACGGATTGCCGACCTCGACGGCGGTTCGCTTTGCGTGGCCGCCGGCACTTCTACCGAGCGCGCGCTGGCGACCTTCCTTGAGACCAACAATATCGAGGCCGAACTGCTGACCTTCGAAAATGGCGACGAACTCCGGAATTCCTACTACGAAGGCCGTTGCGATGCGATGGTGGAGTGGGCGCCCTCGCTTGCCGCAGGCCGGGTCGACGCACCGGACGGTGCCGACAACCACGTTATCCTGCCTGATGTCATCGCGCTGGAAGCTGAGGGCATAATCGTGCCCGAAGGCGACCCGGACTGGCTGGATGTGCAGAACTGGATGCTGTCTTCTCTGTGGTTCGCTGAGGTGGAGGGCATCACTTCCGAAAATGTGGACGAGTTCAAGGCCAACCCGCCGTCGGAAACAGTGGCCAAGTTCCTTGGCAATACGCCTGGCTATGGTGACCGCCTGGGGCTGTCCAACGACTGGGCCTACAACATGATCAAGGAAGTCGGCAACTTCGCCGAGATTTATGACCGCAACATCGGCGAGGGCTCCCCCTACGGACTGCCGCGCGGCGTGAACTCACTCTACAATGCGGGCGGTGTCTTTTATCCGTTCATCATCGACTGATGATCCCCTGGCCCGGCTCACGGCCGGGCCCCCTCCCTTTAATCCGCCGTGTGGAAGGAGCAGGCTATGGCTGCCATCCTCAAGGACAGGCGCGTACGGGAAACCGTGCTGCAAGGCGCCTTTGTCGGATCCATCATCCTGGTTGTAGTTGTTTTCGCCGTGACCGCTCGAGCTAATCTCGAAGCGCAAGGGCTTACTTCGGGCTTCGGGTTTCTCGAGCGCTCGACCGGCTGGCGGATCAGCTTCTCGTTGATCGAATACTCAACCTCCTCGCCTTACTGGAAAGCAATTCTGGTTGGCATACTGAATTCCTTGTTCCTAGGTGCCATCGCTCTGCCCCTGGCTACGATCCTTGGTGTTACCGTCGGTGTGATGCGCACTTCCGGCAATGGAATGGCAGAACTGGTCGGTGCTACTTTTGTTGAGCTGTTCCGAAATGTGCCGCTGATCCTGCAATTGCTTTTCTGGTATGCGCTTCTTCTGGCGCTGCCCTCGCCACGCGACGCCGAGCCGGTGCTGGGAAGTATCGCCCTGACCGGGCGGGGTATTTATGTTCCGGGCCTCAACGTCGCAGGGGGGGCAGTCTTTGCCGCAGCACTTATTCTGCTCCTGGCGTTCGGTCTTTCGCTTTGGCTCAAAGCGAAGCGCTGGCCCAATCTTCACCTTAAAGACGCTGGGCGCGAACGCGGTGGCCTGTGGGTGCTGGCACTGCTGGCCGTGGTTGCAGCTTTTTGGCTGGGCCGCCTTCCTGAAACCCCTTTCCTCAGCGTTCCAGAACCAAAGGGTCTCAACTATCGCGGCGGCATCCGCATCTCTCCGGAGCTCATGGCCTGTGTCATCGCCATTTCGATCTATGGGGCTGCCTATATAGCCGAGATTGTGCGCGCCGGGTTCAATGCCGTCCCTAAGGGGCAAGGCGAAGCCGGGCACGCCTTAGGCCTGACGAACTGGCAGATCTTCAGCCGCATCCGTCTGCCGCTGGCGATCCGTATCGTCATGCCGACGCTGATCAACCAGTATGTATGGCTGTTCAAGGCCACCACGATTGGCATTGCCATCAGCTTCACTGACTTCTTCATGGTGATTTCGACCGCAATCAACCAGTCGGGCCAGACGCTCGAACTGATCGCCATCCTGATGAGCGGCTTCCTGATTATCAACTACTCCATTGCCTGGGTGCTGAATCGCGTCAACGCCGCGATCAAGCTCCGCGGCACCCAGCTGAGGATCTGAGGCCATGCCGGCACATCATCCTGTCATACCCGCCGAACTGCCGCGCCAGAATGTGCTGACCTGGCTTCGCAGCCGCTACTTCGCAACCCGCCGCGACGCCGCTGTTACAATCGTTTTCGCAGCCTTTGTGGCGTGGATCCTTTGGTCGCTGATCGGATGGGCACTGCTTGATGCAACATTTGCGCCGAATGCGGGCGAAGTCTGCCGTGAAGACCTGCATGGAGGTGCCTGCTGGTCGGTCGTTTCCACGCGCTGGCGCATCGTCCTGTTCGGGCTGTACCCGTTCGAAGAACAATGGCGTTCGGCCATCGCCTGTATCGTCATGGTTATCGTTGCTGTCCTGTCCTGCCTGCCGTGGTTCTGGTCGGCCAAGCGCCTGCCTCTGCTTTGGACTGCCGGCTTCGCCATTTTCTATGTGCTGATGCGCGGCGGCTTCTTCGGCTTGGCCGAGGTGACCGAGCAGAACTGGGGCGGACTGTCGCTGACAATCTTCATCTTTGCCGCCGTCAGTCTGCTGGGCATGCCGCTGGCCATCGTTTTCGCACTCCTGCGCCGTTCCAGCCTGCCCTGGATCGCACGGACCATGGCGCTTGTGATCGACGTGATCCGCTCGCTGCCGCTTTTGTCGATCATGTTTACCTTCGCCATCGTGCTGCCCTTTGTGCTGCCGGAGGGGCTGACGGGCGACAAGCTTTACCGTGTTATCGTCGGCTATGCGCTTTTCTTTGCCTGCTACCAGGCTGAAATCATCCGCGGAGGTATGCAGGCGCTGCCCGCCGGTCAGGAGGAGGCCGCAAAGGCGCTGGGGCTCGGTTACTGGCACCGGATTGGCTATATCATACTGCCGCAGGCCTTCCGCAACGCCTTGCCGCCGACGATCAACCAGTTCGTCATAACCTTCAAGGAAACCTCGTTGGTCACCATCATCGGTTTCTTTGACGTGATGGCCTCCGGCCGCGCCGCGTCCGGCACCGCCGATTGGAACTTCGCCGTGGTCGAGATGTACGTCTTCGTCGGCCTGATCTTCTTCGTCTTCGTCTTTTCCCTGTCGCGCTACGGCGCCTATCTCGAACGCCGCCTTGGCGTCGGCCGCCGGTAAAGGAGGCATCCCATGACCGAACCCGCCATCCGCATCGCCAGCATGCATAAATACTACGGCAGCTTTCACGCCCTCAAGGATATCAACCTGGAGATCGCCAAAGGCGAAAAAGTAGTGATCTGCGGACCGTCAGGCTCCGGCAAATCCACCTTGATCCGCTGTATCAACCGGCTGGAAGAACACCACTCCGGCGTCATCGAGGTGAACGGGACACCGCTGGATGACAATGTCGATAATATCGACGAAATCCGCCGCGAGGCCGGCATGGTGTTCCAGAACTTCAACTTGTTCCCGCACATGACCGTTCTGGAAAACTGCACGCTTGCCCCCGTTCTGGCCCGCAAGATCGATCGCGGCGCGGCCGAGGAAACCGCGATGCGCTATCTCGCGCGGGTCAAGATCCCGGAGCAGGCGCACAAATATCCCGGCGAATTGTCCGGCGGTCAGCAGCAGCGGGTGGCGATCGCCCGGGCGCTGTGCATGGCGCCGGAAATCATGCTCTTTGACGAGCCGACCTCGGCATTGGACCCGGAGATGATTTCCGAAGTGCTCGATGTGATGGTCGGGCTGGCAGAGGAAGGCATGACCATGGTCTGCGTCACCCACGAGATGGGCTTTGCCCGCCAAGTTGCTGACCGGGTGATCTTCATGGCCGAGGGGCAAATCATTGAGCAGGCGCCGCCTGATCAGTTTTTCGACAATCCGCAGAACGAGCGGACCCGCACTTTTCTCAGCCAGATCGTGGGGCACTGAAGCCGTGGACAAGCCGAATATCATCCTCTTCATGGTCGATCAGCTCACGTCTTTTGTGCTGAACGCCTATGGCGGCAGCGTTTGCAAGACGCCCAACATCGACGCGCTGGCCGCCCGCGGCACAGTGTTCGAGCACGCCTATTGTCCCTATCCGCTGTGTGCTCCGTCGCGGTTCGGAATGATGGCAGGGCGTCTGCCTTCGCGCATCGGTGCCTATGACAACGGGGCCGAATTCACCGCCTCCACCCCGACCTTCGCCCATTACCTGCGGGCAAACGGCTATTACACCTGTATCTCCGGCAAGATGCATTTTGTCGGCCCCGACCAGTACCACGGGTTCGAAGAGCGCCTGACAACCGAAATCTACCCCGCCGATATGTCCTGGACGCCGGACGCCGATTTCCGCGACTACAATAAGGACGAGGAGCGTACCTATACCTTTGGCGTTTCCACCATCGACACCGTGCGTGATGCCGGACCTGTCGCCCGGTCGATGCAAATCGACTATGACGAGGACGTCATCCATCATGCCGTGCGCGAGCTCCATACCCGCGCGCGCAGCGACGACACCCGCTCCTTCATGATGACGGTCTCACTGACCCATCCGCATGATCCCTATGTCACCACACAGGAATACTGGGACCGCCACCCTGAGGAAGCCATTGACGCCCCGAAGGTGCCGTACATCCCGGTAGAGGAGCGCGACCCCCACAGCCAGTCGCTATTCTACCACTACGGCCAGGATAGATGCGCTCTGGATGACCAGGACTACAGCAACGCGCGGCGCGGCTACTACGGGATGATTGCTTATGTCGATGACCTGTTCGGCCGCCTGATGCAGGCACTGAAGGACAGCGGCTACGCGGATAACACTGTGGTGCTGTTTGCCTCCGACCACGGCGACATGATCGGCGAGCGCGGTATGTGGTTCAAGAAGACCCTGTTCAACCCTGCTATTCAGGTCCCGCTGATCATCGCTCACCCTGAACACGCCCCGGGGCGGGTGGGCGAACCTGTCTCGCTGCTGGATATCTTCCCGACCCTCCTGGACATCGGTGGCATTTCCGGCAGCGCCATCAAGACACCTCTGGACGGCCGCAGCCTGGTGCCCGCCCTGCGCGGAGAAGCCCTAAGCGGCCCGGTCTTCGCCGAACACATCGACGGCGGCACCTCCGCGCCCCGCGTCTGTGTACGTGACGGCGAGAAAAAACTGGTGCTCTCCCGCGCTTACCCGCCGCAGTTTTATGACCTCGCGGCCGACCCCCTGGAGATGGTCAACCTGGCAGGTCAAGGCAGCCAGGATGAGGCCCGCCTGACAGAGCTCGCCGAACAGACCTGGCCGCTCGATACCATGCTGGAAGACGTGATTGCCAGCCAGGTGAAGCGCAAACTGATCGACAGCGCCCTTTCCACCGGCCGCGAAGAAATCTGGGACTTCATACCCCGGCCTCTCACCCAGAACACCAACTATGTGCGCCGCGGCGATGCGTTCCCGGAAGTGGAGCAACGCGGCTATCTCCCCTACAAGAATGGAAGGACCTTCTCATGAGCTACAACGTCAAACTTTCGGGTGTCATGCCGGCCCTCGTTACGCCCTTTGGCGCGGATGGCAAAATCGATTTTACCGCGTTCGAAAAACTGCTGACCCATTTTCGCGAAGCGGGAGTGACCGGATGGGTGCCGAACGGATCGACCGGAGAATACTTCAGCCAGTCCAATGACGAGCGCCGCCAGGTGCTGCAATTCGTCAAGGATTTTTCGAATGACGACGAGATCCTGATTGCAGGCACCAACGCCGCGGCCACCCGCGAAGTGATCGAACAAACCGCCATGGCCAAGGAAATTGGCTATGACAATGTGCTGCTGGCACCACCTTTCTACACCCGCCCGACCCAGGAAGAACTGATCAGGCACTACGAGACAGTTCTGGCAGAGGTCGACGTGAATCTGGTGCTGTACTCCTACCCGGCCAAGGACGGTGCCGACATCAGCTTTGAGCTGATGGATCATTTTGCCGACAATCCGCGGGTTATCGGTATCAAGGAAAGCTCCGGTGTGCTGCAGCGCGCCATCGATATCGCAACGCGGTATGAAGGCAAGATCCAGCTTGTGTCCGGCTCCGACGACATCGCGCTCGACTTCATGCTCTGGGGCGCTGACAGCTGGATCTGCGGTCCGTCCAATTTCCTTGCCAAAGCGTGCTGCGATCTGGATCGTGCTTACAAGGCCGGTGAACTGGACCGCGCCAAGGAAATTATGGCCAAGCTGTATCGTGTCATGAATATCCTGGAATCCGGCAAGTTCGTGCAAAAGATCAAATACGGCTGCGAGCTTCAGGGTCTGCCTGTGGGCGAATGCCGTGCGCCGCTTGGCCCGCTCACGGATGAGGAAAAGGCTGCGTTGAAAGAGGCGCTGGAGCCGGTACTGAATCTGTAATCTCTCCCCGACTGGGGGCGGCCCTGAGGCTGCCCCCGCCTCTTTCGGATGCGACACACATGAACAAGACTGTGATCATAGGCGCGGGGATTATCGGGTCCGCGCTGGCATATGAGCTGCAGAAACGCGGACGCCGTGTCACACTCATCGACCCGGAAGAACCCGGGTCGGGGGCATCGTTTGGCAATATGGCCTCGATCGCGGTGAGTGAGTTTATGCCGGTCGCCCGCCCGGCGGTGTGGCGGCAGATGCCGGGCTGGCTGATGGATCCCGAAGGTCCGATCAGAGTACGTCCTGGTTACATGCCGCATCTGATCCCCTGGTTTGCCAGATTTATGACAGCCAGTCTTCCTTCCCGCGTGCGCGCTTTGGAACAAGCCGGGGCGGCATTGTGCCACCAGTCCTTGTCCGACACGGAGGCACTCTTGTCCGAAATCGGGCTGGCGGGTCACATATCAGAAACGGGCTGCCTGACACTTTATGCCGATGAGGCAGAATTCCGGGCAGATGCCGAGCGGATCGCCATGCTCGACCGCCACGGGTTCGGTTACGAAATTCTGGACAGAAAAGCACTTGAGGCGCTTGAGCCTGCGATTGATGCGAAGATCAGTAAAGCCATCCTTTTACCCGACAACCGCACGGTGCGCGATCCCTTCGCCATCGTCATGCGGTTGATTGAGCGGTTCACAGCGGCAGGCGGGGAGGTTCTGCGCGCCGCTGTAACCGGCTTCGGGCGATCCAGCCGGATCAATTCCGTGCAGCTCGATGACGGCACATCTGTTGCAGCGGATGAGGTGGTGCTTTGCGCAGGCGCTTTCACGGCGCGGCTTTCGAAACTTCTGGATGAGCCGATGCCGCTGGAGACCGAACGGGGCTACCATACCCAAATCATGGAGCCAGGCCTGACGCTCCGGCACTCGGTTATCTGGCCTGCCAAAGCCTTTATGGTGAGCCCAACCGCAGGCGGCATCCGCGTCGGCGGAACCGTCGAAATGGCCGGGCTGGATGCGCCGCCCGACTACAGGCGCGCAAAAATCACGGTGAAGCGCGCCAGGGAAGCCTTGCCTGGATTGCAGCTGAAAACCACCAGTGAATGGATGGGGCACCGGCCGGCGTTTCCCGACACCGTGCCCCTGATGTCGGCCTCGGCCAAAACGCCCGGCGTGTTCTATTCCACTGGCCACGGCCATCTTGGCTTGACCTATGCCGCCACCAGCGCGCGGCTGATGACGGATCTGATCACGGGGGCGGCGCCTGCGCTCGACATGTCCCCCTACAGCATCACCCGCTTTTGAGGAGATACCGGAATGAGCGATAGAGTTTGCATGATCGTAGGGGGCGGCCGCGGAATGGGAGCGGCGGCTGCCCGCGAAATGCACGGACGTGGCTACCAGTTGGCTCTGATGTCACCGTCAGACAGCTGTGAGAAACTGGCAGCAGAACTGGATGGTGTCGCGTGCCGGGGTGTCGCCGAGAATGCCTCGGACACCCAGGCATTGTTCGATATGACGATGTCCGCCTATGGCCCCATTGATGCGGTGCTGATCCATGTCGGGGGGCCGCCTAAGGGCGATCTGCTGGAAATTACCGAAGAGGATTGGGACAAGGCTAATGACATGGTGCTGAAGCCTGTCATCCGCATGGCCAAGCTGGTCACTCCGGTCATGGAACGGCAGGGTGGCGGTTCGATCGTCTGCATCACCACCTATTCCGCTTTCGAGCCCAGTCTGATGTTCCCGACATCCAGCGTTTACCGCGTGGGTGTTTCGTCTTTCGCCAAGCTTTATTCAGACCGTTACGGCGTCTCGAACATCCGCATGAACTGCCTGCTGCCCGGCTTTACCGACAGCCTCGACCTTCCGGAGAAGTTCGCCGGGCTGTCCTCTTTGAAACGGCTGGGCCGGGCCGAAGAACAGGGAAAGGCAGCAGCGTTCCTGCTGTCTGACGACAGCAGCTATATCACTGGCCAAAGCCTGCGGGTGGACGGCGGTGTAACGCGCAGCATGTAAGGACAGATCAATGAAGAACCAGCTTTTCATCAATGGCAAATGGACCGCTGCCGCCTCGGGCGAAATTTTCGATGTGGTGGATCCCTCGAACCGCGAGGCATTTCACCAGGTTGCGCGGGGGGCTGCAGCAGACATTGATGCAGCCGTCAAAGCGGCCCGTGCGGCCTTCGACACCGACCCCTGGCCGCGGATGAGCGGCGCCGAGCGCGCTGCGATCCTGCGCAAGATGGGCGATGAAATCACCCGCCGCACCGATGAACTCGCCCGTCTGGAAGTCCGTGACAACGGCAAGCCCCTGCCGGAGGCGGTCTGGGATATCGAAGACACCGCCGGCTGCTTCCACTTCTACGCGGGCCTGGCCGAGCGGCTGGACAACAGCGCCGAACAGGACATCGAACTGCCGATGGCCGAATTCACTGCCAAGGCAGTCAAGGAGCCGGTAGGCGTTGCAGGCGCCATTATTCCCTGGAATTTCCCGATGCTCATGGCTTCGTGGAAGGTAGCCCCGGCGCTGGCTGCAGGCTGTACCATGGTGCTGAAGCCCTCCGAATTGACCCCGCTTACGGCGCTGGAACTGGGCGAAATCGCCACTGCAGCAGGTTTGCCCGCAGGGGTTCTGAATATCGTTACCGGCTTTGGCCCTGAGGCCGGCCAGCCGCTGACCGAACACCCCGGTGTGGACAAGCTGGCGTTTACCGGATCTGTGCCCACGGGTGCCCGCATCATGGCCACGGCCGCCCAAGAGATCAAAACCGTCAGCCTGGAGCTGGGAGGCAAGTCTCCGATGGTGGTCTTCGGTGATGCGGATATCGACGAAGCCGTGGAATGGATCATGTTTGGTATCTTCTGGAACCAGGGCGAGGTGTGCTCTGCCACTTCCCGGGTTTTGATCGAGGAGGCCATCTATGAACCGCTGATGGCCCGGCTCAAGGAAGAGGCGCAGAAGATCAAGATCGGCCACGGGCTGGAGAACGGTGTACTGCTGGGGCCGCTTGTCAGCCAGGGCCAGCACGAGAAAGTGCTCGCCGCCATCGAACGCGGCAAGGCTGAGGGCGCCAAGCTGGTTTGCGGCGGCGGCGTGCCTGCGGGGCTGGAGCACGGCTGCTATGTGGAACCCACCGTCTTTGCCGATGTGGCAACGGAGAGCTGGATCTGGAACGAAGAGATCTTCGGTCCAGTCGTTTGCATCCGCCCCTTCACGACCGAGGAGGAAGCAGTCGCTTTGGCAAATGACTCCCGCTTCGGGCTGGGCGCAGCCGTCATGTCCAATGATCTGGAGCGCGCCAACCGCGTGGCCCGCGCCTTCCGGGCCGGAATCGTCTGGGTCAACTGCTCGCAGCCCACATTCACCGAAGCGCCCTGGGGCGGCTACAAACAATCCGGCATTGGCCGTGAGCTGGGCGAATGGGGGCTGAACAACTACCTGGAAACAAAGCAGATTACCGCCTACGACCGCTCCAAGCCCTGGGGCTGGTACATCAAGGACTGATGCAATGCGCTGGACACGTACCTTGCAAACCGTTGACGTTCATTGTGCGGGCGAGATCGGCCGCGTGGTCACCGGAGGCGTCCTGAATATCCCCGGGGCCACCATGGCGGACAAGCTCGACTATCTGAACAAGACGGACGACAGTCTGCGCCGGTTCCTTTGTTCCGAGCCGCGCGGAAACCCGGCGGGCTCTTTCTGCCTGCTGCTGCCCGCTACCACGCCCGAGGCGGACGCGGGGTTCATCGTGCTGCAGCCGGATCAGGCGCATGCGATGTCTGGCTCCAACGCTATGTGTGCGGTGACGGCCATCCTGGAAACCGGCATGAAAGAGATGGCGGAGCCGGAAACCGTGGTGGTACTCGATACCGCAGCGGGGCTGGTGCGTGCTGTGGCCGCTTGCGAAGGCGGCAAGGTCACCCGGGTGGCGCTCGATATGCCGCCCTCCTTCGTCGCCAAGAAGAGCGCAGTGATCGTGACCCCGGAATGGGGGGCGGTTACCTATGACCTCTGCTTTGGCGGCGTCTTCTACGCGCTGGTGGATGTGGAGCAAACCGGTCTCACGATCACACCGGAAAACGCCCGCGACCTGGCCGTGAAGGGTGTCGCCCTGCGCAATCTGATTGCAGAGGTGGAAGACCCGGCTCACCCCACTGTTCCTGCGCTTAATGGCCTGGCTTATGTCATGTTCCGCTCCATTGATCCCGACGGGGTGATCCGCACTTGCACCACGCTCCGGCCCGGGCGTGCGGACCGCTCGCCCTGCGGGACCGGTTCGAACGCCAACATGGCTGTGCAGCAGGCGGATGGCCGCGTGAAACCAGGCGACGTGCTGACCTCCCGCTCGATCATCGGCGGGGAGTTCACAACCGAATTTCTCGGCGAAACCGCGGTTGGGCCCTATGCAGCTATACAAAACCGTGTGTCCGGACAGTGCTGGATCTATGCCATCAGCCAAATCGGCCTGGATCCGACTGACCCCTTCCCGCAAGGCTTTACTCTGTCCGACACCTGGGGCGGTTGAGCTGCCGGTCGGACAGCAGCGGGCAGGGCATAAGCAGAAAGGAGGCCAAACGCCATGAAACTCGGCTTCATAGGAACCGGTGTCATAACCGAGGCCATCGTAACCGGCCTTATAGCGGCTGAGTACCCGGCTGCCGAGATCATTGTCTCGGAACGCAGCCGCGAGGTTTCCACCCGCTTGGCTGCGGCATCGGGCCGGGTGCGCGTTACCTCGGACAATCAGCAGATTGCGGACCAGGCCGATGTGGTGTTTCTCGCGGTGCTGCCCCAGGTAGCGGAACAGGTCCTGCGTCCGATACGGTTCCGCAACCGGCAGAAGGTGGTCAGCCTGATTGCAACCTTGACTCATGATCGCCTGCACAGCTGGATCGGTGACGGGGTGGAGATCACACGTGCCATCCCGCTGCCGGCAGTTGCAGAGCGGCGCGGTGTGACAGTGCTTTACCCGGCATCCGGCCAGATCTCCGGCCTGTTTTCCTGCCTGGGCACCGCCGTCACGGCTGACAGCATCGCCGAGTTTGATGCCTACGCCTCCGCAAGCGCCCTGATGGGCACCTATTTCGGGGTGCTTGAAACAGCAACAGGCTGGCTCTGCGCGCAAGGCTGCGGCGAACAGGATGCGCAGGCTTATCTCACCGGTGTTTTCCTGGGCCTTGCCCGGCGCGCGGAACAGGACACAGGCAGAAGCTTCAGTGAGTTGCGCGTGGCACACTCCACTCCCGGAGGGCTTAACGAGCAGATGTATGGCGAATTTACCGGTGCAGGTGGCACCAGCGCGCTGACAGCGGCGCTCGACAGCGTCGCCGCGCGGTTGCTGGCGGCAAAACCTCCGTCTTGTCCTGATGAAGAGCTCTGAAATGCAAACGCTTTCTGGAAAGACTGTCCTCGTCACTGGCGCCACCGGCACAATCGGTGCGGCAATCGCGAGAGAGCTGTCCGCGGAAGGAGCCCGGCTGATCCTGCATTTCGGCCGCAACCGCGCCGCAGCGGAAACTTTGGCGGAAGAGCTGGGCAACGGCGCATTCTGTGCCGAGGGCGATCTCTCCACCAAAGAAGGGCCTGATGTGATGTGGCAAGAAGCCCTCGCCAAGGCCGGTGAAATCAACGCTCTGGTCAACAATGCAGGCATCCTCTCCCACATAAAAGTCGACGACCCGCTGGAGGACTGGCACACGATCTGGACGCGGGAGATGCAGGTGAATTTTCATGCCGCTGCGGAACTCTGCCGGGCGGCCATTCTCCACTTCCGCACCATTGGAGGCGGCAGGATCGTCAATATCGCCTCCCGCGCCGGGCAGGGCGGATACCGGGGGGATGCGATGCCCTATGGCGCCTCCAAGGCTGCGCTCATCAATCTGACGCAGTCCATCGCTGGCAGCTTTGGCGGCGAGGGGATTAGCGCCGTGGCCATCGCGCCGGGCTGGGTCCGTACCAGCATGGCCGAGGCCTATATTGCCGAACATGGCGCTGAGGCCGCTTTAGGGGGCATCCCTATCCGCAAAATGGCGGAACCAGCGGAAATTGGCGAACTCGTTTCCTTTGTGCTGCGAGGCTCCCAGCACTCCCTAACCGGCGCCGTTCTCGATGTGAACGGCGCAAGCCAGATGAGGTGATCATGGCAAACCGTTTCGAAAACAAGACTGTCATTGTGACCGGCGGCGCCGGGGGGATCGGCGATGCAATCTGCCGCCGTTTTGCATCCGAAGGCGCCTTCGTGTGGATTGCCGACAGTAACGCCGTTGCTGCTGAGGCATTGGCTGCGTCGATCCGGGGCACCGGCGCACAGGCAGATATCCGGGCATTGGATCTGTGCGATGCGGACGCCATCCACGATTTCGTGGCCGAAATCACCAATGCGGGTCAGACCATCGACGTGCTGTGCAATAACGCGGGGATCAACCGGCGCGGCGCCCTTATGGAGCTGACGCCACAGGACTGGTCCCGGTCGTTTAAGGTCAATGTCGACGCCATTTTCCATATGTGCCAAGCTGTGGTGCCCCATATGCAGCGGCAGGGCGGCGGCGCCATCGTCAACACCGCCTCGCAATGGGGACTGCATCCCGCACCCGGGCATATCGCATATAACACCACCAAGGCTGCTGTGGCCGCTTTCACACAGAACCTTGCCCGCGACTATGCCAAGGACAAGATCCGGGTGAATGCAGTCTGCCCGGGGGAAGTCCGCACGCCAATGCTTGAAAGCAACTTGGCGCGCACTGGCCGGTCTCTGGAGGAGCTCAATGCGCTGGTGCCCTTCGGGCGTATCGGCGAGCCGGAAGAAGTTGCCGCTCTTGTCGCCTTCCTGGCATCAGACGAAGCCCCCTATCTTTGCGGTTCGCTGATAGAAATCACCGGTTCGCAAGCGGTAGCCTGACGAAAACAGCATTCATCTGATACTGGTTACGGGCAGACTTTTTATCCGGATCAGGCTGAGAAACACCGGGATCGGCCGGATAACAAGTGGAGTCGCGGTCTCAATAAAATGCCTACGGGCATTGGTGGCTGCGCGGCGAACGTGTGTGCGGCCTCGTACAGAAACTATCTCATGCCGGTGGCGCGGTGATTTGAGGGGTGAAACTGCTCTTAACAAAGGATGGCGTTTGCGAAACGTTGCAAGTCCCGCGAATACCAGCATGAGGGAGTGTCCTGAAGTCTGTGTATCTGGCCCGGCCCATGCGGTTTCAAATACTCAAGCGTCGAAGCGCTCGCCGAACATTTTGGCGAACTGATTGCGGGCCGCAAACCATTCCCGGACGTTCCGGCCATCCTTCTCAAATTTTCGTATGGCGAGGTAGATCAGCTTGGTCGCGGCTTCATCGGTCGGGAAGGAGCCACGCGTCTTGATTGATTTCCGGATCACGCGGTTCAGGCTTTCGATGGCATTTGTAACCGGTTTGAAGATCCCGGTGCCGATGTTCGGCCACGATTCTTGGATCAGGGTGTATACTGCGAGCATCCGGAACAGAGGCACCGGGAGCACGAAGGTGCGGGCAGGCCGATGCATTCGATGAGCTGCGAGCTCGAGTTAGTAGCTGGCCGCCTCTGCGACTCGCCCGGTTGCGCCGAGAGCGCGAATCCGTAGTTGTCGTGTCGCCCGCCGCTCCCGCTTTTTGTCACTGGCAAGGGAGGCGCGCATGCGACGCGTGATTGGCATCGATATCCACCGCACCTTCGGGGAGGTGGTGATCTGGGAGAATGGCTTAAGCCGTCACGAAGGCCGGGTCGAGATGACCCGTACGGCCCTGGAGGGGTTCGGCCGGCAACTGAAGAAGACGGACGAAGTGGTGATCGAGGCGACCAGAAACTGCATGGCGGTGTCCCGGATCCTGTCGCCCTATGTGAAGCGGGTGGTGATTGCCAATCCGCTTCAGATCAAGGCGATCGCCCATGCCCATGTGAAGACCGACAAGGTCGACGCCGGGACGCTGGCCAGCCTGCATGCGGCCGGCTACCTGCCGGAAATCTGGACCCCGGATGCGGCGACGGAACGGATGCGCAGACTGGTGGAGCGCCGCTATCAGGTTGTCCGGCACCGGACCCGGATCAAGAACGAGGTGCATGCCATCCTGCATGCGCATCTGATCCCGAAATGCCCGCATGCCGATCTCTTCAACAAGCGCGGCCGCGACTGGTTGGCGCGTCAACCGATGCCGGAGGATGAACGGGCCGCGATTGCGCGTTATGTCCGCGAGCTTGACCGGCTCGGAGAAGACCTTGCCCAACTCGACCGCGGCATCGCCCAGGACGCCTTGGAGGACGAAGAGATCCAGCGCCTCCTGACAATCACCGGGGTCAATCTGGCGGTCGCCGCGGGGCTGATGGCGGCGATTTGCAGCATCGAGCGGTTCAAATCGCTGCAGAAACTGGTGAGCGATTTCGGGTTGAACCCGCGTGTGCGCCAGTCCGGTCTGGGGCCTGCCCACCATGGCCGGATCAGCAAGGTCGGCCGCAGCCATGCCCGCGCCATGCTGGTCGAGGCGGCCTGGGCCGCGGCGAAAGCACCGGGTCCGCTGCGGGCATTCTTCATTCGTATCAGGGCGCGGCGCGGACATCAGATCGCTGCCGTTGCCGTGGCCCGAAAGCTCGCCACGCTGTGCTGGCACATGCTGGCCAAAAAGGAAGACTATCGCTGGGCCCGTCCGAGCCTGGTCACCCACAAACGCCGCGCCATGGAACTGGCAGCCGGACAGCCACAGAAGAAGGGTAACCGTCGCGGACCGAGCTAAGCATACAACGTGAAGGAACTTCGCCACTAGGAAGCCAAGATCGCCGAGCATGAGGAAAAGAGCTACGAGCACTTTGTGCCGCGTGGCGGACGCGTCCACCTGGAAAGGGAGGAGGGTGTGCGGCCGCCTCAAACCGGCAGGGACTGAATAGGCTGCCCGGTGACGCTTCCAGCCGGTACGCCACGCTTCGCCCCGAGGTCGACCGCACTGCCAAAGAATAGAGGGTTCCGGCGGAAAAGTCTTGTCGATCTCATCCGTCGAATGCAATTTCGTCGGATGCTGTTGGGGAAAGGTCATGTAGGCCAGCACGCCCTCCTCGGCATCGTCCATCAACCCGGAGAGCCTAGGCAGCTTGCCCCGCATCTGGTCGGCGACGTTGCGCCATTGGGTTTTCGACGCCGCATGGTCCGGCTGTGCGAAGGCAGTGGCGATAAAGGCGGAGACGACGCGTCGACTGCTCTTGCCCGCATTCGCAAGAGCGTTCCTCTGGAAATGCACCCGACAACGCTGCCAGGTCGTGTTCAGCACGCGTGCGACTGAGGCCTTGATGCCTTCATGCGTTTCCGCTCCTCTCCCAGCCGGGGATTCTCTGCGGAAAACTCTAATCAAAAACGGGGGCGTTTTCGCGGATCATATCACCTTCCGGACCAAGGCGCATTGGCAACCGTCAGCTAAATAAGGAGCACGTTTGCCAAGGCGCCGGTCACGCACGGGCTGGCAGACTTTTGCTCCGCACAGTGGTCGGATTTTGCTCCGCCGTTGACACAAGGGCGACTTTTCGCGTGGCGCCGTTTAGAACGACTGTCAGCCCATCAGCGTCAGCCGTGATGTCGCCATCGACCAGACCGATGCCGATATTCCTGTTCAGACGGGGCGAAAAAACCATCTCAGTGATGATGCCGACTTCTGTTTCCCCGCGCAGAAGAGGGTGCTGGTTCTCGCTGCCGGTGATCGGGTTCCCTGATATCACGAACCCAGTGTAACGTCGTCTGGCGCCTTCCGCCTTGATCCTTGCAAGTGCGTCGCGGCCGATGAAATCCTTACCGCTTTCAAGATCAACTAGTTTGCCGAGACCCAGCTCGAAGGGATTGGCCGGAAAACTGATGTGCCGGGCATCCGATCCATAAGAAAGCAGCCCGCTTTCGACCCTCTCGACATCATTCGGGGCTCCTGGACCAATTCCATATTTGGAACCCGCGTTTTTGACTATATTCCACAACTCTCCACCGCGTGACTCGTCGGTCAGATAGAGTTCAAACCCACCCTGTTTGGACCATCCAGAGCGCGCCAGGACTAGGGGAATCCCCTGCAGTTCAGTTTCGCGGAACCAAAAATATTTTACATCTCGCACCCATTCGCCAAAAAGTTCGGCGACTAGGTCTTCGGCCTTGGGTCCCTGAACCGCCATTGGCGATACGTCTGGTTCAAAAACTTCCACGTCATATCCGCGCTCATGCGCAACCGCCTTGACCCAAAGTTCCATGTCACTGTCCGCAATGGAGATCCAGTAGCGGCTGTCGGAAAGCATCAGGAGTACAGGATCATTGATTAGATTGCCTTCGTAGTCGCAAAGCGGAACATAGCGCCCTTGACCGATTTTCGTTGTGCTGACATCGCGCGCGGTCAAATACTGCATCAATGCCATGGCATCCGGGCCGACAATTTCGACCTGACGCTGCGCTGCGACGTCCCACATCGCAACACCTTCTGTCAAACGTTTGTATTCGGCCGCTGGGTCGCCAAAATGAGCCGGGATATACATATGATTATAAACGGAAAAACACGACACGCCGTCCGCGACCGTTGCCTCGAAATAGGGGGATTTGCGGATATTTGATCCGATACCAACAAGAAAATCCATCTGCATCTCCGCAAGCTATTCAACACTGTTTCCATGTGACGCTAGCCGAAATCGGATGGTGGTTGCGGTCAAAATAACCGAATATACGGTGAAAATCACCACTGCCCCCATGCAAAAGGAGTTTCTGATGGATCGCCTGGACATCCGCATCCTTGATGCATTGCAAGACGACGCATCCCTGACCCAAGCAGAACTGGCGGAAAAAGTGGGATCGACACCTTCCACCTGCATCAGGCGCGTTAACGCTCTTCGGCGCGGTGGGTACCTTGAAAAATCCGTATTTCTGGCGAGTTCCCGAAGACTGGAGCGTCGCCTGAAAGCCATCATTTCCGTGGCCACCAATAGCCACGGGGCAAACAAGATGGCCGACTTGGTTGCACGCATGTTGGAAGAACCGGCAATCAATGCCACGTTTGGCACCACCGGTGACGTCGACGCAATCGTGATCGGAAATTTCGTTGACCTGGAGGATTATCATGGCGTTTGTGAAAGGTTGTTTGACAACGATCCCTATATCGAACGCTACACGACCTACTTTGTGGTGAAGGAGTTCAAGAACTCCACTAGGATTTCCACGGATGAGCTTGCTCGAAAAACCTCTGAAACTGCGTAGGGTCAGGATCTGTAATTTATAGGGCTTGGCGATGTTCGTAAGCGCCACGCCGATCCCCTCCTGCCGCGTTGATGCTGGCTGTGCGAGTCCTACTGTCGAAGTGAGACAGGATAGGACGGCAAAATGGACGTCTCTTTGGACGGCTCAACGTATGGCTGCGCGGGCAGGATGGAAGTTTTTGAAGGGCGGTCGGGCCGGCGTCTCCGAAGCAGGCTGTGCGGGCACGGATTGCTGCGGAAAGCAAGGTGCCCGGAATGAAGGTTGCAGATGTTGCGCGCCGACATGCGGTAACCCGCTGGCAAGTATATGATTGGCGCAAGAAGCTGATGGCCGGCGCGCTGGCTCTACCCCCAGAGACGGCTGACGAACCGATGTTCGCGGCGATTGTCGTGGAGCCGAAGCCGGCGCGACTTGAGCCCAGCCCGAAACGGCGTGCTGCGCGGTCTGCATGCCATTGCGCTGTTGTCGCGCGATATTCAAAGCCCCCTGAGCGTGTCGCTGCATTCCGTCGAAGTTCCCGGGAAACGGTCGAGGCGGATCGTCCAATCTTCTTTGCAATCGCACAGACACCGAAGCCTTGCGCTCTGTACAAGGCGACCTCTTCGCGCTCAGCAAAACACAGATACCGGCCGGAAAGCGGCTGAGATGCATTTGCAAACTTGGATGGCGGCATGCCTCCGGCCTCCCGAAACCAACGACTGCCAACTGGGGCAGACGCGCCAGCTTGCACACCAGCTTCTTCGCTGGAAACGCCTTGCTTGATGAGTTGCCAAAACATGACTTGCTGGGTACGCAGTGCCGCCCGTGGCCGCCCCGGTGAATGCAGTTTACCTCGTGTACTGCGCTCTGATGCGCGTTTGCGGTTTGTCATCACAACCTCCAATTCGGAACCGTTGCGACGACCGTTTGAGTCCGCCTTGGCTGCCGCGGTCGGAGTGATGAACAAGCCCCATCGCCTTTGTCGGCTGCCGCTCGTGAACAGCCTGTTCCAGGGCGTCGAGAACGTACCCGGCATGCGCCGAGGTGCTGACACGCCAACCAACGATCTTGCGGGCATAAGCATCGATAACGAAGGCGACATAGGCGAACTCTTTCCAGGTGGCGACATCGGTGAAATCGCTGACCCAGAGCATGTTGGGCACGGGTACACGGAATTGCCGGTTTACCTTGTCCAGCGGGCACGGGGCCCTTTTGTCGGGCACCGTGGTTTTTGTGCGGCTTGCCCCGGATGATGCCTTGAATACCCATGCTCTTCATCAGCCGGGCGACCGTGCAGCGGGCAACAGTGAAACCCTCCCGCTGCAATTGCCGCCAGATCTTCCGCACGCCATAGACCCGCCAGTTCTCTTCGGAAACACGCAGGATCTCGGGCCGCAATGCCGCGTCACGCCGGGCACGGTCCGACAACCGGGCCGGATCGGCCCGCTGCGCCAGATGCTCGTAATACGTGGAAGGGGCAATCGGCAGGACAGTGCAGATCGGCTCGACCCCATGCTCCGCGCGATGCATGTCTATAAATGACACCATCACTTCGACCGGCGGTCGAGCTCCGCCATCGCTAAATACGCCGATGCCTTGCGGAGGATCTCGTTCGCCTGGCGCAGCTCGCGGTTCTCCCGCTCAAGCGCCTTCATCCTGTCGGCGACAACAGTTGGAACACCCGCCCGCTTGCCGCTGTCGACTTCCGCCTTCTTCACCCACTCATTCAGCGTGTGCGCCGAACGGCCGATCTTCGCGGAGATCGACATGATTGCCTGCCAGCGGGAACTGTGCTGGCCCTGGTTGTCCAGCACCAGACGCACCGCACGCTCGCAGACCTCAGGAGAGTACTTGTTTGTTGTCTTGCTCATTGTGACTTCATCCTGCTCAGGAGTTGAAGCCTCCGGCAAACCCGGTGCGGTTCAGATCTCGCCGCAGCCTGTGGGCAAAGGCACCGAGCAGCCCGTCCTCCGCTTCATTCAGCCATCCTTGCAGCGCGTCTTCGCGAGCATTGCGTACCATGTCCGTAAACCGGCCGATCAGCCTTCGGGCTGCCGCGAGGGCTGGCAACGAAGCTTCGATCCTTGCGACTTGGATGGCACCCGCCTTGCACAGATGATCCCGACCCAGGGTCAATAGGCTGGCAATCTTGCGCGCGGGCGGCGATTTTTCTGCTCCCTATGGCACGGCCCGTTCGGCACGGCGCTGGCGCGTGGCCCATTCCCCAACGACACGGAGGCTGCTCTGGAAACCATCGACCCGCAGCCGGAGCCAGAGTTCGGCGCCGTTTCTGCAGCCGCCCGCCCACTCCCGCTCCAGCCGCGGCAGCCAAGGGGTCAGACTGCTCTCGCGGATGCGGATAACATCCTCGCGTTCCCCGCGCAAAATCTGCTGGACGAGCTTGCGGCTGAGCCCTGTCCGGCGAACCATCCGGTTGGTTTGCTGGCGGCGCAGATAGCCTTCGTATTGCAGCTTTTCAGCGGCCGTCAGCAGCTTTGGATCCAGTATCTTTGCTCCGATCGCTTTGCGGATGGCAGGCATGTTACGCTGTACAGCGGCCAGGGAAGCCGTGCTCGCGTTTTCTAACAAGTGCCAGCGGTCGGCAAACTGAACCGCTTTTGGCAAGGTCCGTGTGGTGGCATCGCCATGGCCTCCGTAGCAGTCGCAGGCGACGACCTTAATCCCCGGACGGGCCCCGCAGCTAGGCTTCGACCGTGGCCGGTTCCTGGTCTGACAGGAGATCAATGACCCGGCGCCGCTCCAGATCACAGGTCACAGATCACAGATCACAGATCACAGATCACAGATCACAGATCACAGATCACAGAGCCGTATCGCTGTCCCTTTCGCCAAGCCCAATCGTCAATACCTATATCGCGGTGATCACTGCTGGAGGCCACCGCCGCGTCCCGGATACTGCAGAGGAAAGTATCCTTGCTGACTGCAGCAGGAGCCGTGCGGCGAGCGCCTGTGCCGGACGCCCGCCAAGTGCCTGGCCGAGGTGCCGGACCAGTCCTTGAAGACGGGAGGCACGCCGCGCATGCGGCCGGGTCACGTCCGGCGGAAACCGCTCTGCAAATATCTTGGCTGGGCAACGCAGAGAACGGCAGCGAAAGCGGCGAACCAGCAGGACCAGTTCCACCTTCCGGCCATGCGCAGGAAGATCGGCAGGCCGACGGCGCTACCTGCTGTGGACATAGCGTGAAAACGTGCCGCAGCGCGGGCACGCCACTGCAGCTTTGGCGGCACGGGAGTGGATCCGGATCGTGTTCCCAACAAGCTCGACCCGATCGGCTCTGAGACCTGCTGGCAGGAAATCCCGCCGTTAAAATTGTTACGCCATCGGCAACCTCCTCCAAAACCTGCCGATTTACAGCGCTTAGCATGTTGGACTGCACCAAATCTGCTTCAAAGCCATTTTTGGACGCAGGTTGACAGGCATAGCACTTGCAAGAGGCCGGCGAAAGCCGGGAGGCGGAGCTTGCCTGACCAGGACTGTCAAAAGCCCGATTCAGAACTGTCATCGATCTGATAACTTGACGCACTACGCAGTCCAGTAAGCAAATCAGCTGGGGTGTGCCAAATGAAATACCGCACCATCTTTCTGTCGGACATTCATCTTGGCACACCAGGCTGCCAGGCAGAGCTGCTGCTGGATTTCCTGAACACCTATGAAGCCGAGAGCTATTACCTTGTTGGCGACATCATCGATGCCTGGAGGATCAAGCGCAAAGGCTTCCTGTGGCCGCAGGCCCATAACGACGTGGTCCAGGCGCTGCTGGCCAAGGCGCACGACGGCGCCAGCATCTACCTGATCCCAGGAAACCACGACGAATTCCTGCGCTCCTACCTGGGCACCCATTTCGGCGGCATCGAGGTGCTGAGCAAGGCCGATTTCACCGCCAGTGATGGCAAGCGTTACCTGGTGACTCATGGCGACCAGTTCGACTCGGTCGTGATGCACGCCAAATGGCTCGCCCATCTGGGCGACCGGGCCTATGATTTCATGCTGTGGCTCAACACCCGGCTGAACCGCGCGCGCAGCCTGTGGGGCGGCCAGTACTGGTCGCTGTCCAAATGGGCCAAGCAGCAGGTCAAGCAAGCGGTCAACTTTATCAGCGAATACGAAAAGGTGCTGGCGGCAGAGGCACGCCGCGGCGGCTATGACGGGGTAATCTGCGGCCATATCCACAGCGCCGCAGTCCGCGACATGAACGGTATCACCTATGTCAATACCGGCGACTGGGTGGAAAGTTGCACAGCTGCCGTGGAATTGGACAGCGGCCGGCTCGCCTTAATCGATTGGGAACGCTCCGCCCGTGAAGCCCGCCACCGGGTCCGCGCACGGCGCGCCCGTACCCGCCAGAAACGACTCGAAAACGTATGACAAAGGCTATAAGCGATGAGTAGCACAGCCCAGGCGCAGCTAGATGCTGCCGTTCTGCAGCAAGGCGATGCCGCAACCGGCCGCCTGGAACGTCTGTTTTCCCGTCTGTTTCTGGGGCTGGTCTACCCGCAAATCTGGGAAGACCCGGTGGTGGACATGGAGGCGCTGGAAATCGCGCCGGGCGACAACCTGGTCTGCATCGCATCGGGCAGCTGCAATGTGCTGTCCTACCTGACCGCGAGCCCGGCCTCAGTGACCGCAGTCGACCTGTCGCCCGCCCATGTGGCGCTGGGGCGGCTGAAGCTGGCCGCAGCGCAAACCCTGCCGGACTACGCCGCTTTCTACCAGTTTTTCGGCCATGCAGGCATGGCTGGAAATGCGGAGCTGTATGACCGTTATGTCCGGTCCGGCCTGGACGGCAGCACCCGCGCTTTCTGGGACAGCAGGCAGCCATTCCACCGCCGGATCTCGCTGTTCGGTAAAGGTTTCTACCGCTACGGCCTGCTCGGCCGGTTTCTGGGGGCGGTGCACCTGATTGCCCGGCTGGGGCGGGTGGATTTCGCACCACTGCTGACGGCCCGCAGCCTGGCAGAGCAAACAGCATTTTTCGATACCCGCATCGCGCCGCTGTTTGATATGTGGCTGGTGCGCAAACTGGCAGGTTTCCGGGCGTCGCTGTTCGGCTTGGGCATCCCGCCCGCACAGTACGACAAGCTGGCGGCAGATGGCAACGGGGACGTGCTGCCGGTGCTGCGCGAGCGGGTCCGCAAGCTGATGTGCGATTTCCCGGTCCGGGACAACTACTTTGCCTGGCAGGCCTTTGCCCGCTGTTACGACCCGGCGCCGGACGGATCCTTGCCGCCCTACTTGCAGCAGCGGAACTTTGCGGCGCTTCGGAACAACGCGGACCGTGGACGGATCGAGAACCGCTCGCTGACCGGTCTGCTTGCAGATCAGGCCAAGGGCTCGAAGCATGGCTATGTGCTGTTGGATGCGCAGGACTGGATGAACGATGAACAGCTGAATGCGCTGTGGCGGGAAATCACCCGGACCGCAGCCCCCGGCGCCCGCGTGATTTTCCGCACCGGCGGCACCGAGGATATTCTGCCGGGCCGGGTGCGGCCGGAAATTCTGGCCCGCTGGGCTTATGACGCAGAAAAGTCCGCCAGCGGCACCGCGCAAGACCGCTCCGCCATCTATGGCGGCTTTCACCTTTACCGCTTCCAAGGTTAAGACCGATGCTTGACAACGCCTCCACCACCCACGCCGTGCTGATGGACCAGACTTACCGGCGCCAGCGGCTGATCTATGACCTGACCCGCAAGTACTATCTGCTCGGCCGCGACCGGCTGATTGACGGGCTTGCCCCGAAAGAAGGCTCGCATGTGCTGGAAGTTGCCTGCGGCACTGGCCGCAATCTGAAAAGGGCATCACGCAAGTATCCGCACTCCGCATTCTACGGTCTGGATATCTCCACTGAAATGYTGACCTCGGCCCGGAACAAAGTCGGAGCCTATGTGCAGCTTGCCCAGGCTGACGCCTGCAGATTTGATGGAGCCCGGCTTTTCCGGCGCAGCAAGTTCGACCGGATCTTCATTTCTTACGGCCTCTCGATGATCCCTGACTGGCAGGCCGCCTTGCGCATGTCCT
>NZ_LYUZ01000096.1 GCF_001679925.1 Leisingera sp. JC1 | reverse complement strand
GCCGCAGCCCGCCAGCCCATTGCCATCAACCTTGCGGGCATTGCCGACTGGAGCACCCAAGCACCGTTCCTTGATCATTTTAAAACCGCCCGCCCCTGGATCGGCCATCTGCCTGGACAATGGGGCGGTGTTGATCATGCCAGCCTGATGGCCGCAGGCTATCTGGACCCGGCAGGCTGGCCCACAGCGATCCCACCGGAGCTCAGCTCGATCGGCACGGTGATCCTGACTGATCTGCCCGAGCAGGCGGTGTCGCTGGCGGGCCGCTATGTGCTGCGCTTCGAGGGTGATGGCATCGTCGAGGTTCTGGGCAGGGCAGAGAACGTCCGCTATGGCAAAGGAGAGGTGCGTTTCGGCTTTACCCCCGGCCCAGGCCCGGTAGAGATCCGCATCCAGCGGATGGGCCGCAGCGGCGGCTATGTGCGCAACATCACGGTGGTGAAGGAGGAGCATCTGGCTGCCTTTGACGGCGGTGCGCTGTTCAATCCGCTGTGGCTGAAGCGGCTGGATGGTTTTGCCGCGTTGCGGTTCATGGATTGGATGGCCACCAATGGATCTGAGCAGACAGGGTGGGAAGAGCGGCCGCTGACGTCGGATTACACCTGGGCGCTGAAAGGGGTCCCGGCGGAAGTGATGCTGGCACTGGCCAACACGCTGGATGCCGATCCCTGGTTCAACATGCCCCATATGGCAGATGACACCTATATGCGGCGCTTTGCGCAGCTGGCAGAGCGCGGACTGAACAAGGGCCTGCGCGCCTATGTGGAATATTCCAACGAGGTCTGGAACTGGCAGTTTCAGCAGGCCGCCTGGGCCGATGCCCAGGCCCGGGCGCGCTGGGGCGGCGATGGATTGTGGATGCAGTTCTACGGCGGCCGTGCTGCGGAAGTGGCGCAGATATGGACCAGCGTGTTCGGCCAAGACAGCACACGGCTGGTACGGGTAATCTCGTCTCAAACCGGCTGGCTGGGGCTGGAAGAGCAGGTGTTGACGGCCCCCCTGTGGAAGGCAGAGTGCGCAGACCGCCAGGTGCCTGCCACCTACTTCGATGCCTATGCGGTAACCGGCTATTTCGGCGGCATTCTGGGGCTGGAGGAACGCGCCGGGCAGGTCCGCGACTGGATTGATGACAGCCGCGAGCAGGCACTGGTGCGGGCCGCGGAACGCGGGCTGACGGGCACAGCAGCTGCTGCATTTGCACAGCAGCATCAATATGACGCCGCCAGCGCCCGGGCCGGGGCAGAGCTGCGCGACGGTCTGATCTCCGGCAATCCTGCCGACACGCTGGCGGATCTGCTTGGCCGGGTGCTGCCTTATCACGCTGAGGCCGCGCAAAAACACGGTCTGGATCTGATCATGTACGAGGGCGGCAGCCATGTAGTGGGTATTGGCCCGATGGTTGAAGATGCGGAGCTGACCGGCTTCTTCACCCATTTCAACTACACGGATGAAATGGGAGGCCTGTACCGCGGCCTGCTGGCAGGCTGGCAGGCACTTGGCGGCAGCCTGTTCACCGCCTATGCCGACGTAGGCGCGCCCGGAAAATGGGGCAGCTGGGGGGCCTTGCGCACCCTTAGCGACCAGAATCCGCGCTGGGACGCGCTGGAATCTGTCAAATGACCCCGCGTATCTCCGTTCTGATCCCTGCTCATAACGAGGCAGACTACATCGAAAGCTGCCTGCAGGCAGTCTTTGCCTCGGACCCGTTGCCCGCGGGCATGACGGCAGAGGTGCTGGTGCTGGCCAACGGCTGCAGCGATACGACCGCGGCGCTGGCCCGCAGGGCTGCCGCTCCGACAGACTGGGAGCTGAAGGTGCTGGTGCTGCCGGAGGGCGGTAAGCTGGGCGCGCTGAATGCCGGTGATGCCGCCGCGCGCGGGGAAATCCTGGTCTATCTGGATGCCGACGTGCAGGTTTCACCGGATCTGATCCCGCAGATCGCAGCGGTCTTGGATAGCGGCGCACCGGGCTATGCCAGCGGCCGCCCGCTGGTTTCCCCGGCCCGCAGCCCGGTTACCCGCGCCTATGCACGGTTCTGGATGCGGCTGCCGTTCTTCTCGAGCGGCGTGCCGGGATTCGGCATCTTTGCCATGAACCGGGCCGGGCGCCAGCGCTGGGGCGGCTGGCCGGACATCATTGCCGACGACATCTTTGCCCGGCTGAACTTTGCTCCGCAGGAGCGCATGCGGGTGGCGGCCACCTATAGCTGGCCGATGGTGGAGGGGTTCCGCAATCTGGTGAAGGTGCGGCGGCGGCAGAATGCCGGAGTGGCGGAAGTGGCAGAAACCTACCCGCATTTGATGCTGAACGACGACACACAGCAGGTTGGTCCCGTCAGGATTTTGCGCCTGCTGCTGCGCGATCCGGCCGGGTTTCTGTTCTATGCCGCGGTTGCGCTGGCGGTGAAAACGCCGCTGTTTGCCTCCCGCAGCCGCTGGACCCGCGGCCGCTGACGACCTGCCGCTGTTCGCGGCACTCCCGTATCCGCAGGATGCTCTGGCTTCGCCTGCACACCTTTGGCGGCCACGCCCAACGGGAGCGGTGCATCTGCAGATGCGCCGGCGACGGGCGGGAGGGTACCGCTGCTACTTCCGGATGGAATCGCGGAAATGCCCTGCCAGGCGGGCGGCTTCCTTGGCGCTGTCATGCCGCTCAAGCACCCTGATGCGGCCGGCCTGGCCCATTTCGGAAAGCCTCTCCAGCGGTGATTGCGACAGCGCCAGAATGGCCTCCGCCAGCGCCGTTTCATCGCCTGCAGGAACCAGCCAGCCAGTCTTGCCCGGCTGCACCAGTTCCGGCGTGCCCGCAACATAGGTGGCGATGACCGGCCGGGCAGCGGCCATTGCTTCCATCACCACCATCGGCAGCCCCTCTGCGAAAGAGGGCATCACCAGCGCGTGGGCGCGGTCCAGCTCCTGCCGCACGCCGTCTTCTGCCAGCCAGCCGGTCAGGGTGATATTCCGCTGCAGCCCAAGCTCGGCAATTGCCGTTTCAAGGTCCGGGCGCATTTCCCCGTCGCCGATCAGAGCCAAGTGCAAATCCGGGACGTGCTCAACCAGCTGTGCCATGGCCCGGACCAGCACCATCTGGCCCTTCTGCTCGACGAACCGCCCGATGGCGGCAAGCCGCAGCGCGCCGCCAGGAAGCTGCACCGGGCCGGCAAAGCGCTCTGGTTCGATACCGCAGTGCACAACTTTCAGGCTGTTCCACTTGGCGAACGGCGCCCAGCGGCTCAGCTGGCTCTTTCCGAAACTGCTGACACCCACTGTGAAGGCGGCACGGCGGATCTTCTCGCCAAGCGACAGCGCGTTGGGGGCATCGAACTCTTCCGGCCCGTGCACTGTGAAACTGTAGGCGGGGCCGCCCAGCACATGCGCCAGCATCGCCACCGCCGCGGAATTGGTGCCGAAGTGGGCGTGCATGTGCTGCACGCATTCTGCCTGGCAGCGCTGTTTCACATGGGCCGCTTCGCCAAGGTAGATCAGATGCCGCAGCGCGCCCTTGTCAGAGGCGTGCGCCAGTTTCAGAGCCAATGCCAGCGCCTTTGTGAAACGGTGCGGCGCCGCCAACGCCACCTGCACCAGCGCCGCCAGAAGGCGGCCCGGGCCAGCCTGCAGCACATACTCGGTGCGCGCGGCCTCTGCCTGGTCACCCGGATCGGCCAGCGCCGCATCAGAGGGGCGCATCGCCAGGCGCAGGATCTCCACGCCCTGCTGTTCCAGCGCCTGCAGCTCGCGGCGGATAAAGCTGTGCGAGGGTTGCGGATAGGTGTTCAGGACATATGCGATCTTCAACGCGGCGGCTTCCCGGCAAATGCATGTATCCGCGGCAGGTTAGCGGCGGTTTGGCAGCTTGCCCAGCACCCTGTGACGCTTGTCGCGCGGACGTGGAGAATGCGGCACAGGCAGCAGGATTGTCGCCCCATTTCAGCCGCTTACACTTCTCACAGCCGCCGTTGCCGCCGCAAGATTGACGCCCCTGCCCCGCCCGCCTAGCCTGCACCGCAGGAGTATTGGGGATTTGCGCCGGAATGCAGCGGGTTGCTTCGCTTTTTGCCGGCCAGGGGATGATGGCGCGGGTGCTGCGATCAGCCTCCTGGCTGATGATTGGATACGGGGGCAGCCAGGCCTTGCGGCTGGCCTCGAACCTGATCCTGACGCGTATCCTGTTTCCTGAGGCCTTTGGCCTGATGGCGCTGGTCACGGTGGTGACGGTGGGGTTGTCGCTGTTCTCGGACGTGGGCATCGGACCGTCGATTGCCCAGAACAAGCGGGGCGACGATCCGGCGTTCCTGGACACCGCCTGGACCATTCAGGTGGTCCGCGGGTTCGGGTTGTGGTCGCTGACCGCAATCCTGGCGTGGCCTGCAGCCGTATTCTACGGTGCGCCGGAACTGCTGATCTACCTGCCCATCGCAGGAGCCGGACTGGCCATCGCAGGCTTCAACCCGACAAGGATCGAGACCGCGCACCGGCACCTGCTGGCGGGACGGGTCACGGCGCTGGATCTGGCGGGCCAGACCATCGGGCTGGCGGCGATGGTTCTGTTGGCTCTGGCCACGCAATCGGTGATCGCGCTGGTGCTGGGCGGGGTCATTCAGGCCGCAGCCAAGCTGGCGCTGTGCCACTACGGCCTGCCGGGGGCGGCCAACCGCTTCCGCTGGGAGAAGGCGGCAGCGCGGGAGCTAATCCACTTCGGAAAGTGGATCTTTCTATCCACCGCCTTCTGGTTCCTGACCTCGCAAGGGGACCGGGCGATCTTGGGCAAGTTCGTGCCTCTGGAGGTGCTGGGGATCTACAACATCGGCTATTTTCTGGCGAGTTTTCCGATGCTCCTGGGCCATGCGGTGAACCAGCGGCTGATGATTCCGGTTTACCGTGACAAGCCTGCGCGGGAGGCACCTGAGAACCTGCGGCGGCAGCGGCAGCTGCGCTGCGGGCTGACGGGAGGAATTCTCGGGCTGTTGCTGCTGATGGCCTGGGCCGGGCCGTGGCTGGTCCAGTTTCTCTATGATGACCGCTACCTGCAAGCCGGGCCGATGATTGTGCTGATCGCCCTGGCCCTGGCACCTGCGGTGATCACCATGACTTATGATCAGGCGGCGCTGGCAGCGGGCGACAGCCGCGGCTTGTTTGTGTTTTCGGCCGCGCGGGCCTGCCTTCAGACGGGTCTGTTTTTGGGCGGCGTGGCCTGGTTCGGCTTGGCAGGCGGGATCGTCGCACTGGGACTGGCAATGCTGTCGGCCTATCCGGTGCTGGTGCGGCTGGCGCGCAGGCATCATGTCTGGGACCCGGTGCATGACGCCGGTTATGCGCTGCTGAGCAGCGCTGCAGGCGGCGCGGCACTGAGCTGGCACTGGGCGGAAATCACTGAAATGGCAGCGGCTCTGGGAACGCTTTAGTCGCCGCCTGCAAACCAGGCTGGATTAAAGCCAGAAGACGAGGCACAGCTTTGGGCAGAAGCGGCGCCCATTGGTAACCTGCCGCAAGGGCAGAAACCCAATATCGTCTAGGACTTGCGCCGGAACAGCCCGCGGCGCGGCGGGCGGGTGTCCATCACCGGGATGGAAACCACGGGCACTAGGCCGGTTTCACGCTCCATCTGCGCGGCGGTGCGCAGCACCGGGTGGCGCAGCTCCTGCAGGAAGGCCGCCAGCAAGGCCAGAAGGGCACTGGCTGCTGCGCCCATCAGTGCCTTGGTTTTGCGGGCGCCGGTCACCGGGTAGTCCGGCAGCGGCGCGGGTTCGATCACCGTAAGGCGCTCTGCCTGGTGGCTGGTCTCAAGCCGGAATCCGACCTCAGCCTCGTTGCGGCGGGCAGTCATCTGTGCCAGTTCGCCCTGCAATTGCTCCAGCCGACGGTCATATGCTCCGAGCTGACGCTCGACTTCCGGAGTGGTCTGCAAGGATGCCTCCAGCCCGGCCTTGCGCTGGGTCAGCAGCGCCTCTTGCGCGTCCAGTGTCGCCAGCTGCTGTTCGGCTTCTTCCTGCAGGCGGCGGGCAGTGGCGGCACGTTCTGTCGACTGAGCGCGGTCGGCAGCGCGGCGGATCTCGATCCGCTCGCGGGCAATTTCCAGAAGGCCCTCGTTCATCGCGGCAATCTCAGCCCTGCGGAATTCGATGGTTCCGGGCAGGGTCACGTCATTTGCGTTGCGGTAGGCGGCAATCTCATCCTCCAGGACCGCGACCTGATCTGCCAGGGCGGCTTCCTTTTGAACAAAGAAGCTAAGAGTTTCCCGGGCCTGGTCGATGCGGGTCGACATGCTGAGTTCAATCGTGCGGCGGCCGAACTCGCTGGCAACCTGCTGCGCCTGCTCCGCTGTGGGCATCCGGGCGGTGATGGTCAGCACAGAAATGGTGCCGTCATCGGCAAAACCCTCGCGGGCTGCGGCAATGCCAGTGATCTGCACCGCTGTCCGCAACTGCACCACTTTCTGCAATTCGGTCAGGGAGTCCTGGTCCGCATACAAGCCGAATTTCCCGATAATCTCCAGTAATGTCCCACGGGCCATCAGCCGCTGCTCGATCAGCTGCATGCGCCGCGCCGATGAGCCTTCGACCGTGGATTTGGCAAGTTCGCCGGCAATCTGCGGCTGGGTAATCTGAAGCACTTCCGCCGTTTCATATTCATGCTGCTGGCTGGCGGCAAACCACAGTGACACCAGACATCCCAAGACAAACACGCAAGCGATGGTGAACAGCCTGCGCTGCACCATGTCGAGAAAATCGCCCAGTGTGTAGATCGGCCCCATCAGTCTGCTCTCATGCCGCCGGGTTCCCGGCTGTTCCAATTCGATCAAGCCGCACCCACGGCCGCCGCCCCCGGTTTTACACCATAGCAACCGGGCGAAACTAAGGCGTTTCAGCGGTCAGTTCAGCGGGCTTTCAGACTTGCGCGCGCGGTTCAGAACCACGCCCAAGAGCTCAGTATGGCCGGCAAGCATCTTCTCGCAGGCGGCCAATTGCGCCGCAGTGGTGCTGGTGCCATCAGAGATCAGCAGCACCCCGTCCACCTGAGGCAGAAAGGCGGCGGTGTCGTCATGCTCCAGCACCGGAGGCAGGTCGAACAGCGCGGTGTCAGCGCCGCTGCGCAGCATCAAGTCATCCACGGCTGCGCCGCAGCTTTGGCTATGCAGGATCTCGGCGGCATCCTGATCTGTCGCGCTGTTCAGCCCGACTGCCAGCGATGGCAGCGGGCGCAGCAGCTGGTCTTCCATTTGAACTGCACCGGACAGGTAGGCCCCCATATCAGCAGTAGCCTGGATCCCCATGGCCCGTGCAATTCCCGGCTGGCGGAAGTTCAGATCCATCAGCACGGTGCGGCTGCCGGGAACCCGGGCCAGGCTGAGCGCGAGGTTGACCGCTGAGAAAGTGCTGCCGCAGCCCGAAACCGGGGCGGTCACCGCCACCCGCTTCCAGCCGCGTGCCCTGAGAGTGTGTGAAAGCCGCGTGCGGAGCAGATCGAAGGATTTGGCAGCAGGCGTAGAGCGGAACCGGCTAACCAGGGGCAGCCGCAGCCTTGGCTCCGCTGCGTCCTGGAATGGAACCTGCTGGATCCGATCCCAGGGTTCCGGCAGAGTGGCAGGCAGTTGAGCGGAACCGGATGAAGCAGGCGCGTCCAAGGGGCGTTGCCGCGGCTCATCAGAAGCCGCGGGCTTAACCTCCGCCGGGGCACGGCGTCGGCGGAACCGTTTGAACCCTTGTTCGCTCATGCCGTCTTCGTCATCCTTCTCCAAAATCCGGGTGCCGCGCACCGGGCTGGCGGTGACGGACCCAGATACAGCAAAATGCTTCACAACCGTGCTCCCTGCAATGGCCGAACAGTCTGATGCCGACGCGCGGGGCGCAGGCAGAGCATACCAGAAAAGCGTTAATATCCCGTCCCCTTCAGCACCACGCCGGCAGTTCGCCAAATCAGCGACAGGTCCCCGCCCAGCGACAGCCCGCGCCGGTAATCCGCATCCGCCCGGGCACGGGTTGCAAAACTGCCTTCGTTGCGGACGGACACCTGCCAGACGCCGGTGATCCCTGGCCGCAGGGCAAAATAGGCACGCGCATCACCATAGAGCGGCAGCTGTTCCGGCATCATCGGACGCGGCCCGACCAGGCTCATGTCACCCTTTGCAACGTTCCACAGCTGCGGCAGCTCATCCAATGAGGTGGCGCGCAGGAAACGGCCGACGCGGGTGATCCGCGGATCATTCTTTAACTTCTGGGTCTCATTCCACTCGCGGCGCAGTGCCGGATCCGTAACCAAGTAGTGCTGCRGCAACTGGTCCGCATTGCGCACCATGGTGCGCAGCTTCAAGATGCGGAACGGTCGCCCGCCGCGGCCCAGCCGGGCCTGCGTGTAAAACGGCTGCCCGCCCTCAAACCACAGCGCCGCTGCACACATGGCAACAAGCGGAAGGATGACCGGCAGGCTCGCGAGCACCAGCAGCAGATCAAGGACCCGTTTGCCGGTTGTTGGATAGGCACCGCTGCTTGTGCACCCGTCCGCGCTCCAGTCGGCCTGCCCCGCCGGCGTAAACCTGTTCAAAGCAGAGTTCAAATTGGCCGGTTGCATCTGCAGCGGACGAAGGAAAGCAACAGCCTTGGACGCCCGCCTCGCCTCAACCTCAACCCGCGCAAAGGACAGCGCCGCCCCTCCGGAAGCCGCGTCTCTCATTCCACATCCCCTCACTCCAGCCAGTCCCCACGGCCGGACAGCCGCCTGAAACGGCGGACGTTCACAATTCACACTGACAGTCCGCAGGCCCATGGCCGCGGAATGCCGTTATTGATTTTCAGGTTCGAAACGGGGCGCGCCCCCACGCGCCCGCGCCCATTTCATTCGGCCGCATCAAATACCCGGCGGCGGTGCAATCCTGCACTCCGCCCTAATTAAGACATATTTAGAAAATTGTGTGTAAAATTTACACTTCCCCAAAAAATGCACCGGAAACACGCGCTTCCTCTGAAAACAGGGAAACGATAGCAGGGAAATTCACCAATTGTTTCCCGAAGGTGCAACCTCATCCCGGAATCAAGGCGTCGGCTCTTGTAAGCTTGTTTCTAGAATCTGCACCGGAAAGCCTGGCAATTAGAAAACTTTGCACCTCGAGGTTTAAAGTGGTGGATTTTCTATCCTAAAAATTTGGCCGTGCAGCCGGCAACTCCCAGAAAATGGAAAAACTGCGGCTGACTGTTCGCAGCCGCAAGAGCGGACTTTCGCGGGGCCGCGAACATTTGGAGGCACTAGCACCCTGCGGGTCTTTGCATTTCTGCAGCCCGCCCCGGCAAGGCGGCACACTTGCCGGATCCCGGATTCATGGCCATAACGCACCGCGCAGAAGTATAAGAGGACATAAGGGTATGACGCAGCCTACCGGCAGCGGCGCCAGCTGGCTGGCCGCCAATATGGACGGAACGACACTGACCGCTTGGACTGTCACCGGTGGAACCGCAGGTCCGGCGCAGGTCCAGAGGCTGCAGGACGCCAGCCCTGCTGCGCTGGCCGCCGGATTGCGGCGGGTCCGGTCCAGCGATGCGCAACCCTTGGTTCTCGGCGGCAGCGGGCTGGTGCCGCCGCAGAACGTACCGGCGGAGCCTGCCGGAATGCGCTTGGCAGCAGTGGAACTGGAAGAGCTGACCGTCCATGCCATGCCGGGACTGAGCCAGCCCGCGCCGTGCGGTCTGATACAAGGGGCTGCAGCCCGGCTGCGCGGATTTTTGAAGCTGAACCCGGATTGGGACGGGGTGGTCTGCCTGCCCGGCAGCACTGTCACCCATTGGGTTCAAGTCAGTGCCAGGGAGGCCGTCAGCTTCCAAAGCGCGCTGACCGGCCAGATTGCGGCAGCGGTGATGCAGCCAATGGCACTGAACGCCGATACCAGTTGCGGCAAGGCAGCTCTCACCGCAGCGGCGGCAGATGGAATCGCCAAGCCCGAACTTCTGGCGGCACGGCTGGCAGCGCTCCAGGCAGAAGCCAGGCTGGGGCATCTGCCGGCAGAAGATGCATGCGGCAGACTCTGGGGGCTGCTGCTTGGGCCGGAACTGGCTGCCTCCCGGCCCTATTGGCTGGGTCAGAACGCGGCTCTGCTTGCTGACGCGCCGCTCCAGGCAATCTATACCACCGCGCTGGAAGCCCAGGGGCTGCCAGTTACAGTGGCAGACCCGCAGCGCATGACGCTGGAAGGGCTGACCAAGGCCTGGACCGCGGGCTAGGCCAGGCCCAATTCTCCCGTTGCTCCAGCACAACGTGATCGGGGGCCTCAGCGGCGCACTCCCGCGCCTGCTGGCCCACCGGCTGTGTTAGGCGGAAGCCCCCTGCCTGCGGGGTCGCTGCCCCACCCGGCCTAAGGCTTTGCAGGGCCGGCCCTGTATCGCGTTCCCTTCCGCGGCGGATGCTCTGGCGGGCCGGCAAAGCACTGGGCGATTTGCATCCAGCTTTCGGCGGCGGTGCCTGAGACCTGCAACCCGGTGTCAGCAAAGCTGCGCACCTGGGTGACAACCTGTGCAAACTCCACCGCAGAGCCTTTGACACAATCCTCATCCTGCGGAGCATTCCATTCCCAAACCGCCCCCGACGGCCCGGTCAGCTGCACAAAGGGCGCAGGCTCCGGCACGTCCAGCCCGCGGTTGCGGAAACTCCAGCCATAGGTCGCCACCCCCAGATGCGCGATGTTGCGGATGCGGTCCTGCTCCTGCCGCTCCAGGCCCAGGAGGTCGAACACCTCCTGCCCATGCGCCCAGGTCTCCATCTGCCGGGCTGTGACGGAACTGAGCGCACTCATGTCCGGCCCGATCCATTTCAGCCGCGTCTTGGGAGCTGCCACGGCAAAAGCATCGGCACAGCGCTCAGCCCCCTCCCACCATGCCGAAAACAGCGCACGGCCGCTGAGGCCATCCAGCCATGGAAACTGGCATTCGAGGATGGAGCGGCCTGCCTGCATATCCTGCAGCACCGGCGCAATGAAGGCCGCGAAAGCGTCCTCGCCCCGCAGCGAGGCCTCTGCCGCGGTGTTGAACAGGTGCAGATGGCCCAGCACATGTTCGATGGTCCAGCACTTGAACTGGGTTTCACGGTGGAACTCCGCCTCTGGCAGGTCCTCAAGGATGGCCGCCAGGGCGCGGCTCTCTGCGCGGAAATCTTCGGCCTGCTGCATGGTTCTCCCCTATTACCCCGCCTAGCAGGATAGCCGGGCCGGGTGCAGGCCGGAAACAGGGACCAAACGTCACAAATTAAGCCGCGGCGGCGGCCGCCTCAGGGCAGCGGATCGGTTTTGAACAGGCGGATTTTCAGCCCGCCGTGTGCTACCGGCGCGCCAAACGGTAGGAACGGCAGATTGGTTGCCTTGGCCAGGCTGGTTTCCGAGGTGACGATGCCCACCCGCCAGCCGGAGAAGCGCTCCTTCAGCACCTGGCCCAAGGCGCCGTAAAGCGCAAAGAGCAGCTTCTTGTTGCCGATCCGGGCGCCATAGGGCGGGTTGACGATAACCAGGCCCGGCGGGCCTTCAGGGCGCTGCAGGTCGCTCACTGCCGCCTGTGCAAATCGGGTGCAATCCGCAACGCCCGCCCGGTCTGCATTGGCAGTGGACATCTCAATGGCGCCCGCGTTGCGGTCGGAGCCGTGGAACAGCAAATCGGTCTCGCTCGTCTCGCCTGGCTGCTTCATCTCTGCCCAGGCGTCCGCATCAAATGTTGCAAGCTGTTCAAAGGCAAAGCTGCGGCTGCGGCCGGGCAGCAGGCCCTTGGTGATCTCGGCCGCCTCGATCACAAAGGTGCCGGAGCCGCACATCGGGTCCACCACCGGCTCGCTGCCGTCAAAGCCGCATTCGCGCAGAAACAGCGCGGCGAGGTTTTCCCGCATCGGCGCCTTGCCGACGGCGGACTTGTGGCCGCGCTTGTGCAGCCCCTCGCCCGAGGTGTCGACGCTGAAGACGCAGAGATTATCCTCGATCCGCAGTTTCACGGTCAGTTCGGCGTCTTTGGTGACAGGGGCGCCGAGGGTCTCGGCAATGGCCTTTTCCACCCGCTGGGCCGCGGCGCCGGCGTGGTAGATCTTGGATTTCTTGTTGGTGGCGACCTCCACCTTCACCGGCACATCCGGACGCAGAACCTCGCTCCAGGGAAACTTGCGCGCCCGTTTGTCAAGCTGCGCGAGGTGGAAGGCGCGGAATTCGCCGATCCTTGCCAGCACCCGTGCGGCGCCGCGCACCGACAGGTTGGCGCGCCAGACCTCACTCCAGTTGCCCTGCACCGTGACCCCGCCCGGCACGGCCTTGGGCGCGGCAAAACCCAGCTCCTTGGCCTCAGCCAGCAGCGCCTGTTCCAGCCCCGGCGCTGCGGTCAGGAAAATCTCGAAAGTGGTGTTTTGCGTCATGCTGACCTCCATAGACGCAAAGCCGATCCGCGGCGACAGTTTTTTCAGATCCCGCCATTGGGGAAACTGCCGTAGCGTTACAACCGCAAATGCTGCGCCGCGGCGTGGCGCAACCGCGCAAAAGGAGCTAAAATTACACAACAAATTCAATATGATACTTATTACTAAAAAATTAGTTTGACAACATAATCCAACCTATGAAAGCTCTATGCCAGTCAGGTGCAGCCAACGCGCAACTGGCCTCAAGAGACTTTCAGGGAGGAAGAGATGCGTAAGTATCTTCTCTCCGCAGCAGCCGTTTGTGCGGTGGTTGCGGGATCAATTGGCTATGCCGACGAAATGGCGGCCAAAAAATGGATTGATGAAGAGTTCCAGCCTTCGGCTTTGACCAAGGATGAACAGCTGTCAGAGTTGCAGTGGTTCATCAAGGCCGCGGAACCTTACAAAGGCATGGAGATCAACGTGCTGTCGGAAGGCATTCCGACGCATAGCTATGAATCCGAAGTGCTGACCAAGGCGTTTGAGGAAATCACCGGCATCAAGGTGAACCACCAGATCCTGGGTGAAGGCGAGGTTGTTCAGGCCGTGCAGACCCAGATGCAGACCAAGCGGAACCTCTATGACGGCTACGTCAATGACTCCGACCTGATCGGCACCCACTCGCGCCTGCAGCTGGCGTACAACCTGACCGACATGATGGCAGGCGAGTTCAAGGACGTGACCAACCCCGGCCTCGATCTGGATGACTTCATGGGCACCCAGTTCACCACCGGCCCGGACGGCGACCTGTACCAGCTGCCCGATCAGCAGTTCGCGAACCTCTACTGGTTCCGCAAAGACTGGTTCGACCGCGAAGACCTGCAGGCCGCGTTCAAGGAAAAATACGGCTATGACCTGGGTGTCCCGGTCAACTGGTCCGCTTATGAGGACATCGCCGAGTTCTTCAGCGAGCACGTCAAGGAAATCGACGGCACCGCGATCTATGGCCACATGGATTACGGCAAGCGTGCGCCGGACCTGGGCTGGCGGATGACCGACGCCTGGCTGTCGATGGCTGGTGCCGGCTCGAAGGGCGAGCCGAACGGCGTGCCGATCGACGAATGGGGCATCCGCATGGAAGAGGGTTCTTGCAACCCGGCGGGCGCCAGCGTGACCCGCGGCGGCGCGGCAAACGGCCCGGCGGCTGTTTATGCGATCCGCAAGTGGGACGAATGGCTGCGCAAATACGCGCCTCCGGGTGCCGCGTCCTATGACTTCTACCAGTCGCTGCCGGCACTGGCACAAGGCAACGTGGCACAGCAGATCTTCTGGTACACCGCCTTTACCGCAGACATGGTGAAGCCGCAGTCCGAAGGCAACAATACCGTTGACGGCGACGGCAACCCGCTGTGGCGGATGGCGCCCAGCCCGCACGGCCCCTACTGGGAAGCAGGCCAGAAGGTTGGCTATCAGGACGTGGGCTCCTGGACCTTCCTCAAGTCCAGCCCGCTGGACCGCGCACAAGCTGCCTGGCTCTATGCCCAGTTCGTGGTGTCCAAGACCGTGGACGTGAAGAAATCACACGTTGGCCTGACCTTCATCCGCGACTCTTCCGTGAACCACGAAAGCTTCACCGAGCGCGCACCGAAGCTGGGCGGCCTGGTCGAGTTCTACCGCTCGCCTGACCGCGTGGCATGGTCGCCGACCGGCATCAACGTTCCGGATTACCCGAAGCTGGCCCAGATCTGGTGGCAGCAGATCGGTGACGTGAACTCCGGCGCCTTCACGCCGCAGGAAGCGATGGACCGTCTGGCCGAGGAAATGGACATCACCATGGGCCGTATGCAGCGTGCAGACGAGCAGGCGAATGTCTATGGCGGCTGCGGCCCGCGCCTGAACGAAGAGAAAGACGCGGAGTGGTGGTACGCCAATGGCGGCGCCAAGGCCCCGCTGGAGAACGAGAAGCCGCAAGGCCAGACCGTCAACTATGACGAGCTGGTCGCCCGCTGGGCGACCAACTAAGGCCTCCTCCCGGCCCGGCCAACGATCCCCATCATCTGGCCGGGCTATCCTGGCCCCGGAGACCCTCTTCCGTCATCCGGGGCCATCTTCCCCAAGATCAGAGCGCGCCCCTGCCCCGCGCGCGAACAGGCCGCCTGCCAGAAAGTCAAAGCAAGATGGCACTCGAACTCAAGGGTGTGACCAAGCGCGTCGGCGCCATTCAGCACATCAAGGAAACCTCCCTTTTGCTGGAACCCGGTCACTTCAATGTCCTCCTCGGCGCCACCGGCTCCGGAAAGACCTCACTCATAAAACTGATGGCGGGCCTCGACCCGATGGCCAGCGGCCAGGTACTGATGGATGGCGAGGATGTCAGCCGTCTCAGCACCCAGAAGCGCAACATCAGCCTGGTGCATCAGTTCTTCATCAACTACCCGCATATGACGGTGTATGACAACATCGCCTCGCCGCTGAAAGTGGCTGGAATGGCGAAGTCGGAAATCGAAGGCCGCGTCGAAGAAGCAGCGGAGATTCTGCAGCTGAAGCCGATGCTGCACCGCCGCCCGCATGAGCTGTCCGGTGGCCAGCAGCAGCGCTGCGCCCTGGCCCGTGCAATTGCCAAGGAAAGCCGTGCGGTGTTCCTGGACGAGCCTCTGGCCAACCTCGACTACAAGCTGCGCGAAGAGCTGCGAGACCAGCTGCCCGAGCTGTTCGCAGGCCGCGGCGCGGTGGTGGTCTATGCGACCTCTGAACCCGAAGAGGCGCTGCTTCTGGGCGGCAAAACCGCACTGATGCGCGACGGCCGGGTGACCCAGTTCGGCCCCACCGCGGAGATCTACCGCAACCCCGGCAATGTCGATGCGGCCCGGGTGTTCTCCGACCCTCCGATCAACACCGCCGAGATCACCAAGCAGGGCAGCATGGCCCGCTTGGGCGCTGGCGTCACCTGGGAGCTGGCGGGCGACGCAGCCGGGCTGGCCGATGGCACTTACACCATCGCAATCCGCCCGCACCACGTGCTGCCGCGGCCCCGCAACGGCGCTGATGTGCAGCTGTCGGGCCAGGTGCAGGTGACGGAACTCTCCGGCTCTGAAAGCTCCGCCCACTTCGACATGGGCTCCGGCAGCTGGGTCTCGCTGGCCCATGGCGTCCACCCCTACCAGGTGGGCGAGCTGCACGACTTCTACATGGACCCCGCGCAGGCATACTTCTTTGCCCCCGACGGCAGCCGCGCGGCGTGAGGCATCAATGGCAAAAATAACTCTCTCCAAACTGCGCCACAGCTATCTTACGACACCGAAATCCGACTCGGACTACGCGCTGAAGGAAATCGACCTCGACTGGACCGACGGCGGCGCCTATGCGTTGCTCGGCCCCTCAGGCTGCGGCAAATCCACCCTATTGAACATCATCTCCGGCCTGCTGGTGCCGTCCGAGGGCCAGATCCTGTTCGACGGCAAGGACGTCACCGCCCTGCCCCCGGACCAGCGCAACATCGCCCAGGTGTTCCAGTTCCCGGTGATCTACGACACCATGACGGTCTACGACAACCTGGCGTTCCCGCTCAGGAACCGCGGCCGGGATGAGGCCACCGTGCACCAGCGGGTGATGGCAATTGCCGAGATGCTCGAAGTCACTGAAATGCTGGAGCAGAAAGCCGCGGGCCTCAGCCCCGACAACAAGCAGAAGATCTCGATGGGCCGCGGCCTGGTGCGCGAGGACGTCAACGTGGTGATGTTCGATGAGCCGCTCACCGTGATCGACCCGCACCTGAAGTGGAAACTGCGCTCCAAGCTGAAGGAGCTGCACCAGCGGGTGAAGGCGACGATGATCTACGTCACCCACGACCAGACCGAGGCGTTGACATTCGCCGACCAAGTGGTGGTGATGCAGCTGGGCGAGGTGGTGCAGATCGGCACGCCCGTGGAACTGTTCGAGCGGCCTGCGCATACTTTTGTCGGCCATTTCATCGGCTCGCCCGGGATGAACATCCTGCCTTGCGAGCTGCAGCACGGCGCTGCCGTGTTTGCCGGCCAGCAGATCGCGCTCGAAGGCCCCATTCAAGGCGCGGCAGAAGGCAAAACCGAAATCGGCATCCGCCCGGAATTCGTCTCGCTAGCGGACCACGGCCTGCCCGCCATAGTCACCAAGGTCTCTGACATCGGCCGCCACACGGTGGTGGAATGCGAGGCCGGCGGCTGCCGCATCAACGCCGTGACCGAAGGCGCCGCGCCGGGAAAAGGCAGCGCTGTGCATCTGGCCTTCCGCCAGGACATGACCCGGCTTTACGTGGACGGCTGGCTTGCCACCGCCCCCGCCAATGCCACCGGTGAACAAGGAGCAGCCTGATGAAAACCGAAAACCAGAAAGCCTGGTTCTTTGTCCTGCCGGTGCTGGCGCTGGTCGCCTTCAACGCGCTGATCCCGATGATGACGGTGGTCAACTACTCGGTGCAGGAGACCTTTGGCGACAACGTGTTCTTCTGGCAAGGATTGGACTGGTTCCAGCAGATCCTGCGCTCCGACAGGTTCCACGCCGCCCTTGGCCGCCAGTTCCTGTTCACCTTCCTGATCCTGATCATCGAGGTGCCGCTGGGCATCGCCATTGCTCTGTCGATGCCGCGCAAGGGGTTCTGGGTGCCGGTGTGCCTGGTGCTGATGGCCTTGCCGATGCTGATCCCTTGGAACGTTGTGGGCGCGATGTGGAACATCTTCACCCTGCCCGACATCGGCCTTTTGGGCTATTTCCTGAACCATGTGCTGGGCATCTCCTATGACATGACGCAGAACCCCATTGCGGCCTGGGTGACAATCGTCACCATGGACGTCTGGCACTGGACCTCACTGGTGGTGCTGCTGAGCTATGCCGGCCTGGTGTCGATCCCCGACGCCTATTACCAGGCGGCCAAGATCGACGGTGCCTCCAACTGGGCGGTGTTCCGGTTCATCCAGCTGCCGAAGATGAAAACGGTGCTGACCATCGCCATCCTCTTGCGCTTCATGGACAGCTTCAACATCTACACTGAGCCGTTCGTGCTCACCGGCGGCGGCCCCGGCAACTCAACCACGCTGCTGTCGATCGACCTGGTGAAAATCGCGCTTGGCCAGTTCGACCTCGGTCCCGCCGCTGCCATGTCGCTTATCTATTTTGCAATCACGCTCCTGGTCTCCTGGCTGTTCTACACGCTGATGACCAAGGACGACCTGAACTAAGGGAGGGATCCAGATGCAGAAACGATCCATCGTCCCCATCGTCTATATCCTGTTCCTGATGCTGCCGATCTACTGGCTGGTGGCGATGAGCTTCAAGACGACCAATGAAATCCTGTCGGGCTTCTCGCTGTTCCCGCAGACTTTCACGCTGGACAATTACGCAACCATCTTCACCGATCCCAGCTGGTACTGGGGCTACATCAACTCAATCGCCTACGTGTCGATCAACACGGTGATCTCCATCGCGGTGGCGCTGCCGGCAGCCTATGCCTTCAGCCGCTACCGGTTCCTGGGTGACAAGCAGCTGTTCTTCTGGCTGCTGACCAACCGGATGGCGCCTGCCGCCGTCTTCGCGCTGCCGTTCTTCCAGCTCTATTCCGCGGTGGAACTGTTCGACACCCATCTGGCCGTCGCCCTGGCGCACTGCCTGTTCAACATCCCGCTGGCGGTGTGGATCCTGGAGGGTTTCATGGGCGGCGTTCCCAAGGAGCTGGACGAGACCGCCTTTGTCGACGGCTATTCCTTCCCGCGCTTCTTTGCGACGATCTTCATCCCCTCGATCAAGGCGGGCGTGGGTGTGGCGGCCTTCTTCTGCTTCATGTTCTCCTGGGTGGAACTGCTGCTGGCCAAAACCCTGACCGCTGTTGCCGCCAAGCCGATTGCCGCCACCATGACCAAGACCGCGTCCTCTGCGGGCTATGAATTGGGGCTGCTGGCGGCTGCGGGAACTCTGACAATCATTCCGGGCGCCATCGTGATCTGGTTCGTCCGCAACTACATCGCGAAGGGTTTCGCGATGGGGAGGGTGTAATGCTTTCATGGATGGCCTGGACCTGGCCCACTGCCCTGTTGTTCATCGGTATCTTCAGCGCCATCGGCGTGCTGATCATCGCCGAAATCCGCCACCCCGGCGGCGCGGCCCGCAAAGGCGTGCTCGGCCTCACCACTACCCGCGGCGACCGGCTGTTCATCAGCCTGCTGGGAACCTCCTATATCTTCCTGGCCTGGCTGGGACTGGTGGGGATGCCGCTTTGGTGGCCGCTGGGGCTGTCGATCGCCTGGGGCATCTTCTGCTTCTGGAAGGTCTGATGCCCTGCGGGTCAGTTTCAATGCTGCCACTGCGGGTCAAGGGGGCCAGAGGCCCCGCTGCAGGCGGCTTGCCCTTGACGCGCAATCCCTAAACACAATCGGGACAGGCCTTGAAGGCAAACCTGCCCTTCAAGGCCTTCTCAGCCAAGACCCTGAACCGGCGCGCCAAGCAGTGCCCTTGGGACTGGCCATCACTCCGCCCCCTGCTGAGAAGACTCGCGCGGCAGCGCAAACTTTGACAAAAAAAGTCCCGCCGCCGCGCATCTTCTAAAAAAATAGTTTTCACGGAAGCCTGCTTCCCCTAGCATGACTGGAACGATCACATGAGCCGGACTGCCGAGGCGATGCGCAAGAAACACGACACTTCCCTGCTGACCGAGGTTGAGCTGGAATTCATGACCGTCGTCTGGGACATGGGCGGCGGCACCGTGCGCGATATCCTTGCCGAGCTGAACAAGATGCAGGAACGCGCCTACACTTCGGTGGCCACGGTTCTCAAGATCATGGAACAGAAGGGCTTTCTCACCAGCGAGCGCAAGGACCGCTCCCTGGTTTACCGCCCCGCCGTTCCCAAGGCAGAGTATCAGAAAACATCTCTGAAAAACCTTTCGAGCAAGCTTTTCAACGGCGCGCCCGCCGCATTGGTGGCGCGGCTGGTCGATGATGAGGATGTGACCGACGAGATGCTTGAGGAGATGCGGGCGCTCTTGGAGGAAAGGCTGGGGGATAATGAACGCTGATGTTCTGCTGAATGCCTATATTGATCTGAATATCCTGCTGCTGGCGGGCACCCTGCTGTGGTTTGCCGCACGCAAGGCTCTGGCAAGCAGCCCGCTGGGCCGTGCCTACCGCCCGCAATTGCGGCTTCTGAACGGCATGACGGTGCTGCTGGCCGCCTCGCCCCTGCTGATCCTGGCCTTCACCCGGTTCGTCATCGCCCATCCGCCGAATTTCTCCGACATGCTGGTCTCGCAGTATCTGCAGGGCAATGTCAGCATGAGCGCGGGTACATTCGAAGCAACCCTCGGCCTGCGCGAGGATGCGGTGCGCGGCCTCACCAGCCTGCAGCCGGCCTGGGCGCAAGCCCTTGCCGCAGCCTTTGCCGCCGGGGCTCTGATCTGCCTGGTGCATGTAGCGGTTTCCGTCTTCCGGCTGCGGCAAAACCTGGCAGGTGCCTTTGTCTGGAAACGCATTGGCCGGGTTCAGCTGATGGTGTCCGATGACATCCGCGTGGCCTATTCCACCCGCGGGCCGTTTTGCCGCTATGTGGTTCTGCCCACGCAGCTGCTGAATGACCCGTGCGACCTGCGCCTGACCATCGCGCACGAGCTGCAGCATTTCCGCCAGCGCGACATCGAATGCGAGTTTCTGCTGGAGATGCTCCGACCGCTCCTGTTCTGGAACCCCGCCTTCTACCTGTGGCGGCGCGAGGTGCGGCTGCTGCGTGAATTTGCCTGTGATCAGGCACTGATGGCGAGGCCTTCTTTCGATGTGCGTGCCTATTGCGAATGCCTGATCCGGGCCTGCGCCCACGCCGCCCGCAGCCCTGCCCTGTTCATGCGCCGCAGTCCTGCGGTTGCGCTGGTCGACCGCCGCGAAACCCGCCGCGGCGCATCCCTGCAACGGCGGATCATCGCGGTGACCGCGGTTCAGCCCCGGGGACCGAACTCGCTTGGCTGGGGTGTGGTCTCATTGGCGATGGCCGGGGTGGTTCTGGCAACAGCGATGCTGCTGCAGCGGCCCAGCGACTGGAGCCATGACCGCATCATGCTGTCGACTATCGTCAATCTGGAGCGCATGGCAACGCGCAACAGCGCACCGGAACTGGCTGTCAGCGCCTTGAACGGCGGCTTTGCTGTCCCTTCGCAATAAACCCGCAAGAACCACCTGAATACTGGTCTGGCACACCGGCGGGCAAAATGCCCGCCGCACCCGTGTTTGGCGGCTTCAGCAGCACCTGTTTTTTGCCTTCGACTCACTTGGCATTCATTACATCCGGCCTCTGCTGATTTGGGCAGAAGCCGCAATGACGCCTTCCTTTCTCCAGGGGCCGCCTGAACGGGCGAAAACCCGCAGGACGGGCCAAAGGGCATGAGCGGAGAAAGGACCAGCAGAATTTCAGAGCGGCAATGCGCCGGGCAAACCAGGCCGTTCCGGCAGCCCGGTGCCTGAAACGACCAGCATGCAGCAACAGCGTGGAAGCCGACACCAGCCCGGCCTAGCACTATGCCACGGCACGCGGACAACCGCGGCCGCAGGAAGACCCGAACCCATGACTGGAGTGTCTCACATGAAAACCTTCGCACTGACCGCCGCCGCTTTTGCTGCTTTGACCGCATCACCGCTGGCGGCGATGGACTCCATCACCGAGGCCGATACTGACGGCAATGGCACCTATTCGCTGGAAGAGCTGCAGGCGGCGTTTCCCGACCTGACAGAGGAAACCTTTGCAACCATCGACGCCAATGCCGACGGCGAGGCGGATCTGGCTGAGGTGAAGGCAGCGGAGGAAGCCGGTCTGCTGCCAACAGCCGGCTGATCCCGCGGCAAGGCGGCTCTCCCCCCTAAAACCAGCCGCCTTGCCACTTGTGTTTCCCCCTTATGCCGAACGGTTCAAGGCCCTGCGCTGCAGGGCCTTGCTGCATGAAGCAAAGCGATCAGCCGCCGTTGGCCTGCTGTTTCAGGCGTTCGATGTGGCAGGCGAACACAAACGTAAGGGGTAAGCCCAGCAACAGCCCCCATGCCACCGATTCATAAGGGGTCAGCACCCGCCAGCCGATCCAGCTGGCAATCAGCGAGGCAAAGAAGATGTTCACCGCCGCCGCACCCGCCCCGAACGGGTAAAGCGCCGCCAGCAGCCGCCAGGAGGGCCGCGGTGTCATCGCCGGCTCACCAGGTACTGGACAAACCCCAGGCTGACGATCAGGGCGATGGAGCCCATCAGGAACCAGAACTCCGCGGTTTCGGTCTGCGGCTGCGGGATCGGGCGCTCGAACGTGGCGGCAAAGGCGCTGGAGGGCACCAGCAGGGCGAAGGAGAGAAGGCGTTTCATCTCAGTGCTCCATGGTCAGGGATTGATAGATTTCCGGCAGCGCGCGCGGCAGCCGGTCCGGGTCGGGCAGCAGGGTGAACCCCGCGCGCCCGAAGATGCGGGCAAACCAGTCCTGCCCGTCGGCGTCGATCACCACGCCATGCACCGACTGGCCCAGGGCGCGCGCCTCGCGCACCGCCATGCGGCTGTCCTCGATGCCATGCACGCCTTCGTAGTGGTCCAGATCGTTGGGCTTGCCATCGGTCAGCACCAAGAGAAGACGGCGTTCGGATCCTTCCTCTGCCAGTTGGGCGGAGGCATGGCGGATCGCCGCACCAAGACGGGTGTAGTGGCCGGGCTTGAAGCCGCCGATACGGGCAGTGACCGCCTCGGACATCGGATCCTCGAACCCTTTGGCGCGGGTCAGGAACACCCGGTCGCGGCGCAGGGAGGAGAAGCCCCAGATGCCCAGCCGGTCACCTGCAGTTGCGATGCCGCCGGCTAGGGCCGCCAGGGTTTCACGGGCGGTCTCGATCACCGGGCGGTCGCCAACCGTGGCCTCGGTGGAACGCGAACAGTCCATCAGCACTGCCACACTCAGATCGCGGGCCATCGGGCGGCTGGCCTGCCAGACCCGGTCGCTGCCCTGCTGGCCGCAGGCCAGATCGACATGGGATTTGACCACCGCTTCCAGATCCAGCTCGTCGCCATCCAGCTGCCGCGGCAGCATCACCCGGCGCGGGTGCAGCGGTGCGAACTGGCGGCGCACCCGGGCGACCAGCCGCGGATCGGGCTGGAAGCTGTCGGCGGGATTGCCTTCGGCCTCCAGCACGCGGGTATGGGCGGGCATGTGCTTGCCCAGCCGGTGGTTCCATTCGGGATAGGTGAACTGCCCCGCCAGCCGTTCATGCTCGGCATCCTGCGGCGACAGGTCGAGCGAGATCCGCAGCCGCGACGCCGCGCGCTTCATGTGCTGCGAGAGGGTGAGGTTGTCCTGATCCTCCGCCGCTTTCTGGGCGTTCTCGTTGTCGTCGTCATCGACCATGCGGTTGATGTTCAGGCTTTCGGCCCAGGACAGGATGGATTCAAACCGGTGGACGATGAAGCTGTCCTTGCGGGTGGTCTGATCCTGGTCCTGCCGCTTGGCCGTCTTGCGGGTGGAGACGGCCAGGCCCGGCGTCTTCATCTCCTCATCCGCTTCAGGTGCTGCCCCCCTGCCCGCTTGCGGCACCGGCAGGCGCAGCCAGAACGGCACCGGCTGGTAGGTCCGGTAGCCGCGCGGCGCGGTGCAGGTGCAGGGCTCGGCCACCCGGCAGTCGGAGCCGATCTGATCCAGCACCATCCGCTCGATCCGTGCCTCAAACCTCGGCAAGCCATTGCGTTTGCGGGTTCCGGCAATATGGGCACAGAAAGTCCCATAGGCAGATCGCAGCCCGGGACAAGCGGCAAATACCTTGTCCGCGGCGCGGGCATTGGCGGCGATCTCCAGCTGATCAGCCTGGTAAAGGTCTTCGTTGCGATCAGGCAATTCGATCGAGGCGGCCATTGCAGCCAGCCACAGATAAGCCTTGCGGTTCAGCTCGGGGCTGGGAAAGACAGCCATTTCCGGCGGCAGGCGCAGGCGCTCGCCATCGAAACTGGCCATATGCGCCATCTCGCGCGGAGTGCCGATGCGGCGCAGCCGGACCGGACGATGGCCCGACAGCACCGCAGGCGCCGCCTGGATTTCCACGCCCCCGGCCCCGCCCAGCGCCCGGAACAGCGCCGCCACGCTGGCGCGCATGTCCTCGAACCGGACGGTGTGTTCGGCCCCATCCTCTGCGGCGCCGATCCGTGTGGCCATGCCATGCCACAGGTTGCCAACCGTTTCCTCGGGTTCCAGAAGGTCGAGAGCGTGGATCATGGCATCACCCGTAGACGCTGGCGGCAAGGTCGCGCAGCGCCTGCTGCACGTCACCCTCGTCGCTGAGGGGTTCGATGATGGCGGCCTCCACCGCGCGCTCCACGCCCATGCCCTTGGCAATCAGCGTGGCGGCGTAGATCAAGAGGCGGGTGGAGACGCCTTCCTCCAGGTCCATACCAGAAAGCTTGCGGATATGGCCCGCCAGCCGCACCAGCGCGGCGGAACGCTCCTCGTCCAACCCGCTTTCGGCAACAACAACCGCGGTTTCGGCGGAACTTTCCGGGAAGTCGAAGCCGATCGACAGGAAGCGCTGCCGGGTCGAGGGCTTCAGCTTCTTCAGGATGTTCTGGTAGCCGGGGTTGTAGCTCGCGACCAGCATGAAGGGTTTGGGCGCAGCCAGCTCCTCACCGGTGCGGTCGATGACCAGGCGGCGGCGGTCGTCGGTCAGCGGGTGCAGCACCACCGCCACGTCCTTTCGGGCTTCGACCACCTCGTCGAGGTAGCAGATGCCGCCCTCGCGCACCGCGCGGGTCAGCGGGCCATCCACCCAGACGGTTTCGCCGCCTTTCAGCAGGTAGCGCCCGATCAGGTCGGCGGCGGACAGGTCGTCATGGCAGGCAACGGTGTGGAGGGGCAGCCCAAGCCGGGCTGCCATATGTTCCACGAACCGCGTCTTGCCGCAGCCGGTGGGCCCCTTCAGAAGAAGGGGCAGACCGTTGGCTTGGGCCATCTCGAAGACGGTGCATTCATCGCCTGCGGGACGGTAGAAGGGCACGGAAGGCATGTTCATCGCGTTCATGGCTTACTCTCCCGGTACGGCCGCGGGGCCGGGTTTGATGACTTCGCGGCGGATCACCACCATCGAGTAGATGAACACCAGCGCGCCCAGCACAACCGCCACGCCGGAGCCGAGGCGCATCAGGTAGAAGATCCCCAGCTGGTCCTGCACATCCATGTAGTAGTCACCGACAATGCGCTGCATGTGGGTCTGGATGGTGCCTGCAAAGGTCAGCACGAAGGTCATGAAGGCCATGCCGCCGGTCATCAGCCAGAAGGAGGCCATGTTCAGCACCTGGTTATAGGGGTCGCGGTTCCTGAGCTGCGGCATCGCATAGGTGAACATCGCCAGGTTCAAGGCCACATAGGCACCGAAGAACGCGAGGTGGCCGTGGGCGGCGGTGATCTGGGTGCCGTGGGTGTAGAAATTCACCCCGTGCAGCGTGTGCAGGAACCCCCAGACGCCGGCCCCGAAGAAGGCCACGGTGGAGGACCCGAGCGACCACAGCAGCGCGGCCTTGTTCGGGTGGTTCTTGCGGCCCTTCCAGACCATGATGAAGGCAAAGCTCATCATCGCAAAGAACGGGATCACTTCCAGGGTCGAGAAGATCGAGCCGATCCACTGCCAGTAACCGGGGGTGCCGATCCAGAAGAAGTGGTGGCCGGTGCCGAGGATGCCGGAGAACAGCGCCAGGGCAACGATGACATAGAGCCATTTCTCCACCACCTCGCGGTCAACGCCGGTCAATTTCAGCATCAGGTAACCAAGGATTGCGGCCATCACCAGCTCCCAGGTGGCTTCCACCCACAGGTGGACGACGAACCACCAGTACATTTTGTCGAGCGACAGGTTGTCCGGGTTGATGAAGGCAAAGATCCACAAAAGCGACAGCAACCACAGACCCATCAGCAGGATGTTGGTGATCGCAGTCTTGCGGCCTGCCAGCACGGTCAGGGAAATATTCACAAGGAAGATCACCGCTGCAACGAGGATGCCGAACTTGACCCACAGGGGCTGTTCCAAGAACTCCCGCCCGCCGTGGATGCCGGCCAGGTAGGAGACCACTGCGCCGAGCGTCCCGACAACCAGAATGGCCAACTGGATATAGGCCAGCCTGACCGAGAAGATCTCCCGCTCGCTTTCTTCAGGGATCAGGTAATAGGCGGCGCCGAAGAAGCCCAGCAGCAGCCAGACCACCAGCGCGTTGGTGTGCAGCATCCGCACGATGTTGAACGGCAGCAGCTCGCTCAGCGTGTTGGGCCAGACATAGATCCACCCCGCTAGCAACCCGCCCAGAACCTGAATGGCAAACAGGCCCATTGCCACCATGAAATAGGCATAGGCCACTTTTTGTGATTGATATTTCATTGTTTTTCTCCCCTCAGCCCGCGTCGTTCGGCGGCCAGTTCTGGGTGTCGGTCTGATCCGCCCAGCGCAGGAATTCGGACAAGGCCCTGGTCTCTTCTTCCGTCAGCTCAAAGAACGGCATCTGGCGGCGGCCCTCGACGCCGGAGGGCTGCGATTTCATCCAGCCATCCAGCATTTCATAGGCGCCTTCCGGGTCGTCCAGCACACCCCAGCGGGTCATCACATTGCCCACTTCGGGGGCAAAATAGGCGCCCTCGCCGTGCAGCGTGTGGCAGTTGATGCAGGAGTGGCGCTCCCACACATGTTTCCCCTGGCGCACCTCGTCGGTCAGCTCCATGCCAGCGGTGGATGTTTGGGTGATATAGCGGTGGCTGTGCGCGGTCATGGCCACGAACACGACGACGAAGAACAAGGAGCCTCCGTAGAACACGTTCCTGGCCCGCGACTTAGTAAGTATCTCTGACATATCGCGGTCCTGAGTACAGTTGCGGATGCATTCTGCCTAAACCCGCGCACTGCCGCGGATATTGTCCAAGCGCAAAGACCGCGCCCATTGCTGCACGCAGGATGCAGGAAAAGGAGGATGCCCATGCGCCGCCCTGATTTCGACAATCCCGACCTGCCGCTTTCGGAACTGTTCCACTATTGGCCCGCCTGTGCGGGCGAGTTCATGAACCGCCAGATGCTCTGCCCTGGCTGCCCGATTGCTCCCTTTCACACGCTGATTGATGCCTGCGAAGAATACGGGCTGGAGGAGATGGCGTTCCGGGAAAGCTTGAGGAACGCCGCTAAGGCTTGAAGCCTCACTGACCGGGCGGCAGCTGCAAGGCTGACCAGTGCCTCAGGGCGCATTAACTTTTTTATTCTATTTTTGCGATATGACTTTTGATCCAGAGGAATGAGACCCAGCAATCCTTGGAGTAAAGCTAGTGTTTTTTACGAGAAAAAAGTCGCAATCGACTGAAACAGACGACACCACCGCAATCATTGCCGGAATGGTTGACCGCACACAGGCGACCATTCAGTTCCACCCGGACGGCACGATCATCACCGCGAACCAGAACTTTCTTGGCGCATTGGGATATGGCCTGGAGGAAATCCAGGGAAAACACCATTCCATGTTTGTCGCTCCGGAACTGGTCGCATCCAATGACTACAAAACTTTCTGGTCGGATCTAGCCAGCGGCAGAGTGTTCACGGACCAGTTTCCGCGTGTGACAAAGTCCGGTGAAACAATCTGGATTCAGGCGACCTATGCCCCTGTAGAAAGTGAAGAGGGCAAGGTAGTGAGAGTGGTGAAAGTTGCCTCCGACATCACCGCCCGCCGCCGCGCGTTGGATGAGATCGGAGATGGCCTTCATGAACTCAGCGGAGGCAATCTGACCCACCGGGTTACGGTTTCCGATCTTCCGGATGTCGGCACCCTCGGGAAGACATTCAACCACTCGCTTGAGCAGCTCAGCTCGTCTGTAAGAACGGTCAAGCAAGTGTCCTCCGCGGTCGGACGCACCGCGGAGGAAATTTCGCAAGCCGCAGGCAATCTGTCCCAGCGGACCGAAAGCCAGGCCGCCACCCTGGAAGAAACGGCCGCGGCCATAGAACAGCTGTCAGCAACTGTTAAAGCCTCCGCCGAAGGCGCCCGGAAAGTGGAAGGCATCGTAACAGAAGCCAAAACATCTGCGGAACGCAGCGGCGAGGTCGTGAGCAGCGCAATTGACGCAATGGCGCAAATCGAAAGCTCTTCTGAGCAGATCTCGAAAATCATCGGTGTCATCGACGACATTGCGTTCCAGACCAATCTTCTGGCGCTGAACGCCGGTGTTGAGGCCGCACGGGCCGGTGAGGCCGGCCGCGGGTTCGCAGTTGTTGCTTCCGAGGTCCGCGCGCTGGCCCAGCGCTCTGCAGAAGCAGCGGGTGAAATCAAGCAGCTGATCGGAGAAAGCAACCGGCAGGTTGCCACAGGCGTCGATCTTGTTGGCAAGTCCGGCGAAGAACTGCAGCAGATCATCAAGAGCGTCGCCACGATCTCAGAGCACATCCAGGATATCGCAACCGGCGCTTCCGAGCAGTCAACCGCGCTGACCGAGATCAACCAGGGTGTTTCGCAGCTTGATCAGGTCACCCAGCAGAACGCAGCTATGGTCGAACAGACCTCAGCCGCAAGCCAGATGCTGTCCAACGATGCCGGCCATCTGACCCAAGAGGTTTCCAGGTTCAAGGATGGCAGCGAGGGCGCCGAACCGGCGGTTATGGCAAGAACGCCGACTGCGCCTGTCTCCCGGCCCGAAACGGCTTTTGCAGAGGAAGATCTGCCTATGGCCCAGGGATGGGACAACTTCTGACCGCATCACACGCCGCGGCCGCGGCAGATGATGCGAGGGGCCTGTCCCCCTAGCCTTGCGCCCCGCTCAGAACCACCAGCCTGTGCGGGGCCGTAACCACAATGTGCTTGCGGGTGGAGTGCACGATACCGTCCTTTTCCCAGGCCGACAGCAGGCGGCTCACGGTGTGCAGCGTGGTGCCGGTCATCTCGGAAATATTGCGTCGGGTCACCGGGAAGGCGATCTCGATCCCCTCCTCCACCTTGCGGCCCGATTGGGTCACCATCCGCAACAGCGCCGCCGCCACCCGCTGCTCCACCGCCTGTGTGGCCAGTTCGGTGATGCGGGTCTGCATCTCCCCCAGCCGCTGGCCCAGGGTGTTGTAGCTCTCCGTGGCAAAGCCTTGGTAGTTGGCGGTGAACTCCCCCCACAACCGCACCGGCCAGGACAGCGCCAATGATTCCGAGGCCGCCACAGCGGTCGCCGGATAGGTGTCCCGGTTCAGGGCAGGCGCAATACCGAACAGCTGGCCGGGGGAAATGTGCAGCGCGATGATCTGCTCGCCGCCCTCGGTGGTTTTCACCACCCGGATGTAGCCGTCCAAAAGCAGATGGAACCGCTCTGCGTCATGGCCTTCGTGAAAAATCTCCGCTCCCTCGTCATACCGCTTGGGCAGCGCCTGATCGAGGATTTCACGGATCTGGCTGCGCTCCAGGAGGCTGAAGGGCGGCAGCCCGGTCAGAAGGCTTTCATCGAGCTTGGACAAGAATGCACCGCAAGTTTGCTGAAGGACAAAGAGGTCGCTCTGCCGTTATCGCATAGTGACGCCGGAGGAAACAACCGTGCGGGAAAATCGGAAATCCGGATCCGGGGAGCCTCCCTCTCCCCTGCCCGCCGGTGCTGATCCACGGGGTCCGGCAAAAGATTGCGTCCCTTGCGCCGGACCGGCGGGCGGCACCTGACCAGTGCCGCCCGCCTTTCATCTGCCAGGACGCTGGGAGGCCGTGATGGCTGCGCGAACCGACTACACTGGACCTGTTCTCTTTTCCTTCGGCTTCCGGCCGTTCTTTCTGGGTGCCTGCCTGTTTGCACTGGTGGCAATCCCTGCCTGGCTGCTGATCTGGCGCGGCACTCTGGAGTATTCCGGCCCGTTCCTTGCAACCGACTGGCACATCCACGAAATGATCTTCGGATACGGCGCCGCCGTGGTGGCAGGGTTCCTGTTCACCGCAGTGCCGAACTGGACCGGCCGGATGCCTGCACGCGGGCTGCCGCTGGCGCTGCTGTCCGGCCTGTGGCTGCTGGGCCGGCTCGCGGCGGCGGGCTGGCTGGGGCTGCCCGCGCTGGGGGTGATGGTCGTGGACTGTGCCTTCCTGGCCGCTGTGATTGCCATGATCGCACGTGAGATCATCGCTGGTGAGAACTGGCGCAACCTCAAGGTCCTGGTGCCTGTCACTCTGCTGGGCATCGCCAACGCCTGTTTCCACATCGAGGCCATGACCGAAGGTGCGGCAGATGTCTCGCGCCGTCTGGGCATTGCAGTGCTAATCTTCCTGATCATGCTGATTGGCGGCCGGATCATTCCCAGCTTCACCCGCAACTGGCTGGCCAGACACGGTGCAGAAAAAATGCCGGTGCCCTTCGGAAAATTCGACGCAGTCACGCTGGTTAGCGGCGCGGCGGCCCTGCTGGCCTGGACCGCCGCGCCCTGGGCCGCAGTCAGCGGTGCTCTGCTGCTGGCGGCTGGTGTGCTGCACGCGGTGCGGCTGGCGCGCTGGCGCAGCCTGGCGACCCTGCCGGATCCGTTGCTGCTGATGCTGCACCTGGCCTATGCGCTGGTGCCTGCCGGGCTGATCGCAGCAGCCGGCGTCCCCTATGGATTGCTGGAACCGGCTGCGGCGGCACATATACTTGGCATTGGTGCCATCGGCGGCATGACTCTGGCGGTGATGATGCGCGCCACCATGGGCCATAGCGGCCGGCCGCTGGCTGCCGGCCCTGCCCTGTCCCTAGCCTTCATGCTGCTGCTGGGTGCTGCCGCAGCGCGCGTTGCCGGCAGTAGCGGACTGACTGCAGGACTGGATGGGATCGCGCTCTCCGCTATACTTTGGACCGCCGGGTTCGCGCTGATGGTGCTGAAAGCCGGCCCTTGGCTTGTCACCCGGCGGCTTGGCCCCAAGAAAGTCTCCGGCAAGCCCGCTCCGGCTGCGTCATAAACCGCAGCCGACAGAGCACAGCTCACGATATCTTAACGGCCTTCTCAGATGATGGCTTTCCGGTTAACAAGGTTGCGGGAAACGAGGAGGAGGTCCTGAATGCGGTGGAAAGCTGCTGTCCTGGCACCGCTGCTATTTTGGACTTTCCAAAGCCTGGCCCAGGCGGCCGGGCTTGAAGCGTTCCAGCGCCCGCAAACCGTGCCCTTTCCCGAAGACGCTCCCTACAACCGCGAAATTGCCACCCTTGGCAAAATGCTGTTCTTTGATCCGCGCCTTTCCGGCGGCCAGAATATCAGCTGTTCCAGTTGCCACAGCCCCTCTTTCGGGTGGGAAGTTCCGGTGCCCAAGGCCAGAGGTGCTGCCGGCACGCCGATCCGCCGTCACACACCGACGATCCTGAATGCCGCGTGGATCACGCCGCTGTTCTGGGACGGGCGCGCCACAAGCCTGGAAGAACAGGCCGCCGCGCCGATCACAGCCCCGGATGAAATGAACGCCACATTTGAAGGGATCACCGAACGGCTGTCCGCGGTTGAGGATTACAGAATCTGGTTCGACCGCCTGTTCCCGGGCCAAGGCATCCGCAAGGAAAGCGTGCTGAAGGCGTTAGCCATGTACCAGCGGACAATCGTCAGCGGTGTCGCCAGTTTCGACCGCTGGGTGGAAGGTGATGAAACGGCCGTATCCGACGCCGCCAAACGCGGCTTTGCTCTCTTCACCGGCAAAGCGAACTGCGCATCGTGCCACACCGGCTGGATGTTCACCGACAACCAGATGCATGACATCGGCCTGCCGACCAGTGATCTGGGCGGCGGCGGTCTGGTTCCACCCGACCCCGGCCAGAACTTCCGTTTCAAAACCCCGGGCCTGCGCAATATCGTGCTGCGGGCGCCCTTCATGCATGATGGCACTTTGATTTCCCTGGAAGAGGTGATCCGCCACTATTCCGCTGGCGGCAACGCAGGAATTGCCAGAACTTCAGACATCGAAGGTTTCAGCCTGGAAGAAGGCGACACTGAGGATCTCATCGCTTTCCTGGCAACGCTGACGGACACCGGGACCAACGTGCCAACCCCAATCCTGCCGGCCAACTGATGCGCACGGCTGAGGGACATCACGCATGAACATCAAACGGTCCATCGTGCTGCCGGTACTGGTCATCGCAGGAGCAGCCTTGTTCGCGGCGCTCCTCGTCGGGGGCATGGCCGTCTTTGCATCCGCCCGCAAGGACGCCGCACTGGAATCGTCGCTGGAAGTTATCCGGCGCATCAGCAGCGTCACATCGGGCATAACCGCCGCCGAAGACTATGCTCAGGATGTGCTGGCAATGACCCGGCTGATCCCGCAAGAGGATGTGGCCAGGCAATTCCAGAGCTACCTGAATGCAATCAACAGGGAACTTGCCGCGCTGACGGAGCTGCCGCTGTCCGCACCGCTGCGGGCGGAAGTCCGGGCGCTGGACACGGCCCTGTCGGTATGGTGCGTCAAGGCTGTTGTGCTCCTGGGCATCAAACCCGAACAGGAAATCCCCACACTCAGCGCATTGGTCATGAGCAGTGAGGCCGTAACCCGTCAGGCCGCAATCGTAACGTCGATGGCCGCGCAACATGCGGAACAGGCCGTTGCAGAAACCAACCAGGCGCTGACCCGCATCCTGGTTCTGGGATTGACCGGAACCGCCCTGCTGATGGCCGCAGCCTTGATGTTTTCCATGCGCAGGGCACGCAGCTTCTCGGCGGCAATCCAGCTGGCAGCCCAGCAGCTGCGGCGGCTCGCCAGCCGCGAACAGCCCGCGGCACCGGTCGGCGATGACGAGATTGCCGCCATGTTCACCGCTCTCGACACTCTTGAAATCAGTCTTCAAGAGAAGAAACGGATCGCCGACAATCTGATGCAGGAGAAAGCAAGAGCTGAAGCGGCAACTGAGACCAAGTCCCGCTTTCTGGCCACCATGAGCCATGAAATCCGCACCCCGATCAATGGCGTGCTTGGCATGGCGGAAGTGCTCAGCGAGACCAGCCTGACATCTGAACAGCAATCCTGTGCCAACACTATCCTGACCTCCTCAGAGGCGCTGCTGCGCATTGTCAACGACATCCTCGACTTCTCCAAGCTCGAGGCCGGCAAGACACAGATGCTGGAGCAGCCCTTCAACCTGCGCGACGTGATTTATGACGTGGCTGCACTGATGTCTCCCAGTGCCACTGCCAAGGGTGTAGAGATCTGCATCGACATCCCCGAAGGCACCCCGGCTGTATTCTGCGGCGACAGCGGCCGGGTGCGGCAGATCCTGATGAACCTCGTTGGCAACGCCATCAAGTTCACCATGCGCGGTTTCATCAGCATCACCCTCAACTACGATGCCAGCCACAGGATTCCTTTGTGCATTGACGTCCGCGATACCGGGGTCGGTATCCCCCAGGACAGCTTGGGCCAGATCTTTCACGCCTTCGAACAGGTCGAAAGCACCAACGCCCGCCGCTTCGAAGGCACCGGGCTCGGGCTGGCAATTTCCTCGCGGCTGGCACAGGCAATGGGCGGCCGGATTGATGTCGTCTCAGAAGTCGGCAAAGGGTCCTGTTTTACCGTCTGCCTGACGCTGCCTGTCGCCGTCCCGGCGGCACCGCGGGCGCAACCGCTGGCAGGAACCCGCGTGGCGGTGGTTGCGGATCTGCCCTTCTCCCGTGAAGTGCGGATGCGCCAGCTTGACTATTGGGGTGCGGAAACGCTTGCCCCCTCCAGCCTGGAAGACCTGCTGGCTCAGGTCACCGCGATGACGGCAGAGCAGCGCCGGCCGGATCTGGTGCTGGTGGAAACCAGCCTGCCGCTGGAGCAGGCCAGAGCCTTCTGCCAAGAGCTGCACGCGCTGCCGGGCTGCCGGGAACTGCCCATCGTGTATTGCACCGGCGGCCAGCTGCTGGCCGACTACCAGGTGCTCAAAAGCTGCAAAACCGTGCACGTGCTCTTGAAGCCCGCCCGCGGCAAACTTCTGCTGCGCACGTTGCTGGACGCCTTGAACAGTCCGCTCCTTCCAGCCGCTAGCCAGCCGGCTGCTGCTGAGTTAACCGGGGACAGTTTCGGCCACCTGCGGGTTCTTGCAGCAGAGGACAACCGCACCAATCAACTGGTCCTAAGGAAAATGCTGGCCCCGACCGGCATCAGCCTGACCATCTGCAGCAACGGCCAGGAGGCGCTCAGCACCTTTGCCGCGCAAAGCTTCGACCTGGTGCTGATGGACATGTCGATGCCGGTGATGGACGGGCTGGAAGCCACCCGGCGCCTGCGCGCCTGGGAGCAGGAGAACAACCGCCCGGCCTGCCCTATTCTGGCCCTCACGGCAAATGTGCTGAGCACGGACGAAGCGGCCTGCCGCGCCGCCGGAATGTCTGGGTTCCTGTCCAAGCCGGTTCGCAAGAAAGAACTGCTGGAGCAGATCGCTTGCTGGACAGAGAACACAGCCCAACTCCCCGCTAAACAAGCCTGACGTTTTCGCTGACACGGCCTGCGTTTTAAAAGCTCTCTCCGGCGCTGCGGGTCCGCACAGGCGCAAGGCCGGCAATCCCCTGTTTTACGCCCAGCTATGGGTTCTCCAAGCTCTGTTGCCAGCAGCGGGTGCAAGCCTTTTTCCGCCTATTTCAGCCGGCCGCAGTATACAGGCAGCCCCAATCTGGAAAACACTGCCGCCAATCGGAAACTTCAGCATCGCACCGCCCGGCGCGATGTCGTAACTCCCCTGTCCGCTGACGCAATCAAAGGACAGCAGCGCCGCGGCACCCGCCTAACATCCCTGACCAGATTTCCGTGCGGCTGCAAAGCCCCCGCGGAGGGCAACCGGCATCGGGGAGGAAGCGCCGCCATGAAAGACAAGACAACTACCACCGAACAGGCGATGGCGCTGATCCGTGACGGCGACGTCGTGACCACCACCGGCTTTGTCCAAAGCTGCATCCCGGAAATGCTGCACGCCGCGCTGGAGAAACGCTTCCTGGCAGAAGGCGCCCCCCGCGACCTTACTCTGATCATGTGCGCAGGCGCCGGCGACAGTAAGGGACTGGGCACCGGGCGGCTGCATCACGACGGCCTCTTGCGCCGGGTGATTGCCGGCAACTTCGGCCGCATGCCCAAGGTCGCCCAGGCCGCGCAGGAGAACAAGATCTGCGGCTACAACCTGCCCCAGGGGGTGATCTCGCAGCTCTACCGCGCCTGCGCCGCCGGCCAGCCCGGCCTGTTCTCCAAGGTCGGCCTGCACACCTATGTCGACCCGCGCCACGGCGGCGGCAAGGTCAACAAGGTGACCGAGGAGGACATCGTCCGCTACCACGAAGTCGATGGCGAGGAATGGCTGTTCTACAAGGCCACCAAGATCGACGTCGCTTTCATCCGCGGCACCAGCGCCGACCGATCCGGCAATATCAGCATGGAGCGCGAGGCGCTGACGCTGGACTGCCTGGCCCAGGCAATGGCGGCCCACAACAACGGCGGCATCGTCATCGCCCAGGTGGAACGCATCGTCGAGGATGGCTCGATCAAACCCAAGGACGTGAAGATCCCCGGCCTGCTGGTAGACTGTGTCTGCGTCGCAGATGATCCGGAAATGCACAGGATGAATTACGGCGTGCAGCATAATCCCGCGCTGTCCGGCGAAATCCGGGTGCCGGTCGAGGGCATCGCCAAGATGCCGCTGGACCAGCGCAAGATCATCGCCCGCCGCGCCGCCTTTGAACTGCCGCCCAACGGCGCCGTGAATCTAGGCGTCGGCGCGCCCGATGGAGTTGCGGCTGTGGCAAATGAGGAAAAAGCCACCCCCTATATCACCCTCACCACCGAGGCCGGTGCGGTTGGCGGGGTGCTGGCGGGTGGCTCCAGTTTCGGCTCCTCCGCCAATGCCGACGCCATCATCGACCAGAACCAGATGTTCGACTTCTACGACGGCGGCGGGCTTGACCTCACCTGCCTCGGTATGGCCGAATGCGACGCAGAGGGCAGCGTCAACGCCTCCCGCTTCGGCGGCCGCCTGAACGGCTGCGGCGGTTTCATCAATATCTCCCAGAACTCCCGCGCCGTGGTCTTTGCCGGCACGTTCACCGCAGGCGGGCTGAAGGTTGCGGTGGAAAACGGCGAACTGCGCATCGTCCAGGAAGGCCGCAACAAGAAATTCGTGCGCCTGATAGAACAGATCACCTTCTCCGGGCCTTACGCCTCCAAACGCTCGCAGCCAGTGCTTTACGTGACCGAACGCTGCGTGCTGCAACTGACGCCCAAGGGACTGGAACTGATCGAGATCGCCCCCGGCATCGACCTGCAGCGCGACATCCTCGACCAGATGGAGTTCAAGCCAATCATCGAAAACGTCGCCCTGATGGATGCCCGCATCTTCCGGGATGAGCCGATGGGGCTGATGAACGACCTGTTGAACCTCAACCTCTCCGAACGCGTCACCTATGACGCCGCCCGCCACACCATGTTCCTCAACCTTGAAGGCTGGAGCGTCCGCAAGAAGCAGGACGTCGAGGATCTGGACCGCGTGCTGCGGGATGCCTTCGCCAGAAGCGGCCGGGATGTCAGCATGGTGATGAACCAGAACGGCTTCCGCATCGCCGAGGACCTGCAGGACGATTACGCAGCCTCGGTCGGCCGGACGCTGGAGACCCATTCGGCCTCGATCGCCCACTATACCACCAGCGCTTTCATGCGCCTCAAGATGCAGGGCGAGCTCGCCAGCCGCGGCGTCCAGCCGCATATCTTCGAAAGCGGAGAAGAAGCGCATCAGCAGGCAATCTGGGGCAGCTGAGCGGGGTTTCTGCCGGCGTTTGCAGCAAGCTTTTGCCACAGCTGGCCCCGCCAGAGGCCAGCCTTCCCCGGTCCGGGGCAGCACCCCGTCCCGGGCGCTAAACCGGCGCGCGCATTGCCTCACGAACCGGCTGCCCCGGCACCCAACAATCAGCTCTATCACTTTGAAAACGCGTCATATTGCGCCACCGCCCTTGGTGCCTCCAGCACCGGCTGATGCGGCCGGATGGAGATTTCAGGCGCGGCCCAAAAAAGAACTGCACTTTTTTTCAAAAACCCTCTTGCACCCCTCCGCAACAAACTTTAGACAGCGCCTCACCGATGGGGTGTAGCCAAGTGGTAAGGCAGCGGTTTTTGGTACCGTGTACCGTAGGTTCGAATCCTACCACCCCAGCCATCGGCCTCTTACACAACAATCTAAGGCACTCCCGGGACCCGTAGCACCCGAAATGCCCCAGTTTTCTGCCCCTGCTGGTTGGCGGGCTGTTAGCGCGGTTTGGGTGGCTGCTTCTGGTGATCGGTTCTGCCCCAACCCCCGACGCTTTCATCTTTTGCGGGTATGTCGGGTGTGCCCCTCCCTAGTTGCGGGAGAGGCGTTAGCTTGGTTTCGGTCAAATCATTGCATAGCCACGGCTATAGCTGGCGATAGTCCACCCCGTTAGCCTGCCGATCCCACTCATCCATCAGATTGTCCCGCCGGTCTCCGATGACTAGATGACGCGGGTTCACGCAGCACCTCTTATGGCACCGATGTCTGATGACCTGATCACGGGTGGCGACAAGCCGGTGAGTAATACAGTAAACAAACCGATAAGCACGGTCCTGACCTCCATTGAATCGCAGCTTCCTAGGCTCCTTGGTCGGCGTAACCAAGCAACCGTCATCATCTCTTTCAGCGCTGTTCAGCACTTCCCCTACACGCAGCATTGCCTGATCCAGGTGGTTGTCCAAGATGTCCTGATACCAAACCATGGACCGATCTCGTGCGGTAAACCGGACAGGCGCCCTCATATAAGTTCCACTCCATCTTCACCTTTATCTATTGGCTGATCGTAGCCATTCGGCCCAATCACCCGGCCATGTGCGACCTGGTAATCGGGATGAACCCACACCGCGCGGGCATAGTCAGCTCCTCCCCATTTGACCTTTTCAGCATGCCAACCGAGCTCATTCATGAAGTGAGTGATACGGTTCGGGTTAGCCTTTAGCTCCACGGTGAACAGCTTGCGCAATGTCGTCTGAGCAACGGCGCGCAACTCCCGGCCAGCGAGAAGTTCAACAAGCTCCTGCTGCAGCACTTCCCCAGCACCCGCCGCTAGACGCCGCATGATAGGGGTATCAATTGCCGCCATGTTCATCGACCGCGGGTTAAAGCTGTTCGACTGCCTGTGCTCCAGAAGGGCGTTATACAGACGAGCCAGCACTTCCCGCCGAGACATCTGCTCGTGGAAATGGGTCATGAAGGACTGGAAGTCCTCCGCGTCTGGACCGGAGGCATGACCTGAGTGATTGGCGTCAGCAACATACCAACGGCGATCGTCAGGCTCGATCCAGTGTGGATAGTGGTTCGTGGTCATCACATAAGCAGTGACGTTGTTTACTTGAGTGACCTCCTTTCCTTTCCCTTCTACAGCGACATTGTTTTCGGTGATCAGAGCCTTGATGGCATTGCCCGCGTCCGTGCCAGGCCTCAGCTTGACCTCTTCGCAGCCGACAAACTTCTTGGACATCAGGGTTTGGTTGAACCTAGACGTCAGCTTCTGAATGCCATTGACCGTTATAGAGTTCTTGGCGCCGTAGAGCTGGGCTGCAGTCTGCAGAAGTGTGCTCTTACCGGTTCCCTTGTTCTGGGAATACAGCAAGAACGCCCACACAGGCTTCAGATGCTCGTTCTGAATGCCCGCAGATAGCCAATCTTTGAAGTAGACCCGATCGGTAGGTTGCACGAAGATCCGCTCAAGCAGCTCATCGAACAGGGCGCTATCGGTCTCCTGGATGTCAAGATTCCGGTACGCTGGCGTTATCCATGAGTTGATCGTTGCTGACCCCTTATGCCAGATCACCCCTTCAGACAGACCCGGATTGCACTCCACTCTGCCATCCCAGACTGCAATCGTCTGAGAACGGTCAGAATGAACCTTCTCCACGGCATGCTGAACCACATCACGCCAAAGCTCGTCGGTCATCTCGATGTCCGGAAAGGTATACGGGAGATCGACAGCATAGACACGCTTCAGGTCCGTTGCTGACATGGAGCTACTCGGGTCCTCAATCCGATAGAAGCGCCCCTCTTTCCGGACGAACTTGCTCGCGAGGTCCTTGCACAAGGCTGCCTTCGCTATCTCATGTTGATTTTCCTCTCCTGGCTGATCTTTGGGGTCTTCAACCACTTCCGCTTCAGTGGTCGCGGGCGGCATCGCCTCCTCGCTGCCTCCTGCCTTCTGGCGGCGCCTGCCGGTACTTCTTCTACGTAGCTGACGCTCATCGGTTTCCGACATGCCATCAACAGCCTGTTCATTCACTTTCATGCATTACTCCTTGCACAAAGCACACTCCCCCCTAAGGAGGGTTGACGATTTAGTTTTGGGATCCCGAAACAGGTAGACGCACTACGCAAGCCGATGGCATGGCGCAGGACGAACTAGTCCTCAGATTCCGGGTGGTTCTGGCTAGAGACCGCTAACGATTAATACTGATTTACTCGACGCGTGGATCTCATCACGATTTTTGCTTTCCGATTCAGCATTGTCGTTTCCAGAACCTTCTGCTTCTCATGGAGATGCAATGATTTGACCGAAACCAAGCTAACGCCTCTCCCGCAACTAGGGAGGGGCACACCCGACATACCCGCAAAAGATGAAAGCGGGTGTCGGGGGTTGGGGCAGAACCGATCACCAGAAGCAGCCACCCAAACCGCGCTAACAGCCCGCCAACCAGCAGGGGCAGAAAACTGGGGCATTTCGGGTGCTACGGGTCCCGGGAGTGCCTTAGATTGTTGTGTAAGAGGCCGATGGCTGGGGTGGTAGGAAGCCTTGCGTCCCGATCCGCTTCATCGCCTTAGCCGAACCGCTAGCAAATCTGGGGCAGTTCCTGGGGCGAAACGTAGTGAAGCCTGGGGCAACTCGGTAACTAACGACCCGCCAGCAGACCTCTGGAGGCCCGCTAGCAGTTGATTTCGACCGTGGACGTGGCGCGGTGGTTAGAACCTCTCCCAGCGTCCTCTACCGAAGGCTCCTGGAGAGCTCATTTGGCCCGTGCTTGGATCGTAGACGCATAGCCGGGAGTTCAAAGACTTGCTGTAAGAATTCTCCGGCCATACCACTTCAACCACGATATGCCCGTTCTTTTGCCAACTGCCCGTGGCCTTGGCCGGGCGCTGGGTATTTCGACCATTAAACTCGATGTTCATCCAGCTTGCACACTTGGTTCGGGCAAGCCCAGTTGCATACGCCAAGTTCTCGTCAGCTTCCTTTGCTGACCTCATGTAGGACCAGCCAGAAGCACCCGCTAGCACTAGAACTGCTGCTGCAACCCAGTGTTTCCGCTTGATCTTACCAAGATCCAGATTTGCCAATGCCTTGATGCTGGCAGCGACCTCTCCGGTATCCGTCGAAGCTCCTTCCGCAGCCTTAGACGTTTGACCACTCGTCTGTGCTTTCTCGAACAACCAGCCAGCCAGACCGATCACCGTAAAAGCCACCGCCCAAGCACCAGCAGCGTCCACCGTTTCATTTGCCGGGAACAGAACGACGTACCAGAACCAAGCAAGACAACCCACCAAGCCGACCAAGAACGTTTTCTTAAATGTGCTTCCCATCAGTTTCCTCATTCAATGTTGGATCGATACGTGAATCTGCCCACTTTCCCACCGTTTAGCGCCGCGTAGTTTTGAAGCGGCTCCAAGCCTTCCGACCGTCGTATGTGTTGAGATGATCAAGGCTAGATGGCAGTGCTTCTTGCTCTGAATGTCTCTTAAAACCGGTAGAGCTAAAACCATCAGTGCGCAATAGCATTGAGTGTGAAGAGCACACCGAAAAGCCCACTCAGAGATATCGTTGCGCGAAACATGAGGTTGTTTCGGGCCGAGCGTGGCTGGTCTCAGGAAAGGTTGGCTGCAGAGGCTGGGCTTAACCGAACTTATCTGAGTGCAGTCGAGCGTTCAGAGCAGAACATTTCTATCGACAACCTGTACCGCGTAGCAGAAGGCCTGGGTATCGAGAGTTGGCGGCTGCTTCGATCTGAAGAATAGTTCAGCACATTCAAGCTGGAAGCATCGAGCCAAAGATTTGGGATTGCTTGGGTATGGTTGATCTATGAAATGAATAGTATTGATGGCAGAACTTATTGCTTCAAAAGGTGTGCCGTGCGCGTTTCTCAAATAGAATTGAAAAAATTTCGTCGCTTCTCGGACCTCAAGATACAAGGCATACCGCAGTCAGCCAAGCTGGTCGTACTCGCAGGTCCGAATGGCTCAGGCAAGTCTTCATTGTTTGACTCGTTGCTACTTCAATACCGTATGGATGCTGGCTTAGGCTGGAGCCAAGACGCGAAGTACTATGATCGGTCAGACGAAGCAGAGGCCGCTCTAAAACAACGCATAAAAGTCGCGACCCATTGCGGAGGGAAGCTCACGCGCGGATCCGTCTACATGAGGACCGCTTACCGGAACGACCCTGAGTTCACGACACGCTCTCTGACCCAACAAGACAACGTTCTGGACACACTTCATCTCAACCGTCTGATCGACCCTGACGCGACAGTCTCAAAAAATTACCAACGCTTGGCATCTCAAGCGATGGAAGATGTTTTCGTCAAAGAAGATTCAGGCACTACGATTGGCGATTTTCGGGACAAGCTCATTGGGCAAATCCGCGAACCATTGATGCGCCTCTTTCCTGATCTTATTTTTGTGGGCGTCGGCAACCCACTTGCAGAAGGCAGTTTCCAGTTCGATAAGGGCGTATCGAAAGGCATTGACTATAAGAACCTTTCAGGTGGCGAGAAAGCTGCCTTCGATCTGATACTAGACTTCGTCGTAAAGCGTACGAGTTATCCGGATGCCATATATTGCATCGACGAACCAGAAGCCCACATGAACACACGACTGCAAGCTGCTTTGCTTTATGAGCTTGTAAACCTACTGCCAGGTGACTCCCAGTTATGGGTTGCGTCTCATTCGATAGGTATGATGCGGAAAGCGCGAGAGCTATACTATGCAGATCCGGCCTCGGTCGTGTTTATCGACTTTGGCGGAAAGGATTTTGATCAGCCTGTTGTTCTCAATCCATCTAAGCCAACCCGCTCATTTTGGGCCAGCGTGCTTAACGTGGCGCTCGATGATCTGGCCGTTTTGGTGGCACCTTCGGAAGTAGTCATTTGCGAGGGCAATCCGAGAGGCACAGTTGCAGGTAAAAACGCCGAGCATGATGCCCAGATCTACAAAAAAATCTTCGGTGACGACTTCCCTGACACCACATTCATCTCGGCGGGTAATTCCAAGGAAGTCCAGTCAGATTTCGTTGGCCTTGCTACTGTTCTTCCGAACATAGCCAGCGGCATAAAGATTTCTCGACTAATCGATCTGGATGATCACGCACCAGACGATGTGGCGGACTTCAAGTCAAAGGGAATAAATGTTCTGAGTTCGCGTCATTTAGAATGTTACCTCTACGACGACGAAGTACTTAGCGAGTTATGCTCCTGGGCTGGACATCCTGAACTTGCTCCCGACTTGATAGCCATTAAAGAGAAAGCAATCGAGAAAGTTGTGGCGAACGGCTTCCCTGCTGATGACCTGAAAAAGGCAGCAGGTAACATTTACGTTGAAGCCAAAAAACTGCTATCTCTAAAACAAGTGGGTAACGACGCACCTGCATTCGCACGGCAGACCCTTGCAAACCTAATCAAGCCAGGAATGGGCGTATACGAAAGGCTCAAACAGGACGTTTTTGGCCGGTAAGGCCCGGGTCCCGCCAAATCCAAAACTGGCTACGTTCATTGAGTACTTAGCTTTGTAGTTTCGCCCCGCAAGAAAAAAGCAGAGTGCTCCCCGGCCAGCACGAAGCCAGCCGGGGTGTCTCTACGGTATCTTGCGGGTCAGCACGTATTCGGCCAGCCAACGCCAGTAGTCTTCAGCGTCAGCGAAGCCCTGCGACCGGGCCGCCAGATCTTCAGCCGCCCTACGAGAAAGACCGCCATCGTATTCAGCGATAGCGGCCCTCTCCTCGAACTCCTCAATGTTGGGTGGTCTCACCCCGGCACCGGGAGCCGTATTTGGTCAACTATGGATCGTTTCTGCTCGTCACTGATCCCTGCGGAATAGATGCCGTAGGTGATCCCGTTCTCTGACCGTGCTGACTTATGCCCCACCAGAGACGCCGTGAAATGCTCCGGAACGCCTGTTCGCTCGCACTTAGTGATGAACCACTTGCGTGTCGAGTGAAACACCAGACCCGGACGCTCAAGGTTCAGCTGCCGACGAAGAACAGCAAACCCCTTCGTGATCCGGTTAACGGTCAGGTTAGGAAACAGCGGCCCGTGGCCCGGCAACTCCCGAAACAGATCATCCAGGACCGGGTGAGCCGGAACCTGTCTCTCCGCAGCATCGGTCTTCAGCAGGCGCAGCTCATTGGGGCGAACGTGGATGAACGTCCCGAGATTGCCCTTGGTTACGAGGTCTTCCCGAAGCAGTCCCGCCGCTTCCCCCGCCCGCATCCCGGTCAGCAAGCACGTTACCAAAGCAGGATGCAGATCAGGGTCCTGAACCCGCAGCAGTTGGACCACCTCCTGATCCGTCAAAACCGCATAGGGCCGAGGCTTGATCTTCTGGTCGAACAGAACCGATTTGAAGGGATTGGCTTCCAGATGACCCTCGTAGACGCACCACTCGAGGAAATGATTTACTTGCGACCAGATACGCTTCTGGGTTCGCACCGTGATCTTAACGGCGCAGTTCTCTGAGAACGAGAGCAGAGCGTTGAGCCCCAAGCCACGGGTTTTCTCCGATTTGCCGATCAATGTAAATGCTGGATTGAATTTCCCCGGAAGTGCTGGCGCAAATTTCCCCACCTCGCGGGTTCGGCGATCAGCCGCGATGGTGATCGGCACCTCCGTTTTTTGGTGGCCGGCCGCGCCGTTTCGGCGGGAGCGGCGGTGCAATGTTGGCATGGGCGCGGGTGTGCTCGGGGATCAGGTCAGCATGTTTGCGCAACCGGTAGCTGGCGCCCTCGATCTGGACCACAACGGCATGGTGCAACAGTCGGTCC
>NZ_LYUZ01000095.1 GCF_001679925.1 Leisingera sp. JC1 | reverse complement strand
CCCGCCGGCAGCCCGGTAGCGCGCCGCCAGCGCGTCCAGCTCGGCGTCGATTTCCTGCGGGGTATAGGCCCGCGCGTTTGTCAGAACATCTGCCACMTGTGTCTCCTCTGCCTTCCTAAAGATCGGCAGCGAAAGGCACAATTTCAAGCCTGCCAGCGGCCCACCTGCCCCTGCACGCCGTCCCAGGCACCCGCCTGCAGCGCCAGCCCCAGAACCCGCTCCGGGTTGGTCGGCGGCGGCATTTCGACCCCTATCAGCTTGGAGAAGCCGAACCGCCTGTAATAGGGCGCATCGCCGACCAGCATCACCCTGGCCCAGCCGGTTTCCTCTGCCTTGGCCAGGCTGTCGCGAATCAAAGACCCGCCCAGCCCCTCGCCCTGCCGCGTCGGGTGCACCGCCACCGGACCCAGCAGCAGCGCAGAGGCACCGCCAATCAGAACCGGCCAGTACCGGATCGCTGCGGCCAGAATGCCATCACTGTCGCGGGCCACCTCGCTCAGGCCCTCAACCGGCGGCACCCCGTCGCGCAGACGGTAGGATGACAGCGCCTCGCGCCCGGGCGCAAAGCACAGGTCATAGAGCGCCTCAACCTCCCACCGGTCCTCCGGCTGCTCTGCCCTCAATTCGATCACGCCGTCCCTGCCTCCGCATTCTTCCCTGCAGGCTGGCGTTTGGCCTAGCATGGGCGTAAGCCTTGGGCAAACATCTATGACCAGAGCAGGAAACAGAAATGTTCTACCGGCCCGAGGACGGCCACGGCCTCCCCCACAATCCGTTCAACGCCATTGTCACGCCGCGCCCGATCGGCTGGATCTCCAGCCGATCGCCGGACGGGGTGAACAACCTGGCGCCCTATTCCTTCTTCAACGCCGTCGCCTACACCCCGCCGCAGGTGATGTTCGCCTCCACCAGCGCCAAGCCGGATCAGGACGGCACCAAGGATTCGGTCGCCAATATCGAGGCCACCGGCGTCTTTTGCGTCAACGTGGTCTCCTACGCGCTGCGCGATGCGATGAACGCCAGCTCCGGCGCGCTGCCCAAGGACGTGGATGAATTTGCCCACGCAGGCCTTGAGGCCGATGAATGCGAGACCATCACCTGTTCCCGCGTCGCCGCCGCGCCTGCCGCACTGGAATGCAAGCTCACCCGGATTGTCACCCTGCCGGGCGAGGCGAACAAGGTGGTGTTCGGCGAGGTCACTGGCGTGCACCTGCACGACGACTGCCTGCGCGACGGAACCTTTGACGTCACCGCGTTCCAGCCGCTGGCCCGCCTCGGCTACCGCGACTACTCAGTAGTGCGCGACCTGTTCCCGCTCACCCGCCCCGACGACTGAGGCCCGCCATGCCGCTTCCCGATCCCCGCAAGCGCAACCCGATCATCCTGCCCGACGGCACGCCCCACGCGGGCACCGTAATGCTGAGCCAGGTCCTCGATCATCCGAACATCAAGGCAGGCGACTATACTTACGCCTCCGATTTCGACCCGCCGCAGGACTGGGCGCAGCACCTGGCGCCCTACCTGTTCCCCGGATCGCGGGAGCGGCTGGTGATCGGCCGCTTCTGCCAGATCGCCCACGGGGTGCGCTTCATCACCGCCTCGGCCAATCACGCGCAGGACGGGCTCAGCTGCTTTCCGTTCCCGGTCTTTGACCCGGATCAGATGGCCGGCTTCCAGCCCGACACCCGCGACACCATCGTCGGCAATGACGTCTGGATCGGTTACGGCGCGCTGATCCTGCCAGGTGCGCGCATCGGTGATGGCGCCATCATCGGCGCCGGCGCCGTGGTGCGCGGCAGCGTGCCGCCCTATGCCATCATCACCGGCAATCCGGGCGCGGTGCATGGGCACCGCTTCTCCAAGCCCCAGATCGCCCGCCTGCTGGCGCTCAAATGGTGGGACTGGCCCGCAGACCTCATCACCCGCGCCGAACCGGCACTGCTGTCCGGCGACCTCGACATGCTCGAAAGCATCGCCCCCGACTGACGCCCTGCCCGGCATTTGCAGGTATGGTGAGCCGGAAGCTCCCACTTAAACAAAAATCCCGCGGTTCACCGGAACCGCGGGTTTCTTTTTGAAACGGACAACCGTCAGTGGCCGCCCAGGATCCCGGTCTTGACCGAATAGTCCACCGCGACCTCGTATTCCGGGTCGTCGTCGCTATCGACCATCAGGTGGCCCGCCTTGGTCAGCAGCTGGTGGCAGTCGCGGCTCAGGTGCCGCAGCACCAGCTTCTTGCCCTCGGCCTCATACTTGCCGGCCACCGCCTCGATCGCCTGCAGCGCCGACTGGTCCACCACCCGGCTGCGGGCAAAGTCGACGATCACGCGCTCCGGATCATTCGCCGCATCAAACAGCTCGATGAACCCGTCGGTGGAGCCAAAGAACAGCGGCCCCTCGATCTCATAGACCTTGGCGCCCTTGTCGGTCGCGGACTCGCGGGTATAGGCGTGGATGCGGCGCGCGTTATTCCAGGCATAGGCCAGGGCGGAGACGATGACGCCCACAACCACCGCAACCGCCAGGTCCGACATCACTGTCACAACGGTCACCAGCACGATCACAAAGGCATCCATCAGCGGCACCTTGGTCATGATCTTGAGGCTGTTCCAGGCAAAGGTGCCGATCACCACCATGAACATAACGCCCACCAGCGCCGCCAGCGGGATCTGCTCGATCAGCGGCGAGGCCACAACGATAAACAAGAGCAGGAACAGCGCCGCGGCAATGCCCGCGATCCGCGTCCGGCCGCCGGATTTCACGTTGATCATCGACTGACCGATCATCGCGCAGCCGCCCATGCCGCCAAAGAAGCCGGTGACAACATTCGACGCGCCCTGCGCAATGCACTCCTGGCTGGCACCGCCGCGCTTGCCGGTGATCTCGCCCACCAGGTTCAGCGTCAGCAGGCTCTCGATCAGGCCGATGGCGGCCAGGATCACCGCATAGGGCAGGATGATCCACAGTGTCTCCAGCGTGAAGGGCGCCAGCGCAGTGCCATAAAGCCCCTCACCGGTGCCGAACGGGTTGTGGAACGACGGGAACCCGCCCTTGATCGAGGCCATATCGCCAACGGTCGGCACGTCGATGTTCAGTGCAATCACCAGAACCGCCACAACACCGATCCCCGCCAGCGGCGCCGGAATCACGGAGGTGATCTTCGGCATCCCCCAGATGATCAGCATGGTGAGGCCAACCAGCCCCAGCATCATGTACAGCTGCATCCCGCTCAGCCATTCCGCCCCGTTTGAGCCCGGCACCTTGAACTGCGTCAGCTGCGCCAGGAAGATCACGATGGCGAGCCCGTTCACAAAGCCCAGCATCACCGGATGCGGCACCAGCCGGATGAACTTGCCCCAGTGCATCACACCGGCAAAGATCTGCAAAATCCCCATCAAGACCACAGTCGCAAACAGGTACTCCACCCCGTGCTGCGCCACCAGCGCCACCATCACCACCGCCAGTGCCCCGGTTGCGCCGGAAATCATCCCCGGCCGGCCGCCGAACACAGCAGTGATCAGCCCCACCATAAAGGCTGCATAAAGCCCGACCAGCGGATGCACCCCCGCAACAAAGGCAAAGGCGACGGCCTCCGGCACCAGCGCCAGCGCCACAGTGAGGCCCGACAGCAGCTCGGTGCGCACGCGGCCCACGGTAAAGCCCTCGTCCTGCATGATCGAAAGATTGGGCGGGGAAATCTGCTTGGCCAGCAAAGCCACGGCTGCGCGTCTCATGTCAGGTACCTGTGCTCGGGAGGAGGAGTGTTCGCTGCCCGCCCCTAGCGGAAAACCGCCAACGGGGCAAGGGCGCGGGGCGCATGCAGGCCTTTGCGGCCCCGCAGGCCTCTGCCTGGCCGCCCCGCTGCAGCTTTTCTCAAATCCCGCGGGAACCGAACCCCGCGCAGGGCGTTTCTCCGATGAGTACTCGCGCACAAGCCACCAACAAACCGAGGAGTGAACGCTATGAAAAAGCTGCTACTTTCCACGGCGCTTGCCGCCGTGACCACCTTCCCTGCCTTTGCCTCCGACACCACCGTCGAGGAAGCTGCAGAGGCAACCGCCGAACAGGGCGCGGAACTGGCGTCCGACGCCGCCAACGCGGCTGAACAAGCCGGCGAGACTATTGCCGAAGAAACCAGCGAAGCGGCCGCGGAGACTGAAGCGGCAGCTGAAGCTGCGGCAGAAGAAGTGACGGAAGAGGCTGCAGAGGCCGAAGCCGCGGTGGAAGCCGAGGCTGAGGCAAGCGCTGCCGCCGAGTCCGGCTCTGCCGAAACCATGTCAGACACCGGAACCACCGCCGCCATGCAGCCCCGCGTTCCGGTTGAGCGCGACGGTTACATGACCGCGGAAGAAACCGACCTGACCGCCGAGAAACTGACCGGCGCCGCCGCCTATGACGCCAACGACGAATGGATCGGCGAGGTCTCCGAGCTGCTTCTGACCGACGAAGGCAAGGTCAAATCCGCAGTCATCGACGTCGGCGGTTTCCTGGGCCTTGGCGAAAAGCCGGTTGAGCTGGACCTGTCCAAGATCGACATCCTGCGCGCCGACGACGGCTCCGACCTGCGCGTCTACATCCCGATGACCGAGGAAGAGCTGAAGGCAATGCCCGACTACGAGGGCTGACCCTTGCACAAGCGTGAATCCAAGGAACCCGCCGCATGGCGGGTTCTTTTTTCCGCCCGGTGTAGTGGCGCTGACCACGACCCTCCGGCACGAACAGCCCCCTTGCCCCTTCATCTTCCCCCAAATACTCGCGTCCCATTGCCCGGCAGGCGGCTTTGCCGACGAGAGGGGAGGCTTCCAGCCTCTGCGGCACCCATCCGCTGCACAGGAGGTGCACCCATGTCACCCCCTGTTTACCGCCCCGCTCTTGCCAAATCCGCCCCCGCTTGCGCATATCCAATTCAGCAGCAACAGGAGGGCAGGACGTGACCATTTCAGAACCCGGGGAAACCATGATCGCCGTGATCGGCGGCTCCGGCATTTATGAGATCGACGGGCTGGAAGGCGCCCAGTGGACCGCGGTCGAAACGCCCTGGGGGGCGCCGTCGGACCAGATCCTGACCGGCTCGCTCGACGGCGTCAAAATGGCCTTCCTGCCCCGCCACGGCCGCGGCCATGTGCACTCCCCGACTGAGGTCCCCTACCGCGCCAATATCGACGCGCTGAAGCGGCTGGGGGTCACCGATGTGTTCTCCGTTTCCGCCTGCGGCTCCTTCCGCGAGGAGATGGCGCCGGGTGATTTTGTTGTTGTGGATCAATTCATTGACCGGACATTCGCGCGCGAGAAAAGCTTCTTCGGCACCGGCTGCGTCGCCCATGTCAGCGTCGCGCATCCCACCTGCGAACGGCTCTCGGACGCGGCAGAGGCGGCGGCGCGCGATGCCGGCGTCAAGGTCCACCGCGGCGGCACCTACCTGTGCATGGAGGGGCCGCAGTTTTCCTCGATGGCCGAGAGCAAACTCTACCGCGAACAGTGGGGCTGCGACGTCATCGGCATGACCAACATGCCCGAGGCCAAGCTCGCCCGCGAGGCGGAGCTGTGCTATGCCTCCATCGCCATGGTCACCGATTACGACAGCTGGCACCCGGAGCACGGTGCGGTGGAAATAACTGATATCATTGCCACTTTGCAGGGCAATTCCGCCAACGCCCGGGAACTGGTGCGCCGCCTGCCCAGCCTCTTGGGCAAGAACCGGCAGGACTGCCCGCACGGCTGCGACAAGGCGCTGGAATACGCCATCATGACCGCCCCTGAGAAACGCGATCCCGCACTGCTGGCGAAACTGGACGCTGTGGCGGGCCGGGTTCTGGGCTGACCGGCAGCCCTTGAATTCAGCAGCACACGGGGGCGGTCTTTGCGGACCGCCCCTTTTCTTTGCCGCCGGCAGTTCCTTTATCCTAGCAGGACAAGCTCTTTTCATATTCCTGATTTCACGGGGTTTTCATGCGTTTGCACGGATTGGACATTGCACGCTTCCTGGCCTTCTGCGGCATGGTGCTGGTGAACTTCCGCATTGCTGCTCAGGTAACGCCGGGCGCGGATACCGCATCGCTGCTCACCAACGCCTTGGAGGGACGGGCTGCGGCGCTGTTTGTGGTGCTGGCAGGCATCGGTCTCACGCTGGGCCGCCCGGACCGCACAACGGTTTTCCGCCGGGCGGTGTTCCTGTTTGTGATCGGGCTCTTGAACCTCACCATATTCGAGGCCGACATCCTGCATTTCTACGCGCTTTACTTCCTGGTGGCGCTGCCCTTCCTGACCGCCTCCAGCCGGGCGCTCCTGCTGGCCGCGGCGGGCACCCTGCTGATCGGGCTGATCAGCCTGCTGGCCCTGGATTACGAGGCGCATTGGACCTGGGAAACCCTTGAGTATGCGGATTTCTGGACCCTTGAGGGCTTCCTGCGGAATTCCTTCTTCAACGGCTGGCACCCGGTGTTTCCCTGGGCCGCCTTCCTGTTTTTGGGCATGTGGGCGGGCCGCCTTCAGCTCTCCAGCCGACGGGTGCAGGCGCATCTGATCCTGTGGGGAGCCGCCGCTGCGGTGCTGGGTGCCGTTCCCGGCATGCTGGTCCAGGACCCGGAACTGGCAGAGCTGTTCGGCACCAGCGCCATCCCGCCGGGCCCTTTTTATATCCTGTCGGCTTCCGGCAGCGCGCTGGCGGTTACCGGGCTGGTGCTGGCCCTCACCCCGATGCTTGACAAAGCCGGGCTGGCGGAATGGCTGGCCGCGCCGGGGCGGCAGGCGCTCAGCCTCTATGCCGCGCATATCCTTCTGGGCATGGGCACGCTGGAGGCAATGGGGCAGCTGGACGGCTCGCTCAGCCCGGCGCAGATCTTCGGCTTTTCGCTGGGGTTCTGCGCGCTGTCGATGGTGCTGGTGTGGTTCTGGAACCTCTTTGCCAAACGCGGGCCGCTGGAGGCGCTGATGCGCTGGAGCACGAACCTGGCCCGGTAATCCGGCCCGGCGACCCGAAGCCGGCCGCCGCCTGCTTTCCCTTGCAACAGGGCCCTGGATCGTCCAAACCGCTGCTGGCCCGGCCCTCTGCCGGGCCGCAACACCGATATTGCCCTAGGGGAGCCGCGCCGATGCCCAAGAAACCCGCCGTCAAGGACTACATCCGCACCATCGTCGACTTCCCGCACGAAGGGATCATGTTCCGCGATGTGACCACGCTGTTTGCCGACCCGCGCGGCTTCCGCATGGCAATCGACCAGATGCTGCACCCCTACGCCGGGGAGCAGATCGACAAGGTGGTCGGGCTTGAGGCGCGCGGCTTCATCCTCGGCGGTGCCATTGCCCACCAGCTCGGCACCGGCTTTGTGCCGATCCGCAAGAAGGGCAAGCTGCCCGGCACGACGATCAGCCAAGACTACAAGCTGGAATACGGCGAGGCGATCGTGGAGATCCACGACGACGCCATCCAGCCGGGCGAGAAGATCCTGGTGGTCGATGACCTCCTTGCCACCGGCGGCACCGCGGGCGCGGGCATCAAGCTGATCGAGCGGCTGGGCGGCGAGATCGTCTCCTGCGCCTTTATCGTAGATCTGCCCGAACTGGGCGGGCGCAAGCTGCTGGAGGACATGGGCATGGACGTGCATGTGCTCTGCGAGTTTGAAGGCCTCTGAACACCCCCGCTGACGCCTGTACATGGCCGCAGCGCTCCCGCCGGTCAGGCGCCTTTCCGGGAAAGGCTGTTCCCGTTGGGCATGGCCCCTTCAGACCCCCTGGGCCGGAAGGGGCGCGCCGCGCGGATGCGCGGCGCCGGGCCCAAAGCCGCCAGGCGTCCGGCACAGCCGGGCAGCCGCGGCTGCGGGAGCGCCCCCCTTATGAAACGCTTCACTCCGCGCGCAGCACCGCGCCCGGGTTCATGATGCCATTCGGGTCCAGCGCCTGCTTGATCGCCCGCATCGCCGCCAGCCTGGCCGGGTCGCCATAGCGTTCCAGATCGCCTGTTTTCATCCGCCCGACCCCGTGCTCGGCGCTGAAGGAGCCGCCGAAGGCGTGGACCAGATCATGCACCGCTTCTTTGACGGCACCGCGAAGAGGGTCATAGTCTTCCCGCTTGCGGCCCTTGGCCGGGAACACGTTGTAGTGCAGGTTGCCGTCGCCCAAGTGGCCAAAGCAATTGATGCGGAAATCGCCAAGCCGGGCAACCGCCTCCCTGCCCTGTTCGATGAAGGCGGGGATCTCCGAAATCGGCACCGAAATGTCATGGCTGGACACCGAACCAATGACCTTGTTGGCCAGCGGAATATGCTCCCGCACGGCCCACAACGCTTGCCGCTGGCTGTCCGATTGAGCGATCACCCCGTCGCGGGCCAGCCCCGCCGCCTCGGCGGCTTCAAACAGCGCGGCCAAAGTGTCCTCCGCCTCCAGCCCGCGCGGCAGGCCCAGCTCAATCAGCACGCACCACTCCGGCGCTTCCGCAAAGGGCTGGCGAACCTGCGGCAGCGTCTCCGCCAGGAATTCCAGCCCCTGCCGGTGAACCAGCTCAAAGGCGCTCACGCCCTCGCCTGCGTGATCACGGGCCAGGGCCAGCAGGTCAATGGCGGCCTGCGGGTCCTTCACGGTGAAAACGGCAGTGCCCTGCGACGCTGGAATGGGCGACAGTTTCAGCGCCGCAGCGGTGATCACCCCCAGCGTGCCCTCGGCCCCGATCAGCAAGTTCCGAAGGTCATAGCCGGTGTTGTCTTTCCTGAGGCGCGACAGGCCGTTCCAGATCTCGCCTGAAGGCAGCACCGCCTCCAGCCCCAGGCAGAGGTCGCGGGCATTGCCGTATCGCAGCACATTGACGCCGCCGGCATTGGTCGAGAGGTTGCCGCCGATCCGGGCCGAGCCTTCCGCCGCCAGCGACAGCGGGAACAGCCGACCGGCCTCCCGCGCCGCAGCCTGCACATCCGCCAGAATGGCGCCCGCTTCGACAATCAGCACGTTCTCCCGGGCGTGAACCGCCCGGATCGCTGCCATCCGCTCCAGTGAGATCACCAGCGGCGCCGGTCCTTCCGGCATCACCTGGCCGCCGACCAGGCCAGTGCCGCCGCCATAAGGCACCACCGGCACCCGCGCCACATTGGCTTCGCGGACCAAGGTGGACACTTCCTCCACACTGCGCGGCAACGCCAGCAGCCCCGCCTGACCCTGATAGCGGCCGCGCGGCTCTTCCAGGTAGCGCGGTTCGGCGTCCCGCAAAACGCCCTCAGGCAACAAGGGGGAAAGGCGGGCAGCAAAGGCGGGATCAGCAGGGTTCAGCGTCATGCCCTATCCATGCCGCAAGGCCCCGCGGCTGGCAAGGCGGCTCACTCGTCGTCCAGCAGGTACTTGGGCCGCAGCACATGGATGGTCGGGCGGCCGGGCAGGCTGCGCAGGGACACCGACAGTTCGCTGTTGCCCTCATCCACCACATCAAACTCCGGGCCGATCCGGGACAGGAAACTCTGCAGCGAATAGTCGCTGAACCAGTGCATCGGGATGATCACCGAGGACCGCAGCCGCCCCAGCACCTCCAGCATCTGATCCAGCGGCAGGGTGATGCCGCCATCCACCGCCGCCATCACCACATCGAGCCTCCCCAGCGCGGCGTATTGCTCCGGTGTCGGCACATGATGCAGGTGCCCGAGGTGGCCGATGCACAGCCCCGCTGCTTCAAAGACAAAGATCGAATTGCCGCGCGCCTCCACCCCGCCGAACATGTTGCGGATGTCTGTCGGCACATTGCGGATCAGCATCTCACCCAGGTCGAGGTGATGGTCGATGCCTGCCCCGAACGGCCCCCAGCCCTCCAGCACATGCGGGATCGCGGGGTCGGGATAGGCGGTCCAATGGGTCTCATGGGCGTGGTTCATGGTGACCACATCCGGGATCAGCGGGGCAGCGCCGGTGAAGCCGGTGAAATCGGTGACCACATTCAGCCCGCCCTCGGTGCGCAGCAGAAAGGACGCATGGGCGATGTAGCGGATCAGCACGCTGTCCTTTGCCACCGGGTCCTGCCAGCTGGCCCGATGCAGGTACTCCAGGCCGGGCGCTGCCTCCGCCAGGGCAATGCAATGGCTCTGCCGCCGCTCCTGCGCCTGGAGGGCAGCGGAACACAGAATGAAACACAGGAAAGAGGCAAACGCGCGCATGAGGCAGGTTCTAGGGCGCAAACCGACGTTGTCAGCCCTTACCGAAGAAAATTCGCACCGCGGGCCCTCCCGCCTGCGCCAGCGGAATTGAAAATTCCGCACCGCAGTTGGGCGTGGCGCCCCGCTGATGCAGGGCGCAGCACCGCTTGCCGCACGCGCCGCGCCGCACCGCAAGGGCGGCGCCCGGCCCAACGGGAGCGGCGCATCTTCTGATGCGCCAGCGACGGGCGGGAGCACTTCGCTGATAGAATATTTGGCTTAGGCCTGACCCGCCAGCGTCTTGCCGCGGCGGTCGTGGCGCAGGGAGGCATAGAGCACATGGGTGCGCCAGCGGCCATTGATCTGCAGGTAAGACTGGGCGACGCCCTCGTATTTGAAACCGGATTTCTCCAGCAATCCGCGCGACGCCTGGTTTTCCGGCAGGCAGGCCGCCTCGATCCGGCTCAGGTCCAGCTTGGTGAAGGCATGATGCACCACCGCGCCGATCGCCTCGCGCATGTAGCCCTGGCGCGCAAACGGCAGCCCGGTCCAATACCCCAGCGTGCCCGCCTGCGCCGGGCCGCGGCGGATATTGTCGAGCGTGATCGCCCCCACCAGAACCTGATCGTCGCGCCGGATCAGGAACAGCGGCAGCGCGGTACCGCCGGAAACCGACCGCCGCGCCCAGTAGACCCGGTTGGTAAAACTCTTGCGGCTGAGGTGATCCGCCGCCCAGCTTGGCTCCCACGGGGTCAGATAAGGCTGGCTCTGCAGCCTCAATGCCGCCCAGCCGTGAAAATCCGCATGCACCGGCGGCCTGAGGGTCAGGCGCTCGGTTTCGATACGGACCTTGCGGCGGTTGAGCAGCATCAGGCGGCGCGCCTCTCCTGCAGCCGCTCCAGCGCCGGGGCATCTGCGACCGGGCCGTACAAAGCCAGCGCCGCAGGCGCCGTCACCGCCATGGTCTCCGCCAGTTCGCGCACGTCTTTGGTGGTGACCGCATTGATGCGTTCTACCGTGCGTTCCAGCGACGGCACCTTGTCCCAGATCTGCACCAGCCGCGCCAGCCGCTCCGCCCGGTTCGAGGGGCTTTCCAGCCCCATCAGCATCCCGGCCTTCATCTGGGCGCGGGCGCGCTCCACCTCGGCGTCGCTCATGTCGTCCGCTGCGCGCTTCATCTCGTCGATGGTGATGCCTGCAAGCTCCGCCAGCTGCTCGCCCGATGTGCCCGCATAGACGGTCATTGAGCCGGTATCGGCATAAGATCCCGCCTGCGAGAAAATGGTGTAGCAGAGGCCGCGCTTCTCTCGCACCTCCTGGAACAAGCGCGAGGACATGCCGCCGCCCAGGGCGCTGGCATAAATCTGCGCGGTGTACATCGACTGGTCGCGGTAGCCGGGGCCCTCAAAGGCCAGCGCGAAATGCGCCTGCTCCAGATCCTTCACCTGCCGCGCCTCGCCGCCGGTGAACTGCGCGCCTTCGGCAGTGAACTCCGGCTTGGCCTCCATATGGCCGAACAGCTGCTCCGCCAGCTTGACCAGCGCATCGTGATCGACGCCGCCCGCTGCTGCCAGGATCATCTGGCCGGGGCCGTAGTGTTCGCCGACAAAGCCCTGCAGATCCTCGCGGCTGAAGCTGCGCACCCTCTCTGCAGGCCCTAGAATGGTCCGCCCCAGCGGCTGCCCGCGGTAGCTTTCCTCCTGCAGCCAGTCAAAGATCACGTCGTCCGGCGTGTCCAGCGACTGGCCGATCTCCTGCAGGATCACCCCGCGCTCAACCTCGATTTCACGTGAATCGAACACCGGATTGAGCAGGATATCCCCGATCACGTCCACCGCCAGCGGCACGTCATCTTTCAGCACACGGGCGTAATAGGCCGTCACCTCGCGCGAGGTATAGGCGTTGATATAGCCGCCCACATCCTCGATCTCCTCTGCGATCTGCAGGGCCGAGCGCCGCTTGGTGCCCTTAAAGGCCATATGCTCAAGGAAATGGGCAATGCCGTTCTGCTCCAGCCGCTCGTGGCGGCCGCCGGCGCTCACCCAGATCCCAACCGCCGCGGATTCCAGACCCGGCATATGCTCGGAGACGATGCGGAACCCGTTGGCGAGTGTGTGCTGCTGAACTGTCAATTCGCGATGTTCTTTCTGATGTGATCCTCAAGGGCAGCCAGATCGTTGGAGATCCGGGTCACCCGTTCCGATCTCTCATACAGGTCTGCCATGCGGGGGGGAAGAGGCGGATGAATGCCGCTGGCTTCTTCCACGGCAGCCGGGAATTTCGCCGGGTGCGCGGTGGCCAGCGTGATCATCGGCACATCACCCTTGCGGTGCTCGTTCGCCACTTTCACGGCAACCGCCCCGTGCGGGCAGATCAGCTCGCCCGAAGACGCCAGCTCGGACTTGATGGTCGCCAGGGTTTCCTCCTCGGAGGTGCGGCCGGAGGTGTAATTCTCCGCCAGCGCCTGCATCGCGCCTTGGGAGACGTCAAAGCCGCCGTTCTTCAGCTCATCCATCAGCTGCGCCACTGCCTTGCTGTCCTGGCCGTAGGCATAGAACAGCGCGCGTTCGAAGTTCGAGGACACCTGAATGTCCATCGACGGCGAGATCGAGGGCTGGGTGTCGCCCTTGTAGTACCCCTGCCCCGACAGGCAGCGGTGCAGGATATCGTTCTGGTTGGTAGCAACCACCAACTGGTCGATCGGCAGGCCCATCTGCTTGGCAATGAAGCCCGCAAAGATATCGCCGAAGTTGCCGGTCGGCACGGTGAAGCTCACCTTGCGCTGCGGCGCACCCAGCGACACGGCGGAAGAGAAGTAATAAACCACCTGCGCCAGCACCCGCGCGATGTTGATCGAATTGACGCCCGCCAGCTTCACGCCATCGCGGAAATCGAAGTCATTGAACATGTCCTTCACACGCGCCTGGCAGTCGTCAAAGTCGCCATCCACGGCCAGCGCGTGCACATTGGCATCCTGCGGCGTGGTCATCTGGCGGCGCTGCACCTCAGACACGCGGCCATGCGGGTAGAGGATGAACACATCCACATTGCTGAGGCCGCGGAAGGCTTCCATGGCGGCAGAGCCGGTGTCGCCGGAAGTGGCGCCTGCAATGGTCACCCGGTCGCCGCGGCGCTCCAGTGCTGCCTGGAACAGCTGGCCGATCAGCTGCATCGCAAAATCCTTGAACGCCAGCGTGGGGCCGTGGAACAGCTCCAGCAGGAAATGGTTCGGCGCCAGCTGCTTCAGCGGCGCGCGGGCGGCGTGGCCGAACCCCTCGTAGGCGCGAGCGATGATGCCGCGGAATTCCTCGTCGGTGAAGCAGTCGCCAAGGAAGGGACGCATGACGCGGAAGGCGGTTTCCTCATAGGACAGCCCTGCCAGCGCCGCGATATCATCGTGGGACATCTGCGGGATTTCTGCCGGCACATACAGGCCGCCGTCACGCGCGAGGCCGGTCAGCATCGCATCTTCAAAGGTCAGCTCGGGCGCTTGGCCCCGGGTCGAGATATATTTCATCGCCTTCAGCTCTTTCGGGTTCAGGGGCGGCTGCGCCGCAGGAAGTAGACGGTCATCGCGGCCCAGATAAAGGCCAGCGAAAACCAGGTGATCGCATATTGCAAGTGGTTGTTCGGGATGCCCGCAGTTGTCACGGCCTGCGGTGTGACCGCGGCCTCAGGCGCTGCGCTGCGGGCGACAATCAAAACGGGTTCGGTGTTCAGGCGCTCTGCCATATAAGCCACGTCCCGGGAATAGAGGATATTGGTGTCCACTTCCGGCGCGGGGGTCGTCCAGTCGCCCTCATCCGGCCAGAGAAGATTGCCGGTGACCGCTGCCTGCCCGCTGCTGAGAGATGTGGTCTTTTCAGCGGCAGGGATGAAGCCCCGGTCCAACAGGACACGCCGGCCATCGGTGGTCACGAAAGGGGCAATGACCCGGTACCCCGTTTCGGCGTCTTTGGTGACCCAGAACACATGCAGCGCATTGCCTTCGATTTCACCTTCGACGGTAACGGCCCGGTAGCGGTCTTGTTCCTTCACCGGGGCCTGCGGCAAAGCCGCCGGTGCAGCCGCGATGCTGACCTCAATCGTCTGAAGCAGGTCTTCCTTCCAGGCCTTGCGCTGCAGTTGCCAGGTGCCAAGGCCGATCAGAATCGCCAGGCCCGCGCCTCCGATGATCAACAGGAAGATGACACGCCGCATCCGGGCCGCTCCGCTTCAAAAGACAAGGCGCGCAAGGTGTCCCCTGCGCGCCTTGCTCATTAAGGTCTGCCTGCGGTTTTTGGAACCGCAAACATGTAACCATTACAAACCAGCGGTGCCCCAGATGTAGACGGCCACGAACAGGAACAGCCAGACAACGTCCACAAAGTGCCAGTACCAGGCAGCTGCCTCAAAGCCGACGTGCTGCTCGGGGGTGAAATCGCCCTTCATCGCGCGGATCAGGCAGACGGTCAGGAAGATGGTGCCGATCACAACGTGGAAGCCGTGGAAGCCGGTTGCCATGAAGAAGTTGGAGTAGAACTCGTCGCCGCCGAACTGCCAGCCTTCGTGCAGCAGGTGGGCGTACTCATAGCCCTGCAGCGCGGTGAAGGCGATGCCGAAGGCGATACCGATGGCCAGGCCCTGCACCAGCGCCTTGCGGTCGTTGTTGTGCACCAGCGCGTGGTGCGCCCAGGTCACGGCGCAGCCGGACAGCAGCAGGATCAGGGTGTTGATCAGCGGCAGGTGGAACGGGTCGACCGGCAGGATCTCCGGCTTGACGTACTCGGTGCCGATATAGGTCTCCATCGGGTAGATGGCGTGTTTGAAGAACGACCAGAACCAGGCGAAGAAGAACATCACCTCGGACATCACAAACAGGATGAAGCCGTAACGCAGGCCGATGCGGACAACCGGGGTGTGGTCGCCCTGCTTGCTTTCGGCAACAACTTCCGCCCACCAGGCATAGGCCGAGTAGAGCACGGCAACAAAGCCGATCCAGAAGGCCCAGGCGGTGATGCCCTTCATCCAGAAGACTGCGCCAACCAGCATGATGAATGCGCCAACGGCACTTGCCAGCGGCCAGATCGACGGCGGCAGAATGTGGTAATCGTGATTTTTAGCGTGCGCCATTTAAGTGTCCCTCACCTAGCGGCCTAGTTCGTGGTTGTGCCTGCCCCGGTGTTATCCCCGGTGTCGAGAGCGGCAACGCCCTCGGGCAGATCGATTTCATGGAACGTGTACGACAGCGTGATCGTATGCACGTATTTTGCGTCCCGGTCATCAATGATCTCCGGGTCAACAAAGAAGGTCACGGGCATCTGAACCCGCTCCCCCGGCTGAAGCACCTGCTCGGTAAAGCAGAAGCAGTCGATTTTCTCAAAGAACCCGCCGGCCTGATAAGGCGCCACGTTGTAGGACGCCTGCCCTGCCACAGGGCGGTCGGTCGGGTTGTAGGCCTCGTAAAAGGCCAAACCGGTTTCACCCAGGCGGATCTCCATCTCGCGCTGCACCGGCTTGAACTCCCACGGCATGCCGCGTTCCTTGGAGCCGTCAAAGCGGACCTTGATGGTCTGCTCCAGAATCGTATCCGATCCCGCATCGGCAACCTGTGTCACGCCACCAAAGCCGGTGACACGGCAGAACCAGTCATAAAACGGCACCGACGCCCAGGACAGCCCGCCCATCAGGACAACAACGCCGACCAGCTGAACAACCGTCTTCTTGGGGCCCTGCAGCGCCATCAGTTCTGCTTCCCCTGTGCATCGGGGAACTTAAAGCTGGCCGAGGTCACCTTGACCATGGTCAGCGCCATGATCAGCACCACAAAGGCCGCCAGCAGAATGCCGACGCCCTTGTTCAGGCCGGAGCGGCGCTTGTGGATCTCATGTTCCTTGCGCAGAGCCATCTTACCAGCCTCCCAAGCCATAGGGCTTCAGCAGGGCCTCAGCCAGAATGGCGCCGAAATGCAGGAAAAGGTACAGCAGCGACAGCTTGAAGAAGCTGCGCTCCACCTTGAAATTGTCGGCCTCGGAATCATCCTCGTCGCGGCGGGTGATCTTCCAGGCGCCATGCAGGAACAGCGCGTTCAGCACCAGGGCCACGGCCAGATACAGCGGGCCGCCAATGCCGGAGAACGCAGTGTCAACAGCCAGCACGGCCAGCAGAACAGTATAGGCCAGGATATGGATACGGGTGGAGCGGCGGCCGTGGGTGACGGTCAGCATCGGCACGCCCGCGTCGTCATAGTCAGAGCGCATGAACAGCGCCAGCGCCCAGAAATGCGGTGGCGTCCACATGAAGGTCAGCAGGAACATCAGCCAGGGCTCAACCGACATGGTGCCGGTGGCAGCAATCCAGCCGATGACCGGCGGGAAGGCCCCTGCGGCACCGCCGATGACGATGTTCTGCGGCGTCGCCCGCTTGAGCCACATGGTGTAGACCACCACGTAGAAAAAGATGGTGAAAGCCAGGAACGCGCCGGCAAAGACATTGGCGGCCAGCGCCAGCATGATCACCGACAGGCCCGACAGCGCCAGGCCGAACGCCAGCGCCTCGCCGGCCTCAACCTTGCCGGCCGGGATCGGGCGCGACTTGGTGCGCTTCATCACCTTGTCGATATCCGCGTCCCACCACATGTTCAGCGCGCCGGAGGCACCGCCGCCGATGGCAATGAACAGGATGGCGCAGAAGCCGACAACGGGATGCACGGAAACCGGGGCCGCCAGCAGCCCGACCAGAGCGGTGAACACCACCAGCGACATGACACGGGGCTTCAGCAGGGCGAAATAATCGCCGAAGCTGGCCTCGTCCTCATATGCCCGGCTTGCGTTGATGCTTGCGTCGCTCATCTTGGGTCCTTTGGCGGCAACGGGTGCGCAAGCTTGCGCACCCAGGTCTTGTCACTGTGCCGCACGGCGCCCCCTCGGGGCCCCTGCGGCCAGGTTATCAGTTGGAAGCGACCTGATAGGCCTGCGGGATGCCCGCGTATTCTTCCTTGGCGCCTTCCAGCCAGGCGTCATATTCTGCCTGGGTCACCACTTTGACGGTGATCGGCATATAGGCGTGGTCCTTGCCGCACAGCTCGGAGCACTGGCCGAAGTAGATGCCTTCCTTGCCCTCTTCGACCTTGAACCAAAGCTGTGCAAGACGGCCGGGAACCGCGTCCTGCTTCACGCCGAAGGCCGGGATAGTCCAGGAGTGGATCACGTCTGCGCCGGTCACGTTCATCACAATGGTCTTGCCCGACGGCACCACAACTGCGGTGTCGGTGGCCAGCAGATATTCATCCTCGGCATAGCCCTTGGCGGCCAGCTGGTCTTTCGGCAGCAGGAAGCTCTCAAAGCCGAACTCGTGGTCTTCATACTCATAGCCCCAGTACCACTGGTAGCCGGTCACCTTGATGTTGATGTCGCCCTCGGGGATTTCCTGCTGGGCAAACAGCTGCGGCAGCGAGAAGGAACCGATGAACACCAGCACCAGGATCGGGATCACGGTCCAGGCGATCTCAATCGGAGTATAATGGCTGAACTTGGCCGGGGTCGGGTTGGCACGCTTGTTGAACCGCAGGATCGCCCACAGCAGCAGACCGGCCACAAAGATGCAGATCGCGGTGATGATCACCAGGATCATCCAGTCCAGCTTGTGGATCCCTTCCATCAGCGAGGTCGCCGCCGGCTGGAAGTTCAGGCCGCCGTCCACCGGCTTACCAATGGTTTCCAGGCCTTCTTGCGCCATTGCTGGAAGGCTCGAAAGGCCGGCGAAAAGGCCCGAAAGCATCAAAGCGTTTTTCATGTTCTGTCCTGATCGGTTGATCGTATTGTTCCTGCGGCAGCACGAAATGCACGGGAATCAATGATTCCGCAAAACGCACCTGCCCCGTTGTCTTTGATGCAGCTTAAAACCATATTCGGGCGTACAGATAAAGAGGCAGCCAAGCGTCAAACCGTCGCTTTCTTGATTTAGATCAAAAAATCTGAGGACCGTGCCATGGAAAACCCATCCTTCCGACCCTTCGAAACCGCGCTTCCGGAGGATGAGGCCCTGGCCACCCTGCGTGATGCCCTGAACGGTGCCGAGGACGGCGAGATCTTTGCCGAACGCCGCAAGTCAGAGGCGCTGTCCTTTGATGACGGACGGCTGCGCAGCGCCAGCTATGATGCCTCCGAAGGCTTCGGCCTGCGGGCCGTGAACGGCGATGTGGCGGGATATGCCCATTCCACCGATGTCTCCATCGCCTCGCTGCGGCGGGCGGCGGAAACCGCCAAGCTGGCGGTTGGCGGCGGCGGCGGCACCTATGCGGACGCACCGCAGGCCACCAACAAGAAGCTTTACACCGACGCCGATCCGATCAGCGCCATGCCCTTCCCGGTCAAGGTGGAAACGCTGCGCGAGATCGACGACTATGCCCGCAACCTCGACAAACGCGTGGTGCAGGTGTCTGCCTCGCTTGCCGCCTCGCTGCAAGAGGTGGAGATCCTGCGCGCCGACGGGGTGCGGGTGCGCGACACACGCCCGATGGCCCGCCTGAACGTCTCCGTGATCGTCGAGAAAGACGGCCGCCGCGAAAGCGGCTCCGCCGGCGGCGGCGGGCGTCTGGGCCTTGATGGACTGGTCGATCCCGCGCACTGGCAGGCCCAGGTGCAGGAGGCGCTGCGCATCGCGCTTGTTAACCTGGATGCGGTCCCCGCCCCGGCCGGCGAGATGGATGTGGTGCTTGGCCCCGGCTGGCCCGGCATCCTGCTGCACGAGGCAATCGGCCACGGGCTGGAGGGCGATTTCAACCGCAAGGGGTCTTCGGCCTTTGCCGGGCTGATGGGCCAGCAGATCGCCGCCAAGGGTGTCACCGTGCTGGATGACGGCACCATCCCCGACCGGCGCGGCTCCATCACCGTGGACGACGAGGGCACCCCGAGCCAGAAAACCACGCTGATCGAGGACGGCGTGCTGGTCGGCTTCATGCAGGACCGCCAGAACGCGCGGCTGATGGGGGTCTCCCCCACCGGCAACGGGCGGCGGCAAAGCTATGCCCATGCGCCGATGCCGCGGATGACCAACACCTACATGCTGGGCGGCGAGGCTGATCCCGGCGACCTAGTGGCGGGAATCAAGGACGGCATCTGGGCGGTGGGCTTCGGCGGCGGCCAGGTCGATATCACCAACGGCAAGTTCGTGTTCTCCTGCACCGAGGCCTACCGCGTGAAGGACGGCAAGGTCGGTGAACCGGTTAAGGGCGCTACCCTGATCGGCGACGGCGCCACCGCGCTCAAACAGATTCGCGGCCTCGGCAACGACATGGCGCTGGACCCCGGCATGGGCAACTGCGGCAAGGCCGGGCAATGGGTGCCGGTCGGCGTCGGCCAGCCGTCAGTGCTGATGGGCGGGCTGACAGTTGGCGGGTCTGCTGCGTAAATTCCCGGCGAAACCATATGCTTGCCGCAAAATCCGGGGCCCGGCTGCACAGCCAGCCGGGCCCAAATGCGGCAACCGGCAACGCGCAACCCCTGATTGAACTTGGATTTCTTAAGCAGTTTTCGCAACTTAGCAAAAATTTTCAGGGCATTACCAAAAAATTGCCAGGTGTTCACCACCTGTTAACCCCCTCAAGGTTAATTCTTGTCCTGCAAACAGGCGGAGCTGCGGATGACCGAAGAAACACTTTCTTCCACTCACCCCCCACTCCCACCCACCACGGAAGATAACCGGTATTCATGGCTTCGCCTTTTGCGCTCCAAACGGGTCGGCCCGGTGACCTTTCACCGGCTGCTCGCAGAATATGGTTCGGCGCAGAACGCGCTGGATGCGCTGCCCGAAGTGGCACGCTCCGCAGGCATCAACGGGTATGAAACATGCCCTGCCAAGGCGGTGGACAAAGAACTCAAGACCGCAAAAGCCGCCAAAGCGCGGCTTTTGTGCTTTTCAGACCCCGAATATCCCGCCCTTCTCAAGGGCCTGAAAGATGCCCCGCCCCTGCTGTGGGCCATTGGCGACCTGTCGGTCCTGAACCGTCCGATGATCTCCATGGTCGGTGCGCGCAATGCCTCCTCCCTGGGGGTGCGGATGGCCCGGTCGCTGGCCCACTCCCTGGGCGACGCCGGATATATAGTGGTGTCCGGCATGGCTCGCGGCATCGATACCGCGGCCCATCAGGCGGCCTTGAATACCGGCACCATCGCGGTGCTGGCAGGCGGCGCTGACGTGATCTATCCGGCGGAAAACGCTGATCTGGCGGCCCGGATCAGCGAAACCGGGCTGCGGCTGTCGGAACAGCCCATGGGCCTTACGCCGCAGGCCCGCGATTTCCCCAAGCGCAACCGGATCATTGCCGCCCTGTCGCGGGCGCTGGTGGTGGTGGAGGCCGCCGCCAAATCCGGCAGCCTGATCACCGCACGGGATGCGCTGGACTATGGCCGCGAGGTGCTGGCGGTGCCCGGCCACCCGTTTGACGCGCGCAGCTCCGGCTGCAACCGGCTGATCCGCGACGGTGCCACGCTGGTGCGTGACGCGAGCGACATTCTGGAGGCCCTGCCGCCGCAGGAGATGCCCGCCGCGCAGGCCGCCGCCCCGCAGGACCTGCAGCAGGCGCTGGCCGCCCTGCCGCCTCAGCCCCCGCAACAGCGCAGCCTGGCTGAGACCCATGCCCTGCACCAGCAGATCCTCGGCAGCCTCGGCCCCTCGCCCACTTCCGAGATGCAGCTGATCCGCGACCTGTCCCTGCCGCCTCAGGACCTCGGACCGGCTTTGACCGACCTGGAGCTGGAGGGCGCGATCTGCCGCGATCCCGGCGGCCTGCTGTCCCGCGCCTACCCTGAGGACAAGGATTGATCCCTCCTGACGGTGCCGCTGACGCCAGCATCACCCCCCGCCGGAACCCGCCGCAACAGGCCCGCAAAGGCAGCAATTGCGCCGCGTCCATTGAGCCCGGATTGACATTCTCCCCTTGCGCCCCACATCCTGCCCCGCCATAGAACCCGCCAAAGCCGTCCGAAAAGGTATCAGAATTTATGCCAGTAGTAGTTGTCGAATCCCCGGCCAAAGCAAAAACAATCAATAAATACCTTGGCCCCGACTATACGGTTCTGGCGTCCTACGGGCATGTGCGCGACCTGCCGCCCAAGGACGGATCGGTCGACACCGACAATGATTTCGGCATGACCTGGGAGGTCGCCAACGATTCCCGCAAGCATGTGAAGGCCATCGCCGACGCGCTGAAAGACGACAATGCGCTGATTCTCGCCACCGACCCCGACCGCGAGGGAGAAGCGATCAGCTGGCATCTGCAGGAGGCGCTGACCAAGCGGCGTTCAATCAAGAAGGACACCGCCGTCAGCCGGGTGACCTTCAACGCGATCACCAAGGAAGCGGTGACCGAGGCGATGCAGAACCCGCGGCAGGTCGACATGCCGCTGGTGGAGGCCTATCTGGCCCGCCGCGCGCTGGACTACCTGGTGGGCTTCAACCTGTCGCCGGTGCTGTGGCGCAAGCTGCCGGGCGCCCGCTCGGCGGGCCGTGTGCAATCCGTCTGCCTGCGCCTGATCGTTGAGCGCGAGATGGAAATTGAAGCCTTCAACGCGCAGGAGTACTGGTCGGTGCGTGCCCAGCTGGCCACCCCCCGCGGCCAGGAGTTCGAGGCGCGCCTGACCGTCATGGGCGGCGACAAGCTCGACAAATACAGCCTCAAGAACTCGACCTCTGCCGAACTGGCGGTGCAGGCCGTGGCCTCGCGCAAGCTGTCGGTGCTGTCGGTCGAAGCCAAGCCCGCGGCCCGCAACCCCTCTGCCCCCTTCATGACCTCCACCCTGCAGCAGGAAGCCAGCCGCAAGTTCGGCATGGGCGCCCGCCAGACCATGAACGCGGCCCAGCGCCTGTATGAGGCCGGCCTCATCACCTATATGCGGACTGACGGCATCGACATGGCGCCGGAGGCGGTGCAGGAAGCCCGCGCCGAGATCGAAAAGCGTTATGGCGCCGAATACGTGCCGTCCTCCCCGCGGATCTACAAGAACAAGGCGAAGAACGCGCAGGAAGCGCACGAGTGTATCCGCCCCACTGACATGAGCCGCGACGCCGCCAGCCTGAAGGTCAGCGACGACGATCAGCGCAAGCTTTATGACCTGATCTGGAAACGGACCCTGTCCTGCCAGATGGAAGGCGCCCGGCTGGAGCGCACCACCGTCGACATCGGCTCCAGCGACCAGCAGGTCGTGCTGCGTGCCACCGGACAGGTGGTGCTGTTCGACGGCTTCATGCGGGTTTACGAGGAAGGCCGCGACGATGTGGCGGATGAGGACGACAAGCGCCTGCCGCAGATCATGCAGGGCGAGGCGCTGAAGTTTGCCTCCTCGCTGGCAGCGCAGGCCGAAAAGGCCGGCAAGGACGCATCGGTTCTGTCCGAAGACGGTGCTGTGCTGGCGCTGCAGCACCACACCCAGCCGCCGCCGCGCTATACCGAGGCGACACTGGTCAAGCGGATGGAAGAGCTGGGCATCGGCCGCCCATCCACCTATGCCTCCGTGATCACCACGATCCAGGACCGCGAATACGTCCGCAAGGAAAAGAACCGCCTGTTCCCGGAGGACAAGGGCCGGATCGTCACCATCTTCCTGCTGAACTTCTTCCGCAAATACGTGGGCTATGAATTCACCGCCGATCTGGAAGAAGAACTGGATGACGTGAGCGCCGGCGACCGCAACTACAAGGATTTGCTGGGCAAATTCTGGCGCGATTTCTCCGCAGCCATCTCAGAAACCTCCGACCTGCGCATCACCGAGGTGCTGGATGTCCTGGACGACGCGCTTGCACCGCAGCTCTATCCGCCGCGCGAAGATGGCACCGACCCGCGCACCTGCCCCAAATGCGGTGCAGGCCAGCTGCACCTCAAGACCTCGCGCACCGGCGGATTTGTCGGCTGCGGCAACTACCCCGAATGCAACTACACCCGGCCGATTTCCGGTGAAGGTGCAGAGGGCTATGAGCGTATCCTGGGCGAGGACGACGGCGACGAGATCCACCTGAAATCCGGCCGTTTCGGGCCCTATGTTCAGCGCGGAGAGGCGACGCCCGAGAACAAGAAGCCGCCGCGCTCCTCGCTGCCCAAACAGGGCAAGGATTTCCTGCCCGGCTGGGGCCCGAACGAGATCACCCTGGAGCAGGCACTGACCCTGCTGACCCTGCCGCGCGAAATCGGCCAGCACCCGGACGGCGGTGCGATCCAGTCCAACTTGGGCCGCTTCGGGCCGTACATCGCGCACCAGCTGCCGGATGAGGAAAAGCCGGTTTACGTGAACCTCAAGGAGACGCTGGACGTCTTTGAGATCGGCATGAACCGCGCGGTGGAGATGCTGGCCGAGAAACGCGCCAACCCGGGCCGCCGCGGCAGCCGGGCTGCCGCAAAGCCGCTGAAGGAGCTGGGCGAACACCCGGAAAGCGGCGGTGCCGTCAACATCATGGACGGGCGTTACGGGCCGTATGTCAAATGGGAGAAGGTGAACGCCACCCTGCCCAAGGACGTGGAACCCAAGGACGTCACCATGGAGATGGCAGTGCAGCTGATTGCCGAGAAGTCCTCCAAGGGCGGCAAGAAGAAGGCGGCAGCGAAGAAGCCCGCCGCCAAGAAAAAGCCTGCCGCCAAGAAAGCCTCGACCTAAGTCCCCGGTCCGATGGCGGCGCGCATCAATGCCGCCATCGCCGCCTCATACGGTGCCGTCTCGGCACCTTCGGCAATGGCAAGCGCCGCCCTGTCGAAGGCCGCTGACATCACCGCCGCCAGCGCATCAAGCTCACCTTCTTTCAGGCCCGTGCCGGCAGACGCCAGCCCCGCGCGCAGCGCACTGCGCCCGCCGCCGGCGTCGATTTCGTCCATCGCAGCGGCTCCGAGCACGGCAGGCCCGTCCACCAGCAATATGCGGGCGCGGCCCGGCTCCGCCATTGCGGCAAAGAAGGCCCGGCTGCCCGCCTCCAGCCCCTCCCCGCCCGGCGCCTTGGCCGCGGCCTCGATTGCCTTGGTGACCGCTTGCGCCTCAGCCTCGGCAACAGCGCGGAACAATGCCTCCTTGCCATCGAAGTGGTGGTAAAGCGCGCCGCGTGTCACCTCCGCGGCCTTGACGATTTCCGGCGTTGATGTCTCGGCGTAGCCCTTTTCCGAAAACAGATTGCGGGCGGCAGCGATCAGCCGCTCACGCATGGCGGCCCGGCGCGCCGTGTTTGGGACAGGGGTATTTCTCTCTTGCATACATGCAGCCTGTATGTTTATTTCTTCATACATACAGCCTGTATGTTTTTCAAATGAGGTGCAAGATGAAAGTCACTCAATACTATCCGGTGCTGCAAACAAACGATGTCGCAGGCACCGCCGCGTTTTACCAAACCCATTTCGGCTTCCGCCCGGCCTTCGAGGCAGACTGGTACGTGCATCTGCAGTCGAGCACCGACCCGGCCGTGAACCTGGCCATCCTGGATGGCACGCACCCCACGATCCCAGAGGCCGGGCGCGGCAGCAGTGCCGGTGTCATCCTGAACTTCGAGGTGGAGGATGCCGCAGCCGAATACACCCGGCTGACAGGCGCCGGCCTGCCGGTGCTGAAGCCGCTCATTGACGAAGACTTCGGACAGCGCCATTTCATCACGGCAGACCCGAACGGCGTGCTGATCGACGTGATCACCCCGATCCCGCCCAGCACAGCCTTCGCGGCGCAATACGCCGAAGACGCCCTGCCTGTATGACCTCCGGCCTTGACGGTCCGCCGGCTAGGCGGGCCGCCTTGCGCTCCGTAGAAATACGCAGCCCTCTCCGTATTCATTGACTCTGCACCGGCTCAGCGCCAGAACTCCCTGCAACCGGCATAATGGGAGATCTCCATGAAAAAGGTATATTCCAGCGCCGCTGAAGCGCTCGACGGGCTGCTTCACGACGGCATGTTCATCGCCGCGGGCGGCTTTGGCCTCTGCGGCATTCCCGAGCTGCTGTTGCAGGCGATCAAGGACGCGGGCACCAAGGACCTGACCTTTGCCTCCAACAACGCGGGCGTTGATGATTTCGGCATCGGCATCCTGCTGCAGACCCGGCAGGTGAAGAAGATGATCTCCTCCTACGTGGGCGAGAACGCAGAATTCATGCGCCAGTACCTGAGCGGCGAGCTGGAGCTGGAGTTCAACCCGCAAGGCACCCTGGCGGAGCGCATGCGCGCCGGCGGCGCGGGCATCCCCGGCTTCTTCACCAAGACCGGCGTCGGCACCGTGATTGCTGAGGGCAAGATGGAGAAGCAGTTCCCCACCGGCCCCGACGGCGCGATGGAAGACTACATCATGGAGGAAGGCATCTTTGCCGACCTCGCCATCGTCAAGGCCTGGAAAGCGGATGAGACCGGCAACCTGGTGTTCCGCAAGACCGCCCGCAACTTCAACGCGCCGGCTGCCACCTGCGGCAAGGTCTGCGTGGTTGAGGTCGAGGAGATCGTGCCCACCGGCTCGCTGGATCCCGACTCGATCCACCTGCCCGGCATCTACGTGCACCGCATCATCAAGGGCGACCACGAGAAACGCATCGAACAGCGCACCGTCCGTCAGAAGAAGGAGCAAGCATAATGCCTTGGGACCGCAATCAGATGGCGGCTCGCGCCGCGCAGGAGCTGCAGGACGGCTGGTATGTGAACCTCGGCATCGGCATTCCGACGCTGGTCTCCAACTACATCCCCGAGGGAGTGGAAGTGACCCTGCAGTCGGAGAACGGCATGCTGGGCATGGGCCCCTTCCCCTATGAGGGCGAAGAGGACGCCGACCTGATCAACGCCGGCAAGCAGACCATCACCGAGCTGCCCCAGACTGCCTATTTCGACTCGGCGCAGTCGTTTGCGATGATCCGCGGCGGCAAGATCGCGATGGCGATCCTGGGCGCGATGGAAGTGGCCGAGAACGGCGACCTGGCGAACTGGATGATCCCTGGCAAGCTGGTCAAGGGCATGGGCGGCGCCATGGACCTGGTGGCCGGTGTCGGCCGTGTGGTGGTGGTGATGGACCACGCCAACAAGCATGGTGACAGCAAGGTGCTGAAGGAATGCACCCTGCCGCTGACAGGCCGGGGCGTGGTCGACAGGATCATCACCAACCTCGGCGTTCTGGACGTTGTCGAGGGCGGGCTGAAGATCGTGGAATGCGCTGAGGGCGTCAGCGAAGACGAGCTGCGCGCAGCCACCGAAGCCACCATCGTGGACTGACGCGGCGCTGCTGCCGCGGATATAGCCAAACGCCTGCCTCAGCCGCAGGCCTTCAAGCCGCCGGGGCGCATCTGCCCGGGCGGTTTTTTGTTTTGCAGGTCTTTGTTGTTCGGTTCGTGCCGTTTCGCGCTGTGTCCCAGTTAAGGGGGCGGCGCCGCCGGGTGGAGTTGGACAGACCCCACGGGGGGCCTGCTCGGACAGGATATCCTGGACGACCCCCTTTTTATCAGGGCCGGTCTCCGGGTGTTACGCAGGCAGCCTCACAGATGCCTGCGCCTCGTATCATGGCCCCGCGCGCGGAAACCATGGCGGGGGATCGCGATCTTTTGGGAGTATGGCAGATCGGGGTGAGGATTGCGTGAAGGCACCGTACGGTGGGGGTGCAACACCCTGCGAAAGAACGCCATCCCGCCCGGAACAAAGCGCGCAGCGCCGCCGGGCGCAGCGCGGTGTCAGTTCTGCATCCGGAACACGCAGCCGTCGGACAGGAACATCTGCGGGGTCGTGCACAATCCGCGCGCAACCCGATAGGCGGCCAGAACTTTGGGCACGTAGTCGCGCGTCTCGGCATAGGGCGGCACGCCCTTGTGGCTCCGCACCGCGCCCTCGCCCGCGTTATAGCCCGCAAGGACCAGCATCGGGTCGCCCTCGAACTCCTTCATCAGCCAGTCCAGATAGCGGACGCCGCCGGAAATGTTCTGCTTGGCCTCCAGCGCATCGCTGACCCCGAACCGCGCGGCAGTGTCGGGCATCAGCTGCATCAGCCCTTGCGCCCCGGCAGAGCTGACCGCATCGGGTTTACCTGCGCTTTCGACTGCAATCACCGCAAGGACCAGGGCCGGCGACACCTGGGTGCCGGCGCTCCGGCGGCAGGGGCTGCCGGGCTTGCGATGTCCGCCTCCGGCTCTGGCGCGGGCTCGATCTGCACGGTGATGCGCTTGCCGGTTCCCGGTGCGGGCGGCTTGACCCGCTTAGCTTCGAACGCGGGAAAGGGTTTGGGCGCCTCCTGCCCCGCTGCCGCCAGGGGCAAGACGCACAGGGCCGCCGACAATATTGCGTTTCGCACGGACATTGCTCTGCCTGCCGTTGGTTTTTATCGCCCGAGACTCGGAAAACCGGCGGGCGAATACCAGCTTTTCCGCCCGGGAATCTGGCGTAATCGCCATATTTGCCCCTGACTGGCGCGAAAATACCACGGGAGTCCCGCTGGTAATGATTTTTTAACCCCGCAAAAACAGCAGGTTACATGAGATCTTGTTGAAAAGTTAAAATTGGGCAGCGTTTTGCGGCTTTCAGCCCAAATCCTGCCACGCTGCACTGGCTATATGTACTCATCCAAGCCGGACAGGAACCAAAGCTGGTGAGAGAGCAGGTTCCAGAGCGACGGCGGGATGGACCAAATTCTGAGATCCTTTGGAGGGACCAAACTATGATCAAGTTCATCAAAAACTTCCGCAAAGACGAAGACGGCGCCGTGACTGTTGACTGGGTCGTTCTGACCGCAGCTGTTGCAGCCCTGGCCGGCGTTGCCTACTCCTCGATCGGTGGCGGCATCGAAACCATCGCAGGCTCGACCGGCGACTTCCTGACCGCGGTTGACGGCGAAGTGCCGACCACCTTCGACACCGGCACCACCACTCCGTAAGCAGTGGCCGCAAACGGCAATTTCTTAAGCTGAGGGGCCGCGCATTGCGAAGATGCGCGGCCTCTTTTCCCAAGAAAAGCAGAAAGAAGGTGGAACCCATGTTTTCACTTTTTGCCAAATTCCGCTCAGATGAACACGGAGCGGTGACCGTTGACTGGGTTGTTCTGACTGCAGTTGTTGCGTCGATTGCAGGCATTGCATTTGTGTCGATCGGGGCAGGCGTTGAGCAAGTCAGCACCAGCACCAAGACCTATGTGAATAACGCTGCCGAAACGATTGGCGAGTTGCAAGACTCGGTCTTCCAATAAGTCAGGCCATTTCCGCCTGATTGCGCACTACGCCTGAACCCAGGTGCAGCTGCCCCTGTAACAATACGGCATTCCGGCGCTGACACCCCCTGCCCGGCGGGTTGAAGACCACACGAAAGGAACAGTTATGCGCGGTATTTTTGTACTGGTACTGATTGTTGGCGTTGCCCTGGCCGGCGGCGCCGTGATGATGACGAAGAAATATGTCAGCGCATATCAGAACGCGCTTGCGCAGGAACGCGCGTCCCGGGTTGAGAACATCCCCACCGTCGACATCTTTGTTGCGACGGATACTTTGAAATACGGCCACCGCCTGACCAAGGAAAACATCCGCCAGGTGCGCTGGCCCAAGGAAAGCCTGCCGGAAGGCGTGTTCACCAGCCTTGAAGCTTTGTTCCCGCCGGGTTCGGACGACGCCCCCCGCGTCATCCTGCGCACCATGGAAAAGAACGAGGCCATCATGGCCAGCAAGATCACCCTGCCCGGTGAAGACGCCGGCATCACTTCGCGGCTGGAGCGCGGCATGCGTGCCTTTGCGATCCGGGTGGATGTGTCCTCCGGCGTGTCAGGGTTTCTGCGTCCCGGCGACAAGGTCGACATCTACTGGACTGGCCAAGTGCGCCAGGAAGGCGCTGTTCAGGGCGATTTCACCCGGCTGATCGAGACCAATGTGGAACTGATCGCGGTGGACCAGAAGGCCAGCAACGATATCGATGGGGCCGTCATTGCCCGCACGGTTACTGTTGCAGCGCGACCTGAACAAGTTGCCGCCCTGGCCCAGGCGCAGAGCACCGGCAAGCTGACGCTGGCGCTGGTGGGTGCAGGCGATGACACCATTGCCTCAGTCATCGAAGTGGACCAGCGCAAGCTTCTGGGCCTTGGCGCAATCGAAGCCCCGCAGGAGGTCGAAAGGGAACAAGTCTGCACCATCCGTACCCGCCGCGGCGCAGAAGTTGTGGCCATCCCGATCCCCTGCACCAACTAAGCTTTCTGTTCCATTACAGTGCATTAACAGGTTCAGCCGCGCGTCCTTCCGGAGCGCGGCTGAACTGTCTGTTGCTTAGGCCCCACATGCCGCGCTGCTTAAGAAAGGCCCCGAAGCCATTGATTCTTGCAATAATTCGGGAACTGTCCCACAGTGCCGGAAAGAGCGGGCATAAAGACCCGAACAATGAGGCGTGATCGGAAAGGCAGGTCACATGAAAATTCGTAGGTTCGTTGCGGCGGCCCTTTTGGGTCTATCGTTTATTGGCATACCGGGTGCGGATGGGGCATCGGCACAATCCTTGCGGGTGGTAAAAAAAGGCACGGCGGCGACGCTGGACGTGCCCATGAACCGCGCCGTGGTGGTTGAAAGCGAAACCCCCTTCGCGGAACTCAGCATCGCGAATCCGGGCATCGCGGACATTTCGTCCCTGTCCGACCGCACAATTTATGTGCTGGGCAAATCCCCGGGTCTGACCACGTTGACGCTGCTTGACGGCTCCGGGCAGCTGATCACCAACGTGGAAGTGCGGGTGGCTGCGGATGTGACCGAATTCAAGGAGCGCCTGCGCCAGATCCTGCCGAACGAGAAAATCGAAGTGCGCACCGCAAACGACGGCATCGTGCTGTCGGGCGTGGTGTCCAGCTCTGCCCGCCTGCAGCGGGCGCTGGACCTGGCGGAGCGCTATGCGCCCGAGCGTGTCAGCAACCTGATGTCGGTTGGCGGCATTCAGCAGGTCATGCTTGAGGTCCGATTCGCCGAGATGCAGCGGTCAGTGACCAAGTCGCTCAGCGCGTCGCTGGCAACCGCTTCGAGCAATAAGGCAATTGAAACCGGCACGATGCTGGCTGCCGGTAACGGTGTCGGCACCGACACAATCACCCCTCAGGACAATATCCAGGGCGCGTTCCTGTTTGATTTCGGTGTCGGCAACGCCCGCGTGCGCCTGCTGCTGGAAGCGCTGGAGCGTAAAGGGCTGGTCCGCACCCTGGCCGAACCGAACTTGTCTGCACTGTCTGGGCAGGAAGCGAACTTCCTGGCTGGCGGTGAATACCCCGTCCCCACCACCGGGAACGAAGGGGAAATCAGCATTGAATACAAACCCTTCGGCATCGAGCTCAGCTTCATTCCCCGTGTTGTCGACGGTGATCTGATCAACCTTGAGCTGGTGGCTGCGGTGTCCGCACTGGACCCGAGCAACGGCTTTACCCTGAACAACCTGACTGTCAGCGCCTTCACCCGCCGTGAAGCATCGACCACTGTTGAGCTGCGGGATGGCGAGAGCTTTGCCATCGCCGGCCTGATCGAAGACAACTTCCTCGACAACAATGCACAAGTGCCCTGGCTGGGTGACGTGCCGATCCTCGGCGCCCTGTTCCGCAGCGCAGATTTCCAGCACTCGCAATCGGAGCTGGTTATCATTGTCAGCGCGCATCTGGTCACACCGACCCGCGGCGAAGCGCTGGTGCTGCCGACCGACCGGGTAAAAGCGCCCAGCGAAGCGGATCTGTTCCTGCTGGGTGCAACGGAGCGCAATGTCAAAGGCGCCGCTGCGGAAGTTGCGCGTCAGGATTTCAACGGCTCCTACGGCTACGTGCTGGACTAAGCAGAGGGAATTGAGCGGATGATCAGAAAAATCGCCTGGGCCGGCCTGATGCTGAGTGTCGCAGCCTGCACTGACGCCACGGGTTTCAGCGCACAGCAGCAAAAGCATTTCGGCGACGCGGCCGCAACCAACGCCGCTGTCATGAAGGGCGACCGCAGCTATGCCATTCAACTGGCCGGCCGCTTCGCCAAGGAAGTGCCTAACACCATCAACTTTGACTTCGACAGCGCGCGCCTGGATCAGGAAGCCCGTGCGGTGCTGGACCGGCAGGCGCATTGGATCAAGCAGTTCCCCGAGGTGCGGTTCCGCGTGTTCGGCCATACGGATGCGGTGGGCAGCAACGCCTACAACAAGTCCCTCGGCCTGCGCCGGGCACGTGCGGCGGTCAACTACCTGGTGTCGCGCGGCATCAGCCGCAACCGGCTTGAGGCGGTGGTCTCCTTCGGCGAGACGCAGCCGCTGATTCCGACGCCGGACCGCGAGCGCCGCAACCGCCGCACCGTGACCGAGGTGAGCGGCTTCCTGAAGCGGCACCCGACCCTGCTGGACGGCAAATACGCCAAGGTCATTTACCGCGAGTATATCGAGAGCGCGATACCTCCGACCTCGCTGACCATCACCACCATCGACGAAGGTTAATAAGGCGGGCCCTGGGATCAGGGCCCTTCCTTTTTTGCACCGCTGGTTTGCCTGATTTTGTTCCTGACCAGGCAAAGGCCGCTGGAACAGTGGCACCAATTCAAGCGGCGATAGCGCAGCTCAGGGGCAAAACCGGTCAAGTCCAAGGGGTCAGGGCCGCTGCTTTGCGGCGGTTCACGCGCCAGAAATGCGGGATTGCTGTGTCCTGACCCCTGCCGCCCGTCGGTTACGAAGTAGTAACAATTCCCCATATTTGGGGATTTTTGGCCCCAATATCGCCTAGATTGCCGCCGACATTGTTTCCAAGAGGCGGACTGTGCCCAAAGCCCGGTCCGCCCAAGTGAACAAGGATGATGGCGATGAGCAGCGGTATGCCGCAAACAGAAACACCTGCGATTGTTGCCTGCACTGTCAGCCGCGACGTGCAGAATTTCGACCTCCTGATTGAAGACATGGAAGCCGCACTGGGCGAGGCCTGGGGCGATCTGGGCTTTACCGAGGCGCTGGCCTTCTTTGGCCAGGCCGAAGCGGAACCGCTGCAATTCATTGCTCTGGCCATCGACAGCGCCGACGAGGGCGACCTGCCGCTGATGGGAGAGATCATCACCCAGGCCAAAGCACGCGGCATCAAGGTCATCCTGATTGCCGAAGACGTGACCCCGGCCGCGCTGCACACGCTGCTGCGCCAGGGTGCTGACGAATTTGTCCCCTACCCGCTGCCGGAACAGGAGCTGCAGGCGGCCATCGAACGGCTGCAGGCACCGGCTCCGGCACCCGCTGCGGCACAGAACCAGCATCAGCTGCAGTCCGGCAGCCAGCGCGAAGGCGCGGTGATCGTCTGCCACGGACTGGCAGGCGGCACCGGCTCCACAACCATGGCGGTCAACCTGGCCTGGGAGCTTGCAGCACTCAGCGAGCATGAAGAGCCTACCGTCTGCCTGCTGGACCTCGACCTGCAGGCGGGTTCGGCCGCAACTTACCTGGACCTGCCGCGCCGCGACGCGGTGATGGAAATGCTGAGCGAATCGGAAAACATGGACGAGGATCTGTTCGGCCAGGCCCTGATCCCGTTCCAGGACAAGCTGCAGGTCCTGACAGCGCCGGCCGAAATGGTGCCGCTGGATCTGCTGTCGCATGAGGACATTACCCGTGTCATTGCGATGGCCCGCAGCCATTTCGATTTCGTCGTCATCGATATGCCGCACACGCTGGTGCAATGGACCGAGACGGTGCTGAACATGGCGCATGTCTATTTCGCGCTGATCGAGCTGGATATGCGCTCGGCCCAGAACGCGCTGCGTCTGAAGCGGGCGCTGCAGGCCGAAGACCTGCCGTTCGAGAAGCTGCGTTTTGCGCTGAACCGGGCGCCCAAGTTCACCGACCTGACCGGCAAGAGCCGGGTCAAGCGGATGGCCGAATCCCTGGGGATCTCGATCGACCTGCAGCTGCCTGACGGCGGCAAGCAGATCCTGCAGAGCTGCGACCACGGTCTGCCGCTGGCTGTCTCTGCCGCGAAGAACCCGTTGCGCAAGGAAATCGCCAAGCTTGCAGCCTCGCTGCACGAGCTGGGCCGCAGTGAAGCAGAAGCCGCCTGAACGGCTTGAATTGGGGGTGAGTTGATGTTTTCCAAGTACAAGAAACAGGCCGCGAAACCTGCTGCACCGGCGCCGGCGCCGGAGCCGGCCGCACCTGCAAACGGCAAGCCTGCAGTCAGCCTGCGGCGCCCGGTCCAGCGCAAGGCGGCGGAAGCGGCCCCGATGGATAAGGAGCGCAAGCGCAAGGAGCGGCTGAACGAGATCAAGATCCAGCTGCACCGGGAGCTTCTGGAAAACCTGAACCTGGCGGCGCTGGAACGCGCGGGCGAGGCCGAGCTGCGGTCCGAGATCTCCAACATCTCGACAGAGATCCTGGCCGAAAAGAGCATCGTGCTGAACCGCGAGGACCGGCAGACGCTGAACAAGGAACTGTATGACGAGGTGACCGGGCTTGGGCCGCTGGAAACCCTGCTGCAGGATGAGACGGTCAGCGATATCCTGGTGAACGGCCCGCACCAGATCTTTGTCGAGCGCAGCGGCAAGCTGGAACTGAGCGACATCGCGTTCAAGGATGAGAAGCACCTGATGCGGATCATCGACAAGATCGTGTCCGCCGTTGGCCGCCGCGTCGATGAAAGCAACCCCTATGTGGACGCCCGCTTGGCCGACGGCTCGCGCTTCAACGCGATGGTGCCGCCGATTGCGGTGGACGGGTCGCTGGTGTCGATCCGGAAGTTCAAAAAGGACAAGCTGGGCATCGACGATCTGGTGAATTTCGGCGCCTTCACCGAGGAAATGGCGGCCTATCTGCAAGCCGCAGTCTCCACCCGCCTGAATGTCATCGTATCCGGCGGCACCGGGTCCGGTAAGACCACCACGCTGAACGCGCTGTCGTCCTTCATCGACAATGCCGAGCGCATCCTAACCATCGAGGACACCGCGGAACTTCAGCTGCAGCAGACCCATGTGGGCCGGATGGAAAGCCGCCCGCCCAACGTGGAAGGCAAAGGCGAGGTTTCCCCCCGCGACTGTTTGAAAAACGCGCTGCGGATGCGCCCTGACCGCATCATCGTCGGCGAGACCCGCGGCGAGGAAGTGATCGACATGCTGCAGGCCATGAACACCGGCCACGACGGCTCGATGACCACGATCCACGCCAACTCTGCCCGCGACGGTATTTCGCGTCTGGAGAACATGATCGCCATGGCCGGCATCGAGATGCCGATCAAGGCGGTGCGCAGCCAGATCGCCTCGGCTGTGAACCTGATCGTGCAGGCCTCGCGCCTGCAGGACGGTTCCCGCCGGATGACCTCGATCACCGAAATCACCGGCATGGAAGGCGACGTGATCTCGATGCAGGAAATCTTCCGGTTCCAGCGCGTCGGCCTGACCCCGGACAACAAGATTATCGGCCACTTCACCGCGACCGGCGTGCGCAGCCACTTCTCGGAGCGGTTCCGCCTGTGGGGCTACGACCTGCCGCCGTCGATCTATGAACCCACCACGATGGAGCCCCGCTGATGGAACTGAGTGCCGAACCGCTTATTTACGGCGCGATCTTCTTTGGGATTCTGGCGCTGGTCGAAGGCCTGTATCTGTTTGTCTTTGGCAAATCCATCAGTCTGAACAGCAAGGTCAACCGCCGGCTGGAGATGATGGAGAAGGGCAACAACCGCGAGCAGGTGCTGGAGCAGCTGCGCAAGGAGATGGGCCAGCACGCCAAATCGCAGTCGATCCCGCTGTATTCGCTGCTGTCCGAACGGGCGCAGAAGGCGGCCATCGCCTTTTCCCCCAAGCAGCTGATCGTGATCATGGCCGGGCTGGCCGGGCTGGCGTTTGTCGGTCTCAGCATCGGCACTGCGGCGCCGCTGCCAGTCCGTGTTCTGGGCGCCGTGATCATCGGTGTCGGGGCGGTGTTCTTCTGGGTCAACAAGAAGGCGGCCAAGCGCATGGCGCTGATTGAGGAACAGCTGCCCGATGCGGTGGAGCTGATGGTGCGCTCGCTTCGCGTCGGCCACCCGTTCACCTCCGCCATTCAGATCGTCTCCAACGAGGTCGAAGACCCGCTGGCCACCGAATTCGGCGTCATCTCCGATGAGTGCGCCTATGGCCGCGATGTCGGCGAGGCGCTCAAGGAGATGGCGGAGCGCCTGGACATGCAGGACATGCGCTTCCTGGCGGTGGCTGTGACCATCCAGCAGCAGTCAGGCGGCAACCTGGCCGAGGTGCTGGCAGGCCTGGCCAAGGTGATCCGCGCCCGCTTCCGACTGTTCCGCCGGGTGAAGGCGATCACCGCCGAGGCGCAGTGGTCCGGCAAGTTCCTGTCCGGTTTCCCGCTGCTGTGCCTGATCGGGATCCTGGTCAAGGACCCCAACTACTATGACAACGTCACGGACCACCCCTGGTTCATCCCTGCATGTTTCGTCGTTGGCGCAATGCTGACCGCCAACCTGATCGTCATGCGCATTCTGACCAACATCAAAGTCTAAGGAGCGGACCGTGGATTTCCTGACCGGTATCGAAGGCTTCCTCACCTCGCAGTTCGGCCCGTTCGGCCCGCTTCTGGCGCTTGGCATTGCGGGTATGTTCATGATCCTGCTGGCCATTCCGCTGCTCATGAACCAGCGGGAAGACCCGCTGAAGAAGCTGCAGAAGAACATCAAGCCGGAAACCCGGCAGTCGCCGCAGAAGGAGCGGCTGCGGCAGACCGGCCGCAATGAACAGCTGCAGAAATTCGCCAACTTCCTGGAGCCGCAGAATGCTGACGAGCTGTCCGCGATGGAACTGCGGCTGCGGCAGGCGGGCTATATCTCCAAGGACTCCGTGCGGCTGTTCCACTTTGCCCAGTTTGCCCTGGGGCTGGTCGGCCTGATGGGCGGGCTGTTCTTTGTCTACGTTCTGAAGGCGGATGTGGAATTCGACGGCCAGCAGATGGCGATCCGCATTCTGGCCCCCGCGGCCGTGTGCTATTTCCTGCCGCGTTACTGGATCACCCGCCGCATCGAGGCCCGCAAGCAGGCGATCACGGACGCTTTCCCGGACGCGCTGGACATGATGCTGGTCTGCGTCGAGGCCGGTCAGTCGCTGGACCAGGCCATCGTGAGGGTGGCCTCGGAGCTGCGCAGCTCCTACCCGGAGCTGTCGGAAGAATTCCAGGTGGTTGCCCATGAAATGAAAGCGGGCAAGGACAAGGACAAGGTGCTGCGGGATTTCGGCACCCGCTGCGGCGTGATGGATGTCTCTTCCTTTGTGACGGTGATGATCCAGTCCGCCAGCTTCGGCACCTCGATCGCCGACGCGCTGCGGGTTTATGCCGGCGAGATGCGCGACAAACGGGTCATGCGGGCGGAAGAGGCCGCAAACAAGTTGCCTGTGAAGATGACACTTGCCACAATGGGGCTGACGGTTCCGCCGCTGCTGATCATCCTGGTCGGCCCCTCGGCGCAGAACATCGCAAATCTGGGCAATCTGGGACCCCAATAATGAATTTGACAGAACGGGCACCCGGTGTCCGGCTGCTTTTGGCTCTCACCGCCGCCAGCGCTGTTGCGCTGGCGGCTTCATGTGCGCCGGGCGGTTTGAGACAGGACAAGGACAGCCCCTGGGCGCCGGGCGCGGACCTGCGCGGCGAAGAGGCAGACGCCCTGCTGGTCGGCAACCGGCTGATGGCCGCGGGAGAGTACAACCTGGCGCTTGAGGCCTTCACCCGTGCGGCGCTGGATAACGGGCTGACGCCGGAAGTGCTGTCCGGCATGGGCAGCGCCCAGCTGGGCCTGCGGCGCCTGGGACAGGCCGAGGACCTGCTGCGCCAGGCCGTGGCCGCCGATCCGGACTGGCCGGAACCGATGAATAATCTGGGTGTCACGCTGATGGAACGCGGCAAGACCGCCGAAGCGGTGCAGGTGTTCCATCGCGCCTACGCGCTCGACAATGGCGAAAGTGACGCAATCCGCGATAATTTACGCCTGGCACTCGCAAAACTTGAAAATCCTGCGCATACTGCTCCGCAAAAAGAAGACTACAAATTGGTGCGGCAGGGCGGCGGCAGCTACCTGATTCGCCAGACACCATAACAGAGGCAGAGCAGTAAAAAGGACGCACCAATGCGCCAGCAGATTTTTCTATCCGCTTCTCTAGCAGGGGCGCTGGTCCTGTCGGCCTGCGCGGAGAAAGCCGATGAATCCGTCGAACGTGCCTTGCAGGAAGTGAACGTCATCGACGAAAGCAATCTCAACGATGTGATGCTGAACGTGGCCGATCCGAATGAAGCGGTGGCCCATTTCCAGCGCACCATCAGGAACAGTCCGGACCGGATTGAACTGCACCGCGGCCTGGCGCATTCGCTGACCCGCGCCAAGCGCAACACCGAAGCCGCCGTTGCCTGGAAGCAGGTTGTGTCGATGAAAGGCGCCAGCAGCGAGGACCGCGTCCACCTGGCCGGCGCCCTGGTGCGCAGCGGCGAATGGGATCAGGCCAAGGCGGAACTGGACAAGGTGCCGCCGACCTATGAGACCTATGAGCGCTACCGGCTGGAGGCTGTTGTCGCCGACGCCAACAAGGACTGGAAACGCGCCGACAGCTTCTATGAAATCGCGGTCGGGCTGACCACCACGCCCGCCAAGATCATGAACAACTGGGGGTATTCCAAGCTGACCCGCGGCGACTTTACCGGTGCAGAGCGCCTGTTCGGCGACGCGATCCGTCAGGACCAGAGCCTGTTCACCGCCAAGAACAACCTCGTTCTGGCCCGCGGCGCGCAGCGCAACTACTCCTTGCCGGTGATCCCGCTGAAACAGACCGAGCGCGCCCTGCTGCTGCACACGCTGGCGCTGTCCGCGATCAAGCAGGGCGACGTTAAGGTTGGCGAGAACCTGCTGCGCGAAGCGATTGCCACCCACCCGCAGCACTTTGAAGAAGCTGCGCGCTCCCTGGCGGCGCTGGAAAACGGCTGAGCCATGCAGTTCCCGGCCCATGCCGCCCTGTGGTTCCTGCCCTTCGTGCTGCCGCTGTGCTACACGGTGGCGCTGACTGACCTGCGCGGCATGCGGATTCCCAACTGGGCGGTTGACCTGCTGGCGGTGATCTATGTGGTGATCGGGGCGCTGGTGATGCCCAGCTGGGCGGATTACGGCTGGCAGCTGCTGCACCTGCCCATCGGCGTCGGCCTTGGGTTCCTGTTTTATGCAGCCGGCGCTGTCGGCGCCGGCGACGCCAAATTTGCAGGCGCCGCCGCGCCCTTCATTGCCCTGGGAGATTTACGGTTCCTGATGGTGGTTTTCGCCGCCACCCTGCTGGCCGGCTTCACCGCGCACCGGATTGCCAAATACACCCGCCTGCGGCAGCTAGCGCCGCAATGGCAAAGCTGGGACACCGGCAAGAGCTTCCCGATGGGCCTGTGCCTGGGGGCCACCCTCGCCATTTACCTGGGGCTTGCCGCACAGTTCGGCAGCTGACCCAAGGCAGGCGCACAGCGTGCAAAAGTTTCAAACAATTCGGCGTTTCCGTGTTGCTTCGCGGAAATGCTGCAGCTCTGCCCCGCTGTTGCCACAGTCCTGAATAGTCTGTTTCCAGGAGCGCCCCGTCTGCCGGGGCCGGATACGGATATCAGGAACAGGCACCGCCATGAACATGCAAAACCTCGCCGTTGTTGCCCCGCCCGCCCCCAAGGGGCTGGAACAGATGCAGCTGCCGGTGGTGATGATGCGGGATATCCTGCTCAAGACCATCTTCCGCAAGAACGTGGAAAATGTGACTGAGATCGCCGAGGCGATCTGCCTGCCGTCCTCTGTCACCCAGGAGCTGGTGGACATGGCCCGCGAGCAGCGGCTGCTGGAGGCCACCGGCACGCTGAACGCCAACAGCGGCAATGAAATGGGCTACCAGCTGACCGACGCGGGCAAGTCCCGCGCCCAGGATGCGCTGAGCCAGTCGGAATATTTCGGCGCCATGCCGGTGCCGCTGGCGGTTTACCGCGAGCAGGTGAAGCGCCAGTCGATCCGCAATATCCAGGTGACCCGCGACCAGCTGACCAATGCGATGGGGCATCTGGTGCTTCCGGACAGCCTGCTGGACCATCTGGGCCCGGCTGTTAGCGCCGGTCGTTCGATCCTGATGTACGGCCCGCCGGGCAACGGTAAGTCCTCGATCTCCAACGGCATCCGCGATGCGCTGGGGGATCATGTCTATGTGCCGCGCGCCATCGAATACGCGGGCCAGGTGATCACCGTCTATGACCCGATCGTGCACACCGCGGTCGAGCAGGAGCCGGAAGACCCCAACGCCCTGCGCCGCCGCCGCCGTTTTGACGAGCGTTACGTGATGTGCGAGCGCCCCACCGTGATCACCGGCGGCGAGCTGTCGCTGGACATGCTGGATCTGGTCTACAACCCCACCGCCCGCACCTACCAGGCGCCGCTGCAGCTGAAATCCACCGGCGGCATCTTCATCGTCGACGACCTTGGCCGCCAGGCGGAGCCGCCGCAGTCGCTGGTCAACCGCTGGATTGTTCCGCTGGAAGAAAGCAAGGACATCCTGGCGCTGCAATCGGGCGAGAAATTCGAGGTGCCCTTTGACACGCTGGTGATCTTCTCCACCAACTTCCACCCGAATGAGATTTTCGACCAGGCGGCGCTGCGCCGGATCTTCTTCAAGATCAAGATCGACGGGCCGAACCAGGAAAACTTCCTCAAGATCTTTGCCATGGTGGCCCGCAAGAAGGGCATGCCGCTGGACGAGGCGGCGCTGGTGCACCTGCTGAAGAAGAAATACCCGACGATCAGCAACATCTACGCCAACTACCAGCCGGTGTTCCTGATCGACCAGATGATCTCTATCTGCGAGTTCGAGGGCATCCCCTACCAGATGTCGCCGGAACTGATCGACCGGGCCTGGGCCAACATGTTCGTAAAGGACGAGCACATCGTGAAGTGATCAAAAAAGGGCGGGGTCATCCCCGCCCTTTTCGCTGACCGCCGTCAGAACTTGCCGTTCTCATGCGCCATCTCTGCCGGGATCGGGCTGACGGTGTCCCAGTGCTCGACGATCTTGCCGTCCTCGACGCGGAACAGATCGAAGAACGCCATTGGGGTTTCGCCCAGGCTGCCCTCTGAGGCGGCAAAGACAAAGTTCCCCTCAGCCACCACAATCGGGGTGCTGGTGTAGGCCAGCGCCTGGCCGGTTTCCGCCAGATGCTGGATCATGCCGCCAAGGGCCTCCAGCCCGTCGCCGATATTCGGGTTGTGCTGCAGGTAGGTCTCTGTCGAGACGTAGCTGGTGATCTTCTCCGGCGCCTTGCCGTACAGCACGTCAGTTACAAAACCCTGCACCAGCGCCTTGTTCTCCGCGGTTTTGTCCAGATCCGTGATCTCCGTCGTGCCGTCGGTCAAGGTGCGGCCTGAGGCGTTCGGCGCGGCGGGCGGCTGCAGGTTGTCCCAATGCTCAGCCACCTTGCCGTCCTCGACCCGGAAGACGTCAAAGGCCACAAGCGTCTCCCCGCCAAAGGCTTGGGCATTGCCGAATGTGCTGTGCAGCACCACCATGTCGCCCTCGGCAATCACCCGGTGGACCTCCATCGTGACACCGCTTTCCTTCAGCGCCGGAATGAAGCCGATAATGGGCGCAGCCCCGGTCGGCACCATCGGGTTGTGCTGGATATAGCCCGGCGCCAGCAGCTGCTCTGCCGCCTCCGGGTTAAACGAGGTGAAGATCGCCGCTACGGCATTCAGGACGAGTTCTTTGGCACTCATCGGATGTCCTTTCGAATCACATTGTCGTGACAGCCCAATGTGGTATCCTTTCTGCACCAGATATCAATTACGCACTATTTAGGAACCAGGTATGCTTCCAGTAACCGCCCTCTCCAAGGACCAAGCCGAGAACTGCCCGATCCGGCAGGTTCTGTCGCAGGTGACAGGCAAATGGCAGATGCTGATCGTGCTGGTGCTGGAGGACGGCGCGCTGCGGTTCGGCGCGCTGCGGCGCACCATCGGCGATGTGACCCAGCGGGTGCTGACCGAGAACCTGCGCAAGCTGGAGCGCGACGGCTATATCACCCGCAGCGTTGATCCCGGCCCGCCGGTGGCTGTGTCCTATGCGCTGACACCCCTGGGGCAGGAGCTTCTGGAACACATGAAATCCCTGACCATCTGGGCCGCCGGGCGGCATCAGCAGGTTCTGGATTCCCGTACCGCCTATGACAGCAAATGACATTGCAATGAGCTGCAAAGCCTCCCAGATTCCGCAGGATGAGTGACACCGCCCCTGCCCTGCCTGAAGCGATTGAAAACTGGTTCTCCGCCCGCGGCTGGACCATCCATCCGCATCAGCACGCCATGCTGGCGCGGGCCGGGGCGCCTTGCACTCTGCTGATCGCCCCCACCGGCGGCGGCAAGACAATGGCGGGGTTCCTGCCGACACTGGCGGAACTGGCCGACGGAACCCACGACGGGCTGCACACGCTCTATATCTCGCCGCTCAAGGCACTGGCCGCGGATATCAAGCGCAACCTGCGCACGCCGGTTGAGGAGACCGGCCTGCCGATCCGCATTGATGACCGCACCGGCGACACGCCTGCCTCCCGCAAGAGGCGCCAGCGCGCCGACCCGCCGCATATCCTGCTGACCACGCCGGAAAGCCTGGCGCTGCTGACCTCCTACGAGGACGCTGCCCGCACATTCAAGGGCCTCAGGCGGGTTGTGGTGGATGAAATCCACGCGCTGGCCGAAAGCAAACGCGGCGACCAGCTGATGCTGGCGCTGGCGCGGCTGCAGACGCTGTGCCCGGACCTGCGGCGGGTGGGCCTGTCAGCCACGGTGGATGACCCGCAGGCCATCGCCAGCTACCTGGCCCGCCATCCGGACCCCTGCGATATCGTGCTGGCCGATCCCGGTCCTGCGCCGGACATAAGGATGCTGGAAACCGAAGAGGCCCCGCCCTGGGCCGGCGGCGGTGCGGCTTATGCGATCCCGGCGGTGATGGAACAGATCAAGGCGCACAAGACCACGCTGATCTTTCACAACACCCGCGCCCAGGCGGAGATCTTCTTTCACAATCTCTGGCTCGCCAACGAAGACGCGCTGCCGATCGGCATCCACCACGGCTCGCTCGACAGGATTCAGCGGGAACGGGTCGAGGCGGCGATGGTCCGGGGAGAGCTGCGCGCTATCGTCTGCACCGGCTCGCTGGACCTTGGGATCGACTGGGGTGATGTGGATCTGGTGATCCAGATCGGCGCCCCCAAGAACGTGAAACGCCTGGTGCAGCGCATCGGCCGCGCCAACCACCGCTACAATGCGCCGTCCAAGGCCCTGCTGGTGCCTGCCAACCGGTTTGAGGTGGTCGAATGCCGCGCCGCGCTGGAGGCGGTGCGCGAAAATGATCTGGACGGCGACCCGCGCGGGTCCGGCCCCCGTGACGTGCTGTGCCAGCACATCCTGATTGCCGCTTGTTCAGGCCCGTTTGATGCAGATGACCTTTATGCCGAGATGACCCAAGCCGGCGCCTATGCTGGCTTGACCCGCGCTGCGTTTGATGCCTGCCTCACCTTCTGCGCCACCGGAGGCTACGCGCTGAAGGCCTATGACCAGTGGCAGCGCCTGCTGCAGCGCCCGGACGGCAAATGGCAGCTGCGCGACCCGCGCGCGGCCAGCCGCATCCGCATGAACCTGGGCACCATCCAGGACGCCGACCTGATCAAGGTCCGCCTGAAACGCAGCCGCGGCGGCAAACCCTTGGGCGAGGTGGAGGAAGCCTTTGCCGCCACCCTCACCCCCGGAGACACCTTCCTGATCGGCGGCCAGACCGTGCGCTACGAGGGCTTGCGCGAAATGACCGTGGAGGTCACCCGCAACCCTGGGAGGAAGCCCAAGATCGCGGTGTTTTCCGGCAGTAAATTCGCCACCTCCACCCAGCTCAGCGCCCGCATCCTGGCGATGTTCAAACAGGACAGCTGGCCCTCCCTGCCCCGCCACACCGCAGACTGGCTGGACCTGCAGCGGGAGGTCTCCGAACTGCCCCGCGCCGGGCGGCTGCTGATCGAAAGCTTCCCGCACGACAGCCGCGAGCACATCTGCGTCTACGGCTTTGCCGGGCGCAATGCCCAGCAGACCCTGGGCCTGCTGCTGACCAAGCGGATGGAGGAACTGGGGCTAGATCCTTTGGGCTTTGTATCGACCGACTACGCCACCCTGATCTGGGGCCTGCAAGAGGTCACCGACCCCGCCCCGCTGTTCGACCCGGCAAGCTTGCGCGACGGGCTGGAGGGCTGGCTGGCCGGCAATGCGGTGATGAAACGCTCCTTCCGCGGCGCTGCCACCATCGCGGGCCTGATCGAGCGCAACACCCCCGGCGCGCGCAAGAACGGGCGGCAGGCGACTTTCTCCTCCGACATCCTCTATGACACGCTGCGCAAGTACGATCCCGATCACCTGCTGATGGACATCACCCGTGAGGAAGCCCTGCGGGGTCTGGTGGATTTCGGGCGGATCGAGGAGATGCTGGAGCGGACCCGCGGCCGCATCACGCTGCGGCGGCTGGAGCGCATCTCCCCCCTCGCCGCACCCCTGCTGCTGGAGGTTGGCAAGGTCCCGGTCAAGGGCGCGGCTGAAGAGAAACTGCTGCAGCAGGAGGCCGCGGCGCTGATGCAGCAATCCGGGCTGGACAAGCTGCCGCAATAACCCTTGCCTGCCGGGCTGTGACAGATAAACCCGAACCATGACCGGATATGATTTCACCCTCGCAGGCGTCCGCCTCACTGCCCTCAGCTCCGGCGCGCTCTGGTGGGCAGAGCACCGTCTGCTCTGCGTCTCCGACCTTCACTTGGGCAAATCCGAGCGCCACATCCGGCGCGGCGGCAGCGCCCTGCCGCCTTACGAGACTTGGGACACGCTCAGCCGCCTTGCAGACCTGGTGTCTGCCTTGCAGCCGGACACGGTGGTCTGCCTCGGCGACAGTTTCGACGACGACGACGCCTCGCGGGCTTTGCCGGATGCGGAGCAATCGCAGCTGGGTGCCCTTATGCAGAATCGCCGCTGGATCTGGATCACCGGCAACCACGACCCGGCCCCTGCGGATCTGGGCGGCGAGCAGATGGCAGAGCTGCATCTTGCCCCCCTTACCTTCCGCCATATCGCTGTTCCTGCTGCCCAGGGAGAAATCTCCGGTCACTACCACCCCAAGGCGCGGGTGCGCAGCACCTCCCGCCCCTGCTTCCTGCTCGACCAGTCGCGCCTGATCCTGCCCGCCTTCGGCACCTACACCGGCGGCTTGCGCAGCACCGATCCCGCGCTCTCCACGCTGATGCAAAGGGACGCGCTGGCGATCCTGACCGGCCCGCAGGCGCTGCCGGTGCCAATGCCCCGCTAAGTGGCGCAGCGTCACAGACCCTTTGCCATCCGGCCTCTTCTATGCTTGGCGCAACCAGCAGAAGGACAGATGTGATGGATGACCGCATCCGCAGCAGTTTCGCCAAGCAGAGCATGATGCAGACACTGGGCGCGGAGGTCGCCAGCGTCGCGCCCGGCGAAGTGGTGATCACCGCCCCGATCCTGCCCGGCAGCCGCCAGCAGCACGATGTGGCCCATGCGGCGCTCAGCTTTGCCATCGGCGACACCGCCGCAGGCTATGCGGCGCTTACCTTGATGCCGGAAGGCAGTGAAGTGATGACAGCGGAGATGAAGATCAACCTGCTGGCCCCCGGTTCAGGGGACTATCTGCGTGCCGCCGGCAAGGTCATCAAGCCCGGCCGCCGCCTGGTGATCGTCACGGCAGAGGTTCACGCGGTGACAGGCGAAGAGGAAAAGCTGGTCGCCCTCCTGCAAGGCACCATGGTGCCGGTCTCCGCTTAATCTCCACCTTCATCTTTGAACAAAAAAACTCCCGCCGGAGGCGTTCCGGCGGGAGCAGATCTGTTCGGACCTCAGCGGTCTGCGCTTCAGGCAGTGAGGCCCTCGGGCTCTGCCAGGTTGTTGGCGCGGCAGGCGGCGGTGACGGTGTTGGCGAGCAGGCAGGCGATGGTCATCGGGCCGACGCCGCCGGGGACCGGGGTGATGGCGCCGGCGCGGTCCGCGGCGGAGGCGAAATCGACGTCGCCGACCAGC
>NZ_LYUZ01000094.1 GCF_001679925.1 Leisingera sp. JC1 | reverse complement strand
GGACCGACTGTTGCACCATGCCGTTGTGGTCCAGATCGAGGGCGCCAGCTACCGGTTGCGCAAACATGCTGACCTGATCCCCGAGCACACCCGCGCCCATGCCAACATTGCACCGCCGCTCCCGCCGAAACGGCGCGGCCGGCCACCAAAAAACGGAGGTGCCGATCACCATCGCGGCTGATCGCCGAACCCGCGAGGTGGGGAAATTTGCGCCAGCACTTCCGGGGAAATTCAATCCAGCATTTACATATTGGTCAAGAACGGCCTGAGACCCGGCCACGGCGCGCCACCATCGAATGATCATTGCTATGCCTTCCCCAGTTCGACGGCCCGGTCGCGGCAGGCGGTCATTGCCTTTGCGATCACGTCCCCAAAGCCGTTCTCCTGCATCGAGACAATGGCCGCATGGGTTGTCCCGTTTGGTGACGTGACGCGGGCTCTGAGCACCTCTGGCGCATCTCCCTTGTTGGCCATGGTGGCAGCGCCAAGCGCCGTTTGCAGGGTCAGCGCCTTGACGTCCTCCGGGGACAGACCCAGGGTGGTTCCGGCCCGGATCATTTCTTCGATCATCAGGAAGTAATAGGCCGGGCCACTGCCCGACACCGCCGTGACAACATCTAGAAGGTCTTCACGTTCGACGGTGACGCAAATGCCGAAGGCCTCGATGATGGCTTTAGACGCTGCACATTGTGCTTCGGTCGTGTGTTCGTTTACGTAAAGCCCCGTCGCCCCTAGACCAAGCAGAGCTGGCGTGTTGGGCATGGTGCGGGCGATGGCCACCGGTCCAAAGAAGCTTTCAAGCGATGCAGTCGTAACCCCGGCGGCAATGCTGAGGATCAGTTTGCCAGACAGGTCGGCGTTGATTTGCTTGGCCACAGCGGCAATGACCTGTGGTTTGACAGCAAGCACGATGATGTCTGCGATAGTGGCATCGGCCGCATCCTCTGTCGTGAGGATGCCGTGCTCACTTGCCAGTCGATCTCTCTGTTCGGCATTCGGATCGACAACCGTGATCCGCGAGGGCGCCCACCCACTGGCGATCATGCCGCCAATGATGGCCGACGCCATGTTGCCACCGCCGATTAATGCAATCTTATCCATAGCTCAGAAGCTCGTGATGACGGTCGCGCCGACCGACTGGAACTTATCCATGTTCATCAATGCCTCTGGGGCGGCGTCGATGCTGATCTTGTCGCCGACAAGACGTGCAGGGTTCAGCTTGCCGCTTTCGACCATATCGAGCATTGCGCCATAGCGATGGGCTTGCATCCCGTGGGAACCGAGCAATTCGATCTCTTGACCGACGATCTTGGGCATTGGCACGGCTGGGGCAGCGTGATCACCCAGCATCAGGCCCACCTGGATGTGCTTGCCCCGTGGCCGCAGGCAGAGGATCGAGTTGGTCATAGTGGCGGGATGGCCAAGCGCGTCCAGCGAGACATGCGCACCGCCCTTGGTAATCTCCTTAATCGCCTCGACCACGTCGCCCTTGCCGTCGATGGCTGCGACAGCGCCAAGCTCCTTGGCCAGAGCCAGTTTCGCCGGGTCGAGATCGACCCCGATCACATTCGCCCCCGCCGCGCTGGCAATCATCACAGCCGACAGGCCAACACCACCGCACCCATGCACGGCGACCCATTGGCCCGCGCTGACCTTGCCCTGGTCGATTACGGCCCTGAACGAGGTGGCGAACCGGCAACCCAGACTTGCAGCGGTGGCAAAATCCATCACCTCAGGCAGAGCGACCACGTTCAGGTCAGCCTGATGGATCGGCACATATTCCGCAAAGCTACCCCAATGGGTGAAGCCGGGCTGTTCCTGATGCAGGCACACCTGTTGATGCCCGGCATGACATTCGCTGCAGGATCCACAGCCGCAAATGAACGGCACGGTAACCCGATCGCCTACCTTCCAGTTCTTCACGTCCTTGCCGACCGCCTCGACCACACCAGCCAGTTCGTGGCCGGGGATGTGAGGAAGCTCGATATCGCTATCGTGACCCATCCAACCGTGCCAGTCGCTACGGCACACCCCGGTGGCTTCCACTTTGAGGACGACCCCATGCGCTTCGGGCGCAGGATCCGCCACGTTTACGACTTTGGGGGCTTCTTGGAACTTCTCGAACAGGACAGCTTTCATGGCAGGATCTTTCGGCTTTATCGACTGGCTGAGCGGAAGCTATCACGTGACGGGGAAATTACCTTGCCATTCTGCCCTCATGTGTGATTATTTTGAGCAGAAAGCCCTCAACGTGAGGGGTAATTGAGGTAACTCTTCCCTTGTCCGGTATCGACACAGTCAACGCACAGATTCTCGAACTGCTTCAAAGCGACGGGCGCATGACCAACGCCAAACTGGCTGAGCACCTGAACATGAGCGAAACCCCGTGTTGGCGGCGGCTCAAGAAACTGGAAGAGACAGGCATTATCGAGGGCTACCAGGCCCACCTCAATCGCCGAAAGCTGGGGCTCGGCGTGATGGCCTTCGTTCAATTGAGCTGCTCAGAGCACGATCAGGCCGCGACTGCCGAGTTCCAGCGCATTATTGAGGTCACGCCCAATATTCTCGCCTGCCACAACACCACGGGTGAGGATGATTTTCTGCTTATCGTGGTCGCGCGCGATCTGGATGACTACAGCGCCTTTGTCGACAGCACGTTGCGGCGCTTGCCTGGTGTGACCAGCATTCGCTCGAACCTGTCACTCAAAGAGATGAAGGCGTCTAGTAAGCTGCCTGTGCGTGGTTCAGAGCGATGATCAATGCTCCACTCCGACAGCAGACATTTGTGCGAACGAATTGAAAGGCAGCTTGGTCCGCAGTGTGTAAATTCACCCAGCATCAGATTTCGGCGTCGCAGCGAATGTCCTGTGTGGATGGCTCCTGCATAGCAAGACATTTTTGATCTGATTTGTGCAATTGTCAGAAGCAGTCATGTGTCCGGCCTGTTCGCGCGGTTTCAACCGCTGGCCCTGATGGGTTCCGCAAACCAGGTCCCTTACAGCAATGCGGGCTATGACGCCCGGGACATTCGGCGGGGTGTCCTGGTTTTGGCGGCTGACTTATGNGCAGTGTGTAAATTCACCCAGCATCAGATTTCGGCGTCGCAGCGAATGTCCTGTGTGGATGGCTCCTGCATAGCAAGACATTTTTGATCTGATTTGTGCAATTGTCAGAAGCAGTCATGTGTCCGGCCTGTTCGCGCGGTTTCAACCGCTGGCCCTGATGGGTTCCGCAAACCAGGTCCCTTACAGCAATGCGGGCTATGACGCCCGGGACATTCGGCGGGGTGTCCTGGTTTTGGCGGCTGACTTATGCACCATCATCTCGCGGGTCTTGCTAACTCGTGGTTCCTTTCGTCTCAGGCTGCAGCGTGTGGGTTAAAAGGTTCGTTGCGGGTGAGCACCGCCCAGACGATCCGGGCGGTCTTGTTAGCCATGGCGACGGTTGCGACGCGAGCAGGTTTGCGTTCGAGCAAGGATGCCAGCCACTTGCTGGCGCGTTCGGGGTGTGACCGTGTTTGTCGGACCAATGATGTCATGCCTACGACAAGCAACGATCGCAAATATTGATCACCCATCTTTGTGATCTGACCTAGCTTCTCCTTGCCACCGCTGGACTTGGTCACCGGTGTCAGGCCCAGCCAAGCCGCGAACTCCCGCCCGTTCCTGAACTGATGCCCGTCGCCGATGCTGGCAATGATCGCAGAGGCTGTCACCGCACCAACGCCAGGGACCGTGCGCAGCAGGCGGACACGCGCGTCCTCTTTTGCAACTTGCTTCAGACGTTCTTCGTACCAGCGGACCCGCTGATGCAAAGCCATGAGCTGTTCTGACAGGTTACGGATCACCTCGTTGGCTATGTCTGGCAAGTCGAGCACTTCACCAAGGGTGATATCCTCAGCAAACCCAATCACGCGGGCCAGCCCTCTGGGGATGTAGATACCGAACTCGGCGACCAGACCGCGCAATCCATTAATCAATTGTGTCCTTTGGCGAACCAGTAGGTCACGGGCCCGATGCAGTGAAAGCAGCGACTGCTGCTCGACGGTCTTGATCGCCACAAAGCGCATGGTCGGTCGGGTCACTGCTTCGCAGATTGCTTCGGCATCAATGGCATCAGACTTCCCGCGTTTGACGTATGGCTTCACATACATCGGCGGGATCAACCGAACCTCGTGGCCCAGGGCCGTAAGTTCGCGGGCCCAATGATGGGCGCTACTGCAGGACTCCATGCCAATCAGGCAGGGCTCCAACTTCGCAAAGAAGGGCAGAAACTGCGCCCGTCGCAGGGGCTTATTGAACACCACGTCTTCAGTGGCAGTGATCCCATGGACCTGAAACACGTTCTTGGCCAGATCAACGCCGATTGTGGTAACTTGCATGGGGTGGCTCCTCTCAAAAGCAGATTTAGACACCTGCACTATGGCGCATCGCGACGCCGGTTGAAGCAGGAGCCATCCACCCCATCAGCAATTGCGGGCCGCAGTGCAGCGAAGGAACGCAGTGGCCAAAGGCAACAAAGGGCCGTTCTAACCGCTGGCTTGGGTCAAGGCGGATACTGCGCCGCATCCGAGGTCGGCTGCGAGCCCTCAACCGTCATTGCCTTGGGGGCGGCCCTTCGCTGGCGCAGCACGTCAGTCACAGCCCGGAGCAGACATAGACATGGTGGCGAGTGCCAAAGATGCTGTCCGTGCAAAATTCCATTGTGATTTTCCCGAAAACGGACCTTCGGCAGGGCCCAGCTACCTCATGTGATGCTGCGGGGTGAACCAGCGGCAGCGAAGCTGCAGGAAGCTGCCGGAGCAAAGTTGCGACCTGTGATCGCCCTTCAAGACGTGACCGGCCCACAACTGCCATTCAGCATTAAGCCGCATGTTGCCGCGCGGCCTGTCATACTGGCCATTCGCTGCAGGCGCGAAATTCTGATAACGCCAAATTCACCCTGTGCGGACATCATGGCACTACAGCGCGGACTGTGGCAGCATCCTGGCATGATCGAATTCCGCACTCTCGCCGATGACCATCCCGACCTCGCGCATTCTCCGCTGCTTCGGGGCGCTCTGCTTACTCTGCAATATGCGCAGAAGCACGGATCAATCGGTTTGACCAAAACCAAGGCCTTCAAGCGCGTCTTCGTCCATTGGGCCGTCGAGCATTTCGACTGGCCGGGGAGAAGTGCAGAAGAGATGTTCCGCTACAACAAGGTGATCAATGAGTATGAGTTTCCCCCGCTCGAGGTTTTGCATTTCCTGCTGATCTCCCTGCGCCTGGGACGTCACTTCAAGGGAGAATTTCGGCTGACCAAGAGTGGTACACAACTGGCACAAGCCCCTGGCCGCTTGTTTTCCAAGCTGATCCCATACTTTGTGTTCCGGATCGATCACGCTGCCTATGCGCGCTTCGACGACCGCCCCATAGGAGAATGGGACGTTTGGATGAACGTGATAAACGTAGAGGCTGATCAGGGAACGACCGAGGCTGCTTTGTTCGAAGCCTTCTACGGTGAGCCACAAGATTGGCACACCGCGGAGTGGCGAGAGATGGCCGCGTTCTCATCTTGCGTGCTGCGACCGCTCGGATGGGCGGGGTTGCTACTCGAGACCCGCGAAGACGGCCCTGCCAAGCAGGTGTGTCATGTGTTCAAAAGCCCGCTCTGGCGCAGCGCACTTAACCTTGACTCCGATGACATGCTGCGACCGATGTCCGTTCAGTGACGTGTTCTTCACTGCTCCGAAGATCCAAGGCTGATTGCGTATGATCCGGCCCGTTGCTGCCGTTCACGCACGCAAGCGATGCTGCGCTGCAGCTTCCCAAAAGCTGCCTTTTGCTCAGGCCTGCTAATTTTTGTCATGGATCAGCTTGAAGTATGCTTGTTGTGCGAGATTGAAGCCGCTTCTGAATGTCAGAGCGCGTTCCTGCATCAAGCGTCTTCGGTGTTCGTCACTCGGCCCATGAACAATAGCGGATCTAACATTATAGAATTTCTTCGCTGCGGCGCGAATTGCCGCATTGTGCTCCGCATCGGACGAAAGGAGGTCCGCTAACTCCGATACAAACTTTTTCCCAACATTGTTTCCACGGATTTCGAGCATCAGCTCAATGGACTGCGATACATCTAGAATTCGGTCGTCCAAAGCAAAGCGCCCCTCTCGAGCAAGCGACTCTGACAAACGTCGGCGGACTAATTCAAGTCGCTTAAAAGCTGACGTCTCCCGACGCTCAAAGACGCTAACAGCCTGCTGTATTGCATTCTCATGCAATTTTGGAGGGTTCCGAAAAGGATCGTGTCTCCAGTCGACAGTATCGACATGTACCTTGCTACCCGGACCTCGCAATTTTCCCAGTAGTAAGGTTGCGGCTTGATGAAGGCAGTCATTCACAAGCACAAAAGGGATAATCGGCGTCTGATTAGAAACAGCCAACAACTCAAGAAAACAGAACGCCTCCTCCTCAAAGCCGGGTCTCGAGGGCATCATTTTGTCGCTAGGTTTGTTCATTCGGGCCATGTGTGGCCGCCAGCGAAATGGCCGGACAATTGCTCCGATTTGCCTCCAGTCCCTGCGGTCAACGTGCTCAGGAAGGTAATCACGGATCCAACTTGGCTCGACCCATGCCTCTAGGGATGCGAAAGGCACTACCTTGAGTCCTGACTTCAGTTCTAATGGCCTATCGATTTTTGGTCCGGAGAACAGCAATGCGTCGTAGCCTAGGTCAAGATCACGGGGGACTTCGACGCTCAATGTTGTCATACTTGCGTTTAGAAGCGCGCCGAGTTCTTCCGCCGCACTTTCGAAACCTGATGTTGAAAACTCGCTGGCTCGCTGCATTAAACCAACCACAAACCAGCTCAACCAAGTAAGTGAAGCACCATTGGGCATCTCAACCATAAACTTGTCGTTTCCGACCATAGGTCCGAGAGCCCTGCTCAAGGCTGGGTGAGATCGCAAGATGCCGCGAACCGGATCGAGGGCGGCACGAAGTTTGCGGTAGTATTTAACCTCTTCGTTTCGTGTGGCTTCTAATGAGGTGTCGTAGAGCCAAAGCAGATCATCTTTAGGGTAAGGTGTCTCATCCCTACCGTTAAAGGTAACAACAACGGGATAGCCGTGCCTTCGCCAATACGCTTCCAGGAATGGGCTTTGCACCTCATGCAGAAGGTGAAGTGTATCGACAAGGCGATCACGCCAAGATTTGGTACAGAATGTCATGCTACCGAACTAACAAAAAGGATGGCGTTACAAAACGGCCCGTTCCGGACATAGGTCTGGTCAATGCCATGCTGCAGTGCGGCCCATCAAAGCGGACTTTCACGGCTTTGGTTGGGTTGCGTTAGCACGGTTTCTATTGTTGACCTATGTTTCTCAAGAAAGCTACTTTTCGCACGATCCATTGCTGCCCGCGTTCCCTCTTTTGTTAAAGAAAACGCCTCTTCGGGAAAGATGTCAGCTTGCACAAATTCCTTCCATAGGTCATCGCGCTCTGCTTCGGACCATAAACCGTGCAACTCGCAAATTCTTTCAAATGGGCTACTACGCCCACAGATATGAATAAGCTCATCATACTTTAGATCAGCACGAAGTATCACTTCACTTTGGCGGAACCTGAAATGGAAAAGCGCGTCAGAGCTTTCTCCGTTTCGAACACGGAACTGTTCGGCGGCGCTTTGAAACGACGGATCCTCCCATAGGGCGGGAATGTTCAGCAAAACCTCGTTTGGTTCCGGAATGTGAGAGAAGATGGCTGCAATTGTGCCTTCTCGGGTTGGGTCCTTAAACTCTTGTGCGAACTTTTTGTCGACAGTCCAACTTGCCACGCCTTCCGGAAGGACCCCATTTAGGAACAATGGGCCTAAATCACCACCATTTACAGGGTTGTTTGGCACCAAGAATCTCTTGCGATAACATTGTTCGTTAACGATCTGGAAGTTTTTGGGCAAGTCGGTGTCATCGATTGCCGCTTCTAATTCGCTGGCAATCTTCAAACGCAAGTTGGGCTGCTCTCGCCAACCTTTTTGCCACCGCCCCAAAGCCGAAAGGAACCTCTCACTAAACGCCAATCACTTCTCCTAAACTTACTCACGGCCCATAGCGGACACTAGCCGATGGACCTCGTCGTTGCGGTCCAGCCCGTCATTGCCGCCGTTCGCTGCGGCCGCAAAATCGCACGGAATAGTTAAAGACAGTGTCCTTGGACTTGTCTCTGAATATCAACGGTGAGAACCTCACAGGAGACTCTTCAACAAGATCCACTTGGGCATTGGAAAGAAAACGTATTGAGCAGATCTATAGACGTATCTGGCGCACCAGCTTCCAACGCCGGAGATGAATTTCATGAAGCCTGGGCACTCGGAAACGCCCTGAAACTGCTGGACCCAGCTACAGGCCTTACGGAACTTACAGTCGAGGGTGTCAGGGACGCTGCAGAAACCAATGACGACGCCAATTGGGACGGAGTGGACTGCGCATTATACTTTGACGACAACAAGAACCCTGAAAACACTCGCGTTGAACTTGTACAGCTGAAGTACTCGGTGACTGGTCAGAACAAAAGTTGGACACTGGCTCGTTTTTGCGCATCAACAAAGGCGACAGGCAATAACTCTGTGGCGCGGAGACTTGCAGACGCATTTAAGGGTGCGACTAAGGGCAAAAAACCTGGCCAGTTGGAGGCATCGCTGAGCATTAAACTGGTAACAAACCAGCCTATAGCGAAAAAACTGCAAAGCATTATAGAAAAGGCAAAAAGCAGTGAGTTGCAAGGAGACGATTACGACACGCTAAAGCGAGCAACTGGTCTCGGTAAAAACCAACTAGTCCAATTTTGCCAGTTGCTATCTCTCCAAGGTGGAGAAAGCGCTAGAGCAGAGCTGCGTGAGAAGAATACAAAGGCAATCGCCGAACTTGTTTTGAGCCCAGTCAAAGACATGGCTGACAATCTGCGTGTGCGGATTCAGGAACTGCTTGGTCCGGAAGGGAATAGAGCGGTCAAGCGTGAAACGGTGTTGAGTTGGTTTAACCTCGGAAGAGGCCAAGGCCTGTTTCCTTGCGAACCAGAGCTCGAGTCCCTTTCCGAAGTGGTTCCGCGTTCCGTTACTGAAATTTTTGCCCGTGCGGTAGAAAAGCATCCACTGGTAGTACTGCACGGGAAAGGAGGCTGTGGGAAAACCACGACGGCTAGAAGCCTAGAGGCCTCTTTGCCCCCTGGCTCGAGAACCATAGTTTACGACTGCTACGGCGCAGGCAGCTATCGTGACCCGTCACGGCCAAGGCATAGTTCGTGGCAGGGGTTTACTCAGTTATCTAATGAACTTGCGAGATCGACCAATACTCCGCTGTTCTTTCCGTACAAGGAACAGGAAGACCTTGCTCCCTCGTTCCGCCAGAAGCTCGAAACGGTGGCTGAGATTTTTGGTCGTGAGAACCCTGGTTCACTGTTGGTGATTGTCATCGACGCGGCGGATAACATCGTAACCCACGCAGCGTTACAAACTCCGCCACAAATGTGCTTTGTGGATCAGTTGGTCGCCTTCACAAATATACCCTCCAACGTTCGAATTGTTGTCACCTGCCGCACCTCAAGGCTGTCTAAAATGAACCTGCCTGAGGGGACCAAAAGAATCCTTTGCCCTGCGTTTTCCCTGAGTGAAACAAGGGCAATGGTCGCGCTCCACGGTTTGGAGGGAAGTGAAACTGCGATCGACGATTTTCACGCTCTTTCGCGTAGTATTCCTCGCGTTCAAACAAGTGCGTTAACCGGAACAAAGTCTTTGTCCGATGCGGTCGACTTTCTACGCCCTAATGGGAAGTCGTTGAATGATCTCTTCGATGCAAAGGTTCGCGAGGCATTTGACCGCAGTGGGGTCAACATACGGCGTAGTCTTTGGTGCGCAGCGTTGGACGAGCTTTCAGCCCCAATACCTATTGGAGTATTGTCTCGCGTTTGCGAACTTAACGAAGACGTCGCTGAAGACATAGTGAACGACCTTGCTCCGAACCTACGGTTAGGTGATCGGGGCGTTGAGTTTTCTAACGAGGACTTCGAAGAGTACTCGGAGGCCACTGCCAAAGAGGCAAAGGACAAGGTGCGCTCGGCGATTGCCGACGTTCTTGTATCTGAGAGACTAAACTCAGGTTATGCAGCCTCGCATTTGTTTGACGCGCTGATAGCTTGCGGCAGAAAATCTGAGATGGGTAGTTTTCTTGGGGAAAAGGATGGCACTGCCGCAATTTCGGATCCGATTGTTAGGCGAAGAGTGGATCTTTCACGTCTGCGAGCCGCACTCCACATTGCATCAAATGATCAGGACGAAATAGCAGTTGGAGAGACAATATTCGTCGGAGCCGAAGCGATGCGAGCCTCCGGCAAAGTGGACAATCTAATTTTGGAGAACTCTGATTTATCGGCTCCTTTCCTAGAGGAAACAGTGGGTCTCCTCGTCCTCAATGACCCCGAGAAACGGGGTAGGCAAGGCTCTGTATTGTTCCACCTTGCGCGAGAAAAAGCGAGGCAAGGCAAACTCTTTGAAAGCCGTTTAAACCTTCAGGCCGCCGAAGAGTGGATGCACCAAACATTCAAGGAAGAAAACCGGCGTCACAATTGGAGCACGCAACGACGCGACGTCGTAACAAGGCTATTGACGTTTTTCATGCTTCGAGGATGGTCGCTGGTCGAGCAGGATTGCGATCGATGGACGAATGCCTCTTTCTGTGTAGCTTTGCGTAAATGGGTAATCGCGAAGATTGTGGTCGAGTGCGGCCCTAGCGTGATCGCTAATATCTTGGAGGAGATGAACTTTCGCTACCATTTCCTGGCAGTCAATGCCTTGCGTCGAGCCGGCGCTACTCCCTCACCCGAACAGCTGGAAAACGCCCTCATCGGACTCTCCAAATTCGATTTTGAGATGATTGCGAAAGATGAAGAATTTGGTACCGGACCGTCTCTAATAGCCGAAATAAGGGATGAAATACTGCTCTTTCTCGAGGGATTGGTGCCTACTGGAGAAATTGCAAAGGAAATTCCGAAGTTAATTTTGGATATGCTTCGAAGTGATTGGCCAAAAAGTTTCCAAGGGCTTCATCTAACCTATCCTTACCGCATAGACTTTGCGCTGCGAACAGCCATTTTAACGTCGCATTCAAACAGTGAGGAGCCTGACCTCAAAGCTGTCTTCACTGAACCGGAAAAGCCTAGAGAAGAAGAACAAACTGAGGAAAGCGCAAGGGAATTCAGGCTCGCAAAAGAGCGGTATGATGAGATCTGCGGGTTGCTCCCAGCGTATAAAGCATACGCATCCTTGTTAGGCAGCAGGACAAGTACCGCCGCTAAGCAGTTGGATCAGAAAGTAACCAGCTTGGGTAGCACAAGTAGCAGGAGTTATCACTTTTCATACGTGAAGAGTATTCTGCGCCTCAGAGCGACCGATCTAATGCTTTCGTCTAGGCTGGACCGACCTGCCAAAGTCACTTTCTTGAAGTCCTCTCTGGCCAAAGGAGAGGGCTTTTCTGACCAAGACGCTGAACTGTGTGCGATCACTTTGCACGATCCCTCACTGCAAGCCATAGTTGCCGAAACGTTGGAGCAAAAGTCGGAGGAAGTTCGGAAGCTGCATGCCCGAGCAACCGAAAGATCAGAGTATCTGCTTTCAATAGCACGCGTATTCATGGACTTCTCTAAAGACCATGCATCGGTGATTTTTTCAGACGCGCTGAAGATTGCAGAGGAAGTCGATCTAGAAGCTTTAGACGTGTTACATGCGTTGTGCCGCGTCGTGAAACGGGAGCGCCCAGATACATCGGAAACGAGGGAACTCTTGGGCGCGTTTGCCAGATTAGTGCGGCACGCCGGAGACCTACTGCAATCGGAAGATGGGTTTCCTTTGGAAGAGGCCTTGAAGGCGATCTCCTTATCGAACCCACCTGTTGGCGCTATGACTGCTTCTCGTTGGGGGGATGAAGGGTTCACTACGCGCTGTGATGAGATAACGCTGTTCTCAAGAACTACACTCGACACAGGTTGGCTTAGCGCACCCGGTGGATATACGCTTGCCCAGATCCTAGGAGATGTGCCGCCATCGGTTGAAGGCAGAATTCTGAATGACTTGGGCAAAGTTTCTGAGGACGTAGGGGATGGTTTGTTGAATCATCTCGTTGAACGGAAGATTTTGGAAACAACACCCTACTCTGATGCCCACATTCCCGACAATCTGGAAGAGTTGTGTCGATCTAGGAAATCCACAGCGGCAGCATGGTCCCGGCTTGAACAAATAAGGCATTTTAAATCACTGGCTCCAGCGCCACAAAAACCTGATAGCGAAATAGCCGATCCGATGCGGCCGGAACCAAAGAAGGAAAATCAGAACGATGAAGGCGAAGCTAATTGGGCCTCCGTTGATCCGCTGTCTGCTGATACAATCGCTGAAGCCCAAGAGGTAGATCGAAATGCAAGAGTTTTCGACTACAAAAAACGTCTGCTTGAGTTGCGCACGCGAGTTCGGTTTGCTGATCGGATAAAGCACCTTAGTACATTGGCTCAATGCGCACGGGCATCAAGATGGCCCGACAATGAAATAGAAGCGATCTTTGCTGCTTTGGATGACTGGCCAGGAAGGGCAACAAGCGAGTGGTGCGCAAGCGAACTTCCGAAGTTAACTGTGGATCTTGGCGGCAGAACGATGGGCTATAGTTGGTATCATGGAGAACAGTTCACTGAACTCCAGACCCGCTCTGGGCTACCGCCAGAAGGTCGACGTCAAGTTGTTTTAGACTTGGTTGAACAGAATGCCGCGAAGCTGGGTGCAGCGAGTCTTCTGAAGCTTCTTGCCGAGTACATAAGCAACCTGGAACTGGAAACGGCGGATGAACTATTGGTTCGGCTGATCGACCGCACAGAAGCTCGCCTAAACATTGATGACAACGTGCGTAATCGGAACCTATTTGAGCCACAAAACCTACCCTCAACTCAAAGCGAGATCGTCTCCGCTCTGATTTACAGGTATTTAGGTGATATTGATTCTAGAGTGCGTTGGCAGGCTTCTCACGCACTTTTGACTTCCGTGCAGTTAGGCCTAGCAGACTTGATAAAAGGTGTTTTGGATCATGCTACTGGGCACTTCAATTGCCACTACACTTTCCCTGACTGCCCGTTTCAAGAAATGAACGCTGCCCAACAATTGTCGATGGTGTTGGCTCGAATGTCATCTCATCATCCGGCCATTATTGAGAACCATGAAACCGAAATCTTAAAGCTATGGACTAAGCACCAACCGCACATTCTGATCGGACATTTCCTCGCGAGAGCGCTTGACCAGGCACGACAATGCGGAGCGAATGTAAAGGTGGATCAAGCAAACATAGCGTCAATGAACGGCTCGGCTTCGACGAGGGCGCCGAGATTGAAAGATCACCATTCCCGTGCTTTCGATAGTCACGCCGACCCTGGCTCGAGATTTAGTTTCGACAGCATGGACATAATACCATATTGGTACTCTCCCGCATGCCGGATGTTTGCAGATTTGTCATCCAGTGAGTTGATCCAAGTTGCCGAGGAATGGATCGTGGATCGCTGGGATGGCCACAAAGAGACCAGTCATTGGGTGAATGAGCCGAGAAAGAGCCGTTTGAAAGATGACGACTACGGACTTTATTCGGCGGGGCACGGGTCACGACCGACCATCCATCGACACTCGGTCTATTTACAATGGCACGGCTTACACATGGCGGTTGGCGAACTGATGAAAACACGCCCTTTAGTGGGAGTTGATGACGATCACTATGACACTTTTGAAAGTTGGTTGGAGCGCGATGATACGACCTATCCAACGATCTGGATATCGGACCTTCTAGAAGCGTTGCCACTTTCGAACAGATACTGGGAACAACTTGAACCTAATCGAGAGGAATGGGTTGGTGAAGTGGATGCAGTTGATCCGCTAGCAGAGCTAATTGCGGAAGATGGTAGCCTGGTCCTTTGTCAATATCGCGAGCACGGGATGTATGAGTATGGAAGTCAGGCAGCCCATGGAGAAGTTCGCAGTAAAGCTGCTTTCGTTCCAAGCAAGACGGCTCCCGCGCTTTTGCGTGCTTACGCAGCCACCGAAGACTATTATGATGTTTTCATTCCTGACCTTGACGAATTTGTCGAGGACAAACCAAAGAATCGAGATTTCAGTATAATTCCAGCCATCCAGCGCCCAATGGGCAATCGTGATTCCGGAGTAGACGAAAAAGACCCATGCCGCTTTGATGCACGAGGTATTCAAGCTGCCCCTTCAAGCGCTCTTTTGGATGCTCTTCAAATTTCAGCTGGCGCTTTGTCATCTCCGTCTTGGGGTGTTGCAGAAAATGGGACCACAGATTTGCGCTACCGTACTTGGAGCACTACTCCGAACGACAGCGAAAGGTCTATGCGACATAGATCATATTCCTTTATCGACGGATATCGATTGTGCATCACCAAACATCGCCTTCGAAAGTGCATGGATGAACTAGAATGCGATTTAATAGCAACTTTGAATTTTGAACGTTCAATTGGGAGCGACTATGGCCAAAACAGAAGAAAAAGAGTCGCGCAAAAAAGGGTCGAAGTCATCCGGCTCTGTCGCGACGGAACGTATGAAACGAGATCAGGCGATAGAGGAGCTTGGGCGCACGCTCATCAGTGAACTGGATGACCGTGATATAACAGCAAAGTGGATGGCTGCTTACTTGTCGGAGCAGATGATCGCCTCTGAGGAAGATGCAACACTCAAACAGGAAACTGCTGATCTGATTTTGAAGCTTTGGCGGGAACGACGCCACTACCCTGGCGGAGATCCAATGCAAAGATATGAAAAGGCACTTTCTGCCATGGAGTTACAGCTATCTACTGGTGATCCAGTGTTCCAAATCTGGACGCCATTCGAGCCGCCAAATGACACAAAGTGGGACAAAGTCAGCCTGGCCAGAAAGCTCAAGCACCATACTGAAAGCATAGCTTCTATGTTGGTTAAGGATGTCGTGGCAAAACTAGACCTCGACCAAGATCAACTTGCTGAGGTTGCCGGCATTGCCGACCCAGACGCAGAAACACGCTTTCTAAATGTCTTGAAGATTATTGTCTACGACAAGGAAAAGGGAGAAAATCAAGACGAACCGCAGAGTGAAATTCGAGAGGCGATATCTGATCTTCGACTTGCTCTAGAAGAGCTCGAGACAGTTTTGCAGCAAGAGGTCGTAGATCCAAAGGGAATACACTAACCGAGTTCGGTGCGCACAATCTTGTGGCAATGCAAGCCCAGTGGATTTTTCATCTTCTAACACGGTAGTGCATCATTCAGATTATGTAGCGAAAGGCAGCTTTGCAGGCAGTGTGTTGGGCTATTTGCGAACGCAGCGAATTTCCGCTTCCCGCCCGACCTGCATGTGCTGGCCCGCCAGGCTGGTCGCCAGGCATGGGGCCTCTTTGGGCTGCTAGCACAGCTTGCCGACTGAGGCTAACCGACGCATAACTGTTATGCCTAAGTTACTCGTTCCACATCCATTTAACACATGAAAGCAGGGAGGGCGGTACAAGCTCATAGTCTGGTATCCGTGCATCATAGCTCGCGATATTCCAGTCTACTTCATTCCATTCTACTTCAAATGTTTCAAAGGCAGCTCTCGCATCTCCAGCTTTCAAAGCTCGGTCATGCATGATTACCGCATGACGCCATCAACACGGAAAGAGAACGGGTAAAGCGAGAACGGTGAAGCTGTTGCCGATCCGGTTGCAGCTTTCTTGAAGTCAATACCAGATTGAAGAAGGGAGCCGTAATTGACTCCCTTTTCGATTCGTGAGGTATTCTATGCATCCTCTGACGGTCATGTAATGTTTGAAACTTGATCAAGTATGCGAGAGTACTCTTGTCCGACAGTTTCTTTCTTTCTGTTTACATGAGTCACTCTGAACAGCTCTTCAAGTTCAGCATAGTTTTTCTTTTGAATCCAATATTCCAGGCTGTTCTTGGGATCGGTATCATTAAAATTATCTATCGAATTGCGTTCAATATCCTTCCATACTTCGCCGTATGTTTTTCGAATATTTCTTGGTTCTCTGGACTGGGATCTGGCGGTGAATACGAAGACGATTTTCGCAAGATTACAGGCTTCCAACTGCGAGTCTGAAAGGTTGAAGTGTCTCTGATATACCATTGGAAGGAGGCTAACTAAATCAATTTGCCTAGTGTTTACAGGCATTGCCGCCACAAAGGTGCCGATGATTTCAATCATTTGCCGTATGTCGCGGGCTTCGGTTTTGGTTTCGCTAAAACATTTGGACAAGAATGTTGTAGTATCATACTCCGGCAAGGTCACAAAATTTTCAGAGCTCAATCCATTCCGAAAAAGAGCAAACTCGATCAGCTTGTCCTTAGAGGTATGCTGGAAATGATAGGTCCGATCAACAAAGCGCTTCAGGTAGCGTTCGCCATCAAATTCCGAGCCATATACACCTTTGATAGCATTTGCCAGTTGCTGAGTGTCTGTCCCGAGAATGTAAACGAAGTTCTCAAGGGAAAAGATGTGCTTAACTCGTTCTAGAAGTTCAATCGCGTAGCTCGGTCGGCATCTGTCCAGTTCATCTATGAGGATGAAGATGGGAGATTCTATACCATCTTGGGCGAGAACTTCTCTGCCAAGGTCTTTGAGTTGTTCCTGGAAGTTCTTTTGAACTTCTTTTTGCTGACGAAACTGCGCCAAAACCTCTTCACCAGCGGCATCAACTGCGCTCGTGATCGATTTGCGCATGGCCTCAGTAATCATCTTGCCATGTTCGCCGTCGTCAGCCGAACCTTCGTCGCTTTCTCCTGGGAATAACTCTTTCAGTCCGTCAGCGGCTTCTTGCCCGATGTATCTAGTGACCAAGTGTTTTCCGCCAGAGTAGACCGCTCCACCGATAATCTTTGCAGCGGACTTCCGGAGAGGGGCTGTTTTCTCTAGTGCGGCTTCCGGACCACTAGCTTGCTCTATGTGGCTAGAGAGTTCCGTTTGGATCTCATCCACCACGGTCATGAAAGGATCGTCCGAGTGATCATTCTCCCAAGCGTTCACATAGACAGCTATATGCCCGTGTGCCTCAAGGTGCTGCTTGAAACGATTCAGGAAGAATGACTTACCAGCGCCCCAATTAGCGTCCAAGTTCAGGACGTATGTCCGTGGTTCACCGGCATTTTCACGCAGGTTCAAATGCCCGATGGTGAAGGTTCTGAGAATTTCAGCGTCCTTGGACCTGTTGAGAGCGTCTCCCTCCCAAATATCGGCCACCGTAATTGCGCGTTTTTCTTCCGCCATGCTCGCCCTCGAATTGTTTGCCTTAAGGTAGGCGCGCTGCGAAGTGCGTACAACACGGAATGTACCGTTCACGCACTCGCCACAACCGACGCTAGGTAATGCTGCGGGATCCAGGAACAGCTGCAATGCTGAAGCTGCGCCACGGTGTTGGACCAGGCTTAGGGCGACATCCAGGTGTACTTTGCAGGATTCTGCAAAGCCCGCTTTCTGCGCAACGCTGACATTCCTGCTAAGCCCAGCATCATCTGTGCTGAGCCACGCCATCTCCTACGCCAAGTGGGATGTCCGAATACGGGAAGTTGGCTACCAGCCTTCACGCCTACAGCATGTCTACAAGCAGTAGGAGACACTTAAAGGCTCAGAGCATGTCCCCATAAGCAATTAGGGGTGCTGCTCCTGCTAAGATCGAGACCTCAATAGCCGCACGGCGCAGGTATCGCATGTAGTTGTTAGCCAGCCGCCGAGGGACTTCTTCTGGGCCGGCCGAGTACCGCAATGCTCACAGGTCTTCGCAGCTTCCATCTGGGCCTGAGCTATCCGATAGGCGGAGCGCTCGTTGCCGCCGCGCGCATAGAATCGCAACTCACCCAGCTTCTGTTTAACCTGCTGCGCCCGGAAGCGTGTCAGACCATCCTCACGTATGATGTCGGCGAGATCTGCACTAAGGCGCTCAATCAGAGGATACCAGCCCTCGCCACAGGCGAAGCCCCAAGCGAGGCTTGTCTTCTTGATGCTCCAAGGCGGAGGCCCATACACCTCGGGAAACCTCTCCATGATGCGCTGCGCTTCAACAGTGATGTAATGATTTCGACCGGCCATATGCGGCTCCTTCCAACAAAGTACTACGTTTAAAGAAATTGCTTGTTCAATGAAGAAGCCGAGCCGCCTCCAACGCTTCCCCCCGGGTGAGCATCCGGATGACATGCCGCAAGCTCAACGGCACTGTCTGACCAGAAATCTCCAGCACCTCGACAACGGCCTCGACAGACGCTTGAGCCAACCCGCGCCTGCCGCCCTCACGGCGGGCAAAGGCTACCAGGTCAGGCACCGGGACAGGTGACAGCTTTATGACCTCCAGGCGGCTTAACAGAGGAGCTGGCAAGGTGGTTACGGTGTTGGAGGTCAGCACCCAACTGATCCAGGACATGTCGAACCCGACCTGATAGTAGGGGCATTGCCATGATGCCGCCGAGGATGGCTCCAAGAGGGACAGCAGTCCCTCGGCAAGTCCAAAGCTGTTCCCTTTTGTCGAAGTCGCAACTCCCGCCTTCTCCACCTCATCCACAACGACAATCGGGTTCGCGATCAGGTGCTTCAGGATCGTCATCAAAGGGCGCCCCGGCTGCGCGTTGGACCAGCCTCTCTGAGAGCCCACGATACCAAACGACGCCTGCTCGGCCGTCGCCTCCACACCACAGCGGGGCACGCCAAGTGCGGTGCTCAGCTGACGGGCCCACATGCTTTTGCCGATGCCCGGCGGCCCGTCCAGCAGCACAGGTGGCAGGCAAAAGCCCGCGTCACCTTTGCGGACTGAGCGCCGCATGGACTTCCATAGAAGATCTGTCGCGGGCGCCATCCAGGGCATGTCGGCATGAATTCCGGCAGCGATTTCATCCGCCTGATGCTCTGTCCGGATCCGGATCAGCTCCACACCGTTGCGCAGAACCTCCAAGGCTCTTCGGTCGTCGAGTTTGAGGTGGGAGAGACCTGCGGCCGCTGCCCGCCGTTCCGCCAGCCTGCTCACCCGGCGGTCCACGCGGTCCTGACCTTCGCGCCCGAGACCGATCTGCATCAATTCGGTTTCCCACCGAAGGCGGTCATCACGATCCTCAGGGTCCGGTGGCACGATACCGCGTTCGAGCGCGCGGCGTGTTTTCAGGAACCGTTCCAGGCGCTGCCGAATTGCCCGCCGGTCTTTGTCGGCATTGTGGAACTCTGCTTCGATGAACTTGATCTTGGACATAGCTGGCCCTTTCCCGGCGCGCCGCGCCGTCTGGCACCCGATTGCACACGGTGCGTTCGGGGAAATGAAGGAAAGAACCTGGCCAGGTTTGAGCTTCAGTCCTGCTCAATACGGCCATTTCAGTCAACAGGTGGCGCTGATCTTCGGAGGGGAAACGGATCCCTTCAGCATGCAGAAGGCAGAGATCGCATAAGTCATTGTTTTAAAACAAAACCACCGGCCGAAGATCGGCCGGTGGCAATTAACCTCGTGTCAGAATGGCAGAAAACCCCCATCAATGGCAGTTATTTCTTGGGTCCGTCACAATCAATCAGCTGCTTCCCAAGTCACCCGCACTTGGAATGGCCGCAGCTGCGGCAGGTCATGCAGCCTTCGACCATCTGCATGTCGAACTGGCCGCAGCTCGGGCAGGCCTTGCCGCGCGGCGCGTTCAGGTTCACCACCTGTGCCTGCGGGTCGGACTTCAGGCCCATGCCCTCGCCCTCCAGGAAGCCGGTTTTGACCATGTGGGTCTCGATCACGCCGCCAATCGCCGCCAGGATCGAGGGGATGTACTTGCCCTGCACCCAGGCGCCGCCGCGCGGGTCGAAGACCGCCTTCAGCTCTTCGACGACAAAGGACACGTCTCCGCCGCGGCGGAACACGGCTGAGATCATCCGCGTGAGTGCCAGAGTCCAGGCGTAATGCTCCATGTTCTTGGAGTTGATGAACACCTCAAACGGGCGGCGGTGGCCGTTGATGATGATGTCGTTGATGGTGAGATAGATCGCGTGTTCGCTGTCCGGCCATTTCAGCTTGTAGGTATGGCCCTCAAGGCTCTGCGGGCGGTCCAGCGGCTCTGACATATAGACCACTTCTGCGCTGTCGCTCTCATGCGGCGCCTGCGCGGTCTCGCCCGGTGCCGTGTCTGCGCTCTCGCTGACCGACAGGACCGAACCGGTCACGTCGTTCGGGCGATAGGTGGTGCAGCCCTTGCAACCCTGATCCCAGGCCTGCATGTAGACGTCCTTGAACTCATCAAAGGAAATGTCTTCCGGGCAGTTGATGGTCTTGGAAATCGACGAGTCGATCCATTTCTGCGCCGCCGCCTGCATCTTGACGTGGGCTGCGGGGCTCAGCGTCTGGGCGTTGACGAAGTAATCGGGCAGCGCCGCATCGGCACCGAATTTCTCGCGGTACATCTTCACCGCATAGTCGACCACTTCCTCCTCGGTGCGCGATCCGTCCTTCTGCAGCACCTTGCGGGTGTATGCATAGGCAAACACCGGCTCGATGCCCGAGGACACGTTGCCAGCATAGAGCGAAATGGTGCCGGTCGGCGCAATCGAGGTCAGCAGCGCGTTGCGGATGCCGTGTTCGCGGATCGCTTTGCGGACGTCGTCGTCCATGTTCAGCATATTGCCGGAGTTCAGATAGGCCTCAGCGTCGAACAGCGGGAAGGCGCCCTTTTCCTTGGCCAGGTCCACCGACGCCAGATAGGCGGCGCGGGCGATCGCGTGCAGCCATTCGTCGGTCTGGCGCGCCGCCTCGTCAGAGCCGTATTCCAGTCCCAGCATCAGCAGCGCATCGGCGAGGCCGGTCACACCCAGGCCGATCCGGCGCTTGTTCTTCGCTTCCTGCGCCTGCGCCTCCAGCGGGAACTTGGAGACGTCGACAACGTTGTCCATCATCCGGACCGCAGTGGCGACCAGTTCCTGCATTGCGGACTGGTCCAGCTGCGCGTCACCCTCAAACGGGTTGGCCACCAGCCGCGCCATGTTGATCGAGCCCAGCAGGCAGGCACCGTAGGGCGGCAGCGGCTGCTCGCCGCAGGGGTTGGTGGCGCAGATATTCTCAATGTAGTTGAGGTTGTTGGCCTTATTGATGCGGTCGATAAAGATCACGCCCGGCTCGGCATAATCATAGGTCGCCTGCATGATCTTGTTCCACAGGTCGCGCGCCTCGACGGTGTGATAGACCTTGCCGTCGAATTGCAGCTCCCAGGAGCCGTCGGATTTCACCGCATCCATGAAGTCATCGGTGACCAGCACCGACATGTTGAACATGCGCAGGCGGGCAGAGTCGGATTTCGCGGTGATGAAGTGCTCGATATCCGGGTGGTCGCAGCGCATCGTTGCCATCATCGCACCGCGGCGGGAACCTGCGGACATGATGGTGCGGCACATCGCGTCCCACACATCCATAAAGCTGAGCGGGCCGGAGGCATCCGCCGCCACGCCCTTCACATCAGCGCCGCGCGGCCGGATGGTGGAGAAGTCATAACCGATGCCGCCGCCCTGCTGCATGGTCAGCGCCGCCTCTTTCAGCATGTCAAAGATGCCCGACATGCTGTCCGGCACAGTGCCCATCACGAAGCAGTTGAACAGAGTCACCTGGCGCGCGGTGCCGGCGCCCGCGGTGATGCGGCCCGCGGGCAGGTATTTGAAGTCTTCCAGTGCGCTGTAAAACTTCTCTTCCCACACGTCCGGCTTCTTTTCCGCCCGCGCCAGGTCGCGCGCGATGCGCCGCCAGGTATCCTCGACGGTCACGTCGATCGGCGCGCCATCGGCCTGCTTGAAACGGTATTTCATATCCCAGATCTGCTCGGCGATGGGGGCGGCAAAGCGGCTCATGTGTCGGTCCTTTGAGTCGTTCGGGCTTCATGAAAACGGCTCCGCTGCGGCTGCTTTTTCAGGGCACCGTGGCGAATCCATTTTTGTTAAGGCTTACTTGCAGCAAATGCGTGGAGAAACACAATACCTTGAAGTCAGCGATCCGTAAACTACTATATACTGTCAAAGCTCTGGACGACTCTGTGGGGAACCTGTGGATAAGCGCGTGAATCTTGTGAAGCTTTCGGTCGGAACCGAGAGCGTCGACAGCCTGATGGCCTGGCAGGAGATGCGGCGTGCGGAACTGCCAAAGGGCCTGCCGCGCCACGTCACACGCATGTGGCCCAAGCGCGAGGCGGAGATTTTGAACGGCGGTTCCATCTACTGGGTGATCAAGGGGCTGATCCAGTGCCGCCAGCGCATTCTGCGGCTGGATGAGGTCACCGGCGAAGACGGCATCCGCCGCTGCGCCATCATTCTGGACCCGGAACTGCACCGCACCCACACGGCGCCGAAACGCCCGTTCCAGGGCTGGCGTTACCTGAAAGCTGAAGACTCTCCAGCTGACCTGCCCTTAGGTAAAAAACAAGAGGAGCCGTTGCCGCTGGAGCTGTCACAGGCGCTGGCAGAAATCGGGGTTATCTGAGGCCGTCCGCTCCCCCCGCGGCAGCCTCGCCAGCGCCGGGCGTCAGCCCGGCGCACGGCCCAACCGGAGCGGAAGTATCTCTTGATGCTTCCAGCTCCGGGCGGGAGCGGCCCAGCGGGCAGCACACATCCGGAACAAAGAAAGGCGCTCCCGCCCCCTTTGCAGGCATCAATGATGCCTTGAAGGCGTTGGGCCAAGCCCGCGCGGACGCGCGGGCAGCAGCGCTTACCTGCGGTGTTCCAGCAGATCCAGCAGCGTGTTCAGCGCTGCCTTCTCATCTGTGCCGTATTTCGCCATCCGGCTGCGCCACAGGGTTGCCTGCGACTTCAGCACCAGACCGTCCCCCAGCAGCTTCAGGTGATTGGCCCGCAGCGTTTCGCCGGTGGAGGTGATGTCGGCCACCATTTCGGCGGTCTCGTTCTTCACCGTGCCCTCAGTGGCGCCCTGGCTGTCGACCAGCTGGTAATCCGCCACCCCGGCATCGGTCAGGAACTCCCGCACCAGCCGGTGGTATTTGGTGGCAATCCGCAGCCGGTGGCCATGCGCCGCGCGGAAGGCCGAGGCGGCCGCATCCAAGTCATCCAGCGTGTCCACGTCGATCCAGAACTGCGGCACCGCCAGCACCAGATCGGCATGGCCGAACCCCAGCTCTGCCAACTCCTCCACCTGCTGCTCGAAGCGCGGCAGCTTCTCCTGCACCAGATCGGTGCCGGTTACGCCCAGGTGGATCCGCCCCGCCGCCAGCTCGCGCGGGATTTCACCCGCCGACAGCAGCACCAGCTCCATGTTCGACACGCCTTCGACCGCGCCGGCATATTCCCGGTCCGACCCGGTGCGCGACAGTGTCACGCCGCGTTTTGCGAACCAGTCAAAGGTTTTTTCCATCAGCCGCCCCTTGGACGGCACACCCAGCTTCAGGGTCATTTGCGCGCCTCCTCAAGCTGCAGCATCAGGTCCGGGCGCAGCACGCCGCCCACGGCCGGTATTTCTTCACCGTCGCCCAGCTGGCGGGTCAGCGCATCATAGCGCCCGCCGCTGGCAACCGGCGGCAGGTCCGGGCGTGCCTCGGCATAGAAGCCAAAGACAAAGCCGTCGTAATACTCCATCGAGGTGCGCCCGTAAGAGGCTTCGAAATCGAGGTTCTCCACATCGACGCCGCGCGCCTTCATCGCCGCGGTGCGCGCGTCCAGCCGGTCCAGCGCAGGATTGATCTGCGGCAAGTCCACCGCGATGTCGCGCATCTGCTCGGTGGCAAAGGGCACGGTTTCCCGCACCGCCATCAAGGCTTCCAGCGCCAAGAGCTCATTTTCGGCAATCGGCGGTTCCTTGGCGTCCTCACGCAGGGCATCCACCCGCGCCTGCACCTCTGCCGCGCGGCGCTTGCCGATCTCCACGGCGGAGCCGGTCAGATTGCCCTCGGTCGACAGCAGTTTCCTGCGGCTCTCCGGCACCGGGCTGCGGCCCGCAAACCGGTCCAGCAGGGAGCGGAAGCGGCGCGGCCGCCAGATATGGCGCATCAGCGCTGTCTTGCGCTTGTCCGTGGTGTTCAGCCCTTCGACCGCCGCCATCAGAATGCCGATGTCACCGGTCGCTGCGCGCAGCGGCAACCCGCGCACCTGCAGCGCAAACAGCGAAAACACTTCCGCATCCGCGGCAGCCGCATCGTCGCGTTCGAACACCTCATAGCCAACCTGCAGGTACTCGTTGGGCCGGTCGGGGTCCATTTCCTGACGCCGGAACACCTCGCCCGAATAAGTATAGCGCGCAGGCTCGGCGCCGTGGCGCATATGCGCTTCCACCACCGGCACGGTGAAGTCCGGGCGCAGCATCTGCTCGCCGCGCAAGGCGTCAGTGGTCACATAGGCACGCGCCCGGATGTCCTCACCGTAAAGATCCAGCAAGGTGCCGGCCCGCTGCAGCAGCGGTGTGTCCACCACCTGCGCACCAGCGGCCTCAAACCGGACCCGCAGCTGGGCCGCACGGGCCTGTATGTCGGAACGAAGCGTCATGATCAGCCCTGCCCGTCCAGGATTTCGCGCACCTTGGCGACCAGTTCGGTGCGGGGCACCTCAAACTGGCTGGGGCGTTCCTTCCACTCTTCCAGCGTGGCGCTTTCGGCGATCTTGGCGCCCAGGATCAGGTCCTTGATCTGCACCACACCGTTGGCCTTCTCGTCACCGCCTTCAATCACCGCGACCGGAGAGTTCCGCTTGTCCGCGTATTTCAGCTGGTTGCCGAAGTTCTTGGGGTTCCCCAGGTAAACCTCAGCCCGGATGCCCGCATTGCGCAGCTCCGCCACCATGGCCTGGTAATCCGCCATCCGGTCGCGGTCCATCACGGTAACGACCACCGGCCCGGTGGCCTCAGCCGACAGCCGCCCCTTGGCATGCAGCGCTGCCAGCAGACGGTCGACACCAACAGACACGCCCACCGCCGGCACTTCCTGACCAGTGAAGCGCTTGACGAGGCCATCGTAACGCCCGCCGCCCGAGACCGAGCCGAACTGCCGCTTGCGGCCCTTCTCGTCGAGGATTTCAAAGGTCAGCTCCGCCTCGAACACCGGCCCGGTGTAATAGCCCAGTCCCCGCACGACCGAAGGGTCAATCTCGATCCGATCCTTGCCGTAGCCGCCCGCGGCCAGCAGTTCGCCGATCTGCTCCAGCTCGGCAATGCCGTCCTGACCGACCTTGCTGTCGCCCACGGCAGCACGCAGGTTGGCGATAGTGCCCGCCGCATCCGCCGCCTTGGATGTCAGGAACGCCAGCACCGGCGCGGCCTGATCGTCAGACAGGCCAACCCCGTCGATGAAGGCGCCGGAGGCGTCCAGGCGGCCCTTGGTCAGCAGCTCGCGCACGCCGGCCTCACCCACCTTGTCGAACTTGTCGATGGTGCGCAGCACATCGTCGCGCTTGGCGTCGCCGTCACCCAGACCCATCGCCTCCAGCACGCCGTTCAGAACCTTGCGGTTATTGACCCGCACCAGGTAATCGCCGCGCGGAATGCCGACGGTTTCCAGCGTGTCGGACAGCATCGCGCAGATCTCCGCGTCAGCCGCCATGGACGCAGTACCTACAGTATCCGCATCGCACTGATAGAACTGGCGGAACCGGCCCGGTCCCGGCTTCTCGTTGCGCCAGACCGGCCCCATCGCATAGCGGCGGTAGGGGGTCGGCAAGTCGTTGCGGTGCTGGGCATAGACCCGCGCCAGCGGCGCCGTCAGGTCATAGCGCAGCGCCATCCAGTCTCCGTTGCCGTCCTCTTCAGTCTCCTGCCAGGCAAACACGCCTTCGTTCGGGCGGTCCACGTCGGGCAGGAATTTGCCCAGCGCCTCAACGGTTTCCACCGCAGAGCTTTCCAGCGCTTCGAACCCGTAATGATGATACACACCCGCGATGGCCCGCAGCATCTCGCTGCGCTGGGTCACCTCCGCACCGAAATAGTCACGGAACCCCTTTGGCGTCTGCGCCTTGGGGCGGGGCTGTTTCTTCACTTTGGCCATGTTTGGCCTCCTCACGGGTAGCGGTTTCACTCGCGTGGCGGTCTAACGGATGCCGCCCCGCGCGGCAAGGCTGCGAAGGGTCCAGCGCCTGCTTCCTTTTGCCCGAAATTCTCATCTTCAATATGCGCGCCGCTTGGTGATGGACGCAGCCCGCCAAAGCGCCTATCTAGGCACATCCGCAATCAAAGGTGTGAGCCATGCAGCATCTGGAAGAGCAAATCGCCCATCTGACCCGCAGCGTGGACGAGATGAGCGACGTGATCGCCCGCCAGCAGCAGGAGATCGACGTGCTGACCCGCCGTGTTGCCATGCTGATGCAGCGCGAAGCCACCCGCGAACAGGAAGGCACCGGCGGCGTGGTCTTCGCCGACGAACGCCCGCCGCATTACTGACGCCTGCGCCCAAAACAACGGTTTCCCTTGATCCAATCGCCCGCGCCGCGCAGGCTGTCACATGTGTATTCTGTGACAAGTGATTGGGGGAAAACGCCATGGCACCATCCAACGACCCGGTGGAATTCGTCGAAAAGGCCGTCGATAAACTGCATGCGCGCATGTTCTACTACCTGAAAACCGTGTGGAAACGCATCCGCGCCCTGCTCACCCCGCTCAGCAAATTCCTGAAAAACGTGATCTCCGGCGCCAAATCCCTCGCCAAGACCGTCGGCAAGGCCGCGGTAAAGCAGGTGACCTCAGCCGCCCAGTTCATCCTGAAACTGATCGACCGGGTGGAGCTGACGCTGAAAAACCTGGTGAAGCTTGGCAAGCGCATCCTCGACACCATCCGCAAGAACAAGGACCGCTCCCGCGTCATCCGCATCCTGAAGACCGTGATCCGCAAATACGTCGAAATGATCCGCCAGGTCTGGGGCTGGGTCCAGGAAATCTGGGACGAGCTTGGCGTGCTCGACACCGCACTGTCCATCATCAGCCGCTTTGCCAGCGTCCTGCAACTTATCTTCCGCTGGATCCGCGACGTGACCGGCATCCTGGACGCGGTCAAGAAGGCCAAGGCGCTGTTGAAGAAAGTGGTGAAAACCCTGCGGCTGGAGGTGAAGCAGGCCATCCGCCTGCTCAAAGACGTTGCCAAGCTGCCGGTGCCCAAGGAGGCGTAACGCCAGCAAAGGGCCTGCGGCAGCCCGTGGGACGGCGCCTCCACGGTTGTGTTTGGCAGTGTATCCCGGACAAGTCCGTAGAACGTCTCCGGCGGAACGCCCAACTTATAGTTGATTAATTGCTAAGATTGAGTATCGTAATATCAGCGGGTTCGCCGGAATTACCTGGTGCTTTGAACAGGAGATGATGGGCGGGTTAGTGGACGGTCAGGCATCGGATCTTGGCCTAAAGCGACTAATCAACACAGGCCGGGGCCCGCGCTACCGGAAGCGGTAGCCATAATGTTCAAAAATCTTCTTTTGCTCAGGTAATAAACCGATTTCGTCTACTTTGTGTGGCTGCAGGACAAGCCCCGTGTTACAAACGGTCCCTTCGTCTCTTGCCATAACACAAGCAAGCATTTCTGCGCAGATTGTTGACCACTTCTTCGAACCGGTCTCAACTGACTGATAGAAAGCACTGGCCGCTATGTCTGCGAGCTGGAGGCCTGCATTCATGTAGTGAGGCACATATTCTACCAACCTGAAGCTAAGTGTTCTGAAATCCATTTGGTATTTTCTGAGGTAGGTTCGACCAGCATAATTCTGCGCTCTCAGCAGTTCCCAATAGGCTTTGGTCTGCCCATAGGAGTGACCTCCTCGCGCACTGAAGATCACTTTGATTTTTCCCGGGCGTCCAAGTTTCTTGGTAGAGTTTTTCGCGCAGAAAACTGTAACTCTTTCCATCAGTATTCTAACAACCCAATTGTAGAACCACTGTTTCCCACCGGCTACTTCGGCCCTTACGTTGCTGTAGCCACGCATGTTCTTTTTGTTTGAACATACTGTGAAAACCCGAACTGGTAAGTTAGCCAATAGCTCTGACGCTGCTGCCTGTTTTGAAGGGCTCAGTTTGCGAAAGTGCAGAGTAGATGACTGCGTCGCATCAATTCGTTGCCGAATTTGCAGTAACCAATCGCGGCATTTATCTTCATCCTCCGCCCGAACCAAGAGTCCAGAAATCACCAACCATTCGGAAGCACCATTTTCGTCAATAGGCTTCACACGTTTCAGACCGTCGTCGCCGGCCTCATCAATGAATAGAACATAGTCGTAGTTCAGATCGGAGCTCTCCATAATGGAAAGCTCAACCTTTGAAATTTCACTCTGTCAACCCAAAGGTGAAAGCGCCTCGCTGAACACCCTCAAATCTCCTCCACATCCATCACCCCGTCGAGCGACTTCAGCGCGCCCTTGATCTGCGGGTTGATCGGGAAGGGTTGGCCCAGATCCATCTCCACATCGCCGGGCAGGCCGGGATCCTGCAGGTACATGTAAACCTCGCCGCGCGACGCATTGCGGGCCGCCGCCTTGGCGTCCTCCAGCACCTGCGCAACGGTGCCGACGGCCGCCGCATCGCTCAGGTACACACGCAAGGAACTGCGCCCTGCGTCAGCAATGGCGCTGTCCACCGGCCCGACCGAGCGCACCAGCAGTTTCAGCTGGTCGCTCTCCATCGTCGCCTCGGCGGTGATCACCACCTTGGCGCCGGTCTCCAGAAACTCGCGGCTCTTCTCCAGCACCTCGGAGAACAGCGTCACCTCATAAGCGCCGGAGGGATCGCTGAGCTGTGCAAAGGCAAAGCGGTTGCCGCGGGCGGATTTACGCTCCTGCCGGCCGGCCACAACGCCGCCCATCTTGGCCATGAACGGCCCGCGTTCGGCCTTGGCTGTCACCTCGTCCAGTGTCATCACCTTCTTGCGCTTCAGCGCGGGCATGTAATCGTCCAGCGGGTGGCCCGACAGGTAGAACCCGATCGCCTTGAATTCCTCAGACAGGCGCTCGGCCGGCAGCCAGTCCGGAACCGACGGCAGCCGCGGCTCCGGCAGGTCCTCACCCGCTTCGCCGAACAGCGACACCTGGCTGGAATTGCGTTGGTCATGCACTGCGGCGGAGTAATCCACCAGCGCGCCCAGGCTCTCAAACACCCGGCGGCGGTTGCTGTCCAGCTGGTCAAAGGCCCCTGCCCGCGCCAGCATCTCCAGCGGCCGCTTGCCGACTTTCTTCAGGTTCACCCGGCGGGCAAAGTCGTAGACGTTGACAAAGGGACGCTCGCGGCCGTCCTCGTTTCGTGCCTTGGCCACCAGCCGCATCACGTCCAGGCCGACATTCTTCAGCGCGCCCAGCGCATAAACCAGCTCACCGTTCACCACGTTGAACGTCGCCAGCGAGCGGTTGATGCAGGGCGGCACGTATTTGAGCCCCAGCCCTTTTTTCACTTCCTCGAAGTAGATCGCCAGCTTATCCGTCAGATGGATATCGCAGTTCATGACGCCGGCCATGAACTCCACCGGGTGGTTCGCCTTGAGCCAGCCGGTCTGGTAGGACACCACCGCATAGGCCGCGGCGTGGGATTTGTTGAAGCCGTAGTTGGCGAATTTCTCCAACAGGTCGAAAACCTCGGAAGCCTTCTTCTTGTCGACCCCGTTTTCCGCCGCGCCCTTTTCGAACTTCGGGCGTTCTGCGTCCATCGCCTCCTTGATCTTCTTACCCATCGCCCGGCGCAAAAGGTCGGCGCCGCCAAGGGTATAGTTCGCCATCACCTGGGCGATCTGCATCACCTGCTCCTGGTAGACGATGATGCCCTGGGTTTCCTCCAGGATATGATCGATCAGCGGGTGAACCGAAGTGATCTCGCGCTGGCCGTTCTTCACCTCGCAGTAAACCGGGATGTTTTCCATCGGACCGGGGCGGTACAGCGCCACCAGCGCCACGATGTCCTCGATACAGGTGGGCTTCATGCGCTTCAGCGCATCCATCATGCCGGTGGATTCCACCTGGAACACCGCCACCGTCTTGGCGCGGGAATAGAGGTCGTAGGTGACCTTGTCGTCCAGCGGAATGGCGTTGATCTGGTTCTCCGCGCCCTCCGGCGGTTCGTACAGCCGGGTACCGTCCTCGGCGATATGCAGGTCGCGGCCCGACTGGAAGATCAGGTCCATAGCGTTCTGAATGACGGTCAGGGTCTTGAGGCCGAGGAAGTCGAACTTCACCAGCCCGGCCTGTTCCACCCATTTCATATTGAACTGGGTGGCCGGCATATCCGAGCGCGGATCGCGGTAAAGCGGCACCAGCGCATCCAGCGGCCGGTCGCCGATCACCACGCCTGCGGCGTGGGTGCCAGCGGAACGCAGCAGGCCTTCCACCTGCTGGCCATAGGTCAGCAGCCGGTCCACCACCGGCTCGTTGCGAGCCTCCTCGCTCAGGCGCGGCTCTTCCTTCAGCGCGTCGGCAATGGACATCGGCTTCACGCCCTCGACCGGGATCAGCTTCGACAGCCGGTCCACCTGTCCATAGGGCATCTGCAAGACCCGCCCCATGTCGCGCACCGCCGCCTTGGACAGAAGCGCGCCAAAGGTGATGATCTGCCCCACCTTGTCGCGACCGTATTTCTCCTGCACGTATTTGATGACCTCCTCGCGCCGGTCCATGCAGAAGTCGATATCGAAGTCGGGCATCGACACCCGTTCCGGGTTCAGGAAGCGTTCGAACAGCAAGCTGTAGCGCAGCGGGTCAAGGTCGGTAATCGTCAACGCATAGGCCACCAAAGAGCCCGCACCAGAGCCCCGCCCCGGCCCCACCGGAATGTCGTGGTCCTTGGCCCATTGGATAAAGTCGGCAACGATCAGGAAGTAGCCGGGGAAGCCCATGCCCTCGATGATGCCCAGCTCGAAATCGAGCCGCTCCTGGTATTCATCGACGCTCACCGCATGCGGGATCACCGCCAGGCGCTGCTGCAGGCCCTCGTTGGCGATGCGGCGCAGTTCGGCCACCTCGTCATCGGCGAACTTCGGCAGGATCGGGTCGCGCCGGTACGCCATGAAGGCGCAGCGCTTGGCGATCTCCACCGTGTTTTCAATCGCCTCCGGCAGGTCGGCAAACAGCGCAACCATCTCCTCCTGGCTTTTGAAATAATGCTGCGCGGTCAGCCGCCGGCGCGGCTCCACCTGATCGACATAGGCGCCCTCGGCGATACAGATCATGGCGTCATGCGCCTCGAACATCTCGGTGTTCGGGAAATATACATCGTTGGTGGCGACCAGCGGCAGGTCCATGGCATAGGCCATCTCCACATGGCCGCGCTCGGTTTGCTTCTCCGCCTCCGGTTGGCCGTGCTCACCCGGATGGCGCTGCAGCTCGACATACAGGCGGTTCGGGAAGACCGCCTTAAGCCGCTGCATCAGTGCCTCCSCCGCCGGCCGCTGCCCCATCTGCAGCAGCCGCCCCACCGGCCCGTCCGGCCCGCCGCTGAGACAGATCACGTCACCGGCGTTCTCTTCCAGCTCCTCCAGCGTCACATGCGGCAGCTCGCCCCCCTGCCGCAGATACAGGCAGGAGTTCAGCTTCATCAGATGCTCATAGCCCGCCTCGCTCTGCGCCAGCAGCACCAGCGGCGCGGGCGGTTTGGGTCGTTCGCCTGGCGCCGGTTCAGTGAACCGCAGGTCCACCTGGCAGCCAATGATCGGCTGCACCCCGGCGCCGCTTGCCGACACCGAGAACTCCAGCGCCGAGAACAGGTTGTTGGTGTCCGTGACCGCAATCGCGGGCATCTCGTGCTTCTTGCAGAGGTCCGGCAGCTTCTTCAGCCGCACGGCGCCTTCCAGCAGCGAGTATTCGGTATGGGTGCGCAGGTGAATGAATCGGGGAGAGCTTGTCATGGCGCCACGCTATCTTATTGACACGCAGAGGTGAAAGAGCGATCTGTGCGCTGAACACCTGCCAAAACCGGTGCGGTGGGCACTGCATTTTATCCGTTTTGTTGAAACTCTTTCGCATCCAGCGCGTAAAGCCTTCGCAAATTTGCGGATAAAACGCATAAAAATTAACGGCCTACCCGCAAGCACCGCAATTTTCTTGCTTTACAGAATACTGCAGCGCAGCACCGGTTTTCCTTGCTTTGGCAACAGACCGCTCCCTAGGCTGCTGACAGCAAGCAATAAAACAGCCCGCTTTCCTCTCTGCGCCGCATCGAGGGGACGGCACACCGGGTCAACAGGGTAAAGCGGCGGTATCGGGAAGATGCGAAACTCGCAATGCAATGTGGGTCAGCTTGACCTGTGCCCAGGGCCGATGCAGCCCGGCGCACACAGCACTGCTGCCATTCCATCCAGGTTCCCGGCCGCCATACCCCTGAAATCGCAGGGCATTTGCCCAAACACTATTCCCATGGCGGAAAACCGGCAGTATCCCTTGGCGGCACTGCAAACGGGCATCCGCAATGAAACGGATACCGGGATGCCCGCCGCGGCGGCGGCTGACTGGGGGATCAGAACAATGAAAGAGGACCGGCGCACGTGACTGTACCACTGTTGAGCCTTCAGGGCCTGACCAAGGCCTACCCCGGAGTGGTGGCAAATGACACCGTCTCCTTTGACATCGGCGAGGGCGAAGTACATGCCCTGCTGGGCGAAAACGGCGCCGGCAAGTCGACCCTGGTCAAGATGATCTACGGGTTGGTGAAACCCGACAGCGGCAAGATGCTGCTGCGCGGCCAGCCTTATGAGCCCGCTGAGCCGCGCCAGGCGCGGGCTGACGGCATCGCCATGGTGTTCCAGCACTTTTCGCTGTTCGACGCGCTCAACGTGGCCGAAAACATCGCGCTCGGCATGGAAAACCCGCCCGAGATGCGCGACCTCGCCGCCCGCATCCGCGAGGTGTCGGAAACCTACGGCCTGCCGCTCGACCCTTACCGCACCGTCGGCGACTTGTCGGCAGGCGAGCGCCAGCGGGTCGAGATCATCCGCTGCCTGCTGCAGGACCCCAAACTGCTGATCATGGATGAGCCGACCTCGGTCCTCACCCCGCAGGAGGTGGAGATCCTGTTCAAGACCCTGCAGAAACTGCAGTCCGAGGGCACCTCGATCCTCTATATCTCCCACAAGCTGGAGGAAATCCGCACGCTGTGCGACCACGCCACCATCCTGCGGCTGGGCAAGAACGTCGGCGAATGCACCCCGTCTGAGACCTCCGCCCGCGACATGGCGGAGATGATGGTCGGCAGCACCCTGCAGACCCCCGAACGCGGCAGCCGCGAGTTCGGCGCCGTGGCAATGGACATCTCCGGCCTGTCGGTGCCGGCGCCCTCGGCCTTCGGCACCGCGCTCAAGAACGTGCATCTGACCGTGCGCAAGGGTGAGATCCTCGGCATCGGCGGTGTGGCCGGCAACGGCCAGGACGAACTGCTTGGTGTGCTGTCGGGCGAAACCCTGACAGAGGCCGACGCGGTGAAGCTGCACGGGGAACCGATCGGCAAGCTCGGCCCCACCGCGCGGCGCAGGCTCGGCGTGCTGGCCGCGCCGGAGGAACGCCTCGGCCACGCCGCCGCCCCGGACATGAGTCTGACCGAAAACGCCATGCTCACCGGCTCGGTGCGCGAAGGGCTGGAGAAGAACGGTTTTCTGGATTGGGGCGCCACCAAGGACTTTGCCGAGCGAATCATCAAGGCGTTTGACGTCCGCACCCCCGGGCCCGGCAATGCAGCGCGGTCTCTGTCCGGCGGCAACCTGCAGAAATTCGTGATCGGGCGGGAAGTGCTGCAGGACCCCGACGTGCTGGTGGTGAACCAGCCGACCTGGGGCGTCGATGCCGCCGCCGCCGCCGCCATCCGCCAGTCGCTGCTTGACCTGGCCGCCAAGGGCGCCGCGGTGATCTGCATCAGCCAGGACCTGGATGAGCTGATGGAAATCTCCGACAGCTTTGCCGCCCTGAACGAAGGCCGCCTCAGCGCCCCGCGCGAGGCCGCGGGCCTGACGGTGGACGAGATCGGCCTGATGATGGGCGGCGCCCACGGCATGGAGGTGGCGCATGTCTAACCCGCCGGCTCACGCCAAGGGCAGCACCCGGCCCGGCGGGGTGGAAGCGAGGCGCCCGCCGCGTGGGGGGCGCAACGGGCGCAGCCCGGCCTACGGCCAGGCAGGGGAGTCCATTCTGCACAGTCTGAAAACTGAAGAAACAAAAATTTTGAAACAGGGAGCCGTCTGAATGATCCGGCTTGAGAAAAGACCGCAGCCGTCGCGCGCCTGGTCGATGGCCACGCCGCTGGTGGCGGTGATTGCCACCATGATCGTCGGCGGCCTGCTGTTCGCGGCACTCGGAAAACCGCCGGTTGAGGCGATCCGCACTATTTTCTGGGAACCGCTGTTCGGCGAGTTCGCCTTCTACTACCGCCCGCAACTGCTGGTGAAGGGCGCGCCGCTGGTGCTGATCGCCATCGGCCTCAGCCTCGGCTTCCGCGCGGGCATCTGGAACATCGGCGCCGAGGGCCAGTACATCATGGGCGCCATCTTCGGCGCCGGGGCCGGCCTTGCCTTCTACCCCTCCGAATCCTTCCTGATCTTCCCCTTCATGGTCATCGCCGGCGCATTCGGCGGCTGGATCTGGGCAATGATCCCGGCGGTGCTGAAAACCCGCTTCGGCACCAATGAAATCCTGGTCTCGCTGATGCTGGTCTACGTGGCCGAGCAGTTCCTCGCCTCGGTCTCGCTGGGCCTGTTGAAGAACCCCGAAGGCTTCGGCTTCCCTGGCTCCCGCAACCTGCAGTCCTGGGATGCCGCCCATAACGCCGAGCTGATCGCAGGCACCGGCATGCACTGGGGCGTGGTGGCGGCGCTGATTGCGGTGATCTTTGCCTATGTTCTGCTGAACCGCCACATGACCGGCTACCACATCCGCCTGACCGGCGAGGCGCCCCGCGCAGCCAAATTCGCCGGTGTGAACCCTACCCGCCTGGTGCTGTTCTGCCTTGGCACCTCCGGCGCGCTGGCAGGTCTTGCCGGCCTGTTTGAGGTCTCCGGCCCCTCCGGCCAGATCAGCATCGACTTCAACGTGGGCTACGGCTTCACCGCGATCATCGTGGCCTTCCTGGGCCGCCTGCACCCCGTCGGCATCCTGCTGGCCGGCGGGCTGATGGCGCTGACCTATATTGGCGGCGACATCGCGCAGTCGAACCTGCAGCTGCCTGCAGCCGCCATTCAGGTCTTCCAGGGGATGCTGCTGTTCTTCCTGCTGGCCTTCGACCTGCTCACCAATTTCCGCATCGCAATCGGCAAGCCGGAGGTGGCGTAACATGGATCTTTCTGCAATCAACCCGGTCCTGCTCATCGCCTCGCTGATGGTGGCGGCGACTCCGCTGCTGCTGGCGGCCATTGGCGAACTGGTAGTCGAAAAGGCCGGCGTCCTGAACCTCGGGGTCGAGGGAATGATGATCGTCGGCGCCATCGCAGGCTTTGCCACCGCGGTGGAAAGCGGCTCGCCCTTCCTCGGCTTCATCGCCGCCGCCATCGCTGGCGCGGCGCTGTCGATCCTGTTTGCCATCCTCACCCAGTTTGCCCAGGCCAACCAGGTCGCCTCCGGCCTGTCGCTGACGCTGTTCGGGCTGGGTCTGTCGGCGCTGATGGGGCAGTCCTATGTCGGCATCAAGCCGCCGCAGATGGGCGACATCCACATCCCGGTCCTGAGCGACCTGCCAGTCGTCGGCCCGATCCTGTTCGGCCATGACATCATCCTCTACTTCGGCATCGCTTTGACCGCCGCGGTCTGGTGGGTGCTGAAATATTCCCGCCTCGGCCTAGTGCTGCGCGCGGTGGGGGAAAACCACGACGCCGCCCACGCGCTGGGATACAAAGTGCTGAAAATCCGCCTGCTGGCGATCATGTTCGGCGGCGCCTGCGCGGGCCTTGGCGGCGCCTACATCAGCCTGATCCGCGTCCCGCAATGGACCGAGGGCATGACCGCCGGCATCGGCTGGATCGCGCTGGCGCTGGTGGTGTTTGCCAGCTGGAAACCCTGGCGCGCACTGCTGGGTGCCTATCTCTTCGGCGGCGTCACCGTGGTGCAGCTCAATCTGCAGGCAGCAGGCGTTGCCATTCCGGTCGAGTATCTGGCAATGTCGCCCTATCTGATTACAATCATTGTGCTTGTTATCCTTTCGGCGGACAAAAGCAGCGCACCTGCCTCGCTTGGCCGCAACTTCCACGCCTCCCGCTAGACGGGGGGCTTTTCACTGCCCCCTGCCCGGGGCCAAAAGATCAAACTGGGGAGAACCTGATGAAACTGACCAACCTTCTGACCAGCGCCGCCGTGGCGCTCGGCCTGGCCGCAGGCGCGGCGATGGCCGACACCACCAAAGTGGGCTTTGTCTATGTCGGCCCCGTCGGCGACGGCGGCTGGACCTATGAGCACGACCAGGGCCGCAAGGCGGTTGAAGCCGAGTTCGGCGACCAGGTCGAAACCGTCTATGTGGAAAACGTCGCCGAAGGCCCGGACGCCGAACGCGTGATGACCCAGATGGCGCTGGAAGGCGCTGACCTGATCTTCACCACCTCCTTTGGCTACATGGACCCGACCATCAACGTTGCCAAGAAATTCCCGAACGTGAAGTTTGAGCACGCCACCGGCTACAAGCGCGCCGACAACGTCTCGACCTATTCCGCCCGCTTCTATGAGGGCCGCGCGGTGCAGGGCACCATTGCGGGCCACATGACCGAGAGCAACATCGTCGGCTACATCGGCTCCTACCCGATCCCGGAAGTGATCCGCGGCATCAACTCCGCCTATCTCCACGCCAAGAAGGTGAACCCCGACGTCCAGTTCAAGATCGTCTGGGCCTTCACCTGGTTCGACCCGGCGAAAGAGGCCGACGCTGCCAAGGTGCTGATCGAACAGGGCGCTGACGTGATCCTGCAGCACACCGACTCCACCGCGCCGCAGGCCGCCGCACAGGCCGCAGGCAACGTGATCACCTTCGGCCAGGCCTCCGACATGTCGGAATACGCGCCGAAACCGCGGGTCTCCTCGATCATCGACAACTGGGCGCCCTACTACGTCGCCCGCACCAAGGCCGTGATCGACGGCACCTGGGAGTCGGTTGACACCTGGGACGGCATCGGCGCCGGCATGGTTGGCATCGGCGAGATTTCCGACGCGGTTCCGGCCGAGGTGAAAGAAGCCGCGCTGGCAATCAAGGACGCGCAAGCCAACGGCACCTACCACGCCTTCACCGGCCCGATTAACAAGCAGGACGGCTCCGCCTGGCTGGCAGAGGGCGAAACGGCCGATGACGGCACCCTGGCCGGCATGAACTTCTATGTCGAAGGCATCGAAGGCGACATCCCGCAGTAAGCGGCTCCTCCTATGACACTCAAAGGCCCGCCACTTGGCGGGCCTTTTTTTGTTGCCGCAAAACGTCTGATCTCAGCAAAGCCTGCTGACACACCTTGTCACTGCCCTGATGTACTCCCCGCTCCACATGCCCGCGGGAATCTGCACGCGGCGCGCTCAAGCACTTTGGAGAACACTCTTGAAACTCAATTACTTCGTTGTCGGTACAAACAACATGGACGCCGCAGTCAAATTCTATGACGCGCTTTTTGAAAACCAGGGATTCACCCAGGTCCGGCCCAGTGGCCGCATGACCTACTGGCTGAAGGACGATTTCGCCTTTGCCGCCGCCCTCCCCTTTGACGGCGCACCTGCCAGCAATGGCAACGGAACCATGGCGGGCTTCAGCCTCGGCTCCGCTGAAGAAGCCGCCCGGCTGCACCAGAAGGCGATCGAACTGGGCGGCACCTGCGAAGGCGCACCGGGGCAGCGCGGGCCGCGGTTCTCGGCCTATGTGCGGGACCTGGACGGCAACAAGCTCTGTTTCGCGGACTGAGCACTCTACAATGGCAAAAGGCGGACACGCGGGCCCGCCTTTCCTACTCTCTCGGCAAGACTTGCCTCAGTGGCCTGACAGCACCAGCGTCTGCACCGGCATCAGCAGAAGGCGCAGCCGCAGGCCCGCCGCATGCACGACCCCGATGGTGTCCACCACATGCAGGAACGCCCACTCAGCGGTGCCGATGCTGTCGTCATGCTCCAGCCGCTCATGGTTGCTGGTATAGACATTGGCCAGGCAATTGCTGCCCGGCGGCAGCGCCTCGGCAGTGCCCTCGTAAAGCGGCTCCATGAACACGGTGATGGTGCCGGGCGCCCGCATGTTGCTCAAATCGCGCAGCTCATCCGTCGGGCGCAGCTGGCCAGTGGCGATCACATCCTGCACCTCGACCACAACCATCGGGATCACCGTGAAGGGTTTGGTCATGCAGCCGATCTCACCGATCATGCCAGGCTTGATCACCTGTGCCGACATCTGATTGAACCCCGCCTGGAAGCGGTTCCTGCCAGAGGCCAGCGGCACCAGAATGCCCGCTGGACGCAGCACCGGGCTGACATAGTCGCCGGGCTGCAGCGCGAACTGTTCCACCCTGCCGTCGACACCAGCACTGATCAGCGTTTTGTCCAGTTCCGCCTGCGCCAGCTGCAGCTGCGCTTCGGCACTGGCCATCTGGGCCGGGATCAGCACCTCGATCTGCTGCTCCACTGCCGCTTTCTGCGCCTGCGCTGCCTCAACCGAGGCCGCACGCTGGTCCACCAGATTTTCCAGCCGCTCGATCTCAGCCGGGCGCACCGCACTGGAGCCCTGATCACGCAGTGTCTGGTTGCGCTCCAGATCGTCGCGCGCTTGCGCCAGCGCCGCCTGCGCCTGGGCAATGCCCGCGTCCGCCTGGGCCAGATCGGTATCGGCCAGCTTGCGCGAGGCCTCCACCTGGGCAATCGCCGCCCGAGCGGATTCCAGCGCTGCCTTCTGCGAAAGCCCCTCCAGCCTCAGGATCGGATCGCCCGCCTTCACCTCCTGGTTGTTGACGACATAGACCTCGGCCACCCGCCCGCCGACCTGCGGCAGGATGGTGACAGTGCGGAAGTAGGAGGCCACCGTATTGGTCGCCGGATGGAAGTAGAACAGCGTGGTCAGCACCATCAGGGTCAGCATCACGCAGGCCGTCAGGCCCCAGCGCAGCTCGTACCAGATGGAAAACAGTGTCAGCTCCTGACCAACCCGCTTGCCCTGCACAAAGCGGCGGAACAGGAAGTCGGGCAGGATGGTGACCAGCGCGCACAGAAGTGTCTCAATCATGGTTCAGTGCCCTTCTGCCACGGGTTCGCCTTGCACGGGCGCAGGCGCGTCCGGTTTCTCCGGCTGCGGATCGGGATCGCCACCGCCCTGCACCGCGGGCGGCTCAGGCTCCCGCCCCAGGCCGCGCACCGCATCGGCAATGGACCTGAGCGGTGCCGCCAGATCCGGGATCTGGAAGCCCGCCATCAGGATCGCAGCCACCCAGAAGATATTGTTGTGGGTGAACAACGCCAGCAGCGCCAGAATGCCGACCAGCTGGAACTGCGGGTGATTGCTCTTGTGCGCCATCTTCTCCGGCAGCGCGTGCAGAGTGAAATAAGCAACCCCGATCAGCAGGATCAGGGTGATGGTAAACACCGCCATGAAGGTAAAAAGGAAATCGCTTCCGTCCGCTGCAGTGACATAAGAAGGAATATGCCCCGCAGCCATCGGATGTGCATTGGGCGTGGTCATCGTCCGTCCCCCGTTTGAATTTCTTTTCTTGAACTGCATCCGATAGTTGCACTGCCCGGCCCGTTGACCAAGCATTTTGTCTGGCCGGCGCCGGAATTGCCCTTTGCCTGCCCTTCCTTGCGTGCCACTCTCCCGCCATGACACAGAGCCCGCGCACGCCCCTAACCAGCCCTGATGGCACCCCCGCCAGCCGCTTTGCCTTTGGCTGCATGCAGTTCGGCGGCCGCGCTTCCTCGGCGCAGTCGGCAGAGATGTACGCCGCCTGCCGCGCCGCAGGTATCACCCATTTCGACACCGCTTGGGTCTATACAGATGGCAGCTCGGAACAGATCCTCGGCCGCCTCATCAAGGCAGAGCGGGAGCAGCTTCTGATTGCCACCAAGGCCGGTTACGAGGGCGGCGCCGGCGCCGCCAACCTGCGCACCCAATTGGACGAAAGCCGCCGCCGGCTGGATCTGGACATGGTCGATGTCTTCTACCTGCACCGCTTCGACCCGCACACCGACCTGCGCGAAACCATGGACTGTTTCGCGGCACTGAAGGCAGAGGGCCTGATCCGCTATGCGGCGCTGTCGAACTTTGCCGCCTGGCAGGTGATGAAGGCACAAATCGCAGGCCTCGCCTCCGGCCTTTCCATCGACGTGCTGCAGCCGATGTATTCGCTGGTGAAACGCCAGGCAGAGGTGGAAATCCTGCCGATGTGCGCCGACCAAGGCATCACCGCGGTGCCCTATTCGCCCCTGGGCGGCGGACTGCTGACTGGAAAATACGCCGCTGGCGGCACCGGCCGCATCACCGAGGACAAGGGTTATGGCATCCGCTACAGCCCGGCCGCCATGCACGAAACGGCCACTGCGCTGACAGAGCTTGCAGCGCAGCGCAGCACCCACTCCGCCACCCTCGCCGTGGCCTGGGCCGCTGCCCATCCTTCCGCGCCGGTGCCGATCATCTCTGCCCGCAATGCGGAACAGCTTCAGCCCTCGCTGGCAGCGCTGGACTGCGCGATGGACGCAGACCTCTACCGCGCGATTGAGGCACTCAGCCCGCGGCCTGCCCCCGCCACCGACCGGCTGGAAGAACAACAAGACGACAAGGACTAGACCCATGCAGGATTTCATCGTCATCGGCGGCGGCATGGCCGGCACCAGCGCCGCTGCCCGGCTTGCGCAGCTGGGCAGCGTCACCCTGCTGGAGATGGAGGACGCGCTTGGCTACCACTCCTCCGGCCGCTCCGCCGCGCTGTTTGAGGAAAACTACGGCCACGGCCCCACCATCGACCTGAACCGCGCCAGCGCCGCGCACCTGCGCGAAAACGGCTACCTGTCGCCGCGCGGGCTGATGCTGGTCGGAGCCAAGGACGAAGGCGATCTCTTTGCACGCGACGTGGATGAACTGGGCATGGCCACGCTGGAGCTGGACGAGGCCCGCGCCATGGTGCCGATCCTGAACCCGGAGACCGTCGGCTTCACCGCCATCAGCGGCGCGGCAGAGGATATCGACACCGACCGGATGCTGCAGGACTTCGCCAAATCCCTGCGCGCCGCAGGCGGGCAGACTGTGACGAAGGCCCCGGTGACTGCGGTCACCCGTACTGCAGACGGCTGGCAGGTCACCGCGGGCGGCGAAGCTTATGAGGCACGCAATCTGGTCAACGCCGCGGGAGCCTGGGCCGATAAAGTCGCGGCGCTGGCCGGGGTGGCCGCTATCGGCCTGCAGCCTAAGCGCCGCTCTATGGCCCGGCTGCCTGCCCCCGGCGGCCATGATGTCAGCGGCTGGCCAATGCTGATTGGTGCAGGCGAGACCTGGTACGCCAAACCCGACGCCGGCAAGCTGCTGGTCTCCCCCGCCGATGCCGATCCGGTGGAACCGCATGACGCCTATGCCGACGACATGGTGCTGGCTGAGGGGCTGGCGCGCTACGAGGAAATGGTGACAGAGCCTGTCACGCGGGTCGAAAGCAACTTTGCCGGGCTGCGCAGTTTTGTCGCTGACGGCACCCTGGTGCTGGGGCCGGACCCGGATCAGCCGGATTTCATCTGGTGCGCCGGTCAGGGCGGCTACGGCATCATGACCGCCCCCGCCGCCTCGCAATTGATTGCCGATCTGGTGGCTGGCCATGCGCCGGGGCTGGATGCCGCCACCGTCACCGCGCTGTCGCCCGCACGGCTGCGCTGATGCCGGTGCGCTCCGTTCCCGGCGCGGCCTCTGTCGCGGAACCGCAGGGCCGCAAGCTGTTTGCCCCCTCCGCCGCCCGCAACAGCAGCGCCATCTGCGATCTTCTTGCTGATGCGGCCCCTCCGCAGGGCTGTGCCCTGGAACTCGCCAGCGGCACCGGCCAGCATGTGATTGAATACGCGGCCCGCCTGCCCGGCCTGATGTGGCAGCCATCGGAGGTAGACACCATCCGCCGCGCCAGCATCCAGGCCTATGCCGATGAGGCAGCCCTGACCAATATCGCCCCGCCTATCGATCTGGACGCCACCGCCCCCGGCTGGGGCGCGGATCATGCAGGCCAGGACCTGATCGTGCTGGTGAACCTGCTGCATCTGATCAGCGAAGGCGAGGCCCGCACCCTGATCCGCGAGGCCGCTGCCGCCCTCGCCCCCGGCGGGCGTTTTGTCATCTACGGCCCCTTCATGCGCGGCGGAGACCTCATCAGCGAAGGCGACCGCGCCTTCCATGCCGCCATCACCGAGCATGATCCTGAGACCGGCTACAAGGATGATACCGATGTGATTGGCTGGCTGCACGCCGCCGGACTGGAGCTGGTTCAGGCAGTGGAAATGCCCGCCAACAACCTGGCGCTGGTTAGCCAGAAATAGCGCCACAAGGGGTTTACTATAGCAGCGGTTTAGAACCCGACTTGGAAGGACCAGTTTTCGACGACCTGATACGTTTCCCTACTTCCGTGTACAGCTGACTTCCCACGCAGTGTCGCGCCGAAGCATCCCTCAGTCACACTCAAGGCTCTGGATCTTTCAATTTCCATTGCCAAACCGTCCCACAAGCACGGGGCGAAGTTGCCGGGATAGATGAAACTCTCTTCATCCGCGGGATCGTATTCCACAATGTCACCGATACGGACAAACAGCAGTTTTTGATATCCGAACAGATTCCGGAAGACGTTTTTGCGGACCAGCACGGCTTCACTGTCGTCACTGCAAGGCTCCCCGCACAATTCTCGCGGCCCTTCAATTTTTTCGAGCTGAGACCAGTTCAGAACTACAAACAACTGAACCGCCGCTTGCCCAAGCTCTCCCTCATAAAACGCAGTTCGCCTATGGAGCTGGATTCCAGCCTGCTCAGGGTCCACGCCCCCGTACACCGCTTCCGGCGCCCCGAGCAGTTTGACCGGTCGACCGGCCCACAGAAAACTCCCGTACCAAAGTACTGCGAATATCGTGCAGCCAAGCACTAACTTCTTCTGCGGAATTCCGAAAATGCGTTTTGTCATAAGAACTCCTTGAAACACGCCGAAATTGCGCAGACACCCCTCTGGTGTCAACGGTCTCACAATCTTCAGCCGCCGCCTCGCACTTCCTGCAGCCCCTGCACCACCTGGTGGATATGCTCCCGCGCCGGATTGTCGGGCAGATAGAGCACCCGGCAGCTCAGATGGATCTCCGGCGCGTCCTCCACCGCGTGCAGCGTCCCTGCCGCCAGCGCCTCTGCTGCCATATAGGCCGGGAAGTACCCCATGCCGCCGCGTTTCTGCAGATAGCGCAGCCCCATCAGCGCATTGCCCAGCACGATGTGCTGGCGGCTGCGGGCGGGCAGAACATCGTGCAGCTGCGCATCGTACTCCGCGCCGAATTCCAGGTTGATGAACAGGGGCAGCGCATCCTGCCCCAGCTGCAGGGGACGGTCCGCGACCAGCGTCAGCCGCTCCGGCGGCAGTTCCTCCGCCGCCAGCCGGGTGCCCGCGGGCACCTCGTTCACGATCGCCACGTCCAGCAGCCGCCGCGCCACCGCCTCGCCCATGTTCATCGCGTGATCATAGTTCAGCGTGAAGGGCACCGTGCCTTGCACCTCCTCCAGCCACACAGCCACATCGACCAGCAGCGGATCCCAGACCGACAGCTGCGCCCCCAGCCGCAGCGGCACCTGCCCCTGCAGGCTCGCCTTCAGATCGCCGGAGACAAACTCCCATGTCCGCATCATCTGCTCGGCATAGGGCAGGAACTGCCGCCCCGCCGCGCTCAGCCTTGTGCCGCCGGGTCCGCGGTCAAACAGCGGCGTGCCCAAGCTGTCCTCCAGCGCCTTGATCCGGGCGCTGACCGCGGTCTGGGTCACATTGAGCGCCCGCGCCGCGCCGTGAAAACTGCCCGCGGTCTCGATCGCCAGAAAGGTTTTGAACGCACTGATCTGCATAGTGATCATTATTTATGCTCAGATTGAGCAAATCAATTCGTTTTCCTGCTCACACCGAAATCGCTACCCTGCCAGCAGATCAACCAAAGGACCCGCGCCATGCTGGACAAAAGCCACAAGCCAACCTGGACCAGTTTCGAAGACGCCACCGCCGCCGACTGGGCTGCGGTGGAGAAATACGAGGAAGCCTACAACGCCGCCCTGCCGGACCGCATCCTCGACGCCATCCGCTCATTGGACGAGGACTGGACCCCCTACCCAGTTAACCGCTACCAGCACAGCCTGCAGGCCGCGACCCGCGCCTGGGAGGACGGCGCCGATGACGAGATCATCGTGGCCGCCCTGGTGCACGACACCGGCGACATCCTGTCCCCCTACAACCACGGCGAGCTGTCTGCGGCGATGATGAAGCCCTATGTCAGCGAGAAGACCTACTGGATCCTCAAGCACCACTGCGTGTTCCAGGGCTTCTACTACAACCACCACTTCGGCGGCGACCGCAACGCCCGCGACAAATACCGCGACAGCCCCCATTGGGAGGACTGCCGGTATTTCTGCGAAAAATACGACCAATGCGCCTTTGACCCGGAATATCCGACCAAGCCGCTGGAGTTCTTCGAGCCGATCCTGCGCAAGGTGCTGTCGCGCGGCTGGGGCCACATGGAGCTGGCTGAAACCGCCGAGGGCTGACACGCCGGGCGCTGCCGCCCTGTATCCCTTTCCTGGCCTGGTCCAGGCTGCGCCCCTTCCGGCTCCCCCCAGCCGGAAGGGGCGCTGTCATTCGCGTGACCCCCGCGCAGGCCCGGCTAGGGGATCCACCCGGTTTCTGGCATACTGGCGCTCTCTGCCGCATGGAGGATGACCGCAATGCCGGATGCCAGCGCGCTGATCGGATCCTGGCGCATGATCTCGTGGACCCGCACCTCTGCCGCCACCGGGGAAACCGTGGACGCTCTCGGCCCGTCTCCCATCGGCTATATCGCCTATCACCCGGACGGGCGGATGATGGCCACCGTGTTCCGGCGCGACCGGATAAGCCAGAGCGGCGAGGGCTGGAGCACAGAGGAGAAAGCGGCGCTGTTCGACGATATGCTGGCCTATGTCGCTTCCTACACGCTGGAGGACAACCGGGTGGTCCACCACGTGGAAGGCGCCTGGAACCCGGACTGGGCGGGCGATCTGTCCCGCCCCTTCACCCTGGACGGCGACCGGCTGAGCATCGGCGGCGCGCCGGGTGTGGACCCGGCGACCGGAGAGGACGTGATCTACAACATGGAATTCCGCAAGGTTGGCAGCCAGCCGTAACGGCCCGGCGGCTCACACCCGCTTGCTGCACGTCGCGCGGGCGGACGGCCCGGCCGGAGTCAGCCCTCCCCCGCCTGCCAGGCCTGCATGACTTCCCGCACATGGGCACGGCGACCGCGGGCGACAGGAACTTCCGTGCCATCTGCCAGCAGCAGCACGTCGCTCTGACCGCCGCGCCTCAGCCCTGCAACCGCGTCACGGGCCACCCACCAGGACCGGTGCGGCTGCAGGCCCGCGTCCTGCGGCATCTGCGCAAGAAGATCGGCCAGCCGCCCGCGCAGGGTCAGCTCGCTGTCTCCCGCCGATACCCGCAAGTAGTGCTCCTCTGATTTCACATAGCGCAGCTGCTCCAATGCGAATTTCTGCCCGCCGACAACGACCGCAGTCCCGTTGAGCCCTTCGGCAGCGCCGCGCAACGGCTGAACGGGCTGCTCCGGCACAACCGGCGCGGGCCGCGGTTCCACTGGCGGTTCGCAGCCCGGCCGCTTGCGCCGGTATAAATCCAGCCCCAGTGCCGCGTCCGCCTGCGGCAGGATGAACACGAACATCAAGGTCTCGAAGATATAGCTCAGGGCGATGTTGTAGGGCAGATGCTGCAGCAGGACCCGCCTGCTGAACTCCAGATCTGCAAACCCCGACGCCAGTGCCAGCACCAGGAACGTGACCACCGCCATTGCAGTCGCATTCGGCACCAGCCGCAGCAGCCGTATCCTCCGCCCGCCCGGCGCCAGCGCCAGCCAGCCCAGCAGCACCGCCGCATAGACAGATACAAACGCGGCCACGCAAACCATCCAGATCAGGATGTTGACCTGCAGCGGCATCCCTGCCTCGCGGTATCCATGCGTGTCGAACGCAACCAGCAGCAAGACCACCGCCGCGGCGTATTTCAGAAACACCCCGCTGCGTAAAACCATCATCATTTCATGTACCGTGAACTGCGGCGGTTCACCGAACATGTCAAAAAGCTGCATTTCGCGGCTTTGGAGATTGTCCTTGATCGTCCCCAAACCTATCAGCCCCCCGTTATCAGGTTACCTGTTGATGAGTGGCCGGAGACGGCTTCTTTCCTTGTATTGCCGCACAAAGGAAGCTGTCTCCGCGCTCACCCGTTCACCTTCGTCTATTCCTTTCCCCGTCAATGGCAGATGCAGAATGCGCCAGTTTGTTCCAGCAGATTTCGAGAAGGCCGCCAGCGACCTTGACCGTCTCAAGGAGGTCTATTTCGCAGCCGGCGCAGACCCGGCTGCGCGCGACACCGCCGAAGCGGCCCTGGCCGCGGCCATGCGCTGGATCAGCATTGCTCTGGACAGTTACACGCCCCGGGACTGAACCGCCTGCCCGCGCCACGGCTGAGCCCCGCCGCCGCCCGATAGGCACCAGCCCTGCCGCGGCGGGGCTCCGTTTCTGAGGTCTGAGGCCATTCCAATCCATTCCTTGATCTTAGCCAGAGGCATTCCGGAATGTGAATGGGTAAATACATGTTTTTGCAGGGAAACTGGCAGGTTTTTCCCTCTGGCGGTTTCCACAGATTATGGTAAAATCCGCCACAATCACCCCGCATGTGAAACCATTGTTCTCAGCAGCGCAGTGCTTGCGGAGCACAACAGTGCACCCGGATACGGCGGCACCCTCTGTCAGAACCTTTGCACGTCCCGCGGCCCTTGGGGCACTGAATGCCCCTGCCCACACAGCCCCCAGCTCAACGCCCGGCAAGGCGCGCGGCAAGGAAATCCACGAAAGCGCGCGTTTTCGGCTCCAGCTGGCGCCGTTCGGCATAGACTGCACTGACAGGCGTGCCTGCAGGCAGCGAGGGAAACCCGTCAAGCAGGGCAACAAGACCACCGCGTTCCAGCTCCTTTCCGGCAATCCACTCCGGCAGCATGGCGATCCCGCATCCGGATATGGCCAGCGATTTCAGGAACTCCAGCCCGTTCGCTTGCACCGGCCCGCTGACGGGCACCTCGCAAGGACCGTCCGGCGTGGCAAACCGCCAATGCGTCCGGCCGGCAGACGTGCGGAATGACAGGCACTGGTGCCCAGCCAAATCCAAAGGATGCGCCGGTCTTCCGTGTGCTTTGACGTAAGCCGGGCTGGCGCAGAGCTGCGACCGGCTTTCGAACAGCTTGCGGGCGACCAGGCTGGAATCCTTCAGCTGCCCCATGCGGACCGCAAGGTCGATCCGCCCATCGACCAGGTCGCTGAGAGCTGAAGAAAGCAGCAACCGCACCTTTACCTCCGGATATTCCTGCAGGAACGCGGGCAGCAGCGGTGAAATCAGTGCGACAGCCAGATCCGCCTCCGCGGTCACTGTCAGCACACCGGCGGGCGCACCGGTCATTCGGGCGATGCCGCGGCGGGCCGCCTCCAGCTCTTCAGCAGCCCGGCGCGCATGGCGGTAATACAGCTCGCCCGCCTCTGTCAGGCTTTGCTTACGGGTGGTGCGCTGGAACAGCCGGGCGCCCAGCGCCTGCTCGAGCTGCTGGATCTGGCGCGCCACCGATGACGGCGCGACCCCAAGCACACGCGCCGCGGCTGAGAAACTGCCCTCCTCGACCACGCAGACAAACAGATTGACGCTTCCATCCTGGCTCATTTGTGCAGCTTCCGCATAAATCCTTTGCAATTCAATGCATTTTTGCGAAGCCTGCCCGCCCTCATATTGCTCCTGCGAAAAACACGCATTCCCTCAGACAGGAGACCCGGAATGACCAAACTGCTGTTTATCAAGGCCTCGCCCCGCGGCACCAGCTCAAAGTCCGCTGCGCTCGCCAATGCCTATCTGGCCAGGCTTCAGGAAAGGGCACCAGACCTCGATGTGGACGTGCTGGATCTGTCCGCTGAACCCCTGCCGGATTTCGACGGCAACAAGGTTGCCGCCAAGATGAGCGTGATCACCGGCCAGGAGCACGATGCCTCCCAGCGCACCGCCTGGGACGAAATCACCAGCATGGCCCAGCGTTTCATCAGCGCCGACATCTACCTGATCGCCGCACCAATGTGGAATGGCAGCATTCCCTATAAGTTCAAGCAGTACATCGACCTGATCCACCAGCCCGGCCTGCTCTGGGGGCTGGATCCCGAAACCGGGTACTTCGGCCTGCTGAAAGGCAAACGGGCCGTGCTGGCGCTGACCAGCGGCGCCTACGGGCCGGATATGCCATCGCCTGCCTTCGGCATCGACTACCAGTCCGCCTACTTGAAGTTCTGGCTGAACCAGGCCGGAGTGGAGGACATCGCGGAACTCCGCTTCCAGCCGACGCTGCTGACAGCCGACCCGGAGGCCGGTTTCCAGGCCGCTGCCGCCGAGGCGGCAAAGCTGGCCTCCTGAGGGTTGCGCCGCGCATTGCGCGCCGCCACGGGGGCCAGGCAGGCCGCGCCTGCGGCGCGGCCTGCCTGGCCCAACCGGACCCTGCGGATTTCATATCCGCGGGCGGACGGGCGGGAGCCTCCCGCGCGGCCCTTCAGATCACTTGCGGGAGGCCGTCCCCATCAATACCGGCATGGCCTGGCCGCCGCCGCCCATATCAAACACCTGTTCCACACGGATACCGCCAAGGCCGGCCAGGTGCAGCCCCTCCCGCACCTGTTGCAACGTCAATCCGGAGGCACCCGCGTCGCGCGCCAGCCAGTCCCATTGCACAAACATCCCGCCGCTGTTCAAAAGCCCCGCCAGTTGCGCCACAGCGCCTGGATAGTCCGGCAGGAAGCTGCAGACAGAAGACGCGCAGATCAGGTCAAAGCCCGTGAGCCCCTCCCCGGCCCCGTTGCCGTCCAGGATGTCCGTATGGAGCGCCCTGACATTTGGCAGCGCTTTCCCGGCAAGCACCGCGATCATCCGCTCCGAGGTATCAACGGCTGCAACTTCCTGCACATGCGGAGCCAGTTTCCCGCTCAGCAGCCCTGTGCCGCAGCCGAAATCAAGCACCCGCTTGTCCTGCCAGCCGCCTCCGGTGATGCCTGCATAAGCGTCGAGCGCGGCAAAGGCCCGGTCCGCATAAAGCCGGACATCGCTGTTGCCGTCCCATCCGTCCGCATAGTCGTTCCAATCGCTGCTCATATACCCGCGTGCCCGGCCTTGATGTCTCAGGCCCGGGACCATGGCGGGACGTGCAGGCACCGTCAACAGGAAGCGGCTGGGCGGCAAAGAGTAAGGCGGTCCGCAGGGCGGCGTAAGCCTGCGCTGCCTTTGCCCCAAGGCTGGCAACAGGAACCCGCAGCCCCCAGATGTTGAGCCGGAACCTGTGCCGGTTTACAACCATATTGACGGGCCAGACTTCCGGAAAGGACTCTCAGCATGATTGCCTATGTCACTGTCGGTGCTGATGACATTGCGCGGGCAAAACGGTTCTATTCCGCGCTGCTGCCGGCACTTGGCTACGCGCTGGAGGAGGGGCCCGCGGGATTGAGCTACACGCTGCCAGTTGCACCGGGCCAGTCACCTGTTCTGCCGGATTTCTATGTCAAACCAGCCTTCGACGGGCGCCCGGCCTCAGCCGGAAACGGGTCGATGGTCTCATTCCAGGCCCGCAATCAGCAGCAGGTGCGCGAGCTGCACGCCGCGGCGCTTGCCGCGGGCGGCTCAGACGAAGGCCCGCCAGGGTTCCGCGCCGCCTACGGACCGCGCTTCTATGTCGGCTACCTGCGCGACCCGCAGGGCAACAAGATCGCGTTGTTTTCAAGTGATCCGGACGAGCCGGGACGGGACGGATAGGAGGGGTTTCTGGCCAGTGGAGCTCCCGCGGGCAGACGCGAGATCGGCATGCGAAATAGCATCGTCGCGAACGCAACTTCCTCTATCTGATATCGCTCTCAAAAGAACGGTAGAGACTTTTGCAATTCCTCAACGGCATGTTAACCCCCTAGCCATCACAAAGGAATGCAACACAACTTCGAGCAGTCAAAGGATTATTCGACAAGTTCTTACGCACTACTCAAGGCCAATCATTATCACAGCTACAATCGAGAGAAAGTCAATGAAAACTCAACGCACTGGTGCAGCAATCTTACCAACGCTGGCAGCAACTCTTCTTTTTCTAACTGCGGCACCAAGCCTGAGCGCCACGCCGACCGAACGCTCCTGTGACTTTGTTAACTCCTTTCAGAAAAGCAAGGCTGGCGCGACCAGGGCTTTGCGCAGCATTTTTCACTATGTCGATGAACAAACGCTAAAATCTTTGGACGCGTCAATCAGCGGGCTGCCCGAAAAATTTGAGGATGGGCAGGTCGCCGAAATCGGCAATATTGGCAACCTCTATGTGGAGCATTTTGTTGTTCTCAATTCAGCTGATGTGGGAAGCGTCTATGTTCGGATTGTTTATGAAAAGGGGCATTGTTGCAGAACTCTCTCGTTGGAGGATTCACAACACGAATCCATGGGGTTAGACGGATGTCATGAGCAAGCCCAAGCCCGCCCGCTACCGCACGACGAACTGGTCCGCCTACAACGCTGCGCTCCGCAAGCGCGGGTCTTTGCTGATCTGGCTGGACAAGGAGATGGCCTGGTACGCGCCGCATGAGGGCCGCCCTGGGCGCCCGCCGGTGTTCTCGAATGCGGCGATCCAGTTCTGCTTATNTAGACGGATGTCATGAGCAAGCCCAAGCCCGCCCGCTACCGCACGACGAACTGGTCCGCCTACAACGCTGCGCTCCGCAAGCGCGGGTCTTTGCTGATCTGGCTGGACAAGGAGATGGCCTGGTACGCGCCGCATGAGGGCCGCCCTGGGCGCCCGCCGGTGTTCTCGAATGCGGCGATCCAGTTCTGCTTATCGATCAAGGTGCTGTTCAAGCTGCCGCTCAGACAGACCGCCGGGATGGTCGCCAGTCTGCTGCGGCTCGCGGGGCTGGACTGGCCCGTTCCCGACTATTCGACCTTGAGCCGAAGGCAGAAGACCCTGAAGGTGCAGATCCCTTATCGCCGTGCAGACGGGCCGCTGAACCTGCTTGTCGACAGCACCGGCATCAAGTTCCTCGGAGATGGAGAGTGGCAAGCCCGCAAGCACGGTGTTCAGCGACGCCGCCAATGGCGCAAGGTCCATCTGGCCATGGATACCGCCACATCCGACATCCGCGCGGTCGAGTTCACCTCCAGCCGGGAAGGCGACAGTCCCGTCCTGCCAGAACTTCTGAACCAGATCCCGGACGGCGAAGACATCGGCACCGTGACCGCAGATGGCGCCTACGACACCCGCCGCTGCCACAGTGCCATCATCGCACGCGGTGGCACGGCTATCATCCCGATCCGCAAGAATGGCCGAGCGTGGAAGGAGGATTGCCCAGCCGCCCGGGCCCGCAACGAAACCCTGCGCGCCACACGTCACTACGGCCGGGCGTTCTGGAAACGATGGACGGGATACCACACCCGCAGCCGCGCAGAAGCCAGGATGCGCTGCCTCAAGGCCTTCGGCGAGCGCATCGCCGCGAGAGACCCAGATAGCCAAACCGCTGAAATCCACATC
>NZ_LYUZ01000093.1 GCF_001679925.1 Leisingera sp. JC1 | reverse complement strand
ATGGCTGAATGAAGCGGAAGACGGGCTGCTCGGTGCCTTTGCCCGCGGGCTGCGGCGCGATCAGGCAGCCGTCGCCGCGGCGCTTCGGGAACCATGGTCGAACGGGCAGACTGAAGGGCAGATTAACCGCCTCAAGACGCTCAAACGCCAGATGTATGGAAGGGCGAACATCGACCTGCTCAAAGCGCGGCTCGTTCAAGCGCTCTGATCTGAGGGAGGCCGAAGTTGCACCAAAACTGAGTCAGAGCCTTGAATACATGCCAATCGGCAGCCATCACACCTGGTACGGGCTGCTGTTCGTCAAAGGTGCTGCCGGTTTTGCCGCACTGCTCATTCCGCTGGTTTGGCACATCGGCTTTGTCATGGCGGATGCAGCAAAACACATGCGGGGCCGCCTGCCGCTGGGAATATTGATGACAATGGTGCTGCTCTCTTTCGGGGAGAATATTGAAATCGAAGCCTATATGCTTTGGCCAGGCCTGATCCTGCTGGGCGTGCATCTTCGCGAAGCCGGGGCGGCTTAGTCCAGTAGCGGATTCCTGCCGGAAGAAGTCGCCCGGCCCGCTGATGCCGTCGCAACTTCAGCATCGATCGCGCGTCTGCGGCGAAATACGGATTTGTCCCGCATAGTGTGATTTCGGGCTGCTGGGGAAATTGCGCTGAGGCGAACGGCTGGTTTGACGCGCTGCATAGCCGCCCATACCATTCGGCTGCTATGGGGCGGCTATGTCTTTCGTAAGCGCTAGAAGTGAGCCCAGCCTGTCTGTGGGAGTATCACCAACGGCCGGTAGAGGACCGGCCCATGAACAGAGCGAACTAATAAACGCGAGCTCATAGAGGATCGCGTTAATGTCACTTGCGAGCTCTTCGGCTTCTGTTGCCGGGGCGGCCTGGTCCAGCTTGAATTTTCAGCCTCCGCTGCTTCCTTTGCCGCAATGTCCAGACCAGTGCCGCCCGTTTGCCGTCTTTCCAAGTCCGGGAACGGCGGGTCACTCCGCAGCCATCGCGCGCGGGAGCTCGGAGCGCTCGTTGAAGCGTACCCATTTCAGGCCGGGGCGGTAGCGCCAGGCCATATTACCTTCGCCGTCCATTGCGATCAGGTGCAGCCAGCCGTTGTCAAACAGCTCGCGTACTCCGGGGTGTCGTTTCAGGATTTCCGACATTGCTTCGCGCGGGGCTTCGATGACCACGGTCAGGCGCAGCGGATCGTGCTGCAGGCTTGTGCCGTCGTGGACGGATTGCCATGGCAGCCCCGGGCGCGGCGCACCGGTGTTGCCTTCGAGGACGCCGATGCCGCCAACGACGTTGTGAAGCAGCTTGTTGCCGCCGCCAAACAGGGACGGTGCCACGGTAGAGCCGTAGTACTGGAGGCTGATCCAGCTTGCGACAACCACCGGGGCCGTCATGATCAGTTCAAGCACTCCGAACCCTTCGTCCCGCTGCCAGTCGTAATTGTGCAGGAAAGCCTGGCCGGCAAGGTCTGCGCCGCCGGTACGGTGGCGCGGCGCTGCGACAAAGGCGCGGCACCCGGCCAGACCCCATTCCGGGCGTGTCTCAGCCCAATCCCGTGCCCGGCGGGCGATCTCAGCGGCGCGGTCCGCGCGCGGCAGGCGCAATGCGCGTTCGGCACGCGCCAAGCTGCCTGCTGCGGCGAGCCATTTCTTCAGCTGCTTCAGGTCTTGCTCCGGCTTCTCTTCCGGCAGGTCCTGCTCAAACAAGACCAGCTCATCGGTTGTGGTATGGTGCAGGGCCGGCACGAAGACCGTATCGGACGGGATGCAAATCCCCTTGTCCCTCAAGCCGGCCTGCACCCGGGGATCGTTCAGAAGACCGGCCAGCAGGCGGGCATTCACATCGCCGGCGTAACCGCCGCAGGCACCGCAATGCAGCGCGCTTTCGTGCGGATTGTTGGTCACCCGGGCGCCGTGGCCTGCCAGCAGCACGATCCGCGCGAAATTCTCCGTCAGCGACATGGCCGACAGCACCGACTTGGCCATGCCCACGCGGGCCGTCAGATCGATTGCCGGGCCCAGCACCGGTGCGGGATCGGCGGCCGGGTGGCTGGTCAGGCCCAGTGCATCCCGGAGCAGCTTGCCCACATAGATCGGGCCTGCAGCCTCCACAAAGGCAAAGGACGAAACAGCGGCGAGCTTGAACCGGCCCCAGGCGCGTTTGGCCCGTGCCGAGTAACGGCGGTTGAGGTCGGCTTGCTCGGGTTCGCCTGCCTTAGAGGCCAGGCCGGGCTGCAGCAGCACCGGGTTGCGCATTTCGTTTACATCCGAGCCTGCTGCCTTATGGGCGCTAGCAAGGCCGAAGAAACCCGCAAAACCGATGGTTTGGATGCTGTTGCTTTGCGCTTCCAGGGCGCGGCGGAAAACTTCGGACCGCACGTCGATGCAGAAGGCTGCCTGCACCTCCGGGCGCCCTTCAGTTTCCTGCGGTTTACCCTGCAGCAACCTGGCCTCCAGGGCGCGTTGACCGGCCCGTTCTGCGGCGTCCTGCAGAACGACGTCGATGACCTGATCCGGCGACGGGGTAATCGGGGCCTGATGGGCTGCAACAACCTCTGCCCAATGCGCAGAGATCTGTTCTTTGTACAATTCGAACAGGGCTTCATCAAAGACCATGCGGATGGCCAGAAGCTCCGTCACCGTACTGTCCTGCTTGCCCTCCAGTTCCGCCTGCCACAGGAGATAGCGGCTGTACTGGGCCCAGCCGCCCAGCGTCATCAGCCAGCGGTGGAATGCAGTTGCCGCGGCGCTGGAGGTCACGCCGAGGGTTTCCGACGCCCGGCCGATGGCACGCCAATGCGACCGGTTGGTGTCCGTCACGAAGGCGCAGAAACCTGTCAGGCCATGGATTTCAGGCGTCAGATCACGCGCGGCAAAGTCCCGCCAGGCACTGAAAGCGCCGCCGGTTCCGTCCTGCTGCCACAGGGCTTGCCCCTGATCGAAATGACTGGCGGCCCATATGCTGATGCGGCCTTCGACCAGTCCGGGCCAGTCGATGCCCGAAACCTCTGCTGCCAGTTCGGCCACAGTGGGAAGGGCTTTGGGTTCAGCGGTCTCATTGGCCAGGGCGGCTTTGATGTCTTGCAGGTTTGGCGCATTGAAGCGGCCTTCGACCGCAGCCAGAGCGTCCTGCAGGTCGGCTTCGGTAATGCTGCCTGCCTCCAGCTTCTGCCGCCAATACGCGCGCGGCGGTGTAATCCGGGCGCCTCCTGCGCGCTCAAGGCGCGCTGCAGTGACGGCCAGAGGCTCGCCCGTCTGGCCAAGGAACGGGTTCACCGCAACATTGGCAGAAAGCGGGAAGAGCGGCGGGATCGCTTTTGCAGCAGTGTTGGCTTCGGCAACAAGTTCCAGCAGGGCGGCGGGGTAGGACTCGAGTTTCGCAAACATCAGTGTGTTTCCTTTCAGGCAGCAGCGCGCTTGGACCATCCGTCCAGCAGCTTGTCGAAGATCGCATTGGCGTAGAGCCCGTTGGTCAGGTGGACGCGCAGCCCGGCGGCCGCCGGGTGAGAGGCCCAGAGCGGGAAGGTTGCTTGCGCCACGGCCACCAGGCCGAAACTTGCGAGGGCAAGGAGGATGAGCGCCCATTCCAGCGGGCCGGGGTTGGGGGGTGGCGGCAGGCTGCCGGCGGTCAGATGCTGGGCAATGACCTGCAGAGCAAAGTAGCTGACCGAGGCTGCCAGGGCATAGGCTGCGGTCCGTTGCATCAGTGCCCGCGGTGCCGCATCGGCAAAGCCCTGCGCCAGCAGATAGGCGACACCGAAGATCAGGATCACACCCAGGGCAATGGCCTGGACCGACTTGCCGTCGAATCCTAGAACCGCACCCACGCCGCAGTAGATCACGATTGCGATGGCAAACGCCTGCAGCACGTTGCGCGCGCTTGGCACCGCTACCGGACCGGGACGGCGGATCGCGGCGACATTGCGCACCGCTTCGCCAGAGCTGAGGAAAGCATGTGCCTTATAAAGCGAGTGCGCCACGATGTGCAGCAGGGCAAGCGGGAACAGTGCCAGGCCGCATTGCATGATCATGAAGGCCATCTGCGCGATGGTCGACCAGGCCAGCGATGTCTTGACTGCAGGCTGAGTCAGCATCACCAGGCCTCCGAACAGCGCCGTGAACCCGCCGAGCATGACCAGCAGCGCCATCACACCCGGCGCCAGCAGCATCACGTCGGCAAAGCGGACCAGCAGGAACCCGCCCGCGTTGATCACACCTGCATGCAGCAGGGCGGACACAGGAGTGGGCGCTTCCATCACCTCGGTCAGCCAGCCGTGCAGCGGGAACTGCGCCGAGGCCAGCACCGCCGCCGCGGCGATCAGCAGGGCGGCTGCAGCCGTCAGCCAGCCTGCTCCGGCCGCGGACAGGATCGTTTCGATGTCCGTCGTACCGGTTGCGGCGATCAGCAGAACACCTGCACCGGCCAGGGCGCCCTCGCTCAGCCGTGCCACAACGGCCTTCTTGCGGGCGGCCCGCCGGGCTGTCGCGCGTTCGGGGTAGAACAGAAGCAGCTGGTTCAGCGCCAGGCTGGTCAATGTCCAAGCCGCAATGAGCTGAACAAGGTTGCCGGACATCACCAGCAGCAGTACGGCGGCCAGTGCGGTGCTCACCCATCCCGTGAAGGCGCCCTGCCGGTCTTCGCCGTCCAGGTAGGTCTTGGAAAAGCGCAGAACGATCCAGCCGATGAAGCTGACCAGAACCAGCATCACCGCGCTCACCGCGTCCAGCCGTACCGATAGCCCGGCCCCGAAAAGCCCGATCAATACCGAAGTGCCGGAGCCATTCAAAATCAGCAGCGCGGCAGCCGCCGCCGCGAAGGCAAAGGCGGTAAAGGCAGCGGCCTCGGCCAGCTCAGGCACCCGCCCCGGGCGTTTGCCGGGATGGCGCAACGCATAGAAAGCCGCCGCCAGCAGGGCCAGCGGGCTAAGGAGGGGTAAAAGAAGATAGGTCATGATCGGAACCCTTCAGTTTTCTCAGTCAGAGACATTTGGAAATGCATAAGACAGAGCTTCACTTTGTAAAAATTCATTGTTTTGGAGAATTCGTTCTAATAAATGGAATGAATGCCATTGAACTATCATCACCTCCGGTACTTCTGGGCAGTTGCGCACGACGGCAACCTGACCCGCACGGCGCAGCGGCTGAACCTGTCGCAGTCGGCGCTATCGGTTCAGATCAAGCAATTGGAGGAACGCCTGGGCCACGACCTGTTCGAACGCCGCGGACGGCAGCTTCATCTGACTGAGGCCGGGCGTATCGCGCTGGGCCACGCGGATGCGATTTTCTCGGCCGGGCAGGAGCTTGTCGCCACTCTGTCGGGGACGGTCCAAAGCCGGAAAGCCCTGCGCGTCGGCGCGCTCGCAACCCTGTCCCGCAATTTTCAGATCGGGTTTCTGAGGCCGATCCTGTCCCGCAGCGATGTTGAGGTTGTCCTGCGCTCAGGCAGCCCGGCGGAATTGCTCGAAGGCCTGGGGACGCTCAACGTTGACCTGGTTCTGATGAACCGGCCGCCGCCTGATGACAGCCTGACCCCCTATGAGACGCACAAGATCGGCGAGCAGGACGTCAGCATTGTCGGCAGCCCTGCGCGGCTGGAGCCGGACCGCCCTCTGAGGGAACTTCTCCTTGAGCAGCCCTTCATCCTGCCCACCGCCGGCAGCAGCGTGCGTACGGCTTTTGATGCCCTGGCCAGCCGGTTGTCGGTCCGCCCGCAAATCGCCGCCGAGGTGGATGACATGGCCATGATGCGGCTTCTGGCGCGGGAAGATATCGGGCTGGCTCTCGTTGCGCCCATTGTTGTGACGGACGAGTTGAACTCCGGCAGGCTCAGGGAAGCCAGCGAGCATCCCCGGATTCAGGAAACCTTCTATGCGGTCACGCTCCGCCGCCGGTTCCCGAACCCTCTGGTCCAGGAGCTGCTCGAACGGCATGCCGCGTCGGCGTTCCTGTCCTGACGCCTGCCCTGAAACGCGTCCCGGCGCTGGAAGCAGGGCAAGCCATGGCTGATCCGGTAAATGCGCCAGGGGTTGCCAGGCTGTCACATCCGCTGTGAAGGAGGACGCAGGACCTTGTGCGTTGCCTTGATGGCCGGGCAGCAGAGATGGCCCCGGCTGAGCTGGCAAAAGTCCGGCCGCGTACAGGCAACGATCAGGGAGTGGAAAGGAAATTTTGACAATCACAACCTAAGGTGGCGTACATGATGAGTTTTCGCTCCTTATGAGGGTTGTTGAATGTCTGAAGCTGATGCCATCTGGATCCTGCTCTCTGCGCTGCTGGTGCTTGTTTTGCAATCCGGGTTCCTTTGCCTGGAATCCGGTACTGTACGGGCCAAGAATGCTGCCAATGTTGCCCTCAAGAACCTGTCGGATGTCTGTGTCGTCAGCACAGCCTTCTGGCTGACCGGTTTCGGTCTGATGTTTGGTCCCAGTTTCGGCGGGCTGTTCGGTGCCGGCGGTTTTTGGCCGCGGCTCGACAATTCCGCCGGCCATTCGGCCGCGGTTTTCCTGTTTCAGATGGCTTTTGCCTCCACCGCAGCCACAATTGTGTCCGGCGCCGTGGCCGAGCGCGAAAGGTTCCTCGGCTACATGGTCATGTCGGTCATGCTGGGGGCTTTCATCTACCCGGTTGCGGGCCATTGGGTCTGGAATGAGGCGGGCTGGCTGCGGCAGGCCGGCTTTATCGATTTTGCCGGCGCGACGGTGGTGCACAGCGTCGGCGGCTGGACCGCGCTGGTGGCTGTGGTCTTCTTGGGGCCGCGGCTGGGCCGCTACGGCCCGAAAAAACGGTTCTTCGAGGAGAACTCCATTTCCCTTGTGACCCTGGGCGGGCTGCTGCTGTGGGTCGGCTGGGGCGCCTTCAACGGCGGATCTGCCCTTGCCTTCAGCGCGGATGTCGGGCCAGTGATTGCCCGCACCATGCTGTCGGCCGCCGGGGCGGGCATCGCCAGTATTGCCATCGGCCTCGGGCTGTTCCGCTGTGTCCGGGCCGAGATTCTGGTCAACGGCTTTCTGGGCGGGCTGGTGGCGGGCACTGCCGGGATTCATCTGGTGACGGGGCCGATGGCCTTTGTGATCGGGATCGCGGGATCGGTCACTGTGATCGTTGCCCGGGACATTCTCGATGCACTGAAGATCGATGACGTGGTGGGCGCGGTTCCGGTGCATCTGGCCGCGGGGCTGGTGGGGACATTGACAGTGGCGTTCACGGTCCCGCTGGACCTGTTGCCGGCAGGCAGCAGGCTGGGCCAGCTGGGGGTGCAGGCGATGGGCGCTGCTGCCGTTGCCGCCTGGGTTATTTGCTGCACGGTACCGCTGGCAATTTTCCTCAAGGCGGTGGGGCTGCTGCGGGCGCGCCCCAGGGACGAGGTGCGGGGGCTGAACCTCGCGGAAAACAACCAGCGAAATGCATTGCTGGAACTGCTTGAAGAAATGAAGCGGCACCAGCGGTCCGGATCCTTCAGCAGCCGCGTGCGCGTTGAACGGTCGTCGGAGCTGGGCGCGCTGGCGTTCCGCTACAACCGGGTACTCGACCGGGTGGAGGATGAGATCAGCCTGCGCGTGGACTCGATCCGCAAGGAGCGGATGAGCCGGGAGCTGGCGGAGGAAGCGTTTGAAGCCATGCGCGAAGCCCAGGAGGAGAGCGCTTGGTCAGCACGGCACGACAAGCTCACCGGGCTTGGCAACCGCAAGCACCTTGAGGAAATCGCGGCGGCGCCTGCGGCAGGGCAGCAATCCGGCACGCTGGTCGTTGCACTGGATCTGGACCGGTTCAAGGAAATCAACGACACCTATGGCCACGAGGCCGGAGATCTGGTTCTCGAACATGCTGCCAAGCGGATTTCATCCCATATCAAGAACGGACGGGATTTTGCCTTCCGTATCGGCGGCGACGAGTTCGCCGTGCTGATGGAGTTTTCCGGCAGCGAGGCAGAGGCCTGTGAATTCTGTTCTGATCTGTTGTTCGCGCTGCTTCAGCCGGTCACTTACAAGGATGCCGGCCTTCAGGTCGGCGCCTCCATCGGGTTTGCGCTTTGCGCGCCGGAAGAACCCCTGCAGTCAGCACTGCGCCGCGCCGATCTGGCGCTTTATGCCTCCAAGGCGGACGGGCGCTCCTGCGTGAATGCCTATTCCGACTCCATCGGTTCCGCTCATGACGAGAAGATGGACCTGATCCGTGATTTCAAGCAGGCGTTCGAGAGAAACGAGATTGAAGTCACCTTCCAGCCCCAGATTGACGGTGAAACAGGGGCGCTGGCGGGATGCGAGGCGCTGGCACGCTGGCACCATCCCCGCCGCGGCATTGTCGGCCCGGACGTCTTTGTGCCGATCGCCAAGGAGGTGAACATGCTGGCGGACCTGGACCGGCGGGTTCTGGACATTGCCCTGTCGGCCTATTGGGAGTTTGCGCGCCAGGGGATTGCCCTGCCCAGCATCTCGGTGAATGTCTCAGCAGAGCGGCTGGGGCATCCGGGTCTGATCGAAGAGCTGCGGCAGCGGACTGACATCCCGCCCAGCGGACTGGCGTTTGAGCTTCTGGAGACTGTCTTCCTGGACCATGTGAATGACGATTACGCCAAGCAGATCGACGCGATCAAGGCAATGGGCATCGGTATCGAGATTGATGACTTCGGCACCGGCCACGCCAGTATCGCGGGCGTGCTGGCGCTGAAGCCGGACAGGCTCAAGATCGACCGCATGTTCACCACCGGGATCGACAAGAAGCCGGCCCGCCGCGACCTGATGCGGGGACTGATCGAAATGGCCGCCAGTGCTGGCGCCGCGGCGGTGGTGGAAGGTGTCGAAACCGCCGGTGAGGCGGAAGTCCTGTCCGGGCTTGGCGCTGCCATCCTGCAGGGCTATGCCTTCGGGCGCCCGATGAACAGCACAAGGTTCCTGGCATGGGCCCGTGAATGGCAGGCTGAACACAGACCGCTTCAAGCCGGGTAGGCAAGGGGGCTGGCAGGCTTCGCGGCTGCTTGGCACCGGGCGGCGGCGGTGCAGGGCCGCGTTGTGCTGTGGTACCGGACAGGCATAGCAGTTACATTGGCTGGCACAGGTCCCAGGCCGCACTGCGGCCAAACCGCGAAAAGCCGGAAGTCTGTCATTGCCACCTTCCGGCGACTCTGCTAAACGCCATCCATCCTGAAGGCCCCGGATTCGTTTCCGGGGTCGTTATGTTTGTCAGGACACACGAACTCGGGGACCTTCGGGGCCCTATAACTCAGGCACCTACGGGGGCCTTCAACATAGCTGGGCCAAAGACAAGAACCTAAGGCCTGGCACGCTAAACGGAAGACAGAAAGCATGGCACTCAAGTCGTATAAACCGACGACGCCGGGCCAGCGTGGGCTGGTTCTGATCGACCGTTCGGAGCTTTGGAAAGGGCGTCCGGTCAAATCCCTCACTGAGGGCCTGACCAAATCGGGCGGCCGGAACAACACCGGACGGATCACTGCACGCCGCCGTGGCGGCGGCGCAAAGCGCCTCTACCGGATCGTTGACTTCAAACGGAACAAATTTGATGTTGCGGCCACCGTTGAGCGGATCGAATACGACCCGAACCGGACCGCATTCATCGCGCTGATCAAATACGAAGACGGCGAGCAAGCCTACATCCTGGCGCCGCAGCGTCTGGCTGTTGGCGACAAGGTTGTCGCGTCTGCAAAAGCCGACATCAAGCCGGGCAACGCAATGCCGTTCTCGGGCATGCCGATCGGTACCATCGTTCACAACATCGAAATGAAGCCCGGCAAAGGCGGCCAGATCGCCCGTGCAGCCGGTACCTATGCTCAGTTCGTTGGCCGTGACGGCGGTTACGCTCAGATCCGCCTGTCCTCGGGCGAACTGCGCCTGGTCCGTCAGGAATGCATGGCCACCGTCGGTGCCGTGTCGAACCCGGACAACTCGAACCAGAACTTCGGTAAAGCCGGCCGTATGCGCCACAAGGGCAAGCGTCCTTCCGTGCGTGGTGTCGTCATGAACCCGATCGACCACCCCCACGGCGGTGGTGAAGGCCGGACCTCCGGTGGCCGCCACCCGGTGACCCCCTGGGGCAAACCGACCAAGGGCAAACGGACCCGCAACAAAAACAAGGCGTCGCAGAAGCTCATCGTCCGCTCGCGCCACGCCAAGAAGAAAGGCCGCTAATCCATGGCACGTTCCGTATGGAAGGGCCCCTTCGTTGATGCTTACGTCCTGAAGAAGGCCGAAGCAGCGCGTGAATCGGGCCGCAATGAAGTGATCAAGATCTGGTCGCGCCGTTCCACCATCCTGCCGCAGTTCGTCGGCCTGACCTTTGGTGTGTACAACGGCCAGAAGCATATCCCCGTCAACGTCTCGGAAGACATGATCGGTCAGAAGTTCGGTGAATACTCGCCGACCCGCACCTATTATGGCCACGCCGCAGACAAAAAAGCGAAGCGGAAGTAAGTCATGGGCAAGGAAAAGAACCCCCGCCGCGTGGCAGACAACGAAGCAATGGCAAAACTGCGCATGCTCCGTACCTCCCCGCAGAAACTGAACCTGGTGGCGCAGATGATCCGCGGCAAGAAAGTCGAGAAGGCCCTGACCGACCTGACTTTCTCCAACAAGCGGATCGCGCAGGACGTGAAGAAATGCCTTCAGTCCGCCATCGCGAATGCTGAAAACAACCACAACCTGGACGTCGATGAACTGATCGTCGCCGAGGCATGGGTTGGCAAGAACCTGACCATGAAGCGCGGCCGTCCGCGTGCCCGTGGCCGGTTCGGCAAAATCCTGAAGCCGTTCGCGGAGATCACCATCAAGGTGCGTCAAGTTGAGGAGCAAGCCTAATGGGTCAGAAAGTCAATCCGATCGGCATGCGCCTTCAGGTCAACCGCACCTGGGACAGCCGCTGGTACGCCGACACCAAAGACTACGGTGATCTGCTGCTCGAGGACCTGAAAATCCGCGAGTTCATCAAGGAAGAATGCAAGCAGGCTGGCATTGCGCGCGTCATCATCGAACGCCCGCACAAGAAATGCCGCGTGACCATTCACACCGCCCGTCCGGGCGTCATCATCGGCAAGAAAGGCGCGGACATCGAAGTCCTGCGCAAGAAAATCGCCAAGATGACCGACTCCGAGCTGCACCTCAACATCGTTGAAGTGCGCAAGCCGGAACTGGACGCTCAGCTGGTCGGCGAGTCCATCGCCCAGCAGCTGGAGCGCCGTGTGTCCTTCCGCCGTGCCATGAAACGGGCCGTGCAGAACGCCATGCGCATGGGCGCCCTGGGTATCCGGGTGAACGTCGCTGGCCGTCTGGGCGGTGCGGAAATCGCGCGTACCGAATGGTACCGTGAGGGCCGCGTGCCGCTGCACACCCTGCGTGCCGACATCGATTACGCACACTCCGAAGCGATGACCCCCTACGGGATCATCGGGATCAAGGTCTGGATCTTCAAAGGCGAGATCATGGAGCACGATCCTTCGGCGCGTGACCGTAAAGCACAAGAAATCCAGGACGGCCCTGCACCCCGTGGTGCTGGTGGCGGCCGTCGCTAAGGAGGATTTGAGATGCTTCAGCCAAAGCGCACTAAATTCCGCAAAATGCACAAGGGCCGGATCCACGGCCTGGCAAAAGGCGGTTCCGACCTGAACTTCGGCACCTATGGCCTGAAGGCGACCCAGCCTGAGCGTGTGACTGCACGCCAGATCGAAGCTGCCCGCCGTGCCATGACCCGCCACATGAAGCGTCAGGGCCGTGTCTGGATCCGTATCTTCCCGGACACTCCGGTGACCTCGAAGCCGACCGAAGTCCGTATGGGTAAAGGTAAAGGCTCCGTGGACTACTGGGCAGCCAAGGTTAAGCCTGGCCGCGTGATGTTCGAGATCGACGGCGTCAGCGATGAAATCGCACGCGAGGCCCTGCGCCTGGCCGCGATGAAGCTGCCGGTCAAGACCCGCGTCGTGGTCCGCGAAGACTGGTAAACTCTGCCGGTCATGGAGAATTAAAAGCCCCCCGCTGAGCAATCAGCGGGGGGCTTTCTTGTTTTTCGGCTGGGGCTGTTTATAGCCGCACCACCCTGTCAGGCGTGAACTGGTAGACCTCGGAGGCCAGGTTCTTGGCCCGCAAATAGCGTGCCAAGGCGCCGAAGGTCACGGTTGCGACGCCCTTGCCATGGTCGGATGTCGTCAGCGCAGCAGAGGCGGCAGGTGCCAGAAACCGCTTCAGCCCGCTGATGCGGATCGGCTGGGGGTGAAACTCGGCGGCGATCCGGGCCTTGATCCGGGCTTTGTCCGCCGTGCCGTAGATGCTTGAGATCAGCAGGTCCAGGGTCAGCTCGTTGCAGTTCTGGAACTGCGTTGTGTTGGGGTTGGACAGCACCGAGTAATTGGGGTTGTGCAGCGCGGGATAGGCCGGGCTGGCGATGGCCTTCAGCAATTTGCGCTGCAGGTGCGGCGCGGGGATGATGATGCCCGTATCCAGCGTGTGGGCGCTTCTGAAGAAATCTGCCGGCGCCTCTTGCACCAGGGAGCTGCGGGTCAGGTCGTCCTGGTCCTGATAGAGATTGTACACCCGGTAACCCTTGGCGCTGCTGCCATCCGGGGCTTTGATCGTCGAATACACCCACAGGGCGGTATGTGTGTAGTTCACCCCCTCCGGCAGCGTGTGCGGCGGCCGCCCGGTCCGGGCGACAATTGCGATACCGGCGCCGCGGGCTGCCAGATCCAGTTGCACCTGATTTGAGAAGGCGGCGGTTTCTGACACCGGCAAATGCGTCTTGCCGGTTTCGCTGCTGCCAGCAGCAGCAGGGGCGGCATGGAGAGTTGCCGCAGCAGCCATCGCAATGAATATCCGGCGGATCATCGGTTGCCCCCCTGAGCAATGCCCGGGTTTTGACCGGGGGCAGGGTGGCTGTGGGCATGGCCATGCGGATGGGGGGAGGCCAGCGCGCCTGCGGACACGACAAGCCCGGCGCCAACGGCCAGAACGGGAATGGCAACAACTGCCACAGCGGTGGTAGCAGCAGCTTCACTGCTGGCGGCGGCGCTGTAGCCGGAATGCTGAAGACTTTGCGCCGAATGCTGGGTGCTGGGGCCTGCCCCCGCCTGGGATGCGGCGCAAACCGCTGCAGCTGTCATCAGGGTTTTGGAAATAAGCATGATATGAACTCCGTTCATGAACGATGTTCAGATCATGCCGCGCCCCGCGCGTTTTTGTCAAACATTTTTTGAACGACGTTCACGATTTCTCGGCCGGCCCGGTGGCCTCACCCCGCTAGACGGCGCCCGTCAGGCCGGAGCTGCTGGCAAGGCCGGGCAGGGGCAGGCTGGCCGCCAGCGGAACCAAATGGCTGGGGGCGGCGGCAGGGCTAAGCCGTTCGCAGGCTTGCGAGAAGCTGAGACTTGTGTCCCCGGCAAGGCTGGCCTGAATGCAGTTGTCCAGTTCACCCTGCTCCTTGAGGTCCGCCGCCAGCGAATGGACGGCGCCGGGAAAGACCCAGTGGTGAATATTGGCGCCTTTGGGGAACAGCTGGGCGTGCTGGCCGTCCATGCCCGTGCCGCTGGAGAAGATAAAATATTCCGTCTCCGGCACAAAGTAGTGGTCCGCAGGCTTCATCGGAAAGCTCTTGATGCTCTTGGAATACACCCGCCACCGCCTGTCACCGGGCGCGGCTTCCGGGTCAACGCTGAACTGCGGCACAAAGGCGATCGATCTGGCAATTGGCAGGAAGGCGCTTGCAACGATGGCCAGGTAGCCGCCCATGCTGTTGCCGATTGAAAACAGGGTGCAGCCCGCTGCCGCCTCCAGAACGGTCCTAGTCAGCGCGTCCCAGTCCAGCCGGTTCCCCCAGGACCGGGTCTTGTCATAGCAAAAGATGACATTGCTGCAATTGCGCCCCGACCCGGCAAATTCAGGTTGCTGGACGTCGATCAGCTCCACCGCCTGACCAATGCCGGGAAAGGACAGCAGCACGGTTCCCCCTGCCGGAGCGGGGCCCGGTTTCAGGGTTTCCAGCCGCAACGTATCGTCTTCATAAATAATGTGCATGACCCAATGCCTTCGCTTCTGCGGTTCCCAATGGATCTTGCACGGGGGGGGTTAAATTGCGGTAAGTTTGGGGAGCGGAAAGCCTGGCTTCCTGCATGTTCCGCAGTGGCGCACTTGCGGCTGGTTTTGCAGGATCAGGTCGCCGCACGGCAGCTAAGTGCTGGCATGACTGGTGCCGCGCTCCAGTTCCGTTCATCGCCGGGACTTGAGGCTAAGGCCTGTGCCGCGTCCAAGCGTCAGTTAACGATATGTACAGCTTTTGTTCCCATACTCTGCTTGTGATTGATTGCTGCCTTCAATGCAGCCTCTCCTGGGTGTTTTGCAGCAGCGTGAGTAACGAGGAAAGGGAAGCCCAAGATGCGAATGATCGTTCCTGCAGCCCTGTGTTTTGGCCTGTCCGCTTGCGGCGGGTTGGAATTCGACCGCAATGATTTGTCCAATATGTATGGCCCTGCGACGAACTACCGGAATCCGGTGGCGACACGTCAGATCTCCAACAGTTTTGTTTCCCAGGAAACCGTATCCCCCGACGGCAACGCCACGCATTGGACGTCGCCTGACGGCTGCACGTATTCCCGCACCCAGGCTCCGGGATATGCGCCGGTCTGGTACCTGGTGCAAAACCCCTTTCACATAGGAATGCCAAACGCGCACCGTGACTGCCCGATTACCGTGGTGGACGGTTAGGGCCGGCAAAAACCCCGGGGGCGGAGTGGAATCCTTGGCCTGGTGCAGGAGGTGTCTCGCCTCTTGCCCGGTGCTGCGCTAAGACGGCGCCATGGCCCAGATTGAATCGCTCTTCGTGACCCGCCTCTACCGCGCGCATCTGTCCGAATACGGACCATCGGTTGACGCGCAGGAACTGGAAAACTCCTGCCTTGTCATCGCCGGCGATGACGATGCCGGTCAGGACTGGTGCGAGGAGAACGGCTATCCCGGCTACACCTCCTATGCCTCGCTGACCGATCTGCCTTGGCGCTTCCCGATCTTTGCCGACCTGGTGAAATCGCTGGACCAGCACGTCGCAGCGTTTGCCAAGGATCTGGAGTTCGACCTGGACGGGCGCGCGCTGAAGCTGGAGGATCTCTGGATCAATATCCTGCCCGAGGGCGGCACCCATTCCAGCCACCTGCACCCCCATTCTGTGATCTCCGGCACCACTTATGTGTCGATGCCAGACGGCGCCAGCGCGCTCAAGCTGGAGGATCCGCGCTCTGCCCGGATGATGGCCGCGCCCACCCGCACCAAAGATGCCCGGCGCGAGCTGCAGCCCTTCATCTACATGAAGCCTGAGGTGGGCGACGTTCTGCTGTGGGAAAGCTGGCTGCGCCACGAGGTGCCGATGAACATGGCTGAGGATGAGCGGATTTCGGTGAGCTTCAACTACAAGTGGGATTAAGGCTTTTGGCGTTCGGTTGAACGATAGTAAGTCTTAGCATGTAGGGGGGGCGGTGCGTTTTGGAGCTAGTTTATCACTTAGCACTAATATTGGGCGGTCTCGGGGTCGTGGTGCCGCTGCTCTATGTTGTGGTAAACTTCAAAACCATTTTCGTCTGGCTGTTCAAGTGGAGTCTGATCGTTCAATTGTGCGCCATGGCCGTTTTCTTGCCAATCGTTGCAATTTTTACTGTTCTTGAACGTGAGCTCGACCTCAATATAGACGTTTCACAGTTAGTATTCCCTGGGGGTTATCTAATTATCTGCGTTCTAGTGGCGCTGTATTTCTTCTGTACGAAATGGCCGGAGCGCAACGTTAAAAAGCTATCTGAGGACGGTTGAGTTTCTGCCAGTCCTGGCCATCAATATGCCGCCCCCAAGTTGGGTTCCTTTGCCGTCGAGGGTAACAGGCGCAATTGTAAAACCCTGAAAAGCCGCCTAGTTTCCCGGAACGGCTCTGCGGGAGGTATAGATGGCGCTTCGTTCCCCTTTTGAAATCGGCGGTTTCCACATTCCGCCCGGCACCCGCCGCACGGTGGATATGCCTGTGAGCGTGCTGTCGGACCACACCCCGGTCACCATGTCCGCCCATGTGATCCACGGCGCGGAGGAGGGGCCGGCGCTGTTTGTCTCCGCCGCCATTCACGGCGACGAGGTGATCGGGGTGGAAATCGCCCGCCGCCTGCTGCGCAGCCGCCAGTTCTCGCGCCTCAAGGGCACGCTGATCGTGGTGCCGATCGTCAACACCTTCGGCTTCCTGAACCACTCCCGCTACCTGCCGGACCGGCGCGACCTGAACCGCTCATTTCCAGGCAGCGAGGGCGGCTCGCTGGCCAGCCGCCTGGCGCATTTGTTCATGACAGAGGTGGTGGCGCGCTGCGACCTGGGCATCGACCTTCATTCGGCCGCCATCCACCGCACCAACATGCCGCAGATCCGGGTGTCGCCCAAGGCCAAGGAGACGCTGGAATACGCCGATGCCTTCGGCGCGCCGGTGGTGATCCGGTCTTCCCTGCGCGACGGCTCCCTGCGCAAGGAAGCGCAGAAGGCGGGCGTTGATATCCTGCTCTACGAGGCGGGGGAGGGGCTGCGGTTCGACGAGCAGTCCGCCCGCGTCGGCGTGGCCGGCATCCTGCGGGTGATGCACGCGCTGGGCATGATCCCTGACGACGGCGTGCCGCTGGCCGAGGCGGTGCCGGTCAAGGCCAGCGACAGCAGCTGGGAGCGTGCGCCTGCCGGAGGGCTGTTGCGCGCTTACAAGACCACCGGCGAGATGGTAGAGGAGGGCGACGTGCTGGGCATCGTCGCCGACCCCTTCGGCGAGGAGGAGGTAGAGCTGACCGCCAGCCAGCCGGGCCTGATCATCGGCCGCGCCAACATGCCCATCGTCAACGAAGGCGACGCCCTGTTCCACATTGCCAAGGTGTCCGCCCCGGAGGAGGCCGAAACCCGCATCGAAAGCCTGAACGCCCAGCTGGACGGGGCGGCGATGTTCGATGAGGATGAGATCATCTGACCGCCTTTGGCTGGCAGCCCTTGGGCGCTCCAATCTTTCCCTTGCCCCTCACCCCCGTCTCCTCTATAGGGACCCATCGCTTGAACCCAATCCATCTTGGATCCGGGTCAGGTGATTCTTTTTTGCTGCCCGATCCGGGCGGTTGACATAACCCACCAGGTAACAAGGTGACCCTCGGGGCCTTCTGGTGCTTTGGACAAGGAACAAAGGCGATGAACGCCAATGATCTGCGCGAGAAGACCGTGGATGAACTCCGCGATATGCTCGCATCCCTGAAAAAAGAGAGCTTCAACCTGCGCTTTCAGCAGGCAACCGGTCAGTTGGAATCGACCTCCGGCATCAAAGCGGCCCGCCGCAACGCTGCCCGCGTCAAGACCATCCTGAACGAAAAAGCTGCAGCAGCAGCCGAATAAGGAGCGACACAATGCCCAAACGTATCCTGCAAGGCGTTGTGACCAGCGACGCAAACGCCCAGACCGTCACCGTCTCGGTTGAACGCCGCTTCACGCACCCGGTTCTGAAGAAAACCATCCGTAAGTCCAAGAAATACCGGGCTCACGATGAAAAGAACGCTTTCAAGGTCGGCGATTCCGTACGCATCATCGAATGCGCGCCGAAATCGAAAACGAAACGCTGGGAAGTTCTGGAAGCCTAAGAGTCTCAACTCGAGACTCCTGGCGGCTAGACTTAACAGTCAGTCGAAACCCTGGGGGATACCAGCACGCATCGCTGCCCCATAGGTCGGGAGAAACCACATGATCCAGATGCAAACAAATCTGGATGTTGCTGACAACTCCGGCGCCCGCCGAGTTCAGTGCATCAAGGTTCTGGGTGGCTCCAAGCGTAAATACGCTTCCGTTGGCGACATCATTGTCGTCTCGGTTAAAGAAGCCATCCCGCGCGGCCGCGTGAAAAAAGGCGACGTCCGTAAGGCCGTTGTCGTGCGCACCGCCAAAGAAGTCCGCCGCGAAGACGGCACCGCGATCCGTTTTGACCGGAACGCAGCTGTCATCCTGAACAACAACAACGAGCCGGTTGGTACCCGTATCTTTGGCCCGGTTGTTCGTGAACTGCGCGCGAAGAACTTCATGAAGATCATCTCGCTGGCTCCGGAGGTGCTGTAATTATGGCTGCGAAACTCCGTAAAGGCGACAAGGTCGTCGTGCTGGCAGGCCGCGACAAGGGCAAAGAAGGCACCATCGCCTCCGTTGACCCGAAAGCCGGCAAAGCCGTCGTCGAAGGCGTGAACATGGCAATCCGCCACACCCGCCAGACCCAAAACAGCCAGGGCGGCCGTCTGCCCAAGGCACTGCCGATCGACCTGTCGAACCTGGCACTGCTGGACAGCAACGGCAAAGCAACCCGCGTCGGCTTCCGTGAGGAAGACGGCAAGAAGGTGCGCTTCGCCAAGACCACCGGGGAGACTGTCTGATGCTTGACGCTGCAACCTACACCCCGCGCCTGAAAACTCTCTACAAGGACACCATCCGTGGCGCCCTGAAGGAAGAGTTCTCCTACAAGAACGAGATGATGATCCCCAAGCTGGACAAGATCGTTCTGAACATTGGCTGCGGCCGCGCTGCTGTCAAAGACAGCAAGAAAGCCAAATCCGCCCAGGCCGACCTGACCGCGATTGCGGGCCAGAAGGCTCTGACCACCGTGGCAAAGAACTCCATCGCCGGCTTCCGCGTTCGCGAAGGCATGCCGATGGGCGCCAAGGTGACCCTGCGCGGTGACCGGATGTACGAATTCCTCGACCGTCTGATCACCATTGCGATGCCCCGTATCCGCGACTTCCGCGGCGTTTCGGGCACCTCCTTCGACGGCCGCGGCAACTATGCCATGGGCCTGAAAGAGCACATCGTGTTCCCGGAAATCGACTTTGACAAGATCGATGAAGCCTGGGGCATGGACATCGTGATCGCCACCACCGCGAATACCGACGCGGAAGCAAAGGCGCTGTTGAAAGCTTTCAACATGCCCTTCAACAGCTAAGCGCGGGAAGGATAGAGACCATGGCTAAGAAAAGCATGATCGAACGCGAGAAGAAGCGCGAGCGCCTGGTGGCAAAATACGCCGCAAAGCGTGCCGAGCTGAAAGAAATCGCAAACGACGAATCTCGCCCGATGGAAGAGCGCTTCAAGGCGCGTCTGAAACTGGCGAAACTGCCGCGCAACTCGTCGGCAACCCGTCTTCACAACCGCTGCCAGCTCACCGGCCGTCCGCACGCTTACTACCGTAAGCTGAAGGTCAGCCGTATTGCGCTGCGCGAGCTGGGCTCTGCTGGTCAGATCCCCGGCCTGGTGAAATCGAGCTGGTAAGGGAGAGACTGATATGAACGATCCTATCGGCGATATGCTCACCCGTATCCGTAACTCTCAGATGCGCGGCAAATCCACCGTCATGACCCCGGCTTCCAAGCTGCGGGCATGGGTGCTGGACGTGCTGGCAGACGAGGGCTACATCCGCGGTTATGAGAAAACCACTGGTGAAAATGGCCACCCGGCCATCGAAATCAGCCTCAAGTACTTCGACGGCGAACCTGTCATTCGCGAGCTCAAGCGGGTCTCCAAGCCCGGCCGCCGCGTTTACATGGGCGTCAATGACATCCCGTCGGTCCGCCAGGGCCTGGGCGTGTCGATTGTCTCCACCCCCAAGGGTGTGATGTCGGACGCAAACGCACGCGCAGCCAACGTTGGCGGCGAAGTGCTTTGCACCGTCTTCTAAGGAGGCCTCGCAATGTCCCGTATTGGTAAGAAACCGGTCGAACTGCCCAGCGGCGTTTCCGCCTCTGTGTCCGGCCAGACCATCGAAGTGAAAGGCCCGAAAGGCGCCCGCACCTTCACCGCAACCGACGACGTCACCCTCTCCGTGAACGACAACGTTGTCACCATCGAGCCGCGCGGCAAGTCCAAGCGTGCCCGTCAGCAGTGGGGCATGTCCCGCACTCAGGTGGCCAACCTCGTGACCGGCGTGACCCAGGGCTTCAAGAAAGAGCTGGAGATCCAGGGTGTGGGTTACCGGGCTCAGATGCAGGGCAACACCCTGAAGCTGAACCTGGGCTACAGCCACGACGTCGACTTCGTTGCACCCGATGGCATCACCATCACCGCACCGAAGCAGACTGAAATCGTTGTGGAAGGCATCGACCAGCAGCAGGTGGGCGAAGTGGCGGCGAAAATCCGCGACTGGCGCCGTCCCGAGCCGTACAAAGGCAAGGGCATCCGCTACAAGGGCGAGTTCATCTTCCGCAAGGAAGGCAAGAAGAAGTAAGGACCAGCAAAATGGCAAACAGCAAACGTACCCTGTTTCTGAAGCGCCGGCTGCGCGTCCGGAACAAGCTTCGCAAAGTGAACGCAGGCCGTCCGCGTCTGTCCGTGCACCGTTCGAACAAGAACATCTCTGTTCAGCTGATCGACGACCTGCGCGGTGTGACCCTGGCAGCAGCGTCGACCCTGGAAAAAGATCTCGGTGTTGTCGGCAAGAACAACATCGACGCAGCGTCCAAAGTTGGTGCAGCGATCGCCGAGCGCGCAAAAGCGGCCGGCGTGACCGAAGCCTACTTCGACCGCGGCGGCTTCCTGTTCCACGGCAAAGTGAAGGCTCTGGCCGACGCTGCGCGTGAAGGCGGCCTGAAGATCTAATCCCATGCGGGCAGCCTCTCGGGGCTGCCCCGATGATCCGGGAGACCGGCCTCCGGGCCGGTTCTCACCAAGGATTGATAGAACAGGCGCCTGGCGCCCTAAGAAAGGAATGCCTGATGGCAGAACGTGAAAACCGCCGCGGCCCCCGCCGCGAGCGTGAAGAAGCACCGGAATTTGCAGATCGCCTGGTCGCGATCAACCGCGTGTCGAAAACCGTAAAAGGCGGTAAGCGCTTTGGCTTCGCAGCCCTGGTTGTCGTTGGCGACCAGAAAGGCCGCGTCGGCTTTGGCAAGGGCAAGGCGAAAGAAGTGCCCGAGGCGATCCGCAAGGCGACCGAGCAGGCGAAGCGCCAGATGATCCGCGTGCCGCTGAAAGAAGGCCGCACCCTGCACCACGACATGTCCGGCCGTCACGGCGCAGGAAAAGTTGTGATGCGGACCGCACCTGAAGGTACCGGTATCATCGCGGGCGGCCCGATGCGTGCCGTGTTCGAGATGCTGGGCATCAAGGACGTGGTCTCCAAGTCGATCGGTTCGCAGAACCCCTACAACATGATCCGCGCCACCCTGAACGGCCTGCAGAAAGAGCAGAGCCCGCGCTCGGTGGCTCAGCGCCGCGGCAAAAAGGTTGCTGACATCCTGCCCAAGCGGGACGACGCACCGGCAGCTGCCGAAGCTGAAGCGTAAGGAGTAGAGAGACATGGCAAAAACCATCGTCGTCAAGCAGATCGGCTCGCCGATCCGCCGCCCCGCCAAACAGCGCGCAACCCTGGTTGGCCTGGGCCTGAACAAGATGCACAAGACCCGTGAGCTGGAGGATACTCCTTCGGTCCGCGGCATGGTCGAATCGATCCCGCACCTGGTTCAGATCATCGAAGAGCGCGGCTAAGCCCCTTTTCGAGCACTGACTTTGGAAAACGCCTCCGGTCCGCCGGGGGCGTTTTTCGCTTTCCGAGCGCACTCTAGTGGCTGCAGGGGCGGTTAACCCGGCAGCAATCCCCTTGCAGCGCGTGCATAGCGGGCAGTCCGTTCCGTCAGTTGTTCGACTCATCCCCCGGTCCTATCTCGGTGTCACAGCAAACGACCAAACACGGACCGCCGGGAATAGGCCCGGCATCAGAGACAAGGACCTGAACGATGGCACATGTTATTTCCGCTGCACACACCGGCCACAGCCTGACCGCCCGCATCCGCGCAACTGTTGAGGGCCTGGTGGACTCCTGGACCAAAGCCCGCGAATTCCAGCGCACTTACAACGAGCTGGACGCGCTGTCCGATCACGAGCTGTCCGACATCGGCGTCCGCCGCAGCGATATCGCCGACATCGCGCGCCAGCACGTCTACGGCTAAGAATTCCCTTTTCCCGGGCGCTCCTCTCCTCCTCCTCTTCATGCCCGGGCCAAAGCGCCTCTGCCCTTCCAGGGCGGGGGCGTTTTCTATTGAGGGACTTCAAGATATCTCACGCATTTGTGCTATGCGTGCGCCGCATAGCCGCCAGACCAAAGCAGCCGTTGCGGGCTTGCCGGGCCAACCTTATCTCCCTGTCACTTCAGACGAACAGATCAAGCGACGCGCCGGAGGCACGCTCCGGCAGCGCAGCGAAGGAACAAGAACAATGGCTTATTCAACTCTTTCCGCACCGGTCTCCGCCGGTCTTTTCACCCGTTTCCTGAGCGTAGCCTCCGGCCTCTACCGGAACTGGCAGCTGCGCCGCGAATACCGCCAGACTGTGCACGCCCTGCGCGCGCTTTCGGCCCGCGACCTGGCCGACATCGGTCTCAGCCGCTGCGCCATCCCCGGCGCCGCCCGCGAGCACGTCTACGGCAAGTGATCTCTCTGGCCGGCTGACGGATCCTCCTCCCTCTCCGAACGCCCGGCCCAAATACGCCCCTGCCATCCAGGCGGGGGCGTTTTTGATTTTCAGGTTCAGCGCCGCGCCCGGCCGTTAGGCCGGGCAGCGCCCGTCCCGCCCCCAAGGGGCGGGCGCTTCGCTTCCCACCCCGCCGGGCCGGGCGCCGCCCTCCGGGATCGCCGCGACTTGAGCCGGGCGGCGAAAAGCAAAACACCCGTTGCGTACCCACCGTACGCACCGCCTACGGGGTTTTAACCCGTCTAAGTCAAAATCATCCCCGGTCATGATCACCCGCCGGGCCTGACACCCCCGGCACCTGGAACTGGGCTCCGGTCTGGCACCCGGAGCGCGTGAAATGCGTTTTCGCATGGGGTCATCCCCATCCCATCTCCACCCCGGCGGCGCCGCCACCCATTAACGGACGGCCAGCGGCGGAACGGACACAGAGAGACAGACGGCAGGATGCGCAACCGGCAGGGCAGGGGCCTTGGCGGCCGCCAATGCATTCCCATTGCCGACATAGCCTGCAGGGCTTGATCCCACTCCCCATCCCGTCTATAGGCACCCGGTGGCGTTCCGCGCCACGGAATCACCAATCAAGAAACGCCGTGTTTGGCCCATCACGCTTCGGGGGCCACATCCGGCAAGGAGAAGCGACATGAAACTTCACGAACTGCGCGACAATGCTGGCGCCGCCAAGAAACGCACCCGTGTGGCCCGTGGCCCGGGTTCCGGCAAAGGCAAAATGGGCGGCCGCGGCATCAAAGGCCAGAAATCCCGTTCGGGCGTCTCGATCAATGGCTACGAAGGCGGCCAGATGCCCTTGTACCAGCGTCTGCCCAAGCGCGGCTTCAACAAGCCGAACCGCAAGGCATACGCCGTTGTGAACCTGGGCCTGATCCAGAAGTTCATCGAGGCAGGCAAGCTGGACGCAGCCTCCATCACCGAGGATTCGCTGGTTGCTTCCGGCCTGGTCCGCCGCAAACTGGACGGCGTCCGCATCCTGGCCAAAGGCGAAATCACCGCCAAAGCAACCATCGCAGTCACCGGCGCATCCGCTGCTGCTGTTGATGCCGTGGCAAAAGCTGGCGGCACTCTGACTGTGGCAGCCCCCGCCGCCGCAGAGTAACGGCTTGTGAGCGGCGCCAATGCCGCTTACATAGTCTCCGAGTTTTCCTAGAACGCCGCCCGAGCCGGAAAACGGTTCCGGGCGGCGTTTCGCTAAAGAAGAGACCTTTTCATGGTATCAGCAGCAGAACAAATGGCGGCAAACACCAGCTGGGCTGCCCTTGGCAAAGCTACGGATCTGCGCAACCGCATCCTGTTTACTATCGGCCTTTTGATCGTCTACCGCCTGGGCACCTTCATTCCGGTTCCCGGCATCGACGCAGCCGCTCTGCGCCAGTTCATGGAGCAGGCAGGCCAGGGCATCGGCGGCATGGTGTCGATGTTCACCGGCGGCGCTCTTGGCCGCATGGGGATCTTTGCCCTCGGCATCATGCCTTATATCTCCGCCTCCATTATCGTTCAGCTTCTGACCTCGATGGTGCCTTCGCTTGAGCAGCTCAAGAAAGAGGGCGAGCAGGGCCGCAAGAAGATCAACCAGTACACCCGCTACGGCACCGTGGCGCTGGCGACCGCGCAGGCCTATGGCCTCGCCGTGTCGCTGGAGCAGGGCGATCTGGCGACCGATCCGGGCATGTATTTCCGGATGGCGTGCATGATCACCCTGGTCGGCGGCACCATGTTCCTGATGTGGCTGGGCGAACAGATCACCCAGCGCGGCATCGGCAACGGCATCTCGCTGATCATCTTCGTCGGCATCATCGCCGAGGTTCCGGCCGCGATTGCCCAGTTCTTCGCCTCCGGCCGCTCCGGCGCGATCAGCCCCGCCGTGATCATCGGTGTGATCCTGATGGTGATTGCGGTGATCATGTTCGTGGTGTTCATGGAACGCGCGCTGCGCAAGATCCACATCCAGTACCCGCGCCGCCAGGTCGGCATGAAGGTCTATGACGGCGGCTCCTCGCATCTGCCGGTCAAGGTGAACCCGGCGGGCGTGATCCCGGCGATCTTCGCCTCCTCGCTGCTGCTGCTGCCGACCACCATTTCGGCGTTCTCCTCGGGCGCGGCCACCGGTCCGGTGATGTCGTGGCTGCTGGCGAACTTCGGCCCCGGCCAGCCGCTGTACCTGCTGTTCTTCGTCGCGATGATCGTGTTCTTTGCCTACTTCTACACCTTCAACGTCTCCTTCAAGCCGGACGACGTGGCGAACAACCTGAAGAACCAGAACGGCTTTGTCCCCGGCATCCGCCCCGGCAAGAAGACCGCGGAATATATCGAGTATGTGGTCAACCGCATCCTGGTTCTGGGCTCCGGCTACCTGGCCCTGGTCTGTCTCCTGCCGGAGGTCCTCCGCGGCCAATTCGCCATCCCGGTATATTTTGGCGGCACGTCCGTTCTGATTGTGGTATCCGTCACCATGGACACCATTCAGCAGGTGCAAAGCCACCTCCTCGCGCATCAGTATGAGGGCCTTATCGAGAAGAGCCAGCTGCGCGGGCGCAACAAGAAACGGACAAAACGGGGACCCTCTCGCCGATGACCAACATTATTCTCCTTGGCCCGCCTGGTGCGGGCAAAGGTACGCAAGCGCGTTACCTGGTTGAATCCCGCGGCATGGTGCAGCTCAGCACCGGCGACATGCTGCGGGAGGCCCAGACCTCCGGCACCGAAATGGGCAAGAAAGTTGCCGCCATCATGGCCGAAGGCAAGCTGGTCACCGACCAGATCGTGATCGGCCTGATCCGCGAAAAGCTGCAGGGCGGAGCCGAGGGCGGCTTCATCTTCGACGGCTTCCCGCGCACCCTGGCCCAGGCCGATGCGCTGGCCAAGCTGCTCGATGAAATGGATCTCAAGCTTGACGCCGTGATTGAGATGCAGGTGGATGACGACGCGCTGGTCGCCCGCATCACCGGCCGCTCCACCTGCGGCGGCTGCGGCGAGGTCTACCACGACCAGACCAAACCCTGGCCGGCCGACGGCAAATGCGCCAACTGCGGCAGCGACAACGTGCAGCGCCGGGCGGACGACAATGAGGACAGCCTCAAGACCCGCCTGATGGAATACTACAAGAAGACCTCGCCGCTGATCGGCTACTACTACGCCAAGGGCAACCTGCAGCGCCTGGACGGCCTCGCCTCGATTGAGGACGTCCGCAAGAGCATGGCCTGGATCATGGGCGAATAACCCGCTTGTCTGCCGGACCGGAATGCCCCGAGGCGCCAAGCCGCGGGGCGTTTTCATTTCCGGGGGCGGCTTTTGCGCGATCACGGGTTGACCCCCGCGGTAATTCCACATAGGCAACCCCATCCCTTCTGGGAATGATTCCCGGCGGATGGATTCGTCTGTCTGCCTTACCACCTCGAAATGCTGGACCCTCTGGCCACACTGCCACGGTCAAGTGTTGTGAAAAAAGGTTCCGGCGTTACGGAACCGCAACGAAAAGGAAAGTGACACGTGGCACGTATTGCCGGCGTTAACATCCCGACTGCAAAGCGGGTTCCCATCGCCCTCACCTACATCACCGGTATCGGCAACACCTCGGCGAAAGCCATCTGTGAGGCTGTTGGCATCGACGCAACCCGTCGTGTGAACGAACTGTCCGACGCTGAAGTTCTGGCCGTGCGCGAGCACATCGACGCCAACTACACCGTCGAAGGCGACCTGCGCCGTGAAGTGACCATGAACATCAAGCGCCTGATGGACCTGGGCTGCTACCGTGGCCTGCGCCACCGCCGCAACCTGCCGGTCCGCGGTCAGCGTACCCACACCAACGCCCGCACCCGCAAGGGCCCGGCGAAGCCGATCGCCGGCAAGAAGAAGTAAGGGGGGCTTGATCAATGGCACGCGATAAAACCCGCATTAAGCGTAAAGAGCGCAAGAACATCGCCTCCGGCGTTGCTCACGTGAACTCTTCGTTCAACAACACCAAGATCCTGATCTCCGACGTGCAGGGCAACGCGATCTCCTGGTCGTCCGCCGGCACCATGGGCTTCAAAGGCTCCCGGAAATCCACTCCTTACGCGGCTCAGATGGCTGCTGAGGACGCGGGCAAAAAAGCCCAGGAACACGGTGTGAAGACCTTGGAAGTCGAAGTTCAGGGCCCCGGCTCTGGCCGTGAATCGGCTCTGCGCGCACTGGCCGCCATCGGTTTCAACATCACCTCGATCCGTGATGTGACCCCGATTGCGCACAACGGCTGCCGCCCGCCGAAGCGCCGCCGCGTCTAATTCGCATTTTTTGCTGGGGCCCCGCTTGATTCGCAGGGCCCCAGTGCGTCATTTAAACCTCGGGCGTCCTTGGCCTTCCGGACATGGGGCAGGGACAGGAATGGAGGGAACGCATGATCCATAAGAACTGGGCAGAGCTGATCAAGCCGGCACAGCTGGAAGTGAAGCCGGGCAACGATCCTGCACGCCAGGCAACTGTCGTCGCAGAGCCGCTGGAACGCGGTTTCGGCCTGACCCTGGGCAACGCGCTGCGCCGCGTCCTGATGAGCTCGCTGCAAGGCGCGGCCATCACCAGCGTGCAGATCGACAACGTCCTGCACGAGTTTTCGTCCGTGGCCGGTGTCCGTGAAGACGTCACCGACATCATCCTGAACCTCAAGGGCGTGTCCCTGCGCATGGAAGTCGAAGGCCCCAAGCGCCTGTCGATCAATGCCAAGGGCCCGGCAGTTGTCACCGCTGGCGACATTGCCGAGACCGCAGGCATCGAGGTTCTGAACCGCGACCACGTGATCTGCCACCTGGACGACGGCGCCGACCTGTTCATGGAGCTGACCGTGAACACCGGCAAAGGCTATGTCTCGGCAGACAAGAACAAGCCGGAAGACGCACCGATCGGCCTGATCCCGATCGACGCGATCTACTCGCCGGTCAAGAAGGTCTCCTATGACGTTCAGCCGACCCGCGAGGGCCAGGTTCTGGACTATGACAAGCTGACCATGAAGGTGGAAACCGACGGCTCCATCTCCCCTGACGATGCCGTGGCTTATGCCGCCCGCATCCTGCAGGACCAGCTGTCGATCTTCGTAAACTTCGACGAGCCGGAATCGGCTGGCCGCCAGGACGAGGACGATGGTCTGGAGTTCAACCCGCTTCTGCTCAAGAAAGTGGACGAGCTGGAACTGTCTGTCCGTTCGGCAAACTGCCTGAAGAACGACAACATCGTCTACATCGGCGACCTGATCCAGAAGACCGAAGCGGAGATGCTGCGCACCCCGAACTTCGGCCGCAAGTCGCTGAACGAGATCAAAGAAGTGCTGTCGGGCATGGGCCTGCACCTCGGCATGGACGTCGAGGACTGGCCGCCGGACAACATCGAAGATCTGGCCAAGAAGTTCGAAGACAGCTTCTAAAGGTTTCGAGGAGGGCTCCGGCCCTCCTCTTCAATGCCCGGGACTGCCGGGGACAACATGGGCACCCGCCCCAAGGTGAGCGGCTGACACGCATCAGCCGCCTGACAAAGCAAAACGCAAGATAAGGAATTGAAAAATGCGTCACGCACGTGGTTACCGCCGCCTGAACCGTACTCATGAGCACCGCAAGGCCCTGTTCTCCAACATGGCCGGCTCGCTGATCGAGCACGAGCAGATCAAAACCACCCTGCCCAAGGCAAAAGAACTGCGCCCGATCGTTGAAAAACTGATCACCCTGGCGAAACGCGGCGACCTGCACGCCCGCCGTCAGGCTGCAGCCAAGCTGAAAGAGGACAAGGACGTCGCGAAACTGTTCGAGGTTCTGGGCCCGCGCTACAAGGACCGTCAGGGCGGCTATGTCCGTGTTCTGAAGGCCGGCTTCCGTTACGGCGACATGGCTCCGATGGCCATCATCGAGTTCGTCGACCGCGACGTTTCCGCCAAAGGCGCTGCCGACAAGGCCCGCCTGGAAGCAGAAGAAGCAGCTGCTGAAGCAGACGAATAAGACGCGCTGAACCTTTAAGGTTTCACTGTCTGGCCCCCGCTCCAACAGGACCGGGGGTTTTTCTTTACGCCACGGCAGTTCCCGGGCGTTTAAGATTCACTTTTCAGGTGAAAGGGAATCGTAATTTTCTTCTGGCTTAACTCTGCCATCCGAAATTTCCGGGACAGATGTGATGGCAAAGAAGAAGACATCCGCGGCCAGGCGGTTTTCACTGGCAAATCTCAGTACCAAGGTGAAAATCGTTTCCGTCGCGGTACTGCCGCTTCTTTTGGTGCTTGGGGTGGGGGTGCTTGCCGTCTTCAACCTGGGCCGGATGGACCAGTCGGCCAAAGCCGTGGATCACACCCAGGAAATCCTGACCGGCTCACAGACCCTGGCTGAGGCCGCCTCGCAGATGGAGGCAGGCCTGCGCGGCTATCTCCTGGCAGGCCGGGAGGAATACCTGGTCCCGTTCGAGGCGGGAAAGAGCCAGGTCGCCGAAACCCTCGCCAGCCTGCGCACTCTGGCAGCAGGCGACGCGGAGATTCTTGCCACTCTGGACGAGGCGGAACAGACCCTGGCGGGCTGGCAGGAAAACGTGGCTGCCGGCGCCATCGCGCTGCGCCAGGAAATCGGCGACGCCATGACCATGAACGACATGGCCGCCGAGGTGAAGAAATCCAAGGGCCGGGTCTATTTCGAGCAGTTCCGCACCGAGATGATCAATGTCATCGAGGAGGAGGAAGTCGAGCTCAACAACCGCCGCAACACCTTCATGTCGCTGGTCAACGCGGGCATCGCTGATGCGGATTACCTGAACACCTCACTGCAGGCGGTGGAGCAGACCCACAAGATCATCAGCCGGGCCAAGGACCTGCTGGCTGCTGCGGTGGATATGGAAACGGGCATGCGCGGCTTCCTTCTGGCTGGCGACCGGGAGTTTCTGGATCCCTACATGGAGGGCAACGGCCGCTTCAACGAAGTGATGGCCGATCTCCGTCTGGCGCTGGCAGACAACCTGATGCAGTCAAACCGCCTGAACAAGGTGGCGGGGATCATTGACGAATGGCGCAGCGAGGTGGTGGTGCCGATGCTGCAGCTGCGCCGGGTGATCGGCAGCGCAGCCACCATGGACGACATGGCCGACATGGTGGCTGAGGGCCGCGGCAAGGAATATTTTGACAGCTTCCGCGCCACCATGGAAACCCTGCAGGCCGCCGGCACCGCGGCCATGGCTGAACGCCGTGCCGCCAACGAGGAACTGGGCGCCCAGACCCGCACCATGATCCCCGCGGCCATCGGTGGCGCCATCCTGATCGGCGGTCTCCTGGCGCTTGTGATCGCCTCCGGCATTGCTTCCGGCATCCGCCGCATCGTGATGTCGATGCGCGGCCTGGCAGAGGGCAACAACGCGGTTGAGATCCAGGGCCAGACCCGCGGCGATGAGGTCGGCGACATGGCCCGCGCGCTGGAGAAATTCCGCGACGAGCTGGTGCGGATGCAGGAGGCTGAGGCGCAGAAGGCAGAGAGCAAGGACGCCGAACTGGCGGGCGTTGTGCGCGAGCTGAGCGAACGTCTGTCGCGTCTGGCCCATGGCGATCTGACTATTCGCATCGCTGAGGAATTCCCCGAGGAATACGAACAGCTGCGCGCCGATTTCAACGGTTCGATCGACAATCTGAACGCCACCGTCCAACAGGTGATCGAGGCTTCGACAAGCATCCGCAGCGGTGCTGCCGAGATCAGCCAGGCTTCTGACGACCTGTCGCACCGGACCGAAAGCCAAGCGGCAACGCTGGAAGAAACCGCCGCTGCCATCGATGAACTGACGGCCAGCGTCAAATCGGCAGCCGAGGGTGCCCGCAACGTGGAAAACACCGTCCGCGAGGCCCGCCAGGAGGCCGAGACCAGCGGCGAGGTTGTGCAGGATGCGGTTGCCGCCATGGGCGGGATTGAGGAAAGCTCCAACAAGATCAGCCAGATCATCGGGGTGATCGACGACATTTCCTTCCAGACCAACTTGCTGGCGCTGAACGCAGGCGTCGAGGCCGCCCGTGCAGGCGAAGCGGGCCGCGGGTTTGCCGTGGTTGCGTCCGAGGTGCGGGCGCTGGCGCAGCGATCCTCTGATGCGGCGATGGAAATCAAGACGCTGATCTCCGACAGCTCCCGCCAGGTGGATCAGGGTGTCGATCTGGTCGGCCGGGCAGGACAGGCGCTGCAGTCCATCGTGGGACGGGTCAGCCATATCTCGCAGCTGGTTTCCGAAATCGCCGAAGGCGCAGAGGAACAGTCGACCGGCCTGCATGAGATCAACACCGGCGTCACCCAGCTGGATCAGGTGACCCAGCAGAACGCCGCCATGGTGGAGGAAGCCACCGCCGCAGGCCACATGCTGAACAGCGACGCGATGAAACTTGCCGACCTGGTGACGCGCTTCCAGGTGGACGGCAGCAGCGCGGCGCTTGCGGCCCCGGCGGAAGCGCCCGCGACGCAGCCCTCCGCCCATGGCGATGATGATTGGGGCGATGAGGATTGGGCGGCCGAGCCCAGCCCGGCGCCGGTTGCAGCCGCCGCCAGCGACGGCAATGCCGCCCGCGATCTGTGGCAGGACTTCTGATCCCTGCCGCCAGGAAAATGCCAAGGGCCCTCCCGCACGGGAGGGCCTTTTGCTGTCCTGCTGGCGCATTTCCGGGGTGACAGCCCCGCGAATCTCCGTTAGCGTCCGGCCCATGACCCGTAGCTATGCCGCATTCTGGTATTTCTTTTATCCGCGCCACATGGCGGACGGAGGGGTCAGCGCGTTCTGAACACAGACAGGAAACGCACCAGGATACCACCAACCGCCCGCAGCCCGCAGGCGGTATTTTTGTATCCGCCGCAACGCCAAGGGCCTCCCGCCAAGGAAGCTGAAACATGACACCCCAAACAGAAAACCTCCGCATTACCGGCATGCAGGAACTGATCTCCCCCGAGGACCTCGCCGCCCAGATGCCCTCTACAGCGGCGGCCACGGATACCGTTCTGGCCAGCCGCACTGCCATCCAGGACGTGCTGCACGGCCGCGACGGACGCGTTGTGGCCGTGGTTGGCCCCTGTTCGATCCACGACCCCAAGGCGGCGATGGAGTACGCCGAACGTCTGGCCCCGCTGCGCGCGCGTCTTGCCGGAGAGCTGGAGATCGTGATGCGGGTCTACTTCGAAAAACCCCGCACCATCAGCGGCTGGAAAGGGCTGATCAACGATCCCGGCCTCGACAACTCCTTCCGCATCAACGAGGGGCTGGGGCTGGCGCGCCGCCTGTGCCTCGACATCAACGCGCTTGGCCTGCCGGTCGGGACCGAGTTCCTGGATACCGCGGTGCCGCAGTACATCTCTGACCTGGTCGCTTGGGCCGCCATCGGCGCCCGCACCACTGAAAGCCAGATCCACCGCGAGATGGCGTCGGGCCTCAGCTGCCCGGTCGGTTTCAAGAACGGCACCCGCGGCAATGTGCAGATCGCGGTGGACGCGGTGCGCTCCGCCGCCCATCCGCATCATTTCATGGCGCTGGCCAAATCGGGCCGCGCGGCGATTGCGGCCACCAGCGGCAACCCGGACTGCCACCTGATCCTGCGCGGCGGCGGCGGCACCAACTATGACGCAGCTTCGGTCGATGCGGCCTGCAAGCTGGCGGAAAAGGACGGCATCCGCGGCCATGTGATGATCGACGCCAGCCACGCCAACAGCGGCAAGGACCCGATGCAGCAGCCCGCGGTGCTGCGCAATGTGGCGGCGCAGATCGCCGGCGGCGACAGCCGCATCACCGGCGTGATGGTGGAAAGCCATCTGGTGGCGGGCCGTCAGGACCTGGGCAAGGGCGCGCTGACCTACGGCCAGTCCATCACCGACGGCTGCCTCGGCTGGGAGGACACCGTGGCAGAACTGGAGCATCTGGCAGCAGCCGTTGCCAAACGCCGCGCGGCTGCCCCGCAGGCGGAACTGGCGGAGGCCTGAGGCCCGCCAGAGGACAGACCGCTGAATGTAGCGGTCTGATCCTTTTTTCATCTGGCTGAAAATATCCCGGGGTGAATTGGCCGTCAGGCCAAGAGGGGCAGCGCCCCTCCGCCCCAGCAGCGATGTGGCTTGCCTCCAGCCTTGCAATCCGGGCGCGCGCTCCGCATATCCTTCACGCAGCAACAAACGGGAGCCCCCATGATCCGCCCAGCCCTGACCGCCCTTGCCCTGTGTCTTGCCCTGCCTGCGCTGGCCTTGCCCGCGGCGGCTGAAACCAAGGTGCCGCAGAGCCAGGCGGAGATTGCGCTGGGGTTTGCGCCGCTGGTCAAGGAGGCCTCGCCGGCGGTGGTGAACATCTATGCCAAGGTGGTGCGCCAAGTGCAGCAGCGCCGCCGCTCGCCGTTCATGAACGATCCGTTCTTCGATGATTTCTTCCGCGGATTCGCCAAGCCGCAGCCGCGGGTGGAGAACTCGCTGGGGTCGGGGGTGATCCTGTCGGGCGACGGCATCGTGGTCTCCAACTACCATGTCGTCGGCAGCGCCACCGAAATCCGCGTGGTGACCAATGACCGGCGCGAATACAATGCGCGGGTGATCCTGGGTGACAAGGCCAGCGACCTGGCGATCCTGCAGCTGGATGAGGCCGCGGACCTGCCCCATCTGGACTTGCGCAACAGCGACGAAGTGCAGGTGGGTGAGCTGGCGCTGGCGATCGGCAACCCGTTCGGGGTGGGTCAGACCGTCAGCAGCGGCATCATCTCGGGCCTGGCGCGCACCGGCATGGGGGCCGGCGACGGCTTTGGCTACTACATCCAGACCGACGCGCCGATCAACCCGGGCAATTCCGGCGGCGCGCTGATCGACGTCAACGGCGACCTGATCGGCATCAACACCCGTATCCTGTCGCGCTCCGGCGGCTCCAACGGCATCGGCTTTGCCATTCCCGCCAATCTGGTCAAACAGTTCGTGGAACAGGCGAAAACCGGTGCCGAGGAATTCCAGCGCCCCTGGGCCGGCATGGCCGGGCAGCCGGTGGATGCGGACCTCGCGGCCTCCATGGGCATGGAGGTGCCGGAGGGCATGGTGGTGTCCGACCTGCACCGGGAAAGCCCGTTTGCCAAGGCGGGGTTCAAGGTGGGCGACGTGATCACCCATGTGGACGGCGAGGTGGTGAATTCGCCGTCCGAGATGGTGTTCCGCATGTCGGTCTCCGGCTTGGGCGGCACCGCGGAGATCACCCGCCTGCGCGGGGCGGAACGCGACGTGGTCGCGGTGCCTATGATCACCGCGCCGGACCAGCCGCCCGCCAACCCGGTGCAGCTGGACGAAAAGACCGCGCTGCCCGGCCTGACCGTGGCCCAGATCAATCCGCAGGTGATTGCCCGGCTTGGCCTGCCCTTGTCGGCGGAGGGCGTGGTGGTCACCGATCCCGGCCCATACGCGGGCCGCGGCGGGGTGCAGCCCGGCGATGCGCTCTTGGCGGTGAACGGCCAGGCGGTCACCGGAACTGAGGACGTCTATGCCATCCTCGCCAACAGCGGCCGCTGGATTCAGCTGGACCTGAACCGCCGCGGCCAGCGCGTCACCCTGCGGTTCCGCACCTGATGGCGGATCTGTTCGGCAGCCCTGAGCCTGCCAAGGGCGAGGCGCAGCAGGCCAGCAAAAACCGGCCGCTGGCCGACCGGCTGCGGCCGCAATCCTTGGCGGATGTGATCGGGCAGGAACAGGTGCTGGGGCCGGAGGCGCCCTTGGGGGTGATGCTGGCCTCGGGGTCTTTGTCGTCGCTGATCTTCTGGGGGCCGCCGGGGGTGGGCAAGACCACCATCGCGCGGCTGCTGGCGCAGGAGACCGACCTGCATTTCGTGCAGATCTCGGCGATCTTCACCGGCGTGCCGGAGCTGCGCAAAGTGTTCGAGGCAGCCAAGATCCGCCGTCAGAACGGGCAGGGCACGCTGCTGTTCGTGGATGAGATCCACCGCTTCAACAAGGCTCAGCAGGACGGCTTCCTGCCGCATATGGAGGATGGCACCATCCTGCTGGTGGGGGCGACCACCGAGAACCCGTCGTTTGAACTCAACGCCGCTGTGCTGTCACGCTCGCAGGTGCTGGTGCTGGAGCGGCTGTCGCTGGCGGACCTCGAGCGCCTCAACCAGCGCGCCGAAAAGGAGCTGGGCCGCGCCCTGCCGCTGGGCGGGGATGCCCGCGATGCGCTGCATGAGATGGCCGATGGTGACGGGCGGGCGCTGCTTAATCTGATCGAACAGGTTGCCGCCTGGAAGGTGGAGGCGCCCTTGGGGCGTGAGGCGCTGTCAGCCCGGCTGATGCGCCGCGCGGCCAAGTTCGACAAGTCCGGCGACGAGCATTACAACCTGATTTCCGCCCTGCACAAATCCATCCGCGGCTCTGACCCGGATGCAGCGCTTTACTGGCTGGCGCGGATGCTGGAGGGCGGCGAGGACCCGCGGTTTCTGGCCCGCCGCCTGACGATGATGTCGACCGAGGATATCGGCATGGCCGACCCGCAGGCCAACACGGTTTGCCTCAATGCCTGGCAGACTTATGAGCGGCTTGGCAGCCCGGAGGGCGAGCTGGCGCTGGCCAATGCCGCGGTCTACCTGGCGCTGGCGCCGAAATCCAACGCGGTTTATGTCGGCATCAAGGCCGCCCGGCGGCTGGCCAAGCAAACCGGCAGCGCGCCGCCGCCCAAGCATATCCTGAACGCCCCGACCAAGCTGATGGCGGAGCAGGGCTATGGCGACGGCTATGCCTATGACCATGACGCAGAGGACGGATTTTCCGGCCAGAACTACTTCCCCGACGGGGTGAAGCGCCCGGTTCTGTATCAGCCGGTGGAGCGCGGGTTTGAGCGCGAGCTGAAGCGGCGCACGGATTACTTCGCGAACCTCAGGCTGAAGCGGAACAAGTAAAGCGGCTTTGCCGGCAAAGCCGCTGCCTCCGGCGGGAGTATTTGGGGAAAGATGAAAGGGCGGAAGCCTGTAACAGGCAGCCCTGCGCGCCGTGCAACACGGGCAAAACTTGACATCCCTGCCTGTGCCGGCGACAGGACGGGGATGATTTCTTCGGTTTCCATGGTGGCCCTCGGCGGCGCAATCGGGGCGGTGTGCCGCTATCTGGCCGGGCTGGGCATTGTCCGGCTGCTGGGGCATCACGATTTCCCGGTGGCAGTGATCACTGTCAACGTGATCGGCTCCTTTCTGATGGGGGTGTTTGTGGTCGCTGCCGCGATGCGCGGGCTGACGCATCTGAGCCCCTTGGTGATGACTGGCCTGCTGGGCGGATTCACCACTTTCTCGGCGTTCTCGCTGGAGACCGCCAACCTGATCGAGCGCGGCGCCTTCGGGCAGGCGGCGCTGTACGTATGTTTGTCCGTGGGCCTGTCAGTCGGCGGATTGTTTCTGGGCCTGATGGCCGCAAGGGGAGTGTTCGCATGAGCGGCGTTCAGATGATTACCGTCAGCGAAGACGACGGCGGCCAGCGCATCGACCGCTGGCTGCGGCGGCTGTTTCCGCATGTGAACCAGGGCCGCATCGAGAAGATGTGCCGCAAGGGCGAGCTGCGGCTGGACGGCGGCCGGGTCAAGGCCAATACCCGCGTCGAGGCGGGGCAGGTGGTGCGGGKGCCGCCGCTGGCGGACAGCGACCTGAAACCTGCCGCGCCGCGCGAGATGAAAATCTCGGATGCCGATGCCAAGATGATCCAGTCCTGCGTGATTTACCGCGACGACGATGTGATCGTGCTGAACAAGCCCGCTGGGCTGGCGGTGCAGGGCGGCTCCGGCACCACCAAACATGTGGACGGGCTGGCCGAGGCGCTGAAGTTCGGGCTGGAGGACAAGCCCAAGCTGGTGCACCGGATCGACAAGGACACCTCCGGCGTGCTGGTTCTGGCGCGCAACCGCAAGGCGGCGCAGGCGCTGACCGCCGCCTTCCGCCACAAGAACACCCGCAAGATTTACTGGGCCCTGGTGGCCGGCGTGCCGACGCCGTACCTGGGCGAGATCAAGAACGGGCTGGTCAAGGCGCCGGGTCATGGCAAATCCGGCGAGGGCGAGAAGATGATCAACGTGCATCCGCACGACATCGACGACACCCCCGGCGCCAAGCGGGCGCATACGCTGTATGCCACGCTCTACCGCGTTGCGAGCCGCGCCGCCTGGGTGGCGATGGAGCCCATTACGGGCCGCACCCATCAGCTCCGGGCGCATATGTCCGGCATGGGCCATCCGATTGCGGGCGACGGTAAATACGGCGGCTCGGGCCAGGAAAACCTGGGCGACGGCTGGGGCGCCTCGATCGGCGGTGTGATTTCCAAGAAGCTTCACCTGCACGCGCGCCGGATGGTGTTTGAACATCCCGTGACCCGCAAGGAAATCGCCGTTGTGGCGCCGCTGCCGGATCACATGAAGGAAAGCTGGGAGACCTTCGGCTGGACCGAGGACCTGGCCGCCGATGACCCGTTTGAGGATCTGAAGTGAGCGCGGACCTGCGGCTGATCCTGTTTGATGTGGATGGCACCCTGGTCGACAGCCAGGGCGCGATCACCGGCGCAATGGCAGAGGCTTTTCAAGGGGTTGGGCTGGATGTGCCGCCGCGGGAAGCGATCCTGTCCATTGTCGGGCTGTCGCTGCCGCTGGCGATGGCGGAGCTGGCGCCGGAGCGGGATGCAGCCACGCTGGAGGCGCTGGTGGCGGGCTACAAATCCTCGTACATGCTGGCGCGCGAGGCGGCGGGGGCGGCGCATTCACCGCTCTATCCCGGCACGCGGGAGATGCTGGCGGAGCTCAATGAGGTGCCGGAATACCTGCTGGGCGTTGCCACCGGCAAGTCCCAGCGCGGGGTGGATGCGCTGATCGCGGCGCATGGGCTGAGCTGTTTCGTGACCCGGCAGGTGGCCGACCATCACCCGTCCAAGCCGCATCCGTCGATGGTGCTGACAGCGATGGCGGAAACGGGTGTGACGCGCGAACACACCGTGATGATCGGCGACACGCGGTTTGACATTGAAATGGGGCGCGCAGCGGGGGTCACCACCATCGCCGTGCCCTGGGGCTATCACCCGGCAGAGACATTGGGCGCCGATTACCTGATCCGCGATTTCGCGGAGCTGCGCCCGCTGCTGGCAGAAATCTGGAAGGGCTAGGATATGAGCGGCTGGGCACAGAAACGGTTCTGGAAAGAGGTCACCGTGGCAGAGGCCGGAGACGGTTTTGCGGTGGAGCTGGACGGGCGCCGGGTCAAGACGCCGGCCAAGGCGCCGCTAACGGTGCCGACGCGGGAAATGTGCGAGGCAATTGCTGCGGAATGGGAGGCCCAGACCGAATCAGTTGACCCGAAAACCATGTCCTGCACCCGCTCTGCAAATGCCGCAATCGACAAGGTGACACATCAGCACACCGAGGTTGCAGCGATGCTGGCCGAATACGGCGACAGTGATCTGTTGTGCTACAGGGCGGACTCTCCGGCTGAACTGGCGGCCCGACAGGCTGCCGAATGGGACCCGGTTCTGGACTGGGCGGAAGAGGAGCTGGGGGTGCGCCTGCAGCCCCGGACCGGGGTTCTGCACCAGCCGCAGGAGGCCGCGGCCCTGGCGGTTCTGGCAGAGAAAACCCGTGCGATGACTCCCTTCCAGCTGGCGGCATTTCACGACCTGGTAGGCATCTCAGGCTCTTTGATCCTTGGGTTTGCGGCGGCTTACGGCTGGCGCAGTGCTGACGAGATCTGGCAGCTGTCGCGGCTGGATGAACGCTGGCAGGAAGAGCAGTGGGGCGAGGACGAAGAAGCCCAGGCTGCAGCCGAGGTGAAACGGCAGGAATTCCTGCACGCCAAGCGATTCTTCGATTTTTCCTGATCGGATAAGAAATTACTTATCCACAGCCTGACCGGAAATAAAATTCCGCGCGGACCCCGTTCGTGCGGAATTCGTACATCGAAATTCCTGATACCGCCCTTGACGTTTGCTGATGAATGCGCCCAAACTCAGCCACGAATTAGGGGCAAACCCTTCTTCAGTCTCATATCCGGCGGGGGATCGCCGGAAAATAAGAACCGCCGAATGGCGGGCTATCAGGAAGAGGTAAATATGAAAAAATCCGTTATTTTGGGCGCAATGACCTTTGCCGGTCTTGCGGCTGGCGCAGCTTCCGCCGGCACGCTGGACGACGTGAAGGCCCGCGGCAAGCTGAACTGCGGCGTCACCACCGGCCTGGTCGGCTTTGCGGCCCCGAATGCGAACGGTGAATGGGAAGGCTTCGACGTTGCCGTGTGCCGTGCTGTGGCTGCAGCCGTGCTGGGCGACTCCAACGCTGTCGAATTCGTGCCGACCACCGGCAAGACCCGCTTTACCGCGCTGGCGTCCGGCGAGATCGACATGCTGGCCCGCAACACCACCTGGACCTTCAGCCGCGACGTCGACCTGAAGTTCGAATTCGTGGGCGTCAACTACTATGACGGCCAGGGCTTCATGGTCCCGAAAGAGCTGGGCGTGTCCTCGGCCAAGGAACTGGACGGCGCAACCGTCTGCATCCAGACCGGCACCACCACCGAGCTGAACCTGGCGGACTTCTTCCGCTCCAACAACATCTCGTATGAGCCGGTTCCGATCGAAACCAACGCCGAAGCGCAGCAGCAGTACCTGGCAGGCGCCTGTGACGTCTACACCACGGACGCTTCCGGCCTCGCCGCAACCCGTGCCACCTTCGACGATCCGGCCGGCCACGTGATCCTGCCGGAAATCATCTCCAAGGAGCCGCTGGGCCCGCTGGTCCGCCATGGCGACCACGAGTGGGGCGATGTTGTCCGCTGGAGCCTGATGGCGCTGATCGCGGCAGAAGAGCTGGGCATCACCTCGGCCAACCTGGGCGAAATGGCAGCCGGCACCGAGAACCCGGAAATCAACCGCCTGCTGGGCACCGAAGGCACCCTGGGCGAAATGCTGGGCCTGTCGGCTGACTGGGCCAAGAACGCAATCGCGTCGCAGGGCAACTACGGCGAGATCTTTGCCAAGAACATCGGCGAAGACACTCCGGTCGGCCTGGCCCGCGGCCTGAACGCTCAGTGGACCGAAGGCGGCCTGCTGTACGCTCCGCCGTTCCGCTAAACACACCATCGGATGGGGCGCAGGAATTTCCTGCGCCCTTTTCCTATCATGAAAAAAGCTCTGGCAAGCTGCGGAGCGGGGACAACCCCGCCAGGATCAGAAAGCCGGAGTCAGGGGATCACAATACATGTCAACGTTGACTGACCCGCCGAACGAAAACTTTCGGCTGTCTATGCTCATCAACGATACCCGCTACCGTTCACTGACGTTCCAGGTGATCGCGGCTATCGTCCTTGCCCTGTGCATCTGGTATCTTGGAAACAACCTGATCCAGAACCTCCGTGCTGCCGGGCTCAACATTTCCTACACCTTCCTGGGCGACCCGTCCGGCTATGACATCAACCAGCGCCTGGTTGAATACGACAGCCAGTCGAGCCACGCCAAGGCGGCTCTGGTCGGGCTGCTGAACACGCTGCTGGTGGCCTTCCTGGCCTGTATCACTGCGACGGTGTTCGGCGTGGTCGCGGGTGTTCTGCGCCTGTCCAACAACTGGCTCGTCTCCAAGCTGATGGCGGTCTATGTTGAGATTTTCCGCAACATTCCGGTGCTTATCTGGATCATTATCATCTTCACCATCATGACAGCCGTGCTGCCAGGCCCGGCGGCGTTCCGAGGCGACAATGCCACCTCCAGCATGCTGTTTGATGCCTTCGCCTTTACCAACCGCGGCATTTACACGCCGATGCCCTGGTTCGAAAACGGCATCTTTGCCAGCACCGCGATGAACTGGCTGCTGGTGCTTGCCGGTTTCGCTGCCTCCTGGTTTGCGGCACACCAGATCAACGTCTGGGCCAACACAAAGCAGGAAGCCACCGGCGTCCGGCCCAAGACCACGGCAATGATCCTCGCCGCGTGGCTGGTGCCGTTCCTGGCGCTGATGCTGATCATGGGGCTGACCTGGGAATATCCTGAGCTGAAGGGCTTCAACTTCAGCGGTGGCATCAAGGTCGGCGGCCCGCTGATTGCGCTGTGGTTCGCGCTGTCGATCTATACCGGCGCCTTCATTGCGGAAAACGTCCGGGCCGGCATCCAGGCGGTGTCCAAGGGCCAGACCGAGGCCGCATCGGCCCTGGGCCTGCGTCCGCGCCGGGTGATGAACCTGGTGGTTCTGCCGCAGGCGCTGCGGGTGATCATCCCGCCGCTGATCTCCAACTTCCTCAACATTACCAAGAACTCCTCGCTGGCGATTGCCGTGGGCTATGCGGATATCACCGCGACTCTGGGCGGGATCACCCTGAACCAGACCGGTCGCGCCATTGAATGTGTTCTGCTTCTGATGCTGTTCTACCTGACCGCTTCGCTGACCATCTCGATGGTGATGAACGTCTACAACGCATCTGTTAAGTTGAAGGAGCGCTGAGACATGAGCGATACCCACGCACACTCCATCGCCTTTGTCCGCGATACCGAAATCCCGCCGTCGCCGCCACCAGCCGGGGAAACCGGCGTGGTCAAATGGCTGCGGGAAAACCTGTTCTCCAATGCTGTGAACTCTGCCCTGACCATTGCATCGCTGCTGGTCATCTACATTCTGCTCAGCAAGACCCTGCCGTGGCTGCTGAACGGCGTGTGGACCACCAACTCGCTGGCGGAATGCCGCGAGGTTCTGCAGGGCAAGACCGGTGCATGCTTCTCGGTGCTGACTGAACGCTGGAACCAGCTTCTGTATGGTTTCAAATACCCGTCGGACCAGTACTGGCGCCCGAACCTGGCCCTGGTGCTGCTGCTGTTTGCCATTGCGCCGGTGCTGTTCTTTGACCTGCCGCGCAAGCTGCTGGCCTTCACCGCGGTCTACCCGTTCCTGGCCTTCTGGCTGATCTGGGGCGGCACCATCCTGGCACCCATCGTGGCGCTGGTGGGTTTTGCTGCAGGCGCATTCGTGTTCCAGACCTATGGCAAAAGCAGCTTTGCTGTCGGCTTCTTCGGGGCGATTGCCGCCGCCTTTGCGGTTTGGATCCTGGGCGGCTGGCTGATCCCGGAAGGAGCATCTGAGAACGCCATGCTGAAGGCGGTGCCTTCGCGCGATCTGGGCGGCTTCATGCTGAACCTGATGCTGGGCGTGACCTGCGTGTCGTTGTCGCTGCCGCTGGGCATCGCGCTGGCGCTGGGCCGTCAGTCGGACATGCCGCTGATCAAGTGGATGTGCGTCGTCTTCATCGAGTTCGTTCGCGGCGTGCCGCTGATCACCCTGCTGTTTGTGGCATCGGTGATGCTGGCCTACTTCTTCCCGCCGGAAAGCACCGTCGACCTGTTCCTGCGCGTGGTGATCATGATCACCATGTTCTCGGCAGCCTATATCGCCGAGGTGATCCGCGGCGGCCTGGCAGCCCTGCCGAAGGGCCAGTACGAAGCGGCTGACAGCCTTGGCCTGGATTACCCCCAGGCGATGCGGCTGATCATCCTGCCGCAGGCGCTGAAGATCTCCATCCCGGGCATCGTGAACGTGGCCGTCGGCCTGTTCAAGGACACCACCCTGGTTTCGGTCATTTCGATGTTCGACCTGGTTGGCATGATCCGCGGCCCGATCCTCGCCTCCACCGAGTGGAACGGGGTTTACTGGGAGCTTCTGGGCTTTGCTGCGCTTCTGTTCTTCGTTGTCTGCTACGGCATTTCTCAATACTCACAGTGGCTCGAGCGCCGTCTCGCCACCGACCACCGTTAAGGAGTTCAACATATGTCTGAACTTATGTCTGACCGCGCAATCGACCGCTCCAAAATGCAGGTGAGCGACGAGGTTGCCATTGAAATCACCAACATGAACAAGTGGTACGGGTCCTTCCACGTGCTGCGCGACATCAACCTGACCGTCAACCAGGGCGAGCGGATTGTGATCGCGGGCCCGTCGGGCTCAGGCAAATCCACCCTGATCCGCTGCCTGAACGCGCTGGAAGAGCACCAGCAGGGCAAGATCGTGGTGGATGGCACCGAGCTGTCCAACGACCTAAAGAACATCGACAAGATCCGGTCCGAGGTCGGCATGGTGTTCCAGCACTTCAACCTGTTCCCGCATCTGACCATCCTGGAAAACTGCACCCTGGCGCCGATCTGGGTCCGCAAGACGCCCAAGAAGGAAGCCGAAGAGCGGGCAATGCACTTCCTGGAGAAGGTGAAGATCCCGGAGCAGGCCCACAAGTACCCGGGCATGCTGTCGGGCGGCCAGCAGCAGCGTGTGGCCATCGCGCGCAGCTTGTGCATGATGCCGCGCATCATGCTGTTCGACGAACCGACATCGGCGCTCGACCCGGAGATGATCAAGGAAGTCTTGGACACCATGATCGAACTGGCCGAGGAAGGTATGACCATGCTGTGCGTGACCCACGAGATGGGCTTTGCCCGTCAGGTGGCGAACCGGGTGATCTTTATGGATGCAGGCCAGATCGTCGAACAGAACGAGCCGGAAGAGTTCTTCAACAACCCGAAGAGCGACCGCACCAAGCTGTTCCTCAGCCAGATCCTGGGCCACTGAGGCTGACGCATTATCAAGCAAAAAGGCCGGGCAATGCGCCCGGCCTTTTTTGTTTGGCAGACTTAGTCAGGAGTGGCTGGCAAAAACCTTAGTCGTGCCATCCGCCAGGACCAGCAGGGTGTCAAAGGCTTCGCGCTCCCCGCCCATCTCCATCCCCGGCGAGCCGATCGGCATGCCCGGCACGGTGAGCCCCAACGCCGCGGGCTGTTCCGCCAGCAGCCGCTGGATGTCTGCCGCTGGCACATGGCCTTCGATCACGTAAGGCCCAGCCGTCGCGGTGTGGCAGGAGGACAGGTCGCCGCTGACGCCGAGCCGCTCCTTCATTGCCCACAGCTCCTCGTCTGCCACATTGCGCACCTCGGTCTGGAAACCGGCGGCGGCCACATGATCGGCCCGGGCGGTGCAGCAGCCGCAGCTGGGCGATTTCATGATACGGATGGTCTCCGCTGCCGCGGCGAAACCGGGCAGGGAAGCGAGGGGCAGGGCGGCTGCGGCCAGCAGCAGGGAACGGCGGTGCATGACGGTCTCCAGTCCGGCAAGTGTCTGATTGCCCGGAATTTAGGCATGGTGCTGCGCCATAGCCAGAGCCCTCCCGCGCGGGATGCGCCAGCTTGCCGCAGGGTTTACTCGCCCAGAAGCTCCCGCGGCACCGCAAAATCGATCACCCTGCCGCTGCTCCAGCTCAGCTCGCGCCAGCTGCCGATATCGAACTCCGCCACCAGCGTCGCGCCGGTGGGGTAATCGTCGAACCGCGCATGGTCGGGCGGGCTGGAGACGATGGTATGGGCAAAGGCGGCAATACCGGGATTGTGGCCGATCACCATGACCCGCTTCTGCTCGGCTTCGCTCAGCACCTTGAAAATCATGTCGGAATTGGCGTGGTACAGCCGCTCTGTGAAGCGGGCAGGCACCCCAAGGTCCATCAGTTCGCAGGTCTCGCGGGTGCGCTGCGACGAGGAGGAGATCACCTGGTCCGGCAGGTAGCCGCATTCGCGCATCCAGGCGGCAATGGCCGGGGCTGAGCGGCGCCCGCGCTTGTTCAGGGGGCGGGCGTGGTCACTGGGAACATTGGTGTCCCAGGCGGATTTGGCGTGGCGGGTCAGGATCAGGGTGCAGGTCATTGCGGGTGAAAATGCCTCATGTGATGTGCGGTTTGACCGGGGTCGCGGCGGGCGGTGCGGCTGAGCGGGCAGGCCAGCCGGGCAAGGCAGCCGCCGGACATGCAGCCGGCGCCTGCGCTGGTGTCGAGATGCGCGTGGCAGGCCGCCAGATCGTAGGGGCCTCCGTCGGCCAAGGCGCTGACGGGGCAGGCGGCAAGGCAGGGACGGGAGGGGCAGCTGTCGCAGGGGGACTGTGCCAAAGGTGCAGGGGGGATGTCAAATTCCTGTTCGAAATGAAGGGCCCCCCGCAAGGAAATCATCATGCCGACGCTATCATGCACCAGCATCTGTGACGGCGATGTGAAAAACCGCCCCGTCCCCAGCGCCCAGTTGATGAAGGGCGTGTAGGGCGGCCCGCCAAAAGGGTAATAGGCGGTGCCGCCCAGATCCTCTGCCAATGCGCCTACCACCCGTTCGGACCAGCTGTCGACCGGGTCGGCTAGGCCGTTCTGGTTTTCAGGGCTGGCCTTGAACAGCGGCCAGAAACTGCTGCCGGTGCCGAGCAGGACCAGGGTGCCGCCCTCCAGCGCCTGGACCGGCTGGCGCGCCGGATGCAGTGCTCCGCAGACCTCCAGACCGGCCGCAGCGGCGGCCGTTTCGATGCCGCTGAAGGACGGCAGGCCGCGGGGGGCGGGGGCAGGCTGGTCTGTCAGGGTCATGCGTGGCTCCTGTCGGCTGGCTTGGGGCGAGCCTAGCAGCGCCCGCTGCCTGGATCTGAAGCAGATTTGGTGCAGCCCAACCAGCTAAGCGCTATATATCGGTAGGTTTTGCAGGAGGTTGCCGATGGCGTCACAGTTTTCACGGCGGGATTTYCTGCCAGCAGGKCTCAAGGCCAACCAGGTTGAGCTTGTTGGAAACACGGTCCGGATCCACTCGCGTTCCGCCAAAGCCACGGCGGCGTGCCCGCGCTGCGGCACGGCTTCACGCCATGTTCACAGCAGGTACCGCCGGCGGCCTGCCGATCTTCCTGCGCATGGCCGGAAGGTGGAACTGGTCCTGCTGGTTCGCCGCTTTCGCTGCCGTGCTCCGCGTTGCCCAGCCAAGATATTTGCGGAGCGATTTCCACCGGACGTGACCCGGCCGCATGCGCGGCGTACCTCCCGTCTGCAAGGACTGGTCCGGCACCTCGGCCTGGCACTCGGCGGGCGTCCGGCACAGGCGCTCGCCGCACGGCTCCTGCTGCCAGTCAGCAAGGATACTTTCCTCCGCAGCATCCGGGACACGGCTGAGGCCTCAAGCAGTGATCTCCGCGTTATAGGCATTGACGATTGGGCTTGGCGGAAGGGGCAGCGATACGGCACTTTGATCTGCGATCTGGAGCGGCGCCGGGTTATTGACCTCCTGCCAGACCGGGAACCGGCCACGGTCGAGGCCTGGCTGCAGGCCCGTCCGGGGATTGAGGTCGTCGCCCGCGACCGCAACGGAGGCTATGGCGGTGCCGTCTCACGGGCCTTGCCAAAAGCGGTTCAGGTTGCCGACCGCTGGCACCTGTTAGAAAACGCGAGCGCGGCTTTCCTGGCCGCCGTACAACGTAACATGCCTGCCATCCGCAAAGCGATCGGAGCAAAGACACTGGATCCAAAGCTGCTGACGGCCGCTGAAAAGCTGCAATACGAAGGCTATCTGCGCCGCCAGCAAACCAACCGGATGGTTCGCCAAATGGCTGATGATGGCGTGCCGATCCGGCGGATCGTTCGCCAGACAGAGCTCAGCCGCCAGCTCGTCCGGCAGATTTTGCGTGGGGAACGCGAGGATGTTTTCCGCATCCGTGAGAGCAGTCTGACCCCTTGGCTGCCGCGACTGGAGCAGGAATGGGCGGGCGGCTGCCGGAACGGCGCCGAACTCTGGCGCCGGCTGCGGGCCGATGGTTTCCAGGGCAGCCACCGTGTCGTAGGGGAATGGGCCACGCGCCAGCGCCGTGCCGAGCGGGCCGCGCCACCGGGCACAGAAAAATCGCCGCCCGCGCGCAAGATTGCCCGCCTCCTGACCTTGGGCCGGGATCATCTGTGCAAGGCGGATGCCATCCAGGTCGCAAGGATCGAAGCTTCTTTGCCTGCTCTCGCCACAGCCCGAAGGCTGACCGACCGGTTTACGGACATGATACGCAATGCTCGCGAAGACGAGCTGGAAGGATGGCTGAATGAAGCGGAAGACGGGCTGCTCGGTGCCTTTGCCCGCGGGCTGCGGCGCGATCAGGCAGCCGTCGCCGCGGCGCTTCGGGAACCATGGTCGAACGGGCAGACTGAAGGGCAGATTAACCGCCTCAAGACGCTCAAACGCCAGATGTATGGAAGGGCGAACATCGACCTGCTCAAAGCGCGGCTCGTTCAAGCGCTCTGATCTGAGGGAGGCCGAAGTTGCACCAAAACTGAGTCAGAGCC
>NZ_LYUZ01000092.1:111397-228065 GCF_001679925.1 Leisingera sp. JC1 | reverse complement strand
CGCCTGCGGCGCTCACCCCGCGATATATTCAGCCAGAAGCAAGGGATCAGCTGATCAGCTTGCTCCGCTTCATGGCAACGCCCATGTCGCCGGAAATCTTGATCTTTCCCATCATGACGGCGGTCATTGGATTGAGCTTTCCGGTCAGCAGTTTCTTCAGATTTTCAGCTGACAGCCGCAGCGTGCAATCCGTTTCGCGGTCGTTTGTGCTGGCGCTCCCATCCGACAGGACAATCACACCGTCCGTTCCGCAATCGAATTTCAGAGACCCCTCGAACCTCTTCCCGGCCAGACCGTCGCGGATTCCAGCCGCAATGTCGTCCAATGCCATCTTGTCCTCCCTCGTTGTGCAAGAGGGTTAGGCAGAGGGAATGTCCCAGGCAAGATTGACCGCGGGAGAGGCGGGTGGATTACGCTGCGGCAAGCGCAGCCTTCGTCAGCGGGCATGACTGGCCGCCGTAAAAAACATCCAGAACCTGCTGAAATTCTGCCGGTGCGCCGGGGACGGCGGCAAACAGCGTCATCGAGGAGCGCAGTTTCTTGGCGTCAATTTCACCGAGGATCTGCACGGCATCCGAGCTCTGATGAGACAGCATCAGCTGGCTGACCTCGACCAAGCGTGCGCGCAGTAACTCGTGGTTCAAATAGGCCGTGGCTTCAGCCTGATCTTCGATCCCGTAAAGCTGCGCCATATGGGAGCGGCCGAGCTCGGCCAGTTGCGGAAAGACGAACCACATCCAGTGGCTCGTCTTCTGCCCTGCAGTGAGTTCGCTCAGAACATCCGCCCATACGGTGTCCTGAGCTTCGACGAACATATCCAGCTCCTCCGCGAAATCGTCCTCGAAATCGCCGTCCATTTCGTCGTGGTCGTTCACTTCTTGGTCCGGCGCTCGCGGGCGGCCAGCAGTTTGAGGCGCAGGGCGTTCAACTGGATGAATCCTGCAGCATCTTTCTGGTCGTAGGCGCCGGCGTCTTCCTCGAAGGTCACATGCGCTTCGGAGTAGAGTGAGTTTTCCGACCAGCGGCCAACGGTGTTGACCGAACCCTTGTAAAGCTTCACGCGCACGGTGCCAGAGACATGGGTCTGGCTTGCGTCGATGGCGGCCTGCAGCATTTCACGCTCCGGCGAGTACCAGAAGCCATTGTAGATCAGCTCAGCGTATTGCGGCATCAGCTGGTCTTTCAGGTGCATTGCACCGCGGTCCATGGTGATGGATTCAATGCCGCGGTGGGCTTCCAGCATGATGGTGCCGCCCGGGGTCTCATAGATGCCGCGCGACTTCATGCCGACAAAGCGGCCTTCGACCAGGTCGAGGCGGCCGATGCCGTGCTTGCGGCCGTATTCGTTCAGTGCGGTCAGAATGGTGGCCGGCGACATTGCTTCGCCGTTGATGGCAACCGGATCGCCCTTTTTGAAGGTGATCTCGATAAATTCCGGGGTGTCAGGTGCTTCTTCCGGGTGCACGGTGCGCTGGTAGACATAGTCCGGCGCCATTTCCGCCGGGTCTTCCAGAACTTTGCCTTCGGAGGACGTGTGCAGCAGGTTGGCGTCGACCGAGAAGGGGGCTTCGCCGCGCTTGTCCTTGGCGATCGGGATCTGGTGCGCCTCGGCAAACTCCAGCAGCTTGGAGCGCGAGGACAGATCCCATTCACGCCACGGTGCGATCACCTTGATGTCGGGGTTCAGCGCATAGGCCGCAAGTTCGAAACGGACCTGGTCGTTGCCCTTGCCGGTGGCGCCATGGGCCACGGCGTCGGCACCGGTGGCTTCGGCGATTTCGACCAGCCGCTTGGAGATCAGCGGGCGGGCGATCGAGGTGCCCAGCAGGTAAAGACCCTCATAGACCGCGTTGGCGCGGAACATCGGGAAGACGAAATCGCGGACGAATTCCTCGCGCACATCTTCGATGAAGATGTTTTCCGGCTTGATGCCCAGCATTTCCGCTTTCTTGCGGGCGGGCTCCAGCTCTTCACCCTGGCCGAGGTCGGCGGTGAAGGTGACAACTTCGCAGCCGTATTCGGTCTGCAGCCATTTCAGGATGATCGAGGTGTCGAGGCCGCCGGAATAGGCGAGCACAACTTTCTTGGGCGCGGACATGGAATTCCCTCTCAGGTCAGAACGCCTGCGGCGTAACGGGTTTTGGCCGCAAGGGCAAGGTTTTCCGGGGTTTCACACCAGGCCTGCTGCAACTAAGGTCCGCGCCTGACGCGATTTTCAAACCGGAGCGGATTTTCATGAAACCTTGGGCGTTGTTCAGTCATTCCGTAGGAATGCTTGTACGTAACTTTGGGGACTTGCTTAAGGTGTTTCTTGTACCAGTACTTCTGATTGTGGTGATCTTTTCGGCGTTTCTCGAACTGTCCGGGTTGCCGGATTTCCTGCAGTCGGGCACGGTATCGGTCTTACCAGAGAGTGCCACCCAAAACGGGCTCCCGCTTTTAGTTGTGTTTGTAACCCTTTTTATTGGAATTTGGAGTGTGGTTGCCTGGCACCGATTTGTTTTGCTTGAAGAGATACCAGAAAGCTGGGTACCGCGAGTACAGGGAGACAGGATAATGGCCTACTTCGGTAGGTCGATACAGATCGTCCTAGTACTCATCTGTATGATGATTCCGCTGCTCTTGATTGTTATGCTAACAACGTCTGTCCTAAGTTTCGCTGTGCCAGCCGTGATGGAGCTGATTGACTTACCTCTGGCAATCTTACTCACGTACTTGGTTCTTAGGCTTTCAGTGCTTTTGCCGGCAGCGGCGCTGGGCGCCAAATTTGAGGTTGGCGACGCTTGGCGCTCGACCAAAAATGCCTTTGGGGATCTTTTGGGGCTGGCAGCCATTCTTGTCGCTGCTCAATTTGCTGGTCAGTTTGTTGTGGACTCCCTGTCAGAATTACCGATTCTGAATTTAGTATCCGCACTTGTCGTATCTGCCGCTCTTGCACTGGTGAATATCAGCATTCTAACAACTCTTTACGGTCATTACGTAGAAGGCCGCCCCATCTAAACCCCGGTATTCTTATGTATGCTTCGCACGCGCCTCTTGCCTTAGTGGCGGGCATACGCCACTGAAGAATACATGAGCGATTTCAAGACCCAGGCCCGCGCCGCTGAACAGGCGATGCGCGATGTATTCCCTGCAACACCCTTGCAGCGAAACGTGCATTTGTCCGAACGCTTCGGCGCCGACATCTATCTCAAGCGCGAGGATTTGAGTCCGGTCCGCTCCTACAAGATCCGCGGTGCGCTGAACGCGATGCGCAAGCAGCCGGATCAAGAACTGTTTGTCTGTGCATCAGCCGGTAATCACGCGCAGGGGGTGGCTTTCATGTGCCGCCACATGAGCAAACGCGGGGTGATCTTCATGCCCGTCACCACGCCGCAGCAGAAGATCCAGAAGACCCGGATGTTCGGTGGCGACAATATCGAAATCCATCTGGTAGGCGACTACTTCGATGTGTGCCTGGCTGCCGCGCAGGAATGGTGCGCGCAGGAGGGTGGGCATTTCCTGTCTCCCTTTGACGATGCCGATGTAATCGAAGGCCAGGCTTCCATCGCGGTCGAGATTGAGGAACAGCTGGGCAAGGCGCCGGACCATGTGCTGCTGCCGGTTGGCGGCGGCGGGATGTCGGCAGGCGTGTCGTCGTGGTTTGGCGACGAGGTGCACAGCCTGTTTGTGGAGCCAGACGGCGGATCTTGTTTACGGGCGGCGCTGGCGGCAGGTAAGCCCGTTCCGCTGGACACTGTCGATACCTTCGTAGATGGCGCAGCTGTGGGCCGGATCGGCGAAATGCCCTTTGATATATTGAAAGACGTGCCATTGCCGGATGTGCTGGCGATTACCGAAGACCGGATCTGCGCGACCATTATAGAGATGCTGAACGTCGAAGGCATCGTACTGGAACCGGCGGGTGCACTGTCTGTTGAGGCGCTGCAGGATGTGCGCTCTTGGATCCGCGGCAAAACCGTTGTTTGCGTTACATCCGGCGGCAACTTCGATTTCGAACGGCTGCCCGAAGTCAAGGAACGGGCACAGCGTTATTCAGGAGTGAAGAAATACTTCATTCTTCGACTGCCTCAACGGCCGGGTGCACTGAAGGAATTCCTCGGCATTCTGGGGCCTGAGGACGACATCGCCCGCTTCGAATACATGAAAAAGTCGGCGCGCAATTTCGGTTCAGTTCTAATTGGGATTGAAACCAAACGGCCTGAGAATTTTGAGCATCTGTTTGCGCGTCTTGATGCCGCGGGCATGACCTACACGGATATCACCAGAGACGAGACCTTGGCGCAGTTTGTTATCTGACCCAGCGCGGAGATTCAGAATTTTTCGGACAGACCGGTCAGAAAAGCAGACTTGGAAGCTTGGAAATTGGCGATGATGGCGGCGACGTCGACGCCTTTTGCTTCGCCCTGTGCGGACCTCCGCTCGCCATCCAGGCACATTGAGGAAAACTCTTCAAATCCAAGGTTGAGCGCGCTACCTTTCAGGAAGTGCAGGTCCTGCTCAAGCTGGCCGCGATCGCCGCTTTTTAGCTTGCCGATAACTTCTTCGACTTCTTCCAAAAAGATTTCAACAACTTCACCGAAGTCCTCGGCGCCGACTTCTTCACGCAGCTCGGTCACGCGTGGCCAGTCAATCATGTGATACGTCCTTACGATCTTTCGCTGTGTGCACTTCTTAAGTTGATTGCAGTAAAAATATGGTGAAATAAAGGAGGAAGCTCAAATTTTAGGCTTCACCGCCTGTTAAATCTCTGCGCCGATAGTATCACAAGATCTTCTGATTTTGCCATTTGTGAGGTGCCTTCGGTGCTGCCAGAAAGTTCGATGGACGATGAGGACCAGACAGTGGCCGGATCAATACGCCGTGTGCTGGTTGTGGACGACAGCCGCCTGCAAAGACGCATTCTTGTGGCGTCTCTCAAGAAATGGGGATTCGAGGTCGTTGAAGCCGACAGCGGCGAGGCAGCTATGGCTATCTGCCAGAAGGAGACCCCTGATCTGATTCTCAGCGACTGGATGATGCCGGGAATGAACGGGTTGGAGTTTTGCCGTGCGTTCCGTGCCCGCACCAGCGAGGACTATGCCTACTTCATTCTGCTGACATCCAAGAGTGAAAAAAATGAGGTCGCTGAAGGGCTTGATGCAGGTGCGGATGATTTTCTGACGAAGCCGGTCAGCTCTGATGAACTGCGGGCAAGGATCTCCGCCGGTGAGCGGATCTTAAGGATGCAGCGGGAGCTTTCTGAGAAGAACCGCATCGTGTCGGAAACCCTGGGCGAGCTGCAGCGGGTCTATGACGCAATCGACAAAGATCTGATTCAGGCCCGAAAGATCCAGGAATCCCTGGTACCAGAGCTGTCCAAGGAATTCGGTTCCTCAACGGTCAGTCTGCTGCTGAAACCTTGCGGCCATATCGGCGGGGATCTGGTCGGGATGTTTTCGCCCGGCGTGAATCGAATCGGCTTCTATTCGATCGACGTGTCTGGCCATGGCATCACCTCTGCAATGATGACGGCGCGATTGGGCGGTTACCTGTCTTCCAATTACTTTGACCAAAATGTTGGTATGGAAAAGCGATTCAACCGCTTCTATGCCTTGCGCCAGCCGGAGGAGGTGGCCAGCCTTCTGAATGCACGCCTGATTGCCGATACCGGGATCGAAGAGTATTTTACGATGGCGTATTGCATTGCTGATCTTCGCAGCGGGGTCGTCAAGATGGTGCAAGCGGGCCACCCGCATCCGCTGCTGCTGCGCAAATCCGGAGAAATGGAATTCATTGGCAAAGGAGGCGTGCCTGTCGGCCTTGTACCGGACATTGGCTACAGTCAGGAGGAGTTCACGATGGAGCGCGGCGACAGGTTGCTGCTGTTTTCTGACGGATTCACCGAAGCGCGGCTGGAGGACGGGTCCATGCTTGAGCCTGAAGGTCTGATGGGTTTGGTGCAGAAATGCGGACCGGAGCAGAACGGCAAGGAATTTCTTGACGACCTTTATTGGCATCTGACCCAAATGATGAGCAAGGAACATGGGCTGGAAGATGACGTGTCGGCCACCTTGTTTGAATACCAAGGCCCATAGGCGCACTATTTACCGCCGAATGCTGACGTCCCGGCTGCGGCTGGGATTTAGCGTTTAGGACTGCCGCCGCCCCAGGCGCAGGCGGACTGCTAACTGAGCAGCAAAGTAGCGGTCGCCGGCATTACCCAGTTTTGAGGCAGCTTTTGCAGGGTCTATCCAGAGCGCTTCATGCCCTTGCTCTGCCGGCGGGCCGATCCTGCGTAGAGGCCGGGCCACATAAATGTGGCACAATTTCTCGGCCCAAAGATCGTATTCGGGCATATAGGCAAAGCGCCTGAAGGCTCCCAGTTTCCGCGGGTCGTGAATTTTCCAGCCTGTTTCCTCATAGACCTCGCGATGCAGGGCGGGGATCGGCGACTCGCCAGGGTCGATGCCGCCTCCGGGCAGCTGCAGATCCGGATGGGGATCATACTGGCAGGTAATCAATAGTTTGCCGTCGCGGGGCAGCAGCGCATACGCGCCCGGGCGCATCTGGTAGCGCCGGCCCTTCTGCGGTGTGTCGCCAAAACGTCTGATCAAGGGCCGGCCCCTTCACTCTGGTGTCGTTTCTCCTATATAGCCCCGGTATGCCAATCCCCGGCGCGTAAGGAAACCCCATGACTCTTGGTTCGAAAATCGCGTGGGACGACACCGTCCTGCCCTTCCAGCTTGATGCATCCGACATGCGCGGCCGCGTGGCGCGTCTTGACGGTGTTCTGGACGGTATCCTGAAGCAACATGATTACCCGCCTGTAGTCGAGGCGCTTGTTGCTGAGATGGCGCTTTTGACGGCATTGATCGGTCAGACGATTTCCCTGCGCTGGAAGTTGTCGCTGCAGGTGCAGTCCAAAGGGGCGGTGCGGATGATCGCAACTGACTACTATGCGCCGCAAAAGGAAGGCGAGATCGGTCAGATCCGCGCCTATGCCAGCTTTGACCGTGACAGGCTGACGGACAGCGGGCCTTTTGAACAGGTGGGTGAAGGCTATTTCGCTATTCTGATCGATCAGGGAAATGGTACCCAGCCTTATCAGGGTATCACGCCGCTGTCCGGCGGGTCTCTTAGTGCTTGTGCCGAGGCATATTTTGCACAGTCAGAACAGCTGCCGACCATGTTCAAGCTCAGCTTTGGAAAATCGGTAGAACCGGGCGTCTCTGAGCATTGGCGCGCAGGCGGTGTTATGCTGCAGAGCATGCCCAAGGCGTCTCCCTTTGCCGCGCAGGGCGAAGGGTCCGGAGAGGTTCTTCAAGCAAGTGACCTGGTTTCCGGGGACGAGGAAGAGAATTGGAACCGTGCCACAACGCTGCTGAGTACGGTGGAAGAGCTCGAGCTGATCGGCCCGTCGGTAACCCCCACTGATTTGCTGGTCCGATTGTTTCACGAGGAACAACCGCGGGTCTATGACACCCAGCCGGTGCGTTTTGGCTGCACCTGTTCCGAAGATCGGGTGCGGCAAAGCCTGTCAATATACTCGGCGAAGGACATCGAGAAGATGACCACGGATGATGGCCGGGTGACTGCCGACTGTCAGTTCTGCGGCGCGCATTACGATCTGGATCCAGTAAGTGTGGGATTTGACGCGGAAAACCCGCCAAGTGAGTGACCCGGCCCAGGATCTGATTGACCGGATTACCGCTGCTCTGAATGGAAAGGGTGGCGGCTCGTCTGATTTTGACTTGAACCCTGAAACTGTACTGCAGGAGGGGCGCAAGCTGCGCCCGGCCGGTGTGCTGGTACCGGTCACTATTGCTACAGGCACGCCGCGGCTGATCCTGACGAAACGCTCCTCAGCACTCAAGCATCATCCGGGTCAGATTGCCTTTCCCGGCGGTAAAGTGGATGCGGGCGACACAGACGCCTGCGGTGCTGCGCTGCGGGAGGCTTGGGAAGAGATTGGCCTGCCGCAAAACCTTCCTCAGGTCATTGGCTGTTTGCCAGAGCATGAAACAGTGACCGGTTTCTGCGTGACACCTGTGGTTGCCCTGATCCGGGACTGGTTTGAAGTGCGCCCTGAAACCGGCGAAGTGGCAGAGGTGTTTTCGGTTCCGCTGGAACATGTTTTGGAACCGGATAACTACATCATCGAATCCCGCCGCTGGCGCGGGACCCGTCGCCGCTATTATACCGTTCCGTATGGGCCCTATTACATTTGGGGGGCCACCGCACGTATGCTGCGCGGCTTTGCGGCCCGAATGGAGGGGGAATGCGGCTAGATCAGCCATGGTTGAAGAACCCGGCAACTCAGGCGGTGTGCCAAGCCGTCGCGGCCGATGGCGCGCAGGTGCTGTTTGTTGGCGGCTGTGTGCGCAATGCGCTGCTGGGTGAATCGGTTTCCGATATGGACCTTGCCACAGACGCGCGGCCGGAGCAGGTGATGGAGCTTGCCGCCCTGGCTGGGATAAAGGCGGTGCCGACCGGAATAGACCATGGCACGGTAACGCTGGTCCGGAACGGCATCCCGCATGAGATCACCACCTTTCGTAAGGATGTGGCCACTGATGGCCGCCGGGCTGTGGTGGCGTTTTCCAACGACATTGAAGAGGATGCCCGCCGTCGCGACTTCACCATGAACGCGATCTATGCACGCCCGGATGGCGAAGTCGTGGATCCGCTGGGCGGTCTGGCGGATCTCACCAGGCGCCGGGTGCGGTTTATCGGGACCGCGGAAAACCGGATCCGGGAGGATTACCTACGCAGCCTTCGGTACTTCCGCTTTCATGCCTGGTTCGGCGACAAGGCAGAGGGGTTTGACGCGGATGCGCTGGCGGCGATTGCGGCCAATTTGGACGGGCTGGCCGCCTTGTCCAGGGAGCGGGTTGGGGCTGAATTGCTAAAGCTGCTGGCAGCGCCCGATCCGGCTCCGTCGGTTGCGGCGATGCGGCAGTCTGGTGTTCTGGCTAACATCTTACCCGGGGCAGATGACCGCGCTTTGGCGCCGCTTATCCATCTTGAGGCTGGGAAAATGCCTTCTGGTATCCGCCGCCTAGCGGCGCTGGGCGGAGAAGGTCTGCAGGCGGCATTGCGGCTTAGCAAATCCCAGGCCTCATACCTGGCAGCAATACGGGAGGCTGCCGCTGGTACCGCTGGTGCAAGTGAGCTGGGGTACCGGATGGGCGCGGAAAAGGCGCTGGATTCGCTGCTGCTTCGCGCTGCTTTTCTGGAACAGCCGCTTTCTTCCGAGTTAGAGATGGATATCGCGCTGGGCGCTAGTGCGACGTTCCCGGTAAAGGCACGGGACCTTCTGCCGGATCTGAAAGGGCCGCATCTGGGAGCAACCTTAAAGGAACTCGAGGCGGCTTGGATTGCTTCGGGCTTTCGCCTCAGCAGGGAACAGTTGCTGAAATCTGTCCGCTGACAAGTGATGTCAGCAGCGTCACAACCTTGGGGGGTGACAAGACAGGAAATCTTGCGTACCCATAAGGCAGCCACCACATGACGGAGGAATGCTGATGTATTACGGGATCTGGTTTCTCTAACGCCTGAGACCTTGCCCCGTGCGACGTGGGAGCCTTGGGCGGCCCGCTGTCTTCATCTGTATTCCGATATGCTCGAACCTCTGGAGCACCCGCATGTTTCGCTTTTTTGAAAACCTTATTGACCCCTATTGTGCCTACCCGGAAACCAACACACCGCCGACGCGGCTGTGGCCTTTCCTGCGCGACTATTCCAAACCTTTCAAAAAGATCTTTTTATTGACAGCGCTGATGTCGGTGATTGTCGCCGCAATAGAGGTCGGGCTGATCTACTATATGGGCCGGGTAGTGGACATCATGTCCGGCACGCCTGAGCAGGTCTGGGGGGATTACGGTACTGAACTGATCCTGGTCGCCCTGTTCATCTTGCTGCTGCGGCCGCTGATCCAGTTTCTGGATGTTGTGCTGCTGAACAACGCCATTCTGCCGAACTACGGCACATTGATCCGCTGGCGGGCGCACAAGCACGTGCTGCGCCAGTCGGTGGGCTGGTTCGAGAATGATTTTGCCGGCCGGATTGCCAACCGGATCATGCAAACCCCGCCTGCCGCGGGGGAGGTGATCTTTCAGGTTTTTGACGCGATCACCTTTTCGCTGGCCTATCTGGCCGGGGCGGCGGTTTTGCTGTGGATCGCGGACGTGCGGCTGATGCTGCCGCTGGCGGTGTGGTTTGCGCTTTATGCGATGCTTGTGATGTGGACCGTCAAACGGGTTGGCCCTGCCAGCCAGGCGTCTTCCGATGCGCGTTCCACCGTGACGGGGCGTGTTGTCGACAGCTATTCGAACATTCACTCAGTCAAAATGTTTGCCCATCACGACAGGGAACTGACCTATGCGCGGGATGCGATCGAGAACACCCGCAAGACGTTTCAGACAGAGATGCGGATCTTTACCATCATGGACGCCACGCTGGTCACGCTGAACGGGCTGCTGATTGTCGGCGTGGTGGGCTGGGCAGTGATGCTTTGGATGCAGGGCTCCGCTTCGGTCGGGCTGGTCGCCGCGGCAACAGCACTGACTTTGCGTCTGAACGCAATGACGGGCTGGATCATGTGGGCGCTGACGTCCTTCTTCCGCCAGTTGGGCGTTGTGGCCGAAGGGATGGAAACCATCGCGCAGCCGATCGATCTGGTGGATGCGGCCAATGCGGAACCGCTGCAGCTGACAAAGGGAGAAATCGAACTGCGAAATCTCTCGCACCATTACGGGCGCGAGGCTGGCGGGCTGGACAAGATCAGCCTCACCATCCAGCCCGGAGAGAAGATTGGGCTGATCGGGCGCTCAGGTGCCGGCAAATCGACCTTGGTGAAATTGCTCTTGCGGTTCTATGATGCTGAGCGCGGACAGATCCTGATCGACGGTCAGGATATCCGTTGTGTCACTCAGGATAGCTTGCGCAGCTGTATTGGCATGGTGCAGCAAGATAGTGCGCTGATGCACCGGTCGGTGCGGGACAACCTGCTGTATGGACGTCCTGATGCGAGTGAGGATCAGATGATTGCGGCGGCCAAACAGGCGCAGGCGCATGAGTTCATTCTGGATCTGGAGGATCCGCAGGGGCGCCAGGGGTATGACGCCCATGTGGGGGAGCGCGGCGTGAAACTGTCCGGAGGGCAGCGGCAGCGGGTGACCTTGGCGCGGGTGATCCTGAAGGACGCGCCGATCCTGGTACTGGATGAGGCCACCTCAGCGCTGGATTCCGAAGTGGAAGCGGCAATTCAAGAAACCCTTTACGGTATGATGCAAGGCAAGACGGTGATCGCCATTGCACATAGGCTGTCCACCATCGCGCAAATGGACCGTATCCTGGTGATGGATCAGGGCCGAATAGTAGAAGAGGGTTCGCATGAAGCGCTATTGCAGGCACAGGGGATTTATGCGCAGCTCTGGGCGCGCCAGTCTGGCGGCTTCCTGAATATTGAGGCAGCAGAATGAACGTTGGCAACCTGATCGATGCTTTCCGCCCCGCCGACGGGCCGCCGCCGCGCAGGCTGGGGGCCTTCCTGCGCTGGTGCTTGTCAGGCGCTTGGCCGATGCTGCTTATGGCTGCTGGGTTTTCGGCGCTGGCCGGCGGAATGGAGGCTGGAACGGCATTTATCCTGGGAATGGTCATCGACACAGCACTTGCCAGCGGGCCGCAGCAGTTTTTCTCCGCTGGGAATGTTGCCGTTATTTCCCTGGCTCTGGGCTTCTTCCTGTTTGTGCGCCCGGTGCTGTTTGGCCTGTCGGCCGCATCAAATGCGATCATTGTGCAACCGAATGTGAACCCGCTGGTTCTATCGCGTCTGAACCGATGGACACTTGGCCAGTCGGTGCGGTTCTTTGACGATGATTTTGCTGGACGTATCGCCCAGAAACAGATGCAGACAGCAACCGCAGTCACGTCGGTCGCTACAGAAATGATCAATGTTGTGGCCTTTGCGTTGGCCTCCCTCGCTGGGTCGTTGGCCTTGTTAGGCTCTATTGACTGGCGCATCACAGGTGTGTTTCTGGCTTGGCTTGCGGCCTATTTCGCGCTGATCCGCTGGTTCTTGCCGCGTATCCGCAAACGGTCCGGCGCACGGGCTGGGGCGCGGGCGATGGTCACCGGCCAAGTTGTCGACTCGATCACCAACATCAAGACAGTGAAGCTGTTTGCCCATGCTGACCATGAGGAGCGTACCGCCCAGGATGCGATGGTGCATTTTCGCGAAAAGTCGCTGCACTTCGGTTACCTCTCCGCCAGCTTCCGCTTTTGTCTCATGTGCCTCGCAGGTATTTTGCCTGTTTTGCTGATCGGTGCGACGCTGTTTCTTTGGCAGTCAGGGACAGCAACGGAAGGTGACATCGTGGCAGCCGGTGCTGTTTCAATCCGGATTGCGCAAATGACGGGCTGGGTCAGTTTCACACTGATGGCGATTTATTCCAACGTTGGTGAAATCGAAAACGGCATGAAGACCTTGTCTGTCCGTGACAGGGTGGAGGATGTGCCTAGTGCAAAACCGCTGGTGGTCGGCAACGGCGGAATTGTTTTTGATCAGGTGGAGTTTGCCTATGGACGCGATGTCGGCGGGGTGCAGGGGATCGACCTGACAATACACCCGGGCGAAAAGCTGGGCATTGTCGGAGCCTCAGGGGCGGGAAAGTCGACGCTCGTTTCGCTCTTGCTCAGGCTCTATGATGAAGAAAAAGGCCGCATATTTATTGATGGGCAGGAGATATCGGAAGTCACGCAGAACTCTTTGCGCAGTCAGATCGGTATGGTCACGCAGGAGACTGCCATGTTTAACCGGTCTGCACGTGAAAACATCCTGTACGGCCGGCCGGACGCCTCAGAGGCTGATCTGATTGCCGCGGCCAGGAAAGCTGAGGCGCATGAGTTCATCACCGAACTCGAGGACGGTCAGGGGCGCACAGGCTATGATGCGCACCTTGGCGAACGGGGTGTGAAGCTTTCTGGCGGACAGCGGCAGCGGATAGCCTTGGCCCGAGCGATTCTGAAGGACGCGCCGATCCTGGTACTGGATGAGGCAACCTCGGCACTGGATTCTGAGGTTGAAGCATCGATCCAGACTGCGTTGCACCGGGTGATGGAAGGCAAAACGGTTCTCGCCATTGCGCACCGTCTGTCGACGCTGAGCGAAATGGACCGGATTGTCGTGATGGAGAAAGGCAGGATTGCAGAAAACGGCAGCCATCAGGAGCTGCTGACGAAAGGCGGTCTTTACGCTTCTTTCTGGGCGCGCCAATCCGGCGGCTTTATCTGCACGGATGATGAACAAACAGCTGCAGCTGAGTAATCATTCCGGCGCATTTTGCTTTTGCTGGCAGGAACGGCGGGGTAATGAGCGCCCATGACTGACGCAGCCAGAACCACAGTAATGATCAGCCGGCTGGGCCATCAGGGCGATGGCGTGGCCGACGGTCCCCTGTTTGCTCCACGGACCCTCCCGGGCGAGCTTGTCACCGGTATCGCGGAGGGCAGCCGCCTGACACAGGTCCGAATTGAAACTCCGTCTGAACACCGGGTGCAGCCGCCCTGCCGCCATTACAAGGCTTGCGGCGGATGTCAGCTTCAGCACGCCAGCGACGTCTTTGTGGAAAAGTGGAAAACGAATGTGGTCCGCAATGCGCTGGCCGCGCAAGGCCTTGAGACGGAGTTCCGCCCGATTCTGACCTCGCCGCCCCGGTCCCGCCGCCGCGCGACGCTGGCAGTGCGGCGCACCAAGAAGGGGGCGATGGCCGGTTTTCACGGTCAGGCATCTGACGTGATTACCGAGATCCCGGACTGCCAGCTTTTGGATCCAGAACTGCTGGCGGCCATTCCGGTGGCGGAGGCGCTGGCTTTGGCAGGTGCCAGCCGGAAAGCGCCGCTGTCAGTTGCAGTGACCGCTTTGGACGCCGGGCTGGATATACTGGTCAAAAACGGCAAGCCGCTGGATGGGTCGTTGCGCATCGAATTGGCGCAACTGGCGGAAAAGCACCGGATTGCCAGGTTGACTTGGGATGACGAGCCCGTTGCGATGGAGCAGCCGCCTGTACAGCCTTTTGGAGCGGCGCAAGTTTGCCCGCCCCCTGGAGCATTCTTGCAGGCAACCCGCGAAGGCGAGGCCGCGTTGCTGGCCGCAGTTCTCGAGATCACCAAGGGCGCCAAACGGATCGTTGATCTGTTTGCCGGTTGTGGCACCTTCTCGCTGCCTCTGGCGCAATTTGCCGAAGTGCATGCGGTTGAAGGTGAGGGGGAAATGGTGAAGGCCTTGGACGACGGCTGGCGCAAGGCAAAGGGGCTGAAGAAAGTAGCCACCGAAGTCCGCGACCTGTTTCGCAATCCCATGTTGCCTGAGGACCTCAACCCGTTTGGCGCGGCATTTGAAGCGGCGGTGATCGATCCGCCCCGGGCTGGCGCAGAGGCGCAGGTCGCCCAGCTGACTAAGGCGCGCACGCCGGTGATCGCCTATGTGTCTTGTAACCCAGTCAGCTTTGCCCGCGATGCCAAGGCGTTGGTTGAGGCAGGCTACTCACTGGACTGGGTTCAGGTTGTTGACCAGTTCCGCTGGTCAGCCCATACCGAGCTGGCTGCAAAATTCACCCTGAAAGACTAAGATGACGGATATTCAAGTGATGACACCGACCCGCCGCATGGAAGCCATTCTGGATAGCAGCCGTTTCGGCCGCTTCATCACCGCCGTCATTTTGATCAATGCGGTTACCTTGGGCCTTGAGACGTCCCCGCCTGTGATGGCTAAGCTGGGCGGGCTTATCCATTTGATCGACAAAATCTGCTTGTCGATCTTTGTTGTTGAGATCCTGGCCAAGCTGCTGGTGCGGCGGCTGCGGTTTTTCCTGAGCGGCTGGAATGTTTTTGATTTTGTGATTGTCGGCATTGCTCTTGCGCCCGGTACTCAGGGGCTGTCGGTCCTGCGGGCGCTGCGTATCCTGCGGGTGTTGCGGGTGATCTCTGTTGCGCCGCGGCTGCGCCGGGTCGTCGAGGGGTTTATTACCGCACTGCCTGGGATGGGATCGGTGTTTCTGCTGATGGCGATCATCTTCTACATTGGCTCTGTTATCGCAACCAAGCTGTTCGGTCAGGATTTTCCGGAATGGTTCGGAAATCTCGGCCTCAGCGCCTATTCGTTGTTCCAGATTATGACACTGGAAAGCTGGTCGATGGGAATCGTGCGTCCGGTGATGGAAGTGCATCCGCATGCTTGGGCTTTCTTCGTGCCGTTCATCATGGTCACGACATTTGCAGTGGTGAACCTCCTGGTCGGCCTGATTGTGAACTCGATGCAGGACGCCCACGGTGAGGAAGAAGGTGAGCGCACAGATGCTTACCGGGATGAGGTGCTGAGCCGGCTGGAGGCAATTGAGCAAAAGCTAACCAATCAGCCGGTTCAGGACAGGAAATTGTGAATTTCCTTAACAGCATTTTCGCGTTAAAGCCTGAATAGAGGCACAAGAAAAATACAGGCTGGGACAATGAACAGAAGGGCATTTGGCATTAGTGCCGCCGCGAGCCTTGCGCTGGCCGGCTGCAGCACCACCGGTGGCTCAGTGAGCAGGTTCAAATCTTATGACGGTCCGCAGGTCACTTCGATCGTGATCAATAAAGGCGCGCGTAAGCTGTACCTGATGCACAACGACGAAATTTTGCGGGAATACAAGGTTGATCTGGGATTTGCCCCGCTCGGACCCAAACGGTTTGAGGGTGATGGCAAAACACCTGAGGGCACTTATTTGGTCAACCGGCGCAATCCGAACAGCCGTTACCATCTGTCGGTTGGCATTTCGTATCCAAACAATCAGGATCGCGCCATTGCGCAGGCCAACGGTAAGCGGCCAGGCGGGGAAATCTTCATCCACGGTCAGCCAAACAACCCCAAGGAGCGCAAGCGCGCAGCCCGGGTTGATGACTGGACAGCTGGCTGTATCGCTGTGACCAACGAGGAAATCGAAGAGATCTATGCGATGGTGCAGGACGGCACAACTATCGCACTGCGGCCCTGATTTAAGGAAACTGCCTAAACAAAAAGGTCCGGCGCGTCAGCGTCGGACCTTTTTGTTTGGAACCGTATTAATTCTAAGCGCAGTGGGTTAGCTGCCCATCACCAAGGTCCACCAGATCTTGCCGTTCGGTTCCTGGAACCAGGAAAAGCCCATGTTTCTAGCCTTGGGATCCAGAATCACCGCACGGGTGGCCGGTTTTTCCAGCCAGGCAGTCAAGGTTTGCTGCTCATTCTCGTAGGTTTCAGAGATGTTTTCACCCAGCAATGTGCCGGCGTAGCCCGCGCGGGCAACCCGGTCCAGCGGCGACGATCCGTCAGACCCGAAATGCCAGGGCCGGTTCTGCACAGACATATCGCGGGAGTGAGTCGCAGCAGCAGCGGTAAGCTCGGCGTTCAGCTGAACCGCCTGCGCACCGGCAGCCTGGCGCAGCGCATTGACCGAGTCGAGCATTCGCAGCTGCACCTTGTCTGCGTTCCTGATGCGGTAGGATCCGCCGGATTCTGATGACGGTGTACAGGCCGCCGCCAGAGTTAGAATTGCAGCAGCCATCAGCAGAAAAACGCGATTCATTATGCTCTCTCGCTCTATCAGTCGCTGATGCATTTATCCTTCCTGTGGCAGCTGTGCAAACGGGCCGGCAAAATTATGCAGACTTGGCCGCCGGATTGATTTGCGACTGCGGCTTTCCGGCCATAAAATGCTTCAATCTAGGATACTGAAAGCGCAAGTTGGAAGATGTGATGTCCCGAAAACCATTTGAAATCTTCAGCCGGAGGCAGTTCCTCGCCGGAAGTGCTGCCTTGATCTCCTCTTCGGCGCTGGCGCAAGAGGACCCTGACAACGTTGAGCAGGCTTTTGATCCCTTGCGTCCGCCGCCAGAGCCGGAACCGCCGGTACAGCGCAACATTTCGGCTTTCCGGGCAAAATCCTGGCGGCCCTATTTCGATAATTTGCGCAACGGAGCGATTCTGGTCGATATCGACAGCCGGGCGCTGCACTATTGGTCCGCGGACGAAAACACCTACAAGCTGTTCCCGTCATCGGTTCCGCTTTCAGACGATCTGACACGCCGCGGCCGCACTCAGGTTGTGCGCAAGGTGGAGGGACCAAGCTGGGCGCCAACACCCAATATGCGCAAGCGAAACCCGGAATGGCCTGCCTACATTCCACCGGGCCCGGATAATCCGCTGGGTACCCATGCGCTGTACCTGGGGTGGAAGTATTATCGGATCCACGGAACCCACGATACGCGCAAGATCGGGCGCAAGTCGTCGAATGGATGCATCGGGCTCTACAATGAGCATATCGCCGAGCTGTTCAGCCTGGCAAAAGTCGGCACCCAGGTGTTGCTTATTTGACGACACGCGGCGGGGCGCTAAGCTGTTAACTATAACAAGCAATTGCAATCCCGCGTTTTTGCTGGTTAGAAAAAAATACGAGGTAAGTCTTGGGTGCGCGGTTCAGATGTTTGATCCGCGCAAATTCTGGAGGTTAACATGAAAAAACTCGTTATCGCTGCTGCGCTGACCGCTGCTGCTTCCACCGCCACTGCTGGCAACCTGTCCGAGCCGGTTGTTGAACCGCCGGTCATCGTGGAAGAAGCACAGGGCTCTTCCAGCGGCATCCTGCTGCCGCTGCTGCTGCTGGTTCTGGTCGGCGCAGCTGTTGCATCGAACTAATTTCGATACACGGTTACAGAAAAGGCGGTGGTTCCCCACCGCCTTTTTTGTCGCTTGAACCAAAGGCGGGAGGTGTGTCAGGCCGCCTCCACCTCCTGCAGAATGCTATCCAAGGTTTTGACGATCATGTCAGTATCGTCTGAATCGATGGTCAGCGGCGGCCGGATTTTCAGGATATTGTCCTTGGGGCCTTCGCTTCCAATCAGGATCCGGTGATCCCGCATCCGGTTTTTGACATAGGAACAGATCTCTGTGGCTTGGGAGCCGTCCGGGTTGATAAGCTCCAGTCCAAGGAACAGGCCCAAGCCGCGGACGTCGCCGACGCAGGCATATTTCTGTTCCAGAGCTTTCAGGCCTTCAATCAGTTGCTCGCCCTGAATACGGGCGTTTTCCTGCAGACCCTCTTCATCGACGATATCCAGGACCTCTTTTCCAATCCGGCAAGAGAGTGTCGAGCCGCCGAAGGTGGAAAAGAACTCAATCCCGTTGTCAAAGCTTTCTGCAATTGCCTTGGTCGTCACAAGAACGCCTAAAGGATGGCCGTTGCCGATTGGCTTGCCCAGAACAACAATGTCCGGCAGGGCGTCCTGATGTTCGAAACCAAAATAGCAGTCGCCAAGCCGCCCCAGTCCGGTTTGCACTTCATCTGCAATGCAAACACCGCCCGCATTGCGGATTTTTTCATAAACCGCGGGTAAATACCCTTTGGGGGGAATGATTTGCCCGCCAACTGACGGAAAGGTTTCCGCGATGAAACCGGCCACACCGTGGCCCTTTTCCTGAAGGCGATCGATCGCTGCATCTACAAAACCGGCGTATTTTTGCGCCCGGTCCGGATCATCTCGGCGGAAAGAGCCGCGGTAATCATCGGCAACTTCAATTAGCTCTACCCAGTCAGCCTGTCCTATACCGCCGGGTTTGTTGAATTTGTAGGCAGAGATGCTGATCGCACCGGTGGTGTTGCCGTGATAGCCGTGATCTGGCGTCACCATGCCTTTGGCGCCAGTGTGTGCCCGCGCGAGGCGCAAGGCCAGCTCGTTTGCCTCTGTCCCCGAGTTGACAAAGAAGCAGACCTCGAAGTGATCGGGCAGCTTGGACAGTACTTTGCCGGCAAAGGCGGTTTGTGCCGGATGCAGGTAACGGGTGTTGGAGTTCATCCGTTTCAACTGATCCGCAGCAACGGCCTGGATGCGCGGGTGGGCGTGTCCCACATGCGGCACGTTGTTGTAGGCATCCAGATATGGCCGCCCCCATTCGTCAAACAGGTGGTGCTTCCAGCCGCGAACCAGCATCACCGGGTCACTGTAAGTCAGGCTCAGGTTGCCGCCGAAATGCGCGCGGCGTCCTGCTAGAACGCTGTCCTTGCTGGTCGGCTTATAATGGACCTTCTCATTCGGCAGATTGAGCAACGCCGCAGGGTTGGGGCACAGTGCGCGCCAAAGATACATCTCGTCCGGATCACCGACACCGGGCCAGTCGGTTTCGATCCCATCGGTGGTCAGCGCCAGCTGGAAATGAACATGCGGTGCCCATCCGCCATTTTGGCTGGGATCGCCAAGACGGCAGAATTCTTCTCCCTTTTTGACAATATCACCCGGCTTCAAACGGTCCAGAAATTCAGGATCCAGATGGCCGTATAAAGTGAAGAAGGAATCGCCCTCGGGTGTTTCATGACGCAGAATGATCACCCCGCCGTAGTCCAGGTGCCCGCTACGGTATTCAGCGACAACCACTTCACCTCGCAGCGGTGCAAACATCGCAGTCCCGGCCCGCGCGAAAGCGTCTACTGCCAGATGAACCGTGCGTCTGTTGCTGGCTTTCCATGGTCCCTTTCTGAAGGCTGCATCCGTGTAAATCAGCCTGGGCTCATGGTAGTAGCCCAGCCAGATCTGGCCGCGGTCTTCGAACTCGGCGCCGACCTGGGCTGCCTCTTCCAGAGGCATGTGGAAGGGATTCTGCGGCCAAGTTGATTGTTCCACCGACAGCGATCCCATCGGAGCTTCTGCTAGGTCTTCTCCCATGAGGGATGCGAAATTGCCGCGTTCCTGTTCAATCCATGCCATGATGCGGTCTGCTCCATCGACCACGGGCAGGCCAGAGGCCGCGCGCAGCCGGGCATTCAGCAATCCTCCATGCAGTGTATTGCCCTCAAGGAACCGCCAGGCTGGCGCTTGTGAAACGGTCACATAAGGATCATCCGGGTTCTCCGCGGCCATGAGGGTAGAGTTCACCACGCTCACTGCAAGCCGCATCCGCAGAAGCGGCCAGACCATGTCTACTTCGGCGGCGGTCAGCGGGCAGGCCTCGTGATACCCGGCAACCAGCGATGCAAGGGCTGTTTCCGGTGCCGGGTGATCCAGAACGATGTAGGCCGCGGCAATTGCCAGATCGCAAACGCGCGGTGCCGCGCACATATCGCCCAGGTCGATCAGCCCGGATACATGCCGAGGTGCGTTCAATTCACCAGCCACCATGATGTTGTAATCATTCGCATCGTTGTGGATGGCTTGTTTGGGGAGCTTCGCCAATACAGGCTCTAACTTAGCAAACTCCGTAGAAATGTCGTCCAGGATGGCAAGGCGCTCTGGGGGGGTAATGCATGAAAGCTTTTCAGTGACCCATCCCGCTCGCATCAGGTCCCATTTGAAATCGCGTTCAAGACCTTCGTGGCGGAAGTCTGCCAGCGCCTTGGCCGCACCGCCCAAGACCCTGCCGACCTCTTGGATCAGCGCATTGCTTTTCGGCTCTGCTTTGGCATAACAACGCCCCGGCAATTGGTTCAGGAGCCAAACCAGGCGGTACTGGCCGCTTTCATCCGGCAGGGTGAGAAGTGACTGTCCGGAAGGCGATGCAATGACCCGCGGGCAGGGCAGGGCAGGCTGGCGTTCCGCGATATGCTCGAAGGCCTTCACTTGCATGTCGACCAGCCATTCGTCGCAACCGGGACGCATAGCTTTAAGGATATAACCTTGGCCGTCTTGTCCTTTGGCCAGGAAATTCAGGTCGTACTCGCCGTCCAGGCGGGTCAGTTCCGCTTCAATGCCCCAATGCTCCCGGAGGGCTTTGGCCCAGTGCGCAAGCGTCATCCAATATCTCCCCGTTTTCCGGCTGGCCCGGAAATTGAATATTGGATACTTTCTGGACCGAGGCGGCCGGTTAGTCCAGCCAGCCTTTCAGGTTTTCCCCGATGACACCGGCCAGTGCCGCAACGTGATCGTCATCGTCATTGAGGCACGGAATATAGAGGAAATCCTCGCCGCCGGCGTGTTCAAAGCTCTCGCGGATCTCTTCGTTGATCTCTTCGAGTGTCTCGATGCAGTCGGCAGAGAAGGCTGGCGCAATCACCGCGATGTTCTTCTTTCCTTCCTTGGCCAGTGTGGCGACATGGTCCACCGTATAGGGTTTCAGCCACTCCTCAGGTCCGAATACCGACTGGAAAGTGGTGGTGATCTGGGTGTCGTCCCACCCCAGCCGCTCCTTCAGCAGCCGAGTAGTTTTCTGGCACTGGCAGTGATACGGGTCCCCCTGCATCAGATACCGCTTTGGCATCCCATGATAGGAAACCACCAGAATATCCGGGCGTTTCCCGGTTTTGTCATAAGCGTCTTCCACCGAGCGCGCCAAAGCGTCTATATAGGCGGGCTGATCGAAATAAGGTGCGATTGTGCGCGCGGCAGGCTGCCAAGGCTCCTCCATTAGTGCACGGAAAAACTGATCGTTTGCGGTGCCCGATGTTGCGCCTGCGTACTGCGGGTAGAGCGGGACAAACAGGATCTTCTGACAGCCTGCCTCAACCATCTGCCGCACCTTGGATTTGGTGGAGGGGTTGCCGTAGCGCATGCAGAAATCGATCATAACCTGGTCGCCGTAACGCGCCTTCATCACCTCTGCTATCTTGGTGGTCTGGTCCTTGGTAATGGTCATCAGCGGGCTTTCGCCCTTGTCGTGATTCCAGATCGATTTGTAGGCGGCTCCTGAAGAGAACGGGCGTTTCGTCAGGATGATCAGCTGCAAAAGCGGCTGCCATTTCCAGGACGGATAGTCGATGACCCGCTTGTCGGAGAGGAACTCACTTAGATACCGGCGCATCGGCCAGTAGGAATAATCATCCGGGGTGCCGAGGTTGGCCAGCAGGATTCCGACCTTTTCCGCCGGGATCTTGGGATGATCGGCTGGGGCGTGGGCAGGGCATTGGGCGGTCCGGGCGGCGTCCAGCATGGGCAGGTCCTGTGCGGCTGAGATTTTTGTTGGCGGATAATTACTGTGTTTACGTGCGGAAGGCCAATTGGATCACATTGGCGCAGCAATAGCTAAAACTAATCAAGGTCACAGCTTTGATTCGGGCACCTTGAGCGCGTCGGCCAATCGCATCTGGGCTGAACCAGGACGCAGCGGTTTCTGCTGGCTGTCCGAAGGCGACCAGCCAGTCAGACAGACCAGTTCGAACGTCGCGGGCAAGCGGCCGTTGGTGTTGGCGAAATGCTCCCGGTAGATGTGATCAGCCAGCTGGAAGAGCGCGCGCGGCGCCGGGCGCCTCAGGCGCTGTGCAAGAACGTTGGTTTCACCCATGCCGCGAAGGTCATGAATAAGGTGGGTCAGGTCGCGGTATTCGGCAGTAAGAGGCACAAGGTCAGCAACCGGCAGGGCAAAGCCTGCACGTTGCAGCAGACCACCCAGATCACGGATTTCCCCCATCGGCGCTATGCGCGGTGAAAGGCCGCCCAGCACAACAGTCTCGGCTTCAGCCATGGCAGCGCGCAGTTCGTGCAGGGTCTGGCCGCCCAGCAGGATGACCAGCAGCAGCCCGTCCTCCTTCAAGGCGCGGCGGCATTGGATCAGCTGTCCGACCGGATCGTTTGCCCAATGCAGGCACATGGCGTGGATCACCACATCGTGTGCGCCGGCTTCCAGATCCAGCATATCCTCATCCGCGACAATTTTCGCCTCAGGTTCAAACCCCTCCCAGACCTCGGGGAATGGGCAGACAACAGCGGGGGCTGTAAAGGTTCTGTTAACCAAGCTCAGGCGATCCTCAGCCTCGTCCCGTGCCATGTGGTGCAGGAACAGTGCATCCTGTTGCCGGCGTGAACGATGGGCTTCAAGGGCGCGACGGTCGAAAAGCTGCAAGGGTGCTTGTGTCATGGGGGCTATTTAGATGCTGACAGCCCGGATTCAAACTGCTGTTTCACTGATTTATCCATCCCAGTGCCTGGGCTGCGGCGGGCTGGTTGGCAGTGACTTCGGACTGTGTGCAGCTTGCTGGGCTGACACGCATTTCATCAGTGGAACAGTTTGCGAAGGCTGCGGTGCTCCGCTGCCAGGTGAAGCGGACGGGTTCCGTTTGGAATGCGACAGTTGCCTGCGCCACCCAAGACCCTGGAGCCAGGGGCGGTCTGCACTTCTGTATGAGGGGCAGGGGCGCAAACTGGTGCTGGCCCTGAAGCATGGCGATCGCACGGAAATTGCCGGCCCTGCAGCAAGCTGGCTGCACAGGGCAGCAGAACCTTTGCTGGATGGCGGTCCGCTGATTTGCCCGGTGCCTCTGCATTGGACCAGGCTGCTGAAGCGAAAGTACAATCAATCCGCATTGCTGGCCGCTGCCTTGGCGTATCGTGGTGGATGGGAGCACTGTCCGGATTTGCTGAGACGTGAGAGGCGAACAGCCTCGCTGGAGGGGAAAACCCGGGAGCAGCGTTACCGGCTTTTGGGTTCATCCATTGGTGTTCGGCGAAACAGAAAAAACAGGGTCAAAGGGCGGACTGTGCTGATTGTTGACGATGTAATGACCTCAGGCGCCACCCTCAGTGCCTGCACCGATGCCTGCTTGCAGGCGGGTGCGGACGAAGTGCGTGTGGCAGTTCTGGCCCGGGTCACGCAAGCGTGAGGCTGACCCGGAACCACTGGCAATTGTTGCAATGAATGCCCAATTCCTCCACAACCTTCGAAACCTGAACATGGGGTCCTGAATGAAACCGGTTGAAATTTACACCTCGCCGCTGTGCGGCTTCTGTCATGCAGCCAAACGGTTGCTGAACCAGAAAGGTGTATGCTTTGCGGAAATCAATGTGATGGCACAGCCGGACCGCAAGGCAGAAATGATCCAGCGCGCCAATGGCGGCCGCACGGTGCCGCAGATCTTTATCGGCGATACACATGTCGGCGGTTGTGACGACCTCTATGCACTTGAGCAAGCGGGCAAGCTAGACCCGCTGCTGGCGGCCTAAGACCGGAGACCGGACATGCGCGCAGCTCTGCTTCAAATGACGTCCACAGACGCTCCGGCTGAAAATCTGGAGACAGTGAAGACGATGATGGCAGAGGCTGTGCGCGGCGGAGCAGGTTTTGTTCTGACGCCGGAAGTCACCAATTGCCTGTCAGGCAGCCGGACACATCAGAACAGCGTGCTGTGCCACGAGGAGGGCGACCCGACTCTGGCGGCCTTGCAGGAAGAGGCTGCCAGGCATGGTATCTGGCTTCTGCTTGGGTCATTGGGGATCAAAACCCATGACGACGACGGCCGTTTTGCCAACCGCCAGTTCCTGATCTCGCCTGACGGTGAAATCAAGGCGCGCTATGACAAGATCCACATGTTCGATGTGGAGGTCACGCCGGAGGAGACTTACCGGGAATCCGATGGCTACCGCCCCGGCAGCAAGGCTGTGGTGGCCGAAACACCGTTTGCGAAGATCGGAATGACCATTTGTTACGATGTTCGCTTTCCGCGTTTGCACCGGGCTCTTGCGAAGAACGGTGCGCAGATTATCACGGTGCCTGCTGCATTTTCCTACGTGACTGGCGCTGCGCATTGGCACTCACTGCTGCGCGCCCGCGCCATTGAAACCGGCTGTTTTGTGCTGGCGCCTGCGCAAACCGGTAAGCATCCGGCGTCCCGTGGCCACAGCCGCCGAACCTATGGCCATTCCCTGGCTGTTGCTCCCTGGGGCGAGGTTCTGGCAGACGCAGGACAGGAACCTGGCGTGACTTACGTTGATCTCGACATGGAAAAAGTGGCAGAAGCACGCAAGCGCGTGCCTTCCCTGACCCACGACCGGGAGTTTGACGGACCCTGATGGACGAGACCCATTCTCTGGCAGTATCGCTGTTCAGCGAAATTCTGATGGCTGACCAGCTGGCCCGGTCACGTCTCAGCAAAGTGCTGCCCAAGGGGATGGAGCTGTCGCATTTTTCCGTATTGAACCATCTTGCTCGTGCAGGGCTTGAACGGTCGCCAGCGCAGCTGGCCAAGGCATTCCATGTCACCCGCGGAGCGATGACCAACACGCTGAACAAGCTGGAAGTGGCAGGCTACATACATGTCCGCCCCGATTGGGATGACGCCCGGCGCAAGATGGTGGCCATCAGCCCTGCGGGAAAACAAGCCCGTGACGCTGCACTTGCAGGAATTATTCCCGTGATTTCTGAAGTTGTGGGGGAGCTGGGCAGTGACCGGGTCCGGGCTACATTGCCAATCTTGCGAGAGCTGCGCGGCAAGCTTGAAGAGAGCGGTTGAAAGTTTGGCGCCCTTTAAAGTGTTGATTTAATAGATTAAAAAAGACGCCTGCAAGCAAGCGTCTTTTTCCCCATCAGTCCCCATCAATCCGTGAGTGGCGGTTCCGGTTACCTTTGGGTGGACCCACCAACGTTAAAGCGGCAAGCAATCACTCGGTTACGGAGCTTGCGCCCCAGCAAAGAGACGAAAATATTCCATTTCCGCTATTTGACGATAGCAAGCGTCAGTCAGCGGCTAAAGTGTTCATAAGGATTACCACCTATCCATTTGGATAGGCGCCGCAGGAAATGGCTGGCGAAGGGGTCGTCAGCCAGGCTTCACGCTGGCGGTCACATAGTTGACAGACAGATCCCGCTCCGAGATTGACCAGTTCCAGGTGATTGGGTTGAACACGAAACCTTTGCGGTCCACTGGTTTCAGTCCGGCTTGCCGCAGCAATTCGAACAGTTCGTCTGGGGTGATGAATTTCGACCAATCATGGGTGCCTCGCGGCAGCCAGCGCATGATCACTTCTGCCCCGACAATTGCCATGGCAAAGCTCTTGGGGTTGCGGTTGATGGTTGAGCAGATTTCCAGGCCCCCGGGATTGAGTAGCTGCTGAGTTGCCGTAAGGTAACTGAGCGGATCAGCGACATGCTCCACAACTTCCATATTCAGCACAACGTCGAACTGCTCGCCTGCATCGGCCAACGCTTCTGCGGTGGAGTGGCGGTAATCGATTTCCAACCCGGATTGTTCGGCGTGAATGCGCGCAACCGGCAGGTTGCCTTCAGCAGCATCGGCACCAACCACTGTCGCGCCCAACCGAGCCATCGGTTCGCTCAGCAATCCGCCGCCGCAGCCAATGTCCAGCAGCCGCAGCCCTTCGAAAGGGCGCTGTGACGTCAGGTCGCGTCCAAACTCACCGGAGATCTGGCTTGTGATATAGTCCAGGCGGCACGGGTTCAGCATATGCAGGGGCTTGAACTTGCCGTTCGGGTCCCACCACTCCGCCGCCATCGCTTCGAATTTGGCGATTTCCGCAGGGTCGACCGTGGATTGAGGCGCTTGCATTCCTGTCTCCGTGTGCTCTTTTGTAGTCTGACGTTTCACTAAGGTCAGTAATGGATAGATACCCGGACCAAAAGCGCGCTGTGCATTATCTTTACCCGCCGGTCGAACCATTTGACCAGCGCATGATCGACGCAGGCCAGGGCCACCGAATTTACGCGGAGCAAAGCGGCAATCCGAATGGTATTCCGGTAATTGTCTGCCATGGCGGCCCCGGCGGGGGCAGCAGCCCGGCGATGCGGCGTTACTTCGATCCGCATATCTTTCGAATCATCCTGTTCGACCAGCGCGGATGCGGCCGGTCGCGCCCGTATGCCTCCTGCGAGAATAACACCACCTGGCACCTGGTGGCAGATATGGAGTTGATTCGAACACAGCTCGGTATCGAGTCTTGGATCTTGTTCGGCGGCAGCTGGGGCGCGACCCTTGCACTTATCTATGCGCAAGCTCATCCGGAACGTGTGCAGCAGATCATCTTGCGCGGTGTCTTCCTGATGACCAAAGCAGAGCTGGATTGGTTCTACGGCGGTGGTGCAGGGAAGTTCTGGCCGGAGACCTGGGCAAAGTTTGTTTCCTTGATTCCGGATGCGGAGCGAAACGATATGATTGCCGCATATAAAAAGCGGCTGTTTTCGGGCAAGCTTGAAGAAGAGGTGCGATACGGCCGGGCCTGGTCTGCCTGGGAAAACGCGTTGGCCTCCGTCCATTCAAATGGCCAAAGCGGTGAAAGCCCTAGGGATTATGCACGTGCCTTTGCGCGGTTGGAGAACCACTACTTCAGCAATGGCGGATTCCTTGACTACGATGGTCAGATCCTTGCCAATATGGGCCGGATTTCGCACGTGCCCGGTGTAATCGTGCAGGGCCGCTACGACATGATCTGCCCGCCATCCTCTGCCTGGCGCCTGAAGGAGCTGTGGCCAAATGCGGAGTTGAAGATGGTGCGTAACGCTGGCCATGCATTGTCAGAACCGGGAATCAGTGCAGAACTGGTCCGGGCAATGGACCGGATCGCAGGAGAGCTTGTGCCATGACGCGCATCGACCGCCGCGCGCTGTTCACCTCAGGTGCTGCTGCTGCCTTGCTGGCGGCGGCTGGCGGGTCGGTCAATGCATCACCCAAGGCTGGCGGTGTCTTGCGCCTGGCGGTTCCGCGCGAGCACGGGATGCTGGAACAGGCCGCCCGCGGCGCGGTTTATGACACGCTGACGGAAATTGCGCCTGACGGTCTGCTGCGTGGTGAACTTGCAAACAATTGGCAGTCCGCACCGGATGCGCGCGCTTGGACCTTTGATTTGCGCGACGGCGTAACTTTTCACGATGGCACTCAGTTAACTGCGGAGGATGCCGCGGCCTCTTTGAATGCGCTGGGCGTGGCCGGGGCTGATCTTCGGGCCGCCACCGCGTTGCACAGCCATCAGCTGCTGCTCGAACTGGAAGCGCCGAATCCTCATCTGCCGTATTTGCTGGCCGGAGCGGACCATCTGATCGCCCCGCGGGGTGAACTGTCAGCCCCTCTTGCAAAGGCGGTTGGAACAGGCTGCTATCGCGTTGAGCGTGCTCAGGAGGACCGCCACTTCCGCGCATCGAAGGTGGCAGGGCATTACAAGGCCGGCACAGCGGGCTGGGCCGAGACGGTGGAAATTATTGTGATTCCGGATGCCTCAGTCCGGGCTGAGGCACTGCGCGACGGCTATGTCGATGTGGCTGCGCTACCTGATCCCCGCGGCCTGCTGAAGCGCGGTGAATTCCTGTATCACCCGTCGTCCAAAGATATGGCGCTGGCCGCCCGCCACGATGTCGGCATCCCGCGTAAGGTAGGCCAGCGTGCACCGCTGGATGACGGCCGCATCGCGGAACGGTGGTGGCGGCTGTAAGGCCGTCCGGAGGCTCGCCACAACACAAGCCTTGCAGTTTTCCCCAATCCCCCCTATATGCCTTTGACAACAGCGGCGCGTTGAACCTCTGGCTCAAGGCTCCACCGGGAATTTCGACGGGCCGCGCGCCCGTTTTTTTGTGTTTGCAGGCGTTTGTCTGCGCGCCCCAAGTGGAGGTCTGATGACCAACGACCTGATTGCCAAAGCTGCCATTGACCGGCGCCTGGCCGAGATCGTCACTCCGGTGATCGAAGATCTGGGATATGAGCTGGTGCGAATCCGGCTGATGTCTGGTAAGGCGACGACGCTGCAGATCATGGCCGATAAGCCTGATGGCGGCATTGAAGTGGACGACTGCGCCGCGATCTCGAACGCGGTCAGCGCAACGTTGGATGTCGAAGACCCGATCATCGACGCCTATGCGCTGGAAGTCTCCAGCCCGGGTATCGACCGGCCGCTGACCCGGCTGAAGGACTTTGATATGTTTGAAGGCTACGAGGCCAAGCTGGAAACCGAAGAGCTGGTCGGTGGCCGCCGCCGCTTCAAAGGTGAACTGGCGGGCACTGAAGAGGATGAAGTTCTGATCAATATCGACGATCAGGGCGAGACCGTGACCATTGGTCTGAAATTCGACTGGCTGAGCGACGCCAAGCTGGTCCTGACCGATGATCTGATCAAGGAAATGCTGCGCCAGCGTAAAGAGGCCGGCACGCTGAACGAAGACGCATTCGACGAAATCGAGACCGAAGAGTCTGACGAGGAGAACAAGTAATGGCTATCACCTCTGCAAACCAGCTGGAGCTGTTGCAAACCGCCGAGGCCGTGGCGCGCGAAAAGATGATCGACCCCGGTCTGGTGATCGAGGCGATGGAAGAGAGCCTCGCCCGCGCTGCCAAGAGCCGCTATGGCGCCGAGATGGATATCCGTGTGTCGATCGACCGTAAGACCGGCCGTGCCACCTTTACCCGCGTCCGTACTGTGGTCGCCGATGACGAACTGGAAAACTACCAGGCCGAGATGACCGTCGACCAGGCGCGCCAGTACATGGCGGACCCCGAGGTCGGCCAGACCTACGTCGAGGAAGTGCCGCCGGTTGAAATGGGCCGGATTGCCGCCCAGTCGGCCAAGCAGGTGATCCTGCAGAAGGTTCGCGAAGCTGAGCGTGACCGCCAGTATGAAGAGTTTAAAGACCGTGCCGGCACCATCATCAACGGTCTAGTCAAGCGTGAGGAATACGGCAACGTCATCGTCGATGTGGGCGCCGGCGAAGCGATCCTGCGCCGCAACGAGAAGATCGGCCGCGAAAGCTACCGCCCGAACGACCGTGTGCGCTGCTACATCAAGGATGTGCGCCGTGAACCGCGCGGCCCGCAGATCTTCCTGTCGCGCACCGCACCGGAGTTCATGGCCGAGCTGTTCAAGATGGAAGTGCCGGAAATCTATGACGGTATCATCGAGATCAAGGCGGTTGCCCGCGACCCCGGTTCGCGCGCCAAGATTGCTGTGATCTCCTACGACGGTTCGATCGATCCGGTCGGTGCCTGTGTGGGTATGCGCGGCTCCCGCGTGCAGGCCGTTGTGAACGAGCTGCAAGGCGAGAAGATCGACATCATCCCGTGGAACGAAGATCAGCCCACCTTCCTGGTGAACGCGCTGCAGCCGGCGGAAGTTTCCAAGGTTGTTCTGGACGAAGAAGCCGGCAAGATTGAAGTTGTGGTGCCGGAAGAGCAGCTGAGCCTGGCTATCGGTCGCCGCGGCCAGAACGTGCGCCTGGCGTCGCAGCTGACCAACCTCGACATCGACATCATGACCGAGGAAGAGGAATCGGCCCGCCGCCAGAAGGAATTCGAGGCGCGCACCAAGCTGTTCATGGAAACCTTGGATCTGGACGAGTTTTTTGCCCAGCTTCTGGTGTCCGAAGGCTTCACCAACCTCGAAGAGGTTGCCTATGTTGAGCTGGACGAACTGCTGGTGATTGATGGTGTCGACGAAGGCACCGCCGAGGAGCTTCAGGCCCGCGCCCGCGACTTCCTTGAAGCTCAGGCCAAGGCAGCGCTGGATGCAGCGCGCGCGTTGGGTGCCGAAGACAGCCTGATCCAGTTTGAAGGCCTGACCCCCCAGATGGTCGAAGCGCTGGCGAAGGACGACGTGAAGTCGCTGGAAGACTTCGCAACCTGCGCGGACTGGGAGCTAGCTGGCGGCTGGACCACGGATGGCGGCGAGCGGGTCAAGGATGACGGTATCCTGGAACCCTTCGGTGTGTCGCTGGAAGAAGCACAGGATCTGGTGATGACCGCCCGCATCATGCTGGGCTGGGTTGATCCGGAAGAGCTGGAAGCGGAAGCCGCTGAAGGCGAAGAGTCTGGCGAAGAGGAAGGCGAGGCCTGATTTCAGGCTTTGCACGGGAGACCTGCATGACACGCGGTGGCGCAACAAAAGACCGGACCGGCGAAAGCGAGCGCAAATGCCTCGCGACCGGCGAGTCCCAGCCCAAACAGGGCCTCATCCGTTTTGTGATGGGCCCTGATGGGCAGGTTGTGCCCGATGTGATGGGTAAATTGCCCGGCCGCGGTGTCTATGTGGCCTCCAGCCGCGAGGCTCTGGCTGCGGCAGTCAAGAAGAAGCTGTTCGCCCGCGGTTTCAAGGCACAGGTCCAGGTGCCGGAAGAGCTGGTGCAGGAAGTCGAGCGCCAGGTTGTCCGCCGCCTGATCGAACTGATCAGCCTCGCGCGCAAATCGGGCGAAGCGGTGTCCGGGTTTGAGCGGGTCAAGGATTGGCTGTCCAAAGAAGAGGCCAGGGTTCTGATCCAGGCCTCCGACGGGTCAGGGCGCGGGAAGTCGAAGCTGAGCACGCCCTACAAGGGCAAATTCATCGGCTGCCTCACGGCGGACGAGCTGGGAATGGCATTTGGGCGCCAAACTGCAATCCATGCCGCCCTCGCCTCTGGCGGACTCAGCAAACGTGTTGTAGATGAGGCGCAACGACTGCAAGGTTTGCGCGAAATGGTGGGCGGCAACGGCCGCACGGAAGGATAAGTAGCTTTATGAGCGATAGTGACGGCAAAAAGACACTGGGTCTGCGTGGGGGTTCCCGTCCGGGGAACGTGAAACAGAGTTTCAGCCATGGACGGACCAAGAATGTCGTGGTGGAAACCAAGCGCAAACGCGTTGTGGTTCCCAAGCCGGGTGCGGCCAAGGGAGGCAGCGGTGCTGCACCTTCCACATCCGGATCGCGCCGGCCTGCCGGCATCAGCGATGCAGAAATGGAGCGCCGCCTGAAAGCTCTGCAGGCCGCAAAGGCCCGCGAGGCAGAGGAAGCCGCGCAACGCGAAGCCGAGGAAAAGGCCCGCGCTGAAGAGCGCGAGCGCCGCCGGGCGGAGCAGGAAGCCAAGGAGCGCGAGCAGCGCGAGGCGGAAGAGCGTGCGCGTGCTAAAGCTGAAGAAGAAGAGCGTCAGCGTATTGCAGCTGAAGAAGCTGCAAAGCGTGCTGCAGCCGCACCGGCACCGGAAGCTGCGAAAGCTGAGCGTTCTGCGCCGAACAAGCCTGCACCTGCCGCAACACCGCGCAAATCCGAGCGCGAGCGCGAGCAGCGCCCGTCCCGCGGCAAGGGCCGCGACGACAACCGCCGTTCCGGCAAGCTGACCCTGGGCCAGGCAACTGGCGGTGAAGGCAACCGCCAGCGGTCGATGGCTGCTATGAAGCGCAAGCAGGAACGTGCGCGGCAGAAGGCGATGGGCGGCTCGGTCGAGCGTGAAAAGGTTGTGCGCGACGTGCAGCTGCCGGAAACCATTGTGGTGTCCGAGCTGGCCAACCGTATGGCAGAGCGTGTCGCCGATGTGGTGAAGTCGCTCATGCAGATGGGCATGATGGTCACCCAGAACCAATCGATCGACGCCGATACCGCGGAACTGATCATTGAGGAATTCGGTCACAAGGTGACCCGCGTTTCCGATGCTGACGTCGAGGACGTGATCAAGGAAGTCGAAGACAAAGAAGACGACCTTAAGCCGCGCCCGCCGGTGATCACCATTATGGGCCACGTCGACCACGGTAAAACCTCGATTCTGGATGCGATCCGCAATGCCCGCGTTGTGGCCGGCGAAGCCGGCGGCATCACCCAGCACATTGGTGCGTATCAGGTGAAAACCGAAAGCGGCACCACGCTGAGCTTCCTGGATACCCCTGGCCACGCGGCCTTTACCTCGATGCGCTCGCGCGGTGCTCAGGTAACCGATATCGTGGTTCTGGTTGTTGCAGCGGACGACGCTGTCATGCCGCAGACCATTGAAGCAATCAACCACGCCAAGGCGGCCGAAGTTCCGATGATCGTGGCGATCAACAAATGCGACAAGCCTGCCGCAGACCCGATGAAGGTCCGCACGGACTTGCTGCAACACGAAGTGATTGTTGAACAGATGTCCGGTGAAGTGCAGGACGTTGAAGTTTCGGCGCACACCGGCCAGGGCTTGGACGAACTGCTGGAAGCCATCGCGCTGCAGGCGGAAATCCTGGAACTGAAAGCCAACCCGAACCGTGCCGCCCAAGGCGCCGTGATCGAAGCCCAGCTGGATGTGGGCCGCGGCCCCGTTGCCACCGTTCTGGTTCAGAACGGCACCCTGCGTCAGGGCGACATCTTTGTTGTGGGTGAGCAGTACGGCAAGGTCCGCGCGCTGATCAACGACAAGGGTGAGCGCGTGCAGGAAGCCGGCCCCTCTGTGCCGGTTGAGGTTCTGGGTCTCAACGGCACTCCGGAAGCAGGTGACGTTCTGAATGTGACCGAGACCGAGGCGCAGGCGCGCGAAATCGCCGCCTACCGTGAGCAGGCCGCCAAGGACAAGCGTGCTGCAGCCGGTGCTGCGACCACTCTGGAACAGCTGATGGCCAAGGCCAAGGAAGACGAAAACGTCTCCGAGCTGCCTATTCTGGTCAAAGCCGACGTGCAGGGTTCCGCCGAAGCCATCGTTCAGGCGATGGAAAAGATCGGAAACGAGGAAGTGCGCGTTCGCGTGCTGCACTCGGGCGTCGGTGCGATTACCGAGACCGATGTGGGCCTTGCCGAAGCCTCCGGCGCGCCGATCATGGGTTTCAACGTCCGTGCTAATGCTTCGGCCCGTAATACTGCCAACCAGAAAGGCGTGGAGATCCGTTACTACTCGGTGATCTATGACCTGGTGGATGACGTGAAAGCTGCAGCCTCCGGCCTGCTGTCGGCGGAGATCCGCGAGAACTTCATCGGCTACGCGCAGATCAAGGAAGTCTTCAAGGTTACCGGTGTTGGCAAGGTTGCTGGCTGTCTGGTCACCGAAGGCGTTGCCCGCCGCTCGGCCGGCGTGCGCCTGCTGCGCGACAACGTGGTGATCCACGAAGGCACGCTGAAGACCCTTAAGCGCTTCAAGGACGAAGTGTCCGAGGTACAGTCTGGTCAGGAATGCGGTATGGCGTTTGAGAACTACGACGATATCCGCCCGAATGACGTGATCGAAATCTTCGAGCGTGAAGAGGTCACGCGTACTCTCGACTGATAGCCGTTTTAAGCTGAGTTTTGAAAAGCCCCGGTTTGACCGGGGCTTTTTCCTTTTGGAATGCATCAATACCGCTTTGCCACATGGAAAAGGGCAGCTTGTTCAGCTGCCCATCTTTGCCTGGCAGGTGTGAGTGGCGCTCAGGCAACGGGTTTGCCCGGACGGCCAGCATACGCTTTCCTGCCAATCCGCACCGTAGTTTTCCCATCTGAGTATGCCCGTATGAAGCTGCCCTGAACCAGTGAAGAGTGTCCCGCTTGGATTGCTCCTATCATGACCGCCTCCTGATCCGCTGACGTGCAGAGCTGTGAGTTGGTTCGCAAACTTGGATTTGAACAGAATGGTTGAAAAGGTTCGCGGCTTCAGCTTGGGGTTGCTAATTGCTTGGCGACAGCCGAGTGGCCTGTAGAATTTTGGCACGGCCCGGAAGAGGCCGTGCCAAAAGCGCGTTACAGCCAGTCTCGCAGAATTGGGATCAGCGGGATGTCCGCCGGGGGCATCGGGTAGTCTCGCAGATCATGCGGCCGCACCCATTTCAGCGTTTGTCCTTCTTTGGCCTGCGGGATGCCCTCCCACTTACGGCAGGCAAACAGCGGCATCAGAAGATGAAAATCTTCGTAGGAGTGGCTGGCGAAAGTCAAAGGAGCAAGGCACGAAGCCCAAGTGCCTATTCCAAGCTCCTCGTGCAACTCCCGGATCAACGCGGCCTCAGGCGTTTCGCCTGGCTCGATCTTGCCGCCGGGAAACTCCCACAAGCCTGCCATGGACTTGCCTTCAGGCCGCTGCGCCAGCAACACCCTGCCGTCTGCATCGATGAGGGCAACGGCAGAGACTAGAATCGTCTTCATGACCGGTAGTCCGCGTTGATCGAGATGTACTGATGAGTCAGATCGCAGGTCCAGACAGTGGCTGCGCCGCTGCCTAGGCCCAGATCCACCTTGATGGTGATTTCCTGCTTCTTCATTTCCGCTGCGCCCAGTTCTTCTTTGTAAGCCGGCGAGACCCAGCCTTTCTCCGCTACCAGAACATCGCCAAATGAGATCGACAGCAAATCACGGTCGGCTGCTGCGCCGGACTTTCCAATCGCCATGACCACGCGGCCCCAGTTTGGGTCCTCGCCGGCGATTGCGGTTTTCACCAGCGGTGAGTTGGCAATTGCCATGCCATGAACTTTGGCGTCAGCATCCGAAGCTGCACCTGTCACCTGGATTTCCACGAACTTTGTGGCGCCTTCACCGTCACGCACGACTTGGTGAGACAGGTCAAGCATGACCCGTTCCAGTCCGGCAGCAAACTCCGCATTGCCTGTTGCATCCACGCCGGAGGCACCAGTTGCGCAGAGCATAAGGCTGTCTGAGGTGGAGGTGTCGCTGTCCACGGTGATGCAATTGAAGCTGCGATCGCAAATTCCGGCCAGCTGGTCCTGCAGCGCTCCCTGTTCTACCTTTGCATCGGTGAAGATGTAGACCAGCATCGTTGCCATATCCGGCGCGATCATGCCGGAACCCTTGGCTATACCGGCAATCTTAACCGTCTTGCCGTCAATGCCGATAGTGGCGCAAGCGCCCTTGGCAAAGGTATCCGTGGTCATGATGGCCTTGGCAGCGCCTTCCAGTGCGCCTTCGTCCAAGGCGCCGTTCAGCTCGCCGATCTTAGCGACAATCCGATCATGCGGCAGCGGTTCGCCGATGACGCCGGTGGACGCGGTAAAGACGCGTTCGACCGGTACGCCGGCCTCCGCTGCAACAGCCGCAGTGATCTCCGCAACCGAGGTTTGCCCGTAGTGGCCGGTGAAGGCATTTGAGTTGCCGGAGTTCACCAGAATTGCTGCCCCGGTGTCTGCAGCCCCGCCAAGTTTGGCTTGGCAGTCCAGCACTGGCGCAGAGCGGGTTTTGGATCGGGTAAAGACGCCGGCAACCGCTGTCCCCGGATCCATCACCGCAAGCATCACGTCAGTGCGGCCCTGGTATTTGACCCCAGCGGCAGCGGATGCAAAGCGCACGCCCTTGATCACCGGAAGGTCGGGGAAGCTGGCAGGCGCCAGCGGCGAAACGGGCATGGATTTGGCCATGATCAGTTCCTTACCAGGCTGAGATCTTTGAGTATGGCCGGATCAAGATCCTCAATCTCAGGCCGTTCGATTTCCGCAGCTGCTGTTAGCTCGTTCACCCGTTCCTCAACCGCTTTCTGGCGCAACTCATCAGCCAGCACGGCACGGACTTCTTCGAATTCGGGCGCTTCTGTCTTGCGGCGCTCGTTCAGCAGGATGATGTGCCAGCCAAACTGCGTTTGGACCGGACCCGAAACTTCCCCAGAGCCCAGTTTCAGGACAGCCTGTTCAAACTCTGGCACCATGCGGCCTGTGGTAAACCAGCCGAGGTCGCCGCCGTTCGGGCCGGAGGGACCGGTAGAGCGTTCTTTTGCCAGCGTGGCAAAGTCAGCGCCTGCATCCAGCTCGGCCTTGACGTCCAGCGCGTCCTCTTCGCTTTCGACCAGGATATGAGCGGCGTGAAATTCATCACCGCCTTCGCCGGTGGAATACTTCGCGTCATAGGCCGCGCGCAGTTTCTCCTCGCCGCTTGCCTTTTCCATGACCGTTTCGATTACCTCCGCTGCCAGCAAGGCGCGTTTTTCGTTATCGACCGAAAGCTCGACATAGTGGGGCACCTGGCCCCGAAGCTGCTGTTTCAATGCTGTTTGCTGGATCAGCTGATCCAGGATTGCGTTGTAGAGGACGTCATCGGGCAGCTGCTTGTACTGCGCCGGCAGGTTTTCGCGGGCCATGACCATATGGCCAATGGTGATCTCCTCGCCATTGACCGAGGCAACCACCGTGTTTGCATGCGGAGATGCTGCTGCGGCCAGCGGCAGCGCAGCACAGGCGGCAACCGCCATACCGCGCAGAAATGTGAGACCTTTACGCATTGAAACCTTCCTATTCCTTGGCCGTTAAGGGCCGTGCCGTTGACACTCTATACCCTGCCGCTTACATCGCCTTGAGGCCATTGGCAGGACCGTCTTTCCACCTTTGTTTATGGGTTGCGGTCACGGCGGGCAAGCCTGCCCGATGCATGGGCCGGATATAGGATCGCTGGAGAAGATATGCTGGGTTTCGGAACAATCGCCAAAAAGGTTTTCGGTACACCTAACGACCGCAAGGTCAAGGCGACACGGCCGCTGATTGCTCAGATCAACGGGCTGGAAGAAGACTTCGCAAAGCTCAGCGATGACGGGCTGATTGCCAAGACCGAAGAACTTCGCAAGCGGGCGCTGGATGGCGAAAAACTGGATGCGCTGCTGCCCGAAGCCTTTGCCAATGTGCGGGAGGCGGCCAAGCGGGCCTTGGGCTTGCGTGCTTTTGATACCCAGTTGATGGGTGGTGTTTTCCTGCATCAGGGTAACATCTCCGAGATGAAGACGGGCGAAGGCAAGACTTTGGTGGCGACTTTCCCTGCCTACCTGAACGCGCTGACGGGCAAGGGCGTGCATGTGGTCACGGTGAACGAATACCTGGCCAAGCGCGACAGTGAATGGATGGGCAAGGTGTTTGCTCAGCTCGGCATGACCACCGGCGTTATCTGGTCGGGCCAGCCAGATGCAGAGAAGATGGCTGCCTACCAAAGCGACGTGACCTATGCCACGAACAACGAACTGGGCTTTGATTACCTGCGCGACAACATGAAGCCGTCTTTGGACCAGGTGTTTCAGAAGCAGCACAACTTTGCCATTGTTGACGAAGTTGACTCGATCCTGATCGATGAGGCCCGTACCCCGCTGATCATCTCTGGTCCCGCGGAAGACCGCTCCGAGCTCTATTCCACCATCGATAAAGTGATCCTGCTGCTGGCGGAACACCATTACGAGGTCGACGAGAAAACTCGCGGCGTGACTTTCACTGAGGAAGGCAACGAGTATCTGGAGCAGACCCTTCGCGAACACGGGCTGTTGGAGGCCGAAGCATCGCTCTATGATCCGGAAAGCACCACAGTTGTTCACCATGTCAACCAGGCTCTGCGGGCGCACAAGCTGTTCCAGAGGGATAAGGATTACATCGTCCGCGACGGCCAGGTGGTGCTGATCGACGAGTTCACCGGCCGGATGATGCCAGGCCGCCGCCTTTCCGAAGGCCTCCACCAGGCCATTGAAGCCAAGGAAGAGGTGCAGATCCAGCCGGAGAATACCACTTTGGCCTCCGTGACCTTCCAGAACTACTTCCGTCTTTACGACAAGCTTTCCGGCATGACCGGTACCGCAATGACGGAAGCCGAGGAATTTGCGGAAATATATGGTCTGGGCGTTGTTGAGGTGCCGACCAACCGTCCGATTGCCCGGGTTGACGAGGACGATCAGGTTTACCGCACCGCCCGTGAGAAATACGAGGCGATGATCAAGGAAGCCAAGGTTGCCCACGAAAAGGGGCAGCCGGTCCTTTTGGGCACAACCTCGATCGAAAAGTCGGAACTGCTGAGCCAGATGCTGGAGCAGGAAGGCATCCCTCACAATGTGCTGAATGCACGCCACCACGAGCAGGAGGCGCAGATCGTCGCCGATGCCGGCCGCTACGGCGCGGTGACCATCGCTACCAACATGGCGGGCCGCGGTACCGATATTCAACTCGGCGGTAATGTCGAAATGAAGGTGCTGGAGGCGCTGGCGGCCAACCCCGAGGCCGATCCAGCGGAACTGCGTGCCGCAGAGGAAGCCAAACACGCGGAAGAAAAGCAGAAAGTGCTGGATGCCGGCGGCCTTTTTGTGATGGCGTCTGAACGGCACGAAAGCCGTCGCATCGACAATCAGTTGCGCGGCCGTTCCGGCCGTCAGGGTGACCCTGGCCGCACCCGCTTCTATCTCAGCCTCGAAGACGACCTGATGCGGATCTTCGGCTCTGAGCGTCTGGACAAGCTGCTGTCGTCTTTGGGCATGAAGGAAGGCGAAGCGATTATCCATCCTTGGGTGAACAAATCGCTGGAACGAGCCCAGGCAAAAGTCGAAGGCCGCAACTTTGACATGCGCAAAAACGTGCTGAAGTTCGACGACGTGATGAATGATCAGCGTAAGGTGATCTTCAAGCAGCGCCGCGAAATCATGGCTGCTGAAGACTTGTCGGAAATCACCAATGACATGCGCCATGAAGTGATCGATGACCTTCTCGACGTCCATATGCCGCCCAAAACCTACGCTGACCAGTGGGACACGGAGGGCTTGCAGGAACAGGTCCGCGAAATGCTGTCCATTGACGCGCCTGTTGCAGACTGGGCAGCCGAAGAAGGTGTTGACGATGAACAAATCCGCGAGCGGCTGGTGAATGCGTCCGATAAGATGATGGCGGAGAAGGCTGAGGCCTTCGGCCCGGAAAACATGCGCAACATCGAAAAGCAGGTGCTGCTGCAGACCATCGACAAGAAATGGCGTGAACATCTGCTGACGCTGGAGCATCTGCGTTCGGTGGTGGGGTTCCGCGGCTATGCGCAGCGTGATCCGCTGAACGAGTATAAAAACGAGAGTTTCCAGCTGTTCGAAAGCATGCTTGACAGTCTGCGTGAGGAAGTCTCCCAGCAGCTCAGCAGGGTGCGTCCGATGACTGAGGAAGAGCAGCAGCAGATGCTGATGGAGATGGCAGCCCGTCAGGCAGCCATGCAGCAGATGGCGGCACAAGCCACTGGCGCGGAAGCGTCGGCAGACGCAGCCGTGCCAGGTTTTGTAGAGGGCGATCCGTCAACCTGGGGTAATCCTTCGCGCAACGACAAGTGCCCATGCGGATCCGGAAAGAAGTTCAAGCATTGCCACGGCAGCTTGGTCTGATTGACCTTTCGTTCCTATCGGTCTCCGGTTTCGCGGCCCTTGGCGGGCTGCGTGACAGGACACTTGGCAAAGAGCGCTCCCGTCAGGCGCTGTGCTGTGTGCAGCGCCGGGCCTAAGGCCGTTGCGCGGCCCCAAAAACCGCAGGCGCGGGAGTGCCCCTGATTTTGTTTCCAGGACCGCAACGAAGGCTGGTAATTCGCCGGATTTTCTCCCGCTTGCAGCCACAAACTGGCCGTCATTGAGGGGCAGGCTGTGAAAAGCAGTCTGTCTCAGGAGGGCTTCATGCTGACCAAACAGGTAATGCTGACGGGGGTATTGACGCTTGCAGGTGCCTTGGGCATCGGCGTCTATATGCAGGCATCCGAAACGCGTTGGGGGACCGGCGAAACCGGCCAGCCCGCCGCGGCAGATACTGGGACATTTGCGGAGCCGGAAACGGAGAGCCTTCTGATCGAGAAGATTTCTCTGACCTCCGCGCCTTCCAGCCCGTCTTCTGAAACAATTGGCTTGCCAAGGGCAGAACCGGTGAATGAAGCCTCCTGCCAGACGATGGCTAAAGCCGAAGCAGCTCCTTTGGCGATGGTTAAGCTGTCCGTTGACGCCCCGTGCCGCCCGAATGAGCGTCTTACAGTGCATCACAGCGGAATGAGCTTCGCCGTTTCCCTGGATGACACTGGGAGTTACGAAACTTTTGTGCCGGCCTTGACACGAACTGCTGTGTTTATCGCTGAAACTCAAAGCGGTTCCGGTTCCGGTGCCGTAGCGGTGGCCGAGGTTGATGGTATCGAAGATTTTGAGCGTGTCGTAGTGCAGTGGAGCGGTAATAGCGGCCTCGAATTGCACGCCCGGGAATTCGGTGCCGCTTATGGAGGTGAGGGGCACGTCTGGCACGGTGCAGAGGACCATGCTGGCATGGGCCGGATAGATCGGCTGGGAGAACAAAGCCTTCTGGTTCCGAGGATCGCAGAAATTTACAGCTTGCCCTCAAGCCTTCCGGGTCAATCCGGAACAGTGTCTTTGACAGCAGAAGCCGAAGTGACCGGAGGAAACTGCGGACGGGATATCTTCGCACAAGCGCTGCAATTGACCGGTGGCAGGCTCAGCAGCCGCGATCTGGTGATGGGAATGCCAGATTGCGAAGCTCAGGGAAGCTTTCTGGTGTTGAATAATCTTCTCGAAGACCTGAAGATTGCCGCCAACTGATTTGCGGTAACTTCAGGTATCCACATGACCTTCTTGCGTGCGGCCGTTTGTGCCGCACTTTTTCTGACAGTCCTGGCACGCGGTCTTGCAGCTCAGGATGTCACCCTGTCTTCTCCGGATGGCACAGTTGAGATCACCGGCACGCTGCTGGGGTTTGATGGCGAATTCTACCGAGTACAGACACAGTTCGGTGAGCTCACCGTGGATGGCTCCGGTGTGGCTTGCGATGGGCCAGGGTGTCCCAGCCTGTCTGCCTTTGTTGCGGAGATCACTTTTGCTGGATCTTCCGCCATGTCGGAGGTGCTGTTGCCGGCGCTGATTGAAGGCTTTGCGTTGCGCAATGGCTACCAGACACGCCGGGAGCCGCTGCCTGAGGGAAACTTCAGCCATGTCTTGCTGCGAGGGCAGAAGCCCGCCGCACGGTTTACATTTGCAGTCAGTAATACAGATGCTGGGTTCGCAGCGCTTGTTGCGGATGAGGCCGATGTTGCGATGGCAACACGTGAGATCCGCGTTTTGGAACGCAAGGCCGCGCGGGCCGCAGGTTTGGGGGATTTGACCGGGACCGGGCGCAGCAGGATCCTGGCGCTGGATGCTTTTGTGCCAGTTGTCGCGCCGGCAAATCCCGTGCGTGAGGTTACCTTGCCGCAATTGGCTGGTATCTTGTCCGGCCGGATCAGCAACTGGCAGGAGCTTGACGGCCCAGATGCTCCCATTTCCATTCATATGCCTGTGTCCGGTTCCGGTCTCTCACAAGCAGTCGAAGACAAACTGATGGCGCCAACCGGCGCAGGCTTTACTGCCAAGATCAACCGTCATGACCGCAGCAGCACGCTGGTCCGGCGGGTTTTGATTGATCCCTTTGCCATCGGCATAGCCAGTTACGCTGAGAAAGGCGCAGCCCGGGTTTTGACCCTTTCAGGACCTTGCGGATTTTCGCTGCAGGCCAGCCGGCAGGCGGTAAAGACCGAGGATTACCCGTTGACCGTGCCGATGTTTTTATACTTGCCGGCCCGGCGCCTGCCTAAGGTAGCGCGCGACTTCCTCGCTTATGTGCGCGGACCCGCTGCGCAGGCAGTGATCCGCCGCGCAGGTTTTGTAGATCAGGCCCCGGAACTAATCCCGGTGAGCCGCCAGGGGAACCGCCTGTCCAATGCTATTCTGGCTGCAGACCAGAAAGGCGGCCTGACTGAATTGCAGCGGCTGGTGACCGCCCTGGGAGGGATGCGGAGATTAACAGCCACATTCCGGTTCGAGCCGGGATCGTCGCGCCCTGACGCCCAGTCCCGCAGCAACATCGAACAATTGGCCCGGGCGCTCGAAGCAGGCGAGTTCGATGCTCAGGAGCTTGTGTTCGCGGGGTTTTCCGATGGGGTCGGCCCGGCCGATGGCAACAGGCAGATCGCAATGAAGCGGGCTGGAGCTGTGCGTGATGCGGTGATCAAGGCCGCGGAAACCGCAGACGTCAGCCGCGTGAAAATTCGGACTGAGGGATTTGGTGAGGTCTTGCCGATGGCCTGCGATGATAGCGATTGGGGCCGCCAGATCAACCGGAGGGTAGAGGTCTGGGTACGGTAAGCGTGCTTCTGTTTTCTCAGCTTTACCAGAACCCTAAGTATTCGCTCTAATAATGGTTTAACCAGTTTCGGCGATCAGATCACTGGCCTTTTCCCCGATCATGATTGCGGGCGCATTGGTGTTGCCGGAGACGATTTCCGGCATGATAGAGCAATCGGCTACACGCAGCCCCTCAACGCCGTGAACCCGCAGCTTTTCATCTACCACTGCATTCTCCCCCGCTCCCATCTTGCAGGTCCCAGTGGGGTGATAAATTGAAACCGAGTTGCTGCGCGCCCAATCCAGTGTTCCTTCGTAATCTTCCATTGCCAGGCCAGCGCTGGGGCGGAATTCCTCGGCAATCTTGGATGCCAGAGGATTGTGCCGGGCAATGCGCCGGGCAATGTTGATGCCGTCGACGATTGTCCGGCAGTCGGTCTCGGCGGAAAGGTAGTTCGGAAAGATTTTTGGGTAGGTCCTGGGGTCCGGCCCGTTCAGCCGGATTTCGCCCCGGCTTTCGGGGCGCAGCTGGCAGACCGACATTGTGAAGGCGGAAAATGGATGTACCCCTTCACCGGGGCTGTCCGCTGACCAGGGCTGCACATGGAACTGGATGTCAGGCGTTGCCACTTCAGTCCGGGTTTTCATGAAACCGGTTGCGAGACTCGCCGCCATGGTCATCGGTCCGGCCCGGAACAGCGCATACTTCAAGGCGATCCGGGCCTGGTTGAACAGGCTGCGGACTTCGTCATTGAGCGTTGGTTCATTGCATTTGTAAACCAGTCTTGCCTGCAGATGGTCCTGCAGCCCTTGGCCTACCCCGGGCAGATCGACAAGTGGTTCGATACCGTTGGCCTGCAACTGGTCAGCCGGGCCGATACCTGACAGCATCAATGTTTGCGGTGAATTGATAGCACCGCCGGACAGGATGACTTCCCTGCGGGCCGTGATGGAGTGGCGCTGGCCTGCTTTGTCCAGGTAGCTGACGCCTGTCACCCGGCGCCCGTCTAGACTTATCTTTTCGACGAGGGCATTTGTGATGATCTGCAGATTGGGCCGGTTCCGCGCAGGTTTAAGGAAGGCGACTGCCGCACTGCAACGCCGGCCGTTACGGGTGGTGAGCTGGAAGTAGCCGACGCCTTCTTGCTCGGCTCCGTTGTAATCGGGGTTGAACGGGTATCCTGCTTCCTGCGCGGCAGCCACCCATGCGTCACAGATTGGGCGCTGGATACGCATGTTTGAAACCGCCAGCGGGCCGCCTGTGCCATGGAAATCATCCGCGCCGCGCTCCTGATCTTCGGAGCGCTTGAAGAGCGGCAAGACATCTTCCCAGCCCCAGCCTTCGTTGCCCATCTGGCGCCAGCGGTCGTAATCCTCTTTTTGGCCGCGGACATATAAAAGTCCGTTCAACGAGGAAGACCCTCCTAATACCTTGCCTCGCGGCCAATCAATCGAGCGGCCATTAAGACCCGGATCCGGTTCGGTCCTGTAACACCAGTCCACCGACGGGTTGTGCATGGTTTTGAAATAGCCGACCGGAATATGAATCCAGGGATTCGTGTCACGTCCTCCGGCTTCCAGCAGAACCACCTTGTTTTGCGGGTTTGCACTCAACCTATTGGCGACAACACAGCCGGAAGACCCAGCGCCGATGACGATGAAATCCGCGTCCAAATCCATTCCTCCCGAACTCCCGATGAAAAAACTTCTATACAGGATGCGCAAATTGGTCTAGCGTTTTTTGATACGAAACGTCTCAATAATTGATCTTAGGGAGGAGAATTATGGGGCTGACTAACAAACTGGGCCGTATTACGCGGCGGGATCTGTTCCGGGTGGCAGGGACTTACGGGATGAGCTCGACCCTTCTGGCGGCAGGAAGTTTTGGTGGCGCGATGAGTTTGGCGAACCTCGCCTCCGCTGCGGAATCAACCTATGAAAAACGCTACGCAAAGCCCGCCAAGCACACACTGAAGTTCGGCGCCTCGGGCTTCAACGCGCGCAACCTGCTGATCGAGCGGGCAGGGGCACTGGAATTCGCCCGTGACTTGGAAGCACGCACAGACGGCGAGATCCGCATTGAGTTCATCGGCGACAACCAGATCTGCGGCCAGCTGAGCTGCGTTGAGAAAACGCAGCAGGGCATTGTCGATATCTATGCCGCTTCAACCCAGAACTCGGCCGGCGGCGCACCTTACCTGAACGTGCTGGACTATGCCTTTATGTTCCCGGGCCGCGCGTCCCAGTACCATTTCCTTTATCACCCTAAGAGCCAAGAAATCCTGCGCGATCCGTTGGAGAAGCGCCACGGGCTGAAATTCCTGTTCAGCCATTGCGAGCTGCGCGGCATCCAGCTGGGCTTGAAATACAAGGACCAGCCGACCATCACCAAGCTGGAACAGCTGTTTGGCACCAAAAACCGTGTCACCGGCACTCAGTTGGGCCGGATCGCCATGAACGCGCTGAACCTGAACCCGGTGCCAGTGGCCTGGGAAGAAACCCTCGACGGTTTGAAGCAGGGCCTGATCGACGGCGCCGAAACCTGGGCCTCCGCAGTGGCCTATGCCAACATGGCACCGGTGGTTTCGCAGTCCGTTGACCTCAAGTTCTTCTGCGGCACCGAGCACACCTCGATGTCCGCCAAGGTTTTTGACGGCCTCGAAGGCTACCTGCAGGACGCGGTGATGGAGAGCGCCTATTGGGCACAGGCCCATGTGCAGGCTGCAAACGAGGCGGCGCTGGTGAAGACCGTCGGCTTCTCCGACCCGCAGCTGCCGGGCACGGTGTTTGCGGAACACGGCGTGCGACCGGCATTCCTGCCGGACAGCGAAATCCGCATGGCCGAGGAAATGTGCTCACCCGAGTTCCAGCCGCAACTATGGGAGCAGTGGCGCGACCGCCTGAACAAATGGGCTGGCGGCATCGACACTTACCAGGAAATCTACAACATCGCGCGCGAAGTCGACAAAGACATGAAGCCCGAAAACGTGGAGCCGCGCCGCTGGTGGAAGGGCTGACAAAGGCCTGATCAATGAGCATAGGGCCGGCGCCAGACTGCGTCGGCCTTGTTTGCCTGACAGGATCCGTCAGGATCACAGGGGCAATGAGGGGAGGAACACATGCAGCTTTGGTCGGATATCGCCGCTATTTTCAGCGCCTTCGCGTCCCAGGACAGCTGGGAAATCCGTAACGCTTTGGAAAGCAATGCCGCCTGGGTGCTGGGCACCGCCGCTGCCGCAATCGGCGGTCTTCTGGTGATGATAGTCTACCGGCTGGTGCCGCTGTTGGACCGTCATCTGGAGCGCACCATCATGGTGTGGAGCTACCTGGCGATTGCCTTCATCATTTTCTGGGGGGTGATTGACCGCTTCGTGTTCAAGAACCAGCAGCCCTGGTCCACCACCATTCCGCCGCTGCTGTTCATGATCATGGCCTGGTTCGGCGCGGCCTTTAATGTGCGGCTGCGGACCCATCTCAGCTTCTCGGAATTCCGCACCGTCATGCCGCGCTGGGCGCAGATGGGCTGCCTCGCCCTGGATGCGGTGCTGTGGTTCGGCTTTGCGGTGATCGTCTTTGTCACCACCACCCGGCTGACGGCGCTGTCGGCCTCCAACTTCCAGATTGTTCTAGGCACCGACAGCGTGCTGCAGTGGTGGTTCCTGATCACCGCACCCCTGTCCTTTGTTCTGATGATCGCCCGGGTGTTTGAAAATCTGGCAGACGACATCGGAAACTTCCGCAGCGGCGCGCCGCTGATCAAACAGGCCGTGATCGGAGGAGACGTGTAATGGATACGGGAACCTGGGTCACGCTGATCTCGATTGGGGTCACCTTCCTGTTCATGCTTGGCGTGCCGGTGCTGCTGGTGATCGGCTATTGGGTGATCGGCTGCTCCTTCGTGCTGGGGCTGACGCTCGACAACATGGGTGCGGAGCTCCTGAATGTGTTCAACAAGGGCTTTGCGCTCCTGGCGATGCCGCTGTTCATCCTGACTGGCGACCTGATCAACCAGTCCGGAATCGCCCGGCGCCTTTCTGACTTTGCCTACGCCTGTCTCGGCTGGATGCGCGGCGGGCTGGCAATGGCTTCGCTTGGCGCCTGCGGGTTGTTTGCCGCCATTTCAGGCTCTAACTCAGCAACCACCGCCACAATCGGCTCGATGCTGCACCCGGAAATGGTTAAGGGCGGCTATGACGAGCGCTTCTCTGCCGCCACCGCCGCCGCAGGCGGCACCGTGGGCATCATCATCCCGCCGTCGATCATCTTCATCGTCTACGGTTTCCTGATGAACCTGCCGATTTCCGACCTGTTCGTCGCGGGCATCCTGCCTGGCGCGATGATGGTCATCGGCATGCAGCTCGCCTGCTGGATCATCTGCCGCAAGAACGGCTGGGGCTTCCTAATTCCCTTGCAACTGAACCGGGTCCTGAAAACCGCCTTTGGAGCCTGGCTCGGCTTCTTTGCCATAGGGCTGGTTCTGTGGGGCATCTACACCGGCAAGTTCTCCCCCACCGAAGCGGCGGGTGTGACTGTTGGCTTCTGCGTCATCGCGGGTGTGCTGTCCTGGGTCGTGACCAAGATTACCGGCGCCCGCAGCGACAAGACCTGGGAAGAGAAATCCTATGCCGAAATGCTGGTGGTCGAAGGCTTCACCATCCCGCAGATCCCCGGCATCGTGGTGCGCTCGGCCCAGATCACCGGCATCCTGGCACCCCTGATCGCAATTTCGGTGGTGATGCAGCAGATATTGTCGCTCCTCGGAGCGCAGCAGGCGATCGGCGGGTTTGTCACCTCGATGGGCGGCTACCACGCGGTGCTGTTCACCTCGATGGTCATCGTTTTCTTCTCCGGCATGGTGCTGGAAAGCCTGCCAGTGACCATCATCCTGGCGCCGATCCTGGCCCCCATTGCGGCCTCTGTCGGGGTCGATCCGATTCACTTCTCGGTGATCTTCCTGGTCGGTGCCTCCATCGGCTTCATCACCCCGCCCTACGGGCTGAACCTATACGTCGCATCCGGTGTGACCGGTGTTCCGTATTTCCGCCTGCTCCGCTATACGGTTCCTTACCTTGCAGCCCTGATCGGGGTCTGGGTGCTGGTCTCCCTGGTTCCTGACTTCGCGCTGGTGCTGCTGCCCAACAAGTAGCGATGAGGCGGCGATGGCAGCGGATGCGCCGGAAAAGAAAGAGGGGCAGATCCCCACCAACCTGCGCCTGCTGGTGCTGTTGGAGGAGGTTGTCCGCCGCGGCGTTGCGGTGAAGCCGGCCGAGATGATCGAGGCCATGGGATTGCCCAAGCCTACTGTGCACCGGCTGATGCAGACGGCTGAGGCCGAGGGCTTCCTGCAGCGCGACCTTGACGGACGGGCCTACGGGCCAGGCCCGCGGCTGCGAAAGCTGGCATTCAACACCATGTCGTCGGAGCATCTGCGTACGGCCCGCCTCAGCATCCTCAAGAGCGTGGCCGAGGAGCTGGGCGAGACCTGTAACCTCGCCACGCCGGACCGGGAGGGGATGATCTATCTGGACCGGGTGGAAACAAAATGGCCGCTGCGTATTCAGCTGCCAATTGGCACTCAGGTTCCGTTCCACTGCACTGCCAGCGGCAAGATGTACCTATCGACACTGAAGGCAAACACCCTTGACGCAGTGTTGCGGGCTCGGTCTCTGGAGGCGGTAACCCCAAAAACCTGTACCGACCCTGATAAACTCAGTGCGGAATTGGAGGCCATTTCCAGCCTCGGCTACTCCACCGATGATGAGGAATTCATTGCTGGAATGGTCGCCGTTGCGGTCCCTGTACAAGACGCGCGCAACCGGCTCATTGCCACACTCTCAGTGCATGCTCCGGCCCAACGCCGAAGCCTGCAGGAACTGATGGAGTTCCTTCCAGAACTGCAGAAGGCTGCAGTGGAACTGGCTCGTTTGTCCTGACAGGTCAGATCGAAGCACGGTCAGTGCCGGAAATTTTCGCGATTCAACGAGGTTAGCCCATTATGGCGTTCAACCAGGTTTCCGAAACCTGGTTTGACTAGAATAGTTTTTACGACTCTCCATATTCGCACTGTGTTTTTGGCCGCAAGACCACCTGCGACCTGCTTGCCATAGCCGAATGCCGGCCGCCGGGCTAATCGGTTTGCATAAACATCGATGTGGAGGCCAGGCATTCACTGGTTCCCCCCGTACTCCGGGTCAAGGACAACAGAACACGCAACCGACCTGATCAAGGGAGAACCGAAGGCATAGCCGCCTGGGCGCTGTGTTAACCAGGCAGCCGATTGGCCCAAAGCAGTGGCTGATCAAAGTTATACATGACCAGTTGACCTTCCTTATCCACTTCCATGCGGTTAACCAGACTGATCTGCTGCATGAAGTCCCGTTCAATGATCATAGTCTCTTCGTCACATAGCCCGCCACCTGTCTGGACAGGCGAAAACATCAGGTTGTGCAAGTCAGGTCCGAAGGTCGTTGTGAAACTGCGGCAGGGGCTGGAGCCATAGAGCGTGCCAGCGTCAAAATCGAACCGCAGATCATCGAAAGCTTCCAGGTCGACGTCCTTGACCTTCTGAACGATCCAGGCGCCGTCGAGGTCTGCTGCCGTGGTTGAAGCCATGGGAATTCCTCCGCTCTGTCCGGTCCCGCTATCAGAGGCAAAAGAGCACACGGCCAGCCCGCCGCAAACCCCTGCAAAGGCCGCGAATATCGCGGCCTGAGCGGGGCGCAGGCCCATCATTCGGCAGAACCGACTGGCTGGAACATCATCAGCGTCTCACCTCGATGCGCATCGGTTTTGAGTCTGCGCAGCCTGAGGCGATTGACAAGAAAAAAATCTTGCCGGACTCCGGGTTCCATGCGACGCTTAAGGGAGCGCGAAGTTAAGGCGTTAATTTTAAACAGTTTTTTAGTCCAGGGAGCTGCCCCATGCCTCTTGACGGATCCGCCGCAAAAGAAATCAAGCAACAGATGGCAATCGCGCGCAAGCGTGAGTTGGCCTTTGGGTTGTGCTTCGGCAAGAAAATCGAAAACTCGGTTTTCCTGACCCACAAGACCAAGGCCGCCAAGGTTTTGGGCAAGCAGGCCAAATCCGACGGAGAGACGCCGCAGTTCACCTTCGGAATGCTGAAGCTGGACGGCAAGGAACTGTCGATGTCGGTCGAGGGCAAGATCCTGCCCGGCATGGCCCGCAAAGCCAAGAAGATGTTCATGGTGGTCGGGCTCAAATACAAGATCCTCATTCTCGACCCTTCCGGGAATGTCGTCGAATCGGAAGATGATGACGCAGATGAAACGGCGGAGGACACGCCTCAGGCTGCTCCGGCTTCCAGCGGCGACACCGCCACCGAAGCGCCGTCCGATGCGCCGGCCGCCCCCTCCGCGGAACCGGATCCGGCAGAGGCCAAGTGGAAAACCACCGCCGCCAAGGTGGAGGCCAACATGGCCAAGCTCCGGGACATTGCTGGTATCGACCTCTCCAAGGCAGAGGCGCTGTGGAAGGCGATCCAGGCCAAGGCAGATGGAAGCGGTTTTGCCGCCGCTCTGGAGCATGTCGCCAAGCTCTCCGCGGAGATGAAAACCGCCGCCCAGGACGCGGCCGCGCGGGCAAAGCGGCAAAGCTTGCTGGAAGGTAAGTGGCAACAGGCAGCGGCCAAGCTGGAGCCGCTGATCGGCGAGGTGCTGGCACTGAAGACCGCGCAGTCGGAGAAGATCGAAACCGTCTGGACTCAGATTAAAGCCCGCGCAGCTGCCAGCCCGCCGGATTACGAAGGCGCGCTTAAGGCAGTCGGCCCGCTGGCCCAGGCTATTTCCAAGGCCCGCCAGGCCGCCGCGGACACCGGCGGCGAGGAGGCTCCGGCAACCGCCGAGGCGACGGCAGGCGATGGCGGCGCTTCCACAACCACCAAGCCAGAGGCACCGGCCAAGGCGCCGGAGCAGGCTGCTCCGCCCTCCGGCGACACCACCAGCGAGACCGGGGATGCCACTGTCGACGAACAGATCGCCCGGATCGAGGCCGCGCTCAAGGCGCTGGAGGACGGGCCGGTCAAGACATACAACACGATGGTTCCGGAAGCAGCCAGCCAGACACCGGACAAATGGAAAGCCGCGCTCGACAAGGTCGCAGCACTGGCCGCACAGGCCAAAGCCAAGCCAGAGGACGCCAGCGGCGCCAAGCTGGATGCCGGTGAAAAGGCACTGGATGCGCTGGAAAAGGCGGTTGCCGCCGACACCCAGGCCAAGACCGCCTTCCAGAAGGCGCTGGAGATCTTTGACTTGCGGATGGTGCCGCTGACCAGCCACCCCAAGGCCGCAGCACCTGAAATCGCGCCAGAGATCACCCGCATCAAAGATTTGCGCACCGCTGCGGTGGACAAGGCCAAGGCGCACGACCTGAAAACCGCCGCCGCCGACCTAGCCTCGGCCGAGATGGCGATTGCCAAGGCCGAAATCCTGGCAGATGAGTTCGCCCATTTCATGGCGCTCGACCCTGACCGCAAGGCGCTGGCCGATGCCGCCCGCGGAGTAACCGTCGGCGACCCGGCGGTGGACGACGCCGCGCGGGCGATGGAGCGGCTCTACGACGCAGCCCAGCAGGACAAGGCAGCCAAGAAATTCAAGGACGGCATCCAGAAGCTGGACGAGATCGCGAAGGTTCATGAAACAACCGCCAAGGTGCGCAAGCAGCGCAAGCTTTATGAAGACTGGCGGCCCAAGGCCAAGACCTGGGTCGACAGCTGGGCAGGCCTTGCTGCGCCGGTCAAGGCACTGCTGCAAGACAAGCTGGATGAGGCCAATGGCTTTTACACCAGTTCAGACGTGGCCACGAGCAAGGATTACACCGAGTCTATCAAGCTATTGGGTAAGTTCTGGGATATCCGCCCCTTCATCGAAAAGGAAATCCCGGTTGTTCAGCAGTACGGCCCCAAGCTCACCGCTTTCGAGGCGAAGCTGAAAGAGTTCAAGGACCACGACGGTGCCTCGGGCATTCAGGTGATCATCCTCAAAATGGAGGCTGACCTTGCCTCTGCCAAGGCCGAAGCGGTGCTGCACAAATACTCGACCGCCTTGACCCTGCTGGACGCCTCCCAGGGCGAATGGCCCGCTGCGACCGCCCAAGCGGATGCCTGCAAGTCCTACAAGGAAAAACGTGTGGCCGTTCAGGGTAAAATCGATCCCCTGAAAAACGTACCGCAGGCTGCAGCGATGGTGGAAGACGCCAAGGCACTGATGACGGAGGCAGCGGCAGCTGCGCTGAAACAAGATTTCACCACTGCCAATGCTTGCGTCGCGGACGCCGAAAAACGCGCTGACAGCGCCAAGGCAGCGGCAGAGTCCGCGGTGGAGCTGGACGGGATGACCGATACCGCCGCGCTCGACGATCTAAAAAAGAACTGGGATCCGGCCTTCAAGGTCTTCACCGCTATCCGCGACAAGGTGGTCGCGGCGGACACCGGAAATGACTTCACCGCGCTGATCGCCAAGGCGCAATTGCCTGCGGCAGAAGCCGAAAAAGCCAAGACGGCCAAGAAATATGATGATGCCAGGGCGCACCTGGACAGTGCCATCTCCAACCTGAAGATGGCCATGGTGCTGATCCACCAGCACCGTGCGTATGGCGAGCTGAAGGGCTCGCTGGCTGCGCAGGCGGCAACGCTGGCGCCGCTGAACGATGCCAATTGTCTGCAGCCGCATTTGGATGACATCACCCGGCTGACCGGCGAAGCTGACGACCTGATCAAGCCGGATGCCTATGACTACAAGGGCGCCGAGGCCAAACTTGGTGCCGCCCGCAAGATCGCCGAACAAGCCCGCGCGGATGGAGATCTTTACAAGACCATCAAGGCGGACCGCACCAAGGCCACCGCGATAATCACCAAGATCACCACGGAGGGCGGCGATGTCGAAACCCAGCTGACCCACCGCAAGACCGAGATCCAGGACCTGCTCGACGAAAGCACCGCCAAGCAGACGGCCCGCGATTTCAAGGCCGCCGCTGATAAGGCCAAGGCCGCCGCAGGCTGGGAGAAGGCAACGGACGAGGATCTGAAGAACCTGAAAACCGTGCTGGGCTGGGAAACCCCCTTCTTTAAAACACCACGCGCCACGCTGATTGGCCCGGGCAAGGAGGCCGGGGTGCATCAGATTGCCCGCGCCGATGCTGATTTTGCCAAATACGAGGCTATGAAGGCCGCGCATACTTATTCCGCTGCGCTACGGATGTTCGAAAAGGCGTATCAAAAGATTGAGGCCTGCAAACTGCTTCTGGCCGCAGCAGCGCCCTATGATCAGACCGTCACTGACACCCAGGCAGCAGTGGATGCGCTGGCGCCGGAAAACAATGCTGCTACCAAGGATAGGATCAAGGCGCTGACCGACAGGCTGGCGGCCGCCAAGCTCGATTCCGCGCGGACCGATCTGACCGACAACGACTACACTCAGGCGATCAAGCTGCTGAAGCAAATTGCCGAGGACGCCAAGGCGCTGCTGAAGTCGGTTAAGGGTTCGTCCGATTTTGAACCCGCCCGTGCCGCCGCTGAGACCAAACTGGCCGAGGCCAAGGGCCACAAGCACGCCGACGCGATTCAGGCTCAGCTAACCCGGTTGACCACCAAGTATGATAATTTGGTCAAACTGGCTTCCAGCGATTATGCCACTGCCAAGACCATGGCCGAGGAAGTGGCCAGCTCTGCCGAGGAGGCGATCAGTTCCGCCAATACCCATGGCATCCTTGAAGCGGTGAACTCTGCAATCGGCGGCGATGAGGATAGCGCGCCCTGGTGGCCACAGGTTCAGGCCGCGAAACTGTCGATCAAGGTGGTCGGCAGCCGTGAAAACGCTGCCGTGGCCAAGACCCACTTGGACACTGCAAATACCGAAATCGAAAACTGCCAGAAAGACGGCTTGGACGCAAAGACTGCCAAGGGGCATCTCAAAGCAGCGCTGGAAGCTTGCAACACTGCTGATGAGGTGATTTCACAATATGCCTTCATCGAGCAGGAAATCAGCCGCGCCCGAGCCGCCCTGCCGCCCGTCACAAGCCACGCCGAGGCCGCCTATGTGAAGGATGAGACGGACGCGGTTTCAAAGCTGCTGGACGGTGCCGAAACAGCCGCCAAGGGCGGCCAGAACTACGCCAAGGTCAGCGCCGATATCGAAGCTGCTATCACCCAAACCAAAACCGCGATGGAGATGGCGGAGCAGCACAAAAAATATAAGGAACTTCGCGCCAAACCGGAGGTGGAGCCGCGCCTGGAAGTGCTGGAAAAGCACGAGCACCGTTACGCGATAAAACCCAGCATCGACACTATGCGCAAGAAGCTGGGTGATGCCGCGGCGGCGGTCGCCGTCAAGAAGCCTGGCGATGGTGTCAAGCTGCTGGAAGAGGCCCGCGCAATTGGCACCAGCGCCTTTGTGATGGCAGAAATGCGTGCCAATACCCCGCCCAAGGAAGACGATATCAAAGAAATTCTGTCGCGCCCCAATGGCACGGCAGAACTTGATGCGATGATCGACAATCTGGAGCCGGAAGCGCAGCGCGCCGTGGTCAAGGTTGCGTTCAAAGCGCGTTTCGGTTGCGATATTAAGAACTTCAGCAACGAAAACCTGGCTCCGGCCTCAGAGATTGCCGACAACAATCTGAAGGGGCCGAATATCGTAGCCTTTTACAAGGCAATGCAGGACCTGCCGCTGGATCACACGCTGAACAATGACTCGCTGCAAAACTTCGCAGTGAACGAGGCCGCCAAAGGCGGTTCAATGTATCAAGGGGACAAGAAGCGGATCGTTATGCATGAAGGCGATGCTGGGGCTTCGCCCAATTATGCTTTTGGCAGTGACGATGCCGTCGGCAGCCTGGATGACGCCGCGACCCCGGAAGAGCGGGCCGAACTGGAGAAATGCAAGCCCGCCAATGACGAACCGGTCACCTTCTTCAACTGGAACACCCTGCATGAGGTTGGCCATGCGGTCGACGACAAGCATGGTTTTATGAACAGCAACGGCAAGAAGAAGGAATACGGCGGCTGGACCGAGCATGGTATGGATATCTCCGGCATCGCCGACAAGATTGCCAAGAAATTCAGCTATGACACCGCCTATGTCACCGAATACATGGCGCATAACAAAAGTGCCCATGTGCCGCCCAGGCCGGAAGACGAAGCATGCACCGACGAGGAGTGGGAAAGCCGCCGCGTCCAGATGGAGGCGTTTGTCGATATGGCGTCTGAACCAGCCCAGCCCTGGTCCAGCATGGCCACCGCCAAGAAGCTGGCGATCGGCGGGGTAGTCTACCAGGAAAGCTACCCCAACGCCTGGAACTCCTACCTGCTGAGCGAGCGGGCCAAGGGGATCACAGGCTACCAGTTCCGGGCGCCGGGGGAATGGTTCTCGGAGCTTTATGCCGCCTACCACTCCGGCAAGCTGAAGCCGAACCATCCCGCCGTTGGCTGGCTGTCGAAACTCTGACCCGTTGAAAGGCTGACCAATGTCCCTATTTCACCCCGTCAACCTGGTCTGCCCGCACTGCGAAGCGCCGGTGACCATGATGGCCGTGGGCAGCGTGAACGCTGATCGCCGCCCAGATCTGCGCGAAGACATCCTGGAGGACCGGTTCCAGGACACCGGATGCGGCGCCTGCGGCGAAGGCTTCCGGCTGCAGCCGCAGTTCAACTACCTGGATGCGGGCCGCGGCCAATGGATCGCGGCAATGCCGGCCAGCCGCCTGCGCGACCACCTGGAACTGGAGGACGAAGCCAAGGCGCTGTTTGACACCAGCTATGGGGCGCAGGCTCCAGCGGCAGCGCGCGACGTCGGCAACGGACTGGCGGTGCGTCTGACCTTCGGCTGGCCTGCGGTGCGGGAGAAACTCCTGGTCAAGCAATTGGGTCTTGATGACACGATTGTTGAGATGATGAAGCTGCATATCCTGCGCAGCGTGGAGTCGGTTCCAATGGCCGAAGGCATCGAACTGCGCCTGGTCGAGGCGGATGAAGAGGCTGATGGCTATGTCTTCGCCTGGCTGGAAACCGGGTCAGAACAATTTCTCGAATACATGACAATCCCGGCGGAACTTTACAGGGCCATCCAGGGCAACCCTGAAGGCTGGGCAGTGATCCGGCAGCGGCTGGAAAACGGCTGCTTCGTGGATATGCAAAAGCTGTACATGGGCGAAGGGCGGCAACCTGGCTGAATGTTTGCCCGCCGTTGGCTGAAAGAACGGGAACAAGGCCGCTGGCGGGCCTGATTTTGCAGGTAGACCTCGTTTGTCTGGAGAGTGGAACAGCCTAGGTTGTTTAACCTTTTCGATGGCTTGCGTATTGGGCAAGGCTACCGGGTATGGCGTGACCCAACCCGGTTTGCCATAATGTACAGCGGATGCCGTGGCACCCGCGAAAACAGCACCATCGCGCCGGGCTTCAACCTTGGCAGCTCAGACAGATCCAGGAGCAGACTGATGACCCAGCAAACCGTTCTTGTCACCGGGTCATCCGGATTTATTGGCTACCACCTGTGCCAGTTGCTGCTGGAAGCCGGCTTTCGCGTTGTGGGTATCGATAACCTCTCTGACTACTATAGTGTCCAGCTCAAAAAAGACCGTCAGGCGATGCTGGAACAGCACCCGGATTTCACAGTGGTCAACCGCAGCATTGAAGAGCCGGGTATCATGCTGGATCTGTTTGCAGCGCACAGGCCGGAATACGTTGTGCATCTCGCAGCCCAAGCCGGGGTACGTTATTCCATCGAAAATCCGCGGTCTTATCTGGAAAGCAATATAACCGGCACATTTGAAATCCTGGAGGCTGCCCGCGCTTATCCGCCGCGCCACATGCTGCTGGCCTCCACGTCGTCGGCCTTTGGCGCCAATACCGGAATGCCCTACAAGGAAACCCAGAAGGCCGATCACCAGATGTCCTTCTATGCAGCCACCAAGAAGGCGACTGAAAACATGGCGCATTCCTATGCGCATCTTTTTGATCTGCCGGTTACCATGTTCCGCTTCTTCACCGTCTACGGCCCCTGGGGGCGGCCCGACATGGCGCTGTTCAAATTCACCAAGGCGATCCTCGAAGGTACGCCGATAGACGTTTACAATTTCGGCGATATGAAACGTGACTTTACCTATGTCACTGATTTGGTTGAGGCAATCCGCCTGTTGTTGGATGCAGTGCCGGTCCGCCCGGCAGACGGTGTTGTGCCGGAGGGGGACAGTCTTTCGCCGGTCGCGCCGCACAGGGTCGTCAATATCGGCAATTCCGAGTCCGTCCGGCTGACCACATTTATAGAAGCTATTGAAGCGGCGACTGGCTGCAAGGCTCAGCAGAACCTGATGCCTATCCAGGCCGGCGACGTGCCAGCGACTTGGGCTGATGCGTCGCTGCTGCAAAGTCTCACGGGCTACAAGCCGCAGACCGACGTGCATGAGGGCATTTCACGCTTCGTGGATTGGTATCAGGATTACTACCGCGAAGCAGTCTTGCCGCACGCCGCTGGATGAGCAACTTGCCGGTATGCAGCGAGTGTTGTTGCGGCCGCGGCCCTTGCTGCCGGGGATTTCGGGCTGATCTGAGCGGGCTTGCCCGGTCTGCGCCTGCGGCGGCGGGCTGCGTTAAGACCCCTTAAAATTTTCCTAACATGCGGGCTAAAATGTTGATAATGTACTAACTTTTGCCACATCCGCACCCCGGCGCGCACGCAGGGGGTGTCTATCCAGTCTCCAACGCCCGTCTTTGCATTGGAGATCTAACCATGCCGGCCTTTGCACCCCTGACCCGCGCCCGTTCCGCCTTTCGCCTGGCCGCCCGGGCGGCCGCAGCCTGCGGCCTGGCGCTGCTGCTGCTGCAGCCCTCTGCGGCGGCGGCCCAGCAGACCTATGTGGTGGGCAGCGACCGCGGCGGCTATCTGCATGACCGGCTGATCGAGCTCCACAACCTGCAGAAGCACGGGGTGCGGGTCGAGATCCGCGGCAGGGTCTGCTATTCCACCTGCACCATGTTCCTGGGCCTGCCGGGCGCCTGTGTCGACCCGGCCACCACCTTCGGCTTCCACGGCCCCTCGCGCGGGGGGCGCCGCCTGACGCAGGAGAAGTTCGACTATTTCAGCCGGGTGATGGCGCAATACTACCCGGCGCCGCTGCAGTCCTGGTTCATGGCGGAGGGGCGCAACCGGATTTCCGGGGTGCACAAGATCAAGGGCAGCGAAATCATCCGCATGGGGGTGCCCGCCTGCAGCACCGCCTGAGCGCGCCGCCTTGCCCCGCGGAGGGGCTTTCACACTCAGACAATTTCTACCCCGGTGTGCTGCCTCCGCCGGGGTTTTTGATGCATCCGGGTCTGTAAGGGCACAGTTGCTGGCCATTTCCGGCGGCGCCTTGCGCCGGAATTGCGCAGTTTTCAGGAAAATGTTAACGATCTTGAAAAGGGAGCAAATCCTGATCTGGTGAGGCCGGAGCAATGAAATCCTTTACGACTGCTGCAGCTGCCGCATGCGCGGCGCACTGCTTTACCCGGCTTGCCGCATTTGTCACGGGCAATGGGCACGGAACCTGCACGGGCAAAGGCAGCAGCAATGTGAAGGCCGGCGGCAATGCTGCCGGAAACCCGCACACCAGGGTGAAAACTGATGCCAGCTTGGGCTTGCTGGCGCCGGCATTGGCGGGCCCGGCACTAGTACCGGTTCGGACCTTGAAGCGCTGGAGCGAGGTTTGAACTCCGCCGTGATCAGGCCGGGGCGGCAAGCTGCAGCCAAATTACAAAAGTATAGAAATTATTACTTAAACTTGTTGCAAACTGGGTGTATTGAACCCCTGCCCATCCCGTTTGGCGTGTGGGTTTTGGTTGAATTATTTTACATTCCGGGTGTTTGACGATGCAGGATTTTGCACTGACTGCGTATTCCGTAGAGGGCTCTGCTGATCACCGCCTGCCTGCTCAGGCACCGGCCAGTTTTTACGCCAGGGCCGGCAAGCGGGTCTTCGATACCGGTTTTGCGCTCTTGCTGCTGCCCGTGCTTGCCCCTGTCATCCTGTTCTTGTGGATCCTTGCACGCCGCGATGGCGGCCCCGGCTTTTTCGGCCACACCCGGGTCGGCCGGGACGGTAAGCCGTTCAAATGCTGGAAGGTGCGCAGCATGGTGGCGGATGCCGAAGCCCGGCTGCAAGCGCATCTGGATGCCGATCCCGCAGCCGCTGCCGAATGGGAGCGCGATCACAAGCTGGCCAATGATCCGCGTATCAGCCGCTTGGGTCATGTCCTGCGCAAGACCAGCCTGGATGAGCTGCCTCAGATCTGGAATGTGCTGAAGGGTGAGATGAGTTTTGTCGGCCCGCGCCCCATCGTCACCAGAGAACTGGCCAAATACGGCAGCAGCGCCCCGGCCTATCTGGCCCAGACGCCCGGCATCACCGGATTGTGGCAGGTCTCGGGGCGCAATGATATCAGCTATAGGGAACGGGTGGCGCTGGACGTGGACTACCTTAGCCGCCGCAGCTTCGCGGCCGATCTCAAGATCATCGCCAGAACCGGCCTCGCAGTACTGGGTGCCACAGGCCGCTGAGCGGCGGTGTTCTATCGATTGCTTCCAAAGGTCAGCGAGCAAGGAAAACCTTCCGGCAGTTTCATTTCCGGGCCGGTGCATGCTGCCACCGTCAACAGGGGTTTACAGCTACGGCACTTATGGGTCTGACTTGGGATGAAACCTGAAGGCAGGAACACATAAGGAAAACACCGATGAGCAAGCTTCTGTTCGGGCTTCCGGAGACGCCGGTTGTTCCGGTGAGGGGGAAAGATACTGGCTATCCTGTAGGGCGGATATTCTGTGTCGGGCGCAACTATGCCGCCCATGCCGCCGAGATGGGAAACGAGGTGGACCGCGAAGCGCCGTTCTATTTTACCAAGGCGGCCGCAAATGCGGTTCTGACGGATGCGGTTGTGCCTTATCCCCCAGGCACTGAAAACTTTCACTATGAGATGGAACTGGCTGTGGCGCTGGGCGCGCATGTGTTCCGGGCTTCACCGGATGCCGCGCGTGCCTCTGTATATGGTTATTGTTGTGCGTTGGATATGACCCGGCGCGACCTGCAGATTCTTGAGCGGCAGAAGCAGCGGCCCTGGGATCTGGGCAAGGACCTGGAAAACGGAACCGTGCTGGCGCCGCTGATGCCGGCGCAAGAATGGGGAGGCCCCTCAGATCAGCGCATCTGGCTGGAAGTGAACGGAGAGATCCGGCAGCAAGCAACGCTTTCAGAAATGATCTGGTCCGTCACTGACATAATCTGCCACCTGTCCGGATTCTATCACCTGCGGCCAGGCGACCTGATTTTAACCGGTACACCTGCCGGAGTTGGGGCCGTGCAAAGTGGCGACAGAATACGCGGCGGGATCGACGGGCTGCCCGCTGTTGGTCTGGAGTTGGCTGCTGCGGAATGACGCACGGCGGTCCCTGGCTCGATAGTTGTTGCCAGGCGGCTGATTCAATATGTATCAATTTGGATGGGGTGTCTGTATATTTCGTAACATTATGGCGGCCTTTCGCCGTAGGGAACGAAATCTGACAGATTTCATGAGTAGGAAATGCATAATCTGCTGTTGATGGTTACAAACGCACCTAATAGCAGGGAAGCAACTGGTTCGTTAAACGAACCCATTTGGGGGGATTTGGCGGCAGAAATGGAAAGAAGTTTGCCAAGCGGCGCAGCAAAATTGCGGAAGCGTCCACTCCGGCAAGTGACTTGGTCAAAGGGAGGACACAAATGACCACTCGCAGAAAGCTTATGGGGGCAGCGGGCGCAGCGGCCCTGGCAATGTTCGGTGCGATGCCGGCTTTTGCCCAAGAGGTTACCTTGAAACTGCACCAGTTCCTGCCTGCACAGGCAAACGTGCCGAAGCTGATCCTGGATGTCTGGGCGGACAACGTTGAGGAATCGTCCGGGGGCCGGATCAAGATCGACCGCTTCCCTTCAATGCAGCTGGGCGGCAAGCCGCCGGAGCTGATGGACCAGGCCATTGACGGCGTGGCTGACATCGTCTGGACCGTGGTGGGCTACACCCCGGGCCGCTATCCCTCGACAGAGGTGTTCGAACTTCCGTTCATGATGACCAATGCGCGCGCCGTGTCGCACGCCTATTGGGAAATGTTCGACAAGCACATGAAAGACACCGAGTTTAAGGACGTGCATATCCTGGGCACTTGGGTGCATGGCCCCGGCATGATCCACAGCAAGGATCCGGTGGAAACGCCTGAGGATCTCGAGGGCATGAAGATCCGCGGCGGCGGCCGCTCGGTCAATGCGCTGCTGACAGAGCTGGGCGCAACCCCGGTCGGGATGCCGGTGCCTGCGGTGCCGGAAGGGTTGTCCAAAGGCGTGATCGACGGAACCACCATCCCGTGGGAAGTGACCCCGGCACTGAAGATTCCGGAACTGGTGGAGAACCACACCGAATTCACCGGCAAGGCGCTGTACTCCCTGACTTTCGTTCTGGCGATGAACAAGGAGAAGTATGAGAGCCTGCCCGATGATCTGAAGAAGGCGATCGACGACAACTCCGGTCTTGAATTCTCCGTATTTGCCGGTGGCACCCAGGCGGATGCAGACGGGCCTGCGCGGGAAATTGCGCTGGACCTGGGCAACAATGTGATCACTCTGGATGAGGAGCAGACAGCTGTTTGGCGCGAACGAGCCCAGCCGATCTATGACCAGTGGATTGCTGATATGAAGGAAAAGGGCATCGATGGTGTTGCGCTGATCGAAGAGGCCAGCGGGCTGATCGAGAAATACACGCCGCAGTACCAGTAAGGCGTTTGGATTGAAAAAGGTAAAGGGCCGCGCGGCATTGGGACTGCGGCCCTTTGCATACCGGAACAAGGCAACAGAACCATGCACAAGCTCATGATGCGGCTGGCCAAATCAATGGCCTACCTGGGCGGTGCGGTCCTCACTCTTCTGATCATCCTGACATGTGTTTCGATCGCTGGGCGTTTGCTCAACGGTTTGTTCCATGGCGATTTGATGGAGCGGATTGCGCCCGGGTTTTCGAAATGGATGACGGGCTGGGTCGGACCAGTTAATGGCGACTTTGAGCTGGTCGAGGCCGGGGTGGCCTTTGCTATCTTTGCCTTTCTGCCGCTGTGCCAGATCACCGCTGGACACGCCTCGGTCGATGTTGTGGCAAATGCGTTTCCGCGCGGTGTGAAACGGTTCCTTCGGATGGTGACCGAAGTGGTTTTTGCTGCGGTTCTGGTGCTGATCGCCTGGCGGCTGGCGGAAGGCCTTGCTGGAAAATACTCCAATGGAGAGACCTCCTTCCTGCTCGAGTTCCCGATCTGGTGGGCCTACGCCATCAGCCTGCTGGCGGCGATCGTTGCCGCAATTGTGGGTATCTACATGGGTGCCGTGCGCACCATCGAATTCTTTACCGGCCGCATCCTGATCTGGGACGGCGTGGAGGGTGAACAGTGACAGCTCTTGAAATTGGCATCGCCTCCTTCCCGGTTCTGATGCTCTTGATCTTTTTGCGGGTTCCTATCGGGCTTTCAATGTTTCTGGTCGGTCTTGGCGGGCTGATCTGGGTGACTGATGGAACACAAGTTGCGTTTGGCCGCTTGAAAAGCGAGACCTATACGACCTTTTCTTCCTATTCGCTGACCATCGTTCCGATGTTTCTGCTGATGGGGCATTTCGCGACGCTGGGCGGTATGTCCACTGCGCTGTTCAAGGCGGCCGAAGGGTTCCTTGGCCATCGCAAGGGCGGTATCGCTATGGCGGCCATTGGAGCCTGCGCAGGTTTCGGCGCAATTTGCGGCTCATCGCTGGCTACTGCAGCCACAATGGGCCGGGTCGCGTTGCCGGAGCTGAAGCAATACGGGTACGCTGGCGGGTTTTCGACTGCAACACTGGCGGCTGGCGGCACGCTGGGCATCCTGATCCCGCCCTCGGTTGTGCTGGTGATCTACGCAATTCTGACCGAGCAGAACATCGCCAAACTGTTCCTGTCGGCCTTCATTCCGGGCCTGCTGGCGGCGCTTGGTTATGTCATTGCGATTTCCATTTATGTCCGCCTGTACCCGGAAAGCGCAGGGACTCGCCCGCCGGTCCCGTGGGGCGAACGCTTTGCCGCATTGTTCCATGTATGGCCGGTGCTTCTGGTGTTTGGCCTTGTGGTTGGCGGTATCTACCTGGGCTGGTTCACCCCGACGGAAGGCGCGGCTGTGGGGGCGTTCGGCACCGGCTTGATCGCCTGGCTCAATGGTGGTCTGAACCGCGAAACTCTGGCGGATAGTTTCCTGGTGACCGCACGCTCCACTGCGATGATCTTCTTCATCGTTCTGGGCGCAGGTTTCTACAACGGCTTTCTGGCGCTGACCAAGGTGCCGCAGGAACTGGCCGACTTCGTGGTGAGTCAGGGCCTAAGCCCCTGGATGGTGCTGGCGCTGATCCTCGCCTTCTACCTGGTGTTCGGCTGCCTGATGGATTCGCTGTCGATGATCCTGCTGACTATTCCGATCTTCTTCCCGGTGATCTCGGCGATGGATTTTGGTCTTTTGTCGCTGCCTGCAATGCAGGCCGATGCGGCCATGGAAGTCCTGAGGGCGGGAGTGCCTGAAGGGATGGGAGCTGAGATGCTGGCCTCGATACAGGATGCCATCGCAACTGGGGCCGAACTCACCCGCGAGCAGATGAAGGAACTGGGCATCCGTGTAACCGAAGGCCGGGTGAACCGGATCGAGGCAGAATATGTTGCCATCTGGTTCGGTGTGCTGGTGCTGATCGTTGTTGAGGTCGGCCTGATCACCCCGCCGGTTGGCATGAACCTGTTCATCATCAATGCGATGGACCGCAAGACCCGAATGATCGACACCTACAAGGCGGTCATGTTCTTTGTCGCTTCCGACATTGTCCGGGTGATCATTCTTGTGGCTTTCCCGATCATCACTCTGCTGCCGCTGATGCTTATGCAGTAACGCACTGCTCTCTCCCGCTGTGAGCGGGAGAGGGTCTTCCGCCTGCTGGTGCAGGATATGGAAATATTTTGTGACAACGGCCCGGATTGACCTGAATCACCTTTCAGGGTTCCGCTGGTTCTGTCCGACACCGCGCACAAGGGGAGACCCGCCATGCAAATCAGCCGAAACAAAGCCGCAGCAACCAAGGTCAGGGCGTTGGCCACCGAGGTTTCCGGGCTGCAAGGGCCCTGTGTGGGCTGCAGCAACTGCGTTGGTCTGTGCGAGGCGCTGATTGATGCACTTGTGCTGCCGGATCTTATTCTATCCCGTAAGCGCGGCAGTTCGTGACACAGCGGTTCCGCTTGCCATAGCGGTTTGATACCTCAGACATGCGCCGCTACCATGCGCGGGCAAGCAGAGGCAGGGCGCTGGAAAATGGCAGAGCAGGACACTTTCATCCATGAAATCCGTGTGGGCTGGGGCGATTGCGACCCGGCGCGGATCGCCTATACCGGGCGGTTGCCGGCCTTTGCACTGGAGGCAATCGACGCCTGGTGGGAGCATCACCTGGATGGCGACGGCTGGTACCAGATGGAACTGGATCGGGGCACCGGCACTCCGTTTGTGCACATGAGCATCGACTTCCGGTCTCCGGTCACGCCGCGGCACCGGTTGCTATGCGAAGTTTGGCCCTCGGCGCTGGGCAGCAAGTCGGTCACTTTCAGGGTGAACGCGCGGCAGGACGGCAAGCTGTGTTTCGAGGGGAGGTTCGTCTGCGTTTTCATTGCACCGGAAACCTTCACCGCTAGGCCCGCGCCGGAGGATTACCGTCAGGTTATCGAGGCGCAGTTGAGGCCGGAGTAAAGCGGATCAGCGCAACCAGCCGTCTGAAAAACGCACTTGGCCAACGCCCGCAAAACGGGCAACCCGCTCCAGCTCGGCTTCCAGCCGTCTGGTGCGGGCAGCTGTCCATTTGATATCCTGTTCCGGCCAGACCGCAGTCACGCGCAGGAGATCCGCGTCGCGGTCCGCCTTCATGTCAATGCGGCCCGCCAGGCGCGCGCCTTCCATAAGCGGAAAGACGTAGTATCCGTACTGCCGCTTGGCGGCAGGAGTGAATACCTCGATCCGGTAGTGGAAGCCAAACAGCCTTTCAGCCCGCTTGCGGTCGCGCAGGGCGGGATCGAACGGGCTGAGCACCCGCATCCGCCCGGGAGCAGGGCCAAGTTCCGTGGCGGCCTCTACCGTTCCCGGACGGGCGAATACTTTGCGCAGCTGGCCGTCTGCTTGCGTTACTTCAACTTCTTCCAGCTCGCCCTGGCGCAACTGCCCGGCGCACCAAGATTTGGCTTCCGCTGGCGAAGCCGTGTCCCAGAAGGCGGCGAGTTCACCGGAGGTGGCAAAGCCCAGCCGGTCTAATGCCGCGGAGCAAAGCCAGTTGATTGTTGCGGTCTCGTCGCAGTAAGCGCCGGGGCGCAGGTGTTCCTCGATAACTCTCTCAGTCAGGTCATAGCGCTTCTGAAATCCGTCGCGCCCGACCACGGTCAGCGCGCCGGATCGCCACAGGTACTCCAGCGCTGTCTTGGACGGATGCCAGTCCCACCAGCCGCCTGATCCTTTCTTCTCGTCCTTGCCCACATCAGAGGAGCTGACCGGCCCGTGGTCCCGAACGTGGTTCAGAACGGTTTCGAACCGCGCCTCAAACCCGTCGCGGCGCCAGTTGCGCCAGCGCTTTCGCAGCAGTTCGGTGTCGCGCTGAAACCTCAGGTGCCAATGGTTGTAAAAGGCCATCGGGATCACGGCAGCGTCATGGGTCCAGTGCTCAAACAGCTCCCGGTCGCGCTCGTAAAGCCGCTTGAGGTTCTTTGCCCGGTAGCTTGGCCGGCGCGAAAAGAGAATCATGTCATGGGCGCGTGCCACGGTGTTGATGCTATCAAGCTGCACAAACCCAAGCCGATGGATCAGCGCCAGCAGATCGGCGCCTTTGGCGGCACCTGCGGGCTGTTCCAGCAGCGCATGGCGGTCCAGGAACAGCCGCTGTGCCTCTTGATTGCCAAGCCGTTGAAGCGCCATCAGCGCCGTTTCAGCGTGTCGCCATAAGAAATGGTCGGAGTCAGAGTGACATTTTTCTCAATGTCAGCGTCAGGATCTTCCAGCTGGGCTGCAATGATTTCCGCCGCCTTGCGCCCGATCTCCAGCCTGCATGCATCCATGGTGGCAAGCTGCCTGGGCAGCCCCTGCAAGAGTTCCACGCCGTTGAAACCTGCAAGGCCGATCTGGCCGGGGATGCTGACACCTTGCTCTTGCAGGTACAGCAAGCCGCCGGCGCCTATCATGTCGTTGGAATAATACAGAAAGTCCAGTTCCGGTGAACGTTCCAGCATTGCCTGGGTCATCTCCCACCCCTTGGCAAGCGCAGAGCCGCCGGAATAGAATTCCCGGTCTTCGATCTCCACGCCTTCCTTAGCCAGCACCTCGGTAAACCCTTCGAACCGTTTGCGTGCGCGGTGGTCCAGCGGCATCTTGGTGCCCATGAAGCCGATATGGCGGTAGCCTGCCTTGAGGATCGCTTTGGCCATCTCGCGGCCAGCACGGCGGTGAGAGATACCGACCATTGCGTCCACCGGCTTGCCGTCGGTGTCCATGATTTCCACAACGGGAATGCCTGCGCTGCTCAGCATGGCGCGGGCAGCATCCGTGTGTTCCAGGCCTGCGATAATCACACCTGACGGCCGCCAGGAGAGCATCTCGTACAGAACCTTCTCTTCCTTTTCAGGCTGGTAGTCCGTCACGCCCACAACTGGTTGAAGCTCGGTATTCTCCAGAACTTTGTTGATGCCTGTCAGCACCTCAGGAAAAACCATGTTCGACAGCGACGGGATGATCACCGCCACTAGGTTCACCCGGTTTGACGCCAGCGCACCGGCAATCTTGTTCGGCACGTAGCCCAGTTCCTTGGCAGCACTCAGCACCTTGGAACGGGTTTTTTCCGAGACGTCGCCCCGGTTGCGCAGAACCCGGCTTACGGTCATTTCGGAAACACCGGTTGCTTCGGATACATCGCGAAGGGTAAGCGGGCGCTTGCTGTCCGTGGTCACGTTCCTGAGCCTCTTGTTATGTCTGTCTGCAACGTTAGCGCAGACATCGCGTGCTGCACAATGGAAACTGCGCGCGGCAAAACGGCTTTCGCCGAGGCCCATCCCATTGTGATTGCTGGACGGATTTGGTATCGCGAAAGCCTACGGCCCCGTGGCTCAACTGGATAGAGCAGCCCCCTCCTAAGGGGCAGGTTGCAGGTTCGAATCCTGCCGGGGTCGCCACATGCACGATGCACAGATAAGTATTTGATAATTATATGTTTTTGGGGTGGCCGAATTGCACTCCGCACATCCGAATGATGGCATCCTGCTTCTTGCCCGTTACGTGATGTCCGCTGCCCGGGCAGCCGCGAAAGCCTGCTGGCTTTCGCACATGCCGCAAGCCTCAGGTTCTGGCTGCGACGCAAAATGTGTTCCTGGCTCGGCAAGCCGCCGCAAAGTGGCCGCACTGGCGCTTCGGCAGCAGTCCTGTATCCAACTCAGTGATGCTCTGGTTTCAGAGTTCAGAAAAATTCGGTTCCAGCCGGTGCCGGCCGATTATGCTATGCTGGCTGCACCTGAGCGGCGGCTCATACTGTCAATCCTGTCCGCGGCCAAGCCCAGGTATCCGGAAACCGGATTGGCAATCGTCACCCTATGGAAATGCCAACCCTGTTGAGTCCGGAATCAAATTTCCAGAGAGTGATGAAGAAGAATGGTGCCGGTGATAGGACTCGAACCTACGACCCCATCATTACGAATGACGTGCTCTACCAGCTGAGCTACACCGGCATTCTTCTTTCCGCAGCCTTGCTATGGCCCTGGCAGCTGCTGTGCGCCAAAATTAACCCGTTGGCACCAAACGTCAATTGCGGTTGAATCCGCTGTTTGCGTTAAGGGCGATTCATCAGCCGGGCTTCAGCGTCACCAGTACCGGCCAGAGGCGGCGGTTGGTGCCGACCCTTTAACCATAGAGAAAAACTTGCGCAAGTAGGCATCATGAAGCCAGATCGCGGTTTTTGGATCTGTCGGGCACGGCACAAGCCCATGCGCTCAGGCGTGTGCAGTCTCGACGCTGCAGCTCTAACGTATTTCACAAAGGGGGAATGGTGCCCAGGAGAGGACTCGAACCTCCACGTCCATACGGACACTAGCACCTGAAGCTAGCGCGTCTACCAATTCCGCCACCTGGGCAGGTGTCGTGGAACCGGCGTATAAGCGGAGTCGCAGGCAGCGTCAAACGGAAAACAGGCTGAATGTTGCGGAAGGCAAAAATGCAGCCGACCCGCTCTCAGATCCGCGTCATAAAGTTCATCTTTACGGCCACTTCGGTCAGGAAACCGGCCCATGCCTTATGTGTTTCGCGGTTCCAATCCGGCCCAAGCGTGTCTGACAGCGCACCAGTGAAACTGTTGATGAAGCCATCGAAATGGTCATCTGACACCTCCAGCTTACGATGCTTTTCGCCCTGCAGCTTCAGGATCGCATCCAGCCGTTCGGAATCGTCCAGTGCTTCTGCAATATGGGTCAGTGACGCCAGGAGCTTTTCTTCCTGCTGGGTCAGATCCTCTGGAAACAGACCGCGTATGTCCGGGCAGGCGGCAAAGAATTTGGCGTAGAAAGCCGGAACAAATGCGTCGAGATCCATCTTCTCGTTTTCGATGCTTTTGCGGATCAGGTCCTTGCTGTCTTCGTCCGTCATTGTGATTGGCCTCCTGAACAACTGCCTGCACCAGTAACAACCGCAGAAACATGTGATTTTACTGCAGCATTTTCCTTCTACCTGGCAGGACTGAAGGCCGGGTTAACCAATTCGCTGCAATTGCAGGGAAGGACCGGTGTTTCACGCGTTTTCCGCCGTCACAGTGACCGTATTCCCACGTTTTGCGCCTTGTTCGGCGCCTTCTGCGGCGCTACAGCATAGGGGCAGCTAAGTTCAGGAGCCAAATGATGTCCAAACTGGTCACGATCTATGGCGGATCCGGTTTCGTGGGCCGCTACATCGCGCGGCGCATGGCCAAGGAAGGCTGGCGGGTGCGGGTTGCCGTGCGCAGGCCAAATGAAGCCATGCATGTGAAACCCTACGGCGTGCCGGGCCAGGTGGAGCCGGTGTTCTGCAACGTCCGTGATGACATGTCGGTCGCATCGGTGATGCAGGGGGCGGATGCAGTTGTGAACTGTGTCGGCGTGCTGAATGAGCTGGGCAAGAACACCTTCGGCGCCATTCACGCCGAGGGCGCAGGCCGCATTGCCCGCATCGCGTCGCAGCAGGGTGTTGCCGATCTGGTGCATATCTCTGCGATTGGCGCCGATGCGGATGCCGCCAGCGAATATTCTCGAACCAAGGCCGCAGGCGAGGCTGCTGTTCTTCAGCATTTCCCGGGCGCTGTGATCCTGCGCCCCTCGGTGATCTTCGGGGCCGAGGACGGCTTCTTCAACCGCTTTGCCGGCATGACGCGTTTGTCGCCCTTCCTGCCGATTGCGGCTGGCGGTACAAAATTCCAGCCGGTGTTTGCGGATGATGTGGCCAAGGCTGCGGTCAAAGGTGCGCTGGGTGAGGCTGAGGGCGGCGTCTATGAGCTGGGCGGACCGGAAGTCAAAACCTTCCGCGCGCTGATGGAACAGATGCTGGAGGTGATTCACCGCCGCCGCGTCATCATCTCTCTGCCGGGCTTTGCGGCCAAGCTGGTGGCGTTTGGCTTTGACGTGCTTCAGTTCGTCAGCTTCCAGCTGATCGAGAACAAGATGCTGACCCGCGACCAGCTGAAAAGCCTGAAATCGGACAATGTGGTGTCTGACGGCGCCAAGGGGTTTGCGGATCTGGGCATTGACCCGGTGACGGTTGGCTCCGTGCTGCCGGACTACCTGTGGAAGTTCCGCCCCTCTGGCCAGTATGACGAGATGACAGGTTCTGCCCGCAATCTGCGCAACGGCGCCTGATCTGCAGAGATTTTCAAGGTTTGAGAGCGCGGGGATTGTCCCGCGCTTTTTCTTTGCGCCTCAGCTGGTGTAGGCGATGGTCAGCAGCACCAGGCCCAGGATCACGCGGTAGATCACATAAGGCGTGAAGCTGACGGAGCGCAGCAGCCGCATCATCAGGCTGAGTGCGGCCAGCGCCGATAACATTGCCAAGAGGGCAGCGATCCCGGCATCGCGCAGCAGCGCTGTATTGGCCTCCAGCGCCACTTCGGTTCCCAGCAGCAGGCCGGAGGCGATGATGGTCGGGATCGACATCAGCATAGCAATGCGGGCGCCGTCTTCGCGGGTGTAGCCCAGCTGCCGCGCGCCGGTGATGGTAATGCCGGACCGCGAGGTGCCGGGGATCAGCGCCAGCATCTGCCACAGCCCCATGATCAGCGCATCGCGCAGACCCCAGTCGCCGGCCTGTTTCGCTTCGGAGCCTTTCTGGTCGGCCCAGTAGAGCACCAGCCCGAAGCCGAGCATGGTCCAGCCGATCACGGTGATCGACCGCAAGGCATCGCTGAGGCCGGTGAAGTGCAACAGGGCGCCGAACAGGACGGTGGGAATGGTGGCCACGATCAGGCCCAGGGCCAGCCGCGCGCCGGGCGTGTCCATTCGGCCGGTCAGGGCGCGGGGCAGGCCGATCAGCCCCTCGCGCACATCGCCCCAGAAATAGATCATCACAGCCGCCAGGGTGCCGACATGCACGGCGACGTCGATCACCTGGCCCTGATCCTCCAGCCCGGTGAGGCCCGGCAGCAGAATCAGGTGGCCGGAGGAGGAAACTGGCAGGAATTCGGTGATGCCCTGGATCAACGCAACAAGGATCAGCTGAAAAAGCGGCATGCTGAAATCATTCCTCAAGGGCCGCGGACGGGCCGTAAACTGTCGCGACTCTGTATAAATCCCGGCTCTGGATTGGAAAGTCATTATTAAGGTCCGTTGTGGACCTAAAAATTCTGTACATTTCCATCAAACACGATATCAGAAGAAAAGCGCTGGCAAAATAGGTCAGCAAAGTTGACATAATAGCGCAACCGTACCTGCAAGGGTGCCTGCGCAGCCAGACAAACGATGGAGTCCAGCCCGTGGCCAAGCAACCGATGCTGAAATTTGTGCAGATCGAACGCGACATGCCTCAAAAGCGTGACGCGAGTGTACGCAAGGAAGACTTCAATGAGATTTACGCGGAGTACGCTGCTGCCAAGGCGGAGGAACAGGCCAGCCGCTGCAGCCAGTGCGGTGTGCCCTATTGCCAGAGCCACTGCCCGCTGCATAACAACATCCCCGACTGGCTGCGCCTGACTGCGACCGGTCGCCTGGAAGAGGCCTATGCCACCAGCCAGGCCACCAACACCTTCCCGGAAATCTGCGGCCGCATTTGCCCGCAGGACCGCCTGTGCGAAGGCAACTGTGTGATCGAACAGTCCGGCCACGGCACCGTGACCATCGGCTCTGTCGAGAAATACATCACCGACACCGCCTGGGAAAACGGCTGGGTGAAGCCCGCCGCGCCGCTGGCCGAGCGCAGCGAGAGCGTCGGCATCATCGGCGCCGGCCCCGGCGGCCTGGCGGCAGCGGACATGCTGCGCAAGTCCGGCGTGCAGGTCACGGTCTATGACCGCTATGACCGCGCCGGCGGTCTGCTGATGTACGGTATCCCCAGCTTCAAGCTGGAAAAGGATGTGGTCGAGCGCCGCAACAAGCTGCTGGCGGACGGCGGTGTGACCTTTGTGCTGAACTGCAACGTCGGCGAGGACATCTCGTTCGAAGAAATCCGCAAAAAGCATGACGCGGTGATCATCGCCACCGGCGTCTATAAATCGCGCGATCTGGCGATGCCGGGCAGCGGCTCGGAAGGCATCGTCAAGGCGATCGACTTCCTGTGTGCCTCCAACAAGAAGAGCTTTGGCGACGAAGTTGCGGAGTTCGACAACGGCAGCCTGAATGCTGAGGGCAAAAAGGTCGTGGTTATCGGCGGCGGTGATACCGCGATGGACTGCGTGCGCACCTCGATCCGCCAGGGCGCTACATCGGTCAAATGCCTCTACCGCCGGGACCGGGCCAACATGCCGGGCTCCCAGCGCGAGACCCAGAACGCCGAGGAAGAAGGCGTGATCTTTGAATGGCTGTCGGCACCCAAGGGTTTCACGGACGAGGGCGGCAAGGTATCCGGCGTAATGGTGCAGAAAATGCGCCTGGGCCAGCCGGATGCGTCGGGCCGTCAGGCACCGGAAGTGATCGAAGGCGCGGATTATGTCGAGGAGGCCGATCTGGTCATCAAAGCCCTGGGCTTTGAGCCGGAAGAACTGCCCGCTCTGTGGAACCAGCCGGAGCTGCCGGTGACCCGCTGGGGCACCGTCAAGGCCGCGTTCAAGACCGGTGCGACCGAACTGGACGGCGTTTATGCGGTGGGCGACATTGTGCGTGGTGCCTCGCTGGTGGTCTGGGCGATCAAGGACGGCCGCGACTGCGCCGAGGCGATTCTCGACAACTTCAACAGCAAGGCCGCAGTGGCGGCAGAATAACCCGGCACCCCCTGTACACCGTCTGTGCAACCCCTGTGCACCGGCGGAGCAGCGAAGGAGCCGCAGCAAGGTCAGCATTGCTGACCCAGCCAGCAGAAGGACAATGGATATGAGCGAATTGCAGGGACAGTGCATGTGCGGCGCGGTCAGCGTCACCGCAACGCCGGTTCAGGCGTCCCTGACCGCCTGCCATTGCGACATGTGCCAGCGCTGGGCCAGCGGACCGTTCCTGAGCTTTCAGGCTGATACCGGCTATGCGGCGCTGGGTCCGGTGCGGACCTACCAGTCTTCGAAATGGGCGGAACGGGCATTCTGCGGCGAGTGCGGATCGGTGCTGTGGTACCGGATGACGGCGCCTGGAAAGATGCATGGCCACACGCAGATTTCGGCGGGCCTGTTTGAAAACGCCGGCGGCGCTGCGCTGAAGCTGGAGTTCTTCGTCGACGAAAAGCCCGTAGGCTATGGTTTTGCCGGTGCACACCGGCGGATGACCGGCGAAGAATGCCTCGCCATGTTTGCCGAAACCGCTGAAGGAGAGGCCTGAGGCCCGCCCGGCCCGCTGCTGATTGCCATGCCGATGAAGATCCGCAAATCCCTCCGTCAGGCAATGTTCCGCCTGAGATCCCGCCGCCTCCACGCGGACGCGGTGCTGGAGATCCGTGCGCTGGAAGGGCGCGGGGATGGCGGCATGATCGTGTTCACCAGCTATCACGCCAATGCTGCCAAGCGCGGACTGCTGGAGTTTGCGGCCAGTGCCTCGGACGGCGGCGCGCGCCATTGCATCTTTGTCACCGACCGCCGCCAGGGATGGTTCCAGGGGGCAGGCGTTGCGGCTTCGATCCTTCGGGCCGTGTCCGGCTATGTTCAGCACCACGGTTTGCGCCGGCTGATGACGGTCGGGGTGTCGATGGGCGGCTATGGTGCGCTGTCTTATGCCGCGGAGCTGGGCGCGGGCCGCGCGCTGGCGCTGGCGCCGCAATACTGTCCACGCCCGGAGACGTTTCCGGCGGACCGCCGATGGATCGGGGCGCGCAGCCGGATCACGGATTTCAGCCGCCCCGCGCTGGATCAGGCGATGGGCGGGGAGGTGCAGTACACCCTGCTGCATGGCCGCAACAACGCCGAGGATGCGCTGCACTGGCAATCCTTCCCGCAGGGGCCGGGCATCCATCATTATCTGGCTGACCGCGACAGCCACGATGTCATCGACCCGCTGCGCGACGCGGGCATCCTTTACCCGGTGATCGGCGCCGTCTGGCAGGACGATCAGGACCGCGTGAAAACCCTAATGCAACGGATCCGCGCGGTGCCCCGCGCCTGGGGCGAACGCGCCCTGGATCTGCACACACAACCGGCCGCAGCAGCCTGCTGCGCCATCAGTTAATCGGAGAACGTCATGACCAATTTTGATGCCGCATGGGTCAAGGCCGAGGAAAACAAGCGCAAGTGGATGGCCGAAAACGGTCTCTATTCCGAGGAAGAAGAGCATTCTTCCTGCGGCGTGGGCCTGGTGGTTTCGGTTGACGGCAAGAAAAGCCGCAAGGTGGTTGAGGCCGGCATCGACGCGCTGAAGGCGATTTGGCACCGCGGCGCGGTGGATGCCGACGGCAAGACCGGCGACGGCGCGGGCATCCATGTGCAGATCCCGGTTCCGTTCTTCTATGACCAGATCCGCCGCACCGGCCACGAGCCGCGCCAGGATGAGCTGATGGCGGTGGGCCAGGTGTTCCTGCCGCGCACCGATTTCGGCGCCCAGGAGCGCTGCCGGACCATCGTCGAGACCGAAGTTCTGCGCATGGGCTATTCCATCTATGGCTGGCGCCATGTGCCGGTCGATGTGACCTGTCTGGGTGAAAAGGCCAATGCGACCCGCCCTGAGATTGAGCAGATCCTGATTTCCAACGCCAAGGGTGTGGATGAGGAAACCTTTGAGCGCGAGCTGTATGTGATCCGCCGCCGGATCGAGAAGGCGGCCAATGCGGCAGCAATCTCGGGCCTCTACATTGCGTCGCTGTCCTGCCGCTCGATCATCTACAAGGGGATGATGCTGGCAGAGCAGGTTGCGGTGTTCTACCCGGACCTGATGGATGAGCGGTTTGAGAGCGCCTTTGCGATCTATCACCAGCGCTATTCGACCAACACCTTCCCGCAGTGGTGGCTGGCGCAGCCGTTCCGGATGCTGGCGCACAACGGTGAGATCAACACGCTGAAGGGCAACCTGAACTGGATGAAGAGCCATGAGATCCGCATGGCGTCGGCGACTTTTGGCGACTATGCCGAGGACATTAAGCCGATCGTGCCGGGCGGTGCCTCCGACTCTGCCGCGCTGGACGGCGTGTTCGAGGTTCTGGTGCGCGCGGGCCGATCCGCGCCGATGGCAAAGACCATGCTGGTGCCGGAAAGCTGGTCCAAGCAGGCGGTGGAGCTGCCGCAGGCCTGGCGCGACATGTATTCCTACTGCAACTCCGTGATGGAGCCCTGGGACGGCCCCGCGGCGCTGGCAATGACCGACGGCCGCTGGGTCTGCGCGGGCCTGGACCGCAACGGCCTGCGCCCGATGCGCTATGTGGTTACCGGCGACGGGCTGGTGATTGCGGGCTCCGAGGCGGGCATGGTGCCGATTGACGAGGCATCGGTGGTCGAGAAGGGCGCCCTGGGCCCGGGCCAGATGCTGGCCGTGGACATGGAAAAGGGCAAGCTGTTCCGCGACACCGAGATCAAGGACAAGCTGGCGCGCGCGCTGCCGTTCGGCGACTGGGTCAAGCGGATCAACGATCTGGACGCGACCCTGGCCAAGGTGAGTGAACAGCCGCTGTTCAGCGGCGAGGAGCTGCGCCGCCGCCAGGTGGCCGCAGGCTACACGATCGAGGAACTGGAGCAGATCCTGGCGCCGATGGCCGAGGACGGCAAGGAATCGCTGGCCTCGATGGGCGACGACACCCCGTCGGCGGTGCTGTCAAAGATGTACCGCCCGCTGAGCCATTTCTTCCGCCAGAACTTCAGCCAGGTGACCAACCCGCCGATCGACAGCTTGCGGGAATTCCGGGTGATGTCGCTGAAGACCCGCTTCGGCAACCTGAAGAACGTGCTGGACGAGGACAGCTCCCAGACTGAGATCATCGTGCTGGAAAGCCCGTTTGTCGGCAACGCCCAGTGGGACAAGCTGGTGGACCAGTTCAACGCGCCGCTGGCAGAGATCGACTGCACCTTTGCGCCGGGCCGCGGCTCGCTGAATGCGGCGCTGGCGCGGATCCGGGCGGAGGCTGAGGAAGCCGTGCGTTCGGGTGCCGGCCACATCGTGCTGACCGACCAGCATTCCGGCGCGGACAAGGTTGCGATGCCGATGATCCTGGCGACCTCGGCGGTGCATTCGCATCTGACCCGCAAAGGCCTGCGTACATTCTGCTCGCTGAACGTCCGGTCTGCTGAATGCATCGACCCGCATTACTTTGCGGTGCTGATCGGCTGCGGCGCCACCGTGGTGAACGCGTATCTGGCCGAGGATTCGCTGGCGGACCGCATTGAGCGCGGGCTGCTGGATGGCTCGCTGACCGAGAACGTCGCGCGCTACCGCGAAGCCATCGACCAGGGCCTGTTGAAGATCATGGCCAAGATGGGGATTTCGGTTGTTTCGTCCTACCGCGGCGGTCTGAACTTCGAAGCCGTGGGTCTGTCCCGCGCCATGTGTGCGGAATACTTCCCGGGCATGACCTCGCGCATTTCGGGGATCGGTGTGACCGGCATTCAGACCAAGGCGGAGGAAATCCACGCCAAGGCCTGGAAGGCGCCGGAAGGCATCCTGCCCATTGGCGGTTTCTACAAGGCGCGCAAGTCGGGTGAGACCCACGCCTGGGAAGCCACCAGCATGCACATGATGCAAATGGCCTGTAACAGAGCCTCATATGAGCTGTGGAAGCAGTATTCGGCGAAGATGCAGTCGAACCCGCCGATCCACCTGCGCGACCTGCTGCAGATCAAGCCGCTGGGCAAGGCGGTGCCGATTGAGGAAGTGGAATCGATCACCTCGATCCGCAAACGGTTTGTCACGCCGGGCATGTCGCTGGGCGCGCTGAGCCCCGAGGCGCATAAGACGCTGAACGTGGCGATGAACCGGATCGGCGCCAAGTCGGATTCGGGCGAGGGCGGCGAAGATCCGGCACACTTTGTGCCGGAGCCGAACGGCGACAACCCGTCTGCGAAGATCAAGCAGGTGGCGTCGGGCCGCTTTGGCGTGACCGCAGAATATCTGAACCAGTGCGAAGAGCTGGAAATCAAGGTGGCCCAGGGCGCCAAGCCCGGCGAGGGCGGCCAGCTGCCGGGGATGAAGGTCACTGACCTGATCGCCCGCCTGCGCCACTCGACCAAGGGTGTGACCCTGATCTCGCCGCCGCCGCACCACGATATTTACTCGATCGAGGATCTGGCGCAGCTGATCTACGACCTGAAGCAGATCAACCCGCGCTGCAAGGTGACGGTGAAGCTGGTGGCGTCTTCGGGCGTTGGCACCATCGCCGCAGGCGTTGCCAAGGCGAAGGCCGACATCATCCTGATCTCGGGCCACAACGGCGGCACCGGGGCGTCGCCGGCGACCTCGATTAAATATGCCGGCCTGCCGTGGGAGATGGGCCTGACTGAGGCGCATCAGGTGCTGGCGATGAACAACCTGCGCGAGCGGGTGACCCTGCGCACCGACGGCGGCCTGCGCACCGGGCGCGACATCGTGATGGCGGCCATGCTGGGGGCCGAGGAATACGGCATCGGCACTGCGGCCCTGATCGCGATGGGCTGCATCATGGTCCGCCAGTGCCAATCCAACACCTGCCCGGTGGGCGTCTGCACCCAGGACGAATCCCTGCGTGCCAAGTTCACCGGCAATGCGGACAAGGTGGTGAACCTGATCACCTTCTACGCCCAGGAAGTGCGGGAAATCCTCGCTTCCATCGGCGCCCGCAGCCTGGATGAGGTCATCGGCCGCGCCGACCTGCTGGCGCAGGTGTCGCGCGGTTCTGCCCATCTGGACGACCTGGACCTGAACCCGCTGCTGATCACCGTCGATGGCTCTGCCAACATCGTCTATAACCGTGAGCGCGAGCGCAATGCGGTGCCGGACACGCTGGATGCGGAAATCGTGCGCGATGCCGCCCGCTTCTTGCAGGATGGCGAGAAGATGCAGCTGTCTTATGCGATCCAGAACACCCACCGCACCGTGGGCACCCGGACCTCCAGCCACATCGTGCGCAACTTCGGCATGCGGAACTCGTTCCAGCCGGATCACCTGACGGTGAAGCTGCAGGGTTCCGCCGGCCAGGCGCTGGGCGCCTTTGCGGCACCGGGGCTGAAGCTGGAAGTGTCGGGCGATGCCAACGACTATGTCGGCAAGGGCCTTTCGGGCGGCATCATCGTGGTGCGCCCGCCGCAGGTGAGCCCGCTGGTGGCGTCTGAAAACACCATCATCGGCAACACCGTTTTGTACGGCGCCACCGATGGCTACCTGTTTGCGGCTGGCCGCGCAGGCGAGCGCTTTGCGGTCCGCAACTCCGGCGCCAAGGTGGTGATCGAGGGGTGCGGGTCCAATGGCTGCGAATACATGACCGGCGGCGTTGCGGTGATCCTTGGCTCGATTGGTGCCAACTTTGGCGCCGGGATGACTGGCGGCATGGCCTATCTCTTTGATCCCGAAGGCAAAGCCGAGGACTTGATGAACAAGGAATCCCTTGTCACCTGCCCCGTCACCGTTGCCCACTGGGAAGCGGAGCTGAAGGGCCTGATTGCCCGCCATCTGGATGAAACCGGCAGCCGCAAAGCCGCGGAGATTCTGCAGCACTGGGACATCGAGAAGGCGAACTTCCTGCAGGTCTGCCCGAAGGAGATGCTCGACAAGCTGCCGCATCCTGTGATGCAGGAGCAGGCGGCTGTGCCGGCGGAATAAGCCCGGTTAGAGACGAAATTCAGAATCCCGCAGGCAAATGCTTGCGGGGTTTTGTTTTTGGCAGTTGGTTACCGGGGGCATGCTGGCCTATAGAGGGGCATGGCGAAGGCAGTTGCAAAAAAGAAGAAAGCCAAGAGCAGCAAGAAGACGGCGGCGCTGAAGATTCAGCCGTTGCGCTGGCTGCGGCGCTGGGTTTTGCGGGGGGCGCTGGCGGTTGCCGCGGTGTTCTTTGCGCTCATCCTGCTTTACTCGGTTGTGAACCCGCCGATCACCCATACCATCTGGGCCGAGCAGCGCCGTCTGGGCGAAGTGGACCGGATGTGGGTGCCGCTGAAGGAAATGGCTCCAGTGCTGGCGCGGTCGGTGGTGGCGGCCGAGGATGCGCAGTTCTGCCGTCACTGGGGGTTTGACGCCCGCGCCATTCAGGCGGCGATCGAGGCGGGCGGTTCCCGCGGCGGCTCGACCATTTCGCAGCAGGTGGTGAAAAACGTGTTCTTGTGGCAGGGCCGCAGCTGGCCGCGCAAGGTGCTGGAGACGCTGCTGACCCCGGTGGTGGAGATTGTCTGGAGCAAGCGGCGCATCCTGGAAGTCTACCTGAACGTGGCGGAAATGGATGAGGGCGTGTTCGGGGCCGAAGCGGCGGCGCGCAAATATTTCGGGGTCGGGCCGGATCAGCTGAGTGCCCGGCAGGCGGCGCTGATTGCCGCGGTGCTGCCAAATCCCAAGGAGCGTTCGGCGCGCAAACCGTCAAACTTCGTGCAGCGCCGGGCACGGCGGATCCAGGACGGGGCGGCCACCATTCGCGCAGACGGGCGGGCGGATTGTTTCGAGGATTGAATCTTTGCCCCGCCCAAGGCATTGCTGAATCAACTGTTGTAAGTTTTCTGGAGATCCCCTGTAGCCATGGCGCGTCTGTACCACGTTCCCCTGTCCCCCTATTGCCGCAAGGTTCGGCTGTCGCTGGCAGAGAAGAAGATCGAGGTTGAACTGGTCGAGGAGCGCTACTGGGAGCAGGATCCGGATTTTCTGCGTCGCAACCCGGCTGCCAAGGTGCCGGTGATCCGGCTGGACGGGCAGATGATGGCCGAAAGCGCCGCGATCTGCGAATACCTGGAGGAGACCCGGCCTGAGCCGCCGCTGATGCCCAAGGATGCCGAGGGCCGTTACGAGGTGCGCCGCCTTGTGAGCTGGTTTGACGACAAGTTCCACCATGAGGTGACCTCGAAGCTGCTGTATGAGCGGGTGAACAAGAAGATCACCGGCGAGGGGTATCCCGACAGCCGCAACGTCAAGGCCGGCGCCAAGGCGATCAAGTACCACCTGGATTACATGGCCTGGCTGCTGGACCACCGGCGCTGGCTGGCCGGGGATATGATGACGCTGGCGGATTTTGCCGCGGCGGCGCATCTGTCGTCGCTGGACTATATCTCGGATGTGGACTGGAACCGCTCGGCGGTGGTCAAGGACTGGTACGCCAAGATCAAGTCGCGGCCTGCGTTCCGGTCGATCCTGGCGGATCAGGTTCCGGGGTTCCGGCCGCCGCCGCATTACACCGATCTGGATTTCTGATATCAACCGGTTGAGGGGCGCTGCCCCCGCGGCCCGATGGGCCGCTCCCCCGGAGTGTTTGGGCAAAGATGAAAGACGGGTCCGGCATCAAGGAAAAACTGGTGGCGCAGGCGCTGGCCGAGGGGTTTGTGTCCTGCCGTATCTGCCGGCCCTGGGACGTGCCAGAGGTGCCTGGACGGCTGCAGGTCTTCCTTGAGGCCGGGTATCACGGGCAGATGGGCTGGATGGCGGAGCGCACTCATTGGCGCGGCGACCCGGCGCAGCTGTGGCCGGAGGCGCGGTCGGTGATCATGCTGGCTGAAAGCTACACACCTGAGGAAGACCCGATGGCGGTGGTGGGGCAGGCGGACCGCGGCGCGGTGTCTGTCTATGCCCGCAACAAGGACTATCACGACCTGGTCAAGAAACGGCTGAAGCGGCTGGCGCGCTGGCTGATTGCCGAGGTCGGGGAAGACTGCGAGGTGAAGGTCTTTGTCGATACTGCGCCGGTGCCGGAGAAGGCGCTGGGCATGGCGGCCGGACTGGGCTGGCAGGGCAAGCACAGCAACCTGGTGAGCCGGGATTGGGGGAATTGGGCCTTTTTAGGGTCTGTTTTCACCACAGTGGAGCTACCCGCAGATGCGGCAGAGCGGGATCGTTGCGGGTCTTGCCGGGCTTGTCTGGACAGCTGCCCGACCGATGCTTTCCCGGCGCCCTACCAAGTGGATGCGCGGCGCTGCATCTCTTACCTGACCATCGAGCATAAGGGGCCGGTCGAGGAAGAACTGCGCGGCAAGCTGGGCAACCGGATCTATGGCTGCGACGACTGCCTGGCAGCCTGCCCCTGGAACAAGTTTGCGGTGGCGGCCAGCGACATGCGCTATGCCGCACGCGAGGAGTTGAAGGCGCCGAAGCTGGCGGAGCTGGCGGTGCTGGATGATGCGGCATTCCGGGAGAAGTTCTCCGGCTCGCCGATCAAGCGCATCGGGCGCGATAGGTTTGTGCGCAATGTGCTGTATGCCGTTGGCAATTCCGGCCTGGCGGAGCTGCGCGGTGTAGCGCAGGGGCTGGCGGAGGATCCGGATCCGGCGGTGGCGGATGCGGCGCGTTGGGCGGTTCAACGGCTTTCGTGACGCAAACAGGATGGACGGGCCGCAAATAGGCGTTACACCCGGTCCGGCGAACAGAATTTGAAGGGGCTGGGCATGACGCTGCTGCTGGGAGTGGACACGGGCGGAACCTACACGGACGCGGTGCTGATCCGTGACGAGAAGGAGGTAATCGCCTCTGCCAAATCGCTGACCACGCGCCAGGATCTGGCGATTGGCGTCGGCGGCGCGATCCGGGCGGTGCTGGAGCAATCCGGAGTACAGCCGCAGGAGGTATCGCTGGCGGCGCTGTCCACAACGCTGGCGACCAATGCGCTGGTCGAGGGTCAGGGCGGCCGGGTGGCGTTGATCTATATCGGCTTTAAGGAGGATGATCTGGACCGGCACGGGCTGCGGGACGCGCTGAAGGGCGATCCGGCGCTGGTGATCGGGGGCGGTCATACCCATGCGGGCAGCGAGGCTGCGCCCCTGGACACAGAGGCGCTTGAGTTGTTCCTGCGCACCGAGGGCCAGGGGGTGACAGGCTTTGCCGTGGCCAGTGTCTTTGCCACCCGCAATCCGGCGCATGAGGTGGAAGCAGCGCGGATCATTCATGAGATGACCGGCGCACCGGCCACCTGCTCGCACCAGCTGTCGGCCAAGCTGAATGGGCCCAAGCGGGCGGTGACCGCGGTGCTGAATGCGCGGCTCATCGGCATGATCGACCGGCTAATCGGGCGGGCGCAGGACACTTTGCGCGATCTGGGGATCGAGGCGCCGATGATGGTGGTGCGCGGCGACGGCGCGCTGATGAGCGGCGAGCAGGCGCGCGAGCGGCCGATCGAGACTATCCTGTCCGGCCCGGCGGCCTCAATCGTCGGTGCGCGCTGGATGACCGGCGCGGATCATGCGCTGGTGAGCGACATCGGCGGCACCACGACGGATGTGGCGCTGATCAAGGACGGTAAGCCTGCGATTGATCCGGCAGGCGCACGGGTCGGGGCGTTCCGCACCATGGTGGAGGCGGTGGCGATGCGCACCACCGGCCTGGGTGGTGACAGCCAGGTGCATCTGAACACCAGCGGGCTGTCCGGCGGGCTGACCCTGGGGCCGCGCCGGGTGGTGCCGGTCTCGCTGATTGCCACCGACGCGCCGGAGGTGGTGCATGCGGCGCTGGATGAGCAGCTGCGCAATTCCACCGTGGGCGAGTTTGACGGGCGTTTCGTGCGGGCGGTGCCGGGGGTGCCGGTTGCGGGGCTGAGCGAGCGGGAGGCCGGTCTGCTGGCGCGGATCGGGATGCAGGTGCACCCCTTGGGCCAGATCCTGCGCACCCGGATGGAGCATGGCTCATTGGGCCGGCTGGTGGACCGCGGTCTGGTGCAGGTCAGCGGTGTGACGCCTTCGGATGCCAGCCATGTGCTGGGCCGGGTTGAGGCCTGGGACCGCGAGGCCGCGGAAAAAGCGCTGACGCTGTTTGCGCGGCGCCGGGTGGGCAGCGGCGACATGGTGGCCAAGGATGCGGCGGTGCTGGCGCAGATGATCATTGACCAGCTGACCGAACAGACAGCTTTGACCTTGCTGGAGTCTGCTTTTGCCGAGGAGGCCGAAAGTTTTGGTCTGCCGGAGGATCAGCTGGCGCGGCATGTGCTGATGCAACGCGGGCTGGCAAAACATCGCGGGCTGCTGGCGCTGGATGCGGCGCTGAATGTCGATGTGGTGGGTCTGGGTGCCTCTGCCCCCAGCTATTACCCGGCGGTGGGGGAGCGGCTGCATTGCAACATGATCCTGCCGGAACACGCGGGCGTGGCGAATGCCATCGGCGCTGTCGTGGGGCGGGTCACCATGCGGCGCAGCGGCACTGTGACCTCGCCCGCAGAGGGCAAATACCGGGTGCATCTGGAGAGCGGGCCAGTGGATTACCAGGCCTCAGACGAGGCGCTGGCAGCGCTGGAGGCGGCGCTGGCAGGTGAGGCCCGCGGTGCGGCAGAGGAAGCGGGCGCCGAGGACATCCATGTGCATGTGGAGCGGGATATCCGCACCGCGCAGGTGGAGTCGCGGGAGGTGTTTGTCGAAGGCACGCTGACCGTGGAAGCCAGCGGGCGGCCGCGGGTGGCGCACGTCTAGCGCAGGTTTAACTGAGTGGGTTTTCAGGAAAACCCGCTGCCTCCGGCGGGGATATTTGGAGCCAGGAGACGCAGGCGCGCCTGTTGGGCATCTGGCATGTGAATAGCCCCGCCGGGTTACGGCGGGGCTGAAAGTGCGTTGTTAGAGCCTACTCTGCGGCAGTATCGCGCTTGGGCAGTACCCAGTCCGGCCGCGCGAAATGGCAGGTGTAGCCGGAGGGCAGCCGCTGCAGGTAGTCCTGATGCTCGGGCTCGGCCTCCCAGAAGTCACCTACGGGTTCAACCTCTGTCACCACCTTGCCGGGCCAGAGGCCGGAGGCGTTGACGTCGGCGATGGTGTCCTCGGCCACGGCCTTTTGCGTCTCGTCCGTGTAGTAGATCGCGGAACGGTAGCTCATCCCCAGGTCATTGCCCTGACGGTTCAGGGTGGTGGGGTCGTGGATCTGGAAAAAGAACTCCAGCATCTCCCGGAAGGAGGTGACGGCAGGATCAAAAATGATCTCGATCCCTTCGGCATGGGTGCCGTGGTCCCTGTAAGTGGCATTGGGCACGTCGCCGCCGGTATAGCCGACACGGGTGCTGATGACGCCGGGGCGTTTGCGGATCAGTTCCTGCATGCCCCAGAAACAGCCGCCTGCCAGGACGGCGCGTTCGGTGGTGCTCATTTCACGACCTCCACTTGGTTGATATAGGCGCCATAACCCTCGGCCTCCATGTCGTCCAGATGCACGAACCGCAGCGAGGCGGAGTTGATGCAGTAGCGCAAGCCGCCGCGGTCCATCGGCCCGTCCGGGAACACATGGCCCAGGTGGCTGTCGCCATGGGTGGAGCGGACCTCGGTTCGGATCATGCCGAGGGTGCGGTCCTCCAGTTCCTGGATATGCGCGGATTCGATGGGCTTGGTGAAGCTGGGCCAGCCGCAGCCGGATTCGTATTTGTCGGAGGAGGCAAACAGCGGCTCGCCCGAAACGATGTCCACGTAAATGCCCGGCTCCTTGTTGTAGAGCAGCTTGCCGGTGCCGGGGCGTTCGGTGCCCGCGTTCTGGGTCACATAGAACTCTTCCTCCGACAGCGCTGCAACGGCGTCCGGGTTTTTGAAGTATTTGGTCATGGTGTCCTCCCGCCTGTTCGCGTTGCAGCAGAACATGGGGTCTGGAGGCGCAAATGCAAAGCCCTGTTACAGGCGGCTCGCAAAGCCGTGTGCTGAGTGGCAGGCAATCCTGCATAGGGTCTGAAACTCTGGTAATGTGTGACGGCAGGACCTTGAGTGAGGATTTGGCTATGCGGTTCTTTCTTTTGCTGGCGGCTGCATTGCTCACGGGCGCGGCCGCAGGGGCGGCACCGGCGGGCGGCAGCTTTGCCTCCATTGATGGCGGAGAAATCCGGCTGGAGGATTTCCGCGGCCGGCCGGTGCTTGTGGTGAACACGGCGTCCAAGTGCGGATTCACTGGACAGTATGCCGGTCTGCAGAAGCTCTATGACACATACCAGGCGCAGGGGCTGGTGGTGCTGGCGGTGCCGTCGGACGATTTCAACCAGGAACTGGCCAGCGCTGAAGAGGTGAGGGAGTTTTGTGCCGTGAACTACGGGCTGACTCTGCCGATGACTGAAATCACCCAGGTAACCGGCCCGGGTGCGCATCCGTTTTACCAGGCGGTACGAGCTGAAACAGGGTTTGAGCCTGGCTGGAATTTCAACAAGGTTCTGGTTGCGCCGGACGGTTCTGTCGCGGGCACCTGGGGGTCGGCGGTGAAACCGGGGTCCAGCCGTATCGTGAATGCCGTGGAGAAGTATCTGCCTTAGGCGGCGAAGGCGCCGGCCAGCTCCGCGGGCAGGGTGAACTCGCCCAGCACCCGGGCGCGGGCGTCAGCCGACATCTTGCGGGCGGTCTTCTCGACAATGCGCTGGACCTTGTCCGCCGGGTGTTTGGCGGCGAAGGGTTCAAAATACCATTTCAGGAAGACAAAGCAGATAATGTCCTCCAGCGCCTGCACCTGATCGTCGCGCTTGATGCCTTCCTTGCGCAGCATTTTTGCCGCGGCGTCCACGTCCTCTGCGCCATAGCCCGCGTCCTGCATCAGGGTTGTGACCACGTCGGCGTGGTGCTCTGCCTCGGCCTTGCGCCAGGCGAGGTAGCCGGCACGTCCTTCCGGGAAAGCGCTGCGTTCCAGCTTCCAGCGTTCCACATGCTGGCCGCGGGCAGCGATCTGCAATGGTTCGGCAGCGTCCGGGAACAGGCGCTCCTGTTCTGCGCTCATCCGCTGGCCATACAGCAGCGCGGCGGGCTGGCCGTCTTCCAGGGTCGGGTCCTTGGCATTGGCGGCGTCGATGGCGTCCAGCACCTGGGATAGTTGCGCGCTCATGCCGCGTCCTCCTGTTTATGTCCTTGCGGATCAGGTTAAGGCGGAAACGCAAGCACTTGCAACGGGTCCGCGCCGCGGCAGCGGCGCCGGGCCCGAGGGGCAGGCGGGCGTCACCCCGGCTTGGCCGCGCGGGAGAGCTCCGGTTGCGTTCGTCCGGGCTGGCGGGCGAGCTGAACCGCCAGAATGCCGCCGGTGACGATGGCAACGCCCAGCACGTCGAGCGGGCCCAGTTTTTCCCCCAGCAGAACGCTGGCGACGGCGACGCCGAACACCGGGTTCAGGAAGTGGAAGGTGGCGGCGCGCACCGCGCCGATGCGGTTCAGCAGCAGCACCCAGATGAAGGTGGCCATCAGCCCCGGCACGATGGTGGTGTAGGTAAAGGCCGCCGCCAGCCGCCAGGTGGGGTTCACAAAGATATCCTCGCTCAGCGGGGCAGCGACAAACAGGATGGCAGAGCCGATCAGCATTTGCAGCCCCACCACCATCATGAAGTTGCCGCCGGAGGTGGCACCGCGCAGGGCGAGTGTTGCGGTGGTGAGGGCAAGCACGCCGATCACGCAGAGGAAAACCCCCATCAGGTCCACACCAGCGCTGAGGCGGGTGCCCATGATCAGGGCGACACCCAGGATGCCCGCGAGCAGACCTGCGTAGCCAAGGGGCCGCAGCCGCTCTCCGAACAGCATCCAGCCGGCCAGCGCCACCAGCAGCGGCATGGTGGAGGCGATGATGGCGGCCAGGGAGGCCTCGATCCATTGCATGGCGACGAAGTTGAGGCCGAGGTAGAGCGCGTTCTGGCAGAGGCCGAAGATCACCGTCGCGCGCCACTGTCCCGGAGTCAGCCGCCATGTCTGGCCCATGGCGCGGGCGATGGCGACGCCGATCAGGCCGGAAATCAGGAAGCGCACCGCCAGCGAGAACAGCGGCGAGGCGTCCTGCACGATGATCCGGGCCGAGGTAAAGGCCGAGGACCACATAAGGGCAAAGGCCAGCCCCATGGCAATTGCGCGTGCGTCCATTGTCCCAACCCTTTCTGCTGCGGGGGACTGTCGGGGAAGCGGGCGGCGGGATCAAGCCCCGTTATTCAAGCCCTGTCAGCTGAGGCGGGCTGCAAAGATCTGCCAGCTGGCGGCACCGAAGGCGGCGGCGAACAGCGCCTCGAACAGGCGGCGCAGGCGGATGTAGATACGGCTGGCGGCGGCGCTGGAGAACAGGATCGCGTAGCCGTGGAAGATCAGCGTGCTTTGCACCGCGATGGCGGCAATCACCACCAGCAGCGCCGAGGGTTCGGTGCCGGGCGGAATGCCGATGGCGTAGAGCGAGCCGAAGAACAGGATCGCCTTGGGGTTGGTCAGGTGCAGCGCCAGCCCCTTGGCGTAAGCTGCCCGCAGCGAAGGCGCTGCAGAGGGGCGCAGTTCCGGGGCGCCGGAACGCAGGGCAGAACGCGCCGAGCGGATCGCCAAATACATCAGATAGGCTGCGCCGAAGTAGCGGACCACCTCGAACATCCAGGCATTGGCCAGCATCACCGCGCCCAGTCCAAATGCGGCAGAGACCGACCAGATCAGCGAGCCGCTGCTGACCCCGGCCGCCAGTGCCAGCCCGGCGGCGCGGCCGCGCTGCATGGCGGTGCCGGCGATGGTCAGGGTGGCGGGTCCGGGGCTGGCGCCGGCCAGCAAAGCGGCACCCAGGATCAGCAGCAGATTGACGTTCTCCATGGTGCAGGCTCCCTTGTGCGTTGGCCTCAGCCTGCGCCTCTGGGGCCGGTTTGGCAATCAGCAACGCTGCGGTGGCGGGCGAACAGTTTGGCCGGGCCTGCGGGGCAAAAGAAAAGGGCCGCCCGCAGCGGGCAGCCCTCAAACCGTCCGGATCACATCCGGTATCAGCCGTTGACGCTGTCTTTCAGCGCTTTGGCGATGGTCATTTTCACAACCTTGTCGGCTTCCTTGGTGAACTTCTCACCGGTGGCCGGGTTGCGCACTTCGCGCTCGGGACGCTCGCGGCAGTAGATCTTGCCGACGCCCGGCAGGGTCACGGCACCGCCGCCCGACACTTCGCGGGTGATCAGCGAGCAGACCGCTTCCAGGGCGGAGCCTGCGACTTTCTTGTCGCTGCCCATTTCCTCTGCCAGAGCGGCAACAAGCTGGGTTTTGGTCATCGGTTTGGACATTCTTCGTCTCCTTAAACTGCCCGAACTGTGGGGCCTCATCGCGTGACATTATCGTTATGTTGTATGATAACACAACTTCTTGTGTGCTCCGCACAGGCCAAAAAGGGCATTTTTTCTAGGAAAACTGCAAAAAACCGCCCTACAGGAAGGCTGTTTCGTCGAACGAGCGCAATTTCCGGCTGTGCAGACGCTCCAATGGCATCCCGCGCAGGCGTTCCATAGCTCTTATGCCGATTTGCAGATGGCGCGCAACCTGGGTGCGGTAAAAGTCCGACGCCATGCCCGGCAGCTTCAGTTCGCCATGCAGCGGCTTGTCCGAAACGCAGAGCAGCGTGCCATAGGGAACCCGGAACCGGTAACCGTTGGCGGCGATGGTGGCGCTTTCCATATCCAGCGCCACGGCGCGGGATTGGGACAGGCGCTGCACCGGGCCGGACTGGTCGCGCAATTCCCAGTTGCGGTTGTCGATGGTGGCGACTGTGCCGGTGCGCATGATCCGCTTGAGGTCGAAGCCTTCGTATTCGGTGATCTCGGCCACCGCCTCCTCCAGCGCGACCTGGATTTCCGCCAGCGCCGGGATCGGGGTCCAGATCGGCAGGTCGTCGTCCAGCACGTGATCCTCGCGCAGGTAGCCATGCGCCAGCACGAAGTCCCCCAGCGCCTGGGTGTTCCGGAGGCCCGCGCAATGGCCGACCATCAGCCAGGCATGCGGGCGCAGAACCGCGATGTGGTCGGTTGCGGTTTTGGCGTTGGAGGGGCCGACGCCGATGTTGACCAGGGTGATGCCGTTCCCGTCCTCGCGCTTCAGGTGGTAGGTGGGCATTTGCGGCAGCTTGCCGGCTTCGGGGATCACCGCGTCAGGATCTGTGATCTCGTGGTCGCCGGTGCTGACAAAGCTGGTGTAGCCGCTGTCCGGGTCAGCCAGCCGGGCGCGGGCATAGGCTTCGAACTCCGCCACGTAGAACTGGTAGTTGGTGAACAGGACGTGGTTCTGGAAATGCTCAGGGCTGGTGGCGGTGTAATGGCTGAGCCGTGCCAGCGAATAGTCGATGCGCTGGGCGGTGAACAGCGCCAGCGGGCCGGTGCCGTTTGCGGGCTGATAGGTGCCGTTGACGATGTCGTCATTGGTGGTCGACAGATCCGGCACGTCAAACACGTCGCGCAGGGTAAAGCCGGCCGCACCGTCCTGCGGCACGGTCAGATCCGGACGCGAGGCAACTGCGAAATGCACCGGGATCGGGGTGTCCGAGACGCTGATGGTCACCGGCTGGCCGTGGTTGCGGATCAGCAGGCCGATCTGCTGGATCAGGTAGTTGCGGAACAGGTCCGGCCGCGTGACCGTGGTGGCATAGGTGCCGGGCGCGGAGACATGGCCGAAGCTGAGGCGGCTGTCCACTTGGGCAAAGGTCAGGGTGGAAAACCGGATCTCCGGGTAATAGGCGCGGATGCGCTGGTTGTCCGGCGCGCCGTCCGCCATCGCGCGGATGAACTCATCGCACAGGAAACCTGTGGCCTGGCGGTAAAGCAGTTCCAGCCGGTCCACGGCCTCGGTTGCGTCGTTGAAGCTTTCGTCCGGCGGATGGCCGGGGTGTTTTGTTGTTATCATTGGGCAGGCTCGATTACCGGGATTTTCTGGAATGTGCGCACATCGACCAGGCCGAGGTCGGAGATCCTGAGTTCCGGGATCACCACCAGCGCCAGAAGCGAGTGCTGCATATAGGCGTTGTTGAGGGCGCAGCCGCAGGCCTGCATCGCCTCCATCATCACCTGCGCCTTGGCGGCGACATCGGTGGCGGGGCTGTCGGACATCAGGCCGGCAATCGGCAGTTCGACCAGCGCCAGTTCCTGCCCGTCCTTATACAGGGTGATGCCGCCGCCTACCTGCGCCAGCCGGTTGGCCGCCAGCGCCATCTGTTCGCGGCCGGTGCCGACCACGATCATATGGTGGCTGTCATGCGCCACGGTGGAGGCCATCGCCATTTTGCCGCTGTAGCCGAAGCCGGAAACAAAGGCGTTGGTGACGCCGCCGGTGGCGCGGTGGCGTTCGACCAGGGCGATCTGGCAGACATCGCCGCTGCCTTCGACCAGCCCGTCCACCACCGGCAGCTCCGCCCGCAGCGCCTTGGTCGGGGCCTGGTTTTCGACCACGCCGATCACATTGGCGGTGACGGCATTGGCGCCTTCCGGCGCGGCTAGTTCGAAGTCCTGTGCGGTCAGCTCGTGGCCCAGGTGCACGGTGCCGCGGGCGCTGGCGGGCCAGTCGTAATGCGGGCAATCGACCTTGATAGAGCCTGATTCCGCAACGATCTGCCCGCGGGCGATCACCACCTCGATGGGCAGTTCGCGCAAATCGGAGGTCAGGATCACGTCGGCGCGCCGGCCCGGGGTGATGGAGCCGATCTCGCGCTCCAGCCCGAAATGGGTGGCGGTATTGATCGTCGCCATTTGCAGGGCCACAACGGGATCGCAGCCGCAGGCAATGGCGTGGCGCACCACCCGGTTCATGTGCCCGTCGTTGACCAGCGTGCCGGAGTGGCAGTCATCCGTGCAGAGGATGAAGTTGCGCGGGTCCAGCCCTTTCTCGGTGACGGCGGTGATCTGGCTTTCGACGTCATACCAGGCCGAGCCGAGCCGCATCATCGACCGCATCCCCTGACGCACCCGGGCAATGGCGTCGGCCTCGCAGGTGCCCTCGTGATCGTCCGCCGGGCCACCGGCCACGTAAGCCGCGAAATCGGGGCCAAGGTCGGGGGAGGCATAGTGGCCGCCCACGGTTTTGCCCGCCCGTTGGGTGGCGGCGATTTCCGCCAGCATCTTGGGGTCGGCGTTGGCAACCCCGGGGAAGTTCATCATTTCCCCGAGGCCGATGATGCCCGGCCAGTTCATCGCCTCTGCCACATCCTCGGCAGAGATTTCATAGCCGGTGGTTTCCAGCCCCGGCGCCGAGGGCGCGCAGCTGGGCATCTGGGTGAAGATATTCACCGGCTGCATCAGCGCCTCGTCATGCATGTAGCGCACCCCGTCCAGGCCCAGCACATTGGCAATCTCATGCGGGTCGGTGAACATCGAGGTGGTGCCATGCGGGATCACTGCGCGGGCAAATTCCGCGGGGGTGAGCATGCCGCTTTCAATATGCATGTGGGCATCGCACAGGCCGGGGATCATGTAGCGGCCATCCGCCTCGATAATCTGCGTCTCCGGCCCGGTGCAATAAGAGGCATCCGGCCCGACATAGGCGATGCGCCCGGCCTTGATCGCAATATCATGGCCCGGCAGCTGTTCGCGGGTGTGGACATTGACCCAGATGCCCTGCCGGATCACCGTGTCGGCAGGCGCGCGGCCTGCGGCTACTTCGATCAATTGCGGGGCGGAGTCGGGCCAGCTCGGAAAAATGTTATCTGACATAATCCAATTGTTCCGATTGCGGGCGGGAAGGCAAGCGGATTGCTCGCTTTGCCATCAAAGCTTCATGCGGGTGGTGGAAAGGCGCCGGAGACTGACGCATTTGGCATTGCGGTGGCAGAACGTTCACTTGCAGGGTGGTTAGGTTGCTATCGGAAGGGCGGCATGGATTATGAACAGACAGATGCGGACAGTTTCGGCCGCTCCCTGCGCGGGATCGGGATCAACCTTCTGGTACGGGATGTAGCGGCAGAAGTTGCCTTCTTAGAGACTGTTCTTGCGATGAAAGGCCATCAGGTGAGCAAGGATTTTGCCATTGTCACCTATGGCGGTCAGGTGTTTCAGCTGCACAGCGACGGCACCTATGCGGAAAATCCGCTGCTGGGGCTGCTGCCGGAAAACCCGCCGCGGGGGGCCGGGATCGAACTCCGGCTTTACGATACCGATCCGGATGCGGCTGTGGCCCGGGCGGAAGCAGCAGGGTTCACTATTTTGCAGGCGCCTGCGGATAAGCCGCATGGCCTGCGCGAGGCCTATATCCTGTGTGAAAACGGATACGCCTGGGTGCCCAGCAGGCCCAAGGGGTAAGGGCTGGGAATTCCTCCCCTTTCCCCCTGGCGAAGGCCAGTCCATGCTGGACGGAAATCTTTTGGATGCCGCGAGGGACCGCTGATGCACGCCATTGCCGATACAACCGCCCTGGTCGAGGAAGGGGTGCTGACCCCGGATCAGGCCCGCACCATCGAGGCGCGCTCGCGCGAGGTTATGGTATCGCTGGCGGTCAACGCGATCCTGTGTTTCGGGATTATCGCCGCCACCGCCGGCTTCATCTTCTGGCTGGCTGATCCGCTGGCGGTGGCAGTTACTGGTATCTTGATGCTGGGCGGCGGGCTGGCGGTTCTGGCCCGCGGAAGCGAGACGCTGCGGATGTTCGGCAATTCCGCCACCCTGATCGGCGCGGGCATGCTGATGGGCGGCGCCGGAATTGAGCTGGTGGACAAATACGAGGACATCGCCGGCTGGGTTATGCTGCCTGCCGGCGCGCTGGTGGCGCTGATCTGCACCTGGCGCTGGCGGCACGGGGCCTGGTCGGCCGGCTTTGTGCTGGGCGCGATCCTGCTGATGGGGCTGGCGATGCATCTGGCGGGGATCGAACTGCTGCTGCAGCAATACGGCATCGGCTCACCGTTGCGGAACCTGGCGCTGCTCTATTATGCGGCGGCGCTGGCGCTGGCCGGCTGGCAGGTGGATGTTCGGTTTGTCACCGCGCTGGCGATTGCGCCTTTTGCGCAGATGCTGGAGACCGGCACCAGCTATTTCCATGCGGCCTATGTGTTCTATTCGCCGGAATCGACGCTGACGATCCTGCAGATGGTGCTGCTGATCGTGTTGTGTGTCTGGGGCGCGTCCCGGCTGGCGGAGCGCGATGCGCGGCACCTGCGCATCTTGGCGATATTGGGGTTTGTGGTCGCAAACCTCTGCGCGCTGGTCGGCTCCTTGTGGGGGGACGTGGTGGGCGAAACCGTCTGGGGGCCGGGCCGCTACAGCGATGGTTATGAGGATTGGGAAAGCTACTCTGCCGCCCGCGATGCCTTCCGTGACAGTGCGCTGTTTATCTCCGAGAACGTCTATTCGGTGCTCTGGGCGGCGGTGCTGGCAGCGGTGATTTTCTGGGCGGCGCAGCGGCACCAGCGCGGGCTGTTCAACGCGGCGCTTACCTTTGCCGCGATCCATGCCTATACGCAGATGTTCGAATCCTTCGCCGATGAGCCGCTGGCCTATGTGATCGGCGGTCTGGCCGCGATCCCGCTGGCCTGGGGATTGTGGCGGCTGAACCAGTGGATGGCTGCAAAGCAGGCCTAACCGCTGCTGCGCAAGCTGCGCGGAGTCGTTCCGAACTCTGCCTTGAAGGCCCGGGTCAGCGCGCTCGGGTCGTCATAGCCGCAGCGCAGGGCGACTTCGGAAACGCTCAGAACAGTCTCTAACACGAGCTTTCTTGCCTGTATCAGCCGCAGCCGCCGGTAAACCGCCTGCGGCGTTGCCCCAAGTTCGGCTTTCATCCGCGCCTCTAGGTCCTTTTGACTGCGGCCTGCCTTTCTGGCAACAGCAGCAATCGGCAAGGGTGCCTCCAGATTGGCCTGCATCACCGCAACCGCACGGGCAACCGACTTGCCGCGCACCAGGATCGGGTCCTGGGTCTCTGTCGCCTCGGGCGCCATGAACAGCGTGGCAACTTCCAGCCGCAATGCAGCGCCATGCTGGTCGCCGATCAGCTCCATCATGGTATCAAACGCCGCCAGCGCGCCGGTGCAGGTGATGCGGTCGCCGTCCCGGACCTGCCGCGCTCTTTCGGCCTGAACTTCCGGGAAAGCCTCGGTGAAGCGGTCCAGTTCTTCCCAGTGGATGGTGGCCCGGCGCCGGTCCAGCAGCCCGGACTGCGCCAGCAGCCAGGCGCCGGTGTCAAAGCCCGCAAGTCCCTTGTACCGGCGGGCAGCGGATTTCAGCGCCCGGGCGGTCGCCGCATTAGCATGGCGCAGGAAGTCATAAGACGGCATCGCAATCAGCAGATCACCGCTGCAATCGCCCAGTTTCCCATGCGCCCGCACCTCCATACCTGAGGACGACACCGCCGCCCTGCCGTCCAGCGTCAGGAACCGCCAGGCATAGACCTGCCGCCCGGCGAACGTGTTGGCGGCACGCAACGGCTCCACCGTGTTGGCCAGGCAATGGGCCGAAAAGGCATCGAACAGCAGCACATCCAATTGCTGCGCCGCAGCGGCATCTTTTGTCCAACTTCGCATGATTATCTCTATCCTTGCATGATGAACGTGTGCAAGCGGCGTAATCTGATCCGCAACAGATTTGCCGAAGGAAGACCGCCATGCAGTTCGGGATGACCGAAGAACAGATGATGATCGTTGAGACCACCCGCGCCTTTGTGGAAAAGGAGCTCTATCCGCATGAGGCGGAGATCGAGCGCACCGGCCACTTGGACATGGATGTGATCCGCGATGTGCAGAAAAAGGCGATGGAAGCGGGGCTGTATGCCGCCAACATGCCCGAGGAAGCGGGCGGTGCCGGTCTCGATACCCTGACCTGGCTGATGTACGAAAAGGAACTGGGCCGCGCCAACTATGCGCTTCACTGGACCGGTGTTGCGCGGCCGTCGAACATCCTGCTGGCGGGCACCGAGGAGCAGAAGGAAAAGTACCTGTTTCCCTGCATGAAGGGCGAGAAATGGGACTGCCTGGCGATGACCGAGCCGGACGCGGGCTCCGACCTGCGCGGCATGAAGGCCACCGCACGCCAGGACGGCGACGACTGGATCCTGAACGGCACCAAGCATTTCATCAGCCACGCCGACATCGCTGATTTCGCTATCTGCTTCATGGCCACCGGGGTGGAGGACACGCCGCGCGGGCCGAAGAAGAAGATCACCGCCTTCTTTGTCGACAAGGGCACGCCGGGGTTCGAGGTGCGCGACGGCTACGGCAACGTCAGCCACCGCGGCTACACCAACGCGGTGCTGGAGTTCGACGACTGCCGCCTGCCGTCCTCCGCCATTCTGGGTGAGGTCGACAAGGGATTTGAGGTGGCCAACACCTGGCTGGGCGCCACCCGCCTGCAGGTTGCCGCCACCTGCCTGGGCCGCGCTGAGCGGGCGCTGGAACACTCGATCAGTTACGCGGCAGAGCGCAAGCAGTTCGGCCAGCAGATTGGTAAGTTCCAGGGCATCTCCTTCAAGCTGGCCGACATGGCGCTGGAGCTGAAGGCCGCGAATCTTCTGACCTGGGAAGCCGGCTGGAAGTTCGACCAGGGCACCGTCACCGAATCTGACATGTCGATGGCCAAGCTGAAAGCAACCGAAATGCTGGCGATGGTTGCCGATGAGGCGATTCAGATTCACGGCGGCATGGGCCTGATGGACGAGCTGCCGCTGGAACGCATCTGGCGCGACGCGCGGGTGGAGCGTATCTGGGAGGGCACCAGTGAAATCCAGCGGCACATCATCAGCCGCGAGATGCTGCGTGCCGTCGGAGGCTGATCCATGACCCTACCTGGGAAACCAATTGTTACCATTACCTACTGCACCGGCTGCAACTGGCTGCTGCGGGCGGGCTGGATGGCGCAGGAACTGCTGCAGACCTTCCAAGGCGCCTTGGGCGGGGTGACACTGGTTCCCGGCGATTTGGGCGGGATCTTTGAGATCCATGTTGATAAGGAGCTGGTCTGGGAACGCAAACGGGACGGCGGCTTTCCTGATGTGAAAGAGCTGAAGACCCGCGTGCGCGACCGGATCAATCCTGAACAAGACCTCGGCCATCTGGACCGCGGCAAGACCGGTGAATAAGATCAAATGCAGTCTCTAAACAGGCTTTTCCGCCCGAAAACCATTGCTGTGATCGGCGGCGGCGCATGGTGCCGCCTGGTGATCGAGCAATGCCAGAAAATGGGGTTTGAGGGCACCATCTGGCCCGTCCACCCCAAGGCTGAAGAGGTCGCGGGCCTGCCGGCCTTCAAGGATGCCGACAGCCTGCCGGAAGCACCTGACGCAGCCTTCATCGGCGTGAACCGCTTTGCCACCATCGAGGTGGTGCGGGCACTGTCGGCGCGCGGTGCCGGCGGGGCGGTGTGTTTTGCCTCCGGCTTTCTGGAGGCGGCCGCTGAGGACGCCGAAGGTGCAGACCTGCAGGCGCAGCTTCTGGAAGCCGCTGGAGAGATGCCCTTCCTTGGGCCAAACTGCTATGGCTTCATCAACTATCTGGACGGCGCGCTGCTGTGGCCGGACCAGCATGGCGGGCAGCGGGTTGAAAAGGGCGTGGCATTGGTCACCCAAAGCTCCAACATCGCGATCAACCTGACCATGCAGAAACGCGGCCTGCCGCTGGCCTATGTGGTGACCGCGGGCAATCAGGCGCAATCGGGCATTGCTGCGATTGGCGAGGCGCTGCTGGAGGACGACCGCGTCACCGCGCTGGGCCTCCATATCGAAGGATTTGGCGATCTGCGCGCCTTTGAGGGCCTGGCCGCGCGGGCCCGCGAACTGGGCAAGCCGGTCATTGCGCTGAAGGTCGGCAAATCGGCTGAGGCCCAGGCCGCAACTGTTTCTCATACCGCCTCGCTTGCGGGCGGTGACGCGGGTGCGGGGGCTTTGCTCTCACGCCTTGGCATTCCGCGTCTGGATGACCTGCCGTCCTTCCTGGAAACGCTGAAGCTGCTGCATGCGGCAGGGCGGCTGCCCTCGAACCGCATCGCAACCATCAGCTGCTCCGGCGGGGAGGCAAGCCTGGCGGCGGACACCGGCCATGCGCGGAAGGTGGAGTTCCCGCCCCTGAACGAGCGTCAGAAGACGGACTTGCGCGCGGCACTCGGCCCGATGGTGGCGCTGGCAAATCCGCTCGACTACCACACCTATATCTGGCGCGATACCGAAGCGATGACCAAGGCGTTCTCAGCCATGATGGATCCGCAGCTGGCGATGACCATGCTGATTGTGGATTTCCCGCGTGACGACCGCTGCGATGCCTCGGACTGGGAATGCACCATTCAGGCGGCCATCGGTTCGCGTGAGCGGACTGGCGCCAACGTTGGCCTGGTGGCGACTCTGCCGGAGCTGCTGCCGGAGGATGTGGCGGCCCGGCTGATGGACGCGGGCGTAGTGCCGTTCTGCGGTCTCAGCGAAGCGATTGCCGCCTGCGAGGCGGCCAGCCTGCCGCTGCCGGACGCACCGGCAGCCTTGCTGCTGCCAACCCCAACCGTAGAGCCTGATTTGGTGCCAGAGGCCGAGGCCAAGTGGCAGCTTTCTAGTTATGGGCTGCGCACTCCGCGCTCCAAACGGGCGGCGTCTGCCACCAATGCCCGCGCGGTGGCAGTGGATGTCGGCTTCCCGGTGGTGCTGAAGGGTGAAGGCGTCGCGCACAAGACCGAAGCCGGAGCAGTGACGCTGAACCTGAACTCAGGTCAGGAGGTGAGCGATGCCGCCTTCAACATGCCTGCGGAGCGTTTCCTGGTGGAGGAGATGGTCACCGGCGCGGTGGCAGAGCTGCTGATCGGTGTGGTCAAGGACCCGGCGCACGGGTTTGTCATGACACTGGCGGCGGGCGGCACTTTGACCGAACTGATGGAGGACAGCGCGTCTTTCCTGCTGCCGGCCTCGGATGCGGAGGTTGAGGCGGCGCTGAAATCGCTGCGGGTTTCCAAACTGCTGGAAGGCTACCGGGGCGCCCCGGCGGCGGACCGCGAAGCGATCCTGCGCGCCATCCGCGCGGTCGAGGCTTACGTGGTGGAGAACGCGCTGGGTCTGGAGGAGATCGAGATTAACCCGCTTCTGTGCACCCCTTCGGATGCGGTTGCAGCGGATGCGCTGATGCGCCGGAAATACTAGGGCTGCGGCCCGGAAACAGAACGGCATGCCAGATGCCAGGAGGAGATGAGATGAGCGATAGCCCTGTGAAAACCCGCCGCGACGGCGCCATTCTGGAAGTCACGCTGGACCGGCCCAAGGCCAATGCCATTGATCTGGCCACCAGCCGGGTGATGGGTGAGGTCTTCCGCGAATTCCGCGACGATCCGGAACTGCGGGTGGCGATCCTGACCGGCGGCGGCGAGAAGTTCTTTTGCCCCGGCTGGGACCTGAAGGCGGCGGCTGATGGCGATGCGGTGGATGGCGATTACGGCGTCGGGGGCTTTGGCGGGCTGCAGGAGCTGCGCGATATGAACAAGCCGGTGATTGCCGCAGTGAACGGCATCGCCTGCGGCGGCGGGCTGGAGCTGGCGCTGTCGGCGGACATGATCATTGCCGCCGATCACGCCACATTTGCGCTGCCGGAGATCCGCTCCGGCACCGTGGCGGATGCGGCCAGCGTGAAACTGCCCAAGCGCATCCCCTATCACATCGCCATGGAGCTGCTGCTGACCGGCCGCTGGTTCGATGCCGAGGAGGCCAACCGCTGGGGGCTGGTGAATGAGATCGTGGCCGCAGATCAGCTGATGGACCGCGCCTGGGAGCTGGCACGGCTCTTGGCCTCCGGCCCGCCGCTGGTCTATGCGGCGATCAAGGAAATCGTGCGTGACGCCGAGGACAGCAAGTTCCAGGATGCGATGAACCGGATCACCCAGCGCCAGCTCAAGACGGTGGATGTGCTTTACGGCTCCGAGGACAACCTTGAAGGCGCCCGCGCCTTTGCCGAAAAACGCGATCCGGTCTGGAAGGGGCGGTAACGCAATTCTCCCGCCTGCTGCGGGACATCTGCAGATGCCCCTGCTCAGTTGGGCCAAGCGTCGCGCTTCGCGCGGCGTTTTCCTTGCGCTGAGAAGCTCTTGAGGAGCAGGTCTGCTCCTCAAGCAGCCAGTTCGAGTGTGTGATCCGCCATCGCCGCCTCAAGGACAAGCCGCGCGTGCGGCGCGGAGGCTGCGCCTCCCTTGACCCGGCGCTGACGGGGGGCGCTAAACCTTCTGGAACAGTGCAATAACGGCGGTGTCGTCCTTGTGCGCCCCGGTGGCGCGCGGGCCGTAGATGCGCAGTTCCGGCAAGGTAAGGCTCTTGATCCAGTGCCCCTGCAGCAGCCGGTCGAAGGCCTCGGCAAATCCGGCTTTTTCATAGAACTTGCTATTCACCGACAAGGCAAACCAGGCATCGGGCGCAGCCACGCGCAGCAGGGCCGGCAGCACCTCGGGTCCAAGGTGGCCGTGAGTGAAGGTGCCGGAGGAGACCACCCCGCGGTATGAGCCGCGCGGCACCGGGATGCCTTCCAGCAGGTCAGCCTCGATCACGTCGCGGTAGGCGTCCTTGCGCAGGGCCTCGGCCAGCATGGCGGCGCTGATGTCGGTGGCGTCCACAGGCTCAACCCCAAGCGCCCGCAGCGCCTGGCCGCAGAGACCGGTGCCCGCGCCCGCGTCCAGCACCGGGCCTGTTCCCCCGGCGGCGGCAAAGGCCTTGGCCGTCAGCCCGGGCAGCAGGTAGTCCTGATCAACGGCGAAATCCTGATCGTAGGAGGTGGCCCAGTCCGCATAAAGCCGCCGCGAATCTTCAGGCGTGCTCAGCGCATAGGCATCGGACAATCCGGGTGTCTGCTTTTTCATCGGGCCATCAAAGCCGTGCGGGGGATTCGAATCAACCCTTGCGCCCTGGCCGCCGCCAACGCATCTAGGAGGCATGAGAAAAACGCTGCTTTGTCTTGGATTTGGCTATACCGCCCGGGCGCTTGCCCCGCGCCTGCTGGCGCAGGGCTGGCGGGTCATCGGCACCTCGCGCGAGGTGGCGGCGGGGGATGGCGTGGAGATGATCACCTGGCCCGGGCAGGACGTTCCGCTGGACGGGGTGACGCATATCCTGAACTCGATCGGCCCAAATGCGGATGGCGATCCGGTTCTGGCTGCGATGGGGGACCGGATTGCTGCCGCGCCGGATCTGGAGTGGGTCGGGTATCTATCGACCACAGCCGTTTACGGCCACCACGACGGCGCATGGGTGGATGAGGATACACCTGTGACGCCCTCCAGCCAGCGCGGCGACTGGCGCGCCCTGGCGGAGGCGCAATGGCAGGCGATCCCCGGCCTGTCGCTGCACATCTTCCGGCTGGCCGGCATCTACGGTCCCGGACGCGGCCCCTTTGCCAAGCTAATGGCAGGCAAGGCGCGGCGGATCATCAAGCCGGGGCAGGTGTTTTCCCGTATCCATGTGGACGACATCGCCCAGGTGCTGGCGGCCTCCATCGCGCAGCCGCGTCCGGGCGCCATCTATAACGTCTGCGACAACGACCCGGCCCCGCCGCAGGATGTACTGGGCCATGCCGCCGAACTGCTGGGCCTGCCGATGCCTGCTGAAGTGCCCTTTGACGAGGCCGGTATGACGCCGATGGCGCGCAGTTTCTATGGCGAGAACAAGCGGGTCAGGAACCGCCTGATCAAGGACGAGCTGGGGGTGGCGCTGCTCTATCCCACCTACCGAGAAGGTTTGCGGGCGGTGCTGGAGGCTGAGGACATGGAGAGCTTTGTGCCGCCGGCGGAGCCGCCGGGGGTGTAACTGAACAATAGCCGGGCCTGCCCAGGCAGGATCCAGCCTAGTGTTGGTCCGGGTTAGGCCCGTTTCTCACCAATCGTCGCCACGCCCAGCACCTCCAGAACCTTGGCCTCGATTTGCGGTGCGTTCATGGCCGCGGTCTCATACATATCCGCCGGGCTGGCCTGGTCGATGAAGGTGTCGGGCAGCACCATCGAGCGGTATTTGAGGCCGCTGTCAAAGACGCCTTCCTCCGCCAGCAGCTGCGCCACGTGCGAGCCGAAACCGCCCACCGCGCCTTCCTCGATGGTGATCAGCGCCTCGTGATCCGCGGCCAGCTGCAGGATCAGATCGCGGTCCAGCGGTTTTGCAAAGCGGGCGTCGGCAATTGTCGGGGTGATGCCCTTGGCAGAGAGTGCCTCGGCAGCTTTGCGGACCTCGCCCAGGCGGGTACCGAAAGAGAGGAGAGCGACGCGCTTGCCGGGTTGGATCATCCGGCCCTTGCCGATTTCCAGCACCTCCGGGGTTTCCGGCATCTCGACGCCCTCGCCTTCGCCGCGCGGGTAGCGGAAGGCGATGGGGCCGTCGTCATGGGCGGCGGCGGTGGCGACCATGTGAACCAGCTCCGCCTCGTCGGCAGCGGCCATCACCACCATGCCGGGCAGGTTGGACATGAAGCCGATGTCGAAAGAGCCGGCGTGGGTGGCACCGTCGGCACCGACCAGCCCGGCGCGGTCGATGGCAAAGCGCACCGGCAGGCGCTGGATTGCCACGTCGTGCACCACCTGGTCATATCCGCGCTGCAGGAAGGTGGAATACATCGCGCAGAACGGTTTCATGCCGCCCGCCGCCAGTGCCGCCGCAAAGGTGACGCCGTGCTGTTCGGCAATGCCGACATCAAAGCAGCGCGAGGGGTAGCGTTCGGCCATCAGGCTGAGGCCGGTGCCATCCGGCATCGCCGCGGTGACGGCGCAGATCTTGTCGTCCTTGGCGGCAAGTTTCACCAGTTCATTGCCGAAAACCGAGGTATAGGAGGGCGCGTTGCTGGGCGCCTTCTTCTGCTCGCCGGTCACCATGTCGAACTTGGCGGTGGCATGGCCCTTGTCGCGGGCGCGCTCGGCGGGGCCGTAGCCCTTGCCCTTCTTGGTCAGTACGTGGATCAGGATCGGGCCGGTGGCGCGGGCCTTGACCGTGCGCAGCACCGGCAGCAGCTGGTCCATGTCGTGGCCGTCGATAGGGCCGAGATAGGAGAAACCAAGTGCTTCGAACATGGTGCCGCCAACCGCCATGCCCTTGAGCATATCCTTGGCGCGCTTGGCGCCTTCGCGGAAGGGTTCGGGCAGCAGCGAGACCGCGCCCTTGGCAGCGGCCTTCAATTCCTGGAACGGTTCGCCTGCATAAAGGCGGGACAGGTAAGAGGACAGCGCGCCGACCGGCGGGGCGATCGACATTTCATTGTCGTTCAGGATCACGAAAAGCCGTTTGCCCAGGTGGCCTGCGTTGTTCATCGCCTCAAAGGCCATGCCGGCCGACATCGAACCGTCGCCGATCACTGCGATGGCGTCGCCGTTGCCCTCGGGGATCACGCCGCCGAGGTCACGCGCCACGGCAAAGCCAAGTGCTGCGCTGATCGAGGTTGAGCTGTGGGCGGCACCGAACGGGTCAAAAGGCGACTCGGAGCGTTTGGTAAAACCGCTGAGTCCGTCCTTCATCCGCAGGGTGCGGATGCGGTCACGGCGCCCCGTGAGGATCTTGTGCGGGTAGCACTGGTGGGAAACGTCCCAGATCACCTTGTCCCGCGGAGTGTCAAACACTGCGTGCAGGGCGGTGGTAAGCTCCACCACGCCGAGGCCCGCGCCCAGGTGGCCGCCAGTGACGGAGACGGCAGAGATGGTTTCCTGACGCAGCTCATGGGCCACCTGCACCAGCTGCGCATCCGTCAGCCCCTTCAGATCCGCGGGGCGCGAGATCTGGTCCAGAAGCGGGGTCTTGGGCCGGTCGGACATTGTGTCTCCTTGGGCTGCGCCTTTTAGCGGCGTGGCGCGGGGTTAGCTGTCGCGCGCAATAACGAAACGCGCGGCTTCCTTCAAGGTTGCGGCGTCTTCACCATAGGGTGACAGCGCGGCGCAGGCCTCCTCGCAAAGCGCCTGTGCGCGGGCTTTTGCCTCCGCCAGACCGAGCAGCGAAACAAAGGTCGCCTTGCCGGCATCGGCATCCTTGCGCACGGCCTTGCCGACCTTGGCGGCATCGCCTTCCACATCCAGGATGTCGTCGGCGATCTGGAAAGCAAGGCCCAGGGCGCGTGCGTATTGCCGCAGCGGGTCCGGGTTGGCGCCTGCCAGCACCGCGCCGGCAGTGGCGGACCATTCGATCAGGCAGCCGGTCTTGCGGCCTTGCAGTTTGGTGATTTGTTCGAGATTGAGCGGCTCAGCAGCACTTTCCGCTGCGATGTCCAGCATCTGGCCCGAGACCATGCCGTCCTTGCCGGAGGACTGCGCCAGCCCGCGGATCAGCTCCAGCGCGTGGGGGCCAACGGTCGGACTTGCCAGCAGTTCAAAGGCAAAGGTCTGCAGGCTGTCGCCGGCCAGAACCGCCATCGCCTCATCCCATTTCTTATGCACAGTGGGCTGGCCGCGGCGCAGGTCGTCGTCGTCCATGCAGGGCAGGTCGTCATGCACCAGGGAGTAGGCGTGGATGCACTCAATCGCCAGTGCGGCGTCAAGTGCGGCCTCTGCCGCAACCCCATGCAGCCGGGCGCTTTCCAGCACCAGGAAGCCGCGCAGCATCTTGCCGCCGGTGATGGCATAGCGCATCGCGGCGTGCAGATCATCACTGCCCGCCAGCCGCAGCTCCATATGCGCGGTGATCTGGCCTTGCGCGTCTTTCAGCGCCTCCGCGAAGGGGCGTGTTTGGGTGTCTGCGGCGGTCATGGCTCAGCCGGCGTCCAGCGGCTGGGTGCCCTTAGGGGTGCCATTGGCGTCCAGAGTGATCGCGGCAACCTTTTCCTCGGCGCGCTTCAGCTCATCCTCGCAGCGTTTCTTCAGCGCAGCACCGCGTTCATAAAGGGCAATCGAGGCATCCAGCGCCACATCGCCGCGCTCCAGCTGGTCCACCACGCCTTCCAGCTCGCGCATCGCCTGTTCAAAGCTCATCTGGTCTACGGGGGTCTCAGTCATGCCGGTGCCTTCATCAATTCTTCCACATGCGCGCGGGTTGCCGCGGACAGCGCGTTCAGATCATATCCGCCTTCCAAAGTCGAGACGATACGGCCTTGGCACAGCTCACTGGCAAGTTTGCAGAGTTCGGCGGTGATCCAGGCGAAATCGGCGGTGGCCCAGTTGAGGCTGGCCAGCGGGTCGTCCTGATGGGCGTCAAAGCCCGCGGAGATGATGATCAGCTCCGGCTTGAAGGCGCGCAGGCGCGGGAAGGCCTGGCTCTCATAGGCTGCCTGCATCTCTGCCCGGCCCGAACCCGGCGGCAGCGGCATGTTGAGGATCTGGCCGTGGGCGCCGTCCTCATCCGGGCGGCCGGAGCCGGGCCACAGCGGCATTTGCTGGCTGGTGATGACCAGCGCGCGCGGTTCATCCCACAAGAGATCCTGGGTGCCGTTGCCGTGATGCACGTCGAAATCCACCACCGCGACACGGCTGAGGCCGTGATGATCGAGCGCGTGCTTGGCCGCCAGCGCCGCATTGCCGAACAGGCAAAAGCCCATTGCAGTGTCTGTTTCGGCGTGATGCCCCGGCGGGCGCACCGCGGCAAAGGCGTTCTGCACCTCGCCGCCCAGCACCATGTCGACACCGCGCACTACGGCACCCGCCGCGCGGAAGGCTGCGTCCAGCGAGCCAGGGGACAGGAAGGTGTCGCCGTCGATCTGCGCCCAGCCCTCTGCCGGGGAGGATTTGCGCAGGTCCGACAGGTAGGAGGCCGGATGGATGCGCAGGATATCATCCTCGGCCGCCATCGGGGCTGTCACCTGCTTCAGCTCCAGCGGCACCAGCGCGTGCAGGATGTGTTCCAGCCGGGCGACCCGTTCCGGGTGGCCCTCAGGTGTGACGTGATTGAGGCAATCCGCGTGGGTGATCAGGGCGGTGGTCATGGGCGCGTTCCTCCGGCTGCGGGTCCTGGCGCGACACTAGGTGGGGGCGGGCTGCGGCTGCAAGGGGAATCGGGGGGTGACATGCGTGCACTGGGCGTGCACCCCCTGTGCACCGCCTTGGCAGTATGCGGACGGAAAAGGGAGGGGCGCTGGCCCGGCCTGCCGGCCTCACCCGGGATGATTATTGCCAGAAGAAGAGGCAGGCCGGTTCTAGTCGGGCGCCAGCATGTAGCCCGCACCGCGGACCGTTTGCAGGTATTGCGGCTGTTTCGGGTTCGGCTCGATCTTGCGGCGCAGACGGGTGATCTGCACGTCCACCGCGCGTTCCTGTGCCTGGCCGCGGTCACGGCCCAGATCCTCGACCAGCTTGGTGCGGGAGACCGGCTCACCCGGCTGGGCGGAGAAGATCTTCATCAGCTGGCTTTCGGTGCCGGTCAGGCGGATCAGTTCATCGCCCTGCCACATCTCACCGCGTTCGATGTCATAGCGGATGGCGCCCAGGTGCAGCACCTTGGGCGCGGCCTCCTGTGCAACCGTGTCCGGCATCCTCCGCAGGATCGCGTTGACGCGCAGCAGCAGTTCCTTGGGTTCAAAAGGTTTGGGGAGATAGTCGTCCGCCCCGGCCTCGAACCCCGCAATCCGGTCCTCGGTTTCGCCCTTGGCGGTCAGCAGCAGGATCGGGGTGGTCATGGTTTCGCGCAAAGAGCGGGTCAGTGACACACCGTCCTCGCCCGGCATCATCACATCCATCACGATCAGGTCAAAATCCAGCCCCGCCAGCACCCGGCGGGCATGGGCGGCGTCGCGGGCGGCTGTTACCAGAAAGCCGGAGCGCATCAGGAATTTCTTCAGGAGACCGCGGATGCGCTCGTCGTCATCGACGATCAGCAGATGGGCGTCATGGGTGCTCATGCCTGATCAGTCCCGCAGCTTGGCGTAGGCGCGGCGCATGTCCGCGTCCATCATGGCTTCAAGCACTTTCTTGAAGCCCTGCACCGCCTCGGGGCCTGCGTCCTTATACGCAGCGCGCATCCGGGCGCGCTGGGCGTCCGACAGCGTCGCCTCCAACGCTGCGCCCTGATCGGTGAGGTAGAGGTGGCGTTCGCGCTTGTCGAGTTCCCCCACCTTGGAGATCACCAGCCCGTCGCCGATCAGCGTGCGCAGCACCCGGTTCAGCGATTGCTTGGTGACGCCCAGGATGCTGAGCAGGTTGTTCACCGTGGTGCCGGGGGAGCGGTTGATGAAGTGGATGGCGCGGTGATGCGCCCGGCCATAAGACATTTCGGCCAGGATCCGGTCCGGATCGGCGGTAAAGCCGCGGTAGGCAAAAAACATTGCCTCGATCCCCTGGCGCAGCTGCTCATCTGTCAGAAACAGCAGGCTTTCGCCGCTGTATCCCTGCCCTGTCCGGCCCTCAGGCATGTGGTGCCCCCTCGTCTGTATTACCGGTCAGTTTATGTCAGTGTTGTTGACATTCCAAGGGTGAAGATGTATCGAATCGCAGCTTTGGCGCAAGATTGTGTCCGGTTCGGCCTTAACTTGCGCAATAAATGAAAATCACCGCAGAAATCAGGAGGGTGCGGCATGGCTGGTTACGACGACCGCGACGGTGTGATCTGGATGGATGGGGAGCTGGTCGACTGGCGGGATGCCAAGGTGCATATCCTGACCCATGCGATGCATTATGCCTCCTCCGTGTTCGAGGGCGAGCGGGCCTACAACGGCAAGATCTTCAAGAGCCGCGAGCATTCCGAGCGCCTGATTGCATCGGCCGAAGCGCTGGACATGCCGATGCCCTATACCGTCGATCAGATCGAGGCGGCCAAGGAAGAAACCCTCAATGCTTCCGGTCTGCAGGACGCCTATGTGCGGGCGCTGGTCTGGCGCGGCTCGGGTGAGGACATGGGTGTGGCCTCTGCCAAGAACCCGGTGCGGATGGCGGTCGCGGTCTGGGGCTGGGGCGCCTATTACGGCGACGCCAAGATGAAGGGCGCCAAGCTGGATATCGCGGAATGGAAACGCCCGAGCCCGGAAACCATCCCGGTCCACGCCAAGGCGGCGGGCCTCTACATGATCTGCACCATTTCCAAGCACAAGGCCGAGGCCAAGGGCTGCTCTGACGCGCTGTTCATGGACTGGCGCGGCTATGTGGCGGAGGCGACCGGCGCCAACGTGTTCTTTGTGAAGGACGGCGAGGTGCACACGCCGCTGGCCGATTGCTTCCTGAACGGCATCACCCGCCAGACCGTGATCCAGATGCTGAAGGATAAGGGCATCACCGTGCATGAGCGCCGCATCAAGCCGGAAGAGATGGAAGGTTTTGAGCAGTGCTGGCTGACCGGTACCGCCGCAGAAGTGACCCCGGTGGGGCAGATCGGCGACTATACCTTCGAGGTTGGTGATCTGACCCGCGAGATCGCCGAAGACTACGAGAAGCTGGTGCGCAGCTAATCGCGTCAGTCAGCAGAGTACTGGAAACCCCCGCCGCCGTGCGGGGGTTTTTTGTTTCGCACGTCTGCACCGCTGCGTAGCAAGTATCTGGTAAGTATATTTTAATTCACTTTCTTCTTCCCTGTGCCATAGTCGTAAGCATTGCCGGAGATGCGTGCCGGGGCCGGTTTGACCTGCTGGCCGTAATGACGGACAGGGGAAGTGATGGATTTAAGCATGGCTTATGTCAGCTATTGGGAATTGTGCCTGCGGCTGGCTTGTGCAGCCGGAGCGGGGGCGCTGCTGGGGCTGGACCGGGAGCTGCGGCACCGCAAGGTCGGGATGCGGACCTATATGCTGGTCTCGCTTGGGGCGGCGGGATTTGCGCTGATCACCATGGAGATGTCGCTGGAGGTCCTGCGTCTGGATATGGGCGCGGATCCGACCCGGACCATTCAGGGGCTGGTCGGGGCCATCGGTTTCCTGGGCGCGGGCGCAATCATCCAGGGCGACAAGACCGTTGGCGGCATGGCGACGGCGGCCAGCCTGTGGGTGGCTGGGGCGGTCGGAATGGCGTCGGGGCTGGGGTATTATGTTCTGGCGGTTCTTCTGGCCGCGGTCGCCGCGGCGGTGCTGTCGATGAGCCGCCTGATGGATAACCGCGGCCGCAACAACCGGCCGGATCTGAGCGACTGACAGCCGCCGCGTGCGGGGAGAAAGGGGGGGGAGGGCGGCCTGCTGCCGCCCGCCTGCTATTGCCGCAGCAGCCAGTCCACCACAGTCTTGGCCCGGCCCTGAGTGCTGGGCCAAAGCACGTAGAAACCCTGATCCCCCAGCCGCGGCGCCTGCCACAGCTCTGCCAGCGGCTGGCTGCCCAGAAAAATGCGGGGCACCAATGCGATGCCCTGGCCGTTCAGTGCTGCATCCATCGCCAGCGCGGTTTGGTTGAATTGCAGGACCCGGCCGGTGGCGGTGAGCCCCTGCTGCCGCAGCAGAAGGTCCCAGTGCCGGTGCCCGTCCTGGATCAGGGTGTGCTGCGCCAGATCCGTCAGATCAGGAGAAACTTCGTTAGTTAGAGCCGAATCCTGATGTGCCACGGCCACCAGGTCCACCAGTGAAAGCAGCGCAGAGTTCAGGCTGCTTTCCTGCGGTTTGCCGCCCTGGCGGATGGCAATGTCGATGCCGCCCTGCTTGAAATCCGTCAGGCTTTCCTCTGCCACGATCCGCAGGTCGATGCCGGGGTGGCGGGCCTCGAACTCCGGCAGCCGCGGCACCAGCCATTTCGAGGCAAAGGAGGGCGGCACCGACAGCGTCACGCGCTGCACCGCAGGGGCCAGATGGTCCGTTGCCTCGCGGATCAGGGCCAGCGCCTGCCGGACCGGCGCGTGATAGCTGCGGCCGGTGTCCGTGAGCGTCAGGCCGCGGGCGTGGCGGTGGAACAGCTTGTGGCCCAGATCGGCCTCCAGCCGCCGCACCTGCTGCGCCACGGCGCCCTGGGTCAGGTGCAACTCCTCTGCCGCGCGGCCGAAATTCAGGTGGCGGGCGGCGGCGTCGAACATCCGCAGGGCGTTGAGGTTGGGCAGGCGCATCAGGTCTCAGCCAGTAGTTTTCCTACAGTCTGGCGCGATGAGACATGATTGGTCAAGCGCGCCCGGAGCATCCATCCTGAGGGCAAGCAAAGGAGTATGGACATGACCAAGGTTGCTCTCTTCACCGCCGCGGGCAGCGGCATGGGCGCGGATGCTGCCCGCCACCTTCATTCGCAGCGCTATGAGGTCGCGATCCTGTCGTCCTCCGGCAGGGGCGAGGCGCTGGCGCAGGAACTGGGTGGGGTTGGCCATACCGGCTCTAATTTGGAGCAATCCGATCTGCAGGCGCTGGTGGACAGGGCGATGGAGCGCTGGGGGCGGATAGACGTGCTGGTCAATTCCGCTGGCCACGGGCCCAAGGGCGATATCCTGGAGATCAGCGACGACGACTGGCATCTGGGGATGGAATACTACCTGATGAACGTGATCCGCCCGGCGCGGCTGGTGGCGCCCATTATGGCGGCGCAGGGCAAGGGATCGATCATCAACATCTCCACCTTTGCGGTGTTCGAGCCGGATCCGCTGTTCCCGACCTCCGGGGTGTTCCGGGCCGGGCTCGCGAGCTTCACCAAGCTGTTTGCCGACAAGTTCGCGGCCCAAGGCGTGCGGATGAACAACGTGCTGCCGGGCTTCATCGACAGCCTGCCGGAGACTGAAGACCGCAAGGCGCGCATTCCGATGGGACGCTATGGCTCTGCGCGCGAGGTGTCTGCGCTGATTGCCTACCTGGCCTCGGATGATGCGGCTTACACCACCGGGCAGAATATTCGCGTGGACGGCGGATTGACCCGCGCGGTCTGAACCGGCCCGTTGAGGCGTAAACAGCGGGCACTCGCCCTTTCAATTGAGGGCGGGAGCGTCGACCTTGAGGGCTCCGGCTTTGGAGAAGCCTTGGTTAGAGTCTGATCAGACGCCCTTGGGGTTGCTTGCGGCGCGGGCCTTGCCGCGTTGCAGGCCCAGCCGGTGCTCGCGCCAGATTACCAGCACATTGCCGGCAATGACCAGCGCCGCACCGGCCAGCATCACCAGCGTCGGCCATTCATCGAACCAGACATAGCCTATTACGATGGCAAAGATCATTGATGCATAGTCATAGGGCGCCAGCATCGAGGCGGGCGCAAAGCGGTAGGAGGAGGTGACCAGGATCTGCGCCACCCCGCCGACAAGCCCGGCGCTGACCAGCAGCGCCGCGGTTTGGGCATCCGGCATCACCCATCCGAAGGGCGCCGTCAGCAGCGCCAGGGCGGAGGCGGTCAGCGAGAAGTAGAACACGATGGCCGCGGTATGCTCTGACTGCACCATGCGGCGGATGTGGATCTGCACAAAGCCGCGGGCCACGGTGGCCCCGACCACCAGCAGCACCCCCAGCATGGCGCCATCGCCCAGATCGCCGCCCAGACGCGGCCAGATCATGATCAGAACGCCCAGAAGGCCGATGGCGACGGCGCTTATCCGTACCAGCCGGATGGTCTCGCCCAAAAACAGGGCCGCCAGGATCAGGGTGAAGATCGGTGTGGCATAGCCGATGGCGGTGACCTCCGGCAGCGGCAGCAGCGCCAGCCCCATGAAGGTCATGCCCATCGCCGAGGTGCCGACCAGTCCGCGCCACACGTGAAACATCGGTTTCTTGGTGATCAGCCCGTGCCTCAGCTCTCCGCGAGTGGTCAGCCAGATGACAATCACGGGGATCGCAAAGAAGGAGCGGAAGAACACCGCTTCGCCTGCGGGCACGGTTTCCGAGGTGGCCTTGATGATCCCGGACAGCGCGGTGAACAGCGCAATGGCGGTCACTTTCAGAAGGACCGCCAGCACAGGCCGATGCGATGTTAAGGAGTTTGCCATGGCGCGACCCTGCGCCCAAGCGCCGCAAAGATCAATGGCTTGATTTCAGCCGGCAGGAGCGCGCAAATGGCGCCGCCAGATGAAGGAGCCGCCGATGTATGACGCCAACCACCTGATCCGCCAGCTGCGCGAGTCGTCCCTGGGGCGCGAAGACGAAGTGTTTGCCCGGCTGCCGGATGGCGGCACGGTCACCTTCGGTGCGCTGTTTGCCGGTGCGGAGCGGATGGCGGCGGCGTTGGCCGCCCAAGGCGTGCAGCCAGGTGACCGGGTGGCGGTGCAGGTCCAGAAAACCATTCAGGCGATTGAGCTGTACCTTGGCACTGTCATGTCAGGCGGTATTTTCCTGCCCTTGAACACCGCCTACACCGGGCCGGAGGTGGCGTACTTTGCCGGTGATGCGACGCCCCGGGTGGTGGTCTGCGATCCGGCGCGGCTGGAGGAAATCAGCGCGATCTCCGGCGCGGCCAAAGTGCTGACATTGGATGCGGCGGGGCAGGGGAGTTTGCGTGATCTGGCGGATGGCCAGTCCGGCTTTGAAGCGGTTGCCCGGCAGGCGGATGATCTGGCGGCAATCCTTTATACCTCCGGCACCACCGGCCGTTCCAAGGGCGCGATGCTGAGCCATGACAACCTGGCATCCAACTCGCTGACATTGCGCGACTATTGGCGGTTCACCAAGGACGACGTGCTGATCCATGCGCTGCCGATTTTCCACACCCACGGGCTGTTTGTGGCAACCAATGTGGCGCTGTTTGCCGGTGCGCAGGTGGTGTTCCTGCCGGGGTTCGATGGGGATGCCATTTTGGGGGCGATGCCGGCGGCGACCGCGCTGATGGGGGTGCCGACATTCTATACCCGGCTGCTGGCAGATGAGCGGCTGACCCGTGAGCGTGCCGCCAATATGCGCCTGTTCATCTCCGGCTCCGCGCCCTTGCTGGTCGATACCCATGAGCAGTGGGAGGCCCGCACAGGCCACCGCATCCTGGAACGCTACGGGATGACCGAAACCAATATGAGCACCTCGAACCCCTATGAGGGCGAGCGCCGCGCAGGCACCGTCGGGTTCCCGCTGCCGGGAGTTGAGGCGCGGGTGATGCAGGATGGTGCTGAAGTTGCGCCCGGAGAGATCGGGGTGCTGGAAGTGCGCGGGGCCAATGTGTTCCAGGGGTACTGGCAGATGCCGGAGAAGACGGCGGAGGAGCTGCAGCCGGACGGCTGGTTCATCACCGGCGACATGGCGAAGATCGACGCTGACGGCTATGTCACCATTGTCGGGCGCGAGAAGGATCTGATCATCACCGGCGGCTTCAATGTCTATCCCAAGGAGGTGGAGAGCCTGATCGACGATCTGCCCGGCGTGCTGGAAAGCGCGGTGATCGGCGTGCCGCATCCCGACTTCGGCGAGGCTGTGGTGGCCGTTGTGGTGCCGGAGGGCGAGGGCACCAGTGCGGAGGCGATCAAGGCGGCGCTGATGGGGCAACTGGCCAAGTTCAAGCAGCCCAAGGAGATCATCCTGCTGAACGCGCTGCCGCGCAACACCATGGGCAAGGTGCAGAAGAAAGCCCTGCGCGAGGAACACGCGGGGCTGTTTGCTTGAAGTCCGACTGCCCGGGCCGTTGGTCCGGGCAGCCCCCGAACTGCCGGGACTCTAATGCTGGTGGGCTTCCGCGTGCGCCTCTTCCTCGCGCCACTCCCGCACCGCCTGCACCAGGATCTGGAAGGCGGAATTCAGGAACAGCCCGCCCATGATGCCGGCCACGATGAGGTCCGGCCAGCCGGTGGCGGTGCCCCAGACCCCCAGGGCGGCGATCATCACCGCCACATTGCCGATGGCGTCATTGCGTGAACACAGCCAGACCGAGCGCACATTGGCGTCACCGTCCTTGTAGCGGGCCAGCAGCATGACCGAGATCAGGTTGGCCGCCAGCGCCATGAAGCCGATGACCCCCATGATCTGCGCCTGCGGCACGCCGACGTAAAACACCTGGTACACTGTGGAGCCAAACACCCAGGCGCCCATCAGCAACAGGCTGATGCCCTTGCCCAGGGCCGCCAGCGCCCGGGTGCGCAAGGTGGCGCCGATCACCGCCAGCGAGATGCCATAGGTCAGCGCATCACCCAGAAAGTCCAGCGCGTCGGCCTTCAGCGCCTGGCTGCCGGACATCTGGCCCGCGCCCATTTCTACAGCGAACATGCCGGCGTTGATGGCGATCACCAGCCAAAGCCTGCGTTTGTAGTCGGCCGACACCCCGTCGAACCTTGCGTTGTGATTGCAGCAGCCTGCCATTGCTCTTGTCCTCATTCCTGATTCGATATCAATGTAGGACCTCTAGTCACTAGAGCATCAAGAGGGTTTGCGATGTTTTCCATCGGTCAGCTATCCAAGGCCACCGGCGTGAAGGTGCCCACCATCCGCTATTACGAGGAAATCGGCCTGCTGCCGCAGCCGGGCCGCAATGCCGGCAACCAGCGGCGTTACGGGCAGGACGGCATGGATGCGCTGGGCTTCATCAAACATGCCCGCGACCTCGGCTTCTCGCTGGAGGACATCAAGGTAATGATGTCGATCGAAGGCCAATTGGGGGAGGATTGCTCAGAAGTTCACCGCATTGCCGAGGCGCAGCTGAGCGCCGTGCGGGCGCGGATTGCCCGGCTGGAGCGGCTGGCCGGGGAACTGGAGCGGATCACCCATCTGTGCGGCCACGGGCAGGGCGGCGACTGCAAAGTACTGTCGGCGCTGGGCGATCATGCGCAGTGCGGCAGCGATCACGGCTGAGAGTCAGCGTTTCGGCCAGCTCCAGCGCGGCGGCTCCAGCCCGTCGATCCTCGTTTCCCCGAACTCCTTTTGCAGGACAACAGACAGCGCCCCGGCGTCTTCCAGTTCCCGCGCCAGATGGCTGTTGTGGGAGACCACGATGATCTGGCTATCGCGGCTGGCGCGTTTGATCAGCCGCGACAGGGGTGAGATCAGTTCCGGGTGCAGGCTGGTTTCCGGTTCGTTCAGCACCATCAGCTCGGGCGGGCGCGGGGTCAGCAGCGCGGTGGCAAGGAGGACATAGCGCAGGGTGCCGTCCGACAGCTCCGCCGCCGACAGAGGGCGCAGCAGACCGTGCTGCTGCATCTCCACCGCAAACAGCCCGCCCTGCAGGGAGACATCGACGCTGGCACCCGGAAAGGCATCCTCTATGGCTGCGTCAAAAGCGGGGCCATCGCCAATTTCCCGCAGGGTGGCAATAGCGGCGGCCAGGTCGGCGCCGTCGCCAGACAGCGCCGGGGTGCGGGTGCCGACCGCCGGGCGCCGGGCCGGGGAATCGCGGTCGGTGCGCAGGCTGTCATAGAACCGCCAGCCGCGCATCCGTTCCCTCAGGGACAGCATCTCGGGCGCCTGCACCGGATCGGCTGCATGGGTCATCATGCTGTCAAAAGGGCGCAGGTCACGCGACAGCTCAACCTTGCGGCCGCTGCTGTCCCGGCCTGTGACAACCGCGCCGCGGCGTTCGGCAATGCTGTTGGCGCGGCCCAGGCTCTCGCCGACCCAGAGCGCTTCGGATTTGATTTCGGGGTCGTTGCCGAACAGTGTCCGCGGCACCGGCGCGGGCAGGCCCAGATCCACTGCATAACCATAGTCTTCAGCCGCAAACCCCAGCTTGAGTGCGACTGAATTCTTGCGGCGGGTGCCCTCAACCGGAATTTCACCGCGCCGCATCCGGGCGCTGATGTGTTCCGGACCGGCCCACAGCGTCGATTCCAGCCCGCCCTCTGTGGCCAGCGAGGCTATGGCCCGCCCCTGCGCCACCTCTGCCAGCACCCGCAGCGAGCGGTAGAGCGAGGATTTGCCCGCGCCGTTGGAGCCGCTCACCACGGTGAGTTGCTCCAGTGGCAGGGTCGCATCACGGATCGAGCGGTAGCCGGAAACGGCCAGGGTAATCAGCATATCAAAGGACCGGATGTGAAAGACACTGCGCAAAACCTGCTTGGTTTTGCAGCGCTTCGCAACCGGTCCCGTCAGGTGTCAGCGATTCAGCCGATACGGCCCTGGTTCTCACCGATCTGGCCGCGGTGCAGCAGCAGGTGGTCCAGGATCACGCAGGCCATCATTGCCTCGGCCACCGGCACCGCGCGGATGCCGACGCAAGGGTCGTGGCGGCCCTTGGTGATCACTTCGGTGGCGGAGCCGTCCTTGCGGATCGACTTGCGCGGGGTGAGGATCGAGGAGGTCGGCTTGACCGCAAAACGCACCACAACATCCTGCCCGGTGGAAATCCCGCCGAGGATGCCGCCGGCGTGGTTGGAAGAATACTCCGGGCCGTTTTCGCCCATGAAAATCTCATCGGCGTTTTCCGAACCTTTGAGGCGCGCAGCGTTCATGCCTTCGCCGATCTCAACGCCTTTAACCGCGTTGATCGACATCATCGCGGCAGCCAGATCGGTGTCCAGCTTGCCGTAAACCGGCGCGCCGATGCCTGCGGGGACACCCCGGGCAACAACCTCAACCACGGCGCCAACGGAATCGTGCGCCTTACGCAGGGCTTGCAGGTAGTCTTCCCACTCCTGCACCGCGCCAGCATCGGGGATCCAGAAATCATTCTGTTCGATCGCATCCCAGTCGAACCGGCTGCGGTCGATCTCCAGCTCGCCCATTTGGGTCATGTAGCCCTTGATCTCCAGCCCCGGCACCAGCGCCTTGATTGCTTCACGTGCAACACCGCCGGCTGCAACCCGTGCTGCGGTTTCGCGTGCCGAGGAGCGGCCGCCGCCGCGATAGTCGCGGTTGCCGTATTTTTGGAAATAGGTGATGTCGGCATGGCCCGGGCGGAAGGTCTGGGAAATCTCGCCGTAATCCTTGGACCGCTGGTCGGTGTTTTCGATCATCAGCTGGATCGGGGTGCCGGTGGACATGCCGTCGAACACGCCGGACAGAATCTTCACCGCGTCCGGCTCATTGCGCTGGGTGGTGTTCTTGTTCTGACCCGGGCGGCGCTTGTCCAGCCACTGCTGCAGCATCTCCGGCTCCAGCGGCACGTTCGGCGGGCAGCCGTCGACGGTGGCGCCAAGCGCGGGCCCGTGGCTTTCGCCCCAGGTGGTGACGCGGAAGAGGTGTCCAAAGCTGTTCATCGACATGAGGCGCGGTCTCCTTTGCGGGACGTGCTTAGCGGGCAGGGGGCTGTGCCTCAAGCGGATTCCTCTGCGGCATAGGCACCGGAGGCGCTGCCCCCGCCGCCTGGGGCGGCTCCCCCGGGGATATTTTCAGCTGGAAGAACACAGGATCGGCGCGGGCAGCGGTCCAGTTTGCAAGGGTCATAGGTCCTGACGGGGCTTTGGCTTGTCTTTGCCGCGCCCGGGGCATAATGTCCGCGCCACCTCGGGGTGCGCGTAAGCGCTGAGATGACACCCGTTGAACCTGAACCGGATCACACCGGCGGAGGGAAGGTACTGGACAGCCTCCACCCTTGCCCAAAGCCGCAAAGGAGGATGGCATGAAACATCTTGCATTTGCAGCGGGACTGCTCGGCGCCTCGGCAGCCTTTGCCGAAACGCCCGAACTCACCGTTTACACCTATGACAGCTTTGTCTCTGACTGGGGGCCCGGCCCGGCAGTGGAAAAGGCGTTTGAGGAGGTGTGCGGCTGCGACCTGAAACTGGTGGGCGCGGGCGATGGCGCGGCACTGCTGGCGCGCGTCAAGCTGGAAGGCGCACGCTCTGACGCCGATGTGGTGCTGGGGCTGGATACCAACCTGACCGCGGCGGCCAAGGAAACCGGCCTGTTTGCTGAGCATTCCGTGAGTGCCGAATTTGCGCTGCCGGTCGAGTGGAGTGACGCGACCTTTGTGCCCTATGACTGGGGCTACTTTGCCTTTGTCCACAACGCTGACGCGGCGGCGCCTGCGGATTTCAAGGCGCTGGCCGCCAGCGACACCAAGATCGTCATTCAGGATCCGCGCTCCTCAACCCCCGGTCTGGGCCTGCTGCTGTGGGTCAAAGCTGCCTATGGCGAGGAGGCGCCGGAGATCTGGAAGGGTCTTTCCGACAATGTCGTGACCGTGACCAAGGGCTGGTCCGAGGCCTATGGCATGTTCCTGGAAGGTGAGGCTGACATGGTGCTGTCCTACACCACCTCGCCCGCCTATCACCTGATTGCCGAGGAAGACGGCTCCAAGGCGGCGGCGGCCTTTGATGAGGGGCATTACATGCAGGTGGAAGTGGCTGGCAAGCTGGCGAACACCGACCAGCCGGAGCTGGCGGATCAGTTCCTGGCCTTCATGGTGTCGGATGCGTTCCAGTCAGTGATCCCGACCACCAACTGGATGTACCCGGCAGTGACGCCTGAGGGCGGCCTGCCCGAAGGGTTCGAAACCTTGATCGCGCCGGAGAAATCGCTGCTGCTGAGCGAGACTGAGGCAGCAGAGGTGCGCGATGCGGCGCTGGGCGAATGGCTGGACGCGCTCAGCCAGTAAGCGCTTACCCCGGTATCAGCGCGGCCCTTCTGGTGGCGGCGCTGATTCTGGGGACGCTGGGGGCTGTTGCCTTGCGGGCCGAGGCCGGCACCGGGTTTGGCGCCAGCGACTGGGCCGCGCTGCGGTTCACGCTGACCCAGGCGAGCCTGTCAGCGCTCCTCAGCGTCGGCCTGGCGGTGCCGGTAGCACGCGCGCTGGCGCGGCGGCGGTTTCCGGGGCGGAGCCTGCTGATCGCGCTGCTGGGCGCGCCCTTTATCCTGCCGGTCATTGCTGCCATCCTTGGTTTGTTGGCGGTCTTTGGCCGGGCGGGCTGGCTGAGCCAGGGGCTGATTTCCCTTGGTTTAGAGCCGGTAAAAATCTACGGGCTGCACGGGGTGGTGCTGGCGCATGTGTTCTTCAACCTGCCGCTGGCGACACGGCTGATCCTGCAGGGCTGGCAGGAAATTCCTGCCGAGCGTTTCCGTCTGGCGGCGCAGCTGGATGCCGGGCCGCTGGCGATGTGGCGGCTGCTGGAAGGCCCGATGCTGCGGCGGGTGGCACCCGGTGCGCTGGCGGTTGTTTTCGCCATCTGCCTGTCAAGTTTTGCGGTGGCACTGACCCTGGGCGGGGGGCCGCGGGCGACGACCATTGAACTCGCCATCTACCAGGCGTTCCGTTTTGATTTCGACCTGGGCCGTGCGGCGCTGCTGTCGGGGCTGCAGCTGCTACTGACCGGCGCGGCCGCACTGGTGGCGCTGCGGGTATCGGCGGGGGAGGGCTTTGGTGCCGGGCTAGACCGTGCGGTGCGGCGCTGGGACGGGCAGGGGGCACTGGCGCGCGGATTGGACGGGTTCTGGATTGTCTTGTCGGCGGCGTTTTTGCTGCTGCCGCTGGCGGCGATTGTGCTGGCGGGGCTGCCGGGGCTGACGGCCCTGAAGGGATC
>NZ_LYUZ01000092.1:0-111353 GCF_001679925.1 Leisingera sp. JC1 | reverse complement strand
CCGTGATCCTGCTGCTGCTGGCGCTGCCGATGGCGGCTGCGGCGGCTGCCGGGCGCGCTGGTATGGCTGAGCTGTCTGGCATCCTGGGGCTTGCGGCCTCGCCGCTGGTGATCGGTACCGGGCTGTTCATTCTGATTTACCCGGTTGCCGACCCGTTTGCGCTGGCGCTGCCGGTGACGGCGCTGGTCAATGCGGTGATGGCGCTGCCCTTTGCCATGCGGATCCTGGTGCCGCGGGCGCGGGAGGTGCTGGGGCGCTATGGCCGGTTGTCGCTGTCGCTGGATATGCAGGGCTGGGCCTTTGTGCGCCGGGTTTACCTGCCGCGGATGCGGGCGCAGACCGGGTTTGCCGCCGGGCTGGCAGCGGCCCTGTCGATGGGCGATCTCGGCGTGGTGGCACTGTTTGCCGATCCGGACTTCGCAACATTGCCCTTGCAGATCTACCGGCTGATGGGCGCCTACCGGATGGAGGCGGCGGCAGGCGCGGCGCTGCTGCTGCTGCTGCTGTCGATGGGTGCGTTTTGGATTTTGGACCGCGGGGGGGCGCTGGCATGCTGAGGCTTGAGAGCTGCCGGATCATGAACGGCGATTACGCGGTGGAGGCGGATCTGGAGATCGCGCCCGGGGCCTGCGTGGCGGTGATCGGGCCGTCCGGGGCCGGGAAATCGACGCTGGTGGAGGCAGTGGCCGGTTTCCTACCGGTGACCCGCGGGCGCATTTTGTGGAACGGCGCTGACCTGACCCGCCAAGCGCCGGGTAAGCGGCCGGTGGCGATGCTGTTTCAGGACGGCAACCTGTTCCCGCATCTGACCGTGGCGCAGAATGTGGCGTTGGGGCTGCATGCAAACCTGCGGCTGAGCGCGGCGGAGCAGCGCCAGGTTGAGGCCGCGCTGGAGCGGGTTGGACTTGGCGCTATGGGCACCCGCAAGCCCGCTGCGCTGTCGGGCGGGCAGCAAAGCCGGGTGGCGCTGGCGCGGGTGCTGGTGCAGGGGCGCGATATTCTGCTGCTGGATGAACCCTTTGCCGCGCTGGGCCCGGCGCTGAAGGCAGAGATGCTGGATCTGGTCTCGGAGCTGGCGCGCGAAAGCGGTGCCACGGTGCTGATGGTCAGCCATGACCCGAACGACGCCCGCCGGATTGCGGACCAGGTGGTGCTGGTGGCTGACGGCAAGGCGCATCCGCCGGAGCCGGCGGCGGAACTGCTGGACAACCCGCCGCCTGCGTTGAAGGCGTATTTGGGATCTGCCTGATCCGCTGCCGAGGGCGGCTGTGGCCGGGTGCAGGTGAAAAGGGGTTTCGCTGCGAAACCTCTTTTGTAAACAACTGGTTAAGTTTGGTCGGTGGCCTTCAAGCTTGGTGCCCGCCGCCGGTGCGGCGGGCTGGTACAGAGTCTAATGCACTGTAAGTGCAGCGTTTATGCGGCCAGCGCCGCCTGCCGCGTCTTGGTGATCATCAGCGCTGCACTGGCGGCTTCGTTGCCTTTTTGCACGAAGTGCGCGCGGTAGATGGCCATGTGATGCTCGGTTTCCTGGAAATGATGCGGGGTCAGCGAGACCGACAGCACCGGAATGCCGGTGTCCAAGCCGGCGCGCATCAGACCGTCGACCACGGCCTGGGCCACGAAATCATGCCGGTAGATGCCGCCATCAACGACCAGCGCGGCGCAGGCCACGGCGGCGTATTTCCCGGTCTTTGCCAGCTCCTGTGCCAAGAGCGGCATTTCAAAGGCGCCGGGCACGTCGAACACGTCCACCTGATCCGCCGGGATCAGCTGCAGGAAGCCTTCCAGCGCCTGGTCGACAATATCGGCATGCCATTGCGCCTTGATGAAGGCATAGCGGGTGTGTGTCATTTCGTAATCTCCTATACAGTTTGGTGGCCTGCTGGCGGCCGCGAAAACCGGTGTCCACTTTTCGCTGCCAGCACGGCATGACACGTCACCCAAGGCGATCACGAACAGACGGGCGCACGTCATCCGTGGCTCGTCTGCACGTTCTCTTCCATCCGGACTATGACCGTCGGCTCTGGAATCGCACCAGATCTGCTGACACTTCCAAAAGCTTGGAAGCCGCTCGCGGGCTTACGGGACGTACCCGCTTACCGCCGGTGGGGAATTCCGCCCCGCCCTGAGAACACGCGGACATTGCCAAGCGGTGCGGCTGATTTCAAGATCGGAACGCTGGACGCCCGGCCGGGAAGTGAAATTGGTATTGTTCCTGAGCAGGGAAGTGGAGCTTTTCAAATTGCAGGACCCCGTTCCATGGTACGGGGGACGGGCAGGCACAGGAGAAACAGCATGCATCCCAACCCGGTTTTCCATGACGCGGAGACGGCGCAGAATCTGGCGTACGCCCGTGCGCGGGCCTTTGGCGTGCTGGCCGTGTCCACGGAGGCGGCACCGCTGATCAGCCATGTGCCGTTCCTGATTTCCGAAGACGGGGAATGGGCGGATCTGCATCTGGTGCGCTCCAATCCGATTGTGCGGATGCTGAAGGAAGCGCGCCCGGCCAGGATCGCCGTCAGCGGGCCGGATGGCTATGTCTCGCCGGACTGGTACGGGGTGCCAGATCAGGTGCCGACCTGGAACTATGTCGCGGTGCATCTGACTGGCGAGCTGGAGTTGCGTTCGGATGAGGAATTGCGCGATCTGCTGGACCGGCAGTCGGCGTTCTATGAGGCGCGGCTGGCGCCGAAGCCGCCCTGGACGACGGCCAAGATGGATGCAGCGGCGCTGGCGCGGATGATGCGGATGATCGTGCCCGCCCGGATGCGGATCACGGGCACTGATGGCACCTGGAAGCTGAGCCAGAATAAACCGGACGCCGCGCGCGCCGGAGCCGCAGAGGCCATAGCCGGCGGCATGGGCGCGGAGCTGGAGGAGCTGGCGGTGCTGATGCGTCAGGCTTCTACCAGATCATAGTGTTTGATGGTGCGCGACTCGACCAGTTCGGCCTCGGCCGGGTCGATGTGCGGGCTGGTGTAGTCCTCGCCTACGAAAGCCTTGAGCGAGGCCAGATCCCTCCAGACCATCACAAAGCTGAACTCCCGCGGGGTCTCAGAGCGCGGCGCGCCGGGCAGGACCGAGACGATGCCCTCGGTGCCCTTCATCAGCGGGATTGCGGTTTCATGAAAGAACTTGCTGAACTCGGCTTCTTTGCCGGGCCGTATGGTAACCTGGAATATCCGCATGATCATTGTGGGGCTCCTGTCACTTGTTACACAGGCCCAGTCTAGCACAGTGCTGCATTTGCCCCTTCCCCTCAGGTCCGCTTGCAGTAGGCTGCGGCCAAACACCGGAGGATTTTCAATGAAGCTCACTTTTTCCCAATCATCTCCCTTTGCCCGCAAGGTTGTGGTGCTGCTGCATGAAACCGGGCAGCTGGAGGATGTTGATATTATGGACGTCACCACCACGCCCCTGAAGCCCAGCCCGGATGTGAAGGCCAGCAACCCGCTGGCCAAGATCCCGGCGCTGGAGCGCAATGACGGGCCGGCCTTGTATGACAGCCGGGTGATCTGCGCCTACCTGGATGAGCGCGCAGGCGGCAAATTGTACGGCCGCGGCTGGGACAGCAAGGTGCTGGAGGCCACGGCCGACGGAATCATGGATGCGGCGGTGCTGATGTCTTATGAAAAACGGCTGCGTCCCGAAGACAAACAGTGGGACAATTGGCTGGACGCGCAGCGGGGCAAGGTGCTGGGCGGCTGCGCGGCGCTGAATGCGCGCTGGATGAGCCACCTGCAGGGACCGCTGGATATCGGCCAGATCGCGGTTGCCTGCGCGTTGGCTTATGTGGATTTCCGCCACCCGGAAACCAATTGGCGCCAGGGCAACGAGGCGCTGGCGGACTGGTTCGCGGATTTCGAATCGCGCCCTGCGATGCAGGCGACAAAACCGCCCGCGGCCTGAGCGCCGGCCCTTGAAACATGCATGTGCCGCACAGATATGGGTGCGGCACTGTCACACAGGCGTGACAGAATTGCCGTCTGCGGCTTTCTGCGCGCCTATGACCGCTGGACGAAGCGGCTTCTCCCCGCTAGACACGCGCCTGAGTCACTGCGAGCAATCGCGGTGCATGCGCATGTTTGCCCTAAACGGGCGCTGGAATTGGAGAAAACCTCGTGTCCCACGCAGAAGACCACGAAGGAACCCGGAGAGATTTCCTCTACTACGCCACTGCCGGCGCCGGGGCAGTGACCGCGGGTGCCGCCGTATGGCCCCTGGTCAACCAGATGAACCCCTCCGCCGACGTGAAAGCGCTGTCCTCGATCCTGGTCGATGTCAGCGGCGTGGAAGTAGGCACGCAGCTGTCGGTGATGTTCCTTGGCAAGCCGGTGTTCATCCGCCGCCGCACCCAGGAAGAGATCGAGGCAGCCCGCGCCGTGGAGCTGTCCGACCTGATCGACAAATCGTCGGAAAACCCGAACAAGCCGGGCACCGACGCGGCTGACGCAAACCGCACCATGGACGAGGCCGGCGAATGGCTGGTGATGATGGGCGTCTGCACCCATCTGGGCTGTGTGCCGCTGGGCGATGGCTCCGGTGATTTCCACGGCTGGTTCTGCCCTTGCCACGGGTCGCACTACGACACCGCCGGCCGGATCCGCAAAGGTCCCGCGCCGCAGAACCTGCATGTGCCTGTCGCCGAGTTCGTCGACGAAAACACCATCAAGCTGGGATAAGGAAACGCGCCCATGTCCGGTATTCCGCACGACCATTACGAGCCGAAGACAGGCGCAGAGAAGTGGCTTCACAGCCGCCTGCCCATCGTCGGCCTGATCTATGACACCATCATGATCCCCACCCCCAAGAACCTGAACTGGTGGTGGATCTGGGGCATCGTCCTGGCATTCTGCCTGGCGCTGCAAATCGTCACCGGCATCGTCCTGGTGATGCATTACACCCCGCACGTTGACCTGGCCTTTGCCTCGATCGAGCACATCATGCGCGATGTGAACGGCGGCCATATGCTGCGGTATCTGCACATGAACGGCGCTTCGCTGTTCTTTGTTGCCGTCTACATCCACATCTTCCGCGGCCTGTACTACGGCTCCTACAAGGCGCCCCGCGAGATCACCTGGATCGTCGGCATGCTGATCTACCTGATGATGATGGGCACCGCCTTCATGGGCTACGTGCTGCCCTGGGGCCAGATGTCCTTCTGGGGTGCTACCGTTATCACCGGCCTGTTCGGCGCGATCCCGTTCATCGGCGAGTCGATTCAGACCTGGCTGCTGGGCGGGCCCGCGGTGGATAACGCCACCCTGAACCGCTTCTTCTCGCTGCACTACCTGCTGCCCTTCGTGATTGCAGCACTGGTGATCGTGCACATCTGGGCCTTCCACACCACCGGCAACAACAACCCGACCGGTGTTGATGTCCGTAAAGGGTCCAAGGAAGAAGCCAAGAAAGACACGCTGCCGTTCTGGCCGTATTTCGTGATCAAGGACTTCCTGGGCCTGGCCGTTGTGCTGGTTGTGTTCTGGGCCATCGTCGGCTTCATGCCGAACTACCTGGGCCACCCGGACAACTACATCGAAGCCAACCCGCTGGTGACCCCGGCGCACATCGTTCCGGAATGGTACTTCCTGCCGTTCTACGCGATCCTGCGTGCCTTCACCTCCGAGGTCTGGGTGGTGCAGTTCGCGTCCTTCGTGACCGGCGGCATCGTTGATGCGAAGTTCTTTGGCGTGATCGCCATGTTCGGCGCGATCCTGGCGATGGCGTTGGCGCCCTGGCTGGACACCTCCAACGTGCGTTCGGGCCGTTACCGCCCGATGTTCAAATGGTGGTTCGCGCTGCTGGTCGTCGACTTCTTTGCCCTGATGTGGCTGGGCGCGATGCCGGCGGAAGAGCCCTATGCATCGTTCTCGCTGATCGCATCGGCCTACTGGTTCGGCTACTTCTTCGTGATCCTGCCGCTGCTGGGCGTGATCGAGAAGCCGCTGGCTCAGCCTGCAACCATCGAAGAGGATTTCGACGCCCACTACGGCAAGAAAGCCTCTGCTGACGCCACTCCTGCCGAGTAAGAAGAAGGAACACCTGACAATGTTCAAGAAACTGGCAACCGGTGCCGCCTTCGCTCTGGCCATGATCCCTGCTGCGTCTTACGCAGCAGGCGGCGGCGAGCAGCACATCACCGACTACGCCTTCTCGTTTGAAGGCCCGTTCGGCACCTACGACCGCAACCAGCTGCAGCGCGGCCTGCAGATCTACACCGAAGTTTGCGCAGCCTGCCACGGGCTGAAGCTGGTGCCGATCCGCACCCTGTCCGACGAGGGCGGCCCGCAGATGCCGGAGGACCAGGTGCGTGCCTACGCAGCTGACAACTTCAGCGTCTACGATCCGGAACTGGATGAGGACCGTCCGGCCAAGCCGGTCGACTTCTTCCCGGAAAACAACAACGCCGGCGCCCCGGACCTCAGCATGATGGCCAAGGCGCGCGCGGGTTTCCACGGCCCCTACGGCCTGGGTCTGAACCAGCTGTTCAAAGGCATGGGCGGTGCCGAGTACATCGCCTCGCTGCTGCACGGCTACACCGGCGAGACCAAGGAAGAAGCAGGCACCACCTTCTATCAGAACACCGCCTTCCCGGGCGGCTGGATCTCGATGGCGCCGCCGCTGTCGGATGAGCAGGTGGAGTTTGCTGACGGCCACGCCAACGACGTGGAAGCCATGGCGCAGGACGTCGCGGCTTTCCTGATGTGGACTGCAGAGCCCAAGATGATGGCGCGCAAGCAGGCCGGTTTTGTCGGCGTGCTGTTCCTGACCCTGCTGTCGGTGATGCTGTACCTGACCAACAAGCGCCTGTGGGCGCCGCACAAGGGCAAGCACTGATCCCTGGCGGCTGACACAGCTAAGAAACATCAAACCCCCGCAAGCAAAACTTGCGGGGGTTTTTCGTTGCTGCGGGGGTTATGCCTGCGGGCTGACCGTCAGATGCGGCAGCCCGTTGGAGGTTTTCTGCGGCGAGCGGTCGTCCGCATTGATCACCGCGGACACCCGGTGGCGCCAGGACGAGAAGCTGTCGAACTGAACCACATCCACCGGCGTGTCGAACTGCAGCGTGATCCGCCGGTGGCCGTTGCTGCCGCAGGCGGCCAGACCGTGGACATAGCCAGTGAAGGGCTGGCCCAGATAGCGCCCCTCGACCCGCATCCCCACCTGCAGCTCCGGTGCGTTGGAGGCGCGGGCGTGCAGCGTGTTCCAGTCGCGGAAACCGTAGTAGTGGGCGATCCGCTCCAGGGCGGTGCTGTGGGGAATGGGCTGGCCCTTGGCCGCGGAGTGTTTGCGCAGCAGCCTTGCTTCGGCCTTGAGCTGTGCAACAGAAGGAAGGGCAGAGTTTGTCTGCATGGATATACCTTTCGCAAAAGGGTGCATATGCCGTTGCAGACAGGGCTCGCGTTGCTGTCCGGGCGTGCACCCAGGCGTCAGGAAGGATCCTAGACCGGATTTCACCATGGCCAAAGGCCGCGAGCGGCAGGTATCCGGGACCTAAGATGTGAGGTTTAGCGGCAATGGGGGATGGTTGCAAACTGGTCGTAAGTTCCCCCGGTCGCCGCGTTGCAGAGAGGGCACTGCTTCAATCGCGGGGCAGAAAGAACTTCGACGTCGCCATCGGGCCATCCATAAGGCGCAAGGCCTTTGCGGCGTTGTCATCCGGCGGATGGGTGCCATCAAGCTCCAGGTCGTAGTGCAAGCCGTCATGGATATGGGCCGCGTCCCGGGCTGCACTGCCCTGAGGCCTGTCCCCGCGGCGGTGTTCACGGATGCAAAGTTCTGCTAACGGCGTATGAATGGCGATGAAAAGGAGCTGATGGCCCATTAAAAGCTTCTGTAACTGCTGATGCCAGCCTGCCGTGTCGAGGATATGTTCCAGGATCAGCCCGTTTCCGGCATTTGCGAAACCAGCGGCTGCGCGGTGGAATCCGTCGAAGAACGCGGGCCGTATGGTTGGCCAATCGGGGTAATCGGAGGGCCGCCAAGCGCCGCTGTCTCTCAGGTGGTCGATTGAAAAGTGCAGCCAAGGGTGTGGAGACCCCTTCCGGATGGCTGTGGCAACTGTGGATTTCCCGCTGCTGGAGGCGCCATGAAGAAAGATGATCCTCGCCACATTGCGCTCCCGTCCTGAGGGTCAAGCCACCAGCTGGCTGCCTGCCACACCCCTAATCGCGGCGGTGACGATGCGGCCTTCTTCCTGCGGCTGCGCAAAGGCCACCTCAGTGAACTGCTCGGTGCGGCCCATGTGCGGGTTTTCCATCAGGATCCGGTGGGTCTTGCCGACCTGTTCCACCAGGTGGCGTTCCACCTGCGCATCGCCGGCCGCGCGCAGGCGGGCGGCTCGCTCCTTGATCACGTTGCCGTTCACCTGGTTCGGGATCTTCGCCGCGGGGGTGCCCTCGCGCTTGGAATAGGGGAAGACGTGCAGCCAGGTCAGATCGCAGTCGGTGACCAGTTTCAGAGAATTCTCGAAATGCGCGTCGGATTCAGTCGGGAAGCCCGCGATGATGTCGGCGCCAAAGGTCATCTCCGGGCGCAGGCGGCGGGCTTCCTCGCAAAACGCGATGGCGTCGTCGCGCAGGTGGCGCCGGGCCATGCGTTTCAGGATCAGGTCGTCGCCGTGCTGCAGCGACAGGTGCAGATGAGGCATCAGCCGCGGCTCGGTGGCAATCGCCTGCATCAGGTTTTCATCCGCCTCGATCGAATCGATCGAAGAAATGCGCAGCCGTGGCAGGTCCGGCACCAGTTTCAGGATCCGCATCACCAGGTCGCCCAGACGGGGCTGTGCAGGCAGATCAGCGCCCCAGGAGGTGAGGTCCACGCCGGTCAGAACCACCTCGTTGTAGCCCCTGTCCACCAGCCGCTTGATCTGGTCGATCACCACGCCTGCGGGGACCGAGCGGGAATTGCCGCGGCCATAGGGGATGATGCAGAAGGTGCAGCGATGATCGCAGCCGTTCTGGACCTGCACATAGGCGCGCGAGCGGGTGCCAAAGCCGTCGATCAGGTGGCCTGCGGTCTCTGTCACCGACATGATGTCGTCGACCTGGACCTTCTCCGTGGTGCCGATGAAATCCGGCCCCTTGGCGATCTTCTGCCAGGTCTCGGGCTGCATCTTCTCGGTGTTGCCGATGACGCGGGTGACCTCTTCCATTGCGGCAAAGGTCTCTGGCTCGGTCTGGGCCGCGCAGCCGGTGACGATGATCGGGGCTTCCGGGTTTTCGCGGCGCAGCTTGCGGATCTCCTGGCGCGCCTTGCGCACGGCTTCCGCCGTCACTGCGCAGGTGTTGACCACCACGGCGTTCTCCAGGCCCGCCTGCTGGCTCAACTCCTTCATCGCCTCGGTCTCATAGGCGTTGAGGCGGCAGCCGAGGGTGGTGAACTTGGGCACGCTCATGCCAGCGTCTCCAGGAATTCGCGGGTGAAGGTGCCGTCGAACACATGCATGGTCGGGCCGGTCATCCAGACGCCGTTTTCGGCCCAGTCGATCCACAGGGTGCCGCCGTCCAGGTCGATCTGCACCTTGCGCCCCGTCAGCCCGCGCCGGGCGGCTGCAACGGCGGTTGCGCAGGAGGAGGAGCCGGAGGCCAGTGTCACGCCTACACCGCGCTCCCAGACGCGCATGCGGATGCGGTCGGGGCCGGTCACCTGGGCGACCTGCACATTGGTGCGCTGGGGATATAGCGGGTGGTGCTCGTAGCGGGGACCGAATTCTTCCAGCGGAATGACCTCGGCGTCCTCGACAAAGAAGGTGCAATGGGGATTGCCCATGCCGGTAGCCGTCGGTCCGCCCTCGATCGGCAGCTCCAGCGTGTCGGTTTTCTCGGCCAGCGGGATGTCCTGCCAGTCCAGCTGCGGCGCCCCCATGTTGACGGAGGTGAGCCCGTTGCCGGCGTCGCGGGCATAAAGATCGCCGCGGTCGGTGGTCAGATGCAGTTCGGGTTTGCCGGTTTCCAGGATCAGGTGGCGGGCAATGCAGCGGGTGGCATTGCCGCAGGCGCCGGAGGTGGAGCCGTCGGCATTGTAGAAGGTCAGATGCGCGTCGCCCGGGCCGTTCGAAATCACCGTCAGCTGGTCGAAGCCGACGCCGAACTGGCGGTGCGCGATTCCCTTGGCCATCGCCGGGGTGATGGCAATGTCCTGCGCACGCGCGTCGACAACGACGAAGTCGTTGCCCAGCCCGTGCATCTTCATGAAGGGGAGTTTTGTGTCTGCCGAGGTGCTCATGGCGGGCATATAGACCCGGCGCGGAGATGAATCCAGCCTTCGGTGAGAAAAGTTGAAAAAAGGGGTTGACCCCCCGCCGCACTGGCCCTAGATACGCCGCCTATCGGGACAGCGTGACACACACCGCCACGCCGGACCAAAGCGAAATAAGTGCTTGAACCTTCTGGGAAAAACACTTAGACCGCGACGAAGAAGTGGGCCGTTAGCTCAGTTGGTAGAGCAACTGACTTTTAATCAGTGGGTCGCAGGTTCGAATCCTGCACGGCTCACCACTTCCTCCCAAAACCGCTGATGATGACACGAACGAAGCGCTACAGGTAGCCCTGGGCGCGGAAGCTGAGTTCGGCGGATTTTCCGATGATCAGATGGTCGTGCAGGGTGATTCCCAAGGCGCTGAGGGCGGTCTGGATCTGATCTGTCATACTGACGTCGCTGTCCGAGGGCGTGGGGTCTCCGGACGGGTGATTATGCACTAGAATCAAGGCGCTGGCGTTGAGTTCCAGGGCGCGTTTGGCCACCTCCCGGGGATAGACGGGGACGTGGTCGACGGTGCCGCGGGCCTGTTCTTCGTCGGCGATCAGGACGTTCTTGCGGTCGAGGAACAGGATGCGGAACTGTTCGGTCTCGCGGTGGGCCATTGTGGTGTGGCAATAGTCCAAAAGGGCGTCCCAACTGGAGATCACCTGCCGTTGCATCACCCGGGCGCGCGCCATGCGGTGGGCGGCGGCCTCCAGCACCTTGAGGTCGGTGATCACCGCATCGCCGATGCCCTTCACCTGTGCCAGACGTTCCGGCGGGGCTGTCACAACGCGGTTGAAATCGCCAAAGGTATCAAGCAGCTGCCGCGCCAAGGGTTTCACGTCGCGGCGCGGGATGGAGCGGAACAGGATTAGTTCCAGAAGCTCGTAATCCGGCATCGCGGCGGCGCCGCCGGCCATGAAGCGCTCGCGCAGGCGGGCGCGGTGGTCCTTGATGTAGGAGGGCAGGCGGCCAGGGGAGAGCGGGGCGACAGGGGCCTCCTCGCTGCCGGGAAACAGCGGCAGGGAGACGTCCTCGAATGCGGGGTCCTGTGCCATGGCGCCATGGTGCCGCCATCATGGTTGAGGAAGTGTTAATGGGTGCCGCCTAAGAGCGGCGGAGGGGCGGCAGGAGGGGGTGACAGGCGTGCACCCCCTGTACACCCCCTGTGCACCGCCGCAGCGCGGCGTGGGGCGTCTGGGCAGGGCGCTGCGTAAAGGATGCGCAAAAGAAAAGCGCCCCGAGTTGGGGGCGCTTTTGAATGTGTCGTTTGTGGCTGGTGGCCGGGGCTCTGCCCGTTCGGCCCTGAAACCGTCCCCCGGACGGTTTCCTAGACGGGCCTCACCCTTTCATGCCATCCCAGAAGCTTTTCACCGAAGAGAAGAAGCTGCGGGATTCGGGGTTGGTGTTTTCCTCGGAGATGTCCTCAAACTCGCGCAGAAGCTCCTTCTGGCGGGCGGTGAGGTTCATCGGGGTTTCCACCGCCAGTTCGATGAACATGTCACCGGTGGCGCCGCCGCGCAGCGCCGGCATGCCTTTGCCGCGCAGGCGCATCTGGCGGCCGGACTGGCTGCCCTCGGGGATCTGCACCCGGCCGCGGCCGCCGTCAATTGTCGGCACCTCGATGGAGCCGCCAAGCGATGCCTTGGCCATGCTGACCGGCACCCGGCAGTAGAGGTTGTTGCCGTCGCGCTCAAACAGCTTGTGCGGGCCGACCTCGACAAAGATGTAGAGATCGCCCGGAGGGCCGCCGCGCAGGCCGGCTTCGCCTTCGCCTGCGAGGCGGATGCGGGTGCCGGTTTCCACGCCTGCCGGGATGTTCACAGACAGCGAGCGGTCTTTCTCTACCCGGCCGTGGCCGTGGCAGGATTTGCACGGGTTCTTGATGATCTGGCCCAGGCCCGAGCAGGTCGGGCAGGTGCGTTCAACGGTGAAGAAGCCCTGCTGCGCGCGGACCTTGCCCATGCCGGAGCAGGTCGGGCAGGTGGTGGGCTCAACGCCGCCTTCGGCCCCGGTGCCCTCGCAGGCGGTGCAGGAAACCGAGGCAGGCACCTTGATGGTCTTGTGCAGGCCTGCAAAGGCTTCCTCCAGCGAGACGCGCAGGTTGTAGCGCAGGTCGGCGCCGCGCGATGCGCGCTGGCGTCCGCCGGCGCCGCCGCGCTGGCCGCCCATGAAGTCGCCGAACAGGTCGTCGAACACGTCGGAGAAAGCGGAGGAGAAATCGCCGCCGCCAAAGCCCTGGCCGCCGCCGCCGCGCTGGCCGCCGCCCATGCCGTTTTCAAAGGCTGCATGGCCAAAGCGGTCATAGGCCGCCTTTTTCTCGGCGTCCTTCAGGACGTCATAAGCCTCGTTGGCTTCCTTGAACTGCGCCTCGGCGTCCGGATTGTCGGAGTTCCGGTCGGGGTGCAGTTCCTTGGCCTTCTTGCGAAAGCCCTTTTTGATTTCGTCTGCGGTGGCGCCTTTGGCCACGCCCAGAACGTCGTAATAGTCACGTTTTGACATCGGTTACCCCATCTGCCTCAACGAAAATGGGCCGGTCCGGGGTCGGACCGGCCCGCCTTGGCCTGAGTGGTCAGGCGTTAGCGCTTGTCGTTGTCCAGGTCTTCGAACTCGGCATCGACGATGTCGTCGTCACCGGGGCCTGCGGATTCGTCGGCTGCTGCCGGCTCGTCGTCGCCTTCTTCGGCCTGCGCCTTGTAGATCGCTTCGCCCAGTTTCATCGCGGCCTCAGTGACGTTCTGGATGCCGGACTTGATCTTCTCGGCGGTCGATTTCTCGTTTTCCAGATCGTCCTTCAGCGCGGCCACGGCCAGCTCGATCACCTCGATGGTGGACGGGTCGACCTTGTCGCCGTGCTCTTCCACCGATTTCTCGGTCGAGTGGATCAGCGATTCGGCCTGGTTCTTGGCTTCGATCAGCTCGCGGCGTTCCTTGTCCGCCTCGGCGTTGTCCTCGGCGTCCTTGACCATCTTTTCGATGTCCTCGTCGGACAGGCCGCCCGATGCCTGGATGGTGATCTGCTGTTCCTTGCCGGTCGCCTTGTCCTTGGCGCCGACCGACACGATGCCGTTGGCGTCGATGTCAAAGGTCACTTCGATCTGCGGCATGCCGCGCGGTGCCGGCGGGATTTCCTCGAGGTTGAACTGGCCGAGCATTTTGTTGTCGGCGGCCATTTCACGCTCACCCTGGAACACGCGGATGGTCACGGCGTTCTGGTTGTCTTCCGCGGTCGAGAACACCTGCGACTTTTTGGTCGGGATGGTGGTGTTGCGGTCGATCAGGCGGGTGAAGACGCCGCCCAGGGTTTCGATGCCCAGGGACAGCGGGGTCACGTCAAGCAGCACCACGTCCTTGACGTCGCCCTGCAGAACGCCGGCCTGGATGGCAGCGCCCATGGCAACCACTTCATCCGGGTTCACGCCTTTGTGCGGCTCCTTGCCGAAGAACTTGGAGACCTCTTCGATGACTTTCGGCATCCGGGTCATGCCGCCGACCAGAACCACCTCGTCAATGTCGCCAGCCGACAGGCCTGCGTCCTTGAGAGCGGCCTTGCACGGATCCATCGAGCGTTTGATCAGATCGGAGACCAGGCTTTCCAGCTTGGCGCGGGTCAGCTTCATCACCATGTGCAGCGGCTGGCCCGAGGAGGGGTCCATCGAGATGAACGGCTGGTTGATCTCGGTCTGCGAGGTGGAGGACAGTTCGATCTTGGCTTTCTCTGCGGCCTCTTTCAGGCGCTGCAGGGCCATCTTGTCCTTGGACAGATCGACACCGTTTTCCTTTTTGAACTCATCCGCCAGGTAGTTGACGATGCGCATGTCGAAGTCTTCGCCGCCCAGGAAGGTGTCGCCGTTGGTCGACTTCACTTCGAACAGGCCGTCGTCGATTTCCAGGATGGTGACGTCGAAGGTGCCGCCGCCGAGGTCATAGACGGCGATGGTCTGGGTGTTTTCCTTGTCCAGGCCATAGGCCAGCGCAGCCGCGGTCGGCTCGTTGATGATGCGCAGCACTTCGAGGCCCGCGATCTTGCCGGCGTCTTTGGTGGCCTGACGCTGGGCGTCGTTGAAGTAGGCAGGCACGGTGATCACCGCCTGGGTGACTTCCTCGCCCAGGTAGGATTCCGCGGTTTCCTTCATTTTGCCCAGGGTGAAGGCAGAGATTTGCGACGGGGAGTATTTCTCACCCTTGGCTTCGACCCATGCGTCGCCGTTGCCGCCGTTGACGATGGAGAACGGCACCATCTTCTTGTCTTTGGCGACGGCGGGGTCGTCGAACCGGCGGCCGATCAGGCGCTTGACGCCGAACACGGTGTTGTCGGGGTTGGTGACGGCCTGGCGTTTGGCCGGCTGGCCGACCAGGCGCTCGTCGTCGGTGAAGGCAACGATCGACGGGGTGGTGCGCGCGCCCTCGGCGTTTTCAATCACGCGGGGCTGGGAGCCGTCCATGATGGCCACGCAGGAGTTGGTGGTACCCAGGTCGATGCCGATAACTTTGCTCATTTTTCGATCCCTTATTACTACTCAAGGCGATTACCCGAGGCCTGAACCCGCAACGGCATCCTGGCCCCGATTGTTTTGCGGTTTGGTCTGCACCTTGCCGCGTCCCGGCGTATATAGGGACGTGAAAACGGCCCTGCAAGCGCTCAGGCACGCCCGGAGGCGTGAATCAATGCGGTTTTTTGCACGGGTCATGGTTAAGGATGGATGAACGGCAATGACCCTGCTGCGGGTGCGCGGATTTGATGTTCACAAGGGGTTTCTGAACCCGGCCCGGCAGGCGGCGCTGATTGAGGCGCTGCGGCCGGTGCTGAAGGCGGCGCCCCTGTTTTCACCCAAGGTGCCCGGCGGCGGGCAGATGTCGGTGCGGATGACCTCGGCCGGGCAATTCGGCTGGTTTTCCGATGCCAGCGGGTACCGTTATGCGGAACAGCATCCCGCGGGCCGGGAATGGCCTGCAATCCCGCCGGAGGTTCTGGATATCTGGACGGAGCTGACCGGGCTGGACCGGCAGCCGGAATGCTGCCTGCTGAACTACTACGGAGAAGGCGCCAAGATGGGGCTGCACCAGGACAAGGATGAGGCGGATTTCTCCTTTCCCGTGGTCTCAATTTCGCTGGGGGATGACGGGCTGTTCCGGATCGGCAGCCAAACGCGGGGCGGCAGGACAGAATCGGTCTGGCTGAGCTCGGGCGATGTGGTTGTGATGGGGGGCGAGGCGCGGCTGACCTATCACGGGGTGGACCGGATCCGGTTCAAATCCTCGCAGCTGCTGCCCAAGGGCGGGCGGATCAACCTGACCTTGCGTGTTGTGACATGACCCCGGCGGGGCGCAAAAGTTTTACGGAAAACTTTTGCCAAGACTTTTTCTGAAAAGTCTTGGGACCGGCGGCTAGGGCAGCAGCGAGCAGCAGCCGGTCAGGACGTCGAGCTGGCCTGTGCTGCGCAGGCGCAGCAGGTCGATCGAAATGCCATAGGTCCGGTCAGACATGCCATCGGAGCAATGCTCTGCCGTCAGGGTGCCGGACAGGCTGATCGCTTCGGGGGCGGACGTTTCGCTGCTGCTCTGGCTTGCTGTGAGGAAGCCGGATTTGCCGCTGCGGCCTGCGGCCGGTTCCCGTGCCAACAGTGTGACGGGGGTTCCCGGACTGTCCGGAGTGCTGAAAATGGCAGCTTCATCCAGTGTCAGAGACCAGAAGGGCTCGGTGCCGAAGCAATCCAGAGCCTGTTCCGGTTGCTCGTGCCAATTGCTGGAAAAGACCCGGTCCAGATACCGCAGAGCGGCCCAGCCGGATTGCTCGCCGCTGTTGACCAGGCCCCATTTGCCGCTGCTGTCAGTCTGCACCACCTCTACCCCGGTTTGGTCCGGTGCCAGGGTTCCGATGATTTCAGAGCTGGCGGAGGGGGCGCTGCGGATGTTCAGCACATCGTCCGATGCAACACCGGTGACACTGTGGAGCGCGGGAAACTGCTGCGCTGCGGCTGGCAGGGCCAGGACGGCCAGCCAGAGAACGGCGGCTGCGCGCAGCCGCCTCACCGCCGTGCGCTCCAGCTGAGGGAGACGTTGCGGCGGGTGTAGAATTCGCCCATCAGGCCAATCACGACCAGCACCAGCGCCACCCAGGCCGCATACTGCCAGGAGCTGAAATGCGGGTTGTAATTGATGAAGACGAAGCCGCGGGCCTGGTCAATGCAGTGAAACAGCGGGTTCCAGTCGAACATCGCCAGCATGAAGCCGGGCAGGGTGTTGGCCAGGAACATCTTGCCGGAGGCAATCATGTTGGCGCGCTGGTAGATCATCATCAGGATGCTGACAAAACTCGGCGCCCAGGGCTTCAGCACCAGAAACACCAGCCCGACGCTGAACCCGGTGATCCAGGACAGCAGCACCATGCCGAATGCGGGAATGGGTTCCTCGATGTGCACGGGGGTATAGGCGACGTGATAGGCAAACAGGATGATGATCAGCGACAGAACCTGAATATAGAGCGCGCCGATGGCGGCGGACAGCAGGGCGACCATCGTGTTCATTGGCGCGTGCTGCATCATCGGGCTGCTGGGGCCCTCGGCGCCGGCGACGGCGCTGACAGTCTTGGTGTGAACCATGAACAGGTACACGCCTGACATCACATAGAGCAGGAAGTCGCCGCGGAGGGCCGCGCCCCGCAGGCCCAGCACCGCAAACATCACATAAAAGGCCAGCACGAACAAAATCGTCTGCATCAGGTTCAGGCCCAGCGCGATGAATGCATTGTTGTGCTTGGAGCGGACACTGCGCACGATGGAATGGAATACCACCTCGCACAAGGCGAAGAAGCCGGACATCCAGGAAGGCTGTGTGCGCTGCTGAAACATGAACCTGCGTTCTTTGCTCTTATCTGATGCGGCTGCTTGCCGTTCTGCTGTCTGCGGATCATAAGGGGCAACAGGCAAATTTTCAATTAAACCCGTATCAGGGAGACCCGCGTGACCTATGAAAACCTGGTGCCCGTGATCCGCAAGCTGGCTATTGAGGCCGGTGCGAAGATCATGGAGATCTACAATTCCGACGATTTCGACGTGAAGGTGAAATCAGACGACAGCCCGGTAACCGCAGCGGATGAAGCGGCAGATGCGCTGATCTCGGCCGGGCTGCGGGCAGCGTTTCCGGACATGATGCTGGTCACCGAGGAGCAGGCAGCCTCGCACAAGGAGCGCGGCGATACCTTCCTGATCGTTGACCCGCTGGACGGCACCAAGGAATTCATCCACCGCCGCGGCGATTTCACCGTCAACATCGCGCTGGTGGAAGAGGGTGTGCCGACCCGGGGCGTGGTTTATGCGCCGGCGCGGCAGCGGATGTTCTTCACCCTGGCCGATGGCAGCGCGGTGGAGGAGACGGGCGCCTTTGATCCGGAGACCATCGGCGAGACCCGCCCCATCCGGGTCGCCGACAGCAACAATTCGGCGCTGATGGTGGTGGCGTCCAAATCGCACCGTGATCAGGCCACTGACGACTACATCAATAAATACAGCGTCAAGGACAGCAAAAGCGCCGGTTCCTCGCTGAAGTTTTGCCTGGTTGCCACCGGCGAGGCGGATCTCTATCCGCGGGTTGGCCGCACCATGGAGTGGGATACCGCAGCGGGCCATGCGGTGCTCGCTGGCGCTGGCGGCAAGGTGGTGCGTTTTGACGATCATTCCCCGCTGAAATACGGTAAAGAGGGCTATGCGAACCCGTTCTTCATCGCCTATGCACCAGCTGTGGAACTGAAGGAAGCCTGATGTCCGTTCTGATCGTCATCCCCGCCCGCTATGCCTCCACCCGCTATCCTGGCAAACCGCTGGTGCCGCTGACCGGGGCCGGCGGCGGGAAACGTTCGCTGGTGGAGCGCTCCTGGCGGGCGGCCTGCTCGGTTGAGGGCGTGGACCGGGTGGTCGTGGCCACGGATGACGATCGCATCAAACAGGCCGCGGAGGGTTTTGGTGCCGAGGTCGTGATGACCTCGGAATCCTGCGCCAACGGCACCGAGCGCTGCGCGGAGGCGCATGCGGCGCTGGGCGGCGGCTATGAAATCGTGGTGAACCTGCAAGGGGACGCGCCGCTGACACCGCATTGGTTTGTCGAGGATCTGGTGGCCGGGCTTCGGGCTGCGCCGGGCATGGGGCTGGCAACACCGGTGCTGCGCTGCAACGGCGAGACGCTGAACAGCCTGCTGGCCGACCGCAAGGCCGGCCGGGTCGGCGGCACCACCGCAGTATTTGCCGCGGACCATAGTGCGCTCTATTTCTCCAAGGAAGTGGTGCCTTATTGCGGTCAGGCTTACGGTGATGGCGAAAATACGCCGGTCTTTCACCATGTCGGCGTCTATGCCTACCGCCCGGATGCCTTGGCGGCGTATCCTGATTGGGATACAGGGCCGCTGGAACGGCTCGAAGGGCTGGAGCAGCTGCGGTTTCTTGAGAACGGGCGCAAGGTGCTGTGTGTAGAGGTGGAGGCGCGCGGCCGCGAGTTCTGGGAACTGAACAACCCGGAGGACGTGCCGCGGCTGGAAGCCATGATGAAGAAGATGGGGCTCGAGTGAGTGCTGTATGGTAATGAGAAACAGAACAAACAGGATGCTGCCCCTGAACGGCAGCAGGGGGCAGCGGGCAGTTGCTTCACATTTTTTTGGAGAAAGCCGGGTATGATGCGCGCCAGTTTTGCTGCGTCTTGTGCATGTGCCTGTGTCCGGCGCGGAATTTGAGTACAGAGAGAACATCATGCGTAAAAAAGTAACCAAAGCGATTTTTCCGGTTGCGGGCCTGGGCACCAGATTCCTGCCGGCAACCAAATCCGTGCCCAAGGAAATCATGACTCTGGTCGACCGGCCGCTGGTGCAATACGCCATCGACGAGGCGCGCGCTGCCGGGATCAAGGAGTTCATCTTTGTCACCTCGCGCGGCAAAGGCGCGCTGGAAGACTACTTTGACCACTCGCCGGTTCTGGAACAGGAGCTGCGCAAGAAGGGCAAGGATGATCTGCTGGAAATCCTCAAGAGCACCGACATGGAATCCGGCGCGATTGCCTATATCCGCCAGCACAAGGCGCTGGGCTTGGGCCATGCGGTGTGGTGCGCCCGCCGCCTGATCGCCAATGAGCCCTTTGCGGTGATCCTGCCGGATGATGTGATCGCGGCAGAGAAGCCCTGCCTGCAGCAGATGGTCGAGGCCTATGAGGAAACCGGCGGCAACATGGTTGCCGCGATGGAGGTTCCGCCGGAGAAGACTTCGTCTTACGGTGTGCTCGACGTGAAGGACGATATGGGCCAGGTGGTTGCCGCCAACGGCATGGTCGAGAAGCCCAAGATGGAAGATGCGCCGTCGAACCTGGCGGTCATCGGCCGCTATATCCTGGCGCCGTCGGTTCTGAAGAACCTCAACAAGATGAAGCAGGGCGCGGGCGGAGAAATCCAGCTGACCGACGCGATCGCAGAAGACATTGCCCAGGACGTGCCGGTCTACGGCTACCGCTTCCGCGGCCAGCGGTTCGATTGCGGCTCCAAGGCGGGCTTCCTGCAGGCAACTGTTGCCTTTGCGCTGGCGCGCGATGAGCTGCGGGACGATCTGATGAACTACATCACCGAGATTGCGCAAGTCGGCAAGGCCGCGCAGTAACCACACTGGCCGCCCTACGGGGCGGCTTTGTTCGCATGGGGCAGAGACAGTGACCAATATCCTTGTGACCGGCGGCGCCGGATACATCGGCTCGCACGCCTGCAAGGCACTGAAGGCGGCGGGTTACACGCCCGTGACCTACGACAACCTGGTGACCGGATGGCAGGACGCGGTCAAGTTCGGTCCCTTCGAGAAGGGCGACCTGACTGACCGCAACCGCCTGGATGAGGTGTTTGCCAAGTATCAGCCGGCTGCAGTGATGCATTTCGCGGCGCTCAGCCAGGTTGGCGAGGCGATGAGCGAGCCGGGCCGTTACTGGGCCAACAACACTGGCGGGTCGCTCAACCTGATCGAGGCCGCGGTGGCAGCGGGCTGTCAGGACTTCGTGTTCTCCTCCACCTGTGCCACCTATGGCGAGCATGACAATGTGGTGCTGGATGAAAACACTCCGCAGCTGCCGCTGAATGCTTATGGCGCCTCCAAGCGCGCGGTGGAGGATATCCTTAAGGACTTCGGTGCTGCGCATGGGCTGCGGTCGGTGATCTTCCGCTATTTCAACGTAGCGGGTGCCGACCCTGAGGCAGAGGTGGGTGAGTTCCACCGCCCCGAAACCCATCTGGTGCCGCTGGTGCTGGATGCGATTGCCGGCAAGCGCGATGCGCTGACCATCTTCGGCACTGACTACGATACTCCGGACGGCACCTGCATCCGCGATTATGTGCATGTCTGCGACCTGGTGGACGCGCATGTGCTGGGCCTGAAATGGCTGGAGGAGGGCAAGGGCAGCCAGGTGTTCAATCTGGGCACCGGCAGCGGTTTCTCGGTGCGCGAGGTGATGGACAAGGCCGAAGCTGTGACCGGGCAGAAAGTGCCCTGCAACACCGGCCCGCGCCGGGCGGGCGACTGCACCAAGCTGGTGTCGGGATCGACCCGCGCGGTCACCGATCTGGGCTGGGAGCCGCGCCGATCTACCCTGGAAACGATGATCGCCGACGCCTGGAAATGGCATAAGACAGGCCACTACGAGAGCTGAGGATGGCACAGTCCGCCGCCCCTGATCTGCCGCCGCTGGGCCTCACCGGGGCCTACAGGCTGCGGTGGAAGCGGCGGCGGTTGCTTTGGCGGGCCCTGCGCGCGCGCCATCAGCTGCAGAAGGTGGCGGACCGCACCCGGGAGATCCCTGCACAGGGTGTTCTGGTCTTTTCCGTGCTGCGCAATGAGATCACCCGGCTGCCCTATTTTCTGGAGCACTACCGGCGGCTGGGCGCCGCGCATTTTCTCCTGGTGGACAATGGCAGCACCGATAGCAGTGCTGAGTTGCTGGCCGCGCAACCGGATGTCTCCCTGTGGCGCACGGAGGCCAGCTACCGGGGCACGCGCTTTGGCCTTGACTGGCTGGGCTGGCTGCTGATCCGCCACGGCCACCGGCGCTGGTGCCTGACGGTGGATGCGGATGAGCTGCTGGTCTATTCCGGGATGGAGGCGCACGGGCTGAGCAGCCTGACGCAGCGGTTGGAGCGGGACGGCCGTGAGGGGTTCGGTGCCTTGATGCTGGACCTGTATCCCAAGGGGCCGCTGGACAGCCAGACCTATGAGCCGGGGCAGGACCCCTGCGAGGTGCTGCAGTGGTTCGATGACGGCCCCTACCGGGCGGTGCGGCAGCAGCCGAAGGGCAACCTGTGGGTCCAGGGCGGGGCGCGTGAAAGGGTGTTTTTCCACGATCAGCCGGAATACTCTCCCACGCTGAACAAACTGCCGCTGGTGCGCTGGAACCGGCGTTACGCATACGTCAATTCCACTCATTCCATGCTGCCGCCGCAGATGAACGGGCTGTACGACGGGCCGGACGGCACGGTGCCCTCCGGGGTGCTGCTGCATACGAAGTTCCTGCCGGAGATTGTTTCCAAATCGGCAACGGAAAAGCAGCGGCAGCAGCATTTCCACACGCCGCATCTGTTTGACGGCTACTATGACCGGATTACCGGGGGCCCGGATTTGTGGCACAGCGGGGCGGTGCGGTACCAGGGCCCGGATCAGCTGGCCGGGCTGGGATTGATGGTGCCGGTTGACTGGTGACGCAAGGGGCAGAGTTTCCTGACTGTTGCAGCTGCGCCGTGCGCTTGCGTAACCGTTTCTAAATCCATTGTTAATACACTGAGCGCGTGACATATTGCGCGGAAACTTGCCGGTGGCCAGAAGGCCGCGGCAGGCGGGTGCGCTCCTTGGAAAATGGTTTGGAGTAAACGTGGGGCTTTGGGATTCTTACCGGATGCGGTTGCGGCGCAAACGGCGGCTGGTCCGCGCGGTGCGCAAATCCGGTGAGCTGACCGTGCTGCAGGACCACACCCGGGCGATCCGGCCAAGGGATATCCTGCTGGTCTGCACCATGCGAAATGAGCAGATCCGGCTGCCCTATTTCCTCCAGTACTACCGCAGCATGGGGATCAATCATTTCCTGTTCGTGGACAATGACTCCTCCGACGGCACGGTGGAATATTTGCGCGGGATGGAGGATGTCTCGCTGTGGCACACCGCTGCCAGCTATAAGCGCGCGGGCTTCGGTATCGACTGGATGAACTACCTCAAGCGCAAATACGCGCATGATCACTGGGTGCTGGTGGTCGATCCGGATGAGTTCTTCATCTACCCGTTCTGCGACACAAGGCCGATCCGGGCGCTGACGGATTGGCTGGACAATTCGGCAATCCGCAGCTTCTCGGCGATGCTCTTGGATGTGTACCCCAAAGGGCGGATCGGCGAGGTGCCTTACCAGCCGGGGCAGAACCCGCTGGAGATCGCCCATTGGTTCGACAGCGGCAATTACACCATCAGCCGCAATCCGGAATACGGGAACCTGTGGATCCAGGGCGGTCCGCGGGCGCGGGTGTTCTTTGCCGATGAGCCCAAGAAGGCGCCTGCGCTGAACAAGATCCCGCTGGTCAAATGGCACCGGCGCTATGCCTATGCCAGCTCCACGCATGCGCTGCTGCCGCGCGGGCTGAATCAGGTCTATGAGACCGATGGCGGAGAAAAGGCCAGCGGCATGCTGCTGCACGCCAAGTTCCTGGACACGTTCACCGCCAAGGCCGAGGAGGAGCTGGTGCGGGGCCAGCATTACGGCGGATCGGCAGAGTACAAGGCCTATGCCGAAAAGTTGGCAGAGCAGCCGGAACTGTGGTGCAAATGGAGCGAGAAATACATCAACTGGCGCCAGCTTGAAATTCTGGGGCTGATGTCCAAGGGGAACTGGGCATGAACTCGGTCGGTGTGGTCATGCTGGTGCACACTGCGCTGGACCGCGCGGCGCAGGTGGTGGGCCACTGGACCGCAGCGGGCTGCCCGGTGGTGCTGCACGTGGACCGCAAAGTCAGCCGTGCGGTGTTCGACCGCTTCTGTCAGTCGCTGGATGGCAATCCGCTGGTTCGGTTCTCCGCGCGCCACCGCTGCGAATGGGGGACCTGGGGCATTGTGGCGGCCTCGCAGTCGGCGTCGGAGGTGATGCTGGCGGAGTTTCCGGATGTGCGCCACGTCTATCTGGCCTCCGGTTCCTGCCTGCCGCTGAGGCCGGTGCAGGAACTGGCCGAATACCTGGCTGCGCGCCCGGATACCGATTTCATCGAAAGCGCCACCACCGCGGATGTGCCCTGGATCGTTGGCGGCCTCAGCCATGAGCGGTTCACGCTGCGGTTCCCGTTCTCGTGGAAAAAGCACCGCTACCTGTTCGACCGTTATGTCAGCCTGCAGCGCAAACTGCGCTTCAAGCGGCGGATCCCGCCCGGGCTGGTGCCGCATATGGGCAGCCAGTGGTGGTGCCTGACGCGCAAGACCCTGACGGCGATCCTGCAGGATCCGGAGCGCCCGGTCTATGACACCTATTTCCGCAAGGTCTGGATCCCGGATGAAAGCTACTTCCAGACCCTGGCGCGGCTGCACTCCAGCAACATCGAAAGCCGCTCCCTGACGCTGAGCAAGTTCGATTTCCAGGGCAAGCCGCATATCTTCTACGACGATCATCTGCAGCTCTTGCGCCGCTCGGACTGTTTTGTCGCGCGCAAGATCTGGCCGCATGCAAACAGGCTCTATCAAGCCTTCCTGAGCGATCAGGCAGGGGTAATGAAGCGGACGGAACCGAACCCTGGCAAGATCGACCGCATCTTTGCCAAGGCGGTGGAGCGGCGCACCCGCGGACGGCCCGGTCTCTATATGCAGAGCCGGTTTCCCGGACATGGATCCGAGAATGGGGTCACTTCCAGCCCTTACTCGGTCTTTCAGGGATTTTCCGAGCTGTTCGAGGATTTCGAAACCTGGCTGGCACGCACGACCGGCAGCAAGGTGCACGGGCATATCTTCGCGCCGGATGGGGCTGAATTCTCTGAAGGGCAGAGCCTGATCAACGGCTGCCTGAACAGCAGCGCCGGATTGCGCGACTATAACCCGGAGAGCTTTCTGACCAGCCTGATCTGGAACACCCGCGGCGAGCGGCAGTGCTTTCAGTTCGGGCCGCGCAGCAATCAGGCGGTGAACTGGCTGGTGGCGCGGGATACCAATGCGCAGGTCTCAGTCATCAGCGGTGCCTGGGCGATTCCGCTGTTCAAGTCCAGCCGCAATTTCGCGGAGCTGCGCCAGGAGGCGGCCAGGCTGCAGCAGAGAGAGGCGGAGCAGTTGCAGATCCTGCGCTCCCAATGGACCAAGGCGCGGGTGCGGATCTGGACCATGGCAGAGTTTGTTGAAGCCCCGATGGAGCCTTTGCAAACCATTGCTGACGAAATCGGTCCGCTGTCGGCCCGGCATTTAAGCGAAGCCCCCAGGATGACGGATCTTGAAGGCTTCGGGCAGTTTCTGCAGAATCTGAAGAACCAGGGCATGCACCCTTATCTGATGGGGGACTTTCCGGTCGAACATAGCCCTGCAAGCCCGTCCAAGCCGCAGCGCAAACCTTATCTGGTGCGATAATCCCCTATGTCTGATCCTTACTTTGATTACTTTGCCGTTTTTGCCGAAATGCGGACCGGTTCCAATTTCCTGGAAACCAACCTGAATGCCTTTGACCGGCTGTCATGCCATGGCGAGGCGTTTAATCCGCATTTCATCGGCTACCCGAACAGAGCGGACATTCTGGGTGTGACCCAAGCGGAGCGGGACGCGGATCCGGTGCGTCTGATCCGGAAAATCAAGGCGGAGCCAAGCGTTCTGGGGGGCTTTCGCTATTTTCACGATCACGATCCGCGGGTGCTGGACCAGATGCTGGAGGATCCGCGCTGCGCCAAGATCATCCTGACCCGTAACCCGCTGGACAGCTATGTGTCGTGGAAGATTGCCCAGGAAACCGGCCAGTGGAAGCTGACCGATGTGAAGCGCCGCAAGGACGCCAAGGCGCGGTTTGACGCAGCGGAGTTTGCAGCCCATGTGGAGGCGCTGCAGGAATTCCAGGTCAGTCTTCTGAACCGGCTGCAGGCCTTGGGGCAGACGGCGTTCTACGTGGCCTACGAAGACCTGCAGAGCCTTGAAGTGATGAACGGTCTGGCCCGCTGGCTGGGGGTTTCGCAGCAGCTGGAGGCGCTTGACGGCAGTCTCAAGCGGCAGAACCCGGCGCCGGTGCTGGCCAAGGTGGCCAATCCCGAAGAAATGCAGGACGCGCTGGCCGGCATGGACCGGTTCAATCTGACACGGACCCCGAATTTCGAACCTCGCCGCGGCCCGGCGGTGCCGGGCTACGTGGCGGGGGCCGTGACGCCGATCCTGTATCTGCCCCTGAAGGGCGGGCCGGAGGCCGGCGTGGTGCAATGGATGGCCGGGCTGGACCAGGTGACGCCGGAGAGCCTGGTCCAGGGTATGAACCAGAAGCAGTTGCGCCAGTGGAAACGCCGAAACAAGGGGTTCCGCAGCTTTACAGTTCTCCGCCATCCGGCGGCGCGGGCGCATGCCGTGTTCTGCCGGCGGATCCTGAACGCTGGCGCGGGCAGTTACGGGCAGATCCGCAACACGCTGCGCCGGCAGTTCAAACTGCCGGTTCCGGAGGCGGGGCCAGACGCCGGATATTCGCGGGCCCAGCACCGTGACGCCTTTGCCGGGTTTCTGGAGTTTGTGCGCGCCAGCCTTGCCGGGCAAACCCCGGTGCGGGTGGATGCGGAGTGGGCAACGCAAGCCCAGGCACTGGCCGGGTTCGCCGAACTGGGCACGCCGGATCTGCTGATCCGCGAGGACGAGATGGGCGAAGACCTGCCTGCGCTGGCCCGCAAGCTGGGCCGGATGGAGCCGGGGGCGGTCCCGGAAGCCGGGCCGGAGACGCCTTTTGCACTGGCGGATATCTATGATGCGGAGCTGGAGGCACTGATTGCCTCAGTCTACCAGCGCGATTACCTGGCGTTTGGATTCGGTCCCTGGCAGCAGGGCTGACCCTTCGCGACAGCAAAAGCGGGAGCTCCCGCGCCCGCCGGCTGTTCAGCGGGCTGAACAGCCGGAACGGCCTGCCGCTGCCATAGCGGTTCTCAGGACGGCATGTGACGAAGAGGGGAGCGCCACCCGGCCGGGGCCGCAGGCCGCGGCCCGGGCGCGGCCCAACGGGAAGAGCGCTGCCGTCAGGCTGCCGATGACGGGCGGGAGAATTGCCGGTGCCGAAGAGGTGAGGCGCGCCGGGGAAAGTGGCAGTGCGGACCAGCGGCAGGCACTGCCTGGTGCTTCAGGCGGCCTGGACGGATTGGCCTTCGGTCAGGATGGTATAGAGCGTGGCCGGGTCGTGGTTGGCGCGCAGCTTGGTGCAGAAGCTCTGTTCGCGCAGAGTGCGGGACACCAGCGCCAGTGCTTTCAGGTGCTCGACCCCGGCATCCTCGGGGGCGAACAGGGCAAAGGCGATATCCACCGGCTGGCGGTCGACGGCGCCAAACTCCAGCGGTTTTTCCAGGATCAGGAAGGTGCCGCAGACCTCGCTGATGGTCTCAAGACGGGCATGCGGCAGGGCGACGCCATGGCCGACCCCGGTGGGGCCGAGGCTCTCGCGATCCAGCAAGGCCTCGACCGTGGGCTGCGCGTCCAGCCCGTAGGCCGACTGAGCGACATCCGCGATTTCCTGGAACAAGCGCTTCTTGCTGGAGACCGCACCGATAACCCGGACGGCCTCTGGCTTGAGGATGCTGGAAATCTGCATGTGTCTGCTCCGTTCCGGCGCCCCGTTCGGGGGCGCCGATGCCTTAGGTGTGTTTACGGATCGATCCAGCCGATGTTGCCGTCGTCGCGGCGGTAGACCACATTCAACCCGTCTTTGCCTTCATTGCGGAAGACCAGCACCGGTGCGCCTGCCAGTTCCATCTGCATCACCGCTTCCCCGACAGACAGGGAGGGGATACGGGTCTCCATTTCGGCGACGATGATCGGCTGCAGCGAGTCCGGTTCGGAATCCGCTTCCTCAGAGGCGAGGATATACGAGTTGGCGCCCAGATGTTCAACCGGCTCGCTGCGGTCCTTGTGGTGATCCTTGAGGCGGCGCTTGTAGCGGCGCAGCTGCTTTTCCATTTTCTCGCAGCAAGCGTCGAAGGCAGCGTAGATTTCGGTTTCGTGGGCTTTCGCCTGCGCGCTCAGCCCGGTCGACAGATGGACGGTGGCTTCACACACATATTCATGCGCCGAACGGGAAAAGACCACAGTCGCGTCGGTTGGGCGCTCGGCGTATTTTTGTACGGCCGAACCCAGCTCGTTCTGCACATGAACCTGCAGAGCGTCGCCGATGTCGATCTGTTTGCCGCTGATTTTGTAACGCATGTGATCTCCTTCACAATTTATTGCGGCCGGGCCCGCCGCCAAGGCAATCCTTGGCGGTGTCACGTCAGGTCCGGAACCGGGGGGCAGGCCAGCCGTCCGGTTGCATCGGTCCGGGCCTTGTCGCCAAGGCTGTTGTTCGGACTGCATCGGACTGCGCGTATGCCATAGGTCAATTCGACGGCAAGACAGCGGGAGAGTCAATGGATAACCCGAAAAAAGAAGTCTGGGTTTTCAGCGGTTATTTGCTGCCGCGGAAGCGCGGAAAGGGTCAGGAAATACGGAAGTTATCGCCCAAATAGACACGGCGGACATTCTCGTTTTCCACCACCTCTTCAGGGCTGCCGGACATCAGCACCTGGCCGTCGTGCAGGATATAGGCACGGTCGACGATTTCCAGCGTTTCGCGCACGTTGTGATCGGTGATCAGCACCCCGATGCCGCGTTTCTTGAGGTCTGCCACCAGGTGACGGATGTCACCGACGGAAATCGGGTCGACGCCGGCGAAAGGTTCATCCAGCAGCAGGTATTTCGGGTTGGCGGCCAGGCAGCGGGCGATCTCGACGCGCCGGCGCTCACCGCCCGACAGTGCCAGCGCAGGCGCGCGGCGCAGGTGCTCAATCGAGAAATCCGACAGGAGTTCTTCCAGCCGCTCGCGGCGTTTGTGCTCATGCTTTTGCGAGATGTCCAGAACGGCAGAGATGTTGTCCTCCACCGACAACCCGCGGAAAATCGACATTTCCTGCGGCAGGTAACCGATGCCCAGGCGCGCGCGGCGGTACATCGGCAGGCCGGTCACGTTCTGGCCGTCAATGGTGACGGTGCCGGCTTCGGGAAACACCAGGCCGGCAATCGTGTAGAAGCTGGTGGTCTTGCCAGAGCCGTTGGGGCCAAGCAGGGCCACCACCTCACCCCGGTTCAAAGACAGGGAGACGTCCCGGATCACCACCTTCTTGCGGTAGGATTTGCGCAGCCGTTCGATGCGCAGCCCGGAGGAGCCTTCCGTCACTTTCAGGTCTGGTTTCGCCATCAGTTGCTGCCGCCGTTCGGGTTGAGGATGGTTTTCACGCGGCCGGCCATCTGCGCGGTGCCGGAGGTGAGGTTCACCTCCAACCGGTTCGAGGCAAGCGTCCCGTTTTCCTGATTTAGCAGCACGTTGCCGGTCATCACGACCGTTCCTCGGTCGATGGTGTACTCTGCGTACTGAGACTCGGCAGCGTCCGGGCCGCTGACCAGAACCACGTTGCCGGTGGCCTCCAGCCGTTCGATGCCGCCTTCGCCGCCGCTTTCTTCTGCCGTCTTGTAGATAACCAGAACCGTGTCGGCGGACAGCCGCATGACGCCCTGCACGATCAGGACATTGCCGGTGAATTCAGCCGATCCGTCGGCCTGGTTCACAGCAAGGTTGTCGGCGGTGACTTCAACCGGCAGGCTCGGGTCGGCCTTGACCGCGCCGAAGGCCACGGAGGCTGTTTGTGCCAGTGCGAGGCCGGGAAATACCGCGAGAGGCAGGCTGAAAATCAATGCGCGCAAATAAGACACAGGTTATCTTTCCGGTTGCTGGGGTTGATATAACAGCTTCACCCCGTTTTTGAACAGCATATGGACCGGCCCGCCGCCGGTTTTTGCCTCGATCTGCATATTGCCTGCGGTCAGCACGCCGATGTCGCCGGTCGCGCGGACCGGTCCGGGGCTGCTGGCTGACAAACCGCTGAGAATGGAATTCAGTTCCTCGGTTTCGACGACCAGACCATCGGCCGAGGTAATTACAACATTTCCTGTAAAACGGGCGGTGTCCTGGGCCGGGTTGATGGCTCCGGTTTCGGAGGCCAGCGTGATCTTGCCGCCCTCTGCCAGATTGATTTCCGCGGACATGTCGCTGGCTATCGCGGGCGCACCGTTACGGCCAGGGCGGGCCGTGGAGGCGGTCACCAGAATCTCGTCGCCTTTTGCGGTGGTGCCGGAAAAGAAAGGAGCGGTGACCAGCTGGCCTCTCATCCGGTCCTCGATTTCCTTTTGCGCAAAGGGGATCACCGCATCCGTGTTCAGCCCGCGCGAGATCAGGAACAGCGTTGACAGCAGAACCAGTGCCGCCAGCGGCAGCAGCACCTTGAGATATGCGACGGCTCTGGAATGGCTGTCCATGATGCGCTCCCGGGCCCCGTGTCAGCCCAGTCCTGCGCGCAGGCAGTCGTGGATGTGGAGGAGGCCCTCGGCCTTTCGGCCATTGTCCGGATCGACAACGAACAGGCAGGTGATCTTGCGCTGGTTCATCACCGCGACGGCTTCTTGCGCCATGGCGCCGGGGGCAATGGTGGCAGGGCCTGTGGTCATTACTTCAGCTGCGGTCTTTTCCAGCAGCCCGTCCATATGGCGGCGCAAGTCGCCGTCGGTGATGATGCCCGCCAGTGATCCATCGGCAGCAGCAACGCCAGCGACGCCGAACCCCTTCTGGCTGATTTCGATCAGCGCGTCGGCCATCGGGGTGTTCTCGGAGACCAGCGGCAGCGCGTCATCGGCGTGCATCAGGTCGCGTACCTTGCTGAGCTGCGCACCGAGTTTGCCGCCCGGGTGGAAGTCGCGGAAGTTCTCCGGGCGGAAATCGCGGTGTTTCATCAGCGCAATCGCCAGCGCGTCGCCCATTGCCTGGGTCAGAGTGGTGGAGATCGAGGGCACCATGCCGAACCCGCAAGCCTCGCCCATCGAGGGGATTTGCAGGTGGACATCCGCCTGCTTCATCAGGGTGCTGTCCATCTTGCTGGACAGCCCGATCAGCGGAATTGCAAAGCGGCGGGTGAAGGCCAGAAGATTGGCCAGTTCCGGTGCCTCGCCCGAGTTTGAGATCGCCAGAACAACATCACCTTCGGACAGCATGCCCAGATCGCCGTGACTGGCCTCAGCCGGGTGAACGAAATAGGCGGGCGTGCCGGTGGAGGCCAGTGTTGCCGCGATCTTGTGGCCGATATGGCCGGACTTGCCAATGCCGCTGACGATGATGCGGCCCTTGGCTTGCAGGATCAGCTGCACGGCTTCGGCAAAACGCTCATCCAGGCCTTCGGCCATCGCGTTGAGTGCCTTGGCCTCATCTGTGATCACTTGCCGGGCAGTGACGAGGAATTTTTCTGTATCGGTCATGAGTGGGCAAATATGTCGATTTCGGGCCAGCCGGCCAGATCCAGCTTGGCGCGCATGGGGAGGAATCCGAAGCAAGCCTGGGCCATTTCGGTGCGGCCCTCGCGGGCCAGGCGCTTGTCCAGCGCGTCGCGCAGCTTGTGCAGGTGGAGGACGTCGGACGCCGCATAGTCGAGCTGCGCATCGGTCAGTTCTTCTGCGCCCCAGTCGCTCATCTGCTGCTGCTTGGAGATGTCGATACCAATCAGTTCCTGGGTCAGGTTCTTGAGCCCGTGGCGGTCGGTGTAGGTGCGCACCAGACGGCTGGCGATCTTGGTGCAGTAGACCGGTGCAGCCAGGGCGCCGAAAGCGTGGTACATCGCGGCGATGTCGAAGCGGCCGAAATGGAACAGCTTCAGCACATTCGGATCTTCGAGCATCCGGCACAGGTTGGGAGCCTCGGTCTGGCCTTTTTCCACCTGAACAATATGGGCATTGCCGTCGCCGCCGGACATCTGGATCACGCAGAGACGGTCGCGGTGGGGGTTCAGACCCATGGTCTCGCAGTCAATGGCGACAACGGGACCGAGATCCAGCCCGTCGGGCAGGTCGCTCTTGTACAGGTAATTGGCCACTGGAATTCCCTTTTGATATTCACCGCACCGGGGCTGTTGCAGAGGAAATAGGCGCTTTGGCCTGCAAACTCAACTGCGCGAAGGCAAGCTGGTTTACGCGGGCCGAGTATCCACGCAGTGGCTCTGGGAAGAGGCTGCGGATTGTCATTCTTGGGAAATGGTGCCCAGGAGAGGACTCGAACCTCCACGTCCATACGGACACTAGCACCTGAAGCTAGCGCGTCTACCAATTCCGCCACCTGGGCAGGTGTCGTGGAGAGGGCGTATAAGATGGTTTGCCGGGGCCGTCAAACGGAAAAGGTGGGCAAAGCCAACTGCTGCGCGCGCAATAAATCGCAGCTTTGGGCGTAAGTGGGCGCTTTCAGCCGTTATGTGACAACACGGACTGATTGCCGGGATTTGCATTCCGTTTTGGAATGAAGCCAGTACGCAAACTCATTGGCTTCAAGTTCCGTATTCGCGGATAAAGACATGGTCAGTCAGCGTAAGGAGGCCGCATGGACCGCGCCCAGATCGTGCATCAGAACTTCCTGGACCGGGTCAAGGCCGGGAAACTGCCCGCTGGTGCTGCGCCAGGTGGGCCGCTTACGGCGGCGGAAGCCGTTTCCGCCTTTCGCGCTCAGGTGCTGAGCCGGGCGCTGGACCTGACCAGCCGGGACATGCAGAAAGCGGGGCAGGGGTTCTACACCATCGGCTCCTCCGGGCATGAGGGGATGGCGGCGGTGGCCCGCGCCCTGCGTCCCGCTGATATGGCATTCCTTCATTACCGTGACGCCGCGTTTCAGATCGCCCGCGCCGATCAGGTGCCGGGGCAGCGTATTGCCTGGGACATGCTGCTGTCCTTTGCCTGTTCCAGCGAAGATCCGACGTCCGGCGGGCGGCACAAGGTGCTGGGGTCCAAGGCGCTGATGATCCCGCCGCAGACCTCGACCATTGCCTCGCATCTGCCCAAGGCTGTGGGTGCCGCCTATTCCATCGGTGCAGCCAAGCGGCACCAGCCGGAGCATCAGCTGCTGCCGGAGGATGCCATCGTCATGTGTTCCTTCGGCGATGCTTCCGCCAACCATTCGACGGCGCAGGGGGCAATCAACACCGCAGGCTGGACCTCGGTTCAGTCGACGCCGCTGCCCTTGCTGTTTGTCTGCGAGGACAACGGTATCGGCATTTCAACCAAGACGCCGAAAGGGTGGATCGAGGCCTCGATGTCGGGGCGGCCGGGCATCAAGTACTTCAAGGCAGACGGGCTGGATATCTACAACGCCTACGCGGTGGCGCAGGAGGCGGCGGAGTATGTGCGCACGCGCAAGAAGCCCGCGTTCCTGCATCTGCGCACCGTGCGGCTGTATGGCCATGCCGGGGCGGATGTGCCGATCACCTATATGGCCAAAGCTGAGGTGGAGGCGGATGAAGCCAATGATCCGCTGCTGCATTCGGTGCGGCTGATGGATGAGGCCGGCGCGCTGCGTCCCGAGGACGCGCTGAAGGTCTACACGGACACCTGTGCGCGGGTGGAGCGGATCCGGGCGGAAGCGGTGACGCGGCCGCACCTGAAAACAGCGGATGACGTTGTGGCGAGCCTGATCCCGCCGAAGCGAGAGTGTGCGCCGACCAATGGCCCCAGTGCCGAGGCACGGGCCGCAGCGTTTGGCAGCGACATGCGCGCGATGGAGGAGCCGCAGCCGATGTCGCGGCTCATAAACTGGGCGCTGACCGACCTGATGCTGGAGCATCGCGGGATCGTCATGATGGGCGAGGATGTGGGCCGCAAGGGCGGGGTTTATGGCGTCAGCCAGAAGCTGCAGCAGCGGTTTGGGCCGGACCGGGTGATCGACACGTTGCTGGACGAGCAGTCGATCCTGGGACTGGCGATCGGCATGGGGCATAACGGCTTCCTGCCCATCCCGGAGATCCAGTTCCTTGCCTACCTGCACAACGCCGAGGACCAGCTGCGCGGTGAGGCGGCGACCTTGCCGTTTTTCTCGAACGGGCAGTTCTCCAACCCGATGGTGCTGCGGATTGCCGGGCTGGGCTACCAGAAAGGGTTTGGCGGCCATTTCCACAACGACAACTCGCTGGCGGTGCTGCGCGATATTCCGGGGCTGGTGATTGCCTGCCCGTCGGACGGGGCGGAGGCGGCGATGATGATGCGCGAGTCGGTGCGGCTGGCGCGCGAGGAGCAGCGGGTGGTGGTCTTTGTCGAACCTATCGCTCTCTATCCGATGCGCGACCTGCACGAGGCCAAGGACGGTGGCTGGATGCGGACCTACCCGTCGACGGACCGGCGGATTGGCTTGGGTGAGGTGGGTGTTCATGGCGACGGCACCGATCTGGCCATCGTGACCTATGGCAATGGGCGCTATCTGTCTGCTCAGGCGCAGGCGGAGCTGGCGGCGAAAGGCGTCGATACGCGGATCGTCGATTTGCGCTGGCTGGCGCCCCTGCCGGAGGCGGCGCTGCTGGAGGCGGTCGAGGGCTGCAAGAACGTTCTGATCGTCGATGAATGCCGTATCACCGGCAGTCAGTCGGAGGCGCTGATGGCGCTGTTTCTTGAACGGAGCGGTGTTCCGGCGGCCCGGATTGCTGCCAGCGATTGCTTCATTGCAACCGGGCCTGCCTATGGTGCCACACTGCCGTCGAAGGAGAGCATTGTTGCGGCTGCATTAAATTTGGCAGGAGACAAGAAATGACCCGTACCGCTGTTCTGATCTGCCCGGGCCGGGGCACCTACAACAAGGCGGAGCTGGGCTATCTGCACCGCCACCATGCCGGCAAGGCGGCGCTGTTTGCGGGCTTTGATGCGCAGCGGCGGGACGCCGGGCAGGAAGAGGTCACCGCGCTGGACGGGGCCACGCGGTTCTCCGTGTCGAAGTATTCGCGTGGGGATATTGCCTCGCCGCTGATCTATGCGTCCGCATTGGCGGATGCGCAGTCCCTGGCGGAGGATATCGAGGTGGTTGCAGTCACCGGCAACTCGATGGGCTGGTATATTGCGCTGGCGGCGGGTGGAGCGCTGAGCGCGGCGGACGGGTTCGAGGTGGTGAACACCATGGGCACGCTGATGCAGGAGCAGCTGATCGGCGGCCAGCTGGTCTATCCCTTTGCTGGGCCGGACTGGCAGAACGACCCCGCGCGCAAGGCGGAGCTGCTGGTGCTGGCTGCAGAGATCAATGCGCGCGAGGGGCATAACCTGGCACTGTCGATTGATCTGGGCGGGATGCTAGTGCTGGCCGGAAACGAGGCCGGGCTGGCGGCGTTTGAAGGCGCAGTGCCAATGGTCGAGGAACGTTTCCCGATGCGGCTGGCCAACCACGCGGCGTTTCACACCAGCCTGCAGGCGCCGGTGGCGGAAGAGGGGCGCAATCGGTTGGGGGCGGAGATGTTCACTCAGCCGGAGGTGCCGCTGATCGACGGGCGCGGGCAGATTTGGTGGCCGGGTGCCACGGATACACAGGCCCTTTGGGATTACACCCTGGGTCATCAGGTGGTGGAGCCCTATGATTTCACCCGCGCGGTGCAAAATGCGGCCTGTGAGTTTGCGCCGGATCTGTTCATCGTGACCGGCCCGGGCACCACGCTTGGCGGCGCGGTGGCGCAGTCGCTGGTGCAGGCTGGCTGGCAGGGGATGACCGGGAAGGACGCCTTTAAGGCGCGCCAGGCCGGGGCACCGCTGCTGGTTTCGATGGGGGATGCGGCGCAGCGTTCCTTGGCGGCGGGCTGATTGAGCGGCGCGAGGAGCTCCCGCGGCTGTTACCTGCATCACAGATGCCGGCAAGGCAGTTTTGGGCGCGGCACTGCCCTGCGGGCAGTGCCGAAGGGGTTTGCTGAGAAGGCCTTCAGGGGCAGGTTTGCCCTGAAGGCCGTGTTCCAGTTTGGTTCGTCATCCCCGCCTCAAGGGTGAACCGCGCATAGCGCGGCGGCTGCGCCGCCCTTGACCCGGTGCTGAACAGGGACAGGGTTACTCCGCAGCAGCCTGGGAACTCCCGGCCGCCTGAATTGCAAAGCAGCTGACGGGCTGGGAGACGTTGTGCAGGCTGACTGCACCCAGCGAGAGGCCTTGAGACGGGTCGCTCAGGATGTCGCGGCTTACGACAATGGAGTGATTTGCGGCCTTGCCATAGTCACCGAGGCGGGCGGCGATATTGGCAGCCTGGCCGATTACTGTGAAATCCAGCCGCTCGCGCGAGCCGATATTGCCATAGGTCACCCGGCCGTAGGCGATGCCGATGGCGGCTTCGCAGCGGTGGCCGTTTTCTGCCCGGGCAATTTCCTCCAGCCGCGCAACGATGGCGCGGGCGCTGTCCAGCGCCTGGGCGCGGGCCTTGTCCGGATCGCTGCCGGCCGGGAAGACGGCCAGCACAGCGTCACCGATGAATTTCAGTACCTCGCCGCCGTGATCATGCACGATGGTCGAGGCGGTCTCGAAGAATTGGTTCAGCAGTGCGATATAGTCCCGGCGGCCCAGCTGCTCTTCCAGCCGGGTGGAGCCGCGCAGGTCGCAGAACATGATTGCAGCGTCGATCTCGTCGCCGTCGCCGCGGCGGATCTCACCGCCGAGCACCCGGGCGCCGGTGCGTTTGCCCACATAGGTTTCCAGCAGTGCCTGGGCGTTTTCGCGCTGCATGAAGATCTCGTAATAACGCGCGATCACCCCGGAGCATTCGAAGATCAGGCCCAGATTGGCGGTGGAGAAGCCGTTCGGGTGATCGCTGGTCAAGGTCAGCACATTGATGCGTCCGTCGGAGAACCGCAGCGGCATTGCGACATAGTCGGTGGCGCCGTCCTTGCGCAGGTCTTCTAGGATCGGGAAGGCATCGTCAGTGCAGCAGGCGTCCAGCCGGTGCCGCACCCCGCCCAGACCGTTGGATACATGGCGCAGCGGGCTGTTCTGATACGCGGGGTGGTCGTGGATTTCGTAGGAGGGAGCGTAAGTGGTGACCTCGCCGGTTTTTTTCTGCCAGATGTAGTTCTTGCCTGCTATCAGCGGGTGCAGAGACCAGGCCATGACCGAGAGGCGGGACAGGTAGATGCCTTGCTCGACAAGTTTTTCTGCCAGGGCAGCGGTCAGTTCCTCCGGTGTCGGTACGGTGAAGGCGTCGCGCAGCAGCCAATCGATCACCGGACCGGAGATATTGCCGTAGTCGGGCATCTCCACGGTGTTGCTGCCGAAATCAAATTCAACCTCAGCGCCGGGCATGAAGCCGATGTGGCCGGAAATGGAGGCGGCCTCGGGCATGGCGTCCTCGTAGGCCCAGACACCGTTTTGCACAGCACTGCCGGGCAGCAGTACATCCCGGTAGCTGGCGGTGCCCTTGAAAGGGCAGAAAGTTTGCAGGGGAGTGTGGGCGGACAGCGGCGCGGTCACGTCGTCCGCCGGAAAATAGACCGCAGGCGGAAGGCGGGTTTCATACATCACCTTGGCCCGGGCGCTTTGCGCCAGAACAATGCCGTTGCGCCGGGCGGTGACCAGGCCTTGCAGCGGTTCGACAACAATGCCGTAGCCCCGGTTGCGGGTTTGCACCTGTGCATCCATCCCTAGATTCCTTGTCCCTTGAGCCGGTGAAACGGCAAAAACAGGACCGGCCGGTGCAGGCCGGTGCTGATGTATCTGGTGACTGCGGGCGGAATTTCCAGTGGCGGACACATGATATTGAGCGGAACGGAGCGGGGTCAGACCATGCGGATCACATCTTTGCTGATCGCCAGAACATAGCCGCGTTTGGCAATGTTCTTGACCAAAAGCTCGCTGACCATCTGGTTGCCCAAGGTGTCGCGCAGTCGTTTGATCCGGGTGGCGCCTGCGGCCTCCTCGCAATCGGAGGAGGTGCGACCGGAAATCACCGCCTCGATCTCGGCGCCGGACAGCACGTCGTCGTCCAGCCGGGCCTCGGCCAGCACCGAGAGAGTTTCCATCGCAGCAGGCGTAAGCTTGAACCCCATGCTGTTGAGGTAGACGGTGTTCTCATCGCGGCTGATCAGCAGCTCGTTTACTTGAATGCCGGAGCGTTCGATCTGGGCCATGCGGCGGTTCAGCATCACCAGCATGCCAAGCACGGCCAGCGCAGCCACCATCATTGCGGTGGCAAAAACCAGCAGCACAAAGATCACCATCCGGTAGCTGGTGAGTGTGTCGGCAAAGGCGGTGCCGGACTGGGCCAGGATTTCAAGCAGCTTGATTTCGGCCTGGGTGGTCAGGTCGTTTTCCACGAACAGCTGCTCGACCCGGGCGTTGAAGGCATTGGCGTCAGGCAAGGTCAGCAGCAGAACCGTGCCGGCAATAACCAGCAGGGCGACGATGGCGGCGATACCGAGAGTAATGACCCTGCTGCCGGCGGCACGGGCTTCAGAAACTGAGATAGTAGGGTCCGGCATCAGCCTTCCTTTGCTGCAGGCCTTCGGGGCCGAAGACGGAGAGGACATTCAACAGCGTCCACCCGGCCGGGGCAATACGGGCCTGGATTTCACTGCGGGCGGCCTGTTTCTGGCAGGCGCCGGACAGCTGAATCACACCGTAGTGCAGGCGCAGCGGATTGTCCTGCTTGGCCTTGTAATCGGCATAGCAGTCAGCGGCCTGTGCCGGGGCGGAAAGCGCCAGAAGGAAAGCCGCAAGGGCGGGGATCAGAAGGGTTTGTTTCATGGGAGCATCCTGCGTCCGGACCGCTTGAAATTCAATAACCGCAGGGGGTTGGAATAAGTGATATCCGATAACAAACCACCGATATTGCCTGTCTGAAGGGGACGGGAGCAGGTTGAGCGCATCAAACGCATTTTGCGTTCCGCACATTTCCTAGAAAGGTTCAGATATGGCCCAGACATGCCGCCCCCAGCCGCACCGCAAATTCATAGCCCTGATCGTTGCAGCCGCCATTGCGATTACCGGCTTCTCGGCAGCCCCTGCCCGCGCTGACAATGATGTTGCAAAAATTCTGGGCGGCTTGGCGCTGCTTGGCATTCTTGGTGCGGCCATCAAACATTCCAGGAATAAAGATGATCACGCGGTGACCCGCACTTATAACCCGCCGCAGAACCACAGCCATAACAACCACAGGCACCAGGGCCGCAACCGTCACGACGGCCACATCAAGCCGCTGCCGCGGTCCGTGCGCCGATATGATCTGCCGGCGAATTGCGTCCGCTATTTCCCGCGCTACAGCCAAAACCGTCCGCTGGCAGCGAAGCGCTGCCTGGACCGCAATTATGGCTACACGCACAATCTGCCGCAGGTCTGCAAGGTGACGTTCTGGAACGGTCAGCGCAACCGTACCGGGTACAAGCCTGGGTGCCTGAAGAAACATGGATACCGGATGGTGAACCGGTAAGCCGGATAACGGGTTCGGGCAGCAGCAAACTGGGGGGCTCCGGCCCCCCTTTTTTGTCTGCTTGCATCATATGCCGGAATTAGCATTGTCAGGGGCATGACACAGCCGGATTACAGTCTTGAAGCCGAGGCCCGCGAAAAAGGGTTTCTCAGAATTGCTGGGGTTGATGAGGTTGGCCGCGGCCCGCTGGCCGGTCCGGTCACGGCTGCAGCGGTGGTGCTGGATTTTGGCGCAATCCCCGAAGGGCTAAACGACTCCAAAAAGCTCAGCCTGAAAAAGCGGGAGGCACTGGAGGGGCATATCCTGTCTTCGGCCCAAACGGCCATTGCCCATGCGACGGTTGAAGAGATTGATTCCCTGAACATTTTGCGTGCGTCGCATCTGGCAATGGAGCGGGCGGTGGAGGCGCTGGATCCGCAGCCGGATTACCTGCTGATTGATGGCAACCTGCTCCCCAAGGGGCTGGCCTTACCGGCAGAGGCCGTAGTCAAGGGGGATGCCAAATCGGTGTCGATCGCGGCAGCTTCGATTTTGGCAAAGCTGGCGCGAGACAGGATCATGGTGGATTTGGCGCAACAGTTCCCCGGTTATGGCTGGGAGAAAAATGCAGGCTATCCCTCGAAACAGCATCGGGATGCGCTAGTTCAGCTGGGCGTAACCCCACATCATCGGCGCTCATTCAAGCCAGTACACAATATCTTGTATCAAGAGTGAACCGTAGGGCGTTGTTATAATAAACAAATTGACCTCGAATCCGCGATGACTCATCCTGTGGACAACCTAATGAGCGCAAAAATGCGCCGCGGTTATGAGGCAGAGCAATGAATAAAACCATGACAAAGGGCGCGGCAGCGCTCCCTTTAAACACGATTATTGGCGGGGACTGCGTCGAAGCGATGAACAGTCTGCCGGCCAATTCGGTTGATCTGATCTTTGCGGATCCGCCGTATAACCTGCAGCTCAAAGGCCAGCTGCACCGTCCCGACAACTCCAAAGTTGACGCAGTGGATGACCATTGGGACCAGTTTTCCAGTTTCGCGGCCTATGACCAGTTTACTCGTGAGTGGCTGAAGGCCGCGCGCCGGGTGCTGAAGCCGAACGGGTCGATCTGGGTGATCGGCTCCTACCACAACATCTTCCGAGTCGGCGCCGTGCTGCAGGACGAAGGCTACTGGGTTCTGAACGACGTGATCTGGCGCAAGTCGAACCCGATGCCGAACTTCCGCGGCAAACGCTTCACCAACGCGCATGAAACGATGATCTGGGCGTCCAAGTCCGAGGGTGCCAAGTACACCTTCAACTATGAAGCGCTGAAGGCGCTGAACGAGGGCATTCAGATGCGCAGCGACTGGGTGCTGCCGATCTGTACCGGCCACGAGCGCCTGAAGGATGAAAACGGCGACAAGGCGCATCCGACGCAAAAGCCGGAATCGCTGCTGCACCGGATCCTGGTCGGCGCGACCAACCCGGGCGACGTGGTGCTGGATCCGTTCTTTGGCACCGGCACCACCGGTGCGGTGGCCAAGATGCTGGGGCGCGAGTTCATCGGGATCGAGCGCGAGGAAGCCTACCGCAAGGTGGCGGAGAAGCGGATCAAGGCGGTGCGCAAGTTTGACCGCGAGGCGCTGGAGGTTTCCGCCAGCAAGCGCGCGGCGCCGCGGGTGCCGTTCGGCCAGCTGGTGGAACGCGGCATGCTGCGCCCGGGCGAGGAGCTCTATTCGATGAACCGCCGCCACAAGGCCAAGGTGCGGGCAGACGGCACCCTGATCGGCGACAACATCAAGGGGTCCATCCATCAGGTGGGTGCGCATCTGGAGAATGCCCCGTCCTGCAACGGCTGGACCTACTGGTGCTTTAAGCGTGACGGCAAGACCGTGCCGATCGACGTGCTGCGCCAGCAGATCCGGGCGGAAATGCAGAACTGACGCCCCCGGAGCTATTCAGAACACAACAGTCTATTGCAGGCGCCTGCGCGATTTACGCAGGCGCACACCTTGCCCCGCCTGGAAAAGGCGGGGTTTTTTGCATGTATGCGGTTTGATGGGCTATTCCCTGATTGACGCAGGATCACTATTTGAAGTGCGATGCCTGCCGCAGCCAGCGGGAAGAGGGAGAGCCAATGACCGATACGGCGTTTGCAACCGGAACCGGAACTGCCAGAGCAGCAGAAGAAGCAAGCAGCCGGGAGCTCTCTGCTGCAGAAGGCAGGTTTGCTGAAGCTGCGTTGGACGCGCACAAGCGGCGCGGGCTGCAGCTGGCTGTTCGCGCGCGGTGGATTGCGCTGCCGATTGTTGCGGTATTCATCGTCTTTCTGAACCCTGTCTGGAGCGTGCTGTACTACCACGGGCTCCTTGCGCTTCTGTGCCTGAACGGCTGGTTCATCAGCCGGGCCGGAAAGGTTGGCAAATCGCGGCTGGAACTGTTCCTGATCTTCCTTGACCTTGCGGTCATGACCTTTGCGCTGGTTGTGCCCAACCCATTTGATGCCCGTGAAATTCCTGCGGCGATGCATTACAGGTTCGACAACTTCCAGTATTTCTTCATCATACTTGCCGCGGGCACCATGGCCTATTCCTGGCGCACGGTGATTGCGATCGGCACCTGGACCGCGATGATGTGGCTGAGTGCGCTGGGGCTGGTCTGGTGGTTCTCCAGCCCGGTTCCTGGCCTGACGGAGGCTGTTGGCGCCGCCCTTGGGTTTGAGCCGGAACTGGCGCAGTTCTTTGACCCGAACAGTTTTGTGGTAAAGTTGCGGGTGCAGGAAGCGCTTGTCTTTATCCTGGTGGCAGTGACGCTGGGATTCTCGGTGCGCCGGTTCAACGGGCTCTTGCGCAGCAATGCCAGCCTGGAAAGGGAGCGGGCGAATCTATCGCGCTACTTCTCGCCCAACGTTGTCGAACAGCTGTCCCAGAACGATGAGCCGCTGAAGCAGGTGCGCAGCGAGAACGTCGCGGTTCTGTTCATCGACATCATCGGCTTTACCCGGCTGTCAGCAGGCATGGATCCGCATGCGGTGATTGATCTCCTGCGGGAATTCCATGGCCGGATGGAGCGGGAGGTTTTCCGCCATCACGGCACGCTGGACAAGTATCTGGGAGACGGGCTGATGGCGACCTTTGGCACGCCGGTGGCTGGCAAGCAGGACGCCACGAATGCGCTGGCCTGCGCCCACGCGATGCGGGCTTCGCTTGCAAGATGGAACCGGGATCGCGCCAAACAGGGGAAGCCCGAAATCCGGGCCGGGATCGGTATTCATTATGGCGAGGCTTTGCTGGGCGATATCGGTGCCAACCGGCTGGAATATGCGGTCCTGGGCATGACGGTGAACATCGCCGCGCGGCTGGAGAACCTGACGCGCAGGCTGCAGGCCAGTATTGTTGTCAGCGAAACGATGGCCGCGCAGGTCAAGATTGAACTGGCCGGGCTGGATCTGCTGGACGGTGCAGCTCGTCATCCGGATCAGGAAGTGCGCGGGCTGGATCGGCCGATGACAGTTCTGGCCTGGGCGTAGATCCTAACGCGGCATCGGGTTCTGGGCCTTGTTATAGGCGTGCCAGTCGGTGATTTCGGGATAGTAAGTCTGCCGCCAGCGGCGCACCCGCGGGTTCATCACCCGCCGCCACAGGGGCGGGATCATCGCGGCAATGGTCATTACCGGATAGCCGTATGGCAACTGCGGGGCGTCGGCCTCGGTGTAGTTCTGCAGCAGCGGAAAGCGGCGGTTCGGCTTGTAGTGGTGGTCCGAGTGGCGCTGAAGGTTGATCAGCAGCCAGTTCGATGCCTTGTGCGCCGCGTTCCAGGAATGGCGCGGCTGGACCGGCTCGTATTTGCCCTCGCCCAGATGTTTGCGGGTCAGCCCGTAGTGTTCAACATAGTTGACCACTTCCAGCTGCCAGATCGCGGTGCCTGCCTGAACCAGGAAGAGGAGGATACCGGTCAGCCCGCCGAGCATCAGGGCCAGCAGCAGCATGGCCGCCTGCAAGGTCCAGTAGCGGAAGAACGGGTTGGAGCGGTCGGTCCACGGACGGTTCTTCCTGGCAAGCTTCTCTTTTTCGACACGAAAGGCGGAGTGCCAGCATTGCCGCAGAACACGAGGATAGAAGCGATGGAAACCCTCGTTGTAGCGTGCCGTGACCGGATCCCGCGGTGTGCCGACGTAGCGGTGGTGCACCAGCAGATGTTCGGAGCGGAAGTGTGAGTACAGAACCATCGCCAGCAGGATATCCCCCAGCCAGCGCTCCACCCGGCTGGACTGGTGCATAAGCTCGTGGCTGTAGTTGATGCCAACGGCGCCGGTCACAACGCCAACACCGAAGAAGGCTGCAAATTTCTCGAAGCCATTCAGGTGCTCTGCACCGCTGACGTACCAGATCAGGCCGAACAGCGTAATGAACTGAAGCGGCACCCAAGCGGCTGTCAGTGCCTTGTACCACTTGAGGTCGTTGTCCGGTGTTTCCGGGTCAGCGTTTTCCAGGTTGAGCCCGAACATCCCATCCAGCACTGCAAACAGGTGCCAGGTTACCAGCGGCGGCAGCAGCAGCGCCCAGCCGCCCTGCAGCGCCGCAATCCAGATCAGCGGCAGCAGCAGGAAAGACATCCAGAACGGCAGGGCGCTTTGCCAGCGGGCAAGGGTTTCGGGGGCAATCATGCCGGATCTCCCAAATCAGTCAGCGCGCGTTTGGGAAACCCTATGCCCAGACATTTGAAAACCCAAGAGGAGCGCAGGGTAACCTAGCGGCCTTTATAGAGATCGAAGGCTTTGCGCATCACCGTTGGCAGGCCGGAGGGGCGGAAATGGTGGCGTGCAATCAATTCCTGCTCTGCACCTTGATTGAACCCGCCAGGCAGTTCTGCGGTCATGATACGGAGGATCAGGTGAAAATGGGTGAAGGTGTGCCGGACCTCGCCAGCCAGTTCCTGCCAATCCGCTTCAAAAGGCGGATTCGGGGTGGGGGTATCGCTCCAGTCAGAGCCAGGCCAGCCCAGCATACCCCCCAGCAGCCCCCTGTTCGGGCGCCTTTCCAGCAGCCAGGTTCCATCGGCGGTTTCTGCCAAATACACAATGCCGTGCCGGGTGGGTTTCGGTTTCTTTGGCGTCTTTTTGGGCAGTTCAGCCGCTGTTCCGGCAATGCGGGCCGCGCAGGGGGCGCGCCAGGGGCAGATGCCACAGGCCGGATTGCGGGGGGTGCAGATGGTGGCGCCCAAGTCCATCACCGCCTGCGCGTAATCGCCGGGCCGCTGCACCGGAGTGAGCTCTGCTGCGCGGTCTTTTAGCACCGGTTTGACGCCTGGGAGCGGGTCGTGGATGTCGTGGACACGGGCCATCACCCGCTCAACATTGCCATCCAGCACAGTCTCAGCCCGGTCAAAGGCGATGGAGGCGATGGCCGCAGCGGTGTAGGGGCCGATGCCGGGCAGTTTGAGCAGGCCCTCGTAGCTGTCCGGGAAGATGCCGCCGTGATCCTGTGCCACCGCGCGGGCACATTTCAGCAGGTTGCGGGCACGGGCATAGTAACCGAGGCCGGCCCATTCGCTCATCACGTCAGCGTCTTCCGCGGCGGCCAGATCCAGAACCGTTGGCCAGCGGCTGATGAAGCGCAGGAAATAATCCCGGACGGCGGCCACAGTTGTCTGCTGCAGCATCACCTCGCTGAGCCAGACCCTGTAGGGATCCGGGCCGGCACCTGCGGCGCGGTCCGCCGGGCTGACACGCCAGGGCATCTCGCGGGCATGAACGTCATACCATGCAAGCAGCTCTTCGCTCATCGCAGCGGAATCGCTCTCTAAGTCACGCATTCGTTATTCCTTGGGCGGCGGTTTGGCTGGCGCCTGCATAACCGCTCTTTACAATAGGGCGGGCAGTCGAGCAAAACCTAGATCATGGCATTCAGGCGCAGCACCACACGCGGGTTCTCCCGGACCTCCAAGCTCCTCAGCGAGCAGATCCGCAAGGCGGGTGAAAGCCGCGGCTTCGCGGTCTCACGCCTGCTCACCCATTGGGAGGAGATCGCCGGGCCGGATATTGCTGCGATGGCGCGGCCGGTGAACATCGGCTACGGGCGGGGCTCCTTTGGCGCGACGCTGACGGTTCTGACCACCGGGGCCAATGCGCCGATGCTGGAAATGCAAAAGGAACGCCTGCGCGAGCGGGTGAATGCGGTCTATGGCTTCAACGCCATTTCCAAGGTGCGGATCACGCAAACGGCACCGACGGGATTTTCTGACGGCCGCGTGGAATTCAAGTATGCCCCCAAAGTGCAAGCGCCGCTGCAGCCGGATCCGCAGGATGCGGCAGAGGCCAGCAAGGCCGCCGAAGGGGTGGAAAATGACGATTTGCGCGCCGCCCTGGAGCGTCTGGGGCGCAATGTGCTGACAAAACAGAAAACGCAAGGAAAGGGGTTCAAATGACCCGTTTGATGTCTGGTGTCGTGGCTGCGGTTGCGGTGGTTGCGGGCGGTTATGCCCTGTCGGGTTTGGGCAGCCAGAGCAATCTGCCGTCAAATCCGCTGGTCGGCGCGGCAATCGCGCAAGAAGCCGAAGTGGACACCTCGACCATCACCGAGATGACTTTGGGTGCCGAGGACGCGCCGGTCACGCTGATCGAATATGCTTCCTACACTTGCCCGCATTGTGCGAATTTTCACAACAACACCTTCAAGCAGCTGAAAGCGGATTACATCGATACCGGTAAGGTGAAGTTCATCTACCGCGAGGTCTATTTCGATCGTTACGGGTTGTGGGCCTCGATGATTGCGCGCTGCAGCGGGCCGGAGAAATTCTTTGGCATTTCCGACCTGATCTACAAGGGGCAGTCGGAATGGGCGCGGGCCGGCGGTGCGCCTGAGATCATTGACGAATTGCGCAAGATCGGCCGCCTGGCTGGCATCGAAAACGACCAGCTGGAGGCGTGCCTGCAGGATGGCGAGAAGGCGCAAACCCTGGTGACTTGGTATCAGGAGAATGCAACCGAGCATGGGATCGAATCCACCCCGTCCTTCATCCTGAACGGCGAGAAGGTTTCGAACCAGTCCTACGACGAGTTCAAGAAACTGCTGGATGCCGAACTGGAAAGCTGAACGTCAGCAAGCAGAATGACAGAGCCCGGGCCAGCTGCCCGGGCTTTTTTTCTTTGCAGTCCGTTGGCAGGCTAGGGTGCAGGTGCGGCAGTTTTCAGCATGTTTTTCAGGCCATCGTCACCGGAAATCTTCAGGCGGACCGGCAGGGTTATCACCTTGGAGCGGAAGCCGTCCGGGAGCCGGACAGCGTCCTTTTCGGTAGTGACCAGCTGCGCGTTCAGCAGCTTGGACTCGTTTTCCAGCCGGTTCATCAGTGCCGGGGTCAGCGGCTGATGATCGTCCAATGCCTCAAACCGGGCGATATCGGCCCCAAGGCCGCGCAAGGTGCTGAAGAATTTCTGAGGGTGGCCGATACCGGCAAAGGCCAGAACCCTTGTGCCGTGCCAGGGCATGCCGGTCTGCAGCGGTTCCAGCGCGCCGGTGAAATGCGGCAGGCCGCAAAGCTGGCTGCCCCAGGCGGCAGAGAAGGATTGTTGGTCAATTTCCTGACCCAGCGACAAAACGGCGTCAGCCCGCTTCAGCCCGGTCGCAACCGGTTCGCGCAGGGGACCTGCCGGCAGGCAGCGCCCGTTGCCGAACCCATGCTGAGCGTCGACGACTATCAGCGACAGATCCTTGGCGACTGCGGGATTCTGAAACCCGTCATCCAAAACGATAACTGTTGCCCCGGCATTTGCTGCAGCACGAGCACCTGCGGCGCGGTCCTTGGCGACCCAAACCTCGCCAAAGGCTGCAAGAAGCAGCGGTTCATCACCTGTCTGCGCGGCTGTATGGCGGCCGGGAAACACCTGAACCGGCCCTTCCAGCGTGCCGCCATAGCCGCGGGTGACCACATGCGGCTCATGCCCGAGGCTGCGCAGGGTCTCGAGCAGCCAAATCACGGTGGGCGTTTTACCGGTGCCGCCGGCATTCAGGTTGCCGACGCAGATCACCGGCACACCGAAAGCTTGCGGTCTGCCTTTGGCCAGCCGGGATGCGGTGGCGCGCGCATAGGTCCAGCCCATGGGTGCCAGCAGGGCTGACCGCAGATCGAATTTTCCCGGCGGCTTGTGCCAGAAATCAGGTGCCCGCATCACTGTCCTCGCGCTGGTCCAGTAGAGCCTGGACCTTTTCCAGAAGTGTGTCTGTTGTGGCCGCACTTTCGGTAACGCTTTGCCAGCCGGCAAGGGCCATTTCGGCTGCCTTGTCCGGTGCCGAAAGCGCAACAACAGCGTCAGACATCTCGCCTTGTGTCTGCACCTTGACCGCGGCGTGGGCCTTGGTCAGCCTGTCGTAAAGCTCCCGGTGGGCGTGGATGCCCGGGCCATGCATCAGCGCAGACCCGAGGGCAGCGGCATCAAGCGGCGACTGGCCCTGGGCCACCGGGTCCAGGCTGCTGGCGATCAGCGCAACCGGCGACAAGCGGTACCAGAGGCCAAGGTCCTCGCCGGCAGTGAGAAGAACCTGATTGAAGTCTTCAGGCTCATCGCCGGCTTCCCAATCAGCAAAGGAAAGCCCGCTGTTCTGCACCAGGCCGCGGGCCGCTCCCAGATCCGAGGTTCTGTCCAGAGCAACCACCAGCAGCAGGCGGTGCAGCAGCCGTAACGCGGACCGGTGGGCATCCAGTACGCGGGGCAGCTCATCCAGTTTGACGTGGGCTGCCAGCCAGACCGGGCGGCTGCCCAGGGTTTGCTGCATGGAGGCCAGTTCATCATCATTGCAGCCTGGGGGAACGGCAGACACGCGTAGTTTTCCGGCCACTTCCAGCCTTTCAGCGGGGAAGCCCAGCCTGATCAGCCGGTCCCGAACCGTTTTGGACGGTGTCAGAATGCCAGTCAGGCTTTCCAGCATCCTGCGCCGCTGATCCGGCAGCCAGCGGCTGGTGCGGTGCGGCAGTTCATTGTCCAGAAGGTCGGCCAGAAGCACGCCCGTACCCTGGTCGCGCAAATGCCGCAGCATGACGCGCCGGGCCGGCGCGCCGGTCCAGATGCAGGCATCGGGCTGCCAATGCGCGACGAATTCGCGGGCCTCTGCCAGGGTGTCCTCTGCCAGCGGGCCGACCGGAACGTCGCAGCCGACAGTGCCGGTCAGATGCAATCCCGGCTCCCAGCTGGCCAGCACAGACAGATCCGGGCGCAGGGTCTTAAGACGGCGTCCGATGTCGCAAAGCGCAAGGTAGCGTTCCGGTGTGGACGCATGCACCCAGAGCAGCTCCCCCGGAGGCCGGGGCTGCAGCACCGCAGGGCGGCTGGAATTTGTGGTTCGCCGTTGCATCTGTTTCGATTTGATTTTTCCGGCCAAAGGTAGCTGCAACATGCGGGGTTGTCTGTGAAAAACTTGAGTCTTGCCTTTGCGGGCGGCGCAGACCGCATAAGCTGCAGCTGGTTCAATGTCCAGCGATGCCAGGCCCGGCCGGGTCCAGCGCCGCCATCAGCTCCGTATGCAGGGGCGTGTTTCCGGCAACCACCCCGTTCAGGCGGGGTTGCGGGTTGTTGAAGCGCAGCAGGCTGCCTGACCTGTCCGTGATGATGCCGCCAGCCTCGCGCACCAGAAGATCTCCGGCGGCGATATCCCACTCCCAGCTTGGGCGCAGCGTCAGCATGGCACCGAACCGGCCGTCTGCTACCTTGGCCAGACGGTAAGCCAGCGATGGCCGGTAACTGCGGATGAAGGCAGGCGGTGTGCCGCCCTGCCAGTGGTGCGGAAGCAGATTGGGTTTGGCGGCCAGGATTTCGGTGGTCGCAAGCTCAGCCGCAGAAGAGATTCTTACCGGGCTGCCGTTACAGGCTGCACCCTGTCCCTTGGCGGCGGTGTACATGAGTTCCCGCTGGGGCAGATAGATCACCGCCGCTATGACTTCACCGTGTTCCGCTACAGCGATGGAATGCGCCCAGGTGCGGGAGCCTTCGGCAAAGCTGCGGGTGCCGTCGATCGGGTCGATGATGAACACCCGCTCGCACGTCAAACGGGCATCGCTGTCCTCGGTCTCCTCCGAGAGCCAGCCGTAACCGGGCCGCGCCTGCTGCAGCATGTCCTCGAGCATGGTGTTGACGGCCAGGTCAGCTTCGGTCACCGGGCCCGCACCGCCGGGCTTGTCCCAGCGCTTGGCGTCGGGACCGGTGTAGCGGCATGCGATGTCTCCGGCCTGTTCCGCCGCTTTTACAAGCAGGGATAGGTCAGTTGCCGGCAAGGGTCATTCCTTCGACCAGCAGTGAGGGCACCACGGAGGACAGATGCGTGCGGGCGTCATTGGCTGGAACGATCCGGCGCAGCATTTCGTGCAGGTTGCCTGCGATGGTGCATTCGTTGACCGGATAGGCAATCTCGCCGTTTTCCACCCAGAAACCGGATGCGCCGCGGGAATAGTCACCCGTGTTGGGATTGATGGTGGAGCCGATCATCGACGTGACCAGCAGGCCGGTTCCCATCTGCGCGATCAGGTCCTCGCGGCTGGCTTCGCTTTGGGTCAAAGCGATATTCCAGGTGGAAGGCGACGGCACCCCACCGATGCCGCGGGCGGCGTTGCCGGTGCTTTCCAGCCCCAGCTTGCGAGCCGAAGCAAGGTCCAGTGTCCAGCCGGTCAGCACGCCGTTGTCCACCACGGTGCGTCTGCGGGTCGCCAGCCCCTCGCCGTCAAACGGGCGGGAGCCGGAAATCCTCGGGCGGTGCGGATCCTCAACTACAGAGAGCGCCGCTGGCAGCACTTGCTGGCCCAGCGAATCTTTCAGCCAGGAGGAGCCGCGGGCAATTGCGGCACCGTTGGCCGCTGACATCAGATGGCCGATCAGCGAAGAGGAAATGCGTTCATCATACAACACAGGGAAGCTGCCGGTCTTGGGCTTGCGGGCGCCCAGCCGGGCGACTGCTCGCTCACCTGCAGTGCGGCCAATTTCCTCAGCGCTGCGCAGATCAGACTGGAAGGTGCAGGAATCGCCGTCGTGGTCCCGCTCCATTCCGGTACCTTTGCCCGCGATCCCGGTGCAGGATAGAGACCGGCCGGTGCGCTGATAGCCTCCTGAGAAACCGTTGGTGGCTGCCAGATGCACCACATGACGGCCATATCCGGCGGCCGCGGATTGCACCTGTGTGATGCCGTCCACCGCTTGACAGGCGGTTTCGGCGGCAAGCGCGTCCTCTTGCAGGGCTGCTGGCTCAGGCTCGCCGCTCGGGTCTTCCAGCTCCAGCGCAGCCAAATTCCAATCCTTCGCTAGCTGAGACGGGTCAGCGAGGCCTGCATAAGGGTCTTCCGGGGCCTCCTTGGCCATGGCAACGGCGCGCTCGGCCATCGCCGCGATGGTTTCGGGCCGCATGTCGGACGAGGAAACCAGCGCCTGGCGCTTGCCTACAAACACCCGCAGGCCCAGATCGGTGCCTTCGGAGCGTTCCGCATGTTCCAGCTTGCCCTCGCGCACTTCGATGCTGAGAGAACTGCCCTCAGCGGCCATGGCGTCGGCGGCATCTGCGCCGGCCTTGCGGGCGGCGTCGATCAGGGCGTGGCAAAGCGCTTCGGGGGACTGGGTCATGGGCACCTTCTGTTCTGCTCTTTAAAAGAGCTATCCAGTGCAGCGCCATGCCGCAAGTGCGGGGTGAAAAAAAGGGGCCGCGTGCAGCAGCCCCTTTTCTGATCCTGTTCGGGATTTGACGGTTACTTGATGCGCTGGCCGTTGGCGAGCACCTGGCCGTCTTCGGTGACTTCGATCTTGGAGGTCAGGGTGTCGTCACCTTCACCCGGGACTGCCAGCATGCCCATCATCATGCGCGCGCCCATGGCGTCGCTGTCGGACATCAGGCCCATGCCGATCAGCTTGTCGATCAGGGTGTTGGCGCCGACCAGTTTGAGGTTGGCCTCGCCCGCCGGGGCCGGCATGCCATCAAAGCTGGTCAGGTCTTCATTGTTGAAGGTGAAATCGCCGGTGCCGGTCAGCTCGGCACCCGCAGCGGAAACCTGCAACTGCTTCACGGTCAGCGCGTTCAGCTCACCCGGTTGTTCCTCACCCTTTTCCACAGCTTCCATGGCTTCCGGGTCGAACAGGTCAAACAGCACTTTGCCTTTGCCGGCCAGGTCCAGAACGACGGTTGCCGGGTCATGCGGCAGCTGGCCGGTCGGATCGACCATGCCCCACAGCATTTCCGGCACTGCAAAGTCGCGCAGGGTAACGCCAAGTGCGAAGTCCTGCTCTTCTTCGGATTTGGCCAGCGGCATCATCAGCTTGAAGCCGGTCTCCGCCATGCTCAGAGCCAGCGGGAACGGGATCTCGGAGCCGGAGATGTTCACATTGGTTGCAACCTGCGACACGTCGTAGGTCAAATGCTGCTTGTCCATCGAAACGGTGAAGGCGCCGCCTTGGGAGTTGCTTTCCATGGCGAAGCTTTCGCTGCCATCCACGCCGGAGATAGAACCATTGCCGCCGGTAAAGGTGAAGGTGCCGTCGAAGGCAAAGCCAGCTTTCAGCAGCGCAGCCATGTCGGGGCTTTTCAGCCCTTCGGGAACGGTGCCGGTGCCGGTGAAGCTCAGGCCCTGCAGCGCGCCCTTGAATGCGCCGGTGCCGTCGCCTTCGGGATCATTGAAACCCATGTCATAGCTGAGGCTGGAGGCGGTCATGGTCTGGTCGTAGCTGCGCCCCCCGTCAACCTTCATGGTGCTTTTGGTGACAACGTCGTTCATCTCAACCTGAACCTTTGCCACCTCTGCGGGCACTGGTTCACCGTCCGCTGACAGCTCGTTCAGCGTCATGGTCACCTTGGAGGAGCTGTAGTCGTAGCTCATGTTCCCGGCATCACCGGCGACTTTCATCGGCGAGCCATCGTGGGAATAGATCAGTTTGCCCGCAAAGGTTTCGCCGTCACCGGAGAACTCAAAGCCCATCGGAAACTCGGCGGGCAGCAGTACATTGACGGTGCCGTCGCCGTTCTCAACGAACTGGACTTCGGGGAAGCTGATGGTGCCGGAACCGTCTTCTTCAGGGATCGGCATGGCCATGGACACATCGGAAACGGTCAGGGTATTGCCTGAAACAGCTTCAGTTCCGGAGACGGTGTAGCCGGTGCTGGTCAGATACGCCTTCCAGTCGGCCCAGACGTCCTGGGCGCTCAGGTCGGCGAGGGCGCCTTGAGCGGAAACAACCAAAATTGCCGCTGCGGCACCGCCGCGCGCAAGAATAACGGACATTAGAGAACCTTTCTCTGAGAGATAATTGAAAACATCGTCGGCCCGGCGGGCGGTGCCGTCAAGGGGGCCTTGGGCTGGACCGTTCCCCCTAACCGCTTTACCACTTGGGTTATCAGTCACTTGGAGGTTGCGGGCATGGAATTCAACGGAAAAACAGTTGCAATTACAGGAGCCAGCCGCGGGATCGGGGCGGATGCCGCCCGTGTATTTGCCGCCGCGGGCGCCAATTTGGTCTTGCTGGCAAGGAGTGCGGAAGCACTGCAGGACCTTGCGGGCGAGATCGGCAAAAATGTGCTTACATTTGCTTGCGACGTTTCTGACTATGCTTCCATTGAGGCCGCGTTGGGCGCGGCGCAGCAGGAATTTGGCAGCTTGGACGTTCTGATCAATAATGCCGGTGTGATCGAGCCGATTGCCCGGTTAGAGGACGCATCGCCGGAGGGCTGGGGCAAGCTGATCGACATCAACCTGAAAGGCGTGTTCAACGGGATGCGGGCTGCTCTGCCGTTGATGAAACCGGCGGGCGGCGGGACCATCATCACCGTCAGTTCCGGCGCTGCGCACCGTCCGCTGGAGGGGTGGAGCGCTTATTGCTCTTCCAAGGCAGGCGCAGCAATGCTGACCTCTGCGCTTGATCTGGAGGAACGCGAACACGGCATCCGCGCCATGGGTCTGTCTCCTGGCACTGTGGCGACCCAGATGCAGCGGGAGATCAAGGCCAGCGGCATAAACCCGGTGAGCGCGCTGGACTGGGAGGACCATATTCCCGCAGAATGGCCGGCCCGGACCCTCATGTGGATGTGCACGCCGGATGCGGATGACTGCATTGGTCAGGAAGTTTCTCTGCGAGAGGATAGCATCCGCCAGCGGGTTGGCCTGATATGATCGGACTGGACATTGCGGAAAACGGCCTGTGGACCATCACCATCAACCGGCCCGATAAGGCGAATTCGCTGACAGAGGCGATGCTGACGGAACTTGCGGAAGTCGCTGAACGCGCTCAGGAGGCCCGCGGGCTGATCCTGACCGGAACCGGCAAGGTGTTCAGCGCCGGAGCCGACCTGGATGAGGCGCGGGCGGGCCTGGCGACATCGCCGGTGTGGGAGCGGCTGTCGGCGGCAATGGCCGCAATACCCTGCCTTAAGGTGGCCGCGCTGAACGGCACGCTGGCAGGGGGTGCCAATGGCATGGTGCTGGCTTGCGATATCCGCATCGCGGTGCATTCGGCCAAGTTTTTCTACCCGGTCATGAAGCTCGGTTATCTGCCGCAGCCTTCTGACGCCGGCCGGATGGCCGCGCTGATCGGGCCGGCCCGTACGAAAATGATCCTGGCTGCCGGGCAGAAGATCACCGCGCAGGAAGCATATGATTACGGCCTTGTGGACCGGATTGTGGAGACGGACGCGCTGATGGACACTGCCCGGGATCTTCTTGGCCATTCGCTGGAGGCCAAGAGAGAGATTTCCGCAGGTATCCTGAGGATGTGCCGGTGAAGCGGCTTTCCGGGCTTCGGCTCCAGGTCGAGGATCCGGAGCGGCTGGCCGGTTTCTATGCGAAAATGCTCGGCATGGAAGCCTTGGCGGACGGTGACGCCTGGCGTGCCGGATATGGAGGTGAGGACGCGGATCTGATCCTGCTGCCCGGCGGCACCAAGGCATCGCATAACCGAGATGAGCGTTTTTGGAAAATTGGCATCTGCCTGCCCGATCTGGACCTAGCCTGCGAGCAGCTGCTTCAAAAGGGGGTGGAGGTTTCAGCGCCGCACCAGTTCCGTGACATTGGCTATATGGCGCATCTGCACGATCCTGAGGGGTTTTCGATCGAACTGCTGCAGCATGATTTTCTTGGAAACCGGCCAGACGGCGCGGGCGATCTTGCTTTGCCGCTGGGCGGTGGTGCGCACGTCGGACAGATCACCTTGCGGACTGGGGATATCGCAGCTGAACTTGCTCTGCGTGCCGATATGAAACTGCTGTCAGTTCAGGACGTGGCGGAGTCCGGGTTCGATTTGCATTTCCTCGCCTTTACCGAAGAGACGCCGCCGGATCCGGACTTGCAGTCGGTGGCGAACCGGGAATGGCTGTGGCGACGGCCCTATACCACGCTGGAATTTCAGCACATTCCCGGGGCGCAGTTGCGCGACAGCCCTGCCTTCATGGGGCTGGAGATCAGTTAGCGCTTGCGCCGTTTGCCGGGCACGCGGGAGCGGAATTCGGGCGGGCGTTTCCGGACCCAGGCGATGAATTTCGTAAGCCGCGGATGGGCCTGCAGTGCTTCCGGTGTGTTGAAGTCGCGGGCCAGTTCCGCCTCTGTCAGCGTGGCGTGTATCTCGCGATGGCAGATGTCATGCAGCAGAACCGTTGGTCCGCCCTTGCCTCCTTTCAGTTTTGGGATCAGATGGTGCAGGCTTTGCGGCGCGCCCTTTGGGATAGGGCGGCCGCACAGCGGGCAGTTCGGATCAGACATGCACAAGCCTCAGCTGGTTTCGTGCGGGCACTAGACACGCCGGCGGCAAGGGCTGGCAAGGGGATGGCATGACAGAGGCGTGGGATGCAGTGGTGATCGGAGCCGGGCCAGCCGGGCTGATGGCTGCCGAAGAACTGGGCCGCGCCGGGCGCCGGGTACTGGTGGCTGAGGCCAAACCGTCAGCTGCCCGCAAGTTCCTGATGGCGGGCAAATCCGGCTTGAACCTGACCAAGGACGAACCCTTTGAACAGCTATTCACCCGCTACGGTGAGGCGGCGGACTGGCTGGCGCCGATGATCCGGGCCTTCGATGCGCAGGCAGTGCAGGCCTGGGCGCAGGGGCTGGGGAGCGAGCTGTTCACCGGCTCCACCGGCCGGGTGTTCCCGAAGGTGATGAAAGCATCGCCGCTTTTGCGAGCCTGGCTGGGGCGTTTGGACGGGTATGGCGTGCAGATCCGCACCCGCTGGCGCTGGGCAGGCTGGGACGGTACGGTCCTAGTCTTTGAAACGCCGGGCGGTTCGGTGCGGATTGAGGCAGGCACCACCGTTCTGGCGCTTGGCGGCGCAAGCTGGGCGCGGCTGGGGTCGGATGGGGCGTGGCGGCCGCTGTTGCAGGAACGAGCGGTAGAAGTTTCCCCATTCAAGCCTGCCAATGCCGGGCTGCTGGTGGAGTGGTCCAAGCAAATGGCACCGCAATTCGGCCAGCCGCTCAAAGGGATTGCGCTGCGGGCGGGCGGCCTGGTTTCGCGCGGAGAGGCAGTAATTTCGCAGCGCGGGCTGGAGGGCGGCGGCGTCTATTCCATCTGTGCAGCGGTGCGGGAGGGTGCGGTGCTGCATATGGATCTGTTTCCGGATCTGGCAGAGGCGGAAGTTGCCCGCCGCCTGTTGCGCCCCCGCGGCAAGGCGAGTCTCTCCAACCACCTGCGCAAGGCCTTGAAGCTGTCACCGGCTGCGGCGGCGCTGCTGCAGGAATTCGGGCGCCCACTGCCGCTGGAGGCGCAAGCCTTGGCAAGTCTGATCAAGGCGCTGCCTGTGAAACATGCAGGCCTGCGCCCGATGGACGAGGCGATATCGACCGCCGGCGGCATTTGCCGGAACGCTGTGGATGGCAGTCTGATGCTGAAGAAAATCCCAGGCGTTTTCTGCGCCGGGGAGATGCTGGACTGGGAAGCCCCGACGGGCGGTTACCTTCTGACCGCCTGTCTGGCAACCGGGCGCTGGGCAGGGCAGGCGGCGGCGGGTTACTTGGCGAGTTCGGCCACCCGTTGAAACGCCGGGCGTTCCCGCATCCGTTTGCCATAGTCCTGCAGCTTTTCACTCTCGACAGGGAACTTGGCGCTGCGCGCCCAATTCAGGCAATGGGTGCAGATGATATCGGCGATGGTGAACTCCTCTCCCATCAGGAAGGGGCCTGTGATCTTGCTTTCAAGGCGCGACAGGTTGTGGGCAAACTCCCATTTCAGGCTGCCTTTCACCTCTGGCACCCGCAGTTCCTCCGGCAGGATGAAGCTGTGCCGGGCCGCGGCCCACAGGACGGCGTCGACTTCGTCCAGCAACAGATGGGTCATCGCGTCCTGCTTGGCGCGTGCAATTGTGCCCGCGGGGGCCGTCAGCGCGCCGTGCTTGTCAGCCAGGTAGGTGAGAATAGCAGTCGAATCGGTGATGACCTCACCTTCCGCCTGCAGCACCGGCACCTTGCCAGATACATTCAGCGCCTGCACTTCCGGGCTGCGGGGGCCATGCTGACTCAACTTGTAGGGCTGCCCAAGCTCTTCAAGCGCCCACAGCACCCGGAAGGTGCGGGTAAGCGGAATGCCGGTGACCGTATACATCGTCTTTCTCCTGTTCTTACCGTGCCATGATGGGCGGCGCTGCAAGGCGGATCAAGCGGGACGGTGCGTTTCGGGATCAGCGGGCGCGGCTGAGCATGGCTAGCCGGATCAAAGCCCGTTCCATCAGGGCCAGCGCCGGCGCGGTCTGGCCGGCAGAACGCAGCGCCAGATCGGTGTCCGTGATGATCGTCAGCGCAGTTTCTAGCCGGTTTGCGCCCCAGTTCTGCGCTTGCCGCAGCATCCGGTCGCGGCGTTTGCCGTAAAGCGGCGGGCGCAGCTGGCCAATGCCTTGGGCAGGGCCGCCGGGAGCAGAGGCGATGGTGTAGAGCGTGCGGAAATGCCGGGTGGCGCCGATGCACAGGGTCACGGCGTTGGTGCCCTGCGCCTGCAGGCGGCGGATCAGCGGGCCGATTTCGGGGCTGCGGCCCTCGGCGACCACATTGAGCACGTCATCCAGTGCGGCTTCGGTCGACTGCGGGGCGACGGCACCGATGTCGTCCAGCGACAGCGGGCTGCTGTCACCGTGTTTATAAAGCGCCAGTTTCTCGATCATGCGGGAAAAGTCGCCGGGGCCGATGTCATTTGCGATATCGGTCAGTGCCGACATGCTGTCGCCGGGCACGTCGCGGATGCCGGCCTCGCCCAGAATACGTTCAATCTCGGCACGAGAGGGCGGGTCGTCGTAGATGCCCGCGGCATAGGCATTATTGTGGCTTTCAAATGCTTTGCGCAGCTTTGAGGACGCTTTCAGCTGCCCGGCCGTGACTACGATCTGTGCATCGCCTGGCTGCCATTCCTCCAGTGCTGCGGCAATGGCGGGGGTGGCGGTGTCGTTGGCGCCTTCGACAAACACCGCCCGGACACCGGGAAAGAACCCGACCGCCTTGACCGCATCCAGCAGCTGCGCCGGATCCTTGCGCAGGTCGCCGCCTGGCAGGCGGGTCAGGCGCATTTCTTCCTCGGCGCCGGGGCCAAGCAGGGCGGCCAGCACCTGCTGCCGCTTCAAGGACACGCGCATCGCGTCGGCGCCATAGATCAGGATGCCGGTCTTGCCGGGATCGGGCTTGGCGAAATAGCCGTCAGCTTCGCGCGGAGAGAGCTTCATTCAGCCGCAGCGGAGAGATCCGCGGTTGCCAGAATCTGTGCAGTGATCTGGTCTGCCAGAACAACCATCAGCCGTTCATGCGCATCCCGTTCTCCTGCCAGCGTTTCTATAGTGCTGCCGGTGGCGGAGTAGCCGGAGAAGTTACGGACAGTACCGCTGGATGCAACCTTTCCGTCAGACATCCGGGTCAGCGAAAAACTTGCGGTCCCGACGACGGAATAGCGGGTGATTTCGTTGTCCGCAGTAATTGCCTGGCCTTCTTCCCGGGTGCTGAGCGTCAGATCAAGCGTATATGCCGGGCTGCTGCCCCGGCCCAGGCGCTGCTCGAGGTTCTGCACCAAGAAATAGGCGTCAGCCCCGCTGGCGCCCTTGATTTCCTCAGGGTCTTGAACTTCGATCTTGCCGTACAGCTCAGACCCGGTTCCGCCTGGAGCGTAAACCGGTGTAAAGCCGCAGGCCGAAGCCACCAGGGGCAGGGCCAGCAGCAGGGTTCTGCGATCAAGCAACGACATTCACAATCCGGCCCGGCACCACGATTACCTTTTTCGGAGCGCCGCCATTCAGCGCCTTCTGCACAGCTTCGTGCGCCAGCGCGAGTTTTTCAACCTCTGCCTTGTCCAGATCCTTGGCGACTTCGATTTCGCCGCGGCGTTTGCCGTTGATCTGGATCGGCAGGGTCACAGTGTCCTCGACCAGCATCGATTCGTCTGCCTCCGGCCAGGGTGCCGTGGCACACAGGCCCTCGCCGCCCTGATGGTTCCAGATGTCCTCCGCCAAATGCGGGGTCATCGGGGACATCAGCTGGGCCAGGGTCATTACTGCTTTGCGCTGCACCTTGTAGCCGGCCTTGGATTTGCTGAGCGTGCCAGTGAAGGCGTAGAGCTTGGCAATTGCCGCGTTGAAGCCGAAGGAATCGATGCCCAGTGTCACGTCGCGGATGCATTTGTGCATCTCGCGCAGCAGGTCCTCGTCACCTTCACCTTCTGCGGTACGGTCCATTTCCCCGATCCGGTCGCACAGGTTCCAGACCCGGTTCAGGTGTTTATGAGCGGCCTCTGCGCCTGAGGCAGTCCATTCCACGTCCCGTTCGGGCGGCGAATCGGACAGTACGAACCAGCGTGCGGTGTCGGCGCCAAAGGATGAGATGATGTGCAGCGGGTCCACGACATTTAGTTTTGATTTAGACATCTTAGTTGAGGGCTCAACCAAAATCTTCTCGCCTGTCTCACGCAGGGTAAAATTTCCATTCTCGTCGCTTTGAACGTCAGCCGGGAAATGATAAAGTTTTTGACCATTGGGCTGCTTCCGCTCTGCATTCAAATAGGCAGCATGGGTCACCATGCCTTGGGTGAACAGCGCATCAAACGGTTCGATGGATTTCTCCGGCAGGTGGCCGCAGATCTGCATCGCGCGGGCAAAGAAGCGCGAATAAAGCAGGTGCAGAATCGCGTGCTCGATGCCGCCGATGTACTGGTCGACGTTCATCCAGTATTCAGCCTCGGCCATGTCGGTCGGGGTCTCGGCGCGCGGGGCGGTGAAACGGGCGAAGTACCAGGACGAATCGACGAAGGTGTCCATGGTGTCGGTTTCGCGCTGGGCCGGCTTGCCGCAGGATGGGCATTCACAGTTGCGCCAGGTCGGGTGGCGGTCCAGCGGGTTGCCGGGCACCGAGAAGTCGATGGCCTTGCCGCCCTCATCATAAGGCAGCGCAATCGGCAGGTTCTCTTTCTTCTCCGGCACCACGCCGCAGTCTTCGCAGTGAACCACAGGGATAGGGCAGCCCCAGTAGCGCTGGCGGCTCAGGCCCCAATCACGCAGGCGGTATTTGGTGACACCCTGGCCCCAGCCGGCCTTTTCCGCGTAGTCAACGGTGGCGTCGATGGCCGCCTCGCCGGTGGCCTCGGTCAGACCGGCGAAATGGTCGACCCAGCGGACCTTCTCGGTTTTCGCTGGCACAAAGGCTTCGTTTGCAACCGGAGTGTCATTGTCCAGCGCAAAGAACGTGTCGATGACTGGCAGATTATATTTGCGGCAGAAGTCCAGGTCGCGCTGGTCATGCGCCGGGCAGGCAAAGATCGCGCCGGTGCCGTAGTCCATCAGGATGAAGTTGGCGATCCAGACCGGCAGTTCCCACTCTGGATTCAGCGGGTGTTTGACGCGGATGCCGGTGTCATAGCCCAGCTTCTCGGCGGTCTCGATGGCTTCCTCGGTGGTGCCGCCCTTGCGGCACTCGGCAACAAACGCAGCGACCTCCTCCGATTCGGCTTCCAGCGCCTTGGCAATGGGATGATCGGGCGAGATGCCGACAAAGGACGCGCCCATCAGCGTGTCGGGGCGGGTTGTGTAAACCTCAATCGCTTCGCCGCCGTCGGTGCGTTCAAAGGAGAATTGCAGCCCGCGTGACTTGCCGATCCAGTTTTCCTGCATCAGGCGGACCTTGGCGGGCCAGTTTTCCAGCGTGTCCAGCGCCGACAGCAGTTCTTCGGAGAAATCGGAGATCTTGAAGAACCACTGGGTCAGCTCGCGCCGTTCCACCAGCGCGCCGGAACGCCAGCCGCGGCCGTTCTCAACCTGCTCGTTGGCTAGCACGGTCATGTCGATGGGGTCCCAGTTCACCACGGCGTTCTTGCGGTAAACGAGGCCCTTTTCCAGGAAGTCGAGGAACAGCGCCTGCTGCTGGCCGTAATATTCCGGATCGCAGGTGGCAAACATGCGCGACCAGTCCAGCGACAGGCCCAGTGGTTTCATCTGTTCGACCATCGTGTCAATGTTCGAATAAGTCCAGTCCTTGGGGTGCCCGCCCGAGGCCATAGCCGCGTTCTCGGCCGGCATGCCGAAAGCGTCGAAGCCCATCGGGTGCAGCACATTATGGCCGGTGGACAGTTTATAGCGCGCGATCACGTCGCCCATCGTGTAATTGCGCACATGCCCCATGTGCAGCTTGCCCGACGGGTAGGGGAACATCTCCAGCACATAATACTTCGGCTTGCCGCCGGTACGTTTGGCCTGGAAAATTCCAGCCTCGTCCCAGGCCTTCTGCCATCGTGCTTCGATTTCAGGAGCTATGTAACGCGGCATCAGAGCGGTCCTTTGCATGAAAACGCCGGGCTGGTGGCCCGGCGCTTCTGATAATGGGGTTTGGTCGGCGATTCCAGAGGGCGCAGGGTCAGAGTTTGCCGTCCGCGATCCGCAGCTGGCGCGCCCGGGACAGAATGGCATCCTCGACCGCACGGGTGGTGCTGGCGCTGACCGGGCCGCCCTTGGATTGCAATGCAACATTCAGGGAACGTGCGTCCAGCGCCGGATCCTTGATGTGAATGGTTGCGCGGTACGACCGTCCGCCGCCGGGCGGGGTGCCGTAACCGGTCACGATGACACCGGTGAACGGATCAACGGACTGAACGGGAAGAAAGCTCAGCACATCCAGGCTGGCAGTCCACAGGTAACGGTTCACCTGAACAGTCTGGTCCGGCTTGGCATTCAGGAAGTCAAATACCGAGGATTTCGTAGCTTCACCCTGGATCTCTTCCTTGTGGCTGGTAGTCCGGGCTGTGCTTGCCGGTGCCTTGCCGCTTCTGTTGCCGCCGCACGCCGCCAAGCTGAGGCAGATTGCGCCAATCACTGATACCCGCAGGGTCTTTCCGTATTTCATAACCGCTCCCGGAGCCATTTTCTGCGCGAACACCTAACGCAAGCGGCGCCGACGGAGCAAGGGCTTTGGTCTCTATGACTCTGCTCCTGCGGAGGATTTCACGTGCTAGAGGCAGCCTGAAGTACGGATCGGGGCTGTTTCAGGCACCCCGGGCAGCGCGGACTGTGGCAAAGCTGCACCATCCGGAGCCGCATCGTTTCGCCTGTCTTTCCCAAGTCTTGCCAAAACGGGGGGGAAAGAGCGAAACCCCTTGGCATACCCACGCCGGATTCCCCGGTTTGGGCAGTGGAATAGAAACCGAGGGAAAAACTATGAAAAAGGTTCTCTTCGCGACCACCGCGCTGATCGCCACCGCAGGCATGGCCGCGGCAGAAGTTAAAGTGTCCGGCTACGCCCGTTTTGGTCTGGACTGGAACGAAGCAAACGACGGCACCCTGCCGACCAACACCGGTACCGCAGGTGATGTTCTGGACTCTGCCGACGAAACCAACATCACCAGCCGTTTCCGTCTGCAGTTCGACGTTTCGACTGAAACCGACGGCGGCGTGACCCTGGGTGGCCGTATCCGCGCGCAAGCAGAAAACCGTGACGGTTCCCAGGGCGCAGCTTCCTGGTCCAGCCCGCAGTTCCACGTCGCATACGGCGGCCTGCGTGTGAACGTTGGCAACATCTGGGGCGCGATCGACTCCGCACCGGGTCTGTACCTGAACACTACCTCCGTGGGCACCGGCATCGACGGCATGGGCTTCAACTCCCTGGCCATCCAAGGCGCGGGCTTTGACACCTTCACCTCCGCAGGCGTTGGCCGTGGCGGCGTTGAAGCCATCTACTCCGCAGGCGGCTTCACCGGCCACATCTCCTACTCGAAGCAGAACGACACCTACGTGTCCGATGGCTCCGGCGCCGGCACGGTCGACGCAACTACCCTGACCGAAGGTGAAGAGCGCACCGCGATCATGCTGTCCTACTCCTTCGGCGACTACTTCGTGACTGGTGCCTACCAGGACTCCAGCGTTGCAGCCAACGACGAAGTCGGCTTCCTGGCAGCTGGCGCTGACTTCGGCCAGTTCGGTGCAACCCTGTCCTACGGTACCACCGAAGCAACCGACGCGATCACCCTGGTTGGCGAAGCTGAAATCGGCTCTGCCTCCACTCTGATCGGTTGGGTCAGCGGTCGCGATGCAAACACCACCGGTGGCAACGACGACACCGCGTTCGGCATCAACTACGAGTACGACCTGGGCGGCGGCGCAACCTTTGTTGCTGGCTACGTGAACAACGGCGCCGACACCAACGAGAACTCCGTGCAGGCAGGTGTGCACTTCAGCTTCTAAGCTGAAGCGCGCCTAGCGTGACTTTCGGGGCGGGTTCCTTTGGGGCCCGCCCTTTTCTTTTGCCCCTTAACATTTTCGAGCAAACAGTGTTTTTTGCGGCCAAACAGTGATGAGGCCGGACCCATGCCGCTTGAAGAGATCAAATCGAGAATTGCCAAGGCTGAAGCAAAGGTCGGCCGTGAACCGGGCAGCGTGCAGCTTATTGCAGTGTCCAAGGTGCAGCCGAACAAGCGGGTTCAGGCGGTGCTGGAGGAGGGGCAACGCTGTTTTGGTGAGAACAAGGTGCAGGAGGCGGTCGGCAAATGGCCGGGTTTTTCTGAGCAGTTCAAAGGTATCGACCTGCATTTGATCGGTCCCCTGCAAACCAACAAGGCGCGCCAGGCGATGGAGCTGTTTGACAGCATCCATTCGGTGGACCGTCCCAAACTGGCCAACACAATTGCGCGGCTGGCGCAGGAGCTGGGGAAATGCCCGGACCTGTTTGTTCAGGTGAACACCGGTGAGGAGGAGCAGAAAGCAGGCGTGATGCCGGCCGATGCGGATGCCTTCATTGCCGAGTGCCGCAAGCTGGATCTGCCCGTGAAGGGCCTGATGTGCATCCCGCCAGTGGATGAGGAGCCGAGCCTGCATTTCGCGCTGCTTGCCAAGATTGCAGAGCGTAACGGCTTGCAGGGCCTATCCATGGGGATGAGCGGGGATTTCGAGAAAGCGATTGCCCTTGGCGCGACGCATGTGAGGGTCGGATCGGCAATCTTTGGAGATCGCACGTACTGAGGCGCAAAAGTTTTCAGAAAATTTTTCAACACGTTTGAGAACGACTTGGCGGGGTCAGGCTGCAGCCAGTTCCGGAACAATGATGCGTGTGCCAATCTGCACCCGGGCAGCAAGCCAGTGCAGGTCCGTTCTGGAGAAGGCGATACAGCCCTCGGTGGGGAAACCGGGCCGGCGCCATTGATGGAGGAAAATCGCAGACCCCTTGCCGGCAGTTGCGTCCGGCCAGTTCCAGTCGGTGATCAAAATCAGATCGTACAGCGGGTCTGCACGGCGCAGTTTTTCGTGGCTGAAACCATAAGGGGCCCGCACCTGAAGGTTATAGCGGCAGTCGGCAGCGTCATCTGACCACAAGTCCCCGGGTCCGATGGGAGCCGCCCATGGTGCCGGCCGGGGCAGGCGGTCCGCCCGGTAGAGCATTCCGGCAATTCTGTGAGTGCCCACTGGCGTTGCGCCATCGCCCTCGCGTTTGTTAACTGACAAGCCGCCTTCGCCGATTGTGCAGGGCAGCACACGGCCCATGAACCGGACGCCTGCCGGAGTCAGGACCAAATCCGCAGGAGTCATTACAGCATATGCCCGGACTTGCGGGCTTTGGTGGCAAGGTAATGCTGGTTGTGGGCGTTTTCCCCCACTTTCAGTGGCACCCGTTCAGCCACTTGAATGCCCGTTTTCTCCATCATTGCGATTTTGTTCGGGTTGTTGGTCAGCAGCCTTACTTTTGAAAAACCCATCTTCATCAGGATAGCTGCGCCCAGGCGGAAGTCCCGTTCATCATCTTCAAAGCCAAGGCGGTGGTTAGCTTCTACGGTGTCAAAGCCTTGGTCTTGCAGCGAATAAGCCCGCATCTTGTTGGCGAGGCCAATGCCGCGGCCTTCCTGATTGAGGTACAGGAGCACGCCTGCGCCTTCCGCTCCCATTTGGGCTAGCGCTCCATGCAGCTGCGGGCCGCAGTCGCATTTGAGGGATCCCAGAACGTCACCGGTGAAACATGCCGAATGCAGCCTGGCAAGCACTGGCTTGCTGCGGTCGGGCCGGCCGATTTCCACCGCATAGTGTTCTTCTGCGCCATCTTCGGGCCGATAGATGTGGAGCCGCCCGGCCTCAGCAGCCGTCATCGGCAGTCGGGCAGCGGCCACCGGGTGCAGCGGGGAGCTCTTGCTCAGCAGCGGTTCTGCCGCGGTGCGTGAAATGAGAGTCAGGCCGTGACTTGCCGCAAAAGTCGCCGGATCGTTCAGAGGCACAAGCACAGCAGCAGGCAGCATGCGGGCAGACTTTGCCAAGGCAATGGCGAGCCTGTGCAAGTCTGCACTACCGCCGCGCAGGCTGGTCAGCGGTCCCTTCATCGGTGTGTTCAGATCACCCGACGGGTCTGCCATCGCTTGAATCCAGTTTCGCCCCTCGGACGCAGGCACTTCCACACGTGCGGTGTCCTCGTCATATACTCGCGCCTTCAGGGTTTCTGCGCGACGGGCTGTCAGAGCCAGAGACAAAGCCCCCAGAGACCGCATGTCCGTAAGGCGTGCATCAGTCAGAGTTTCCACGGCAATTGCCAGCGCGGTCTCGCTTCCATCGGTCAAGACAACCGGCAGTCCCATCCGCAGATCGACCCGGGCGCGGGCCAGCAGTTCGATCATTGTGGGCATCAGGCTCATGCGGGGCATCCGATGTTATTTTGTAACAAGGCTTGCTGTCTTTACGCCTAAATGCAACGGATGTGAAACAATTTCCATGCCATGGACACGTCGGCGTGAGAGTTTTGCAGCAAATCTTGCCGCGGGCGCAAGGGATGCGCATGTGCGGTCAGGAGAACAGGAGGGCGAGCCGATGGCGCAACTGAAAAAAATTCTGCTGGTTGATGACGACGAGGACCTGCGCGAGGCCTTGAGCGAACAGCTAGTGATGACCGAAGACTTTGACGTGTTCGAAGCAGAGAATGGTCAAAGCGCTATGGAGCGCGCCAAGGAAGCCCTGTACGACCTGATTATCCTGGACGTTGGTCTGCCTGATACCGATGGCCGTGAGTTGTGCCGCCTGATGCGCAAACAAGGGGTGAAGTCACCGATTCTGATGCTGACTGGCCACGACACTGATGCAGATACGATCCTGGGTCTGGATGCGGGCGCAAACGACTATGTCTCCAAACCCTTCAAATTCCCGGTTCTACTGGCCAGAATCCGTGCCCAGCTGCGCCAGCACGAGCAATCGGAAGATGCCGTCTTTGCGCTTGGGCCCTATACTTTCAAGCCTTCGATGAAACTGCTGATCACCGAAGATGAGCGCAAGATCCGGCTGACTGAGAAGGAAACCAACATTCTCAAGTTCCTGTACCGCTCCAGTGACGGTGTAGTGCCGCGTGATGTGCTTTTGCATGAGGTCTGGGGATACAATGCAGGTGTGACCACCCATACGCTGGAAACCCATATCTACCGCTTGCGTCAAAAGATTGAACCTGACCCCTCGAATGCGCGCCTGCTGGTGACGGAGTCAGGCGGATACCGCTTGGTTGCCTGATGCTGCTCGGCGTTGAGCCAAATCAAAGAGGGATTTTAGGTTCATCTTTGGAGTGGCCCAAAACCCGCGCATATCCGGGTCATGATATGCACCTCCCTGTTGGACTTGGCCGGGCTCTATGTCCGGCCATTTTTTTTGCGCTTGACTGCTTGGCCGGAAAACGCCTCTGGCACTTCCGGGCTCACGCATGCAGTATCGCCGCCAAATATGCATTTTTTCACGAGGCGCGCGATGCCATTTACTCTTGCCACTTGGAACATCAACTCTGTCCGCTTGCGCGAGCCGATTGTGCAGAAGCTGCTGCAGGAGGAAGGGCCGGATGTGCTGTGCCTGCAGGAATGCAAGAGCCCTGTGGACAAGATCCCGATGGAAGGCTTCACGGCACTGGGTTACACGCATATGATTGCCCGTGGTCAGAAGGGTTACAACGGAGTGGCTATCCTGTCGCGGCTGCCAATTGAGGATATCGGTGACAAGGATTTCGCCGGCCTTGGGCATGCGCGCCATGTGGCAGGGCGGCTGGAGAACGGGGTTGTGATCCACAATTTCTATGTGCCTGCGGGCGGCGATGTGCCGGACCGGGAGCAGAACGAAAAATTCGGCCAGAAACTGGACTACTTGACGGACATGCGCGACTGGTTCCGGGCCGAGAAGCCGGAAAAATCCATCTTGGTTGGCGACCTCAATATTGCCCCGCGAGAGGATGATGTCTGGGATCACAAGAAATTGCTGAAGGTTGTCAGCCATACTCCGGTAGAAGTGGAGCATTTCGGGGCGGTGATGGAAGCAGGCGGATGGTCAGACGTGACCCGCTCCGACATCCCTGACGGCCGTTTGTACAGCTGGTGGAGCTACCGGGCCAAAGACTGGGACGCGGCCGACAAGGGGCGCCGGCTTGACCATGTCTGGGCGACCCCAGACATCAGGAACGCTGCCCACTCCAGCAAGATCCTGCGCGATGCGCGCGGCTGGGAGAAGCCCAGCGATCATGCGCCGGTCTTTGCAACTTTCGATCTTTAATCTCCGGCGCAACGCTCCCTCCTGTTTCCGGGCATCTTCAGATGCCCAAATCAATTGGGAGCGGCACCGGGCCCAATGCCGCAGAGGAACCGGCAAGGCCGGGGCCCTCAGCGAAGGCGGGAGCCGCCCGGGTCAGCGCAGCCAACGGGCATAGTCAGGATGTTTGTCCTGCATGTCTTGATACAGCCAGGCCATCCGGTCGACGAACCACAGTTTACCGCCAATCATCAGGATCAGCCCGGCCAGGGTGGTACCCGGGTCCAATGCCCACAGGCCGTAAACCCAGGGGATAACACCAATGCCTGACACCCAAGCCAGCCCTTTTGCCCAAGTCACGTGATGGTGCGGGACAGGCACCTGCTCCCGATTCAGAAAAACCCTTTCGCCAAAGGTGCCACGGGAAGCCCAGTTGTCCGTGCTGGCAGGTCTGGCAAAGGCGCGCGGGTTCCACCAGATCCATGCCAGCACCAGCATAACCGGCAGCAGGGCACACCAGCCCAGCCAGATCCGCGACCAGATGGCCAGGGTCATGAGCGGCAGCACCGACATCCGGCTGTAGACGCTCCACGGGTTTGCATGCCGCGCCCAGGCGGCGTCATCCATCTTCATCAGGCGCTCTGATGCAGCAAACAGATCGAACCGGCGGTGTGCCAATGGCAAACTCCTCTCTTGGTTTCCGGCGCGCAGGATTCCATATAGGGGGCAAGTTCCTAGCGGAGAACAATCTGATGAGTGAAATTCTTGGCAGCGCCGCACCGGCGGATGACCTGATCAAAGACGTGACCGAAGCCACCTTTATGCAGGATGTCGTGGATGCTTCCATGCAGGCGCCCGTGATCGTGGATTTCTGGGCCCCCTGGTGCGGCCCGTGCAAGACCCTCGGCCCGATGCTGGAGGCTGCTGTTACCAAAGCCAAGGGCGCGGCCACCATGGCCAAGATCAACGTGGATGAGAACCAGCGCCTGGCACAGGCCCTGGCACAGCAGGGCCTGCCGCTGCAGTCGATCCCGACCGTGGTGGCATTCGTGCAGGGGCGTCCGGTCGACATGTTCCAGGGTGCGCTGCCTGCGTCCGAAATCGATGCCTTTGTGAAAAAGGTGATCGAGGCCGCAGGCGGCACTGCCGACGGCGGCCTGGGAGAGGCGCTGGAAGCAGCGGAGCAGATGCTGGCTGAAGGCGCGGTCGCAGATGCGGCCCAGACCTTTGCGGCGATCCTCGGTGAAGATGATAAGAATGCTGCTGCCTATGGCGGTCTTGCTCGCGCCCATATCGCCCTGGGTGATATGGATCAGGCCGAAGCGGTTCTGAACGGCGCGCCTGCAGAGATATCCGGCGCGGCTGAGATTGAGGCGGCTCACGCGCAGATCGAGCTGGCGCGGCAAGCAGAGAATGCTGGTCCGGTGGCAGAACTGCGTGCTGCGGTGGACGCCAGTCCGGAAGACCACCAAGCCCGTTTCGACCTGGCACAGGCGCTGCATGCGGCTGGCGATGCAGAGGCAGCGGTGACGGAGCTGCTGGAGCTGTTCCGCCGAGACCGCGAGTGGAATGACGGCGCCGCCAAGACTCAGCTGTTTACAATCTTCGATGCACTCAAACCGAATGACCCGGTGGTGCTGAACGGGCGCCGAAAACTCAGCTCGATGATATTTGCCTAAGACCGGGGCAGCACTACACTCTGTCCCATGATCCAGCCTGCCGATTTGCCGGACACAATCGCCGTGTTTCCCTTGCCAGGGGCGCTTCTGCTGCCCCGGTCCCGCCTGCCCTTGCACATCTTTGAGCCGCGATACCTGCAAATGCTTGAAGATACGCTGAAAACGCGGCAACGGCTGATCGGTATGGTGCAGCCGTGCCCTCCTCCGCACGGCAATGGAGAGGAACTCCACAGCATCGGCTGCGCCGGCCGGGTGACGCAGTTCTCTGAAACAGAAGACGGCCGCTACCTTGTCACTCTGTCGGGGGTCTCCCGGTTCAGGATCACCCGTGAGACAAACGGGTTCACACCTTACCGGCGCTGTGATGTCAGCTGGGCTGGGTTTGACAGGGATCTGGGGCGCTGCGAGGCGGATGAATCCCTGGACCGCCCTTCCTTCCTGGATCTCCTTGACCGTTTCTTTTCCGCCCGGAACCTGTCGACCGACTGGGAGGCGCTGAAGGATGCGGATGACGAATTGCTGATCAATTCGCTAGCGATGCTGCTCGAATTCGATCCCGAGGACAAACAGGCCTTGCTCGAGGCGCCTTGCCTTGCCACAAGGCGGGAAACGCTTGTCACTTTGATTGAGTTTGCCCTGCGCGGCGGCTCTCAGGAGGAAACCCTGCAATGACCGAGACACAGGCGCCAGCCTTTGACCGGCGGATGCTGGAAGCACTGGTCTGCCCGTTGACCCAGGCGGTGCTGGAATACGACGCCCAGGCGCAGGAATTGGTTTCGCGTGCGGCCAATCTGGCCTTCCCGATCCGCAACGGCATCCCGGTGATGCTGGTGGATGAGGCGCGCGAGCTGGACTAATCCGGCGGGCGGCGTCTGCCCAATATTAAATCGCTTGCCCTTTCAGCAGCCGCGGCAGATCGCCGGTCAGGCCTGCCGCCTCGCGCACGAAACCGCGGCGCAGGCCGGGGACGGCGCCCGCAAGTCCCATGCCGATGTCCCGGCCCAGCCGCAGCAGCGGGTTGTCGTTGGAGAACAGCCGGTTGAACACGTCAGTCGCCGCCGCAAGCGACGCGGTGTCGAAACGGCGCCATTGCTGATAACGCTCCATCACCAGGGAGGATCCGATGTCCTCGCCCCGCCGGGTGGCCTCGGTGATCACCTCTGCCAGCGCGCCCACATCGCGCAGACCCGCGTTCAGGCCCTGACCGGCAATCGGGTGCATGCCGTGAGCGGCATCGCCGATCAGCGCCATCCGGTCGCCGATGAAACTGTTAGCGATGGTCAGATTCAACGGGTAGGTGAAACGTTTTCCTGCCAGGGAAATTTCCCCCAGGAAATCGCCGAACCGGGGCCGCAGCGCCTGGATGTAGTCTGCGTCATCCAGTGCGTGGATCGCCTTGGCGGTTTCGGTCCGTTCGCTCCACACAATCGACGACCGGTTGCCCGGCAGCGGCAGGATCGCCAGCGGTCCTGGCGGCATGAAGAACTGATGGGCAATGCCGTGGTGCGGCTTTTCATGGTCGATGGCGCAGACCAGCGCAGTCTGGCCATAGTCCCAACCTGTGCGTTTGATCCCCGCCCGCTGCGCAGTACCGCTGCGGCGCCCGTCGGAGCCGACCAGAACCTGGCCGCGCAGCTCCCCGCCGTCATCCAGCGTGACTGTCACACCGGTCTGATCCGGTGCCTGTGCGGTCACGGTGCGTCCGGACACTAGGGTAATCCCGGGCGCTTCCTCCATGGCCTGCAGAAAGGCGCGGCGAAGGAAGCGGTCTTCGACCATATATCCCATCGGGCCTTCTTCCAGCTCCGCGTGGTCGAAGTGGATGAAAAACGGCGACGGTCCGTGGCCCGCGTGGCCGTCGGTCACCTTGATCTCCAGCATGGGTTGCGCGTTGTCCCCGGCATGCTGCCAGACGCCGGTCTGCTGCAGCAGCCGCTGCGAGGCGAGCGCCAGCGCGTAGCCTCGGCCGTCGAAGCCTTCATCAGCCAGTTTGTCCGGGGTCAGCGAGTCGACCACGGTGACGCTATGGCCGGTCTGTGCCAGGGCCAGGGCCAGTGCGGGACCGTTCAGCCCGCCGCCCACGATCAGGATATCGGACGCATTTTTCATGCCCCGCAATATGCGCCTGCTGGCGGGATTGTCCATGCGGGAAGCGCGGGATTGTGCCTGCGTCCTGGTGCCGCTACCGTCTCCGGCAACTGCTTAAGGGGAGACGGGCTTATGCAAGACTGGCTGACGATGAGGGCCGCCGATCTGGGACGAGGGATTGAGGCGGGTGAAATCGGCCCGGTGGCGCTGACCCGCCGCTATCTGGACGCCATCGACGCGCATCCCCTGAAAGACCGGATTTACACCCAAGTCACCCACGACCGTGCGCTGGCGGAGGCGGAAGCGGCTGAGCAGCGCGCCGGTTTGGGCTTGCGCTGCTCGCTCTTGGATGGGGTGCCGATCAGCTGGAAGGACCTGTTCGACAGCGCCGGCACCGCAACCGAATCCGGTTCGGACCTGCTCAAGGGGCGGGTGCCGGATCAGGATGCCGCCGTGCTGTCCAATGCAACGCTTATGGGCACGGTCTGCCTCGGCAAAACCCACATGAGCGAGCTGGCATTCTCCGGCCTTGGCTTCAACCCGGTCAAGGAAACACCGCCCTGCGTGAACGATCAGGACGCCGCTCCGGGCGGGTCGTCCTCCGGCGCGGCTGCCTCTGTGGCCTACGGGCTGGCAGTCGGCGGAATCGGCTCTGACACGGGCGGTTCGGTACGTATTCCTTCGGCTTGGAATGATCTTGTTGGACTCAAGACAACCTCTGGCCGGATCACGCTGGAGGGCGTCGTGCCCCTGTGCCTGAAGTTCGACACTGTCGGCCCGCTGGCCCGGTCGGTGGAAGATGCCGGGCTGTTGCTGGGCGTGCTGGAAGGGACTGCAGGCCCCGACCTGCGTAGCCCCGGATCCTTAAAGGGCTGCCGGTTTGCCGATCTCCAGAATGTGGCGCAGGACGATCTCGATCCTAAAGTTGCCACTGCCCACCGTGAAACGCTGCAGAGGCTGAAAGACGCCGGCGCAGAGATCGTGCCGCTTGAAGTGCCTGCGCTCGACGAAGCGATGGGCCTGAGCCCTATTCTCTACACGACTGAGGCCTATGGCCTGTGGAAAGAAGTGATCGAGGCATCTCCGCAGCTGATGTATGCTGAGATTCTGGAACGCTTCCACTCCGGCGCGCAGTTCAGCGGAGCGGATTATGTCGCGGCATGGGCCAAGCTGGAGCAATGCCGGATGGCCTGGGATCAGGCGGTGGCCGGGTTTGAAGCGGTACTCAGCCCTGTCTCGCCGATCCTGCCGCCCAACCTAGAGCGGCTGCAGAGCGACCACGACTATTACGTCCGTTCCAACCTGATGGCGCTGCGCAACACCCGGATCGGCAACCTGATGGGGCTGTGCGGCCTGTCGTTGCCCACCGGCATCCCAAGCTGCGGGCTTCAGGTGCTCGGACAGCCGGACTGCGAAGAGGCGCTGCTGCGCACCGGTGCCGCGATCGAGTGTGCCTTGGCCTGAAAGCCACATTCGGCCCAACGGCCTCATCACCGGGTGGACGCGTCCGCCCGCCCCCTGTAATCTGAGGCGCAAACGGGGCGCCAATGATCCCGTGACCGAGGCACAAGATATGGATTTTCCTGAGCGGTTTTCGAACCTGCCAGCCTATGCGTTTCCGCGCCTGCGGGCGTTATTGGACCATCACACCCCCGGCGGGGATGTGGTGCATATGACCATTGGCGAGCCGAAACATGCGTTTCCGGCCTGGGTCACCGATGTCATCGCCGAAAATGCCGCCGGGTTTAACCAGTACCCGAACAACGACGGCACGCCGGAGCTGCGCGGTGCGATTTCGGAATGGATCCATCGCCGCTATGGCGTGACCACGGACCCCGAGACGCAGATCATGGCGTTGAATGGCACCCGCGAGGGGCTGTACAACGCCGCGATGGCACTGTGCCCGGAGCAGAAGAACGGTCAGAAACCCGTGGTTCTGATCCCGAACCCCTTTTACCAAGTCTATATGGTGGCGACGATTTCTGTCGGTGCAGAGCCTGTGTTCGTGCCTGCAACCGCCGCCACCGGCCATTTGCCGGATTACGAAAATCTGCCCGAGGATGTTCTGAACCGTACGGCGGTCGCCTACATCTGCTCACCCGCCAATCCGCAGGGCGCTGTGGCTTCGCGCGGTTATTGGACCCGGCTGATCGAGCTGGCGGAAAAATACGATTTCCGCATCTTCGCGGATGAATGCTACTCCGAAATCTACCGCGATGAGGCCCCCGTGGGTGCGCTGACCGTTGCGCAGGAACGGGGTGCCGACCCCGAACGGGTGGTGCTGTTCAACTCGCTCTCGAAACGTTCGAACCTGCCGGGGCTGCGCTCAGGGCTGATTGCAGGCGGGCCGGAAACCATCAAGCGGGTGAAGCAGCTGCGGGCTTATTCCGGGGCTCCGCTGCCGGGTCCCTTGCAGGCCGCCGCCGCCAGGGTCTGGGCGGATGAGGCGCATGTGGCGGAGAACCGTGCGCTCTATCAGGAAAAATACAAAATTGCGGATGAGGTCTTTGACGGCCTCAATGGCTACATGGCGCCCGAGGCGGGCTTCTTCCTTTGGCTTCCGGTGGACAACGGCGAGCAGGCCGCGCTGAAGCTGTGGAAGGAAACCGGAGTGCGGGTGCTGCCCGGCGCCTATCTGGCGCAAGGCGTGCCGGGCCAGAACCCGGGCGAGACGTATATCCGGGTGGCGCTGGTCGCCCCCGCTGAGGACACCCGCAAAGCGCTGAGCACGCTGCGCGGCTGTCTTTACTGAATTCTGCTGAGCGGCCCTTGGCTGAGGGCCGCGCAGCCAAAACCAAGAACGGACAGGCCTGTGACCCCGCGGTGAACAGCGGGGCAGGGGTAAATGAAACGGAACTGAGGTAGGCATGGCATTTCAAACCCGCAGCCGCGATCCGCTGCTCGACAGCAATATGCAGGCGGCCATTGAAAAGCGCGGCATGGAACTGATCGGGATTGCTCTGATTCTGGTGGGGCTGATGGTTGCGGCCATGCTCGGTTCCTACACGCCAGAGGACCCGAACTGGACGGTGTCCACCGACGCGCCGGTGCAGAACTGGCTGGGCCGCCCGGGCGCGTCTGTCTCTTTCATCCTGATAACCCTGTTTGGCAAGGCCAGCTGGGCAATGCCGCTGTTCCTGTCGGTCTGGGGCCTGCGGTTTGTGCTGCACAAGGGCGAGGACCGCGTGGTCTGGCCGCTTTTGCTGTCAGTGCCATGGCTGCTTGTGGTAGCCCTGCACATGGAGACATTGAACGCCAGCACCAGCTGGCAGCAGAACTATGATTTCGGCCTTGGCGGCATGGTTGGCTACACCTTCCTGGGCGCGCTGCTGGCGCTGTTGCCGGTCGGGCTGCATTTTATGGTTAAGATCATGTCTCTGCTGAGTGCGGCAGGCATGCTGGCGCTTGGCTGCGCGGTGCTGGGTTTCACCTGGCCCGAGGTGAAGAAGGGGCTGAACAAGGTGATGATTGGCCTCATTCTGGGATATGGTGCAGTGGCCGCCCTGCTTGGCCGTGGTGCTTCCAGTGGTCTGCAGGCTGCAATGACCTACCGCCGGGAGCGGGCAGAACGCGTGCATGACGATGGCGCTTATGTCAGTGACGAAGCCGATCCTGAAATGTTCGAGGACTATCCGGAAGAAACCTATTCAGCCGGTGCCTTTGAAGAAGAGCCTGAAGCCCCGGCCAAGGGCGGCTTGCTGTCGCGTGTGCCTAGCCTGATCCGCCGTGCGGCGCCTTCTGCCGCCGCTTCGGAAAACGCCTATGCCACTGAGGCGGGTTTTGAGGGTGAAGAGGAGGCAGAAGGCGAAAGCGTCGACGGCGAAGACCGCATTTCCAGGAAAATCGCCAATGCAGTAAGAATTCGCCGAGCGGCTGATACCCCGCCAGAGCTGGATCCGAACCTGCCGCTGACCAAGGGGCGCGGCCAGCGCCCGGCTCCGCTGATCTTTAATCCCGCAGCCGCCCAAAGCGGCTTGCCTGCTGAACCTCCCCTGACTTCGATCCATGACCCCGCGCAACCTCTGAGAGCAGAGCCGCCGCTGTCCTGGCAGGCTCCTGAGGAAGGGGCATTTGTCCCTCAGGCGCCGGATGCAAATGTTCAGCCGGAAATCAGCAGCAGCGGGGTTGGTGATGCACCCCAAACGCTGACTCCGGACCATGTGCCGGCCGAGACCTGGCCTGATGCAGCGGTGTTCGTTGAGGAGGCTTCCGAGGCAGCCAAGGCACCGGGGCCACGGCTGACGGTTGATCTGCCGGTAGCAGAGCCGCGCAAGGCGGTGGTGGAAAAAACGGTGCGAAAGCCGGTACAGCCTTCTGCACGCGCCAAGGCCGAAGCCCAGCCGAACCTGGCTTTTGACGACAGCCAAAGCGATTTTGAACTGCCGCCGCTGAACCTGCTGACCAACCCGGTCAGCATTGAGCGCCACCACTTGAGCGATGAGGCGCTGGAAGAAAACGCCCGGATGCTGGAGACGGTGCTGGACGACTATGGCGTGAAAGGTGAGATCGTCTCGGTCCGCCCTGGCCCTGTTGTCACCATGTATGAGCTTGAGCCTGCGCCGGGCCTCAAGGCCTCCCGCGTGATCGGTCTGGCGGATGACATCGCCCGTTCCATGTCTGCGCTGTCCGCACGGGTTTCCACTGTGCCGGGCCGCACCGTGATTGGTATCGAACTGCCGAACGAGAGGCGGGAGAAGGTTGTGCTGCGCGAGATCCTGTCATCACGCGATTTCGGCGACGGCAATCACGCGCTGCCGCTGGCACTGGGCAAGGACATCGGCGGTGATGCCATGGTGGCAAACCTCGCTAAGATGCCCCACCTGCTGATTGCGGGTACCACTGGTTCCGGTAAGTCGGTGGCGATCAACACGATGATCCTGTCGCTGCTTTATAAGCTGACACCGGACGAATGCCGCCTGATCATGATCGACCCCAAGATGCTGGAACTGTCCGTCTATGACGGCATCCCGCATCTGCTCTCGCCCGTTGTGACCGACCCTAAGAAGGCGGTCGTTGCCCTCAAGTGGGTGGTGGGCGAGATGGAGGACCGCTACCGCAAGATGTCCAAGATGGGCGTGCGCAACATCGCCGGCTACAACGGCCGTGTGAAGGAAGCGCTGGCCAAGGGCGAGATGTTCTCGCGCACGGTGCAGACCGGTTTTGACGACGACACCGGCGAACCGGTGTTCGAGACCGAAGAGTTCGAACCGAAGGCGCTGCCTTACATCGTTGTGATCGTTGATGAGATGGCGGATTTGATGATGGTCGCAGGCAAGGAGATCGAAGCCTGCATCCAGCGCTTGGCGCAGATGGCGCGTGCTTCGGGCATTCACTTGATCATGGCAACCCAGCGTCCCTCGGTCGATGTGATCACCGGCACCATCAAGGCCAACTTCCCGACCCGGATTTCCTTCCAGGTGACTTCCAAGGTCGACAGTCGCACCATCCTGGGCGAGATGGGTGCAGAGCAGCTCCTTGGCATGGGCGACATGCTCTACATGGCGGGCGGCGCCAAGATCACCCGCTGCCATGGTCCGTTCTGTTCGGATGAAGAGGTTGAAGAGGTGGTAAACCACCTGAAGCAATTCGGCCCGCCGGATTATGTGGGCGGTGTGCTGGACGGCCCGGATGAGGACAAGGCTGACAATATTGACGCCGTTCTAGGTTTGAACAGTGGCGGCAATACCGACACCGAGGACGCTCTCTATGACACGGCGGTTGCCATTGTGATCAAGGACCGCAAGTGCTCCACCTCCTACATCCAGCGCAAGCTGGCGATCGGCTACAACAAGGCCGCCCGGCTGGTCGAGCAGATGGAGGATGAGGGTGTCGTTTCAGCTGCGAACCATGTGGGCAAGCGGGAAATTCTGGTCCCCGAACAGTAAGCTGACGAATTTCTGCCGATGCCGGGGCCGCGAAGGCTCCGGCATCTTCACTTCTGCAGCAGCACTCCTATGTTGAACCCATGAAACGGATTGCACTTGCGCTTGCGCTGACCTTCATGGCCCCCGCGTCTTGGGCGGCAGAGAAACTGAGCCTCAATGAGATTTCCCGTTACCTGAATGGGATCTCAACGGCGTCGTCACCCTTTACCCAAATCAACGATGACGGCAGCCTGTCCACCGGCAAGCTGTACATGCACCGGCCTGGCAGGATGCGTTTTGAATATGACGGCAAAGGCGGCGGTACCGTTGTAGCCGGAGGCGGCGCGGTAGTGATCCACGATCCGAAGTCGAACCAGCCACCCGAAACCTACCCGCTGAAGCGGACACCTCTTTCTATTATTCTGGACCGCAGGGTTGATCTGGGCCGCGCCAATATGGTGGTTGGGCACAGTTTTGACGGCACATCGACAATCGTCCGGGCGCAGGATCCGGAAAACCCCGACTATGGCAGCATCGAGATGATGTTCACCGGCAGTCCAGTCGAACTGCGCAAATGGGTGATCCATGACGGCGCCGGAGGCCAGACGACCGTTATCCTGGGGGCGATGGAAACTGGTGTTAAGCTGTCCTCAAGCCTTTTCGTCACCACTGGCCGGTCTCGCTGAAGGAAAAAGCAGCTCATTCTGCGTGGTGGCGAATGAAGGGGACGGCTTCGTCAAAGAACTCTTGAAAACCCGGGTGCCCGCCAACCATGCCGTGGTTGTTGCCGGGCAGCTCAACAAAGCTGGCGCCGGGGATCAGCCGCGCCGCCAGTCGGCCTTCCTCAATAGGCACCGCACGGTCACCGCGGCAGTGCAGAACCAGGGTGGGGACCCTGACGTTTTCTGCATGCGGCGTGGCATCTATCGCGGCATTCATTTCCATGATCCGCAGCGCGTTTTCCGTATTGGTGGACAGCCGCTGCAGTTCGTCAAATGATTCTCCTTCCTCCGCTGTGGCGTCGGGAATGTAAGTAGTGGTGAAGAAATGCCGGTAAATGGAGTTCGGTGACCCCCATCCGTCCCGGATCATGTTGTAGCCGATCTGATAAAACCGGTCTGCCTCTGGGTCCCCGCGCTGCAGGCGCCCGCGCACGTATCCGCCAAGCAGAACCAGACATTTGACTCTCTCAGGGTGTTTTGCCGCAAATCGCATGGAGAAGGCAGCGCCTTGGCTGATTCCGAACAAGGCAAAGCGATGCAGCCCTGCAGCATCGGCAACCGAGAGCATGTCGTCAATCATCCGGTCTTCGGATATTTCTTCCGCTTCCCAGTCTGACAGCCCGTTGCCGCGCTGATCAAAGCGGGTCAGGCTGCAATTGCTGGCAAACTCAGACAGAAACTGCCCCCACACGGGGCTTTTCCATTCATATTCAATGTGGTTAATCCAGTTTGGCGCCTTGAGAACAGGCGGACCGTCTCCGATTGTCGTGTAGGCCAAATGAGTTCCATCGGAGGAGGAGCAGTATTTGACACGTTGCTGCAGCGCTGCTTCCGGAGGTTTGCGTTCTGGGCGGGCCTCAGGGACCCACTGCCAGACCCGGACCGGGCGCGAAATATTCTTGACCCGCTGAGATCCCATGTCCTGGAAACTTTCGCTTTGCCGCCCTGCAACGGTTTCATGCACGATGCCGGAGATGTAAATGCCGCCAGGTTCCGCCAACCCTTCGAGCCGGGCTGCAACATTTACGCCGTCACCGAAGATGTCTGCACCGTCGAAAATCACATCACCGATGTTGATCCCAACGCGGTACCGGATGCGCAGTTGCTCTGGCGTGTCTGCCTCGCGTTCCGCCATTGCCTTTTGGATTTCCAGGGCGCAGCTGACAGCATCATGAGCCGAGGCGAACTCCACCAGCATGCCATCGCCGGTGGTTTTTATTGTATGGCCGCGGTTGGCTATGATTTGCGGGTCGATTAAATTTTTACGATGCCCTTTTTGCCGGGTCAGCACCCCTTCTTCATCGTCTTCCATCAAACGGGAGTAACCGGCCATGTCGGCGACCAGAATGGCAGCGAGCCTGCGTTCCATGCGCTGTGTCCTCCCCCCTGAATGTTAGGGGGGAGGGGACGAAAATCCAGCCTGTGTCAAAATCAGCGGAACTTGCGGCAAGTCGCGAGCTGCGCCTGGTATGTCTGGGCCCGGGTCTCGACCTGACCGGCAACGCGCATCAGCCAGGCCTTGGAGCGGTAACTGCCGCGGGCATAGCCGCTGTGGCCTTCGTGGTAGGCAAGATACTGGTTCCGCGCATCATAAAGAGGGATGCCGTTCTTCTCGAGACTCTTGCGCATGTACCAGCCCATGAAGTCTGCGGCATCGCCAATACGGTCGCGTTTTGCACGACGCCGCCCGGTGTCTTGGCGGTAATCGTCCCAGGTGCCGTCCAGGGCCTGACTGTAACCATACGCGCTGGATTGCCGTCCGACCGGAATCACTCCCAGCAAATACTGATGCGGTGTCCTGGCATCGCCCCGAAAGCGGCTTTCGTGATAGATCGTTGCCATTTGCACATGCACCGGCACGCCCCAGCGGCGCTGGGTTGCGCGGAAGGCTTTCAGGTATTCAGGGCGCTGCTGGATAATGCTGCAGGCATTGTCCAAGTTGCGCGGTGGCGCTTTGTGCCCGCCTCCGCAAGACGCAACCGCCATGAGGAGAACGAGGGCGCTGATGAGTCTGCTCATTGCCTCTGCCCATTTTGTTTTGGGTTTGTTTTGGGCAACTTTAGCGGATTGCAGCAGGCGAGGAAATCACATTTCCAGAAACGGTTGCCGCTGCAGTTGCGGGAAAACCCCGAACCGGATCGCTAAATTCCCGCAAATTCATTCGCACCGTTCGAGGACGTTCCGGAGCATGCGGTAACCGATTTACCAGACGACGGGCAGAACCCGGCAAAGTGAGCGCTTTTGCCACTGTTAAAGCGGCCTCCACAGTCTGTTTCCCCGATAATTTGCCTCAAGAGTTGGACTTTCCCCCGGCGCACGCGCTATTTAGATAGTACGGGGGCTAAAAGACCATGATGAGAACACGCGCAAAATACAATCTTGGGCAGGTCGTCCGCCACCGGAAGCATCCCTTCCGCGGTGTCGTCTTTGATGTGGATCCTGAATTCTCGAATACCGAAGAATGGTATGAAGCGATTCCCGAAGACAGCCGGCCGGTCAAGGATCAGCCGTTTTATCATCTCCTGGCCGAGAACGACCAAAGCTACTACGTCGCTTATGTTTCCGAACAAAACCTCGTTGCGGATTACTCGGGAGAGCCAGTTGGACATCCGGATGTTCCTGAAATGTTTGGCAGTTTTGACGGTGGCGCCTATTCTCTGCACTACCAGCTGAACTGAAATCCGAACCCGGTTCTTGCGGGTTGAACCGCAGGCATCAGTAGCCCAAAGCACAGCCGTCCTTACGCGGATCACTGCCGCCTTCCAGCACACCAGAATCATTGATGCGGATCGCCTGCGCACCGCCTAGCGGTGTGTCCGGCGTTTCAATGTTGTGCCCCATTTCGCTCAGCTGCCGCCGGACCGCATCAGAATAGCCGCGCTCAACTTTCAAAGTGCCACTGTCGGTGAAGCATCGCGGGGCATCGATTGCGGATTGCAGGTCCATACCGAAATCCAAAAGGTTTGATACCAGCCTCGCGTGGCCGGTCGGCTGGTATCCGCCGCCCATCACGCCGAATGGCATGATCACGTCTTCACCTTGCTTCAGCATGGCAGGAATGATCGTGTGCATCGGCCGCTTTCCGGGACCGAACTCGTTCGGATGACCTTCCTCAAGCGTAAAGCCCGCACCGCGGTTTTGCAGCAAAATTCCAAACTTCTCCGAAGCGATACCAGAGCCGAACCCGTGGAAGATCGAATAAATCAGCGACACTGACATCCGGTCCTTGTCTACCACGGTAATATACACGGTGTCTTTGTGCACGGCTTCGGTCAGCGGTTCAGCGGCGGGCATCGCGTGCTTTGGGTCAATCAAAGCCGCAAGCTGCGCCGCGGTTTCAGGCGAAAGCATGTGGCCGAGCCGTGCGGTGTGATCCGGGTCGGCTAGGAACCGGTTACGTGCGTCATAGGCTAGTTTGGCAGCCTCGGCTTCGAGATGCGCGCGCTCAGCCCCGAAAGGATCCAAGCTGCCAAGATCGAAGTGCTTGAGGATGTTGAGGAGCAGGATCGCCGTCGCACCTTGCCCATTGGGCGGGTGTTCGGCCAGACGGCTGCCCTTGTAGCGGCCTTCAACCGGACACGTGGCAAAGCTGCCTGCGGCTTCAAAGTCCTGCATAGTGTGTGTGCCGCCGTAAGCTGACAATGCTGCAGTCATGTCCTCCGCCACTTCCCCTGAGTAAAAGGCATCACGCCCGTGTCTCGCGATCCGGCGCAGCACTTCGGCTTGACCCGGTGCACGGAAAATCTCTCCGTTACCTAGGGGGCGGCCGTCCTTCAGAAAATGCTTACGCGCTGCGCCTTGCAGGGTTTTGGCACTGTTTTTCCAGTCAAAAGCGGTACGGGGAGCAACAGGAACGCCATGTTCAGCGTAATGGATGGCAGGCTGCAGCAGGGTGTCCAGCCCTAATTGTCCTTCTGTCTCTGCAAGGCGGCAAAAAGCATCTATGGCGCATGGAATGGTAATTGCGTCCGCGCTGTTCAATGGCACTGCCCCCAAGCCCCGCGCTCGCAGATCCGCAGCACAGGCATCTGCAGGTGCGCAGCCTGACCCGTTCAATGCCTGGATACCATTCCCGGGCCTCGAATACAGTACAAAGCAGTCTCCGCCGATACCGGTCATTTGCGGTTCGCAGATACCGAGCAGTACAGCTCCGGCCAAAGCCGCGTCCATGGCATTGCCCCCGCGCTGCAGAATGTCCAGGGCCACGCGGGCCGCCAGCGGGTGCGAGGTGGCGCACATCCCGGAAACTGCAAAAACAGCCGAACGGCCAGGTAAATGGAAGTCTCGCATGGCTCTCTTTCCGTTTTGACTCGCAAAGCCTAGAGACGGGCGGCCTGAAGGCAAATCAAATTGCAGCCTGCCCGGAGCAGACGGCGCGTCACAGCAGTGAAAGAAAAGCGAAGGCTGTAAGAGAGATGTCCCCGGTGCCGTGCTCTGGTGGGGGCAAGAACACACGGCACCAGGGGAAGCTCGTTTCAGCTACAGGTAAGGTTTCGCATTTCTATTGGGCCGCGGTGGGCCGGGAATGCGGCGCAATTGTGGCGAAGCGTTAAATTTGCGCCTACTCACCTGCGATTTCCGCAAGATATTTTCAAGCCTCAGCCGAAGGGCTTGTGACTTGGATCTCAAAACAGAGTGACAGGTTGTTGCTGCCTTCGGAACGCTCATACTGAACCTGGCTCGCGAGTTCCCGGATCAAGAACCAGCCGAAGCCGCCTTCAGGTAAATTTTTGGCAGGAACATTGACGTCAGCTGGCTTGCCTTCGGGCAGTTCTCCGTCCGGGTAGGGGGCGCCAGCGTCCTGAATACTGACCCACAAGCGTTCTGGAGAAAGTTCTGCCTGGATGCGGACATCCCCGGGGTCATTCTCCGCATAAGCATGCTCGACCACGTTGTTGACAGCTTCAGTCAGTGCAATTTGCACCTCGTCCGCCCGGGCCGCTGGAATTCCCAGGGTCCGCAACCGGTCCACAACGGATGAGACGCCGGAGCGGGCATCCAGATTAGTGGCCGTGAACGAGCAGGCAAAGGTTTTTACCATCAATTTCTCGCTTTGCGCCGCCAGCGCAGTCGTCTTCAAGAGTTTGCGCTGGCCGGGGCGGTTGCTTCACTCAGCGAACTGTAGAGGTCAAAGATCGTGTCCATACGCGTCAGCCGGAAAACTTTCTCCACCATTGGGGTCAAACCGGCCAGGTCCAGCCTGCGGCTGCCGCCCAGCTGTTTCATGGCCGCGACAATTGCTCCAAGCCCGCTGGAATCAATAAATTGCACTTCGGACAGGTCCAGAATGACGCGCTCCGGTCCAGCTTCGGTTTCCGTGCGCATGTCTTCCTTGAACTGGATAGCCATGGCGGCATCAATGCGCTCAGCATTGACTTTGACGATCTGTGCACCGTCCGTCATGGTGGTCGTCAGGCTCATTGTGATCCCCCGGGATGTAACGTCATTAGGCAGCACTCTAGACCGCAAAGCTTACTTTTCTGTAGGTATAATTTTGACGATTGGAGGAAAATTGCATGAAAGATGTTGTTATCGCCGGAGCGGCCCGGACGCCCATGGGCGGGTTCCAGGGCATGTATGACGGGGTGACGGCTGCGGAACTGGGTGGTGCTGCAATCCGCGCGGCCCTGGAAGGGGCCGGAATTGCCACCGTGGATGAAGTGCTGATGGGCTGCGTTCTGCCGGCGGGGCAGGGGCAGGCGCCCGCGCGCCAGGCTGGGTTTGCTGCAGGACTGAGCGAAGAAGTGCCGGCCACGACCCTCAACAAGATGTGCGGTTCTGGCATGAAGGCGGCAATGATCGCCTTCGATCAGATCGCGCTGGGCCACGCGGACACGATGGTTGCCGGCGGTATGGAGAGCATGACCAATGCGCCCTACATGCTGCCGAAGATGCGCGGTGGCGCCCGCATCGGCCACGGACAGGTGATTGACCACATGTTCTTGGACGGGCTGGAAGACGCCTATGACAAGGGCCGCCTGATGGGCACCTTTGCCGAGGACTGCGCCGAAAAGTACCAGTTCACCCGCGAGGCGCAGGACGAATATGCGCTGAAATCGCTGTCCAATGCTCTGGAGGCGCAGGAAAGCGGCGCTTTTGATGGTGAAATCGCGTCAGTGACCGTGAAAACCCGCAAGGGCGATGTGGTCATGGATGCTGATGAGCAGCCGAAATCTGCACGTCCGGAAAAGATCCCGACGCTGAAGCCGGCGTTCCGCAAGGATGGTACCGTAACCGCAGCCAATGCCTCTTCGATCTCGGATGGCGCGGCGGCTCTGGTTCTTGCTTCGTCCGAAGCTGCAGAGGCACAGGGCCTGCAAATCCGCGCCCGTATTCTTGGGCACGCCAGCCACGCCCAGGCGCCAGGTTGGTTCACCACTGCACCGGTGCCGGCAGCTCAGAAGCTGCTCAAATCCATCGGCTGGGCGGTTGAAGACGTAGACCTATGGGAAGTGAACGAGGCTTTTGCCGTGGTGCCGATGGCCTTCATGCACGAAATGGGCCTCTCCCGTGACAAGGTGAATGTGAACGGCGGTGCCTGCGCGCTGGGTCACCCGATCGGCGCCTCCGGCGCGCGGATCATGGTCACCCTGCTGAACGCTCTGGAAAAGCGCGGACTGAAACGCGGCGTCGCTGCGATTTGCATCGGAGGCGGCGAAGGCACGGCCATTGCGATCGAGCGGGCGTGATCTTCACCTTTGCAAAATACTCACGGGGGTGAATTGACCGCGAGGTCAAGAGGGGGCAGACAGCCCCCTCAATACGTTTCAGGAGAGCTGCACATGCAGGTTGAATACGCAACCCTGGCCAAGACCATCGCGGCGCTGACCGAAGGCGAAACGGATGAAGTGGCGCTGATGGCTACTGTGGCCTGCGAGGTCCACCACGCGGACGACCGCTTCAACTGGACCGGCTTCTACCGTGCAGTCGCGCCGGAACTGCTGAAGATCGGCCCCTATCAAGGCGGCCATGGCTGCTTGCAGATACCGTTCTCCCGCGGTGTTTGCGGCGCGGCGGCGCGCACTGGCGAGGTGCAACTGGTACCGGATGTCGATGCCTTTCCCGGCCACATCGCCTGTGCCTCCTCCACACGCTCGGAGCTGGTGCTGCCGGTTTGGAACGGTGCCGGAGAACTGATCGGGGTGTTTGACATTGACAGCGACCAGCCTGATGCCTTCACCCAGGAAGACGCTGGCCAGCTGGGGGCAATCCTGCGGCAGGTGTTCAGCCGCGGCTGATTCGCATATTCGGGGCTTTGCCCCCGGCCTTGCAGCCTTCTTCCAAGGGGCAATCGACCAGAAAAATCCGCCCGGCGCCTGATGGCGCTGGGTTTTTTCATAGCATCCTTCCGTCTCGTGAAAAATGACTTGGAAATTTCACGAGCTCGGTCCATCGTGAAAAACGAGAGTATTTTTTCACGAAGCGGGGAGAGAGCCGGTGAACGATCAGACGGTGGCAACGGCGACTCTGGGGGCGGATATCCGGGCCTTGCGCAAGGCCCGCGGGCTGACCCTGACGGATATTGCCGCGATGCTGAACCGCTCGGTCGGCTGGCTGAGCCAGGTGGAGCGCGACATGTCCGAGCCCTCGATCTCCGACCTGCGGCAGATTGCCGAGGCGCTGGGCGTGCCGATGTCGATGTTGTTTGCCCATTCCGGCGCCCCGGCAGAAGAGCATGGCTACATCGTGCGTGCCGGCTCCCGCCGCCCGATGGGCTCCGGCGAGGAGGGGCTCATCGAGGAATTGCTGTCGCCGGACCTGACCGACGATTTTGAGATGGTGCATTCCACTTTCCGCCCGCGCTCAAAGATGCAGACCCCGGCAAACCGGCCGACGCAGGAAGTCGGCTACATGATCTCAGGCAAACTGGACCTGATGATCGGCGGCCGTAGCTTTACCGTCGGTCCCGGCGACAGCTTCCGGATCAAGCATGAACCGTATCAGTGGTCGAATCCTTACGACGAGCCCGCGGTGGCTGTCTGGGTGATCGCGCCGCCGGTCTACTAGGAGAAAGACGATGATCAAGGGTTCCTGTCTCTGCGGCGACATCCGTTTTGAAACTGCGGCCAAACCGCAGAATGCCTCGATGTGTCATTGCAGCCAGTGCCGCAAGCAGTCGGGCGGCATCTGGGCCTCTGCGCAGGTGCGCGACGCAGACCTCACGATCACCGGACCGGTGAGCTGGTTCGAGGCAACGCCGCAGGCCAAGCGCGGCAGTTGCCCCCGCTGCGGCTCCTTCCTGTTCTGGAAAGGGGCAGGGGAAGACACCACCAGTTTTGCTTTGGGCGCTGTCGACGGGAACACCGGTCTCAGCGTCGAAAAGCACATCTTTACCGCCTCCAAGGGCGACTACTACCGGATTGCGGACGGCGTGCCGCAAGAAGACTGAGACTAGGGAGCGAACATGTCTGATTTTCCAACCAAGGCCCGTGTGGTCATCATCGGCGGCGGCGTCGTCGGCTGCTCGTCGCTTTATCATCTGGCCAAGAAAGGCTGGACCGATTGTGTGCTGCTGGAGAAGAACGAGCTGACTGCCGGTTCGACCTGGCATGCGGCCGGCAACGTGCCGACTTTTTCGACCTCCTGGGCGATCATGAACATGCAGCGCTACTCGACCGAGCTGTATTCAGGCTTGGCTGAAGAGGTCGACTACCCGATGAACTACCATGTTTCGGGATCGATCCGTCTGGCACACACAAAAGAGCGGATGCAGGAATTCGAACGCGCTATGTCCATGGGCCGCTACCAGGGCATCCCGATGGAAATGTGGACCCCGGAAGAAACCAAGGAACACTATCCGTTCCTGGAAACCCATGACCTGGCAGGGGTTCTTTATGACCCGACCGATGGTGATATCGACCCGGCGCAGCTGACGCAGGCTCTGGCAAAGGGTGCGCGCGACATGGGCGCAAAGATCCTGCGCTTCACCCCGGCGACCGGTGTGACCCAGCACGAAGACGGCACCTGGACCGTGCAGACAGAAAAGGGCGACATCGACTGCGACTATGTGGTGAACGCCGCCGGTTACTATGCGCAGCGCGTGGGCGAGATGTTCAAGCCCTACGGTGGCCGGACCGTGCCTGCCATGGTGATGGAGCACCAGTACCTGCTGACCGAACAGATCCCCGAGGTCGAAGCCTGGTCCAAGGAGCACGGCGGCAAGCTGCCCCTGATCCGCGACGTGGACGTGTCCTACTACCTGCGTCAGGAAAAGCACGGCTACAACCTCGGCCCCTACGAGCCGAACTGCAAAGGCCACTGGCTGACCGAAGACGATCCGATGCCCGAGGACTTCTCGTTCCAGCTGTGGCAGGAAGACCTGGACCGGATCGAGGATATTGTCACCGATGCGATGGAGCGGGTGCCGCTGATGGCGACCTCCGGTGTTTCCAGCGTGATCAATGGCCCGATCCCCTATGCGCCCGATGGCCTGCCGATGATCGGCCCGATGCCGGGTGTGAAAAACGCATTTGAGGCCCACAGCTTCACCTTCGGCATTGCCCAGGGCGGCGGCGCCGGCAAGGTGCTGGCCGAATGGATCGTCGATGGCCATACTGAGTGGGATATGTGGGCTGTCGATCCGCGCCGTTACACCGACTACACCGACCAGGACTACTGCAACCAGAAAGGCATGGAAGTTTACGGCAACGAATATGCCATGCACTTCCCGCACCACGAGTGGCCGGCCGCGCGCGACAAGAAGGTCAGCCAGGTCCACGCCAAGATCAAGGAACTGGGCGGCGTGATGGGCGCCTATAACGGTTGGGAACGCGCCAACTGGTTCGCCAAGGACGGCGACGACACCTCAGAGGAGGCCACCCACACCTGGGGCCGCTCCGGCCCGTGGCAGCAGCGCATCCAGGAAGAATGCGAAGCGGTCCGCGACGGCGTCGGCGTGCTGGACCTGCCGGGTTTCTCCCGCTTCAATCTCGAAGGCGAAGGCGCCGCGGAATTCCTGCGCGGCCTGGTAACCGGCGGCCTGCCGAAAGTGGGCCGGATGAACCTAGTCTACTTCTCGGACGACCGCGGCCGTATCCTGACCGAGATGTCCTGTGTCCGTCACGGCGAAGACCACTTCACCATGATCACCGCAGGCTCGGCCCAATGGCACGACTTCGAGATCCTGAAGAAGGCGCTGCCCGCAGGCCTCTCCCTGACCGACCGCACCACCGAATTCGCGACCATGATCGTCACCGGTCCGAAATCGCGTGAGCTGTTTGCAGGCATCTCCGACGCCGACCTGTCGCTTGGCTGGCTGACCCATCAGGAAGCCACCGTCGCGGGCAAACCCGCCTTCCTGGCGCGGGTGTCCTTTGCCGGCGAGCTGGGCTGGGAGGTGCATTGCGCCAATGAGCACCAGCCGGCAATCTATGATGCCTTGCTCGCAGGCGGTGCCAAGCCCTTTGGCATGTATGCGCTGAATTCCCTGCGTATCGAGAAGGGCTACCGCACCTGGAAGGGCGATCTCAGCACCGACTACTCGCTGCTCGAAGGCGGGCTGGAGCGTTTCGTCAAGCTGGATAAGCCGCAGGACTTCCCAGGCAAAGCTGCGATTCAGAACGAAAAGCAGCAAGGCGTGAAAAAGTCCTTTGTGACCCTGATCGTAGAGGCTGGCGACGCCGATGCGCCTTACATGTCCTGCATTTGGAAGGATGGAGAGATCGTGGGCGAAACCACCTCCGGTGATTGGGGCTACCGTGTGAACGCCTCCATCGCACTGGGCATGGTGCGTCCTGAGCTGGCCGTTCCGGGCACCGAGCTTGACGTGGAGATCTACGGTGAGAAGTGCCGCGCGGTGGTTCAGAAAGACGAACCGCTGTGGGATCCGGCCAACGAGCGCCTGCGCGCCTGATGTGCTAGGGTCGGCCCGTCACGCTTAATTCAGGAGGCTTCAGCGATGGCCCGGATGATGAAAGGCGTCTGTTTGACCCGGCATGGCGGGCCGGATGCGCTCGAATGGCGTGAAGATATTCCTGTTCCGGTCTCTGGACCGGGGCAGGTGCTGGTCAAGGTTCTGGCGGCCGGCGTCAACAACACTGACATTAACACCCGAATCGGCTGGTATTCGTCAGATGTGACAGGGGCCACGGATGCAGTGGGTGATGACGCAGAGGTCGAGTCCGGCGGCTGGGGCGGCGCCCTGATTTTTCCCCGTATCCAGGGCGGCGACCTGTGCGGCCTGGTGGTTCAGACCGGCCCGGATGTTGGCGCCATCCGCGTCGGACAGCGGGTCACAAGCCAGATCAATATTCCCCGGCTGCAGCCGGACAACCCGGTGGCCTTCGTTGCTCTGGGGTCTGAACTTGATGGCGCTTTCGCGCAATACTGCCTCATGCAGGCGGCAGAGCTGTTCGATGTCAGCGCCTCTCCCTTGTCCGATACCGAGATCGCGGCGATGCCCTGTGCCTATGGAACCGCCTGGAACCTGCTGCACCGTGCCGGTGTCTCCGGTGGCCAGCGGGTTCTGGTGACCGGCGCTTCCGGTGGAGTCGGGCTGGCTGCGGTGCAGCTGGCGGCCCATCTCGGTGCGCAAGTGACCGGCCAGACATCACCCGCCAAGGCGGAGGCGGTGACCGCGATGGGCGCGGGCAGGATCATCGGACGCGAGGAATCCCCTGAACCAGGCAGTTTCGATGCCGTCATCGACGTGGTCGGCGGCCCGGCATGGGCTGCCCTGATACAGGCGCTGCGGCCCGGCGGGCATTATGCGGTCTCCGGCGCCATTGCCGGCCCGATCGTTACCGCGGATCTGCGCGAGATTTACCTGCGCGACATCACCATCCACGGTTGCACCTTCTCCCCCCGTACGGTCTTTGCTGAACTGGTGGAGCTGATCAATTCCGGCGCAATCCGTCCCTTGGTCTCGGCAACCTATCCCCTGCAGGACATCGCTCGGGCGCAAGCCGATTTCATGAGCAAGGCGTTTCCGGGCAAACTGGTCCTTATTCCACCGCAGGAGGTCCCATGACAGATATCATCCTTCTTGACGGCTCGATCGGGCAGGAGGTGGTCAAAAGGTCGGGCGACCGGGCGACGCCGCTGTGGTCAACCTCCGTGATGATCGAAAAGCCGGATGTGGTCGGCGGTATTCACGCGGACTACTTTGCTGCCGGGGCCACAATCGCCACCATGAACACCTATGCCGTGCTGCGCGACCGTTTGGCCCGTGCCGGGATCGAGGAGCATTTTGAAGAACTGCTGGCCAAGGCCGCTGCACAGGCAACCGCTGCACGGGACGCCCACGGATCGGGCCGCGTTGCCGCTGCGCTGGGTCCGCTGAATGCCTCTTACCGCCCGGATATCTGCCCGCCGCACCAGGAGGCCGCACCGGTCTACGCAGAGCTTGTTCAGCTGCTGGAGCCGCAGGCTGATCTGTTCCTGATCGAAACTGTGTCCTCTGTCGAACAGGCCAAGGGCGCCTTGCTCGGCTGCGCCGGGACAGTCAAACCGGTGTGGCTGTCAGTCTCGGTTTCCGATGAAGACGGAACGCTGCTGCGTTCCGGCGAGCCGCTGGCAGACCTCGCGCCGCTGGTTGAGGAATTCCAGCCGGAGGCGGTTCTGCTCAATTGCTCGCGTCCGGAGGTTATCGGTGCCGGCCTGGAAATCGTGAAGAGTTTCGGCAAACCATACGGGGCCTATGCCAACGGCTTTACCCGGATTTCAGAGGGCTTCCTGAAAGATGCGCCGACCGTGGACGCGCTGGAGCAGCGCCAGGATCTGGGGCCCAGAGCCTACGCGGAATTCGCTATGGGCTGGGTTGCCCAAGGCGCTGCTATCGTCGGGGGCTGCTGTGAAGTCGGCCCGGACCATATTGCCGAACTGGCCCGCTGCTTGCGCGCGGCCGGGCATCGGATCATCTGACCAGGGGAGGGGATCAGCATGGCGGCACCGGAAAAACTCAAAGCGGCAGACCCGGCCCGGGTCTGGCACATCGACATCATCGTCACCGAAGGTTTTGTGCTGATCGAAATGTCCGCAATCCTTGAGGTGCTGCGGATCGCCAACCGTGTGCTGGCCCAGCCGCCATTCAAATGGACCGTCCGCTCTCTGCAGGGCGGCCGGGTGGGCTGCCGGGCGGGCCTCAGCGTGGATACTGAACCCTTCGCGGCCAAGCCGGATGCGGATTTCGCCTTCTTTCTTGGCAACTCGGACCCGGACCATCCGGGTCTCAGCCTGGGCCGGGTAATCTCCAGCTACACTTGCCGCGATATCAAGGTCTACCTGTTAGCCGAGGCCGCGGCGCGCTATATCCGCGACCAGGGTGGGGCGGCCGGGCGGCTGACGACCCATTGGGAAAACTCTGCCTTGCTGCGAGAGCGGATGGGGCTGAACGACTCCAGTCACGCGCTGGCCAGCGAGGACGGGATGGTGGTGACCTGTGCAGGCATGGGTTCCACTGTCGACATCATTCTGGCGCTTGTCGGGCGGCTCACTTCCGCTGCGGCGCAGATGACCGTTGCGAACATCATGCTGCATGAGCAGGTGCGCGATTTCTCCTCGCTGCAGCCCTTTGCCGGGGCCAAGCCGACCATCACCGGTGACAGTGACCTGGACCATTGCATCCGCATCATGCAGGACAACATCGAGGAACCGGTGCCGATCAGCGACATCGTCGATGAACTGGGCATTTCCACCCGTTCGCTGGAACGCAAGTTCAAGACCTTCCTAGGAACTACTCCCAATGGGTTTTACCGGGAAATGCGGCTCTCCAAGGCCAATAATCTCCTACTCAATACCACGATGAGCGTCCGCGAGATCGGTCTTGCCTGCGGCTTTCCCAACGGATTCTCCAGCCTCTACAAAAGCTTCTTCGGCATCACCCCTTTTGCCCTGCGCAAACGCCGCCGGCTGGGTGAGGATGGTTCAGAAAAAATCCTCAAGGCCGGAGAATAGCCCCGGCAGCCTGACGTTTTTGATGCATTTTGCGCCGCCTGTTCGTGATAATCAGGCGCAAACCCTCATTCAGGAGCGATGATATGAGCGATCTTCCCAACAAGGCCCGCGTGGTGATTATTGGCGGCGGCGTAATCGGCTGTTCGGTAGCCTACCACCTGACCAAGCTCGGCTGGAAGGATGTGGTTCTGCTGGAGCGCAAACAGCTGACCTCCGGTACCACCTGGCACGCCGCGGGCCTGATCGGCCAGCTGCGCGCGTCCTCCAACATGACTAAGCTCGCGCGTTATTCAGCAGAGCTTTACCTGGGGCTTGAGGAAGAAACCGGTGTCGCCACTGGCTTGCGCCAGGTCGGCTCAGTGTCCGCAGCGCTGACAAATGAGCGGCTTGAAGAACTCTATCGCAACGCCGCAATGGCCCGCGCCTTTGGCGTGCCGGTGGAGGAGTTGTCGCCCAAGGAGGTCAAGGAGCGCTACGAGCACATCAATCTGGACGGCGTGACCGGCGGTGTCTGGCTGCCGACCGACGGACAGGCGGATCCGGCCAACATCGCGCTGGCCCTGGCCAAGGGCGCCCGCCAGCGCGGTGCGTTGGTCAAAGAGCGCATCAAGGTCACCGGCATCTCCAAAAACGGCCGCCGCGTCACCGGTGTTGACTGGGCCAGCGATGATGGCCAGTCCCAGGGCCACATCGAGGCGGATATGGTGGTGAACTGTGCCGGCATGTGGGGGCACGAGGTCGGCCGCATGGCAGGCGTCAACGTTCCTCTGCACGCCTGCGAGCACTTCTACATTGTGACCGAAGGCATCGAAGGCCTGGCCCAGATGCCGGTGCTGCGGGTGCCGGATGAATGCGCCTACTACAAGGAAGACGCAGGTAAAATCCTGCTGGGTGCCTTTGAACCCAACGCCAAGCCCTGGGCAATGAACGGTATCCCCGACAGCTTCGAATTTGACCAGCTGCCCGAGGACTTCGACCACTTTGAGCCGATCCTGGAGGCCGCCTGCAACCGTATGCCGATGCTGGCGGAGGCGGGTATCCACACCTTCTTCAATGGCCCTGAGTCCTTTACCCCGGACGACGCCTACCATCTCGGTCTGGCGCCAGAGATGGATAACTTTTGGGTCGCCGCCGGCTTCAATTCGATCGGCATCCAGTCTGCAGGCGGCGCCGGCATGGCGCTGGCGCAGTGGATGGAGGACGGCCAGAAACCGTTTGACCTTGGTGATGTGGACATCTCCCGCATGCACCCGTTCCAGGGCAACAAGCATTACCTGTTCGAGCGCTCCAAAGAGACTCTGGGTCTTCTCTACGCCGACCACTTCCCCTACCGCCAAAAGGCCACTGCCCGCGGCGTGCGCCGTACCCCGTTCCACCACCACCTCAAGGAACAGGGCGCCGTGTTCGGCGAAATCGGCGGCTGGGAGCGCGCCAACTGGTTTGCCAATGAAGGCCAGGAGCGTGAGTACCAGTACAGCTGGAAGCGCCAGAACTGGTTTGAGAACTCGGCAGCTGAACACAAGGCCGTCCGCGAAAACGTCGGCATGTACGACATGTCCTCCTTCGGCAAGATCCGCGTCGAAGGCCCGGATGCGGAAAAGTTCCTGAACTACATCTGCGGCGCCAATGTCTCGGCACCCGCAGGCAAGATCGTCTACACCCAGTTCCTGAACTCCCGTGGCGGCATCGAGGCCGACGTGACGGTCACCCGTTTGAGCGAGACCGCCTATCTTGTGGTGACCCCGGCGGTAACCCGTTTGGCCGACCAGACCTGGATGATGCGCCATGTGGGCGACCACCGCGTGGTGATCACCGATGTGACCGCGGGCGAGGGCGTGCTGGCCGTGATGGGCCCGAACTCCCGCGAGCTGCTGCAGAAGGTCTCGCCGAACGACTTTTCAAACGAGGTGAACCCCTTCGGCACCGCGCAGGAGATCGAGCTGGGCATGGGCCTCGCCCGCGTCCATCGCGTGACCTATGTTGGCGAACTGGGCTGGGAAATCTATGTCGGCGCCGACATGGCCGGCCACGCATTCGAAACCCTGTGGGAAGCAGGCCAGGACATGGGCCTCAAACTCTGCGGTATGCACATGATGGACAGCTGCCGGATCGAGAAGGGGTTCCGCCACTTCGGCCACGACATCACTTGCGAGGACAATGTGATCGACGCGGGCCTCGGCTTTGCGGTTGCCACCAACAAGGACGACTTCATCGGCAAGGCCGCGGTGCTGGAGCGCAAGGAGAGCGGCCCCAAGAACCGCATGGTTCAGTTCAAGCTGACCGATCCCGAGCCGCTCTTGTTCCACAACGAGCCGATCATCCGCGACGGCAAATATGTGGGCTATCTCAGTTCCGGCAACTACGGCCACACTCTGGGTGCCGCCATCGGCATGGGCTACGTGCCTTGCGAGGACGAAAGCGCGGCGGATGTGCTGGGTTCGACCTACGAGATCGACGTCTGCGGCGTGAAGGTGCAGGCCGAGGCTTCGCTGAAGCCGATGTACGATCCGAAATCGGAGCGGGTGAAGGCCTAAGCACCTCTCCAGTGCATTTACCTGCCCGTATCACGTCCCGGCCCTGTGCCGGGGCGTCTTTTATATCTGTCGCCGCCCGGACAGACCCGGGTTCTGCTGCAACGTTTACCCCGGTTTCGCGGCCCAGCCGCGCAGCCCCTCTTGACCCCGCCTGAAATCCCTTGGAGAAATCCATAAAAAGCCTTGTGCGGCAGGGGTAAACAGGTAGGTTGCTTGTCCCGGCATGTGACACGGGCGCCTGACGAAGAGGATTTGGGACATGAAGATCAGCATCGAACGCGGCACGCTTCTTAAGGCCGTGGCCCAAGCGCAGTCTGTGGTCGAGCGCCGCAACACTATTCCGATCCTGGCGAATGTGCTGATCGAAGCCGAAGGCGACAGCGTCCAGTTCCGCGCCACAGACCTGGATATCGAGGTGGTCGACAAGGCCCCCGCCCAGGTCGAACGCGCCGGTGCTACTACCGTGGCCGCCACCACCCTGCACGAGATTGTCCGCAAGCTGCCCGACGGCGCGCTGGTCACTCTGACCGCCGATGCCGCAACCGGCCGTCTGGCGGTCGAGGCCGGACGCTCCAACTTCTCGCTGGCGACCCTCCCGCGCGAGGATTTCCCGGTCATGGCCTCATCGGAGTATCACTCCAACTTTGCCGCCAAGGCTGCGGTGTTGCGCCGCCTGTTCGACAAGTCGAAATTCGCGATCTCCACTGAGGAGACCCGCTATTACCTGAACGGTGTCTACCTGCACGTCTCCGCCGGTGCCGAAGGCGGCAAGGCGCTGCGCGCCGTGGCCACCGACGGCCACCGCTTGGCCCGTATCGATGCCGAGCTGCCGCTGGGCGCCGAGGACATGCCCGGCGTGATCGTGCCACGCAAGACCGTGGGCGAGCTGCGCAAGCTGCTGGATGATGACGACATGGACATCGCGGTCTCGGTCTCGGAAACCAAGGTGCGCTTTGCCACTCCGAACATCACCCTCACTTCCAAGGTGATCGACGGCACCTTCCCCGACTACACCCGCGTGATCCCGGCCGGCAACACCCGCCGCCTGGAAGTGGATGCAGCCGAGTTCGCACAGGCCGTTGACCGGGTTGCCACCGTTTCCTCCGAGCGGTCCCGCGCGGTGAAGCTGCAGCTGGAAGAGGACCGCTTGATCCTGTCGGTGAACGCGCCGGACAGCGGTGCCGCCGAGGAAGAGCTGGCCGTCGCTTACAATGACGAGCGGCTGGAAATCGGCTTTAACGCAAAGTACCTGCTGGAAATCGCCAATCAGGTGGACCGCGAGAACGCCGTGTTCATGTTTAACTCCTCCGGTGATCCGACTCTGATGCGAGAAGGAAACGACGAAAGCGCTGTCTACGTCGTGATGCCGATGCGGGTTTGATCGCCTGACGGCGATGCCTCCTCGCTCGGCGGCAAAGCCGCCTGCCGGGCAGCGGGATGGAGATTTTTTTAGCAAGAGGAAGAGGGCGCCTGCGTGCTGGCTCTGACCGCATTGACCCTTTCGCATTTCCGCTCGCATTTGCGGGCGGAATTGCGTTTGGACGGGCGTCCCGTGGCTATCCACGGCAACAACGGTGCGGGCAAGACCAATATCCTGGAAGCGGTGTCGCTGTTCTCCCCCGGCCGCGGGCTGCGCCGGGCCAGCGCCGCCGAAATGGCCCGCCAGCCGGAGGCGCTTGGCTGGAAGCTGAGAGGCGAGCTGCAGGCGCTGTCGCAGGCTTATGAGGTGGAAACCTGGTCCGAAGGCGGCAACGCCCGGCAGGTGAAGATTGACAACAAGTCCTCCAGCCAATTGGCGTTGGGGCAGGTGGCGCGTGTTGTCTGGCTAATCCCGGCGATGGACCGGCTGTGGATTGAGGCGGCCGAGGGGCGGCGGCGGTTTCTGGACCGGATCGCGCTGAGCTTTGAGCCCGGTCATGCCGAGGCTTCGCTGGCTTATGAAAAGGCCATGCGCGAGCGCAACCGGCTGCTGAAGGAGCAAATCCGCGATGCGGCCTGGTACAAGGTGCTGGAAGACCGGATGGCAGCCGCCGGGCACCGGATTAATGCCGCGCGGGTGCAGGCGGTGGAGCTTCTGCAGCAGGCACAAGCAGAGGCGGAAACCGCCTTTCCCGCTGCGGAACTGGAATTGATTCAGTCGGAGGGCAGCATGCCGTCCACAGAAGCCGATTTCAAAGAGGCGCTGGAGGAAAGCCGGTTCCGCGATCTGGCCGTTGGCCGAACCTTGGTGGGGCCGCACCGAACTGATCTCATTGGAACATACCGGGCCAAAGGCATCCAGGCCAAGGATTGCTCCACCGGCGAACAGAAGGCGCTGCTAGTATCCCTGATTCTGGCCAATGCGCGGGCTTTGGCTGAGCGCGAGGGCGCGCCTCCGATCTTGCTGCTGGATGAGGTCGCAGCGCATCTGGACGCTCCCCGCCGCGCCGCACTTTATGACGAAATCTGTGCGCTGAGTGCCCAAGCCTGGATGACAGGTACCGGCCCGGAGCAGTTTTCGGAGCTGGGAGACCGGGCGCAGGTTCTGGAAGTGACTGAAAACGAAGGTGTGTCGGAGGTGGCGCAGAAATGACAGTTACGCCTTGGGACCTTGCGCTTTATGCCGGTGCCTTGCTGATCCTGTTCCTGACCCCCGGCCCGGTCTGGCTGGCGCTGATGGCGCGCTCTGTTTCCGGCGGGTTCACGGCGGCTTGGCCGCTGGCGCTTGGCGTTGCCTGCGGGGACATCTTCTGGCCTCTGATTGCGGTTGCGGGAATGTCCTGGGTGGTCTCGGAAATCGAGGGCATCATGGCCGTGCTGCGTTGGGTGGCCTGCGCGATGTTCCTGGGTATGGGGTACCTGCTGATCCGCCATGCCGGCGACGCGGTGGAGGAAAACCGCGCCCTGACCCGTCCCGGTATTTGGGCCGGTTTCATGGCCGGTATCGCGGTGATCCTCGGCAACCCCAAGGCGATCCTGTTCTACATGGGCGTGCTGCCCGGGTTCTTTGACCTGTCGGGCATCTCCGGGAGCGACATCGCTGCAATTGTGACCCTGTCCTTCCTGGTTCCGCTTTTGGGCAACCTAGCGCTGGCGGGGATGGTGCACCGCGTGCGCCGGGCGGTGACCTCCACTCGGATCCGGCGGCGGATCAACCTGGTGTCCGGCGGGCTGCTGATCTGCGTCGGGCTGGTTATCCCCTTCACCTAAGGGGCGGGCTGCAGCCAGGCTTGCAGGTATGGCGCCAGCGCCCGGGCAGGCGGCGTTTCATCATCGTGTTCCATGCAAAACCACACGCCCAGAACGTGGTTCAAGAAGGCCTGAATGCCTTCTGCCAGCAGTTCCGGCTGCTGATCCTGGCGAATTTGGCCTGCCGTCTGCAGAACCTGCAGCCAGCGCGTCAGCAGCGTGACCTGCCGGATGAAACCGGCGGTGACCACCTCATCCGGTTCTGCCGCCGTGGTGCCGGAGTAGCGCAAAAGCAGGTCAAAGATCACTCGGTCCTGGCCGACGTAGTCCAGGTGCGGCGCCAGTCGGGCGGTCAGTTCATCCGCATCCTGAGGAGGGTCCCCTGCCTCCATCCCGTCCAGCAGACGCATGACCTCATCCCCGATCAGCACGGCCAGCAGCCCGTCCTTGTCCTTGAAATGCGAAAACAGGGTGCCTTTGGCCACACCGGCGCGGGCGACCACATCCTCCACCCGCAATCCGCTGTAGCCCTGTTCCTGCACGATGGCCTTTGCCACCTCCAGCAGTTTCGCCCGGGTTTCCAGCCGCCGTTTCTGCGGTGCACGTGTCATTTTCAGCCTCACGAGTAATTTTGACCGTGGTCATTTTTTAGTTGACCGTGGTCATTTTTGATTCAATAAAGTGACCGCGGTCAACTTAGCTAATGGAGAGTGAAATGTCTGCCCGGAAAATCATAATTCTGAACGGCCATCCGGCTGCCAATACCTTTACTGGGGCGCTTTGCGGCAGTTATGCGTCTGCCGCTGACAGCGCCGGTCACGAAGTGCGCATGCACAAACTGTCCCAACTGGAGTTTGATGCGGACTTCGGGCAGGCCGGGTTCTCCGGGGCAAAGAAGCCGGAACCCCAAATTGAAGCAGTGCTTTCGGATTTCGAATGGGCGGACCATGTGGTCATTGCATTTCCCCTGTGGTGGGGTGGCCTGCCGGCCAAGCTGAAGGGGCTTTTCGACCGGATCCTGCTGCCAGGCCGCACCTTTGATCCCCGCATTGTCACCGACGGCCTGCCCAAGCCGCTTCTGTCAGGAAAGTCAGGGCGGGTCCTGATTGCGTCAGACACGCCGCCCGATTTGATGGCGAAGTACTACGACAATGCCGCGCATGTTCAGATGGAACGCCAGATCCTGAATTTTGTCGGAATTGACCCGGTTGAGACCTGCCATTTCGGCGCTTTGCAGGGGTCAAGCAGCGAGGAGCGCGAAGCCTGGCTCCGCTTGGCTGCTGAACTTGGAGCGCTGGGTGCATAATCGTCTAATAGGCCCATGAAAAAAGGGGGCTTGCGCGTGACAATCCCGGTCAGGTTTCGTATAAAATCCCGAAGCAAAGACAGGAAGATGTGAATGTCCGGAAACGAGCAGGCCCCCGCAGAATACGGCGCGGATTCCATCAAGGTTCTCAAAGGGTTGGAGGCGGTTCGAAAACGCCCTGGCATGTACATTGGGGACACGGATGACGGCTCGGGCCTTCACCACATGGTGTATGAGGTCGTGGACAACGGCATCGACGAAGCGCTGGCAGGCCACGCCGACCATGTGACGGTTAAAATCCACGCCGATTCCAGCGTCTCCGTCAGCGACAACGGCCGCGGCATCCCGGTCGATATCCACGCTGAGGAAGGCGTTTCAGCTGCCGAGGTCATCATGACCCAGCTGCACGCCGGCGGTAAGTTCGACAGCAACTCCTACAAGGTCTCGGGCGGCCTGCACGGGGTGGGCGTGTCGGTTGTGAACGCACTGTCAGACTGGCTGGAATTGCGCATTTGGCGCAATGGCAAGGAACACCTTGCCCGGTTTGAACGCGGCGACACGGTCAAGCACCTGGAAGTGGTGGGCGATTGTGGTGACCAGACCGGCACCGAAGTCCGCTTCATGGCGTCGACCGATACATTCTCGAACCTGGAGTATTCTTTCGAGACGCTGGAAAAGCGCCTGCGTGAGCTTGCCTTCCTGAATTCCGGCGTGCGGATCATTCTGGAAGATGAGCGACCGGCAGAGAAACTCTCGGCAGAGCTGTTCTACGAGGGCGGCGTCAAGGAGTTCGTCAAATACCTCGACCGGCACAAGACCCCGGTGATGGACGCTCCAGTCTACATCGTGGGGGAGAAGGACGACATCGGCGTCGAGATCGCCATGTGGTGGAATGACAGCTACCACGAGACGGTGCTTCCCTTCACCAACAATATTCCGCAGCGCGACGGCGGTACTCATGTCGCGGGCTTCCGCGGTGCGCTGACCCGGACCATCAACAACTATGCGCAGACGTCGGGGATCGCCAAGAAGGAGAAGGTCTCTTTCACCGGCGACGACGCCCGCGAGGGCCTGACCTGCGTGCTGTCGGTCAAGGTGCCGGACCCGAAATTCTCCAGCCAGACCAAAGACAAGCTGGTGTCCTCCGAGGTGCGCCCGGTGGTGGAAAGCCTGATGGGCGAAAAACTGGCCGAATGGTTCGAGGAAAATCCGAACGAAGCCAAGCAGATCGTCGGCAAGATCGTCGAAGCCGCGCTGGCCCGCGAGGCCGCTCGCAAGGCGCGCGAGCTGACCCGCCGCAAAACCGCGATGGACGTGAACTATTTGGCGGGCAAGCTCAAGGATTGCTCCGAGAAAGACCCCTCCAAGACCGAAGTCTTCCTGGTCGAGGGTGACTCGGCCGGCGGCTCTGCCCAAACGGGGCGGGACCGGATGACCCAGGCGATCCTGCCCCTGCGCGGCAAGATCCTGAACGTGGAGCGCGCGCGCTTTGACCGGATGCTGTCGAGCCAGGAGATCGGCAATCTGGTGATGGCGCTTGGTACTGGCATCGGCCGCGATGAATTCAACATCGAGAAACTGCGCTACCACAAGATTGTCATCATGACCGACGCCGACGTCGACGGCGCCCACATCCGGACCCTGCTGCTGACCTTCTTCTACCGGCAGATGCCGGAGCTGATCGAGGGTGGCTACCTCTATATCGCGCAGCCGCCTCTCTATAAAGTCGCGCGCGGCAAGTCCGAGGTCTACCTCAAGGATCAGGCCGCGCTGGACGATTACCTGATAAATCAGGGCGTCGACGGCGCGGTGCTGAAACTGGGCGACGGGTCCGAAATGGCCGGCGCCGACCTCACTCGCGTGGTGGACGAGGCGCGCCAGCTCAAGCGCGTTTTGGATGCCTTCCCGACCCATTACCCGCGCCATATCCTGGAGCAGGCTGCAGTGGCCGGAGCCTTTGTGCCAGGTGCTGTTGACTCCGACCTGCAAGGCGTTGCCGACAAGGTTGCTGCACGATTGGACGCCATTGCGCTGGAGTATGAACGCGGCTGGCAAGGCCGGATCACCCAGGACCACGGCATCCGCCTGGCCCGTATCCTGCGCGGCGTGGAGGAAGTGCGTACCCTGGACGGCCCGATGCTGCGTTCGGGCGAGGCCCGCAAGACCGGCAGCTTCACCCAAAGCCTGCAGGAGGTCTACGGCACCACCGCCCAGCTGGTGCGCCGCGACCGAAGCCAGATCATTCACGGCCCGCTGGGTCTCTTGAAGGCGATCCTGGAAGAAGGCGAGAAGGGCCTCACCCTGCAGCGCTACAAGGGCTTGGGCGAAATGAACCCGGACCAGCTGTGGGAAACCACCCTGGACCCGGATGCGCGGACGCTGCTTCAGGTTCGCATCGACGATATGGTTGAGGCGGATGATCTGTTCACCAAACTGATGGGCGACGTAGTGGAACCGCGCCGGGAGTTTATTCAGAAGAACGCCCTCAGCGTGGAGAATCTGGATTTCTGAGATTTTTGTAGGATCGCCCAAAAGCGTGTTTTTGACCCATACTTTTGCGCAAATTGCTCATAGTTTTGGTTCTCGCACACGCTAGGGGAGAAGTAGAAGCCGAAGGCTGCTAAAATCTCCTGCTTGAGTTGATAGCTGGGTTTCTTGATCTACTGGCTTTTCGTGACTTCTGTTCAGGCTGTTGTACTCGCCATGAGCGGGGCGAACTGTGGTTTGTCGGTGTGGGTTAAAGGTTCCAGGCGCAATGCAGGCCCTATAGGGCGCTCAGGACGCCCTATGCGGCTCAGATGGAGCTTCCCGCCCCTCCACGACTGTTTGGCGCCTTCTCAGAGCGCCTGACGGTTGTCGGTTGCCAAGCAAACCTTGGCAAGCCCACCAGGGGATCAGAGTAGCACACGAGCGTTCGGGGCCCGTCTACCTAACGGTTGCTGACGGGACAAACCAGCCTTTCGCTCACGCCGCTACTGCTGATGCAGAAAGCCTTCGCCCCTGCGGTCGGGTGTCTGCGGCGACGCAGCGGATTTCCCAGTTGCGGTCTTTCATCGGTGTGAATTTCGGCCAAATCCAAACCGCCCTTTCGCCGCGACCGGGCTCGACCGTCAAAGAGCGGGAAGAAGTGTGAAATAGCTGCTCGTGCGCCTATGGCCGGTTTAGGCGCTTCGCGATTGCTGCGAACAGTATCTCTGGCGGCCAAGCTTTTTCCAACGACCGCTTCCATGAGCGTCCTCATTCAGGCCAACCCCAAAAGACCGGGCAGAATATCGCGACACGACCATGCGACAGTTGCGGACAGCGCTCCGGTGAGCATCGCAGGCACACTCATTTTCTAGTTGCCCCAAATCAGGTGGCAGCAAAATGGTCCAACCGGCGCTCCTAAGTAAGCTCCAACGCTGCTTTGACTGCAAACCATTTGCACAGGGCTGGCTGTTCGATCTGCGGCCGTTATAAGCCGTTACAGGCGGAGGACATGAACCGAACAATGAGCGTGGCGGACGACCAGCGCGGCGGTCGAGCCCAAAAAGAACTCCTTCATCCCCGGTTTGTGCGAGGCAAGGACGATACAGTCGATTTTGTGTTTGTTGGCATATTCCGTTATCGCGCGGCCCGCTGACTGGCTTTCCAGAATGACGGAGTTCACATCCGCTTCACCCTGCAACCGGTCAGCCAGGCTTGCCTGGGCTTTCTGGTAGGATTTTTCGACAACATTTTGCTCCATGTAATACATGATCTGCTTGTTCGGCGGCTCGTGAATATGGGCTGCGGTGATCTTTCCACCCTCGGACAGGAGGGCACGTGCTGTGGAGAGTGCCTGTTCGCTGATGCCATGTTCCAGGGACAGCGCTACGAGTATGTTGCTATACATGGTGTTCCTCTTGTGTTCAGTTTCTGGGGCTGAAGGTTCGCGGCTGCCTGTCCGGCATCCGCCGCCGGCAGGGGAACGCCCCCGGTCCGGGGGCGCAGGAATAGGTGGCCCCCTTATTTGCTGAGCAGGAGGTCGGGCAGGAAGAGCGCCAGTTCCGGGACAAAGGTCGTCAGCATCAGCGTCGGCAGCCAGGCGAAGATGATAAAGATCAGCGTCGGCCACAGCATGCGCGAGACCGGTTCGTCACAGACCTGGGCACCAAGATAGAGAAGCGGCGCCGTGGGTGGTGTGATGTTCGCCATGCCCAGGTTCACGCCGATCACGGCAGCAAAATGGATCGGGTCCATTCCGGTGCTCTGCGCGATGGGCAACAGGATCGGGGTCGCCAGAAGCAGGCCCGAGATATCATCCATCAGCATCCCGATCAGGATCATCACGATGTTGATCATCAGCAGGATCACAATCGGGTTGTCAGATACGGAATAAACAAGATCTTTGGCCAGTTGCGGTGCGCCCTGCGAGATCAGGTTGTCCGACACGATCAGAACCATGAAGATCATGACCATCACCACGCCGATTGTGACGCCGGAATTCTGGATGGTCTGGGCCAGCGTTTTCCAGGTCAGGCCGCGGTAGAAGTAGATCGCAATCGGGATCGAATAGACCACGGCGATGCCAGCGGCTTCGGTCGGGGTCATGATACCGCCGTAGATCCCTCCCAGAATGATCAGCGGCATCATCAGCGCAGGTCCCGCCAGGCGCGCCTGGCGGCCAAAGGTGGGCAAAAAAGGCCTGGGGCGTTCTGTCAGGTTAATGCCATCGTATTTCCGCAGCATGAACTGGTTCACGACGATCAGCAGGGTGATCAGGATGAACGCGGGGATCACGGTGGACAGAAAGCATTTCAGCACGTGCTGCTGTGCCACCCAGCCATACAGTATGTGCGACGAGCTTGGCGGGATCAGGAGGCCCAGAGGGCTTGCCGCCACGATCAGAGCAGCCGACTGCCCGCCGGGATAGTTGGCCTTTTTCAAGTGCGGCATCATGATGCCGCCGATGCAGGTCAGGGTGGCGTTGGCGCTGCCGGAAATCGAGCCAAAGACCCCGCAGGCCAGGACGCCCGCGGCGCTTAGCCCGCCCTTGATATGGCCAATGAACATTTCGGCGAGTGAAACCAGAGGCGCCGCGATCCGCCCTTTTTCCATGATGCCGCCCGCAATCATGAAAAGCGGGATGGCCAGCAGAACCAGTGACCGGATTCCCGTGGACCCCGTCGGCAAGTACCCTGTGATCGACTGATCACCGACCATGGCAATGAAAATCAGGACGGCCCCGAAGGCCACAAAAACGCTGACCCCAAGAAGCAGCATGGCGCAGACGATAAGAAGACTACCGGTGATGATCATTTTGCAGCCTCCTTGGCAGCAGCTGATTTGAGCGGGAGACCGAGACCCTGACGGATATGCACGTACAGATACGCGGTGGTGAACATCGCCATGAAGCCAAAGGCGATCATGATTCCGATCCGCCAGGTAACAAAGGGGATGCGCAGCACAGGGGTTGCGCGCAGCCGCGGGAACGAGAAGTCGTCAAGCAGCGAGACATAGCACGCGTACATGAGAAACAGGATCACCAGCAGCTCGACCGTCAGCACGATGAACCCGCGCCACCAGATCATCCGCGGGTTTTGGATGACGATGCCCAGAATATCCGCGTTGATATGCAGATTGCGCGCAGAGGCCAGAACAGCGCCTGCAAAGAAGCCCACGATGCTAATGCCCAACAGCCATTCTTCGTAGGCGAAAAGATCGCCGCCAAAGCCGTATCTGATGACAACAACCGCGCCAAAGGTGAATGCCATCAGGAACCCTGACACCATTACAATCTGTCTCATGACAAATGCGATCGCCTTCATCGGGTAGCCAATGATGACCGGCAATTCGTCGGTTATTTTGTTCCGAATGCCGTGAACTTCGTTCCCGGCGGCTGGTGGTTGTTCGCTTACCGAAACGGACATCTTTCTCCCTCCCATTGTTTCGCTCAAGAACAAAAAAGGGCCAGCTGGTCTGCCGGCCCTTTTCCTGATCAGTTGTTCTTGGCTGCCAGCAGGCGGTCGATGATGTCCTGACCAACGCTTTTTGCCATCTGCGGCCAGACCGTTTCCTGAACATGCGCGGCCATCGCAGCCTGTTCTTCATCGTTCAGGCGAAGGATGGTGTAGCCCTTATCAAGCAGCTTCTGACCGAAAACCTCGTCGTTTTCTCGGTTGTAGCTGAAGAAATCATTCGACGCTTTGGTCAGAGCTGCCTGCAACGCGTCACGCTGTGCGTCATTCAGCTTGTCCAGCGTCCGCTGCGATGCATAGAACGTTGTCAGTTCGGAGATCGAGTTGTACTCGACGAAGTGGGTGCCGACATCCGACTTGGCGAAGATGGAGTAGGTCGCGGTTTTGGTGCAGCAGATCGCACCATCGACGATACCGGCTTGAAGCGCGGGGAAGATGTCCCCCCATGCCATGGTTGTTGCCTGGTAGCCCAGTTCTTCAACCATCGACTTCACAACGCTGGACGACCAGACACGAATGTTCATGCCTTTGTCTTCAAAGCTGCTCCAGTTCTGAGGCTCTTGCGAAGCAACGATGCCGATGAACCCTTCAGGGTTTTGAGCCATCACCCGGACGCCGTATTCGTCGGTGATCTCCTGCAGGATGGTGTTGAACTCGGAATCCATGTTGAGCAGCGTATTTTCCATGTCATCCCATCCTCCCAGCAGGAACGGCATGGACAGGAACTCAAGGCGCGGATCGGTGTCGGCGTAGATAAAAGCGGAAGCCAGATCGATGTTGCCGCGGGCGACATCTTCGAACAAGGCTTCACCAGAACCGAGCTGGTTTGCAGGGAACACGTCGATCTTCAGGCCAACATTGGCTGCTGCAACATCTGCGGCAACCTGTTCCATCATTTTTGTGCCCTGGTGGTCGATCGGGAACACGCCTGCAAAACGCAGGGTCATGTCTTCGGCGAAAGCCGCGGTCGACATCAGAGTGCTCAGCGCGCCAGCGGCCAGACCTTTGGTAATCTTGTTGAAACTCATCGGGTAGTTCTCCTCCTGTTTGACGAATAACGCCCGCACAGCGGTATGCTGTTGCGGGCGCGGATTTGCTTAAGTCAGCAAATTTCTGGGATCCTCGAAGCCGTATCCGAGGTCATCGGCCACAGCCTTGCAGGTCACCTCGCCGCAGGCCACGTTCAGGCCATTCAGCAGGTGATGGTTGTCGGCCAGCGCTTGCTGCCAGCCCTTGTTCGCAATGGCGATGGCATGCGGCAGGGTCACGTTGTTCAGCGCATAGGTCGAAGTCCGGGCCACCGCGCCGGGCATATTGGCGACGCAGTAATGCACAACATCATCAACGACATAGGTCGGGTCTGCGTGTGTCGTTGTCTTGGAGGTCGCAAAGCAGCCGCCCTGGTCAATGGCAACATCCACGACCACTGCACCGGGTTTCATTTTCGCAATCAGATCACGCGAAACAAGCTTGGGTGCGGCGGCGCCGGGGATCAGAACCGCCCCGATCACGAGGTCGGCATTGGAAACCTCTTCCTCCAGCGCGGCCTGGGTTGAGTAAACCACCTTGGCGGATGCCTCAAAATGGTTTTCGAGCTTTTCCAGAACGGCCGGGTTACGGTCCAGAATGGTGACGTCAGCGTGCAGGCCAACGGCCATCTGCGCCGCGTTGAAACCGACAACACCGCCGCCGATGACAACAACCTTGCCGGGCTTCACCCCAGGCACACCGCCCAGGAGAACCCCGCGCCCGCCCTGGGCCTTTTCCAGGGCACCGGCACCGGCCTGGATCGACATCCGGCCTGCAACCTGGCTCATCGGCTTCAGGAGCGGCAGACCGCCATTGTCGTCCGTTACTGTTTCATAGGCGATGCAGACCGCGCCAGAGTTCACCAGATCTTTGGTCTGCTCCGGATCTGGAGCCAGGTGCAGATAGGTATAGAGGATCTGCCCCTCGCGCAGCATCGCACGCTCCGCTGCTTGCGGCTCCTTCACCTTTACGATCATTTCGGCGTGGGCAAACACCTCGGCTGCGTTTGTTGCGATCTCCGCACCAGCAGCACGATACGCATCGTCATCCGCGCCAATGCCCAGGCCCGCACCGGTTTCGACCAGCACCGCATGACCGTTCGTGATCAGCTCAGCCACGCTCTCGGGCGTCAGCCCGACGCGGTATTCGTGGTTTTTGATTTCCTTGGGTACACCGATGTACATTGTCTTCACTCCAGGAAAGAGAGGCTCACTTGGCCGTTGGCATGACGAATTCAGCACCTTCCGAGATGCTTTCAGGCCAGCGCTGCATGATGGATTTCTGCTTGGTGTAGAAACGGACGCCCTCTTCGCCATAGGCGTGCATGTCGCCGAACAGGCTCTTTTTCCAGCCGCCGAAGCCATGCCACGCCATCGGCACCGGGATCGGAACGTTGACGCCGACCATGCCGACCTGAACCTGTTTGCCGAACTCACGCGCAACGTTGCCGTCCCGGGTGAACAGCGACACGCCGTTGCCGAACTCGTGGTCGTTGATCAGCTGCAGGCCTTCGGCAAAGTTCGGCACGCGGACACAGGCCAGAACCGGGCCAAAGATCTCTTCGCGGTAGATCTTCATTTCCGGGGTAACGTTGTCGAACAGGGTGCCGCCCAGGAAGTAGCCGCCTTCGTGCCCTTCGACGGTGTAGCCGCGGCCATCGACCAGCAGGTCAGCTCCTTCTTCGACGCCGCTATCGATATAGCCCTTGATCCGGTCGCGCGCGGCGGCGGTGACGATCGGGCCCATTTCTGCGTCCAGTTCGAGACCGTTCTTGATCTTCAGGGTCTCGGCGCGTTCTTTCAGCACCGGCATCAGCTTATCCGCGGCATCGCCAACCAGCAGAGCAACCGAGATGGCCATGCAGCGCTCTCCGGCCGAGCCATAGGCTGCACCGATCAACGCGTCGGCGGCCTTGTTCATGTCGGCATCAGGCATCACCAGCATGTGGTTCTTGGCCCCGCCCAGGGCCTGGACGCGCTTGCCGTGGCGGGCGCCGACTTCGTAGATGTAGTTGGCAATCGGGGTCGAGCCGACAAAGGACACAGCCTTGACATCGTCATTTTCAAGCAGCGCATCCACGGCCACCTTGTCGCCCTGAACGACGTTGAACACGCCATCGGGGAAGCCTGCCTGTTTCATCAGGTCGGCATAGAGCAGCGAAGCCGAAGGATCGGTCGGCGACGGTTTCAGAATGAAGGTATTGCCTGCGGCGATGGCGATCGGGAACATCCACATCGGCACCATGACCGGGAAATTGAAGGGCGTGATCCCGGCCACGACGCCCAGGGCCTGGCGTGTGGTCCAGTTGTCCATGCCGGTGGACACCTGCTCCGTGTAATCACCCTTAAGGAGCTGCGGGATGCCGCAGGCAAACTCGATGATATCAATGCCGCGCTCGACCTCGCCCTGAGCATCGGTGAAGACCTTGCCGTGCTCGACAGTGATGGCGCGGGCCAGGTCGTCCTTGTGCTGACGCACCAGCGCCAGGAAATTGTTCATCAGCCGGGCCCGGCGGATCGGCGGCGTGTTCGACCACGCAGGAAAGGCCGCCTTGGCCGCGGCGACCGCAGCGTTCACGGTTTCGACGGTTGCCAGGGACACATCGCCGGTGTGTTCGCCGGTTGCAGGGTTGTAGACAGCCTGGGTGTTTTCGCCGTCGGGAGCTGTGTTTTGGCCACAGATATAGTGGCCGATCGAAGCGATCGGGGCAGCATCTTTCATGATTGCAGTCCTTTGGATTTAGAGGGGAAAGGTCACGGAAGCTCAGCCAGAACTTTGCCAAGTGTCTGAACAAGCGTGTTGATTTCAGGTTCCGAGATGATCAGCGGCGGAGAAAGTGCGATGATGTCGCCGGTTACCCGGATCATAATCCCAGCGTCCCAGGCGCGTTTCATCGCCTCATAGGCCCGCTCGCCCGGCGCGCCTTCGCGCGGCGCCAGTTCGATGGCGCCGACCAGCCCCAGGTTCCGGATGTCGATGACATTGGGCAGATCCCTCAGGCTGTGGAGCTGATCCTCCCACGGTTGCGACAGCAGAGCGGCGCGGCGGAACAGGTCGTTCTGTTCGTAGCTTTCCAGCGCCGCCAGTGCGGCTGCGCAGGACACCGGGTTGGCCGAGTAGGTGTAGCCGTGGAACAATTCGATCGGCGCGTCTGCATTTTCCATGGCGGAATTGTAGATCGCGTCGGACACGATGACCGCGCCCATCGGGATGACGCCGTTTGTTAGCCCTTTGGCGGTGGTGATGATGTCCGGAGTAACGCCGAAGTATTCCGACGCGGTCGATGCACCCAGCCGGCCGAAGGCGGTGATGACCTCGTCAAAGATAAGCAGGATGCCATGCCGGTCACAGATCTCGCGCAGCCGTTGCAGATACCCCTTGGGCGGCAGCAGCACTCCGGTGGACCCTGCCATCGGCTCGACGATGACGGCCGCGATGGTCGAGGCATCATGCAGCGCAACGATGCGCTCCAGATCATCGGCCAGTTCGGCGCCATGCGCGGGGCAGCCGCGGGTGAATGCGTTCTTTTCCAGATCATGAGTATGACGAAGGTGATCGGTACCGGCCAGGAGAGTGCCGAAATGCATGCGGTTTTTCACGATGCCCCCGACCGAGATGCCGCCGAAGCCGGTGCCATGGTAACCGCGTTCGCGCCCGATCAGACGTGTGCGGGCGCTGTCGCCGCGCATCCGGTGGTAATGCAGCGCAATCTTGAGCGCGGTGTCGACCGACTCGGACCCCGAGTTGGTAAAGAACGCATGGCTCATCCCCTCGGGCATCATCGCCGTCAGCTTACCCGCCAGCTCGAACGCCTGTGGGTGGGCAAACTGGAAATTCGGAGCGTAGTCCAGCTCGTGAACCTGCTTCTGCACTGCCTCTACAATCAGCGGATCACGATGGCCTGCATTAACGCACCACAACCCCGCGGTGCCGTCCATAATCCGGCGGCCGTCCGAGCTGGTGTAATACATCCCTTCGGCAGACTGGACCATGCGGGGCTCGCGAAGGAAATCACGATTGGCCGAAAACGGCATCCAGAAAGACGACATGGTATTTGACTGAACGGGCATGTCCATTCCTCGCAAGGCAGATTATTATTTGATGAGAGATACTTGCAAAGTTTCAGCTTTTCGCACACCCGGCTTTGTAGGAATGTGTAAGTCATTGAAAAACTGATCGGGCCAGCCTAAGGTGCTTTCGATCAGAAGCAGGAAATCACAATGGGCGACTCTTCGGCACCCGATCTGGAAACCGCAAGGCGCCTGCGATTGATTCGAACCTCAAAAGGTCTCAGCCAACGCGAGATGGCCAAGCGCGCGGGGGTGGGAAGCGGTACGATTTCCCAGATCGAGAGCGGATCAACCCAGCCTTCAGTGGCTCTGCTCAAGAAAATTCTCGCAGGTGTTGATGTTAACCTGGGCTTTTTCTTCAGCTTCGAACTGAAGAACGAGGACAACTTTTTCTTTCCTCACAGCGGCATGCGGGACCTGGGGTCGCCGGGCGTATCCTACCTGCTGGTCGCAGGTGAGCGGCGGAATCGAAAGCTGCAGATGCTGATTGAAGAGTACGGTGTCGGTGCAGACTCAGGCCGTGGAGCCCTGTCGCATGAGGGCGAAGAATGTGCGGTCGTAATTGAGGGGCGTCTGGAAGTAACGGTAGATGGACAATCCCGAATTCTTGGCCCAGGAGACGCTTATTACTTTTCCAGCATCCTGCCACACCGGTTCCGCAACGCCGGGGACAAGGTGTGCAAAGTCATCAGCGCGTGTACGCCTTCATCGTTCTAGGCCGGGGCGAGTGTCCGGGGCAACGATGTTCCAAGATGATTTTTTCAGGTGGTTCCGGCCCCTGTATCCAAACCTTTGGTTTCAGACAGTTCATAGAATTGTGCCGAATGTTAACTATGTCACGTAGCCTGGGCCCCGGTTCTCTGAGGATGCTGCGTGGCACAGGAACAGCTGTCTGTGAGCTACTCCCCGATCGTTGGACAGGATCTGGCGTAGTTTAAGCTACTCTCTGCCGCTGCTGACCAGGTTGGGTTTCGTCTTTTCTCAGCCAATAGACCATGGCAGGAGGCTTGCCGCCAAGGGCGGAATGTGGGCGTTTTCGATTATAGAACTCGATCCATCTGCCGACGCCTGCCTTCGCCTCTGATCCAGTCTCCCAAGCGTGCAGGTAGACGCACTCGTATTTCAGACTCCGCCAGAGCCGCTCGACGAAGATGTTATCGAGGAACCGGCCTTTGCCATCCATCGAGATGCGCACATCGGATCGCCGCAGCCTGTCCGTCCAGACGAAGGACGTGAACTGGCTGCCCTGATCTGTATTCATGATCTCGGGCGGGCCGAACTTGTGGATGGCCTCGTTCAGCGCCTCGACACAGAAGTCCGCTTCCAGCGTGTTCGAGATGCGCCAGGCCAGCACCTTGCGGGTGTGCCAGTCAATGATCGCCACCAGATACAGGAACCCCTTGCGCATTGGCAGATAAGTGATGTCTGCCGCCCAGACCTGGTTCGGGCGCCCCACCCGCAGACCACGCAGCAGATAGGGGTAGGTCTTGTGTCCCTTCGCTGCCTTGCTGGTGTTGGGCTTCTGGTAGATCGGCATGAGCCCCATCACCCTCATCAGCCGCCTGATCCGCTTTTCGTTCACCAAATGCCCCTCATTGCGCAGATGCCAAGTCATCTGCCGCACACCGAAGAACGGCGTTTCCAGGAACTGTTCGTCGATCCGACGCNCATGAGCCCCATCACCCTCATCAGCCGCCTGATCCGCTTTTCGTTCACCAAATGCCCCTCATTGCGCAGATGCCAAGTCATCTGCCGCACACCGAAGAACGGCGTTTCCAGGAACTGTTCGTCGATCCGACGCATCAGCATCAGGTTCAGAGCCGTCTCGCCTTTGGGTTGATAATAGAACGACGACCGCGAGATCGACAGCAGCTTGCACTGCTTGCCAATGGGCAGATTGGCATTGGCAGGCTCGATTATTTTCCGCCTCACTTGCCGATCCACGGTTTGAGCTTTCGTGACAAAAAATCGTTGGCAACGGCCAGCTCCCCAATCTTAGCGTGCAGCTCTTTGATCTGTTCTTCGTCAAACTCCGGGGTTTTCTTGCCGCCACGCTCGAACACGCCGGACGCGCCCTCCAGGAGCGCCCGCTTCCAGCTGTGGATCATCGTCGGATGAACGCCAAATTGGCTTGCCAGCTCTGCAACAGTCCGCTCGCCCTTCAAAGCCTCAAGCGCGACCTTGGCCTTGAACTCAGGCGAATGGTTCTTCCGTTTCGACATCTCTGAGGCATTGTTGCAGAAAGGCGTCTTGAGGCGTGACTTCCCCTTTCCCCTTCAGGTTCAGGCCACGCGGACGATCTCGGCGGTGCCGAGGGCATTGAAGCGGTTGATGAGTGCGACGCAGATGTGGATTTCAGCGGTTTGGCTATCTGGGTCTCTCGCGGCGATGCGCTCGCCGAAGGCCTTGAGGCAGCGCATCCTGGCTTCTGCGCGGCTGCGGGTGTGGTATCCCGTCCATCGTTTCCAGAACGCCCG